>NZ_JBFUPV010000001.1:0-101624 GCF_041360755.1 Bacillus sp. RCC_6_1
TCCTTGAAAATAGCATGACCAGGAGTACGTGTTGGTCCAAGGCAGAATATTTCAGAAAGTCCTTCTTTATCTACCTCTGCATCTACAAATGGATGCGAAAGTAAAACTTTTAACTCTGAACCAAAAAGAATTGCGCTTCCCCTTTGAGCAAAAAATAAAGGCTTCACACCTAGATGATCACGACCAAGCATCAATTTCCCAAATCTTTCATCCCAAATACCAAAAGCAAAAATCCCATTTAGATGTTGAACACAATCTTCTTGCCATTCTAAGTAAGCATGTAGTAATACCTCTGTATCCGACTTGGTCTGAAATTTATGACCTTTCTCCTCAAGTTCTTTACGTAATTCTTGATAGTTATAAATTTCTCCATTGAACGTAAGGCCAATCATATCATTTCCATCTTTATAGAGCATAGGTTGAAGGCCACCTTCAGGATCAATGACGATGAGACGTCGATGACCTAATGCCGCTCGTTTTGAAAACCAATGCCCCTCTGCGTCAGGTCCTCGGTGAATGATAGCATCTGTCATTTTTTTTAACGTTTCTTGTTCATTAGACAGGTCTTTAGACCAGTCTATCCACCCTACAATTCCACACATAGTGTCTACCTTCTCTCAAATAGTATAGAAACCGACTAAAATTGAATATCAGTCGGTTTTCCGTAAAAAAATCCGACTAAAAACATCTTTTAGTCATGTTTATATAATAAAATGAATTGAATAAAAAATCAAATAATTCAATCAAGAAAGAAATCATCGTCCGATTAAAAAATTATTACCTTAAACTTTCATTTTTATCTTAAGTGATACAGTTGCATTCTATTATAGTTATATACTAGAAATAAGAATGGTGTATGTTATTCTATAAGAAGCAAATAGAGGACTTTCTATTAGGAGTTACAAAATTACAAATGAACTAATACAGAATGTAAAGATAGAAAACTTCGCTAAATATTTCAAGGATAGGGTGTAGACAATGATCAAATTAGAAAAAGAAAAAGAAAATAAAAAAATGAAAATCATTCAATCTGCCACAATACTGTTCTCTACGCGTGGTGTCCGTAACACAACGGTTGATGAAATTGCAAAGACAGCTAAAGTTGGTAAAGGTACTATTTATTATTACTATACAGATAAAACTGAAATATTATGTGACTGCTATATGCGTCATATTCAGCTCAAACGCTCACAATTATTTAATTTATATAAAGAAGAAAAAGATGTTTTACTTCGAATACAAAAAATTCTTCATTATATCAGCCTAGAATATCATCAAGATCCGTTTGTTTCTACACTCTTTCAAGAATATAAAGAGTACCATTCACCTGAAATTACAACTTGTTTTAAACAATCTGAAGAAGAAGCAATTAACATGATAAGTAATTTGCTCGAAAAAGGTTATCAGCAAGGAGCTTTGCATAAGGTACCATTACCGCTTACAGCTTTTATGTTAGTACGAATGATTTTTAACTACGAACAGGATTATATAAAAAATGATAAAAGTGATACAGAATTTCTGCAGTTGCTAAAACATATGCTTCTTAAAAACTAGTTTTAACAACAAAAAAATAATTGTGGTACAAATATATGAAGAAGAACGTGAATAATGAATGGTTTAATAAACTCTTTTCATTCTGGCCAAACATACGAAATATCCAACGCTTATGTAGAAATGAATGAAAAAATCATATAAATTTTTCTAAAATTAGAAAGCCTATACTTAAATCTACAATAAAATAGTTCAGTAAAAAGAGCGTGTTTTGATCTATCTAAACACGCTCTTACAAATATTTAAACCCTATATGAATTGCTTATTCCATTCTGATTTTCTTTTAACTAATATATCTCTTTATATACGATTATCATGCCAAAAGTTTATTGGAAAATGATTGTTCTCATCATAAGCTTCAAATTCGTACCCTTTTTCTTTTAACCCTTTTATAATTGCTGGAACTGCCGCGACAGATTGTGGATGAATATCGTGCATTAAAACAATTTCCTTTGAAGACGTCGCACCTGCTAAGACATTTTGAACAATCTTTGCAGCTGCTACATCAACGGGTAATTTATTGTATTTCCAATCTAAAGAATCAATTGTCCAATCCCATACTTTCAAATTATTTCCTACCACTTCATTTCGAAGTGATTCATTTAAGCCAGGCATTGATCCATATGGTGGACGTGTTAATTTCGGTGTGTATCCAATAACGTTTCTAATTAAAGATTGATCTTCTTTCATTTCCTTCACATATTCCTGATTGGTGTATAGCTTTTTAAAATCATGTGTCATACTATGCATGCCCACATAATTGTTTTCTACATGCTCTCGTTTCACTAAATCTGGGAACCTTTTCACATTATCGCCAATTAAAAAGAATGTTGCTTTCACATCATTTTTCTTTAGTACATCTAATAGATTAGCTGTATATTTTCCAGGTCCATCATCAAAAGTTAAATATGCAACTTTTCTTTCTTTACCATCAAAACGATTAGGTATCAATTTTTTTAATTCATTTTTAGGTAGACTGCTCACTTGCTGAACACTATTTGCCTCTTCCGCATTTACCAGCTTAGGATTCGTAATAGATTGAAACACGTAATACCCTATTGCTACTAAAGTAATAGCCAACAATACACTTATAATTCTCTTTTTCTTAAGCTTAATTTTCATATTATAATCTTCTTTCTATCTTAATAATAATCTGTATAGGTGAAAATTAGTGCCCTGCACTAGCGTTTATGGCATTTCCTATAATAGTCAGAACTACTGGAAATAATACTGGTCCTAAGGTAAGGACAATGTTTAAAATTATAATAAAACTATATAGTAAGCTATAATTTTTACTATTACGGTTTTCAAATACTAGGATGACTAATGTTATTATAGTAATTAAATGTAGTAATAAAATTATCAACCAATAATACATCATTATAGTAAGATTCCACTTTCCTAATAGTTGGTATGTTACCCCTATTATTATCCCTAATATAGTAGCATTAAAGGAAATAAACAAAGTTCTTTTTAGTATTTTAGGAAATGTTTTGTGATCCACAGTTTTATTATATAAACCGATTAAAATGCCCAAAGATAGATATGCCAGTAATAGCCCTACCCAATTCCAGATCCAATCTTGATCCCCCATTAAATTAAACAAAAGCGCAATGATCCCTCCTACTGCAAGAATCGAAGAGATCATAATACTATTTAAAGCTGATTTCATACTATTTTCACTTCCTTAAAAATTTTACAATACAGCATTGAAGTCTACTCTTAAGTTGTCCTTTACTTATTAGATTCCTTTTCATTAAAAATCTTGTATGGAAATCCCATCATATAATCCGGTCATCATACCTAATAGCATATACGGAGAATGGGTAGGCCCAGCAAAAATTACATGTACATGATCACATACCATAATTTTTAAACTGAATGAAACTCCACCAAATCCTATTCCACATGGTAGATATACAAATAGAGGATGCCATTCACCAACTTTTATTTGTATATCAATTATTCAGACGAGTATCAGCTACTGCATAACCTTAAAATAAATGCTTTGATTTTTCATCGTCAATCAAATAGCACATTTGATTCTTATTAACTTGTATTCTTCCTTCTTCTACTGCTTTACTATAGCCCGCTGTATATTTAAAAATAGTAACCCCTTTGTTTCTAATTAAATCTTTTTCCCATTTTTTCGCAGCTGCTGCCATATGTACATATGATGTTTTAAAATTAATAATAATTTATTATAATTAAGTATATATTAACAATATATTAAGTATAAGTAAATAAAATTAATAATAATTTAATTTTATTTACTTATTTAAAGGGGATTACATATATGAACGATATTAATGTTGGTCACAAAATTAGGGCATTTAGAAAAGGGGCCGGATTAACCAGTAAACGTTTAGCAGAGTTAGCTGATATAACACCTTCCATGTTAAGTCAGATTGAAAAAGGAATCACAAATCCTTCATTACAAACACTAAAATTAATTTCTGTAGCACTAAATATTCCATTGTTTAACTTTTTCTTAGAGGATACCAATACAGAAGAATTAGTTGTAAGAGCTAACCAAAGGAAAAAAATAACTTTTCCTGAAAGCGGCAATGTTTCATATGAGTTATTATCTCCTAATTTAGATGGAGCACTAGAATTGGCTTTAATGAATCTGTTCCCTGAAACTGCTTCATCTATGGAGCCTGTGGCACATAAAGGGGAAGAAATAGCATTTATTATGGAGGGACAAGTAAAACTATATCTAAATGATGAGGTTTTACTTCTCAATACAGGTGATAGTGTTAAAATCCCACCTTATACAAAGCATAAATGGGAAAACACTTCTTTAAACAAAGTCACTGTTATATTTGGGGTAACTCCACCATCTTTTTAATTTCAAATACTAGCGAAGAAAAGTTAGAGAAAATAATTCTCTAACTTTTCTTGTATACTTAATTTTATTTTAAGAAATTAAAAAACTTGTCTCCCAATTATATGAGATTAAAACTAATAAAATAGATCTTTTTAATTACATACTTAATTTATTTTTTAATGTCCAATATTTTTCTCCATTAGCTTCAAAAGAGAATTCTACCCATCCATTTGGATCTTCACGATAAATAAAGATGGTTGTTCCAGGGGTTACTGTACCAACTTTATTCTCCTCGACAGCTACATCTGGTCTACTTTTAATTTTTAAATTAAATGGATAAGGTACCTGGTAGTAAGCAGCTGATGATACAACATTTGAGCTTGAACCGTCTGCATACATTTTATATGGAATTTCATTCGATAACGCGTCGACATCTAATGTTTCAGGATTCTTTGGTAATTTTTTTGCATATGTATAGTCTTCTACATGAAACGGTTTAATACGTTCCATAATACCCGCAATTTTCTTAGCCCAGCCTTTATCTGATGCATATTTCACATTCATGCCAGTTAATGTTGGGCCGTTATAATACATACCACTTTCTTCTAAATATCTTTCTCGTACATAATTAGCGTTATAAGCAATGCTATCCCCGTAGCTTGGTAAATATTTTGCATATTTAAACGGATCTCCATCATATGCACGTAGACCGAATAGATTATGTTTTTGATATGCGATTTCTGATTTTCCGTATCCAGATTCTAAAATCGCATGCGCTGCTAAATAATGAGCACTCACGCCATATTGATTTTGCGCATTGATAAAATCTTGCCCATGTCCAACTAAAGGACTATCCGAGTGATATTTCGCAATAAAACTATCAATCTCTTGAGCTGTAATTTTCGAAGCCACTGTTAAATTTAAATCTTCATATGAGGTAGCAGTAATAACCTCTTTTTCATCGTTTAAATTTTGTTGTAACATATCTGTTTTTGCAGTAAGTTGAGCAGCTTCAGCACGTGTTATAAATCTATTTGGTTGCCAACCGTTCTCGGTACCATTAGAGATTTTTAAATCTATTAAAATATTGGCATATTTTTCTCCCCAATGCCCTTTTAAATCTTCAAATCTAACCTGATCATTATGATTTGGTGTGCTTTGTAGTTTATATGCATTTACTAGCATCGTAGCCATAGCAGCGCGAGTTACTTTTCCGGATGGATTGAAGATTCCATTACCTTCACCTTTAACAATCCCAGCTTTTTCAGCAGCAGCAATATAAGGAGTAGCCCAGTGGTTTTGTGAATCTGTAAAAGATGGTTTTGCATTAGGATCAATTTGTATACCTAAAACTTTTGTCATAATTTTTGTAGCCGAAGCTCTGTCTAATGAGTCATTTGAACCAAAAGTTCCATCTGGATAACCATTTAATACCTGTTTATCAACTAAATAATTAACGGATTTATCAGCCCATGTAGGAACATCAGGGAATTTATGAGTATCTGCTAAAATATTAGAAGAATAGGATAATATAGCTCCTGCAAGGATACCTGTTGCAATTAATTTGTGCTTCATTAAAATAAACACCTCTACCATTGTATTTATCAAATTGAGATTTTCTATTTTTATATTTACATGTTTGTCATAATAATGAAATCGTATTAACACGCATCCAATTTGATGTAACGAGTATAGTTACTTATATACACAAGTGTCAATGAATTTATTTTACAAAAATGCATAATTTTTACATTATTTTGTAATTGAATTATGTATAAATTTTGTAAAGGACCTTTTGATAGATTTTACCTGAATAAATCTCTTTAGTTGTTAATTTGCCAATCTTTCTTGTTTACTATTAATTAATTAAAAAAAGAATTTTTTTGTTTAAGAGCTACTTTAAAATCTTAAGTTGATGGATGTGTGAATGTACCGCTACTAAAATTCTTGCTTTTAAATCATTATTACTGTATTATATTTACGTATCAATATAAGGATTATATTATATAAAAAGGAATCAAATCTATAAGTAAGATTTAAATCCTTTTCGAAATCAAAAAGACTTTGTCAAAATCTAATATAGTTTATGCTTGTCTTTTTAATATGTATCTAGTAAAAACATATTTTTTATCCATAGAATTCTGTTTTCAATGCTAGGAATTAGTGTTCTAAACAAGAAACCGTACAAAGTGATCTGAAAAACCTGAGAGATATTGTATGTAGTTTGCTCATCTCCAGGTACTACAATAAAAGAGCCTTACCTTTCTAGGCAAGACTCTACTAGTTTAGTTGTATACTATTTACATGATAACTAAGAAACAGAAAACATATAACACCAAATAACAGCACCCTATTACTCCTCCTACAGCTAATACCTGTTTAACCCAACTCTTAAATTTTTGATTACTGTAAATCGCTTGCACTCTTTCCATATTTCCTCCTATTAAGCAGAACCCTTAAAGACTCTCACCTCGCTATAGTACCATTAAAAAATGAATAATAGAGATCTAATGTATAAATATGCAATATTGCATACGAAAATGTATTGTTATAATTGCAAGCGCTTACTATAATAAGGTTATAAAGATTTATTACATCTTAATACGAAAAAGAGGAGAGAATAATATGGAAATCGCAATGGCAGTTTTAAAATTTATAGGTGGAGCAATCCCATTAATTCAAGAACTACTAAAAGCATTTATGTAAATTCACTATTTAGCAATTATTTATAAAAATTATTATACAAATGATCTATATATATAAAATGAATTGGTTTACAGATCATTTGCGTGATCAAGGTCCCTTTAACATGACTAAGGGGCCTTTTTAAAATTTTTAAATAATTAAGGTTACGTCACATCACGATCAAGTTAGCAAAATAAAATGAAACTTTAACTTGATGGTGATGGGGTAACAGTTGTGATTTAGAGATAAGATAAGATCAGATTATACAAAGTTTTGCACGTCAGCGATACTAAAAATAAACTTCGCCTTTAGTAGCAAGAATCCCCAATAAAGATAGTCAACTTGCCTATTTAGGAATAAGAGTGTCAATTTAAATGATGCATTCTGAAACACTACTCTTCTTCTAAAATAGCGTAATAATATTCATCCCACCATTCATTCCCATGTGGTATACACTTCCTGAAATAGCCTTCTCTTCTCATTCCAATCTTCTCCATTACTCGATATGATGGGGTATTTTGTGGTTGACATGTAGCTATAATCCTATGTAATTTCATTTCCTTAAAGCCATATTCCAATGTAGCTTGTGCTGCTTCAGAAGCATATCCTTTATTGAAATATTTAGGATTGAACACCCAACCAATCTCATATGTATGCTCACCAAAATATTTATGAAAAACTATATGACCAATCAGAATATCTTTATCAATTAATACTACAGGAAAGTTCTTAGCGTTTTCACCAATGTTTTCATTCACAAAGTTTCTTGTATTTTCTTCAGTAAAAACCCCTTCAGGTATGTATTTCATAACATTGATATCTGATGTATACTCATGAACAGCTTGCCAATCTTTGAACTCAAATTTCCGTATTAATAATCTTTCTGTTTTTATAAACATTTACTTTTCCCCCTCAAAAAATTGCAACTATATTTGAAATCCACATTTAACCCTTAAAACAAAAAGAACTTGTAGGACTCTCTACAAGTTCTTTTTAGTTTAAGGTGAATATACGAGCCAAACAAACTATCTTACAGATTGACTGTAGAAACTTTAGGGGTAATGCTTTGACAAATATATTATATAACAAATATTAACATCCACAGGATTTATTTTTGAAAATTATGTGAATTAAGAAAGGAAGTAGTTTTTTCTTAGCTATTATTATTATTAACTGACGGTATCATTATATTTCATTCTGCAACTTATTTAGAAGCGCTATGTACATTTCGAAGAAGCTCTTCAATAAGTTTTGTTTTTTCATTTACCTTTGTGGCATATTTGAAATCACCATAACAATATGGATACCTAAAATTATTTTTATTTCCACCACAAGTATACATCGCTGGATTTTGATCAACTTTCATCTTAGAAAACTTTTTGGCTGAATCCTCCGAGTGTTGTTTAACTTCTTGACTAGCAACAAAATCAATATAACCTGGCCCCATATTATAGCTTTGAATAATTGTATCCATGCTAACATCCTTGTCCGTTCCATATTTGTACATTTTAGCAAAGTGTTTTACCCCTTGTTCAATGCTCAAGCTTGTCTCTTGAATTTCATTTGGCTTTAATCCAAGTGATTCGGATGACTGCATAGGATCGTTTCCCTCACCTCTACTCTCTTGGTACATAATTCCTAATAAAACTGCTGTTTTCTCTCCTAAATTATATTTTTCTAATTCTTTCTTCAAGGTAGATTCATATTGCAATACACGTTTTTCGGTGGCTAGCGCTTTATTTTGTTGAATATTGGTTTTATGATTAAAATATAGCATTCCAAGTATTGTTCCTAAGCCTAAAATACTAATAAGGAACACTTTTATAATTTGTTTTTTACTTGTATCCTTCATATATTCCTCCTCGTATAAGAAATGCAATTTTTCAAAGGTAATTGGTTATATATAAACTATGTAATGAACATCTATCTCCCACCCTTTTAGACTCATACATCAATACTTTAAGGTTTCAAGTTTAATATAAAAATTTAAAGATAAGGTAAAGATAAGATAAAGATAAAATAAAGAGTATTTTTTAGCGTACTTTAAAAGATATTGCTACAAAGGGATATATGGGACAACTTGTTGATATGAATGGATTTAGTGATAATTGAAAGGTTATTGTACAAGTTATTAATTATGGAGACATCATTCCAGAAGATTTAATCCATCTTTTCAATATGCTTTATATAAAAACCACAACATAACATATAATAAAAAACGGCGAACCCTCCACCTAGGAGAATCCACCATCACAAATAACTGATTATTTCACACCTAGTTTTTTTGCTTTCTTAGGGATCCCGTCTTCCAGCACTTCCTCCCAAACTGTTACACCTTTTTATCTAAATGATATACACGTAGGAATGCTTCTTTACGAAGATTCTTTTGTGCGATAAATTCTAACTCTTTTTCTTTACCTTCCTTATCAAAACCCGATAATGTATATTCATACTCCTTTCCCATCACTTTACCATCCATAGATTTTGAAACTCCTCCTTTTCCATCCATATTAATTTGAACGTAATATTCATCTTTACCCATACGGTTGATATCACACCCAACTAAAACACTTGCAAATACAACTTCCTTATTTTTTACGTA
The DNA here is from genome assembly GCF_041360755.1 of Bacillus sp. RCC_6_1. NCBI lineage: Bacteria > Bacillati > Bacillota > Bacilli > Caryophanales > Bacillaceae > Bacillus > Bacillus sp. RCC_6_1. The sequence goes on from NZ_JBFUPV010000001.1 coordinate 9,669, forward strand.
CCTGTATATTTTTATCTTGTTACTCACTTTTATTTTTCTTTCTTAACTAACTTATTTAAGATAATCTCATATAAATTACTTAACGAATTAATGCTATTTGCGACATAAAAAAAGAGAGGCGTCTGCCCCCTCTTAGAAGTGAAATTCAACTTGCTGTTCTTTTGTAATTGTCTCATCCCCCTCAGGATTAACTGTGTCGCTAAAGAGTAACTTAGCTGATATAATCTCCTCAAGCTTACTCTTAATGAATAGACCTACGCTACCTTCTTTCTTCACCTTCCCATAGAATTTGTTAGCATTCTCATCTTTCTCCTAACTAAGATCTTTTACTTTTACTAATTTCATATGAGAAATTCCCTCCAAATGTACACACTAAGAATGAGATTTGATAGAAGATACTTGTCTACATTTTGACTTTTCCTATTAAAACTGGAATATTTGGTCAAATGTATTAAACACGCAAATAACTTGATATCGTATCTCATGATTTTAATAATGATTCTGTTTTTCATTGTAGTAAGGTTGTTTATCTCATATTGAATTACCTTTCATTTTTCTTACAAGTTCGCAATATTTTTGAAAATACAGTCTATAAAGCCGAGAATTATTATTTTTTGAGAGATAGCATTGAGGAGTTTTTCATATGCACTGTACTATACGGTACTAGATTCCCGTACAGATTTCATTTACAATTCATTGTATTTTCTTTACCATTTACCAAGTTAAAATGGAACAAATTTATTACTTAGAGTGTCTATTATGTGTATCCCTAAAAATATGAAAGGACTTATTATTCCCCAAAGTAAAGTGATGTAAAAAAGTGTGTATTGAGATACTTCATTTAAATGTTACGAGTTTAATACTTTCACAGGTAAACTATAAAAAAAGAAACACCCTAAACAGCAACTGTTCATTCATATAAACGCTTTGGTTCTGCTTAGCCTGTTAAAATTCAACTTCAGAAGTATCGGTATCCAACACCCGCTTTAATTAACATCGGTATTTAAAATACCAAAACAAAATCCATATATCGTTGAAAGAGGTTGAAAATTCATGTACGTTTTAAACAAGTTCTTTACCTACAAAAAGATTGTACCTGTCGTATTACTTTCATGTGTAACACTAATAGGGTGTTCTAATAGTAATACTCCATCTGGACCACCTAAGCAAACAAAACAAATAAAGCAAATTAAACAAGAAAATACAGGTCATGATTCTTTTGCTAAGCTTGAAAAAGAATATAATGCTAAGCTTGGTATTTATGCTCTGGATACAGGTACAAATCAAACTATTGCTTATCATTCAAATGATCGTTTTGCATTTGCCTCTACATCTAAATCATTAGCAGCGGGAGCTCTTTTACGTCAGAACTCAATAGAAGCTCTTGATGAAGGGATTACGTATACGCGTGAAGACCTTTCTAATTATAATCCAATTACAGAAAAGCATGTGTATACAGGAATGACGTTAAAAGAACTTGCAGATGCTTCTGTTCGATATAGTGACAGTACGGCACATAATTTAATTCTTAAAAAGTTAGGTGGTCCATCCGCATTTGAAAAAATCTTGAGAGAAACGGGAGATACGGTTACTAAATCTGAACGATTTGAACCTGAATTAAATGAAGTACATCCTGGAGAAACGCGCGATACCAGTACACCAGAAGCGATCGCTAAGGCACTTCAATCATTTACATTAGGATCTGCACTTCCAACAGAGAAACGTGAATTATTAGTAGATTGGATGAAGAGAAATACGACTGGAGATAAGTTGATTCGTGCGGGCGTACCAAAAGGATGGGAAGTAGCTGATAAAACAGGCGCAGGATCTTATGGAACAAGGAATGATATTGCAATTATTTGGCCACCAAATAAAAAGCCAATTGTTCTTGCCATCCTTTCTAATCATGATAAAGAAGATGCAGAATATGATGATAAGCTTATTGCAGACACAACTAAAGTCGTATTAGATACTTTAAAAGTTACGAATAAAAACTAATAAATTAATAGTTTTCCGTGGTTAGGGGACATATTCTCTAATAAGAGTAACCATACATGAACGTCAAATGATGCTAAAAAAAGAAAAAACACGCAGTTCCATTTGGAATTGCGTGTTTTTATTTTGCTAATTTATTTTGGATAACCGCTTGTGTCATCCAGTGCTGATTGGTTTGCACATGGTCTTTTCGAACAAATGCCCCTATGGATTTTGAAAAATCATTATAGTGAAACGCATCCGTTAATCTAAGTACATACCCCTCCTGAATCCCTCCAAAGAGTGAAGTACCGTTGTAGCACAAACGAATTACCTTTTCATTATAGGGGCCACGATATAACACTGGAACGTGTGCAAGGCCTAACTTTTTACACCATGCAACTGCTGCATCCCACGATAAACATTCATTTTTCTCATTCTATATTGAAAAGACATAAAAATAGGACGTCAGTGCTGTGTAGTGAATGCCATGACAAGCATACACATTTTCACCACATATCCTCCAGCCTTCTGGAATTCTATCCCCCCATACTTCCTTGTAACGTTTTTACCCATGTTCTCGATGGGTTATGACCACTTGATAACGACCTTGCATGAATAGCATCTTTATAAAGAGATGTATTTTCACCATCTAACTTCGTACGATTAATTACTTCCTGTAGTAGCCTTTCTACTGTATCTATTTTTATCTCATTTGGTTTTCTCAATATTCTTTACTTCTATTTTTTGATTGTTATAACTGGCACTTTCTTGGTATCAGAAATTTCACTGTAACCATAATAAAGTAGAAAAAACAATAAAATAATTGTCCAAATAAATATAAACACTTTATAACTATACTTCATATGAAAAACCTCATTTTCCCTATATAAGTGAATGTACATACACCTTATAAATCCTATTACATAAATTATTGGATATTGCAGTAGTAGAGAATCATTAAGTATTAGAAATTGTTATTCATAAACATATCCAAGAAATCTTCAAAAAATATCATCTAGACATTTTAACATTTCATAAAAATGCACAGATAATATTTTTACGTTTAGCTAAGTAATGCTTATTATGTAATAAATCCTTATCTCTATTTCACCTTAATGTTTATATGTACAAGAGTCTGTGTAGCAACTAGGCTGTACTTTAAATATGTACTAAATTGTGTGTGGGAAAGGAAGCACATTTTATTTAAAGTTGTTACTTTGAACCCTTTAATTAGTTGGTAGTCTTCTTCATTCAGACAGAAAGGAAATTTAAAGTGTGCACGTATTTTCAACTCAGACTCTTTACTACACACACTCCTATACACATAACACGTCTATACCTTTCGTAACATTAAGGAAACAAAAGGAAATGATATAGAAATAATTATAATATTTCGTAACAACCTTGTAACACAAATGTAACACAATACATTTAATCGTACAATACTTTTTTAGCTAATTATCAACAAAGCATTGTTAATATCGTTCAAATTTAATAATGTTCCCATAAAGTAATACATATTGTTTGTGAAGTGTTTTTTCAAAATATAACGAAACCTACCATGACGGAGGAATGGTAATTCAATTTAAGAATAAATGGATTGATACCTTTCTAGCTTTTGTATCCCAATCATAGTATAGAGAGGATTATGGTTATCCAATAAATATATGTGAACATATACAAGCTAAGCCTTCTAAATAATTACTGTAACTAAAAAAACAAGTAATTATACTTGTTTTTTTAGTTTACTTTCCAATATCGCAACAGTTTTATGTGCTCTCTTTTCCTGTCTACATTATTGGATGCATATCTTACTAAAGATAGCTTCTTTTTTTATGATTCTATTGAAGTAATTAATTGCTGACGTTCTTTATCTCTATAAATTTTCATTTCATGTTTAAACTCGTAATTTCCTACTTCAAATCTAGCCCATTCCTTACTTGTCCAATATACTACATCTACATTTTCTCTTAAGATTGCAAAACACACATCCACTAATTCATCTTCGTAAAATGGAGCTTCTTTTGCTAATTCAAAAGCAAGCACTTTTGGATCCTTAGTTTTAATTTGAAGTTCCCTAGAGGTTTGCCCTAAATACTGCCATGGCGATGGTATTGATTGAACTTGGGCATCTCCCCTATCTTGAAACTGTGATGGAGAATAATTTGTTGAAGCAAATGTAGGTTTACTTACTCCTATTGCTGTTCCTAAAACAACAGAACCAATAATAAGTTTTTTAATCATTTTTTCAGCCCCTTTAATAATTTTGGATATGCTTCATTTTTATACCACGTTCACAGTCATGTAAATGAAGATAATTTGACAGAATTCTGTGTTTTCCTCGAAAAATGTATATTAATTACACACCTTAAATTTACTAAAAGCAAAATTGTTGGTTAAGGTAAATTTTTTTGTCGTAAGTATACACTTTTTGTATAAAAATTAGTTTTTTAAATATTTGCATACTTATTGATAAAGCTTCCTGCCATACCTTATTCGAAGCCAATTTACCTCTACCTACTCACTTCGTATTCCTTGAAGAAGGAATCTTCTTGACTAAAACGTATAAAAAAGTTGGGGATTTCCCCAACTTTTTTATACGTTTATTGTCTTATTAATCCTGTAGATGTAACCCCATATGTTCTTTTCTTTCCGATATATTCCTGTTTTCCATTCTCAAGGTTAGTTAAAGTCGCGCGTGTTTTTTCCTTTGCTGCTTCCCCTCCTATATGAGTAAATTCTATATAATCTCCCTCTTTTACAGGTACTGTTTGCGTTTCAGCATTTTGTTGTCTATTTCCCATAATTTCCTTATTGTACATAACGCTACCAGATGAGTTCTGGACTTTAATACTTGCATATGTGCTATTGAAATAAGAATGCGGTACACCGGTTTCTAATATTCGCTTTAAAACTTAGATATATTTAATATTTTTTCACTACTATTATTAATCAAATTATAGTATTTTGTATTAAAATCTTATGATTTAGGACTAAATAACTTAATTGATCACACTATTTGACTCATAATTATTTACCAGAAAAACGTTATGTAAACTTTCTATTTGTCAATTAGACAAAATAGTTTATTTGCTGGTACCTTATCATTAGCTAGAAAGACCCTACTAAAAAACGTAGACTCCTTTAGGTATCTAAACATTACATATATTTCAAACGTAGATTCCTCTATCGTTAACACCTGCCCAATTCCAGCGTTGTTTACAAGGATATCAAATGTAGTATCACCTATATATTTTTGAAGAGATTGATCCATCATTGAATACAATTTATTAATGCCATTAAAAGTACTTAAGTCTGCACGAATCGCAAATGCGGAACCGCCATCTTTTTTAATTTTATCCACTACACTTTCTGCTTCTTCTTTTCTTTTACTATAGTGAACAACGACTAACGCACCAGCCTGTGCCAAATGTAAGGCAATACTTCGACCTATCCCTCTACTAGCCCCTGTTACTAATGCAATTTTCCCCTTCAATTTATTCATCTCATCATCCCCTTGTTTAAAAAAATCTACTTAGTTATATCACAAGATACGCTTTGAAATGTTGCTCACTAATTTGATATCCATAAAACCAAAAGGCCCACTCATAATTATAAGAGTCGGCCTTTTCACTTCACATATTCATTAGCTTTACATACAGCATCCCTAACTATTATGTACTTTGTACTAAGTATAATAAAGACTCTAAATGGTATTATAGGTAAAGCCAACTTAAACTAAAGTTAATTCATATACATTTTGCTTAGAGTCTCTGCCTTTAAACAGTTCGTTTAGGATTCTATGCATATATTCAATAAAATTTCAGCAATGCCTGTATTTTTCATCTTTCATATTTTTCTTTGTTAGCTATGAGTATACTTAAAAAACTAAAAACTATTTGATAATCTTTTAGAATCTAACTTTCTTTTAATACTATTTGCTATTTCTTCAATATTTTCATTTAGAAAGAAATGATTACCTTCAAAAGAATGAAAAGTACACGTTTTACTTGTGTATCGTTCCCATTTTATTACTTGATCATATGTAGTAAATTCATCATTTTCCCCATTAAATATAAGAAAATCAATATCACATGGTTGTGTATTTTTGTCATGAATATACGTCTCAACGATTTTAAAATCTGCTCTTAGAATAGGGAGAAAAATCTCCATTAATTCTTCTGATTGCAGTACCCCAGATGGTGTACCTCCCATTGCAATAACTTCTCTTTTAAATTGCTCATTAGAAAGATTATGTCGGATATTTTTTATTTTACTATTTGGATGATTTCTACCGGACAAAACAAGAAATTCAGGCGATACGTTTTTAGAATCTTTTATTTTTCTGGCCACTTCATAGGCGATCAAACTTCCCATGCTATGCCCGAATAGAATGTAGGGCGAATCATCTATCTGCATAACTATTTTATTGTAAACATCATTTACTGCCTCTTCCATACTTTGGTACAAGTTTTCTTCAATTCTATATCCTCTACCAGCTAACTCTATCGGGACTACCTCAATATATGGATTAAAGTGATTTTTCCATTTTGCGTAACTAAACGCAGATCCCCCAGCATGTGGAAAGCAAAAAAGTTTAGTCTTCTGCATTGATTTTCTCCTTACTTTCAAATTTGTATATATTTTGGAAAATTGCATAAATGTCTTTAATTATTATCTCTTGCGGAAATTCATCCCTTGTTGCACAAGCAGATAACTTATAATTTGGATCAATGTTATATTGTTTAAAGTAAAAGTTTTTAGGTATATTCTTGTATGAAATTAAAGTTCGTGATTCTTTTTTTATAGAGAATGAATTTAATGGGGTATAAAGCCCTTTTCCAATCGTTTTTATATAGCTTTCTTTTAATGTCCATAAATCAAAAAAACAATTATTTTGTTCATCAGAATTCATATTAGATATATCATAAAATTCATCCGCTGAAAAAAATTCTTTTGCTAATTTAAGAGCCTCTATCTCTGAAATCTTTTCTATATCAATACCCACATTAAAATTAGCAGTAGTACAAACCACCCATTCTCCTGAATGTGACAGATTAAAATGAAAGTCAGAAAAATTTTCAACAAAAGGTTTTCCATACTCATTATATTTAAATCTAATTTCTTCATTATTAATTTTATACTTTTGGCAGATTAGAGATCGGATTAGTAAATCCCCTATCAGGGTCCTATTAACGTCACATGAGTTTAATAAACGCTTCATTCGTTCTTTCTTCTCATTTGAAACCAAGTTACTAAGTTGCTTAAACAAATGACTTTCAATATTCTTTGGTATTTTCACAGCTTGAATGTGTATGATAAATCACTTCCTTTTTTAAAAGATGGCTTCATATATGTGCGTTACATAAATTCAAATTAACTTTATTAAATTGCAAATACAATAGAAAAGGTGCATATTTACATATCAATGAAAATATGCACCTTTCCTCAGTAATATCATCAGGCATTCGCTTCTATTACAAAGATTTCTATGTCTCTACCAATTACTTTTTACATTATCCTCTTAAAAAGTAATACTCTTGATATATTCATTATTGCCTACACTTTATTTGCAGTTATTGGGCTGCCCTTTTCGTTCATAGCGTTGCATCTTTTGCACTCTCTACTTTTCAGTTAATGAAAGGGATGTTTCTTTTATCCCTTCAAATTCATTTAATAGGTACTTAGCTATCTTTTCAACTGCGGGGAAGTCTACTATTTCCTCATGTGATCCAGGGACAGAATACTTATTTACTCTTCCTTTTAATAAAGGTCCCCAATCTGTAAACAACTCTTTTCCTTCCTCAGCACTAAAATAGAGAATTTCTCCAGAGTATGGTATTAAATCATGATCTGCCATTATGTTCAGGCATTTCCTATGAGCATTGATAACTTGCTTCAAATTCATAAGGTCTGCATCAGGCGGGAGTACTCCTTCCATAATTAATCGCTCTACAAGCATATCTTGTTCATGGAAGAGGCCTTTCACCCGCTCAGTAAAATCTCTAGAAATGAAATGCTCATATATATATGAGAGCATATCCTCCGTTGTTTTATAGTCCTGCTCTGAAGGTACTTTAGTATCCATTAGTATCAACAACTCAACTTCCTCACCTTGATTCTTTAGTACAGTTGCGATTTCATAAGCAATCGCACCGCCTAAAGACCATCCTCCAAGACGATATGGGCCTTCTGGCTGAACACGTTTGATTTCTTCAATGTAAAGTTGAATTAGTTCCGGCAAGGTCAATTCATCAATTTCTTCCTTTTCTATAAGAGGATTCTGTAAACCATAAAATGAACAATGGTTCTTAAGTAATCTTGCTAGTTGAATGTAACAGAATACATTCCCCATAAACGGATGAACACAGAAGAAAGGGCTTTTTTCTGATTCTTGTAGTGGAACTAGCGCTGCTACTGATTTCGTCATATCATGCTTATCACGAATAAGGCATGCGATTCCTTCCAATGTTGGGTTCTTAATCAATGTTGAAACCTTAATCTCTTTTCCAAACTTCTCCCTAATTTTTGAAACTAATTTAATTACAAGGAGAGAGTGTCCTCCTCTATTAAAGAAATCATCATTTACATAGACATCTTCTATCTGTAACACATCCTGCCAGATTTTAATCAACTGATATTCAATTTCATCCCTTGGAATGATTGGTGTAGAGAAGTTATTTTCTCTATGAATAGTTAAATTGTTCAATGCCTTTCGATCAACTTTGCCATTCGTTGTAAGAGGAATCTCGTCTACCTTAATAAAGTGTGCGGGAACCATATAATTTGGTACTTGTGTCTTGAGATACTCACGCCACTCATGCATACTACCATCTCCAACTACATAAGCAACCAATCTCTGCTCTCCTAATTTATCCTCTGTTGCCAAAACTACTGCTTCTTTTACCAATGGATGCCTCTCTATACTCGCTTCAATCTCTTCAAGTTCAATACGAAAGCCCCTAATTTTCACTTGATTATCAATTCTTCTCAAGTAATCTAAATTACCATCAGGTAAATAACGAACCAAATCTCCCGTACGATATAAACGCTCTTCTTCATTAAATGGATGACAGATGAATCGCTCTGCTGTTAATTCTGGGCGATTCAAGTATTCTCTCGCTATACCTGCACCCCCAATATATAGCTCACCTGTTACACCAACTGGAACAGGTAACAAATTTTTATCCAATACATAAGTTTGAACGTTCGGCAACGGACGTCCAATTGTTACTCTCTTACTATCTTTTTTGATATGATAGCATGTTGCATCAACCGTACATTCTGTAGGACCGTATACGTTATAAAAATCAATCTTTTCAGTCTCTACTAGCTGTTCCCATAATGACGGCATGATTGCTTCACCACCGACCAATATCTTGCTTGGTACATGAACATCAGCACTTATTTCTAGCAATCCTCCATCTATTAGTAATTGAAGTAATGAAGGTGTCATATCAAACATTTCCAATTTATTCTCCCTAATATAGGACACAAATTGTTCTGGATTAGTGCGAACTTCACTTGGAATAATATATAAACTTGAACCATAAAGCAGCATTTGTAATTGCTGAATAGATACATCAAAGGCAATTGATGCATTCAAACCGACGCGCATATTACTAGGTATCTCATGTGAGAAAACTTCTTTTTGTAAACCATAGGATAGGTTTATTACAGAATGGTGCTGTACTAAAGCTCCTTTTGGATTCCCTGTCGAACCAGAAGTGTAGATAACATACGCTAAGTTTTCCCCTGTTACCTCACATATTGGTGAAAGTTTGCTTTCTTGAGAAAGCATTGCTTGGTCCCTATCTAGGCAAACTGTCTTAATGTCTTTAGGAATCCAGCCTAGTAATACTTCATTTGTAACTAACACTTTAATTCCTGTGTCTTCTAAAATATATTGTAGGCGGCTTTCCGGATTCGATGGATCTAATGGAACATAGGCTGCTCCAGCCTTCCAAATTCCCATGAGACCAACAACCATCTCAACTGAACGCTCAAAGCAAAGGCCAACTAATGACTCTGTCCCAATTCCACATTTCTGTAAATGATGGGCTAATTGATTAGCTCTTTCATTCAGCTCTCGATATGTTAGTTGCTGTTTTTCATCTACCACTGCCAACGCGTCAGGCGTACGATTTACTTGCTCTTCGAATAGTTGATGAATTGCATTCTCACGTGGATAGGATATAGTATTATTATTCCATTCTTCCAATAGCTTTCTTTGTTCAGCTTCCGTAATATATACTAGCTCCGATAGATTTTGATCAATGTTTTTGAGCATTTGCATTAACACTTTGTGTAAATGACCCAGCATTCGTTCAATGGTTACTCTATTAAACTTACTACGGTCATACATTAACTTTAACGATAACTGGATTCCTGGAACTACAGCTAACCCTAATGGGTAGTGGGTTTGTTCTACCCCTTCCAATTCACCAATTTCCAGATTTTCTGAAGACTCCTCTTTCACTGGATAATTTTCAAACACATATAAACTATTGAACAGCGGTATTCCTCTAGGAACTTCACTCCACCCCTGAATCTCTGTCAAAGAAGCATACTCATATTGTCTTCTTTCTATCTCTTCCTCTTGTATCTTCTGCAACCAATCTATTAATTTTATATCATCCATCAATTGAATTCGCGTCGGTGACGTTGTAATGAAAGGACCTACGATGTTTTCAACATCAATAATCTCCGTAGAACGTCCTGAGCTTGTTACACCAAAAACAATGTCATTTTCTCCACTATACCGGCTCATGAGATATGCCCATGCACCTTGAATTACTGTACTCAAAGTAAGTTTATTGCGTTTCGCCCATCCTTGTAACGCTTGAGTCTGCTCTTCTGATAAATACGTAACCTTCTCTGTGTAACCTTTTTCTTCCTCTTTACTTTCTAAGCCCAGCAAAGTTGGCGCAGTAAAACCTTTTAGCTTCTCTCTCCAGAATTGTTCCGCCTGCTCCTTATCTTGCTCTCTTAACCATTGGATATATTTCTTATATGGTGAGGACTTAGGTAACTTCACAGCTTCTCCATTCATTCTCTTCTGATAGACTGTAAGTAATTCATTAAATACTAATGGTAAACTCCATCCATCCAGTAAAATATGGTGATGGGTCCAAACAATCCGATATTCTTCCTCACCTTCTTGAATGACTGTTACCCGCATCAATGGTGCTTCATCAAATTGGAAGGCTTGTTTTCGATCTAATGCCAAAAAGACTTTTCTTTTTTCCTCTATCTCTTCACTTGTCATTGTACGCCAGTCTTCTTTATTCACTTTAAATGGGATATTTTCATACACCACTTGTACAGGTTCTTCAATTTCGTCCCATACAAATCCTGTACGAAAAATTTCATGCCGCTGAATTACAGATTTCCACGCCTGCTCAAATGTAGGAATATTCATTTTTCCTCGAATCATAAAACTCAATTGCACTATATACGGTGCAACATGTTCATCCCCTTGGTCATGCAATGTGTGGAAAATCATACCTTCTTGCAAAGGTGATAGTGGATATAAATCAGTAATCTGATTGTTCTTTCCGCGATGCATTTTGTTTAGTACATTTGTCAAACCTTCTTGGCTAAGATTAGCCATTGCAAAATCCGAAATGGTCAGTGCAGATTCTCTATCTGAAAATTGAATCAATGTACTCAGTTGATATAGCATATTCTGTGCAATACTTTGAATCGTTGATTTGGCAAATTGTCCAACATTGTATACCCAAGTGAATTGAAGTTTTCCATCCGTTACAACCCCAATTACATCAATTACATGCGATCGCTTGGAACCGGCAGCATGATCTAAACGCTTAAATTCGTTCTCCGGAATAAACATTGCATCGCTAGAAAACATTTGGTCAAATTGTCCAAGATAGTTAAAACTAATAGACGGTGTATATTGGGAGCTTAATTGCTCACACATTGTTGCGTTCATGTAACGCAACACCCCATAATCAACACCCTTATTAGGAATTTTGCGAACTTGTTCTTTAACTGCTTTTAATGCTTCAATTGGCGTATTAGCACTAGTAATATTTAAATGAACTGGGTAAATACTTGTAAACCATCCCACAGTTCTCGATAAATCAACATCTTCAATAATCTCTTCTCGACCATGTCCCTCTAAATCTACGCTCAATATCGGCTGCCCCGTACATGCTGCCGTAGCTTGTACTAATGCTGCTAATAATACTTCATTGATTTGGACACGGTGAGTGCTTAAAGTCTCTTGCAATAACATACGGGTCTCATTCTCATTTAACACCACAGTAATTTCCTCAGTTACTGCGCTTACTGGATTACTTATAGTACCATCTACTGGCAATTTAACTACGTCTTGTTCAGCCTGCTCCTCCCAGTAATGTAGCACTTCTTTTGATAGGCCAGTTTCAGCATAATGATGTAATTTCTCCGACCATTCTTTAAAAGATGTACTCTTCATAGGTAATTGAATTTTCTGCCCTTGGACTACTTGCGTATATGCTGTTTGCAAATCTTCCAATAAAATTCGCCAAGAAACACCATCCACGGCTAAATGATGAATTGTCCAAAATAATCGGCCAGCGTGCTCACCTTCATCAAAATACACCATTCTCATTAGCGGACCATCATGTAAATTCAAACTTTCTTGTGCAATATTAATCTCTTTTTGAATAACCTGATGCCAATCAGCTTCCGGCACTTCGTCTAATGAAATGACAGTAAGCATCAATTGTTCTTCTATTCCTTCATTCCACTGTTTCCAAACCCCATTAGGTAAACGTTCATATCTTAAACGCAGAGCATCATGATGAAGTAGAAGGTTACCTGCCGCCTTTTCCAGTGATCCTATGTACAATTTCTCTTTCGTTCTAAAGAACATGGATTGATTCCAATGATGTGGGTTAGGATGATTTTGTGCAAAAAACCTTTGCTGAATAGGTGTAAGTATCGTCTCTCCAGTTATAATTCCCTGTTCAGCTTGTACACCTTGTTCTTCTTTGACTACTTGCGCCAACTCAGCAATTGTTTGGTGTTCAAATATTTGTTTTGGTGTCAATTGTAAACCAACTTGCTTCGCGCGCGAGACAATCTGAATGCTAAGAATTGAATCTCCACCAATTTCAAAGAAGTTATCATTCATACCAATACGTTTTGAACCTAGCACACGTTCCCAAATGATAGAAAGCTTATGTTCACGTTCATTTCTTGGGGCCACGTATCCTTCTTGTGTTCCTTGATAATCTGGTATAGGTAACGATTTCCGATCAATCTTTCCATTTATGGTTAGCGGTAATTCTTTCATTTCGACAAAGTAGGAAGGTATCATATGGATTGGCAGTTTTGTTTTAAGATACTCTCGCCATTCTTCTAAACTGCCTTCGCCCACTACATAAGCTACCAGCCTCTTATCTCCCGACTGATTTTCCCTAACCATTACAACTGCCTCTTTTACTAAGTCATGCTCTTGTAAAGTCGACTCAATCTCTCCAAGTTCAATTCGAAATCCTCTAATCTTCACTTGATTATCCATTCTTCCTAAGTAGTCTATATTACCATCAGGAAGATATCTCACAAGATCACCTGTTCTATATAACCTCTCGCCTTCTTTGAATGGATGAGAAATAAATCGTTCGGATGTTAACTCTGGACGATTCAAGTACCCCCTTGCTAGACCTGCTCCTCCGATATAAAGTTCCCCCATTACACCAACTGGAACTGGCAACCTATTTCTATCTAATACATAAGTTTGGATGTTAGGCAATGGACGTCCAATTGTTACTCTCTTACTATCTTTCTTGATATGATAGCATGTTGCATCAACCGTACATTCTGTAGGACCATATACATTATAAAACTGGATTTTATCAGTCTCTACTAGCTGTTCCCATAATGACGGCATAATTGCTTCACCACCAACCAGTACCTTACTTGGAACATGAACGCCATCGCACGTTTCTAACAATCCGACATCTATAAGTAATTGAAGCAATGAAGGTGTTATATCAAAGATTTCTAACTTGTTCTCCCTAATATAAGCTACAAACTGCTCCGGATCACTTCGTACTTCGCTTGGAATAATATACAAACTTGAACCATAAAGCAGCATTTGTAATTGCTGGATAGATGCATCAAAGGCAATTGACGCATTTAAACCGACATGCATGTTAGATGGTATCTCATGTTCGAAAACCTCTTTTTGTAAACCATACGACAAGTTTAGTACAGAATGATGCTGTATCGAGACACCCTTTGGATTCCCCGTTGATCCTGAAGTATAGATAACATACGCTAAGTCTTCTCCTGTTACTTCACATTTTGGTGAAAGAATGCTTTCTTGTGAAATCATTATTTGATCCCTGTCTAGACAAACTATCTTGATTTCTTTAGGTATCCAATCTTCCAATGACTCGTTCGTAACTAATACTTGAATTCCAGTGTCCTCCAAAATATATCGTAGGCGACTTTCTGGATATGATGGATCCAATGGAACATAGGCTGCTCCAGCCTTCCAGATCCCCATAATACTAACAATCATCTCAACTGAACGCTCAAAGCAAATTCCAACTAATGATTCAGTCCCAATCCCACATTGCTGAAGATAGTGGGCCAATTGATTAGCTTTTTCATTCAGCTCTCGATATGTTAACTGCTGTTTTTCATCTACCACTGCTACCGCATCAGGTGTACGATTTACTCGCTCTTCAAACAGCTGATGAATCGTACTTTCCTGTGGATATGCTACAGTATTATTATTCCACTCCTCCAACTGTTTTTGCTGTAATCCTGATAATATAGGCAACTTAGCTAATGATTTATCAGGATTCTCCACGATTACATTCAACCAGTTCCCAAAATGTTCAGCCATGGATTCAATAGTTAAGCTGTCAAATAAATCAGTTCTATAAACAAAAGTAAGTAATAAACCCTCTTCCACTTCTGCAGCAGTTAAACTTAAATCAAACTTAGCGATCGGAGCATTACTTTCCATTACTTCTATATTTCTTCCATGTAGTTCTGGTAGCTTCTGTCCCGTATTTTGCAAAGTAAACATGGTTTGAAAAATCGGAGAATGGCTTGTATTTCGTTCAGGTTGGATAACCTCTACAATTTTCTCAAACGGAACATCTTGATACTCATACGCCTTCAATGCTTTTATCCGTACTTGAGATAACAACTCTTGAAATGCCGGTGCATTACTTAAATCAGCTCGATAAACCAAAGTGTTGACAAAGAAACCAATTAGCCCCTCAATTTCTCGATAATTTCGATTTGCAATTGGGCTACCAACAATAATATCCGTTTGTCCCGTATAACGAGCAAGGAAACTTTGATACGATGCCAATAAGGTCATGAAAAGTGTGGCCCCTTCTTGACGACTTAGTTCGTTTAATTTATCCAGTAATGAGCGTGACAACAAAACATTATGAGTTAATCCATGATGGGTTTGCACTGGCGGACGCGGACGATCCATTGGCAACATTAAGACTGGTAACTCACCAGATAATTCTTCCTTCCAATATGCAAGCTGTTGATATAGTACTTCATCTTTCAACCAGTCTCTTTGCCACTGAGCAAAATCGGCATATTGAACTGGTAGTGGTTGCAGCTCTGCTTGTTTTTCACCAATCGCATTCTCATAAAATGCCATCCATTCTTGAAGCAAGATTTCCATCGACCACCCATCCGAGATAATATGATGCATATTACACAGAAGAACCCATTCTTCTTCTGAAATTCTTATGAGTTTCCCACGGAATAATGGCCCTTGTTCTAAATCAAATGGAGATTCGACTTCAGTTTGAATCCATTGCTCCAACTTTCTTTCTCGCTCCTCTAATGAAAGCTTAGTTAAGTCCATTTGCAGAAGCGGACGGAAAACGTACGGTTGAATCTGCTGCACAGGATGGCCATCCTCTTCATAAAATACAGTCCGCAAAGATTCATGACGCTCTATCAACTGATTCCATCCCAACTCCAATGCCTCAGGTAACCAATTCCCTGTAAGACGGCATACCATTGGCATATTATAAAGTGCACTATTAGGTGCAAATTGATCAATAAACCATAAGCGCTGTTGGGCATAAGATAGTGGAATATTATTTCCACGTTCCATCGGCACCAATGGTGGAATTTCTCGTTTTTCATTCCCCTTACGTAACTGATCCATTCGTTTCGCTAATGCCTCGATCGTTGAATATTCGAACAGTTCACGTACTGGCAAATTGATTTGAAAGACTTCCTGTAAGCGTGAGACCACTTGTGTAGCAAGTAGAGAGTGACCACCAAGCTCAAAGAAAGAATCCTGAACACCAATGTCTCCTATTCCTAGCACTTGACTCCACACTGAAGCGATAAGTTCTTCCAGCGGAGTTCTTGGGTATACAGTATTTTCAGCGGATTGTTCACTAAGTATAGGCAATGCCTTCAAATCAAGTTTTCCATTCGGTGTAAGTGGTAAAAATTCCATCTCAATAAAGTTTGTTGGAACCATGTAATTTGGTAAATGTGTTTGTAGATGTTCTCGCCATTCATGGACACTTCCTTCACCAACTACATAAGCTACTAATCTCTTATCACCTTGATTATCCTCTCGTACCAATACAACTGCTTCTTTCACAGAAGAATGTGCCTGCAAAACAGCTTCTATTTCTCCCAATTCAATCCGGAAACCACGAATTTTTACTTGGTCATCTATACGTCCATGGAACTGGAGATTACCATCAGAAAGATAACTTGCTTTGTCTCCTGTATAATAGAGACGTTCTCCTGACTTGAATGGATGTGGAATAAATTTTTCCTTTGTAAGATCCGGACGATTAGCATATCCACGTGCAAGACTCTTCCCTCCAATATAGAGATCTCCAATTACGCCAATTGGTACTAGCTGAAGATGAGAATCTAACACATAAACTTCTGTATTTGCAATGGGTCGACCAATCGATGGCGTACCTGTTGTCACTCCTACAGGTACATAACAATCTGTGGTAACAACGGTATTTTCCGATGGACCATACTGATTAATTACCGCAAAAGGAATATCGTTAGATGGGTACTGCGTTAATTGATCCCCACCAGTAATGATAAAACGAAGATCCGTTTTATCTGGCCAAGATAATTTCAAGAGCCTTTCCAGAATAGGCGTAGGTGCAAAGCTAGCTGTTATTCGTGAATCAATGAGCCAGTCCCTTAGTGCTTCTGGATTAATTCTCAGTTCCTCTGTTGACAAGTAGAGTGCTGCGCCAGCAGTTAGATACGGCCAAATCTCCTGCACAGCCGAATCAAAAGCAACCCCTGCAATCTGAGTCGCACGATCCTCTGCTGAAATATGATAAACTTCCTGATGCCAAGAAACCATATTCATTAATGAGCGATATTCAACCATGACACCCTTCGGTTTTCCTGTAGAACCAGAGGTATAAACAATATAGGCTAAGTTCTCTGGATTTATTTGACGTGTAGGTGCGATTACGCTTTCCACCGTTAATTCTTCTAAACTCACCATTTCGACGTGTGCGAAATGTCCGTCTTGTCCTTCCGCCGTCACTACAAATTGAATTCCTGCATCTTCAATCATGTATTCTAACCTTGATTTTGGATACAACGGATCTAAAACGACATAAGCTCCACCAGCTTTTAAAATGCCTAGTAAACTTACCATCAGCTCAGCTGACCTCGGAAGATAAACCCCTACCACTGACTCTGGGGCTACTCCCTTTCGCTGTAAAACATTTGCCAACTGATTTGCTTGTGTATCCAGTTCACCATAAGTCCACTGTTTTGTTTGATCAACTATCGCAATCGCATCAGGACGCCTTGCTACTTGCTCCTCAAATTTGTCGCAAATAAGACCCTGATGAGACATTTCCATTACAGTGTCATTCCATGTTTCTAATAACAAAGTACGCTCGGTTTCTGATAGCATGCTCAGGTCATGCAACGGATTTTGTGGGCGATGAGAAACTTCATGTAGCCATTTCTCAAAGTGTCCTGCCATCCGTTCAATAGTAGTAGCATTGAATAAATCCTTATTGTACTCAAAAGTAAAAAGTAATCCCTCTTCCGTCTCAACTGCCATTACACTTAAATCAAACTTTGCAATTGGACTATGGCTTTCTATCATTTCAATACTTCTACTAGATAACACCGGTAACTCTTGTTTCATATTTTGCAAGATGAACATAGTCTGGAAAATTGGCGAATGACTTGTACTTCGCTCCGGTTGCACAACTTCTACAATTTTTTCAAATGGAATATCTTGATATTCATACGCCTTCAATGCCTTTTGACGAACCTGATACAGTACATCTTGAAATGTCGGTCTACCACTCAAATTAGCTCGATAAACCAGCGTGTTAACGAAGAAACCAATTAGTCCTTCAATTTCTCTATAATTCCGATTCGCAATTGGGCTTCCGACCAAAATATCTTCTTGTCCCGTATAACGAGATAGAAAGCTTTGATATGCAGCTAAAAGCGTCATGAAGAGCGTAGCCCCTTCTTTTCGACTAAGTTCATTCAATTTATCATGTAGCGTGCTTGGCAGAACCATAGTGTATGTCGACCCGTGATGAGTTTGTATTGCGGGACGCGGGCGATCCACAGGAAGTTGGAGTACAGGAAGCTCCCCAGACAATTCTTCCCTCCAATATTGGAGTTGTTGATCAAG
Source organism: Bacillus sp. RCC_6_1 (assembly GCF_041360755.1). Lineage (NCBI taxonomy): Bacteria > Bacillati > Bacillota > Bacilli > Caryophanales > Bacillaceae > Bacillus > Bacillus sp. RCC_6_1. Next base: position 28,312 of record NZ_JBFUPV010000001.1, read on the forward strand.
CACCTCCTCCTTTAACCATCTTTTTTGCCACTGAGCAAAGTCGGCATATTGAACCGGTAATGGTTCAAGTTCCGCTACCTTTCCATCCGTTGCTTTCTCATAAAATGCCATCCATTCTTCAAGTAGGATTCCCATTGACCATCCATCTGAAATGATATGATGTAGAGTACAAAGGACTATCCATTCTTCCTCTCCCACGTGCAAAATACTTGTCCTGATTAATGGACCCTCTGTTAAATCAAATGGTACTTCTGTTTCTTGTTGAATTAAACGTTTAACTTCTTCTTCTTGATCTTCAGAAGAAAGCATAGTTAAATCCGTTTTCGGAATTGATTGAAAAGCATACGGTTCAATTTGCTGTACGGGTTGACCATTCACCTCTTGAAAGACCGTCCGCAGTGATTCATGACGTTCTATTAGTTGATTCCATCCCGTTTCCAATGCTTCAAGTAGCCAATTCCCTGTAAGACGGCATACCATTGGCATATTGTAAAGGGCACTATTAGGTGTAAATTGATCAATAAACCATAAACGTTGTTGGGCATAAGATAGTGGAATAGCTTCTCCTCGTTTCATTGGTATTAGTGGCGGAATCTCTCGTTTTTTATCTCCTTTACGTAACTGTTCTAATCGCTTTGCCAGTGACTCCACCGTTGTATATTCAAATAGTTCACGTACTGGTAATTCGATTTGAAAAATTCTCTGTAAACGTGACACTACTTGAGTAGCTAGTAGTGAATGACCACCGATTTCAAAAAAGGAATCCTGAACACTAATATTTTTTATTCCTAACACTTGGCTCCAAACGGAAACGATGAGCTCCTCCACTGGTGTTCGTGATGAAGTAATATCTTCACTTATGAACTGTTCTTCTAATTCCAATAATGCTTTCCGATTCACTTTACCATTTGGAGTGAGTGGCATACCTTCAATTTGGAAAAAGTATGCCGGAACCATATAATGTGGTAATTGCTTCTTGAGATATTCACGCCATTCTCCAGCATCCCCTTCACCCACTACATAAGCTACTAACTGCTTATCTCCTGGTCGTTCTTCCTTCACCAACACGACTGCCTCTTTTACAGATGAGTGATCATGTAAAGCTGCTTCAATTTCTCCCAATTCAATTCGGAATCCTCTAATTTTAACTTGGTTATCTATTCTTCCAATATATTCTAAGTTACGATCATTCATATATCTCACCAAGTCACCCGTTCGATATAATCGTTCCCCGTCCTTAAAAGGATGCGGAATAAAACGTTCAGTAGTTAAATCCGGTCGATTGAAGTAGCCACGTGCCAATCCTACTCCTCCAAGGTAAAGTTCCCCTGCCACACCAATCGGGACCACTTGTTGATATTGATCTAACACATACAACTCTGTATTATCAATTGGACGACCAATCGGAATAATCATTGCTTCTTTTTCTAAATCACAATCGTAATAAGTCACATCCACAGTCGCTTCAGTAGGACCATACAAGTTAATTAACTTTGTTTGCTGAACATTGTAAAAGATCCCCTTAAACCGGCGAACATGCTCAGTGTTTAACGCTTCTCCACTAGTAAAAACTTGAATTAAAGACGATACATCCCTTTTCGAATTATATAGTTCCATATAATCTAAGAAAGTAGATAACATCGACGGAACAAAGTGTATGGTGGACACGCGATATCGTTCAATATACTCCTCAATCACCGCAGGATCTTTCTCTCCTCCTGGTGGAAGTAAACAAACACGTGCTCCTACAAATGACCACCAAAATAATTCCCATACAGAAACATCAAATGAAAACGGTGTCTTTTGTAGGATTGTATCCTCCTCGGACAATGGGTATTTTTTCTGCATCCACTGTAGGCGGTTGATAACGGAATGATGTTCAATCATTACCCCCTTTGGATTTCCCGTCGAACCCGAAGTGTATATAATATAGGCTAAGTTATTTGCTGTTACTCCACTTACCGGAGCTAAATTACTCTCTTTAGAAATCATCACTTGATCCCGGTCTAAACAAATTGCTTGAATATCTTTAGGTAACCAGTCTTGTAGTGCCTCTTTTGTTAACAGCACTTGAATTTGTGAATTCTCCAAAATATATCTCAGGCGGTTTTCAGGATAACTTGGGTCCAGTGGGACATAAGCCCCACCTGCCTTCAAAATCCCAAAGAGACCGATAATCATATCAGGAGAACGTTCAATACATATACCAACCAATGATTCAGGTCCGATACCTCGTTTTTGTAGAAAATGTGCCAATTGATTCGATTTTTCATTTAGTTCTTGATACGTTAGCTTTCCACCCTCATAAACTACCGCCACTGCGTCAGGTGTCCGTGCAACTTGCTGCTCAAATAGCTCATGAATCATACAATCATGACCATAAACTACGTCCGTATCATTCCATTCTTCTAGGAGTTGTTTTTGCTCAGTATCCGATAACATTGACAGCTTTGTATATGATTCATCTGGATGATACGTGATTTCATTTAGCCAGTTCTCAAAATGTCCTGCCATACGTGCAATGGTACTACTATCAAATAAATCCGTGTTGTATTCAAATGAGACGAATAGACCTTCTTCCACTTCATAGGCAGTTAAACTCAAATCAAATTTAGCAATAGACATATTACTTTCTACCATTTCAATACTTCTATCAGGCAAATCTAGTCGTTCTTGTTTTATATTCTGTAGCGTAAACATGGTCTGAAATATAGGGGAATGACTCATGCTTCGTTCAGGTTGCACAGCTTCTACCACTTTTTCAAATGGTATATCTTGATATTCGTAAGCTTTTAACGCCTTTTTCTTTGTTTGGTTCAAAATCTCCCGAAAAGTAGGGGTGCCACTCAAATCTGATCGATAAACCAACGTATTAACAAAGAAACCAATTAATCCTTCTACTCCCTTATGGTTCCGATTTGCAATCGGGCTACCAACTAGAATATCTTTTTGTCCCGTATAACGAGCAAGAAAGCTCTGGTATGCGGCCATTAAAGTCATAAATAAAGTAGATCCTTCTTGTCGACTTATATCCTTCAATTGACTGAGCAATTTATAAGGAAAAATCACATGATGCGCAGCCCCAGAGTAAGTCTGCTTAACCGGTCGAGGTCGATCCACTGGCAGTTGTAAGATAGGAAGCTCACCAGACAATTCTTCCTGCCAATACGTAAGCTGACGATTTAGCACATCACCTTGCAACCACCCCTTTTGCCACTTCGCAAAGTCTGCATATTGAATAGATAATGAACTTAATTTAGCAGGATTTCCGCCCGTTTCTTCTTCATAGAAAGCAAGGAATTCATTCATGAATATACCAATGGACCAAGCATCAGAAATAATATGATGCATCGTACACAGTAATAACCATTCATCCTTCTCTAATTGAACAAGCTGATTACGAATTAAAGGACCATTCATTAAATCAAATGGTTCTTGCGCTTCTCTCGCAATTAAACTATCTACCTCTTTTTCTTTTACTTCTAGAGGAAGTTGAGAGTAATCCCTTACAGGTAATGCTCTAGGAAGGAATTCGACAATTTGTTGCACAGGCTGTTCTCCTATTTCTTTAAAAACAGTTCGTAATGATTCATGACGTTCAATGAGTCGATTGAATCCCTTCTCTAATGCTTCAGGTATCCAATTTCCTTTTAGATGCCATACTGTTGGAATATTATATAAAGAACTGTTTGGGTTAAATCTGTCCATAAACCACAAACGTTGTTGTGCATAAGACAACGGGAGTGCTTCTTTATTCTCCTTTTTTTGCATTTGCTTCTCAAGCCATGCTCTCTTCTCAGGAGAAAGTGAACTCAGCTTTGCAAGTAAATCACTTCTCATTTTTTTACCCCTTCCTCAATCAAATTACTCTCAAATATCCCTTGTGCTTCTTCCTCTGATAACTCTTCTAATTGCTTAAGCAGTTCCAGTAATTCTTCATCATTACTCACTTCTGCTTCTTTTTGAATATAATCTTGAAGGCTTATATTCTCCTTACTATCATTCTGCATTTCTTGATTTTTGTTATCGAGCAATTGATCAATCTGTTCTGCCAATTGCTGCACCGTATGAAACATAAATAAATCATGCAATGGTATCTCGATTCCAAAAGCCTCTTTAAGATTGGAAACAGCTTGCGTAGCAAGTAATGAATGTCCACCAATTTCAAAAAACGAATCTTGAATTCCGATGTTTTCCATGCCTAAAACTTCATGCCATATCGAAACAATTGTTTTTTCCGTAGACGTACGAGGAGCAGTATAACAACTTGCTATCTCCTGCTTCTCTGGTGCTGGTAAAGCCTTCCTATCAATTTTCCCATTAGGAGTGAGTGGAAATGCATTTAATCCAACAAAATAGGATGGAATCATATAATTTGGTAGTTGGTCCTTGAGATAATCACGCCACTTTTGAGCATCCCCGTCTCCTACAACATAGGCAATCAAACGTGGATCGCCAGGATAATCTTCCCGCACCATCACAATAGCTTCGTTAACTAATGTATGCTTTTGTAATACCGCCTCGATTTCTCCTAGTTCAATCCGGAACCCACGAATTTTCACCTGATGATCAATTCTTCCAACATACTCCAAATTTCCATCCGGCAAATACCTTACTAGATCTCCAGTCCGGTATACTCGCTCGTCTTCTTTAAACGGATGCGGTATAAATCGATTTTTCGTTAAGTCAGGGCGTTTTAAATATCCACGTGCTAACCCTGATCCACCAATGTACAGCTCACCAACTACACCAATTGGAACCATTTTTTGCTCAGCACTCAATACATATACTTCTGTATTGAAGATTGGTTTACCAATTGGTGGTACCCTATGCATGACACCCTTTTCTAATTCCAGATACGTGGAATACGTAGTATCTTCAGACGGTCCATATAAGTTGAACACCTTCTCAATCGTACTTCTCTCGTATAAATCTTGAACAAGCGGATATGGCAACGGTTCTCCAGCCAAATTCATTACCTTTACTGAAGAAGGAATTGTTTTTGCTCGAACCAGTTCCTTTGCTGCCGATGGCACAGTATTAACCAAAGTCACACCTTTGGTAGACAACTTGTCTAGATGTAGAGCATTTTCAGCGACAATCACCTTACCACCCATCGTTAAGGGAACAAATACTTCAAAAACGGATAAATCAAAAGATAGTGAAGTTGAAGCTAATACTCCCGCTAATTCCTTTCGAGAATACGTATGATGCGCCCAATGAATCATTGTTACTGTATTCCTGTGCTCAATCATTACTCCCTTTGGATTTCCCGTGGAACCTGAAGTATAGATAATATAGGCTAAGTTATCACCCGTCACTTCACTCGTGCATACCGTAGTAACTTCTTGTTCTATTTCTGCTCGATTACGATCAATACAAATGACGTTAACGAATGTAGGTATAACCATTTTTTGTTGTAACTTTTCCTGTGTCACCAGTACCTTTATTTGAGCATCTTCTAAAATGTACTGCAGTCGACTTTCCGGATACGCTGGATCAATTGGGACATATGCTCCTCCCGCCTTCATAATTCCTAAGAGACCGACAATCATCTCGGATGAACGTGTAACGCAAATCCCAACCAATGTTTCGCATGTTACACCATTTTTTTGTAAATAATGTGCCAACTGATTCGAGCGTTCGTCCAACTCTCGATATGTTAGTTCTTCATCTTCGCACACTACTGCAATTGCTTCTGGTGTTTTTTCCACTTGTTCTTCAAACATTGTATGAATCGTACTATCTTCTATATCTATAACGGCTGATTCATTCCATTCCTCTAGTAGTTGCTTATATTCCACTTTCGATAACATATTCAATTCTGATAATAAACATTTTGGATAAGAGGCAATTTGATTTAACCAATGTTCAAAATGATTTACCATACGTTTAATGGTTGTATCATTAAACAAATCAGTATTATATTCAAAGGTTAGTGATAATCCTTCTTCCGTCTCAGAAGCAAATAAACTCAAATCAAATTTGGCAACAGAAACATGGCTTTCCATGAGTTCCATTTGTCTTTCGGATAGCTGAAGAAACTCTTGTTTCGTATTCTGTAAAGTAAACATAGTTTGGAATATTGGTGAATGACTTGTATTCCGTTCAGGTTTTACGGATTCTACCACTTTCTCAAATGGGATGTCCTGATACTCGTATGCTTTTAGTGCTTTTTTTCTTATCTGCGACAATAGTTCTTGGAACGTCGGATTTCCACTGAAATCAGCTCGATAAACTAACGTATTTGCAAAGAATCCTATTAATCCCTCAATCTCTTTCACATTTCGATTAGCGATGGGGCTTCCAACTATAATGTCGTCCTGTCCTGTATAACGAGAAAGGAAGCTTTGATACGCTGCCATCAATGTCATAAATAAAGTGCATCCTTCTTGCAAACTTAAATCTTTGAGCTTTTCCTGTAAGGAATTCGCCACTATTAAGGACTGACTTGCACCACGATGGGTTTGAACTGCAGGTCGAGGACGATCCATCGGTAATTGTAAAACCGGTAGTTCCCCAGATAATTCTTCCTTCCAATATTGAAGATGCTGATTCAAACTCTCCTCTTTTTGCCATTCCTTCTGCCACATAACAAAATCTGAATATTGGATAGATAACTCCTTCAATTCCACTGGTTTTCCGGTTAGTGCTCCTTCATAAAAAGCCATCCATTCTTCAAGTAAGATTCCCATTGACCATCCATCTGAAATAATATGATGCATCGTACAAATGAGAACCCATTCTTCCCTGTCCACTTTCAATATTCGTGTTCGAATCAGAGGACCTTGTCCAAAATGAAATGGTTCCTCCGCCTCGTTTTGAATAAGGCGTTTCATTTCTCTTTCCCTACCTTCCAAAGAAAGATCTGTTAGATTCGTTTGAGGAATATGCCTGAACACATGAGATTGAACTTGTTGAAAAGGTTCACCCTCTTGTTCTAGAATTGTCGTCCTTAATGATTCATGACGCTCCAACAATTGATTCCATCCGACCTCCAATGCTTCAATTGACCATTCACCTGTTAAGCGACACGCTGCATGGATATTGTACATAGCACTATTTGGCATTAATTGATCAATAAACCATAGACGTTTCTGCGCATAGGAAAGTGGGATAACTTCTTCTCGTTTCATAGGTACAAGAGGAGCAACCTCTCGTTTTTTATCTTCTTTTCGTAACTGATCCACTCGTTTCGCCAATGCTTCCACTGTATCGTGCTTGAAAAGTTCACGTAATGGAATTTTAATTTGGAACAGTTCTTGCAATCGAGAGACAATTTGAGTCGCAAGTAGTGAGTGCCCACCACGTTCAAAGAAGGAATCCTGAATGCCAATATTTTCTGTTCCTAACACTTGACTCCAAACCGAGGCAATAAGCTCTTCCGATGGCGTCCGAGGTAGCACATTTAAATCTTCAATAGCTTGTTCATCAGGTGCTGGCAAGGCCTTTCGGTCAATTTTCCCATTTGGAGTAAGCGGGAAGTGTTCTAACTCTATAAAGTGCGCTGGAATCATATGATTCGGTAATTGTTTTTGTAAATACTCTCTCCACTCCTCGGTATTTCCATCGCTTATTACATATGCAACCAATCGTTGATCACCTGGACGATCTTCTCTAACTAATACGACAGCCTCTTTAATAAACGAACATTTTTCTAAAGTCGCTTCAATTTCTCCTAATTCAATCCTAAAACCACGCATTTTGACTTGGTGGTCCATTCTACCTATAAATTCTAAATTTCCATCAGTTAAATATCTTACTGAATCTCCTGTTCGATATAGTCGTTCCCCAAATCGATATGGATGCGAAACGAATTTTTCAGCAGTAAGATTCGGACGATTTAAGTATCCACGTGCTAAACCAGCACCACCAATATATAACTCACCCTCAATTCCTATTGATTGCAAGCGTTGATTTTGGTCTAATACATATAATTGCGTGTTCTGTATTGGCTGCCCAATAGAAACAAATTCTTGATTAGGCTGAATATCAAATGCATTCACATAAATAGTGGCTTCAGTTGGTCCATAAAAGTTGGTTAATTTCACTTGTCCACTATAATTCCATTTCTGTTGAAATCGTCTAACCAACCCTGAACTTAGTTCTTCTCCACCAGAAAATACATGGCGTACGGACGAACAATTCATGTTCAATTCAATATGATTGAAGTGGTCTAAGAAAACAGATAACATCGAAGGTACAAATTGAACTATAGTAACCTGATGTTGTTTAATCACTTCAGCTATAATAGAAGGATCTTTTTCTCCACCTGGAGGTAGGAAAGATACACTTGCACCAACGTGAATGCCCCAAAACAATTCCCAAACAGAGACATCAAATGAGAATGGCGTTTTCTGCAAGAGCACATCCTTTTCAGAAAGCGGATATTTATGTTGCATCCATTCTAGATAATTAATTACTGAATGATGCTCAATCATTACTCCCTTTGGATTCCCTGTAGATCCTGAAGTATACATAACATACGCTAAATTTTCTCCTGTTACACCACTTATGAATGGGGTTGATTCTTCTTTTTCAATTGCAGTATAATCTTTATTCATACAAATCGTTTCTATTTTTTCAGATACAAACAAATTTTTAGAATTTTCTTCCGTCACTAGTACTTCGATTCCAGCATCCTCTAATATATATCGAAGTCGACTCTCTGGATAAGTAGGGTCAAGTGGAACATACGCTGCTCCTGATTTTAGAATACCTAATAACGCTATCATCATTTGTAATGAACGTTCCATATATACCCCAACTAGAGACTCTGGGCCTACACCATGCTTTTGTAGATAATGAGCTAGCTGATTTGCACGCTTCTCCAACTCTTTATAGGTAATTTGTTCATTTTCGTAACTAGCCGCGATTGCTTCCGGTGTTTTTTTAACTTGCTCCTCAAACATCGTATGAATCATGCCTTCAGCCGAATAATTAAATTGAGTATGATTCCATTCCTCTAGTAACTGTATCTGTTCTTCTTCTGTTAAATGAGTAATTTCAAATAGTTTTGAATCTAGGCTCTTCGTCATCTGAATTAATATTTGCAATAAGTGATTCTGAATCAGATTTATTGTTTCTTCATTAAAATAGCTTCGATCATACATCAACTTTAAAGTAATTTTCTTACCGGGCATTACAATGAGTGTTAAAGGATAATTTGTTTGTTCCGTGCTTGTAACATCTAGTAATCTTAAATCATCATTTCTCTCACCTTGAATTGGATAATTTTCAAACACATACAAGGTATGAAATAAGGAGCTATTTCGCGGAACCTCACTCCAGCCTTGAATATCTATCAACGAATTATACTCATACTGTCTTCGTTCCATTTCTTTCATTTGTATTTTACGAAGCCAATCTACTACTGATGTATTATCCGTTAATCGAATTCTGGTAGGTAATGTGTTAATAAATAGCCCCACCATATTCTCTGCTCCCATTAAATCAGTAGGACGTCCAGCGCTAGTTACGCCAAATACGACGTCACTGTCACCGCTATACCTACTCATCAAATAAGCCCATGCACCTTGTACTAACGTATTCAACGTTAATCGACTATTTCGTACCCACTCTTGTAACTTCTCAGTAAGTTTCTCAGATACTTGATAAACACACTCTCCATAGCCCTTCTCTTGTCCTTGATCCTTTTTTTCCATTGCTAATGGCGTAGGTGCATAGAACCCTTTTAATTCTTCTTTCCAAAATTCCTCTGCTTGACTTTGATCTTGTTTATTTATCCACTGGATATATTTTTTATAAGGAAGAGATTTAGGAAGAGTCAATAATTCTCCCTTTATCATCTTGAGATAAACTTCCATCACTTCACTAAAGACCAATGACACACTCCATCCATCTAGCAAAATATGATGATGTGTCCAAATAATTCTCGTTTCCTCTTTTGCTTCTTTAATCGCAGTGACTCTCATCAATGGTGCTTCATCCAATAAAAATCCTTTTCTACGATCTACATTCAAAAACTGTTGTAATTTCTTCACCCTTTCCTCATGTGGATAGGTGCTCCAATCCTCTTGATGAATAGTAAAAGGAAGACGTTGGTAAACCGCTTGTAGTGGCTTTTCTACTTCCTCCCATACAAATACTGAACGTAAAACCTCATGTCGATTAATAACATATTCCCAAGCCTTTTCAAAAGTATCAACATCCAATTGCCCCCCGAGCAAGAAACCTACTTGTACAATATAGGAAAAAGAATGTTCATCATCTTGATCGTATAAAGTATGAAACAGTATTCCTTTTTGCAAAGGTGATAAACCATATATATCAATAACGTCTCCCATTTTTACACCCTCTTCTTTGTTAATTTAAGTAATACTTTGCTCAAGCTTTCTTCCGTAAGATCCTCTGCATCAGCAAAATCTGATACCGTAAAAGCAGACTCTGTTGTTGGTTTATTTATAAGTTGACGAAGATGCCTCAACATACCATCTGCTATCACTTGAATTTTTAATTTAGAAAACTGTTCCCTACTATACATCCAAATAAAATGTAACTTTTCATCTTTCACCATTCCGATAACATCAATTAGATGAGATGGTTTGGAATCTGGAGCATGATCTAAAAATGTAAATCCTGTCTCTTGCATAAACAAAGAGTCCCTTGAAAACACCTGATCAAATTGGCCCAAATAGTTAAAGCTTATTGAAGGCTTTTGCTGATAAAACGGAAGTAATCCTTTATTCAAGTAACGTAAAATACCATAGTCAACTCCGCGATTTGGGATTCGACGCAATTGCTCTTTGACTGCCTTTAACCCTTCAATAGGTGTCTGAGTTCCTTGAAAATTGAGATGAACGGGATAAATACTCGTGAACCAGCCCACTGTCCTTGATAAATCAATACCTTCAATCATCTCTTCTCTCCCGTGTCCTTCTAGATGAATAGAAACGGTTTGCTGATTTGTACAATCGACGATAGCTTGTCCTAATGCCGTTAATAGTACCTCATCAATCCTTGTCTTATGAGTGACTAGAACTTCGTGAAACAATGCTTGTGTTTCTTCTATTCCTAAAGTCCTCGTCACTTGATCAATCGATTCTTCTGTCGTTTCTTGTATTGGATAGTCCATTGGAATTTTCATCGTTTCTTTTTCTACTTGTTCATTCCAATAATCCTTTACTTCTTTTGAAATACCCGAATCACTGTATGTCTGAAGTCGTTCAGACCATTCTTTAAAAGATGTACTTTTCGCAGGTAAGCGAATTTCTTGACCTTGTTTCATCTGGTTATATACCAACTGTAAATCTTCCAATAGAATCCTCCATGACACTCCATCTACTACTAAATGATGTATCACCCAGAATATTCGATCATTTTCAGTCAAGTTATCTTCAAAGTACACTACTTTCATTAACGGACCAGTAATTAAATTGAAACTAGCTTGATGAATATTCATCTCTTCTTGTATTATTTTATTCCACTCTTTTTCATTAACTTGATTCCGTTTTACAACATGGAGTACTGACAGCTCATCAGTCCCTTCATTTCTCTGCCTCCACGTTCCGTTTGGTAACTGTTCGTACCGGAAACGTAAAGCATCATGATGTTTCAGTAAATTTAATATCGCTCCCTCTAGTAATTTCACATCCAATCTTTCTTTTACTCTTAAAAGCATTGATTGATTCCAATGCTCTGTATGTGGATGTTCTTGCTCGAAGAACCAGCACTGAATTGGAGTAAGAGGCACATCACCTATCACAATTCCCTGCTCCGCTTGTACTCCCTGCGTTTCTATAGCCACTTGTGCCAGCTCAGCGATAGTTGGGCATTCAAACATTTGCTTTGGAGTAAGTTTTAACCCCACTTGACTTGCTTGAGATATGATTTGAATACTGAGAATCGAGTCGCCACCAATTTCAAAGAAATTATCATAGATTCCCACCTTTTTAACACCTAATACTCTCTTCCAAATGGTAGTTAGTATCTGTTCGTTACTATTCCGAGGGCCAACACATTCACTATTAATCTGCGTTTCCTCCGGCATAGGTAAGGCCTCACGATCAACTTTACCGTTAGCTGTAAGTGGAATAGCTTCCATCGCCACAAATCCCGAAGGAACCATATAACTTGGTAGTTTCGCTTTAAGATACTCTCTCCACGCATCTACATTTCCATCTCCTACAACATATGCTACTAATCGTTTATCGCCTGGCTGATCTTCTCTTACAATTACAACTACCTCTTTTACATATGCATATGTATGTAAAGTAGACTCAATTTCCCCAATCTCAATTCGGAAACCACGTATTTTAACCTGATGATCAATTCTTCCACGATAATCTAGATTCCCATCTGGCAAATACCTCGCTAAGTCTCCTGTCCGGTATAATCTTGCTTTCAGATCACTACTAAATGGATGAGATATAAAACGCTCTGCTGTTAATTCAGGTCTATTTAAATACCCACGTGCAAGCCCTGCCCCGCCAATATAAAGTTCACCATCAACACCTATAGGAACAGGTTGTTGATAAGCGTCTAGTATATACACTTCTAAATCGGGAATCCGCTTTCCAATATTACTTCTTGAAGCCTGCTGCACATCATCTAAAGTAATTGGATAATATGTAACATGAACTGTAGTTTCTGTAATTCCATACATATTAATTAACTGTGGGTTTTTCTCCCCATACCTTTGAAACCACGGTAACAAGCTAGTAGGTTCTAACGCTTCTCCGCCAAATATGACATAACGCAGCTGCAAATTTTTATTCTTATCTTCTTGTTCACACACTTGTATTAATTGTCGAAATGCGGAAGGTGTCTGATTTAGAACTGTGACTTCTTCCTCCACCAATAATTGATAAAAATCCTTAGGTGATCGACTAATCCAGTACGGAACAACAACTAATTTTCCACCATATAATAACGCTCCCCAAATTTCCCATACTGAGAAATCAAATGCATACGAATGAAAAAGCGTCCAAGTATCTTTTTCATTAAACTGATACCAACAATCCGTCGATTTAAATAACCGAATGACATTGTGATGTTCTATCATAACGCCCTTTGGATTTCCCGTTGATCCCGAAGTATAGATTACATATGCCAGATTTTTGGGACCGACACTAGAAACCGGCAAAGTCTTACTTTCTTTCCCAATCTCATCTTGATCACGATCCAGGCAAATCGACTCAACATTTTCTGGTAACCAGTTCAATTCTTTTAAACTTTCTTGCGTTACGAATAACTGAATGCTAGCATCTTCTAAAATATATTGAAGTCGTTGCTCTGGATATGTTGGATCAAGTGGGACATAAGCCCCACCAGCCTTCAAAATCCCTAAAATACCTACAATCATCTCGTGGGAACGTTCAACGCACAGTCCAACTAAAGTATCAGGTCCTACTCCTTTTTTCTGCAGATAATGAGCTAACTGGTTTGCACGTCCATTAAGCTCCTTATAAGTAATTTTTTCTTTTTCATACGTAACTGCAATAGCATTTGGATAAATCATCGCTTGCCGTTCGAACATTTCATGAATAGTTACTTGAGGCGGGACATCCAGTTTAGGATTGTTGAACTCAACTAAACTTTTTCTTTTATCTTCCTCAGAAATGATTTCTATTTCAGCCACCTTCTGCTTTGGGTTTTCAAAAGTGTTTTCCATTATCACTAACATCACGTTAAAAAACCGTTTTATCTCTTCCTTAGAAAATAGCTCCTCACGATAATCAATATGTACATGTAAAGAGTCTATATCAATTAGATTTTCAATATGCACTGCAAAATCTTGTACTTCTTCACGGTTTGGAATCCATAGTGAGTCACCACTTTCATCACGATCCCTATAATCAATCGTAGTTCCGAAAAGTCTCACATTACTGTTATTCTCTTTATTCATCTGCTTTAATAACAAATCAAATGGATATTTCTGGTGTCTTAATGATTTACTTTGTTTTCTGGACACCCTACTAATAAATGAAAGTACTTCTTCTTCTGGATCAATATCCATTCTTAAAGGAACTGTACTCACCATCATTCCAATCAATTTTCGTTCCATTTTAGTCATACGGTTGCCGTAAGCCATTCCTAAACCAATATCAAGCGATGAGGTCCACCGATACATGGACAACGAGAAAGCAGCAACAAAAAGGGTGTATAAACCAAATTTGTAATCTTCAGAAAATTTTTCTATCTTTCTCTTCAAATGCTCCGTTAATATAAACGTCTCACGTGATGCTTTGGTACCAACTTGGTACGTATTATAAGGCTTCAACCCGGTCATAGATGGCAGTGTTTTAAATTCCTCTAACCAAAATTTTTGATCTTTTTGAAAACGACTACTATTCAAGTATGTTTGTTCATTGGTCAGAAATTGAACATATGAATTTTTAATTTCGCCTTCCTCATTCTCGTTATGCATGTCATAATAATATTTTGCAATCTGCTCAGTAAATATTTGAATTGATAAACCATCCATAATAATATGATGAACATTTCCAAAGACTGCACATTCATTATCGTTTAATTTTATTAAAGCGAAATAGTATAAATTGGAATTAAATAATGTAAACGTTTCTTTTGTTTTCTGCTCAATCCATTCCTCAAGCAAATTTGTATTCTCCACATTACTGAAATCAAAAAACTCAAATTCTTGTTCTTCATGTTTAATAAAATATTGTTTCGGTTCCTGATGCCCATTTTCTTTTAACCTAATGCACAGACCGTCATTTTCACTGATAACGCGATTCACAACTTGGTTTAATTTTGAATAGTTCATTTTCCGATGAAGTTTAAATAAAAATCTTAAATTACATATTCCTTTATCAGAATGAATAACTTCTGTATACCATATTCTTCGCTGTGGATGGCTTAATGGATAACATTCCTCATTGGTCATAAAAATCTTCCCTTCAAAAATTATTTGCTCTTATAGGTTCGTGTTTATGTTTACCCCATAAATATTTCTGCAGTGAAACTCCAATTACTCCAATAATAACAAGCCCAATCCCTCCATAAACATAGAGTTGAGTTACTCCAAACAAATGCACTAATGGACCACTCATAGCAGGAGAAATAATTAAAACTGCATTTGTTAAACTGCTTTGAATACCAAATACTCTTCCTACTTGATCTTGATCCGATTCTATTTGTAAAATGACTTGATTAGATACAAGCATCAGCCCACTTCCGATACCAGCGATAAAACTAATTAAATAGGCTAAAACGAAGACCGTACCGGGCGTTATCAAACCAATCCCCCCAAAACCAATTCCCATTAAAACCATACCTCCACATACTACCCAGCCATATTGAAATTGTTTTAATTTCTGAGTTAGTAATGCACCAAGTATTCCGCCAAGACCAATAATAGAAATGATATATCCCATTTTACTTTTATCATGTGGGAATAAGCTCTTAAATAAAGTTGGGAATTGTGAGTCTACTAATTGTAATACCGCCATGGCTATTGTAACGAAAATCATGGTTGATAATATTATCCGATTAGATAACACATAACCCCACCCTTGTACCCAAGCGGTCCAAGTACTTTGTTTTTGCTTTTCAACAAATTCTTTCGATATAGTTTCTTTAAATTTTATTGTGGGTATGAGAACTAAGGTAGCTAATAAACAACTTATAGCTCTTATAATGAGGCAGAACTCTGGTTGAAACCAGCTCAGCAACATGCCCCCTATAAGTGGGCCTACTATCTTTGTACCCTGCTCTACTATTCCGTTGATACTTACTGCTTTAGTAAGCAAGTCCGGGGATACAATCTGTCTTGTTAGTGTTTGCTGTGCAGGATAATAGAAAACAATAAAAATGGAACGAATCATTAATGCCACTAAGAGCCAGTGGATATCTTGTACAAATAAAAGAGCAATTGTTATTAGACCAACCATTAGATTACAGAACATCATAATTGGAATTTTTCTAAAACGATCTGCAATAACACCTGCCCATGAGCCAAAAATAATTCCAGGAAGTGCATATGCAACAGGAATCAATCCAATCATAGTAGGATCTACTTCCCATTCAAACCCAACTATAGTCATAATCGCTAACATATCAATAAAAACACCAAGCATAAGCAATGAATAGGCAGAGAAAACTTGTAAATAAACCCTATTTCCTAATAGGCCTTTTGAATCAGTAGTTTTCATAAAAGCAAGCTCCTTAGGTTACTAATATAAACGCTTTTGCGTATAAGGTACCTCTTTATTAAACTTAATTAATCATTATTGACATCTCACCTAGAATTTAACTTCGTCAAAACTCAAACCACTCTTGTTTTTCATATATTTAAAATAGTCAGACAAACGAAAGCGTACCTATTTCTTCATTTTTATATCAACTGTTACAAAATATTTCTTTACCTTACACTAATAACAGCTAAACGTTTCCTTAATATAACCCTTTACAGTCGTTTGCACATTCAATTCACATCCTTTTTAAAGTTGGCTTTTTTCTATCTCAAATACTATCACACAAATATTTCACCTACTATATTCATAAAGTTGAAATATTTGAATCAGAAAATTCGGATAAAAAACTAAATCCACAAATCATACCAAACAATTATTTAGTTATATTGTCATTTTATAGATAGCTTTAGCCATAAGGATATCAAGAATTAAGTTTTTTAATTTTATTAACATAATAGTTTATAGAGACTATAAATCCTACTAAACAAAAAAATAAATATACAATAAAGTATATTTATTTTTTCTTATCCTACATATTTTCTATGCAAATTAATTCCAATAACTAAAGTTGATAATAAAAATATAATATTACCAATCACTAATGTACTCATAACAAGAATTGAATAATATAGTATTAATACTTCTGCACCTACTACCTATTTTATTTATTGGATATTTATACTTCAAAAAAAATTACACATCATTCACAATTAGGATACATACCCAAAATATCATTTGAACATGTTATTATATTTTAAGATAATATAAAATCAGTTTTTCTATAAGAGAACTTAATTTTTATGTAGTACGAAATTGTTAGTAATACAGTATATACTAATTTAGTTATAAAAACATTTAAAGACCACCTATTTCCATAAGTGATCTTTCTTTGTGATTCTGTATTTGTGCACTACTGTAGAAATATATCGTAGAAACGCTTTGTTTGCTAAATGTTTAGTTCTTTCCATTTACTAAAAAACATAGCTTCATACACTTAATATCATATTCGTTACATTGCAAACTATTATTTTGTCTTCTGTACAGGCAAACTACTAAAAATCAATTCAGCCACTTTTACATATCCTTTTGAGTTTGGATGAATTAAATCCTTAGACCAAAGCGTATTGTCATTAACTAAATGATGATTCCAAAAATCAACATGATGAAGCTTATACTCTCTGCTCAGTGAATGTATAACTTCATTTGCCTCTAATAATTGTTCTTTTATTTCTTGTTTTTTTTCAGAAGCAAAAGGAAGCCTAACTGTAAAATCAGGAAGGTTTGCTATAATAATATCAGCCCCTGCTTTACTTAATGTATCTATCATAAATTCCATATCGTTCTTATATGCATCATGATTCCAACGTCCTTTTAAAACATCGTTTGCCCCTGCAATGAGACTAACCAAATCTGGATTAAAAGTTAACGCCTTTTCCAATTGCTGCAAGCGAATTTCTTCAGTTACTAACCCACGCTTTGCAAAATTGGCATATTCTATATCTTTTTCACACAGTTGAACAAAATGATCTACCCAGCTTTTTAATGCAATTCCCTCAACTTCATCCCCTATCCCCTCTGTAAAACTATCACCAATTGCTACAAATCGCTTCCACATATGTATTCCCCCTTTATTTTTAAACATATCTATACTATACAATAGCTCACACCGTAATTGTTATTTCTAAGTGGTTTTCGATTTCAATTATATTTCACTTTACTATATTTACATTTAGAATCCAAAATTGACCGATTCCCAAGTATACTAAGGAATCGGTCATATTCGTATATTTACTAAAGAAATAAAATCTCCCTAGGAATTATACTTTTTTCAAAAAATTTGTTGTTATTTGTTTTGCCCAGTTGATACATTTCTTTTCGATTACATGATACGAAACTATAGAAAAAAGTAGTGTCATTGCAATGCACAAAGTAAGAAGGAAAAATTACACCCTGACATTCCAAGCTATCCACATAAGAATCTATAGTGCTTTGAAACCTTTTGTTTCAAACTAATATTTAGTTGTATCCTATAAAATTAGCTTTTTACTATATCAATCGTACGATCCCACATACCACTAAAAAAAGATCCTGTTTTACGTATAAAACGTGTAAGCCAATTTGCTTGTTCCACATCAGATTTTGTTACAAGGTCTATTTGTAATGAATTACCTGATAAGAACCCAGGATCTGTATTATCTTTAGACGAGATAATCATTTTACTAATTGTTACACCTTTTTTAATAGGCGCTTCTTGTTCCCTATTCGATACTTTAAATTCTTTTTTATAAATGTCTTTATTGCCCTTCGGCATTGGAAGCGAAACAGCTTGTTTCATTTGAACTACTACATCTTTTTCTTTTGCATTTGCTACTCGAACTGTTTCATGCCCTTTTACTACTGAATCTTTTCCGTAGACATTCTTCACTTCAAAATTTGCAAATCCATAATCGTATAATTTCTTTGTTTCATCAAAACGTGCCGTATGAGATTTTGCTTTTATCACTACAGAAATTAGGCGCATACCATTTCTTTCTACTGTACCAGTGAAACAATCTCCCGCTTCTGGAGTCGTTCCTGTTTTCAAACCATCTACACCTTCATATTGCTTAATTAAACCTTTTAACATCCAGTTAAAGTTCGCCATATCAATTGGATATTTACCACCCTCTTGGAATGTTTTTTTAGGAATTTTTGCTGTATTTAATATTTGGGGAAAATCTTGAATAAGACGTTGTGCTAAAATTGCACAATCCCTTGCAGACATTTTATTTTTCTCGTCTAGAGTTGTCCCTTCTAGATGATATCCTTTTAAATCTTGATTTGTTAAGCCGGTAGAGTTTACAAATTTATAGTCTTTCATACCAAACTCTTTCGACTTATCGTTCATCATTTTTACAAAATTGACTTCTTTACCAGCAATCTGTTCAACTAAAGCAATTGTTGCACCATTTGCAGAGTAAATTGCCATTGCCTCATATAACTCTTTTACCGTATAAGAGCCACCATTTTCTAATGGAACATTTGATAGTGAACGATCTTGCGAAATCTTATGTGCATATTCAGAGATTTTAACTTTTTGATCCCATTTAAGTTTTCCTTTATCCACCGCTTCATGAACTAAGTATTCGCTCATCATTTTTGTCATACTAGCAATTGCCAATGATTCATCTGCATTTTTTTCATATAAAATTTTTCCGGAATTTGCTTCTATTAAAATTGCTGATCCTGCTTCAACGTCTATAGCAGGAACTGTTTCCGCTGCTGCTTTTCCAATTGTAACGACCATGCTACAAAATAGTGTAAGCACTGTTACTATTGCAATAACTCTCTTGCAAAACATACCTTTCACTTCTGTTACCTCCAATTTCTTTGTACTTAAAAAAAGCGTTATTCTAACATAATCCCGCAAAAAATAGACAGTGTTCTCAAATTATATATACATATAAAACGTTAGAATCGCTTTCATATAGACCACCTCATCCGACACTTTTATGTGCGCTAATATTTTGTATTCCCACACATATCCTTATTTTTAATCCCCTTATATTTTTCAAAATGATTCACACTTTCATATTTTTTAGGATTACAGTTAATAGACAATCTAAATAATACATTTGTTCCACATTTACAAAAAATAAAAAACTACACCCTATACTGGATGTAGTTTTTCTAACTGATTTATTTATTTTTCACTTCATTTTTATAAAAAGCAAATAATGGTTCGATGGATGGACTAGATAACAGCGGAATTGCCTTCTCAATCAATTTCCTATCCCAATCAAACCAACGCATTTCCATTAACATGTTTATTTCTGTATCAGTGAATCGTTTCTTTATTTCCTTAGCAGGATTTCCACCAACTATTGTATACGGCGGAACATCTTTACTTACGACTGATCCTGCAGCAACAATTGCACCTTCACCAATAGTAACGCCAGGCATTATTATAGCATTCATTCCAATCCAAGCATCACTTTTAATGACTGTATCTCCCTTAGGTTCATATGATTGTTTAATTTGCTCAGCGAATGGATATACTGTAATCCATTCTGAGTGATGATTATGATTACCACCCATTAAAATGACTACCCCGCTTGCTATGCAAACATAATTCCCAATAATAAGTTTGTCAAGGTGCCATCCCATCTGTTCAATTGGATTGAACAGTGCTTGGGACTTAGCATCTCCCCACAAATACCTTACACAGCCATCTTCAAAATTTTGATGACTATAATAGCCTGAATAATAGGAGTACTCTCCTACTTCAATGAGTGGATTTGTTACTATATCTTTTATATACTTTGTTTCTGACCAATGATTAAATAATGGATGCTTCATAACTTTATTCCTCGCTTCTAAGTATTATATATATTGCTATTTACTTAGAAGCTTACTACGACTGCTACATTTTTTAGCTTTCTCAAACGACGAATCATTATCTTCAAGCCTTTCTTTTATACTATAAAAAAGCATAACGCAATACATTACACTAGTCAAATTGTGTAATTTTGAACACATCTTAAACAGCGTAATACTGCAATAAAAACATGAAAACATTCTAACTTCGATACAAATAATATATTGATTACATTTAGTTTATATTTTGTAAAAAAATTTTAATTGCCATAACAAAGCAAACAATAACCACTATTGGTCGTATTAATGACGTCCCTTTTGTAAGCACCATCTTCGCTCCAATATATGATCCTATAATTTGACCAAGCATCATAATCAACCCAATTGTCCAATCGATTTGGCCAAAAATAATAAAATATAACAAAGCAGCGAAATTACTTGTAAAGTTCAAAATCTTAGCATTTGCAGTCGCCCGTGTAGCACTATATCCACATAAAAGAATGAATGCTAAAGCAATTAAACTACCTGTTCCTGGGCCGAAGAAACCATCATAAAATCCCAGTAACGGAGCCACTGTTAACGCAAACAACAACATACTTATTTTTCTCGGTCGATCTTCGTTTGCTATATTTGGAGATAATAGAAAATAAATGCCAATAAAAACAAGTAAAAAAGGTAATATCATAATTAGATATTCTGCTCGTATCTGTAAAACAAGCCATCCACCGAAAACTGATCCAAAAAAGGTCATTAAGATGGACAAACGCATTTCTTTAAGATTAATTTCTTTCTTCTTAATAAAAAACACTGTTGCCATGAGAGTTCCGCTACTCCCTTGCAGTTTATTAGTTGCTATCGCTACAGAAGGAGACATACCTACTAATAACATTATCGGGATAGTTATCATACCACCGCCTCCAGCAATCGTATCTATCCATCCTGCTAATACAGCTACTAAAAATAGTAGTATGAGTAATTCAATAGTAAAATCCATACAAAGAATATGGGAAGGCTTGAGCTATTATACCCCAAACCTCCCCATCTTCCCTCCTCTCTTTAAACTAGTTAATTAAATCTTTAAAGTAACTTTCTTTCTGATCACGTAATCGGCTGGAAACGTATTGCCTGCAAACAATTCTTCTTCCGTATTTATTATTTCCAATCGGGATTTTATATTCTTCCTCAGATAACCTTTCTCTACCATGAGTTACATTTGTTTGTTTACCATAGTATGAATTTGGGATAATTAATAAATCTTCAGATGTAAGTGGAACCTTATAAGTAGGCGTTGTTCGTAAGAGTTCTAAAAACATGTCAAATTTCAATTTTTCTTCTTCACTTTCTCCTACATAAATCAATCTATTCTCTGCTCCATTTAAACAAGTTGCAATAATATCACCATTATCATCTAAAAATATAATTTGGTTTATTTCCCCTACAAATCCCGATATTTCACCATCAGCCATTCCTGCGATATGAGCAATAGGCATTTTACTTATCGCCAATATGTCATCTTTACTGAAGAAATTTTCTTCAAGATGCTTTTGAAGTAATTTTGGCGTTCCAATATGAGTTTGAGTTTTTAAATTTAACACTCCTTTTAATAAAAGAGCATCAACTCTAGTAAATTTTCCACAAGTAATTTCAGACACTATTCGTTCCACGGATTTATTAAGTCTATTTGATACAATTTCTAAATTCGTATTGAATGTTTTCAATCTTGCTTCAATATCTGATTGGTCTTTCATATCTGTATACACTGTGGCATCGTTATGTTGATAAAAGTTCCCGCCACCGGTGCTTGCACCGACATTTCGCAAAACTTCATCGTTGTTTAAAGGTGAAATGAGATGAAATCTATTTTTCCCTGCATGTTCGGATGGGTGAATTAAAGCATCATAATTAAAAAGTGTGGCAAAAAGCCAGGTGACCCATTCTGCATAAAAATATTTTTTCATTCTATCGTGTTCGTCTTCACCATAATTAAAACCTCTGCGATTTTCCCCAGGTAATAGTGTTTCTATAGGATCACATGGAGTATTTTTAATAAGGATAGGCGGTACGCTCCCACCACAATTCGCTATTTTTATCATATGTAGTAGATTTTTCATGTCTGAATTCGGAGTTTTCTTTGAATAGTCAATCAAACAATTAAGCCACTCTTTTGAAAAATATGCTGCTATTTCTTGATCACAAGTATAAGGATTATGAGTTTTTAATTCATTTTCTATCAGATTCTTCATTTTATCCTTCAATAGATTCGGAATAGTAATTTCTTCAATTTCTGTAATCTGCAGTATTCCTTTATTCATTATAAAACCTCCGTTGTTTTATTTTTTACACCCTATCTTCTATTAAACAAACTATCCACTTCTTTTTTACTCCTTTACTTTTCGTCAGAGCTATTAGAATTACCGATTTACAAATAAAAAACATGGAGTATAAGAGATTTCTTCTTAGTTACATTTCCCCCACGAACCTCCATTGATTTGGCAAATTTAATTTGAAAATCTGATTCATTTTCATACTTTACTTTCAAACTATGTTTATATGATTTTCAATTCAAGTAAGAGTATTTCATTTTCTAAAGTTTTCCTAATTTTAAAATCAGAATTTTCAATACAACTATGTTAACATTAAAAATATAACACGAAACAAAAAAATGTAAATAAATAGTTTTTTTATAAAAAATAGTCAGACTATTTATAAGGTAATCCGTATTCCATTGAACCAACTACGGCCTCTCAATTTTATTGATAACAATAAAAAAGCCCCCTAAATGAATAGAGGACTTTTTCCAAGTATATTCTATTTTAAAGTTCTTACTTATCTTTTACTTTAAAAGATATTGCTGTAACTTCTTTATTAACAGTTCCATCCCGTTTGGACTTACGATAATCTTCCCATTCGCTAACGAAATATTGCTGTCTGAAATATCTCCTGTAAGTGCACAAGCTCTTGGAGATTGATATTTTCGTAAAATAATCTGATCCTCTTCTATAAACATTTCAAGAGAATCTTTTTCTACAATTCCTAAACTCCGTCTTATTTCCATTGGAATAACAATACGCCCCATACTATCTGCTTTACGAGTAATTCCTCTTGATTTCATAAAATGCCACCCTTTATATTTATCTAATATTACGGTATTCATTTTAGCAATAAACAACAATTAGGAATAGTTCGTATTACAGTACTTTTTTTAGAAATAAATAACAATTAGGAATAGTTTATGTTAAAATTCTTTCTTGTTTATTCTTGATTTTTAATATATTTTTCCTTGATCATTTTTATATATTGTTTTCTTTCAGTTAGTTCAAATATAAATAATGCTTTTTTTATGTCTGTTAAACCAACTTCATTAGAGTGCTGAACTTTCAATAAAATTGCACCTTTTTCAAAAAACAATTCACCTAATAAGTATAAAGTATTCATATTTATGGCTAATTTTATACCTATTTCACTATACTTTATTGCTTCTTCATATTGATTTGCAAGGTGTAAACATTTTGTTAACGTATGAATGAGTCTTAATTTGATTTCTTTTTCTCTAGGAAATTCTATCTTATTAAAATTAATTAAACTTTGTTTTAATATATTTATACTTTTCTCATACTCTTCATTTTCTGCATGTATTATAGCAATTGAATTCATTATGCTTATTTCTTTTTCTGATAAAAAGTTAGTACTACTTAAGGTTTGTTTTAGTGCTCTATTTAAAATGTCAAAAGCATTACTTGTTGCTCCATTTACATAATATATAGCAATCGCTTCATGCCATAATAAAAATTGTTTATCCTCTTTTGATTGGAAATTATTATCATTTTTCTCTTTTTTTACTATTTCATAAAGCTCATTATATTGTTTTTGTTTTACACAATCTCTCATTACACATTTTACATTTTCAATATATTTTATTTTTTTATTTTTGGTTAGTGCGAATATATAATTTGGATCAATACCAAGTCTTTCAGATAATTGATACAACAATATGCTAGATGGATAAATAATACCTTTTTCTATCTTACTAATTTGACTTTGTGAACATATTCCATGACATAATTCAGATTGTGACATGTTTTTTTTCTTTCTAAGTTCTTTAATAATAATACCAAGATTGTAGAATTCCATCTTTCCTCCCTCAAATGTAACACTTTATGAGTATAAGAATATTTTCCAACTTTTAATGTAATGTAAAATTGATATAGTTACAATTACTAATTATATGGATTTATAGTTTCTTTTACAAACTTGTATCACAATACGAGAAATTATTAAAGTATGGTTCACTAATAATCAATGTGCGTTTTATTCACCCCCACTGATTATTAGTCCACCCCAGGCAGGCTTTTACAGGGAGTCCGACTTCTTTGCCACATCTAAATTTTGAGGTCGGAGTCTTACTACCCGCAAATAGCCGGATTAAAATAAATATGATTTTTCACCTTTATTTCTTTTAATAGTTTCTTTTGATTTTTATATAAATAATTTCGAAGGAGCGTATTTTATGAAAAGAATGTTGACCGAAAGAGAGTTAGAAGTGGCTATTTATGTAGCAAAAGGATACACAGATGCAGAAATTTCAAAAAAAATATATGTTACCCCTCGAAGAATTTCAACGATAATTAATCATATTAAAGAAAAATGGCATATTAATTCTAGAGTGGAATTAGGTATTTTAGTTTATCATTATGGTTTTATAGATGCACCCTTATTTTCAAATAAAAAAATTCAGCTATGTAAAAAGGTTGTACAATAGATAGCTGAATATAACGAGTTTAAATTGCAAATAAAAATAGAAGAGCAGACAAACTTTTATTATTTGGTTTACTCCATCACTTTTTAAATTTCAGACATTAATATAAAAAGGTTAGAGAATTAACTTCTCTAACCTTTTTATATACACTATTAGGTTTCAAACAGTAAAGATGCCCTAATGCTACCATTGATCCTGTTCCCTATTCAACCTTGTATAAACAAAAAAAAATCAGATATTACCACTATTCAAAACCAGTTACAATTCTCTCTTTCATTTTCTGTATTACTTCACTGCTCAATACTTTTTGACCAGCAGGAAGTTTTAATATGGCAGCGGCACCTTTACTAAGGTATATTTCTTGATCATTATTTTGATTTACTACCAATATTCCTTGCCCTTCAAATTCGAAATAACTAATATCTTTTGTTTCATTTGTATTATTTTTTATTGCTTTATATAATCCATATAAATCTTTACTTCTATTTTCTCCGCCCGTTCGAATCGGTTCAGTATCATTCGCAACAATTAGTCCTTCTGGCTGCTCACCCTTCATAATAAACCACAGCTTTTCATTTGTTGGTAATAGTAAATTCTTAAATTCAGAGCTATTTAAAATTTGCTGTGCTGGAATTGTTTCATAGATTGGTAACGAAAATGGAGATGTTGTTATTTTTTCAAAACTTAAATTTTCAGAAGAACTTCCCTTACTATATTGATAATCTTTTAATGCGATCGATTGTACTGATTCACTTTTATTTTTTGATGCATAACTAATTTTACTAGCGAAAATAATAACGGTCATTAAGCACATGCACAGTATCACAAGCTTAAGTAGTTTTCCCATTTATGAACCCCCGCTTTTAATATTATTAGTTTGCATGGATATTATAAACAGTTTCACTCCACCAAAAATTATTATTGTTATGGAACGTACTGAAATTATGATTATAATGATCACCATACCAAGGGTCCATGTATGTTATATAATCTGTTCCATTTGTCCCTTTATAAAATCCATCAAGTACTAGAAAGTGTCCGATGTTAGCTCCATTTTGCCACATAATGAGTGCAATCATCGGCTGATTACTATTAATTTGACTTTTGAACCAATCATAAGATTTTGCTCCAGAACTTATAGCTGAGCTAACACCATATCCCGATAATCCATATTGTATTTCACGTGAAGTTGCAGGATTATTATATGATCCACCCTTAACATACCTAACGTACTGATCTTGTGAAGGAGTTTTCCCAAAATAATTTAAAACTGAAACCGAAGTGCCTGCCCAACACCAATTTGATCTTTCTTGTAATATGTTAGGTACAGATAATTTACGGTCTGTTGGTGTACTTGGGGGATTTCCATTAATATACGCTGACGTTACATATACTTTTTTTCCATCTTTAAAATAATAAAACCAACGATTATCTAAATTTCCTGTCCAGTAATCTTTAACCGCTTCACCATACTCCCATCCTTTAAAAGATACTTTTGTATTTCCGGGAATCACATCTACAATATTTGCATTTAAACTTTTTGCCTCTCTAACATTTACATTCAATGGAGCTGTTGTTCCTGAAAATTCAACTTCTTCTGCTATTATTTTCTGAACACCAATAAAACTAAATGTGAAAAACAATAAAAACATACAAACAATAAAATGATTTCTTCCCTTCATTTCTCCACCCCTTTATCAGTACTAAAAAACATCAACAATTCATCCTTATTAATTGTTCAAGCTTAATATTACATACTAACGAAAAATGACTTCTCATAAAGTGAAACTTTAATCAGTAGTGGTTTTATTCATCCCCCACTGATTATTAGTTGAACCAATCGGGCTGCCCGGCAAATAGTGGGATAAATTCCAATACAAAAAAGGAGCCTATAAATTTTTATAGACTCCTTTTTATTTCGTCGTTATTACTTAGCTAATTCTTTCGTACCCTTCATTACATCAATGAAGAATCCCCAGTTATTCACTACAGAAGAGATACTGATATGTTCATCTGGAGTGTGGACGTTGAAAATGTCTGGTCCGAATGAAATTGCATCTAATTCAGGCATCTTTTGAACGAATGCGCTACACTCAATCCCCGCATGTACAGCGAAGATTTCAATTTCTTTATTGTATTTTTCTTGATGTACTTTTTCAAATAAATTACGAATTTGTGAGTTTGGATTGTATGGCCATTCTGGATACTCTGACTCTATTTCAAATGTAGCACCAACTAATTCAGCAATATATTTGATTTCTTCTGCAACATGTTGTTTTAAACTACTTACAGAACTTCGCACTTCGTTACGTAATTTAATTTCATCTTGCAACGTTTCAATAACGCCTAAATTTGTTGAACTTTCTACAAGACCTTTAATATCCATGCTCATACTTTGAATGCCATTTGGAATTAAGAATAATGATGAAATAAGCTGCTTTTGTGTCTCTTTAGCAAATACTTTTTCAACTTTTTCATCCAATTTTGTCAGTGTAACATGAACATCTGGATCAACAGCACGCATTTCTTCTTGTAATACACGTGTCCATGATTCTAGTTTTTCTTCTACTTGTCCTACATCTTCTGTACGAATTAAAATTGTAGCTACACTTTCACGCGGAATTGCATTCGTTTTTAATCCGCCGTGAACTTCACTTATGTAAAACTCCGTATGTACTGATAAATCACGTAATACTCGTCCTAATACTTTGTTCGCATTACCGCGTTGTTTATCAATTTCCATACCAGAATGGCCGCCTTTTAGACCACCAACATATATACGGTATGCATCCATATTCGCTGGCGTTTCATCCCAAATTACTTGAATTGTTTCAACAGCTTTCGCACCACCTGCACTACTTACAAGTAATTTATGATCTTCTTCAGAATCAATATTTATAAATATCTTTCCTTCAAAATGATTTGGATCAATAGCAAAAGCTCCGCCCATTGTCGTTTCTTCTTCAGTAGTGATAACGACTTCAAGTGCTGGATGCGGAATTTCTTTTGAATCTAATAAAGCTAATGCATACGCAACTGCAATACCATTATCAGCACCTAAAGTTGTTTGATTTGCATATAACATGTCCCCAATGATTCGTAATTCAATTGGATCTTTTTCAAAATCATGTACTGTTGCTTGATTTTTTTCGCAAACCATATCCATATGACCTTGAATAATAATAGCTGGTACATTTTCATAACCAGCTGTTGCTTCTTTTTTAATAATGACATTTAATGCTTCATCTTGAATGACTTCTAAGTTACGCTCTTTTGCAAAGCCCACTAAATAATCACTAATTTCCTTTTCATTACCTGATCCTCTAGGAATCTTTGAAATTTCTGCAAAATGAAAAAATACAGGGTGCTTTGTTAATTGTTCTAAAGTAGAATACATTTTTCAAGCTCCTCTCAAAATGAAAAAATAATATGTAAGTCTCATATCATTATACCATGATTCATTATTTTATCTTTCTTTTAACTTTTATTGTTCATTTTATGTACAACACTCTTACAACATTGTAAGGGCGTTGTAATCTACATCGATTTTTCTCATTTAATAATAGTCGTATACTTTTTAAAGAAACACATTAAAGGAGATAAAGAAAATGAAAAAGTTTTTAGCAATTATTACACTATGTTTATTATTTTTTAGTTTTACTATTGGCTGTGAGAGAGCGTCACTAAATAGAATTGGTAAAGATGTATATTACATGCAGATAAAAGGCGAAGGAACTATCGAAAAAGTAGATCATAGAAACTTACGAAACTATACGCTGTCCGCATATGATGAAGATGGCGTCAAAAAACAAATTACATTTAGAAGTACAAAAAAAGAAAACAATCATAAATTAAATAAAGACGCGTTTTTACGCCTTTATGTAGATCAAGATGATAATAGCAACAATGAAATATCATCAATTGAAGTAAAGTCCTATGAAGAGATTCAGAAAACAGATTTACCTAAAAAAGTAAAAGATAAGTTTACTATTAAATAAAAAACGAAAGAAAATGCTCTATGCATTTTCTTTTGTTCTTTTCACCTGTATATATTTTGAACTACTATTATTCATCAGTTTCTCTAACCGATTTATATTCTCCGTTAATGCACCTTTCACAAGAGAGAAATCTGTATTGGTTTCTTCTTTTTTTTCTTTAAAAAACGAAGACTTTTGTACATTGACTTCAGCCATCTCTTCTCCCCCTTTTCAAAAAGATACAACCTTTTATTTATATTATATAGCAAATGTAGAAAGAGTGTACACTTATGATTTTCTTTTTAATTCTTCTTCTAATTCTTCTACTTGCTGCAACGTATCTCCTTTTATTAAAGAGAAATCTGTTGTATCTTCGTTATTTTCTTTAAAAAAATCATTGTCATAATCTTTTACCACTACAATCACCTCTACATGCTAGTGTAGGAATGATTGTCCAATTTTATTCAACTTTGTCGGATTTTGTTTTTAATTTATGTATAGAAGAAAAGGACAGAAAAAGATTCTGTCCTTATTTACTAAAATAACTATGATGTATTGTTAAATTATATACATTTTCAAAATCCCGATCTTGCAGGTTATTTTTCTTTCCATCAATAACAATGAAAACGTCACTTACTATTTTTGCTGGTATAATCCCGACATTTTCTACTTGCACCGCTTTCTGCTCATTCAATTGCTCGATATGTTCTAACGGGACGATAATACTAAATTGTGAGCGAATACCACGAAAGTTTGTATTTAATTCCTTCGCAGCTTCAAAAACAACAATTTTCGCGCCAATCTTTTCCCCATATGAATCTAAAAATGCATTTAAGCTCTTTGTATATTCCTCTTCCGTATGCCATTCCATCGTACCGAATACTGCTGGATTAACATTTTGAATAATTGTCGTGTATATTTCTCCTCTTGCTTTAGATGCAATTAATGATCGTTTTATGGATTGAACTGTCTTGCCAATATCGCTAAATTTTGCACCCCATATTTCTGAAATATTAGGCGTTAAAATGAACGCAATATCAACAAAAATAACCATTGCAGTAAACATTAAAAGATTTTTCCAGAGGGTTAAATCGATTCCTTTTATCATGAAATACACGGTGACAGATATGATAAACAAACCATACCAAGTCTTTCTAATACGTTGCTTCTTCTCCTCGTACAACTCTTCATTTTTCCAATAAAAGAAAACAAGGACTACAAAGACAATCGCTAAAACAAATAAGCCAATTCGAATGTTAGAGATCATTAATCACATCACCCTCCATTCAAAAACTACTCACGATATCATTACATGCGCAAGCTGCTCTCTTTATGACAAAAGACGTGGACAAGCTTCTAAAATTAGCTACATCGCATATATATTAGAAGGTACCACGTCTTTTATCCTGCTATTTGTGGGCAGTAAGACCCCACTGATTAAAATTTCACTTTACCATGAGTCTATATTGTATATGTAGACAAGCATTCATTTCAAATTTTCGTATTAAAAAGAAATATGTTTCGGAATTTCCCCTTCAGGTACTTCTCCATCCATACTTAAATAATAATGACGAATCGGACGTAAGTTTTCGTCTAATTCATAAACAAGCGGAATGCTAGTTGGAATATTTAATGAAACTACACCATCACTTGAAAGGTTGTCTAAATATTTTACTAGCGAGCGAATTGTGTTACCGTGTGATGAAATAATTACTTTATTACCACTTTTTAATGTCGGCGCAATTTCTGAATGCCAATAAGCAAGTACTCTCTTCTCCGTATCCTCTAAACATTCAGTTAATGGAAATTCACCTTTTTTGAGTGTTTTATATCTTGGATCAGTCGCTTCATATCGAGGATCGTCTTCAGTAAGAGCCGGTGGTCTTACATCAACACTTCTTCTCCAAATATGAACTTGCTCCTCACCATACTTTTGAGCAGTTTCATCTTTATTCAGCCCTTGCAATGCACCATAATGTCTTTCATTTAGCTTCCAAGATTT
Organism: Bacillus sp. RCC_6_1; assembly: GCF_041360755.1. Taxonomy (NCBI): domain Bacteria; kingdom Bacillati; phylum Bacillota; class Bacilli; order Caryophanales; family Bacillaceae; genus Bacillus; species Bacillus sp. RCC_6_1. The sequence goes on from NZ_JBFUPV010000001.1 coordinate 59,578, forward strand.
ATGTATTGGAACCCAAGTAAGATCCATCTCATGAAGTACAATCCATAACGTCCGAATTGCGCGTTTTAATACAGATGTATAAGCCACATCAAAAGTATATCCGTTTTTCTTTAATATTGCTCCTGCTTCTCTCGCTTCACTTAATCCATTCTCTGATAGATCAACATCTGTCCATCCAGTAAAGCGATTTTCAAGATTCCATAAGCTTTGTCCGTGACGAATAAGTACAAGTTTTATCATTATAATTCCCCTTTCGGAAATGTGAATTTTATTGTTCCATTGCGTACACGTATAAAGTATCTAGTAATGTATCTTTTTATCCATTCACTCTATGACCAAATCATAGTTGCCAAATGTATGGATAAAATTTGCTCTTTTTCAAACGATAAAAACAGAAGTTTTTTCATTATTTTTGATCGACTGGTATTTCACGTTTCGATATCCAAGCATCAAAACCTGATCGGCTATTTGCCATTTCATTCATAACTTGGTGCCAATTGTCCTCACATGATTCACCAAATTTTGAAAAAATAGCACCCATTTGTTGTCTTTGTACATCACTCAGTTTTTTCTCTAAGTCTGTACCTTTTTCTGTTAAAGACAACTGTTTCACACGTCGATCATGCATAGCTTCATTACTCTCAATTAAGCCCTTTTCCACAAGTTGACGTAGCGGCCCGTGGAGAGCTTGTTTACTTATTTCTAATAGTGATAATAACTCATTTACACTTATCCCTGGAAAACGTGCGATAAAAAATAAAATTCGATGATGTACTCGTTGAATGCCATATTCTTTTATAATTTCATCTGGCTTTTCAGTAAATGTTTTATATGCAAAATAAAATAATGCTAATGCCTCATTCATCTGTTCTTCTTTATGTTGTGTCATCTACTTTCCCCCTGTATGTAAATTATACCACAATCTAGTAATGAATATTTTAATCAACGCATTAGAACTTCTTTAGTCTATTGAAACATTCATTGCATAATTAGGAGATGATTCATTTGAAAAAACAATATACTGTAAGTACATATTTATTGGATAGACTACACGAATTAGGAATTGAACATATATTTGGGGTTCCTGGTGATTATAATCTTGCCTTTTTAGATGATGTGATAGCACATAAAAGTTTAAAATGGATTGGCAATTGTAATGAATTAAATGCTGCATATGCAGCAGATGGGTACGCTCGCATAAAAGGAATCGCCGCTCTTATTACTACTTTCGGTGTTGGAGAATTAAGCGCTATTAACGGTATTGCTGGCTCATATGCGGAAAACGTGCCAGTTATAAAAATTACAGGTACGCCACCAACAAAAGTAATGGAAAATGGAGCAATCGTCCATCATACGTTAGGAGATGGAAAGTTCGATCACTTTTCCAATATGTATCGAGAAATCACTATAGCACAAACAAATGTAACACCTGAGCATGCTGCTGAGGAAATTGACCGTGTTTTACGTGCATGTTGGAATGAAAAACGCCCTGTTCATATTAATTTGCCGATTGATGTGTATAATAAACCAATTAATAAACCGACAGAACCTATTATAAATAAACCTATTTTAAGTAATAAAGAAGCATTAAATAAAATGCTTCTACATGCCATTTCAAAAATAAATAGTGCCAAAAAACCTGTTATTTTAGCTGATTTTGAAGTAGATCGATTTCATGCTAAAGAAAGTTTACATCAATTCGTAGAAAAAACTGGGTTTCCCATCGCGACGTTCAGTATGGGAAAAGGAATATTCCCAGAAAAACACCCTCAATTTATAGGTGTTTATACTGGTGATGTAAGTTCTCCGTACTTGCGAAAAAGAATTGATGAATCTGATTGTATTATTAGTATTGGTGTGAAGTTAACTGATACTATTACAGGCGGCTTCACACAAGGTTTTACAAAAGAACAAGTTATAGAAATCCATCCCTACACTGTGAAAATTATAGATAAAAAATACGGTCCAGTTGTAATGCAGGATGTTTTACAACATTTAAGTGATTCAATTGAGCATCGTAATAAAGATACCCTTGACGTTAAGCCATTTATTTTAGAATCATCACCTTTTACTGAAGAGTTCAATCCAAAAGCACAAATGGTCACACAAAAACGTTTTTGGCAGCAAATGTACCATTTCTTACAAGAAAACGACGTCTTAATTGTAGAGCAAGGAACACCTTTCTTTGGTAGTGCTGCTATCCCTCTACCTAATGACACTGCATATGTAGGACAACCATTATGGGGATCTATCGGATATACACTGCCCGCTCTACTTGGTACACAGCTCGCCAATTTATCACGGCGCAACATTTTAATTATTGGTGATGGTTCTTTCCAAGTAACTGCCCAAGAGTTATCAACTATACTACGTCAAAATTTAAAACCGATTATATTTTTAATCAATAACAACGGATACACTGTTGAACGTGCCATTCACGGACAAAACCAACCTTATAATGACATACAGATGTGGGATTACAATAAACTATCAATGATATTTGGATCAGAAGAAAAAAGTCTAACCTTTAAAGTAGAAAATGAAGCAGAATTAGCAGAAACCTTAGCAAATATAATTTTTAATAAGAATCAACTTATCTTTATTGAAGTTATAATGAGCCAAAGCGATCAACCTGAATTGTTAGCTAAACTCGGGAAAAGATTCGGTCAGCAAAATTCTTAATATAAAAGCATAACCTAATTATACAACTAGTAGTGTAAAACTTGTTTTGAGAATAGTTTCGACACTCAAAATACATAAGGAAAAGGATGGAAAGTACCATCCTTTTCTATTTTAAGAGCCTTCTTCGACTAACGCCCCGTGCGACAAGCAAAAATTCTTAATCCATCTTTAATTTTATAGCTTTTGTCGCAATAAATGTTTTAATATGCTTATCTAATATCCTTGTTCCACCAAAATCATCCTCATAAAAACCTGTTATAGCAAAACCAGCATCAATTTGGCCTTGGATTTGGTCTTCTAAAGTATGCGCATATTCTATTGTTTGATTTGAATCGATGTAATCTTGAACTTCATCCTCTGGTAAATAATCCAATGTTGATGAAGGAATTGAATGTTTAACATCCAGAATACCTTTTTGCTCTTGGTTATCATCAAAAATCCATAGTAACGGATTTGTAAATCCAGCAATAAGAACACCTTTATTCTTTAAAACCCTAGAAACTTCATTCCATACAAGATGAACATCTTTTACAAACAAATAAGCTACGCTTTTTCTTTTTTATTCAGCAAGAGTTAACTGCCAAGATACACCATACTTATCATTTAACCAGCCAAACTTTTTACTAAACGGATAAGAACCTAAAGGCATAAGAATCGCTCCATCCTGCGCTAGTTTATGAAAGACCGTTTCAATTTCTTCTTCTGTCTCACAAGTTACATAAAGAGACATAGCTGGAGTGAATGTAAAATTATGATTTACATAACTATCAATACACATAAACTCTTGGCCATTTAGCGTAAAAGTTGCATGAATTACAGTTCCCTCTTTACCAGGTCCATTTTCATCGTAGCGAGAAATACTTACAATTTCTGATTGATCAAATAGTGACGTATAAAAATTCATTGCTTCCTCAGCTTTGCCCTCAAACATTAAAAACGTAGTAATTTTTTGATTTGCGTTACTCATATGGAGACAGCCCCTTGTTATGTATTTATGTAAAACATACGTCAACAAAACCAAACGTACGTTCCTTTTAATATATTGTCTATAAAAACGATGAGTTTGTCAATTATCTACTTTATTATTTCTTCTTAAATAATGCTGTCCAAAGAAATGATTCTCCAAACATTTCTTTCGGTTGTTTCATTTGTTTCATTCTTCTAATCTCAATTACCTCAAATTCTTTAAATATCTCTCTTAACTTTTCTTCCGAGTATGCAAGACCACCTTGTAGACTCCACCCTCTATATACGTCCCAATCTGTTATTTCCGATCCATTTCGCTCATCTAAATCACCTGCCGCAAAACATGTTAATCCGAAATAACCACCCGATTTTAATGAGTTTTTAATTAAATCCACATAATTTATTCTTCTATGCGGTGGAATGTGATGCAAACAGCCCGAATCGTATACAAAATCAAATTCGTTTTGAACCTCTAAATTAAAAATTGAATCACAAATAAAATGAATTGCTACCTCTTTTGCCAATGCCCTTTCTTTAGCCCAATTAATGCCTTCTACAGATAAATCCACTGCTGTTACATCAAATCCTTGAGTCGCTAAATAAATGGCATTTCTACCTGGACCACACCCAAGTTCTAATACTTTCCCTTTTGAAACTCTCTCTTTTTGTATATACGAAACTAGGTTCTCATCTGGGACATTTCCAAAAAACGGAACATCCTTTTCTCTATTCTCATAAAATTCATTCCAAAATGGTTCTGCAGGTCTTAATAATGAATCAAGCATTTTTAAAATGTCTTCTTGTGTGTGTAACGTTTCATTTTTTCATTAATACCCCTCCACAAATTAATAGTCAGAAAATTATTATATATCTTTTTGAACTTTCAAACAAAGAAAAACTCCTACATTCAATAGGAGTTTTTTCTTTAAAATCCAAGTACATCTTGCCATTTTAGCAATTTCTCTTCCCGTACTTTCAAATAATCATGTTCATATTTCCCCATCCGTATTTCACTAACAATTTCTCATTCTGCAAAAAAAGAACTCTTTCTGTTTTCGCTGCTACCTTTACAACATGAGTCACTTAAGAAGAATACTTTGCTGAAAAATAAAGTCAATTTCGTTAAGGTATATTTTTGCTAACGCCTCTTCTTTCATACATGATATTTCTTTACTATTCACTTTCACACTTCCTGATGACATTTGATCCATTCCACTAATATTATATAATAACGTCGATTTTCCTGAGCCAGAAGCTCTCATGAACGATACACACTCTCCTTCATTTATCTTTAAAGCTATATTTTTTAGTAATTCGAAATTTCTATTTCCATCTATTGAGTATTTTTTATTTAATTGCTTTACTTCTAAAATTTTTTTCAAATTACACACCTCCTACTCTACTTTTAGCTTTCTTGCTTCCCTTATAAAATCCATATCTATGATCAACTTCTGCAATCATAATTACAAGTACCATTATTATTCCAGCTTTTACAAAAACACCTCTCCAAACTTTATCGACTTGGTATTTCTCTACGGCCTTTGCACGACGCATGATAGCTTTTCTAATTTTTCCTTTCTTTAAATTAGCTATTCTCCTAACTTCACTTTCTATTCAAAGGATCTATTTTGTTAAAAAATTCATTTTAATTTATAACCGCTATCTTTTTCTTTTATTTTCCATTAAAATTGAGTAAAACTATTTTGATAACATAGGAAAAAGCTATGAAGCATAACATCAATCTATGATCCTTTATTTGTTCTTTAGTTTGCGTTGGGCTATTCCGTTTATATTTTGAAATTTCACTTGAACTATTCAAATTTTTCACGGATTTATTACACATTCACCCTTTGTTTATATTACTAGTTTTAGCAATAGGAACTTTTTTGCAGACATCATAGGATTTTCTAAGATGAATAATTGGATTACGATGCTTAGAAGTGTAGCAACAGTCTTACTAACATTGGTATTATCAGTGTTTTTAACACTAACTTTGATTGTTGGCTATGCATTAAGTTAAACATCGTTCTTCGTGAATAAAACTCAATATTCCGTTAATAATATAGATAGGCAATAGCCAAAACTCATTTAATGAAATCCCTAACCTTTCTCCTTTCCCCTTGGAGAACCAAGCAGTTAGCTTTTGCTGGCTGCTCTTTTATTTTCTGCAATTGGTTACACTTACCTGATGTTTTTAACGTAAAATTAAGTTACGATATAAAAGAATAAAATATATTTGGCTGTTATACCATTACCCTAGGAAACTAGGGTTTTCATTTCCATAAAATTAAATTTTTGTTAAAAATAACGAACTTTCAAAGCTACTGAATTGTAAATATAAAAACACGACAGTAGACAAAAGACTTTGCAAAGAGTGCCTTTACAAGGCGCTCTTTTTTTACATATACTTATCAAATAGCGTTTTGGTTTAAAATAAATGCTCTAAATAAATTAGATACATTTACCAGTATGTTTACCACAACATTCATGTTAAAATCCCTTGTGAGTACGACATAACTCGACCTTATGAAGCCTTGCAGCCATTATCGCGAGGCTCTTTTTTTAATTTAATTAACGGTTTTGTTTAATTTTCTAACTTTTCCCCCACTTAACATACTAAAATTCATATATAATAAAAACATAGTTGCAGCATTTTATTATTAGGAGGTGTAATTATGTCATTTGCAGTATGGAGTGCAATTTTTATGACTTTGATCGGAGCAATGTCCGGAGCAATATTTGGTACAATCTCTTCTAGAAATAAGAACAAAAGTACGAACTAAAAAACCTAATATTAAAATTTAATATCTATTTCAGTGCCAACTGATACACCCTTGACATTTCAGCTGGCATTTTCTATTTAAATAAGGTTTTTGTTAAAAACTTACATGGATATATTTTCTGATACTTAATTAATTATATTAGGAATGTTAGTAATACTAAAAATAATAATGATTTTGTTATACATCTGTTTCGGAATAAGTGCAGTTTTTAGATTAATAAAGGAATTTCAAAAGCTACAGAAAAAACAGTTCTTGATTTTAGTTGATTCTCTAATTTTGATAGAAGCAATATTTTTAATAGCTAGTTTCTTTATCTAAATTACATAAAAAAACTCCCAGTGAGTGAAGCAGCTAGCAAAAGCTAACTGCTTTTTAATTACAATTACTAGTTTGTTTAAATTCACCTTAATTCATATCAAGTTTTCTTAACATTCTCTTTAATAACCTTATAATATAATTAAACTATTTGTATGAGAGGTGATTATTATGAACTGGAAACAAAAATACAATCCAAAATATCTCTTTTACCGAATGTATAGTTATATTTATAAAGCCCTTGATGATATATCATGGTCCTTAAAATAACGCTTTTGTTCACTTTTTTGATACATTTACGAAACATTCATGTGTTATCTTCATTAAGTTCTTTTCTTTTTATAATGTCGTGTGAGATATACCAACAGAGGAAGCCCTAGATCTCCTAATCCTAGGGCTTTTTTATAAGAATTTTATACATTTTATTATTTCCACTAACTCTTTAAATTGTATATACATAATATAAAATTTTCATGTTGTTATATTTTTTGATGGCCTCTTATCTTTCCTTAAAAGGCTTTTTTTTCAAATAACGCTTTTATTTAATTTATATTTAAAAAGTTCCTTTTCATAAAGACTTCCCTTATGTGCTATACTCATTCTTAAATAATTGTATAAGGAATGTTAAAAATGGATGATAGATCGTCAAGACAATGGAAATTGCGACAAAAGTTAAGAGCACTGAAAACCAAAAACAACAATGACACAAACCCTTTGTTTAGTGAATGCCTTGAATCCCTAGGAAACGAAACTCTCATTTTCTCCCAAGAAAAAAGCCAGCAAATTGCTACTATTTTAATGAATTCATTTCCTATAACTGTCTCGGGAAGAATAGATTGGGAACAGATAGATAATCAATTCATAGCTTCGAACAAAGAACAACTAATTTCCCTTATTAGAGCAAACCAACTAGATTTTGACGAACAGATTTTTATAATATGGGATAACTATGAAATCCCTGTAGTAAGTACAAATCTTGATAAAGTATTCCAATCACTAGTTGACGTTGATGCAGTCAGTTTTTATTACTGGCTATTAGACAAAGAATATAGATTCGTAATTGAAATAAATGATGAAGAATTGATTAGGATTGGGTTTCGCTAATACTCTAAGCATATGAAGCTAGTTCCCTTCATTTCTTAATATTTTCTTCGTCACCACCGCTATTATTATCATTATGAAACTAATAGCAAATATAGGTAAATAAATTTTCGTACTGAATCCTTCAAACATAAAACCATATACGACTTGCCCAATTGGTGCCATACATTGAGATACCGCTGTTATAAATGCCATCACTTTTCCTAGATTTTCATTTGGTGTTTTCTTTTGGACTACAGTAATCACATAAATGGATACAATTGTCATAATCATTGCGATTAGAAGAGAAGAAAGTATAAAGAGGATAAATGGTGGATAGTATCCTAAATTAAGAATAAACGGTGTAACTGATAGTGCCACTGGCATTACTAATAAAGCTATGATAAGCATCCAATTATATAATGTTTTCATCTGTAACTTTTTAGCAAAGAAACCGATTGACAATGCCCCTAATATGGTTGCAAAATCAATTAATCCCATTCCAATTCCATACATCGTATCGCTACTCTGCATAGTTACTCGTAACATAATAGGTCCTCCAACAACAAATAACGGTGTCAAAATTAAGTTTAGTAAAGCTGCAAGTAACATAGCCTTCAAAATAAAAGGTTGCTTTAAAACATAAAGAAAACCTTTTTTCATATCTTTTACAATTGTCGGTATGATATGGCTTTCTTGCGCTCTTTTTATAAAAGGTATTGTAATAAACATTTCTAAAATTGCAGATAAAAAGAAAGCAAGACAACTTGTTATTACGAGCATTTTCAAACCAATTATGCCATATAATATTCCTCCTAGTACAGGTGCAACTATATTAGATAATGCTTGCACACCATTTATGATACCGTTTGCTTGTTCTAACTTTTTCTCTGGAACTAATTGCGGAATACTTGCCATAACAACTGGTGAGTACATTGCACTAATGACTGCTAGTAAAAACATAATTGCTCCAATCAATAAAATAGATACCGATTCAGTTAATAACAAAACTATAAAACTTAATACAATAGCAGCGTTTATAAAATCCAAAATGACCATTACATTACGGCGGTTGAAACGATCTGCTATCGCTCCGCCAAGAGGAGCTAACAAAAACGGGATACTCGTTATGGCATATAACCCTGCAAATATATCGGCACGTTCTGTTATATCTAGCACATATAAAGACAGTGCAAAACGTAATAGTGTTGAACCTAAAATAGTAATAATTTGACCACTTACCATTAAGTGAAAATCTTTCAAGGAAGATTGAATACTTGCTGGCATCTTCATCACATCCTTCATTTAGTCTAGACCGACTGCCGGTCTATAACACCCAAACAGAAAAAAGCTATTTCTGTTTCATTAAAACCTCGATCATATAATCAAAGGACCCTTCTTTCGCTCCAACAGATACTTCCATCATTTTAATATAAGCCTTAGCTCTTCTCATCATTTCTTCCGGTTTCCACTGGAATAAACCATCATCAAATATGACTTGTGCTGAAGAGAGTAATAATTCAATTGTTTCTTGTGGGTATGGAGTAGAAAATATGCCTTCTTCTATTCCTTGCTCTAAAACTTCCGTTAATACAGGAGATAAATGTATAATGGATTGCACTAAACTTTTCTGATGCATTTCTGCATTATTTGGTTGATGGAATTGTTCAATCATTTTTTCTTTGACATCTCCTGATTTTGGTGATTGTTCCATTAAAATTTTAAATAACTTATCTAAAACGGGGATATCGGGATTGGAGACAATCCTTTTCGCCTTAGTGACATCCTCTTTAATAATCCTCATAATGATTTCATCCATTACTTCCTCCTTCGACTTAAAATAATGATAAAACGTCCCCTTTGCTATACCAATTTCTTTTAAAATATCATTCACGGTTGTTTTCGTATAACCTTTCGTAAGAAACAAACGCTCAGCTGTTTCTAAAATTTCCTTTCTACGCTCCTCATACTCCTTTACAATTCGCATTCAAGTTCTCCTTCCCATCAGACCGACTGTCGGTCTATTAAAATTATATGTTTAGTTTGCAAAAAGTTTCCTATTATCGTACATATACAACACCATACTTTCTATTTCCTTTATAAATTTTTATTTTTTAACGTCCGCTCAATTTGTTTAAAACGTATCTCATGTTTCTTATCGTCACCTTTCATTTTAGGAAAAGAACGATGCCTCCGTTCGATCTATGTACTTATCAATGGAGTATTTTGTTGAGTTCCAATATGTAATATTGCATATTTCGCACTTTTAATTTTTGTATATGTGATAATTTATTTATAAAAATATAAATTATTAATAAGGGTGATTTATATGAGCAAGTTCCGAAAGAAGATGATTAAATATTTGCAAACATTTTGGGGATGCTTAGCATTTGGTGTATTAATGTTTGCTATCTTCTTAATTACGGATTTAACAGATGCATCTTTAAATACATTAGGCTGGAGAGACTGGCTAGGTTCTGTAGCAGGCGCAACCATTTTATCTGTTGGGATGTTTACTTTAAATAAATTGAATTTAAAATAAATATTCGGTCAATACTGAATGTGGGCTGTATGCCAACATTCATTTAAAGTAGTCTTCTCTGTATCTCCTTGTATTGAGTAGTTAGCTTTTGCTAGCCGCTCTTTTATTTTGTTCCGGTTCTTGCCTCTTAAAGAACTCTTTATCTACTTTCCCCCAATAAGTACACATATCTATTCTCTATTGCTACAAAATGAAATCTTTATTTTGTTTTACGCGTCGCTTCTTCAATCAGCCAAGATACAATATTAAAATCATTAGCTTCACCCTTTAAAGATGTTCCGTTCCAAAAGCATTCTTTCATCACTTCAAGTAATTCTTCAACAGCTTCAATTCATCTCATATTCATTTTCCTTTTCTTCCAAATAACTATTTTGTTTTACTAATTAGCTGATTAATTTCACAAACACCTTTATCAAACATTCCACGTTTCTTCACCCCGTGAATATTTTCCAAATAAAAATACATACTATTTTCAAGCCGCCGTGTCCACGGCTAATACCTCTTTCTTTTGTTACAGCAAAAACAGGTAGGTTCTTCACTTATCTACTTTCTCTGTATATTTTTTAAGAAATCGAAAATAATACCAACAAGCTGTTTGAACTAGCAGCTTCACTCTTCTCGCAATGGGGATGCAAATTATCACAATTAGCTAACTCATTGAACTCACTGGCAGACAACCAAAATCGTTGTCTGCTTTTTGTATGAGATTTTTCGTTTTACATATACTACTTTTGAACCTGCAGACCAATACGAGCCATTTTGGTGCTTGGGATTTCCCTTCCGGGGATAAGTATCTTTTACTTATCCCTTTTTTGTATAGACACGTATATTTAGGGTAAAACTAATTACAAGCAGATTTTCTGTTTATGCGTAGTTCTAAACAAGATTACTTTTTCTCCTATTAAAGGACGGCAGGTACGACTGCTAGTCCTTTTTCTTATTTCGCATATTATCACTACATTACCTTCATCGTCGTCGTAAGCAATTTCCCCATAAGGATGGCAGTGGTGCTTCTCGAGTTCCTCATCGATCAAAACTAACAAATTAGTTTTCCAGTTTCCAACGATCGTACACCAATACGAGTTTAATCCTTCATAAACTTCTCTTGTTCTATTTCAATAATTGCGGAATGTATAATGAAAATACTCGCTCGCTTCAATACCTTTTCTTTTAACCAAAGTGTTCTGCTGAATGATAGTAATACCCTTGCACTAATGGTTTTGGACTATAAAATTCCCTTTATAAATTTCAAATGCGGTGAATGAAATTTTGTTTTTTTCTTGCCATCATCCTTGTTGTATACAAACAAAAAAGAGCCACAATATTTTGCGACTCTTTTACAATTATAACTATTTAACGGCCACGTCTTTGCTGACCTTGCTTTGTACTACCTTTTTTATTACTTGGCTTATTAAATGATCGGTTATTTTCATTTCTAGAACTATTTCTCGAACTATTTCTTGAATCACTTCTTGAGCTATTTCTTGAATCACGTCTTGATTCACTTCTTGAACCTTCGCGGCTATCTCTTTGACGATTTTGACCTGATTTCTTCGGAGCCGGCTTTGGTACCGGTTTTCCGTTTTCATCTACACGTTTTATCTTCGGTTGTTCGATTATTTCTCTTTGTATTGGTGCACCAAGCGTTTTTTCAATTTCTTCTAAATGTTTTTCATCTTTCGCTGCAACGAACGTAATTGCAAGACCTGATCCACCTGCACGTCCTGTTCGGCCAATACGGTGAATATAACTTTCTACATCTTCAGGGATGTCAAAGTTAAATACGTGCGTTACACCATCTACATCAAGTCCACGAGCTGCTACATCCGTTGCGATTAAGTACTGAATTTTAGCTTCGCGGAAACTCTTCATAACTCTTTCACGTTTCGCTTGAGGTATATCACCATGAAGTTCAGCACAATTATAACCTAGTCCTTTTAAATTATCATACAGTTTACTTACTCTAAGTTTTGTACGGCAGAAAATAACAGCTAAAAATGGCTGATCACGATCCATAACAAAACGAAGTGCATCTGGCTTTGCACGGTCTGTCGTCTCAATGACACGCTGCTCAATTGTATCAACCGTTACTTCTTCACTTTGTACTTGAATCATTTGCGGTTCATCCATATAACGCTTCGCCAATTTTTTAATATCTTTTGGCATCGTTGCTGAGAATAACATCGTTTGTTTACTACCTGGTGTCTCATCTAAAATATCTTCAATATCATATAAGAAACCAAAATAAAGCATTTGATCCGCTTCATCTAGTACAATCGTTGAAAGATTACTTAAATCAATTGTTTCACGGCGTATATGATCTAATAATCGTCCTGGTGTTGCAACAACAATATGTGTATTACCTTTTAATTTTCTCAATTGTTGTGCTACATCTTGCCCACCATAAATCGCTAGTACATTAATATCTTCTCTTTGAACAAGCATTTTTTTAATTTCAGTTGTAATTTGCAGGGCTAGTTCCCTTGTTGGTGCAACAATTAAAGCCTGAACATCACTAGACTCTGAATCGATTTTTTCTAAAATCGGTAACACGAATGCTAACGTTTTACCCGTGCCTGTTTTTGCCTGCCCAATAATATCTTTACCAGACATAATAACAGGAATTGCCTGCTCTTGAATTGGTGTTGCTTCTGTAATTCCATTTTCACGTAATGTATGATTAAAAGTTTCACTAATTCCTAATTCTAAAAAATTTTTCAAATAGACCACTTCTTTTCCTTATTTTTCACATTAGCTTTCATTGTACCATTTGTTTCGCCAAATATGAAAAATAAAAAAATTCTTATCTTCTTTTTTTATATTCATCCTGTACTAGATGAACAAATTCTTTTTGCTTTTTCTCAGATTTTATTAATGCTTCCATATTTATAGAAGTCAAAATATACCTTTTAATTTTTCTATTACTCCAAATTAAACTTGTATACTTCAGATCTTCATGTAGATTTCGAAACCACTCTAATTCACTTAATTTTGCGATATGATGTTTCAATTTCATGTCATTTCGAGGATAAAATAAAATGATATCTGCTATTACATCAAATAACGAACCCATCTTCTCCCCCCTATACTCTTGCTCAAATTATATATATTCTTCTTTACATATATATTTCAATTTTACCGAAATATAATGTTACTGATTTGGTTGAAATCGCAAAATATATGAACTAAAAACCAATCTTTTCGATTTAGGAAAGACCGATTTTCATTAATTTATACAGTAAGCTTTCCTCCATGATAGCAATAATACTCTGCTGCTTTAAAACTTTTAATCCTGTTTAAAGACTGTTTCGCTTTTTCTATATCCAAACAAAAATTCGGATTAGCTATTACTAACTCACGATTCTCTTGAACAGCCGCATCTCCCGTAATTACACAATCTAAATTCGGAAAATATAATGAAATATGCCCCGAAGTATGTCCTGGCGTCGCTACTATTTGACATTCATTATTCAAAATCATTTGACCATCATGCACTTTTTCATCGACGGAAATATGTTTTATATTTTTTAACTGTTGTATAAACCATTTACCAAATTCTTTTTCTTCATTTGGCATACGTTCTAACATTTCTTCAGCTTGAACTAACCTCTCTGATTTTATATCACCACTAATATAGTTAGATTCAATTTCACTAGCAATAACATTAATTTGAGGATATTTCACTTTAAAATCGTATACAGACCCTATATGATCATCATCATAATGAGTAATAATTATATTTTTTAAGTTTTTCATCTCATATCCATGTTTTAATATTGCATTTTCAATTAAAGGTAAAAAACTTGGATATCCTGTATCGACTAACGTTAATTCATTATGTACTATAATTAAACTTGGATAAACACATTGTTTTTGCCCGTTAAATTCGAATTCAATTGGCAGTTCTATTATTTTCATTTTTCTTCCCCCATACCGCTTATAAAATGCATAATAATAACTAAATCATCCACATACATCTTACATATATATACTATGTAACGGAACACTGTGAATCATTGTATAATCCACATTATATTATTTTAAACAGGTAATCCCCTATTTTTATGGAAATATATAATTAAGAAAAACAATAAAATTGATTAATCTCTCACTTCTTTGTCCATCCTTTTAAAAAATCTATGTTTTTGTAAAAGGAGCGTTCATATGGAGAAACAGACACTTTGGAAAAAGTTCAAAAAAAGCTCTGTAAACCTCGGTAAATCTAGCGTATATGAAAGTATTATTTTATTCTACACAATGAAAAAGAAAGAATTACCTACTAAGGCAAAATTCATAATATTAGCCGCTTTATCTTATTACGTATTAACAATCGATTTCATTCCAGATATAGCTGCTATTATTGGGATTGGCTTATTAGCTGATGTTTTAGCAATCGCTGTAGCGCATAAATATGTGATGCGCCATGCAGATGCTGAAATTCGAGAGAAGAGCAAAGTAAAGATGGAATCATTATTTACTTCAGCACAAGCATAATGAAATTATCTAGTCATTTACCTACCTTTTTACTTTCAAATAAAGCTAACTGTAATTAATAATAGTTCCACCTCACTGAATATTACCCTTCACCATGAGAGCATAGCAGAATAAATTCCTAAACAAAAGCATTTCTCTTAGCTCTCAAACCGTAAACAAATAGGGAATCAGCACTTGTTCCTAAGTTCTGACTCCCTTTTATTTGTTCTTATATCTATCTGTTATACAGTTTCATACGTTCCCTTATACAAAACTGCTATTGCCGCTACTATAAGAATCATACCCATAAAAGCAGGTGCGGCATGACCAAGTGATACATAGATTTGTCCTCCAATAATCGGACCAATCATTCTTGCTAAAGCTTGAATAGATTGGCTTCCACCTTGAATCCTTCCTTGTTCATTAGAACTGACAGACTTTGAAAGCATCCCGTTGAATGAAGGCCCGAAAATTGAATCCCCAAAACCAAACATTAGCATTCCAACGATAAGTAGTGGAGAGAGTGAAAATACAGCTGATGCTGCAATAAAACTGTATCCTATAATCTCCGAAACCATCCCAAGAATTGCTATTTGTTTATCACTAAGCTTGATTAAAAGCTTTGGCATGATAAAACTTTGTGAAACAATGTCTTGAAAGCCCAAAATTGAAAACATAAGTCCGATTAATGCAGGTTTCCAACTGAAAGTATCTATTGTAAATTGCGTGAAAATTGCTTGTAAAGATCCGTTAGGTATCCAAAGTAAAAACGCTGAGATAAGTAACCATTTTAAATTTTTCATGGAAAGTATATTTGCTAGCTGTGCAAAAGGATTTAACCTTACAAAAGTAATCTCTTTTAACCTGTTATTTTTGTCAAGACTCTCAGGCATGTATTTCATACCATATAAAACATTTAATAAAGTTATGAACGCTCCAAAGTATAAAGGTACAGAATGACCAAACTTTGCAAGTAACCCCCCAAGAGTTGGTCCAATAATAGTTCCCGCACCTACAACTGCACTCACCCATCCAAAGTATTTCGTTCTCTGCTCTTTCGGAATGATGTCTGCAAAATATGCGAAGATAGTACTTATGCTCCCACCTGTTATACCTTCTATTATGCGTCCAGCAAATAATACCCATAAAGCTCCTCCTATGCCAAAAACTAAGTACCCAATTGCAGAACCAAATAAGCATATTAAAAGTAATGGACGACGGCCATACTTATCGCTTAAACCCCCGAGTGCTGGAGCAGCTAAAAACACACAGGCCGCATATACGGAAGTTAGTAGTGTAACAACTAATGCTTGTTCTTCCGGATTACTTGTATATGGCTGTACTAAGAATGGGACTACAGGCATGATGATACTGAAACCTATACCACAAAGAAATACAGAAATAAGTCCGAATAGTAACGCATGTTTATCTATGCTTTTTTCAGTTTCCCTTTCATTTTGTGATCTAAATATAGACATTTAACTTCTCTCCTTAAAATGTTTTGTTGCTTTGTCAACAAAATGATAACCCTGTTTTGTTGATTAGTCAACAAAGATAAAATAATAAAAAAGCAGCCTATTCTCATATTAGAGTAAGGCTGCCATTTTATTATTAAAATGTATTACGATTTAATATGTATACCTTGTTTCTTTATTTCTGCATCCAAATGTCTACTATACTTTTCCACAAAGCTAATTATACTGTCGAATTCTTCTTCAGTTACTTGCTCAAATACAGCTTTATCCCGCTCTTGAAACTCTTTGTGCAGATTTTCATGGATTTTATAAATTTCTTTCCCTTGTTCGGTAAGCTTAAAATAAATTTCTTTCTTATTTTCTGACTTTTGGTAACTTTCAACAAGGCCTTTTTGTATGAGCTTCTTAGTCATTCTACTTATAGCACCGCGAGTCACATAAAAAGCCTCTGCGAGTTGTGTCACGTTAGAATCTGCATTGTTTTCAATATATTCAATACAGTGGACTTCAGAAGACTTAAACCCTTTAAGACCTTCTTCCATCTTATCTTTATTAAGCCAAACCAGCTTATTATATAATTCCCTGAAACCGTTCATGACCTGTTCTTCTTTATTCATGACCTGCCCTCCTCACCGCTCATTAGCACATTAAAACTATTATATTAAATTTCTGCTTACGTTTCGACAATATTGAAATAATTATTGTAACATTAAAGATATGTGTAAAAATAGGCGCTTAAATAAAACAATTCATTAGACAGCAAATTCTGCAAGTTTATTGCTACTTACAGTAAATGGTAGACAAAAAGTAAGAGCTAAGATCATTTCTCTTAGCTCTTCTTTCATAAAACTATTTCACTTCATTAGCGACAAAAAAGTGCTCACATACACTTGATATGCGCTGTAAGTCCACGTTCCCACCAGATATAACAGCCACTACTTTTTTCCCTTTTATATAACTATCAACTTTTCCCGCAAGAAGTGCAGCAGTTGCTAATGCACCTGCACCTTCTACAACAGCTTTCCCACGTTGTAATAAATCTTTCATCGCTACTTCCAGCTCTTTTTCTGATACAGTTACAATATCATCTACTAATTCTTTTACAATTTCAAATGTTAATTTTCCTGGTATTTTAACTGCGCAACCATCTGCAATAGTAGGGGCCTCATAATGTTCTACGATTGCGCCTTTATCGTAAGATGCCTTCATTCCATGAACATTATCTGCTTGGACACCAATTATATTAATGGATGGATTAAAAGATTTTAATGCTACAGAAATACCAGAAATAATTCCGCCTCCACCTATTGGTACAATGACAGTATCTACATCCCACATATCATCAAGAATGTCTAATCCAATTGTACCTTGACCAGCCATTACCTCTACATCATCATATGGATGTAAGTATGTTTCACCTGTTTCCCTTATAATTTCTTCACATTTTACCTTTGCATCATCAAAGGTTTCACCATGTAAAATCACTTCAGATCCATATCCTTTTGTTGCTTCAACTTTTGCCTGAGGTGCAGAAATTGGCATAACAATTTTACTCTTAATACCGAGTAAATGAGCAGATAATGCAACTCCTTGTGCATGATTACCTGCTGAACATGCGATTACACCTCTTTCTTTTTCTTGATCCGTGAGCCGTGACATTTTATTAAATGCGCCACGAAATTTAAAAGAACCCGTTAATTGCATATTTTCTAATTTCAAATGTATTTCTCCGCCCGTTTTACTAGTCAAATAAAAAGATTTTACTAATGGCGTTTTACGAGCATTTCTATCTAGAATCTTGTGAGCTTTTTTAATATCGTCTATATGTAATGGTAGTTTTCTAGTTATCATACTGACACCTCTTCCAAAGTTCTATTTCTAAGTTTTCGTAAGTCGTAGCTCCTTTATACGAAAAGAAAAAATCTTTATATATGTACCCCACTCTGAAATAAACACATTTGCAAACAATTTAACATCCTCTTCATATCGCGTTCTTTATAATGATTTAAACATGCAATTTGGATCCAATTATTCTTTTGTAAATAAGATGACTCATAATGAACGATGTATCCTTGTAATGCTAATGCATCGCCTACTACTTTAGAAGAATGGTCTTCGCTTAATACAATAGTAAGTATAATTGGCGCGGCATGTTCTTTAGGTGAAACAAGCTTTAAGCCCATATCAGTAATAACTTCTTCAACATATTCGTATGTCTCTTTAATTTTTACAAATACCTTTTCATCTTCAAATCTCTTCAACGCTTCTTGCAATGCATAAATTAAATTCCATGATTGTGAGTATGGAATGCTTTCATTTTCTTCATACATGCCAATGTCCATATAGGCTGGCACAGCCTCGTTTATTTTTACAATGTGGTTATAAAAAACGAAAGAAATTCCTGTATATGATTTAATCGCTTTACCGCTAACACCACTCGCAAAATACACATCCTTCAAGTCTAATGGTATTGCTCCAATTGAGCTTATGCAATCTACACATAGTTTTATTTGATTCTCGTTACAAAGAGTATTTAGCTCGTTTAAATCGTTTAACATTCCAGTAGATGTTTCATGATGAACAAACCAAATCCATTCATAATTTCCAGTTGTCATGATTTCTTCTAATTCGGTATAAATAAATGGATCTCCCATTTCCTTTTTATACGTATCAAAATGTAACTGTGCTCGTTTTGCATGTCCAACTAATCTATTACCAAATTCCCCATTTGTTAATACTAGTCCTTTCCCTTTTAAAGAACGTAACTGTAAAGCAATCGCATCATTTGCTAACGTCCCTGTTCCTAACATAAGCTGTACATGTTTTGCTTTTGTCATATAAAGTAACCGTTTTTTCACATTGTCCATCATCACTTGAAATGACTTAGAGCGATGCGAAATAGGCCGCGTAGAAAATGCCTTTCGAACGTTCTCTTCAATATCTACTGGACCAGGTAAAAACGTATATTCTTTCGTCATAATCCCCCCAACACTCGACTCTTCAAACATAGCAGGGGTAACATACATTGGCTGGAAGGCTGCTTCTTCTGTACCAACTAACGTATGGAAAGATTTGAATCCCATTTGCTCATATAAAGCTAGTTCACGTGTTGTTGCAGAAATGAGTGCTAATTCATATCCATTTAGAAGCAAATAACGATGTAGAAAACGAATTAATCCTAACAACGCTCTTCCATTTCTATATTCACGTTCTACTGAAAGTAAACGAATTTCATACATTTTTTCTCCATGCTCTTGCAAATAAACATCTAAATTTGAGATTTTATAATCTAACGAGAATGGTCGTTTTCCCCGCACTGCGACCATACCTACTAATCTATCCTCATCTAAACAAATTAAATATGTATTTTCTTTATGAAACCGATCTATACGAAACCGGTCTTTCGTTTCTTCATGTTGTGGTATCTCTTCCACAAAAGTTTTATAATTTAATTTATGTATACTTTCAAATTCCCAATCTTGATCAGCAACTTTATAAATTAACCCCATGCCTTATCTCCTTTATCTATTTAATAAAAAATGATAAGTGGAGATTATCCCCACTTATTAAACATTCATTTTATTCTCGATTCACATATAGAATAAGTACAATAATCATTCCACTTAATATAGTGGTAACAATAGAATAAGAATAAAGAATCATACAAATTGGTAAACAAGCAATTGTAATTAGTCCTGGCTTCGTAAACCCTTTAAATATTAAATAAAATACAATAAAAATGCCTAAGAGGGTAAGCGCTATCAAATAATCAAATGCGATTAGTCCTCCTATAAATGTTGAAATACCTTTACCGCCCTTGCCTTTAAATAAAACTGGGTAAATATGTCCAATAATAACGGACAATAATGTTAACATTACGAATGTAGGATCTTCAAAAAGATATTTTGCTACAGCAACAACGATTGCCCCTTTAATCGCATCCCCTAAAAATGTAGCGATGAAATACCCTTTTCCATATACGCGCCCCATATTTCTTGCGCCAGGATTTCCGCTTCCTTCATCCCTAATATCAACGTTATGGCTCAATTTTGTTACTATATAAGCGGTCAATATGTTTCCAATTAAATAAGAAGCCACCAAATATAAAAACTGCATACTATTAATCATGTAATCATTCACTTTCTACATGGGATTACATATACAATATTCAATTATTACGTATATTGTACGTTTTTAACATACATCCCTTTATACATTTTAACATCATATTTTTACAAATCATACAAAAATTCTCATACACTATTTTTAAAAATATATATCCCTCATTAAATAATATGTTCCTTTCACTGCCATTTCTGCTTGTGATACGAATGTAATTTCTTTCATACTATCTTCACAGCATTTCTTAAATACAGCAAATATTTCAGGAACTAAACGCAATATACTGCCACTTACTGCAATTGGCGTTGAGTGCTTAAAGTTCAACTTGTTATAAACACTTACTGTAATCCTTGCCAATTCCTTTCCAGCTTGCATCATAATTTCATACGCATCATCATTGCCATTTCTCGCTTCCTGAATAACTAATGGCGCGATTGCTGCAATTTTATCTTTAGAAGAAGTATATACTAAGCTTTTTATATGAGACGGTGTCAAAAGTTGAAACTGCCTTTGAATGTTCAAACTCAATGGACAAAGACTGATTCCTTGATCGAACTGAATTGCCATTCTCTTTAAAGCTTGTAATGCAATCCAATATCCGCTCCCCTCATCTCCTAAAATATGTCCCCATCCACCGCTATACTGATATACTTCCCCTTTCTTTCCGATACAAATTGCACCTGTACCACCTATAGTTAATATTCCCTCCTTACCTTTTAAAGCAGCTGCATGCGCGATCATTGCATCATTAAAAATTTCAATTTTTGTTCCGTATTTCTTTTTTAAACGTAATGTTAATTCATTTGTATTCCCTCCGCTTATACCAGCTAATCCTAAACAAATACAAACGCAATGCTCATTCATTAAACTCTTCTGGCATTGATTAATTGCTTCCATAATATGCAAAAGTGCCTGGTCAAAATCTATTAATACATTTCCAAATCTGCTCGTACCTCTTACAACTTCATTTCCATCTTGATCAAATGCAATTGCCTCTGTCTTCGTTCCCCCGCCATCTACTCCAATCATATACTTCATATGTTCGCCTCATTTTCATCTGCGTATGGAGGGAATGTTATATTCCCTAAAATTACGGAATTCTTAGCACCTGTTGCGCTCGGCACATTACTTGGATTACGATGATATGTTTCATTTGCTAAAATGGCAAAGGCGATTGCTTCCTTCGCTTCTGAAGAATAGCCTATATCTTCTTGAAGGAATAATGCACATTTTTCTTCTTTCAATCCATGCCGTATCATTTCTACAAGTGTATCATTATAACTTCCGCCACCACCTAGAATTACCTCATCGATTTCATAATACGGCAGAATAAACTCCTTATAATGATAAACAATTGAACTTGCTGTAAACCTTGTGACAGTCGTCAATATATTTTCTTTACTATGCTTTTCAAACCGCTTTAATAACTCACTGACAAATTCTTCTCCAAACTGTTCTCTACCAGTTGATTTCGGTGGATTCATTTTCAAAAATGGATGATTCATACAATATGTCAAAACCTCTTCTACAACTACTCCTTGTTTTGCAATGTTACCATTTTGATCATATGACAACTGAAATAACCTTTGACATACTTCATCCATTACCATATTACCTGGACCTGTATCAAATGCTATAACGCTTTTCTCACTTAGTTGACTTGGTATTACAGTCACATTACCAATCCCGCCGATATTTTGTAGTAGTCTATTTTTAGTTTGGTGACGATATAAAATAATCTCTGAATATGGTACAAGTGGTGCTCCTTGTCCTCCAGCTGCCATGTCCATCGTTCGAAAATTAGAAATAACCGTCGTATTCGTTTCATACGCTATAATTGCTGGTTCTCCAATTTGTAATGTAGAAGGAATCATACCTCCATCTTGCTGTGGCTGATGATAAATCGTTTGTCCGTGAGAACCAATTAAATCTAATTGTCTCAAAGGAAAATTGGCCTCTTTACAAACTTCCTTTACAGCGTTTGCGAAGCGTAAACCGAGTTTAAAATTCAAACTGCATATAAGTTGTACATTTGAATTTTCTATTGATAATGCCTGCTGGATATCATTTTTCATATCATTACAAAATGGCACAGTAGTAAAATGGATGAGTTCAACTTTAGAATCTACACCGCTTCCATCTATATGAACGAGTGCTACATCTATTCCGTCTAACGAAGTACCGGACATTACCCCTGCAACATACATAACATGCATGACCTCCTATTTACTAAAAAACAATCATGTAAGTAACCAACGTACAACCAATCGAAAACAATATAAATCTAAAAAACAACTGAGCTTTCGATGCAAACGATCCATCAATGAAAGAAACAACTACCGTAAGCAAAACGCTTGCCGCAATACTTGTAACGAGCCAAATACTATGCATTTGTGATAAATTTAGCATGCCTAATAAAGGGACAAAAAGTAAATTTGCACAAATTACTCCAAATAGTAATAAAAACACACCTTTATAACTAAATTTTATATTCATTCTATTTCCCCCTTTCTAGTTTTAATGTGAAAGAAGTGATAGACAAAAAGTCTATCACTCAAAATAACAGCATGTAGATTAAGGATTAACCGACTCTCCGTCACCATTCTTTTCGATTTCAAGCATATTTTTGTCGTACATTTTAAAGAATGGTAAATAAATAAGGAACGATATTGTTATATTTATAAAAACTAATACAATCGCACGCCAATCTCCACCTGTTGCTAAATATGCACCAATTGGAGCAGGTAATGTCCATGGCGGCATAATATGCGTTGGTGTTACAAATCCCATTGCGGTTGCAGCATACGCTATAGTAGCTGTTACTAACGGGGTAATGACGAAAGGAATAATTAAAATTGGATTTAATACAATCGGCAAACCGAATATAACCGGTTCATTTATATTAAAAATCCCAGGGACAATACATGTTCTCGATAATGCTTTTGAATATTTTGATCGACCAAATATAATCATAGCTAACACAAGCCCTAACGTTGCACCCGAACCACCAATCCAAATAAACCATTGATAAAACGGTTCTGGTGCAATAAACGGAAAATGACTCGCTCCACTTGCTACAGCTTCACCGTTCTTTCCTAAATACACATCCCAAAGTGGCCTTGCCACAGTACCTACAACTGATACTCCGTGTATCCCGAAAGACCAGAAAAACGTAATTAAAAATACAGGTATAATAACGCCAAAGTAACTATCACCAGCTTTTACTAACGGTGCGGCTAGTTTATCTACAACGTAATGTAAATCAACTTTAAAAACGACTGTAATAAGACTCATCATAATAATAACGAATGCTGCAGGTATAAGTGCTTCAAATGAACGTGATACTGACGGTGGTACTTGTTCTGGCATTTTTATCGTTACGTTATTCTTCTTACAAAACCTTAAAATCTCAACTGATAAAATAGAGACGATCATCGTCACAAATAATCCATGACCTCCAAGATTTGTCATCGGAAGCATGAATCCTTTTTTATCAATTAACTCAGGCGTTAATGTTAAAAGTAGTGAACATACCGCAAGCTGTGCTCCTGATAAAGCATCTAATTTATAACTTTTCGCTAAATTATATCCTATTCCAAATGCTATATATAAGGACATAATAAACATAGTTAAACGATATGGTATCAATATACTTGTTTGATTCTTTAATGCCCAAACCGATATGAAACTATCTTTCGGCAGTGGTGGAAATGCTACTATTAAAAAAAAGCTTCCTACTATAATAAATGGTAACGCCGAAATAACTCCATCACGGATTGCTTGTAGATGCCTCTGCTCAGAAAGCCTTGCCATCGGGCCAGATAAGTTTTTATCAAGAAACGTGACAAACTTATTCATAACGCTTCCTCCTAACTAATTAATTCATTTACAGTTTTTAATAAAGTCGGGCCTCCAAGTGGCGTGTATGCTTGCGGTGGAATGATGCCACACGGAATAGATTCCTCCTCTGCAAATTTTTTTACAGAGTCAAATCGGTGTCTTATTTGAGGTGCCACCATTACGACATCCCAGCCATTCTTTACTTCTTCCTCTACCTCATTCGTTCCAATTGCATGCACTTCCATGTTCACACCATTTTTCTCCGCTTCTTTTTTTAAAGCGTTTACAACAATTGCACTGGACATTCCTCCAGAACAGACGAACAAAACTTTCATTTATTAATCCTCCTATACTTATAATTTATTACCCTTCAAATGAAAGGAAGTTTCACTTTACTAACAAGCATATGAAGTAGTAAATGAATTTAGTTATAATGAAAGTAAATTTCATTAAAAATATTTTTCCTATTAAATTAATGTTTCAATATGCAATTTTCTCTATTGCAAAGTCAACCTCGCCTCCTATATTATTTTAAATAATCATATGATAGGGAGGCGTATAAATGATCGTTAAACGTTTATTAATGATATGTTGTATCGTCATCTTGTTCATCCCTTTCTCTTTCATTCCCCCTCACTCTACTTATGCTGAAGTAAATACTGCATACAAAAAACATGAATTACGTGCTGTATGGATTGCATCTGTTCTGAATATTGATTGGCCCTCAAAAACTGGCTTACCCATTGAAAAACAGAAACAAGAATTTATAAGATTATTAGACGATGTAAAAAGCACTGGTATGAATGCAGTTGTTGTACAAGTTAAACCAACCGCTGATGCTTTCTATCCTTCAAATTACGGTCCTTGGTCTGAATACATTACAGGAACACAAGGAAAAGATCCTGGTTATGACCCGCTTGCATTTATGATTGAAGAAACTCATAAAAGAAATATAGAATTCCACGCTTGGATTAACCCATACCGAATAACGATGAATCACACCGATATAAATCGATTATCAAATAATCACCCTGCAAGGCAACATCCCAATTGGGTTGTCCCTTATGGCGGAAAGTTATATTACAATCCCGGTATTCCAGAAGTGAAAAAATTTATAACAGAAGGTGCTTTAGAAATCGTGCAAAATTACGATATTGATGCGCTGCATATGGATGATTATTTTTATCCATATAAAGTAGCCGGTGAAGAATTTCCAGATCAGAAAACGTACGAAACATATAATAACGGTAGATTTACAAATATAGAAGATTGGCGACGTAACAATGTAAATGAACTTGTAAAAGATTTAAATACTGCTATAAAACAAGAAAAATCATATGTAAAGTTTGGCATTAGTCCGTTCGGCGTATGGAGAAATATAGCTGACGATCCGACTGGCTCTAACACAACCGCAGGCCAAAGAAACTATGATGACCTTTATGCTGACACACGTGAGTGGATACAAAAAGGATATATTGACTACATTACACCGCAAATATATTGGAATATAGGTTTCACCCCAGCTGCATATGACATATTAGTAGATTGGTGGGTTAAAGAAACAAATAACAAACCGATTCACCTATACATCGGTCAAGCGGCCTATAAAATTAATAATAACTCCGTCCCTGCTTGGTCTGATCCAGAAGAATATCCAAAACAAATTGCATTAAACCGGCTATATCCTGAAATAAAAGGTAGTATGCATTTTAGCTTAAAAGATATTAATAACAATCCACTTGGAGCTAAAGATAGACTCTCAAAAGACATATATAAATATCCTGCATTAATTCCGCCTATGCCTTGGCTTGATCATGATCCACCAAAACAACCGACTTTAAAAGGTGCCATTCCAAGAGATGAAGGTATTGCAATCGGTATCATTGACAATAGAGATAATGATTCTACTTATTACGCTATTTACCGCGCGAATGGGAAAAATGAAGTGGATATACAAAATCCGAAAAATTTACTTACTACTGTAAGAAAAACAACACTTGGAGAAATTTATGTAGATAAAACCGCTATTTCTGGAGAAACGTATACGTATGTCGTAACTGCAGTTGATCGATTGCATAATGAAAGTGTGGCTTCTAGTCATACTACCGTTAGTGCAAAATAAAATCTCATAACAAAAAGCGCCCTAAAGCTGTGATACTTAGCTTTTAAGGCGCTTTTTGTTATTTATTCTTAAACTTCTCAGTCGCTGCTCTCATCTTCACATTTAAATCGTGATCAATTGAGTCGCGAATATCTCGCTCTACTACTTCCATTTCTTTTTGGAAATTTTCCAAGTAGATTTTCAGTTCTTCTTCTTTCTCTGGTCTTTGTGAAGGTGGTAATTGTACTACCAACGATAACATGGCCGTTAAATCTTTCATTAAGAACGTTTCAAGTTTATGTTGTTGTTCAAACATGCGTTGCTCTTGATAGTACGGAAGTGCATTCAATACTGAAATTGTAATATCATCAACCGTTCTTTGTAATGAAGGATTTATTGAGCGTTTATACGCTTGAATTGTATTTAATGCGTCTGGATAACGGTCATAAAAATACAATTTGTAAAATGATAAGTCTGTCGGTTTTACAGTTTGCTGTGTCTCTTGTCTTAAGAAATCTTTCACTTTCATCGCAGCTACATCAATATCTTCATTCGTAAGCTTTTTCGTAGTTTTTGCCATTACATGCACTTTTTTCTGCTTTTCTTTCGGTAACATCGAGAAGACTTGTTCTCTCGTACGTTGACCTGATGCACAAAATAGAGTATTTAATGTATTTTGTTCTTTCTTTCCTTCAGTGCGAATCCAGCGATAAAACAGTGGATGTTGTGTAAATTCTTGTAGAAACGGTATTGATTTGTTTGATAACTTGTCTAAAGAATCTTGCGCTCTTTTATATGGCTTCGTCCATGAAAAATACAGCTTCCGTCCGAAATATACGACTAAAACAACGACAGTAAATGCTATTAAAAGCAATGTACCGAGTAGTAATAATACTGTTTGAATGAAACTCATTTGTTCACCTCCTCTAATAATCCGTTATTTCCTTGGACGCTGAATGAGTTTCTGCTTCATCTCATCATTAAATGTGTCTAGTTCAATAACGAACTTCTTACTTGACTCGATAATACGTTCTGACGATTTTTCAGATGCTTCAATTGCAGCGAACACATTTTGGAATGATTCACGTAATTTATCCATGCTAATAGCAGGGTTTTCAAGCAATTTTGTCGTTTCTTCTGTATTTTGTTTTAACGCTTGAGAATTACTTAATACCATCGATTCAATTGCTTCATTTGTCGCATTCACTGCATCGATTGTTTTCCGTTGATTTGTTAACGCTAACTGAATAGCAGCTGAAACCGTTACAACGTTTTGCGTCATCGTAATTGCATTACGAATTGCCTCTGTTAACTTTTCATTATTTTTCTTAATAATGTCTACAGATGCGATAGATTGTAATAAAACACTTTTCGCTTGCTGCATATTACGTGTACGTACAAGTATCTTTTCTAACGCATCGTTAATTAATGGAATATCTCTTTGACGTTCTGGATTTTGTTTCTCAGCTTCCAGCATGCCAGCAAGTTTTTTCCCTAAGTATACTTGCTTATCAAGAGCGTGAATTTTATCATGCGATTGCTCTTTAAGCATTTCAAGACCAACTGTATCTTCTTGTAAGTTGTCACGACCAATTAGAAGGGATCTTATAATCTCCTCAATTTGCTTATCTATAGATTGATATTTATGCACGTATGTTTCAAGTGGATTTTTCTTGAATACTTTAAACATAATTTTCTTCATACCACTTGCTTTTAATGAATTCGGATCAAGTTCTGATACCACTTTTCGTAATTCTAACAATGTATTTGGAATTTCTTCGTTCTTTCCATTCATCATCGCTGTTACAGGACGTTTTAATGCTGACAACGTTTGTCCTGCTGCTTGTTGCTCTTTATCTCCTAAATCTCCTAGCTGAGACAATACTTTTGATAAATCTGTATTTTGCTCGCTATTTAACTTTTGTACATAAAGATCAGCTTCTTTATTCAGTTCCTCTAATTCTGCATCTTTTATAACTGTATCAACCACTACTTCTACATTATTATCTTTCACGATCGATACAGGTTCTTTTTTCTCGAGTTCAGTCAACAAAATCGCTCCTTTATTTATATGTGCGAATTTATATGCACTATATTTCATCTATTATATCGTATTTCATATACATTCTGATTGCTTGAAATCGATTTTTTTAGAAATGCCTGTTTATGCAGTCATTCCCTGTTTCTTACTATAAGTATACCTGTAAACAACATAATTTTCCTCAGACTTAAGACCTAGAGAACGACATGCTGAAGGCGGATTCTTCGTATGTTACTATAAATTATGTTCTCCTATCCTTCTGTACTCAATCTTTTGACATACACCCTTTTTCAATGTGATAATTATATTGCGCTCACTCCTATTTCTTCTTGCGCGCTACGAATGCTCCATTTTGAAATGCCAATAACACCGTTTCAAACATTTCATCTTCTTCTATCATTTTTTTAAACTCGGCTAATTCATTTGCATGAGAGGTTGCGTTATCAACAACAAGAAAACCCTTTGGTTGTAAAATGCGTTTTATATGCTCAAGCCACCACATGTATTGCGTACGCTCTGAATCTAGGAAAATAAAATCAAATGAATGATCTAATTGCGCATCTAAAAATGCCCCTGCTTCTTGATTATGAACATCAATCCTTTGTAAAAGGTTTGCCTTTTCAAAATTGACAAGTGCCTCTCCAACTCGTTCTGAAGAAAGCTCTACAGTTGTTACATTTCCATTTGTTTCTTCTACCGCATTAGCTAACCACAATGTAGAATAGCCATTAGAAGTTCCGATTTCTAAAATGTTTTTTGCGCTACACCCTTTTACTAAAATTGATAAAAATTGCCCCATCTCACGAGTAATATTCCGTAATTTTTCTTCCCGTGTTTTTTTATTTCGATCATGCTCTTCTCCATATTGTTCAAGTTGAAATAATAATGAATCTAACGTATCCATTTTTTTCATCGCCTTTCCAAAGCAATATGATGAAAAAGCTCTTGCTGCCCGTCTACTTTCATTATATGCGAAACAAAGACCTTTTTCCTATTATATGACAAAGATTTGAATTTTTTTATAGCATATTGTTTCGTTTTTTGGTAAAGTTAATTTCTACGTGCAATTATTCCATTCATATTATTTCATATTAAAATTGCAGTTATTAAATTATATAAACCCCATTTAAATGAATCGGTATTTCAAATTCAATTAAGCGCCCTTTTCGGACGCATTTTCTTTGTTTATATATTTCCAGAAGAAAGGATGCTTACAAATGAACGTGATTAGCTTAGATGCTGCTCGAAAACGAAAGCAGCATAAAAAATTAATGATTACTATACCGATTATTACACGTATTTATGAAGAAGACGGGGAAATTAAATTTGAGGTAGCTGGCGAAAAAGATGTACCTCTTGAAATGTTGGAAAAATAATAAAAAACGCATTTCTGAAGAAATGCGCTTTTTTATATTTTTACATTTAAATGCATAAGTTTTTCAGGGTTAACCATCATATAAATATTTGAAATTTTCTCATCCTCAAATGCAAACGAAAGAACATAAGTTACTTTATTGTTTATTGTAACTATAACTCCTGGTATACCATTGACCATTTTGAAATCAACAGTGTACTCTTCTGTCAATCGTTGTGCAATCCCAAAGAACAAACGTATAATTCGATCCGCAGAATAAATCGGGTTAATCGCAGTCGTAACTTTACCACCACCATCAGCTTTGAGTATAGCATCTGTTTTTAATACTTCTAACATACCTTCCGCATCCCCACACTGTAATGATGATACAAACTTTTCAATATAAGAAGCCATTTTCTCCGTGCTTAATTTTGATTGCTTCGGTTTCTCCAACATGCTTTTTCGTGCACGTTGAAAGATCTTCCTGCAGTTCACACTACTCTTATCAACAATTGAAGCTATTTCTTCGTATTCATAACTGAAAACCTCTCTTAATATGAAAACAATCCTTTCTACCTCAGATAATTGTTGTAAAAGTAATAAATATGCGGTGGAAAGGGATTCTTTCATTATAAATGACTTTGATGGCTCATCACTCTCTTCTACAATTGGCTCTGGCAACCACATCCCTACATACACGTTACGTTTATGCGCTGCCGATCGTAATTTATCAATTGAACGATTTGTCGTCATCTTACATAAATATGCTTTCATATTTTCTATAGATTGAAGATCTTCTATATTATTTAGCGAGATAAATACATCCTGAACGATATCCTCAGCATCCATAACACTCCCAAGGATTCTGTATGCTAACGAAAATAATAATAGTTGATACGCTTCATATAACTGCTCCGTTTCCATGATGAACTGCCTCACTTTCATATTGCTTTAAAATGTGTAACGCTGCACGTTTCCCGCTTGCTACCGCAGCATCAGCTAATACTTCATCATGCCCTACCCAATCTCCTGCAACATAAACACCTGGCATTTCAGGTATATTAGGGCCCGCTTTTTCAACACGGTCAATATGAGGAAAATCATGTACTACTGTTATTTTCGGTAAATATTGCTGTGCAACAACTTCTCTTTTCCAATTTGGATGTAACAACTCCATCGTACTTTCCAACTGTTCTTTATCATCACGAATATGATTCATCTCGAGTACAGGATTATAGTACTTAATTAGACTCACTACAATTGATCCATCTTCACTTAATTTAGCTGCTCTCGATTGATTTGTGAAAAATATAGGTTGATCTAATCCTAATACAAATTGATGTGTAGGATTGGGTAATTGTCTCAAGCCAATATCTAATGCAGCAACAGTAACCGGTACCGATTGTTCACTCCATCTATGCAGACTTGTTCCTTCTGCACCTTTTATTATTTTACAAGCTTCTTTCGGCGGAGTCGTCACGATGACTGCGCCTACTTCAAAAACCTCATCATCAACACAATGTATTCTTTGTTTACCTTCGGAATGCTCAATTTCCACAACATGCTTTTTAGCCAAAAACTGCACCCCGATATCATTCGCTATAGCTCTTAATTTTGTTATTATCGTCTCCCAACCACCATCTACATAAAGCACTCCCTCTTTTATAGAAAGCTGTATTTGCTTTAGTACAGATGATGCTAATTGTATTGTAGGAGCAAACGTATATGTTGTTGTTCGGCATAGCGCATAAAATATATTGCGAACCATTGGATCTTTTATTTCATTTTCTGCCCATGTAGTTAGACTCATTTTCGGAACTTCTCCTACATCTAAATTTCCTAAACGAATCATAAGACGTGAGAATTGTACTTTTGCAGACCAAGAAAGTAGTGGTGTTGATAAAATTGAGTAAAAATCTGTTGGGATAGTGAATATATCCCCTTTCCATATTCCATGTGCTTTTGTAGATGGTATTCCACCTGGAAGAGTCATACCAAGCTCATTAAAAGTTATAAACGCTGCCCCGCCTCTATATAAAGCATGTGCACCAAGATTCATGCAGATTCCATTTTTATTTGTAGTCATCCCTCGGCCACCGAATTGACTGGACTTTTCTAATACAATCACTTTCCTTCCAGCTTTCGCTAAATATATAGATGCTGTTAATCCAGCAAGCCCACCGCCAACAATTGCTATATCAAATGTATTCATAATAAAATCCCTCCTTAATCGTTCTACATACAAGACGAACGATTAAGGAGGGATGTGACATAAAAATAAATTTTTATTATCCTACTTTATTTCATTACTTTTTAATTCGATCATATTGCATACGAAATAACTCAATTGCAAATGGAATATCCTCTTCACTCTTTAAATAATAACTGATCCATCCTGATTCAGGTAATACGTGATGTGGTTTTACCAAGCCTTGCTTCACTAATTCATCTCGCTTTAACTTCGGAAATGGTAAATCAGCTAATTTATCACCATGAAGATGGCCAAGTTCTTTCTTGCCATAATTTATTTCAATACCACCAAATCGATGCGGTTTTTCAGAAACACCCGCCCAGCTGAGTACTTCATTTCTAATCATTTCACTAAATGACATGAACATTCACTCCTTATAAATGATTGATGTAATTTTAAATTAACATTTTCATTACTTTTTTCCATCAATCCAAAGTATGAATGGGAATACGAATATAGTTTGGTCTTAACACCTTATTCTTTATGGAATAAGTGAATTTATTAAGCTACCGACAACAGCACAAAACAAAGACTAGACACATATCCTAATTTTGTAACCTAACTTACCTATAGAAAGGCGGGTAATACAATTGACTGCCAACATCGACTATACCTCCCCCACAACCAATTTTACTTATGATGTAAATAAAAGTAATTTTTTTCGGAAAGATGCCCAAAATTATATAAATGTACTTGGTATTAAACAATTAAATACTTTAGAAAATACTTCTTTATTAGATATTTATTTAAGTACAGGAAATGTTGTAGAACCACATATTCATCAAAATGCAGCTGAACTTGTTTATTGTATTTCAGGGTCTGCTGTTGTTTCTTTACTTAATCCATTTACGAATCAAATATTAAACTTACCGATAAAACCCGGGCAAGTTGCCAACATTCCACAAGCGTGGTGGCATTACGAAATTGCTACAGCAGATAATACTCATTTATTAGCTATTTTCAATGCTCCAACTCCAGAAGTTATTTTCGGTTCTGACATTTTAAGGTTAACTCCAGCTCATATGATGGCCCATACTTACTGCCTCAATGAACAACAATGGAAACAAGCGGTTTCCCCTATTCAATCAACTACTGTAATTGGTCCTCCGGCAAACTGCAATCAAAACCGTGAAATGAAAAATTATCCAACCCAGCCCCTCGCTCAACAACATAATCTGTATCACCAAGATTCTTATTACTTTCCTCTTTACTGGGGCTATTAATTTGTAAATTTTCAAAAGAATCATCATTTATCTCCTAGGAAAATACCGAGGAGATTTTTTTATTGTATCTTCTCTTCCTATTAAAAATAGTAACAATTGATAGTGTACATACATATAATATTTATATATTAAATTGGAGGTGATAGTACTATGAGTAATTATAACTATCGAAAAAACTACTCTTATAATAAAAATAGTAGCTCTTCAGCATCCTCTCAATCTTCCAATTCTCAATCTTCCAATTCCCAATCGCAAAGAGAATTAGCCGAGCAAGGCTATGTAAAGAAAAAAGGATGTAACTGTAATAAAAATAAATAGTTTATTTTATGGATGAATTCTTTTTTAAAAGAATTCATCTTTTTTTACTGACCGGAAATTTTTAAAGTTACATAACTTATTACTAAAATGAGAAAGGGTAAATTATACTTTTTTATACGAACTTAACAAAGAGTAATTGTTCAATTGATTTATTACTTATTTCCCCAAAAAATATAGTCCTTCCTAAATTTACTAGGAAGGACTATATACAAACCCCTGTTTAATTTCCTACTAAACATTGTAACAAATTAAACGATATTAATACCTGCACTTACAAATCCAGCAACTGCAGCTATTGGACTTGCTGCTGTTAATGAAACATACAGTAGTATTTTATCTCCAGCAGCTACTGGAATAGCTTCAGCTATGATACCTGATGCTGTAGAACCAATCGCTATTGCGGCAAATGCTGGTGTTAATAAAAGAGGTGCGCCTTGTACTGTAAACGTATTGCTTGCTGCAGGTGCAGTTAATATTTGTATTTGCACTTGAACAGGTGATATTGGAGCTAATGCAGCTGTTGCACTAAAGAAACCTGCTAATGACGTGATAGTTCCTGCACGTGGTGCTACAAATGCATAATCACCTATACCTAATGCTAATGTGATACTAGTTCCACCTGTTAATGCTACACCAGGCTGACTAAATCCAAATCCAAGAAGAGTTCCTGTATTAGCTACTAACGCGTTAACTAACGCAGATGGTGTTGTACCTGAAGCAAATGGAATAATAGCTCCGCCACCAGCTGCACCAGTTGCTCCTGTTAAGCCCGTTGCCCCTGTTGGACCTGTTGCCCCTGTTGGACCTGTTGCCCCTGTTGGACCTGTTGCTCCTGTTGCTCCTGTTGCTCCTGTTGCTCCTGTTGCCCCTGTTGGACCTGTTGCCCCTGTTGGACCTGTTGCCCCTGTTGCTCCTGTTACTCCTGTTGCTCCTGTTACTCCTGTTGCTCCACCAGTACCTGCTGGACCTGTCGCTCCTGTTGGGCCTGTTGGACCTGTTGCTCCTGTTGCTCCTGTTGCTCCCGTTGGCCCTGCTCCGGTTCCTGCTGGGCCCGTTGGACCTGTTGGACCTGTTGGACCTGTCGCCCCTGGAGTAGCATTGATTAATTGAATTAATAAATTAAAAAGAAGTTGTAAAGTTGCAGAATCAACATTTGAGTTGCAGGATATAGGGATAAGATCTAAAGCGAAGAAGAATTGTGCAAGGGCGCTATAAAATTGTTGCAATAATGTTGACAATTGTCCTAAATTAGGTGCTGGAGATTGTAATAAAACTATAATACTTTGAGTTAATTGTTTCAAAAAATTAACTTCTGGGGAAGGTAATAAGGAATTTAAGAAAATTAAAAATTGATTAAATAAATCGAGTAACACTAATCTGTTTGCATTACTTGGATTTGCAAAAAATGCTGAAATAGCTGATACTAATGAGTTTAGTAAAGTAATTAATTGACTTAATTGTTCCCTAGTAATAGGAACTGACTGTGGATTTTTACAACAATCTGCTGAAAAAACAATCGGATTGCAGTTATTATGATCAAAACAATCATTATGTTTCATTTATTTCCTCCTTACTTTTCTTATAGTTGAGTGTTTTCCTATTCTAAGTACTATAAAAGATGCCATTGAAAAATGTAGTTGAGTTATATGTTTCTCTTAAAATAGGAAACATGAATGATAATCAAACTTGAAAACGTCATTTAATTATGTTCATGACTCACATATTAATTATATGTTTTTAATAATTGACTGCTTAGATTAAATACCTAAACTTAAGAGTTTATTTTATTTTTCCACGTTTATCTCTTAGGTTCAAAGACACATTTTAATTTGAAAACAAAAACCGAATTTACGATTTACATATATTCCGCAAGTAACAACATCATTTTTTCATATAAATAAAGAACATTTCCTTACTAAAATTGGGCTCACCTTATAAAGGTGAAGCCGTTTCTATTATAAAAAACTCTCATACAATATAGTGGACAAGTTATTTTATACTTCGTTCTAATAAAATATTGTAAGGAGTGAAAATTAATTGCCTATCATTCAACCATTTATGGCATCTAGAAGATTTACATCTACACTAGGAGCCGGCACAGGTACAGGTGCAGCTTTTGCAATTGCTGCCACAGCTTGTTTAAACGATGCGGGTACTACTGCAACCGCTTTTCCGACTTTCACGTATTACAACTTATATGTGAACGGTATTCTTCAACCAAGCGTGAACTCCAGTGTTACTACTGGTCCTACTGGTGCTATTACAATTCCTGGTGGGGATGCATTAGACGGCGGAATTCCAATTACAATTGAATTTATCGTCACTTAATGTTACCGAATGTAATTCAGAACAAAAAAGACAGATTCCTTTTCACATTAAGAATCTGTCTTTTTTAATTAATAATAATAAATTGTAAAATAATTGAAGAACCTTGCGATGGTGGTTGGTTATCCAATAAAGTTAGTTTACCAGTACTAACTTCATAGAATGGTTGTGGTTGCAGAATTCCATTGATAAACAAATTTACATATGAAACCTCAGTAGGTGATAGTATATTCGTTGTACCATATTGAGCTATGCCATCTGCATCTGTATATATAAGTTTCTCTCCATCTGAAAAAGTGTAATATAGCAAATTAGTTGTTGTTATAGGGCCAATCCCCCCAGTAGGACCTGTTGCTCCCGTTGTTCCTGTTACACCCGTTGCTCCTGTTACTCCCGTTGCTCCCGTTGCTCCTGTTGCTCCCGTTGCTCCCGTTGCTCCCGTTGCTCCCGTTGCTCCTGTTGCTCCCGTTGCTCCTGTTGCTCCCGTTGCTCCCGTTACTCCCGTTATTCCTGTTATTCCTGTTGCTCCCGTTGCTCCCGTTGCTCCTGTTACTCCCGTTGCTCCTGTTGCTCCCGTTGCTCCTGTTGCTCCCGTTGCTCCTGTTGCTCCCGTTGCTCCTGTTGCTCCCGTTGCTCCTGTTGCTCCTGTTGCTCCCGTTGCTCCTGTTATTCCTGTTGCCCCCGTTGCTCCTGTTGCTCCCGTTGCTCCTGTTGCTCCTGTTGCTCCTGTTGCTCCTGTTGCTCCCGTTGTTCCTGTTGCTCCCGTTACTCCCGTTGTTCCTGTTACTCCCGTTGCTCCCGTTACACCCGTTGCTCCTGTTACTCCTGTTACTCCCGTTGCTCCCGTTGTTCCTGTTGCTCCCGTTGTTCCTGTTGCTCCCGTTATTCCTGTTGCTCCCGTTGCTCCTGTTATTCCTGTTGCCCCCGTTACTCCCGTTACTCCCGTTGTTCCTGTTACTCCCGTTGCTCCTGTTGCTCCTGTTGCTCCTGTTGCTCCTGTTGCTCCTGTTGCTCCTGTTGCTCCTGTTGGAATATATATTGGAGGAAGAGCTGAAAATGTAGGTCCAATATTCTCAGGTTCTATCTTACCTTTATTTATTGATAATTTATCATTCCGCTTCAATTTAATTCCTCATTCCACATATTTTTAATTAACTTACATAAGTATGAGTCTATTATTAAGAAATGCTTTCATAACTATTCTTTTTTCTTTCCAAATAATTCATACAGTTATTAAACATTTTACCGTTGCTATAACTCCTATTAATATAATAAAATGATAGTCCCATTCCAAAAACACGAAACTTATTGCATTCTAATTTAAAAATGAGGTAATTTATACTCAAGATAAAAATGAAAAAAGAATAGAAAAACTAGTATCAATGGCTCTTGAAATTATTCTTCCATACAGACTTACTGAACCTACCAGAAATACTGGGTCAATAGTTACAACAAACTCTATGTTCGCTAATAATACATTAGGTGATCCCATCACTGTGATATTAGGCGGAACTAATATTCCTCTTTCTAATAACCAAAGCCTCGGTAATTTTACAGTTAACGCCTCAAACGATATATTTACAATTCCTGTAACCAGAAGATATCATTTAACCTATCAAGTTAATACGACAACTGCTCTACTCGCTGGAACAAAACACTATTAAACGCTTCTACTCCACTTCCTGGTTCTATTTTTTCTCCCGCTATATCAACTTCAAATTATAACAATAATTTAATTGCCGATACTACAATTTCACTTCAATTATTCGGCGTATTATACATCGTTAATTTGGTTGGAGGTGGTTCAACAGGTGCCTCTCTAACAATTATACGAATCGATTTAAAAATGATTCATTCTTTTTCTAATAAACATTATTAAATACTAAGTCTGTCATGATAAGAACTTCTAATAAACATTATTAAATACTAAGTCTGTCATGATAAGAACCTCCCAATTATTTCATAAAAGTGATGGCGCATTAAAGAACAAATTGCACTATATTCATAGTAGAAACTATCTATACTAAATTTTCCGTATATATATTATCAATTTACACTGACTTCCACCGATGTTACATTAAATATGAAGACAGTTTCTTTTTTACGAACCATCTCAATACGTATTTGAGAAACGTACTCCAATCCTATACGCGAGAGCAATACTATGTTGACACTCAGATGAGTGTCTTTTTTTGTGAGTAATAAAAAATAAAAACCATCTCTTAAAGATGGTTTTATCTTTTGTTACTATAAATGTAAACTTATACAGTTGGATAATAAATTGTCATGCTTAATCGAGTCAAAGATTCCCCTAAATTATAATAAGAGTGTGATCTATCGGCCTTAAAACGAATTGAATCTCCACTATTTAATGTATATTGACAGTTATTCACTTCTACTGTCAATTCACCTTCAAATACCGTAATAAATTCTTCTGCGCCTTCTTTATGCCCTTCTGAACTTAATTTCCCTTCTGTTTCTATTTCTACTGTATACATTTCAAAATGTCTATCATCTTGAAAAGGAAAAGAAGGATACACTTTATATTTTCCATTGTCTTCAGACAATGCTTGAATATCTTTTCTTAAAATCACTTTCGTATCAGGCTGAGGATTGTTGATTAAAGAGGTAAAAGAAACTTTCAAGCCATTTGCAATTTTCCATATTGTTGTTAGTGTCGGGCTTGATTCTCCTCTTTCAATTTGTCCAATCATCGTTTTACTCACACCTGTTAATTGGGAAACTTTTTCCAAACTTAATTTTTCTTTTTCTCTTATAGTTTTTAAATTTTTCGCTAGTATAAGTTGAATTTCTTCCATAAAAAACACTCCCACACTATATACAATATAACGACCGTTATGTATAATAAAAAGCACACGTTATATTGTTCTTTTCGGTCATTATAACATACAAAAATAATTAGGGGGGTTCAAATGCCTATATTTTCTTTTTTGTTATTTGTATTTATAAGTAGCTTCACACCTGGTCCTAACAATTTCTTAGCTATGACATACGCAAATCAACATGGATTAAAGAGAAGCATAAACTTTTGCTTCGGAGTAGCTTTTGGTTTTTTCATCCTCACTTCTTTATGTAGTTTCTTTAATGTTGTACTACTTAATATCTTACCCATAATCGAATTCCCTTTAAAAATTTTAGGTGTAGCGTATATGTTATATTTAGCTATTAAAATACTTACTAGTAAAAGCAGTACGAATCCCGTTGAAAAAGATAATAAAAACTTATTCACTGTGGGGATTTCTCTTCAATTCGTTAATCCTAAAGGGATATTATTCGGACTGACTGTAGTATCGACTTTCATACTCCCCTACTACAATTCATATTCAAGTTTTCTGCTTTTCTCATTATTTCTAGGTATAGTCGGTTTACTAAGTACATTTAGTTGGAGTTTATTTGGTTCAATATTCCAAAAAATATTAGTAAAACATAACCAATTATTCAACATCATTATGGCTGTTTTATTAGTTTTCAGTGCCGTTTCAATCGTTATACACTAATTCGATGCTCATTTTAGATTTTGTACTTTTTAATACCACTCTTTATCAATCAGACTACTTTATATACTAATCCATCCACATACCCTATGTGGTTTAAAACTTTTAAGAGGAAACCTTCTAACAATAGGTTTCCTTCCATATCATATTAAATAAGAAGCAGGTTAAATACGGAGGTGATTTTGATTAAGACTACTTTAATTTCTCATTTTTACAATGAAGAATATTTACTTCCATGGTGGTTAATGCACCATACAAAGCTATTTGATCATGGCATTCTTATTAATCGTGGATCCACTGATCGTTCAGTTGAAATCTGTAAAACATTCGCTCCTAATTGGGAAATACGAAACTCAAAATCACTCGAATTTGATGCTTATTTAGTTGATCAAGAAGTTATGGAAATTGAAAGAGAAATTACAGGATGGAAAATGGTATTGAATACGACAGAATTCCTGTGCTGTTATAATAAAGAACAATTTTTCAAATCACTTAGCACTATGGGTGGCAATATGTTTTCAATAAGAATGATTATGATGATTGACGAACCGACTCATGGCTACACTAATCCAAGATATAGCTCTCCGCTTGTTAAACAACGTTATCACGGCATAATAATTCAACCTAATCCAAACCAACTATATCTTAACGGTAGATTAATTCACAATAATTCGCACGGGAACTATAGAGTCGGGAGACATGGTTCGCATTATCCTTATAGCATTTACATGGAACCTGCTTTTATTTTTAAATTTTTTTATAGTCCATGGAACGATGCAATGAAAAAACGAAAATTACAAATTGGGCCGACTCTTTCTCAACATAGTGTACAGCGTGGACTAGGTTCTCATCACTTAACAACAATTGAAAAATT
This sequence comes from Bacillus sp. RCC_6_1, assembly GCF_041360755.1. Classification (NCBI taxonomy): domain Bacteria; kingdom Bacillati; phylum Bacillota; class Bacilli; order Caryophanales; family Bacillaceae; genus Bacillus; species Bacillus sp. RCC_6_1. Next base: position 99,858 of record NZ_JBFUPV010000001.1, read on the forward strand.
AGAAACAAAATACAAATTCTATGCAACTTTAACTACGGACCTCCGGTTATTCCCAGAATACCAAATTATATTTCCTGACCTTTATCCTTAATGTCATGAATATTTAGTTTCCACATCTATCCGTTTTTTATTAACATATCAACTCCAACTAAATATTTTTCTCTAGTAGAAATCTGAGCTAGGACTCTTGCTGCGCGCAAATTCCTCTTATTTAATGTCGTATCACCAGCCTATAATCTTTCATACCATTTCATTGAGTACCTGATGTTGGATTAGAAATAAAAAATGGCAATTCATTTGGAAAATTTTCAATTTCAGATTATATACCTTCTAAAACAAAGTATTCAAACAATAGAACCTAAACTAATGTCTTAAGTTATGGCTTTATTTTTTTCTTATTATTCACTTTAAAATCTTTTTATAATAATATTGAAAAATACAGTATAATATAAATTACTGTTCTTTGGGAGGGTTATAATGTCTGATAAGTATAAAATTTTCATTCTTATTGTTACCGCATCTTTTTCTTTCTTTTCCTTAATAAAAGATTTCCGCAACACTTCAAAAAGTTTCTTTTGGGGTAGTTTTGTAATTCTTACAAGCTTCATAATACTTTTAACACTCGCTTTAGATTTAACTCAAATACTCCTATATTCAGCGCAAATTGCGCTTGAAATTATTACAATACCACATAAACTCTTTCTACCATCTGTCACTGAAGCCGCTATTATTTACTAATAAAGTATTTTAATTTTCTTATGCATGCCAAAATATATTTTGGTAAATTTGACACACATTTATATCAAACAAGCATATTTTATTGTATGGTGACTATCTAATAATACAAATTTTAAATTTTTATAAGATCCTTTTATTTTTAATTAAAAATTTACAACATTCTAAAACAGTATGCACATAATATCCTCCATTCCCTTTTTCAACATGAAACTTGTCTCAGAGCGCCTTTAAAAGCGCTCTTTATCTTTAATAAAGGTTTTATTAAAATTTAGGTTAAAAATTAATACCCTATAGTCATAATAGCTATTTACTGTTTCCAAAATAAGTTGCATTAATAATATAGAAATGAAATACCTATAAAAATTATTACTTTACTATTTCTTTAAACATGCTAGTGAGGTGATTTCGATAGATTATCAAAACAAAGATATGTTCATTAACTTTTCACTTTTAGATATTAACCGTATTATTCTCCCACATTCTCCTACTGGGGCTACCGGACCTACTGGAGCTACCGGTTCCACCGGACCTACTGGAGCTACTGGTTCCACTGGGACTACTGGGACTACTGGGACTACCGGGGCTACCGGTTCCACTGGAGCTACCGGGGCTACCGGGGCTACTGGCTCTACCGGACCTACTGGAGCTACCGGGGCTACCGGTTCCACTGGGACTACTGGGACTACCGGGGCTACCGGGGCTACTGGAGCTACCGGGGCTACCGGTTCCACTGGACTTACTGGCTCTACTGGGGCTACTGGCTCTACTGGTTCCACTGGGACTACCGGGGCTACTGGCTCTACCGGACCTACTGGAGCTACCGGTTCCACTGGACCTACTGGGACTACTGGAGCTACCGGTTCCACTGGGACTACCGGCTCTACCGGACCTACTGGAGCTACCGGGGCTACTGGAGCTACCGGGGCTACTGGAGCTACCGGTTCCACTGGACCTACTGGAGCTACCGGTTCCACTGGACCTACTGGAGCTACCGGTTCCACTGGACCTACTGGAGCTACCGGTTCCACT
>NZ_JBFUPV010000001.1:101723-271037 GCF_041360755.1 Bacillus sp. RCC_6_1
TGGACTTACTGGCTCCACTGGGACTACCGGGACTACCGGGGCTACCGGGGCTACCGGGGCTACCGGGGCTACTGGGGCTACTGGAGCTACCGGGGCTACCGGTTCCACTGGACTTACTGGCTCCACTGGGACTACCGGGGCTACTGGGGCTACTGGAGCTACCGGGGCTACCGGTTCCACTGGACCTACTGGACCTACTGGTTCCACTGGGACTACTGGAGCTACCGGTTCCATCGGGCCTACTGGCTTCACTGGTTCCACCGGGCCTACTGGTTCTACTGGCTCCACTGGGCCTACCGGGGCGGCTAGTGTAGGATTAACAAACTATCTATATGTTTTTGATACTACTAACCAATCAATTGCAGTAGGAAGTAGTGTTACTTTTAACACAAATGGACCTATAACAGGAACTGCCCTTAGCCACATCACAGGTACTGGAAATATTATAATTAATACACTAGGAACATATGTAGCAGAGTTTCAATTACAAGCTTCTCGCGAAAACCAATTCTCCCTCCAACTAAATGGTACACCAATTTCAGGTGGACGTTTTGGTACGGGGTCACCACATACAATAAATCAAGGTACTGCTGCTTTTACCGTAACAGTTGTTCCTTCAACATTGACTTTAATAAATAACACCTCTTCAGCAGGTACTATCACTCTCTCAAATAGTGATGGTGGCTCTTTAACAAATGTATCTGCAAGTATAAGTATTTTTCAGGTCGGATAATTAATTTGGTTAGAAAAGTAATTCATAAAGTTTACAAATAAAAAAATGAGGCTTCTCTTTTCTAGAGAAACCTCATTTTTTTTATTAAATTTTAAACTGACTCGTATACAGATCAAAATAAAACCCTCTATCTTCCATAAGAGACTCATGATTCCCTCTTTCTAAAATTCTTCCATCCTTTATAACAAGGATTTGATCTGCTTTTTCAATTGTTTTAAGTCGGTGAGCGATCACAAAACTTGTGCGACCTCTCATTAAATTATTTAGCCCTGCTTGTATTTGTAATTCTGTTCTTGTGTCAATATTAGATGTCGCTTCATCGAGAATTAATATATCTGCATCTGCTAAAATTGCTCGTGCAATCGCAAGAAGTTGTTTTTGTCCTTGACTTAAATTCGATCCTTCTGAAGCAATTTCTGTTTCATATTGATTTGGCAAATGCTTAATAAAAGAATGTGCAGATGCTGCCTTAGCTGCAGTGATAACTTCTTCATCAGTAGCATCTAAGCGTCCATAACGGATATTATCCATAATCGAACCAGCGAATAAATACGTATCCTGTAAAACTACTCCTATTTTACTTCGTAAAGAATTAATATCATAATCTTTTATATCTTTTCCATCAATATGAATTTGTCCTTGCTGTATATCGTAAAAGCGAGTTAACAAATTAATGATTGTTGTTTTCCCTGATCCAGTCGGGCCAACTAAAGCAATTGTCTCTCCTGGCTGCGCTTTAAGACTCACTTCTTTTAAAATCGTTTTATTCTCTGCATAGCCAAATGAAACATTCTCAAGTGCAACATGCCCTTGTAAATTTTGTACAACAAATGCGTCTTTTTTATTTTGAATTTCTGGTACCTCATCCATAATCTCAAAAACACGTTCTCCACCAGCAACTGCCGCTTGAATTGTATTCATTAAAGTCGCAAATTGACTTAACGGTCTTGAGAATTGACGAGAATAATTAATAAAAGCCGCAATAACACCCACTGTTGTCATTCCGTTTAAGACCATAACTGATCCAGTCCCAATGACAAGCCCCATACCTAAGTTATTAATAAAGTTCATACTTGGAAAAATAAAAGCTGAAAATGTATCAGCCTTCGTAGCTGAAACTCTTAGCTGTTCATTAATTTTATTGAAATTTTGTACAGTTTCTTTTTCTTTTCCATACAACGTCGTAACATCCGCACCTGTAATTGCTTCCTCAATAAATCCATTTAATTCACCTAAATCTTTTTGACGCTTCGCAAAGTTTTTACCACTATATGCAACTAGTTTTTTTGTAACGTAAAACATAATAGGTACTGTAATTAAAGTTACAATTGCTAAAATCCAATTTAAGGCGAACATCGCAATCGTTACACCTATAAAAGTTAGCGCTGATGAAATAATTTGTACAACACTTTGTGTCAAAGCTTGGTTCAAATTATCTATATCATTTGTCACACGGCTCATTAAATCACCTTGAGAACGCACATCAAAGAACCGTAAAGAAAGCGTTTGGATTTTCTCAAAAATATCTTGTCGTATTTTTTGAATTGTTTTTAATGCAACGTTAATCATGACAAATGTTTGTAACCATGTTAAAAGTACAGTTACACCGTAAATCGCGATAAGTAACATACACATTCTTGCTGTACCACTTAAATCTTTCGGTACAATATATTGATCTATAATGACTCCCATAAAATAGGGACCTAATAATCCAAGTAAAGTAGTAACAACGACTAGAAATATAACAAACATTAGAGCAGCTTTTTGATAGCCCATATAGTTCCATATCCGCATTACAGTTCCTTGGGCATTTTTAGCTTTTCCCATCTTCGGTGTGTTTCGTCCACCTTTATTAGCAAATTGCCCTTGAAAATTACGCATGTTCTTCCCCACCTTCTTTATGCAAATTACCACCTTGGGAAAGATAAATTTCCTGATAAACCTCACTTCGTTCTAACAATTGTTCATGTGTACCATTGCCAACTAATTCACCATTATCTAATACAAGTATTTTATCCGCATCCATTATGGAAGAAATTTTGGACGCGATTAATAATGTCGTTGTGCCTTTATATTTTGTTTTTAAAGCTGTTTGAATAGTAGCCTCTGATTTTGCATCAACTGCTGATGTAGAATCATCTAATATGAGAATCGGTGGTTTTCTCACAAGTGCCCTTGCAATTGATACACGTTGTTTTTGTCCACCTGATAGATTTGTCGCACCTTGTGTTAAATTATATCGATAAGATTCTTCCAGCTTATTGATAAACTCAGTCGCACAAGCTGATGCAGCTGCTACTTCCAGCTCATCATGTGTTGCATTTTCTTTACCATAACGTAAATTCTCTTCTATACTACCTGAGAACAACAAAGCCTTCTGAGGTACAAACCCTATTGAAGCACGGAGTTTTTGCAAATCATATGTTTTAACATCTATTCCATCTATACATATTTCACCTTGATCCACATCATATAGACGTGGTAACAGTTTCGCTAAGGTAGATTTACCACTTCCAGTTGATCCAATAATCCCTACTTTTTCACCTTTTTGTATGCTAAACGAAATATCCTTTAAAACGTATTCATTATTTTTCGTATAGCTATAACTAACATTTTTAAATTCGATATTCCCCTCGATTTTCTCAGGTTCGATTGCATTAGCTGCGCTTATAATATCAACCTCGGTATTTAACACTTGCTGTACACGATCCGCAGATGGAAAAGCTCGCGCAATTTGAATAAATACCATGCTAATCGACATAAGTGACATTAAAATGATATTCAAGTAATTAATAAATGCCAAAATCGCTCCTACTTGAAGCGTTCCATTGAATACTTTTTCTCCACCAATCCATAATGTTGCGACAATCCCGCCACTTACAACTAGCATAATGATTGGCATCATTAAAGAAATAAGTTGCACAGCTCGAATATTTATCTTCGTTAAATTTGTATTTACATTTCCAAATTGGGCGATTTCGTATTTTTGTCTTACATACGCTTTTATAACACGTACACCAGATAAATTTTCTTGTAACTTTGTATTCACTTTGTCCAATGCCTCTTGCACCTTTTTAAATGTACCACTTGCTTTACTTGCAATTAAAATAATCGCAAGTAATAAAATCGGAACAACTACAAGTAATATTGGAAATAACTCTCGCGCTGTTACAAAAACAATAATTATACTTCCCATAAATAACAGTGGACCACGAACGAGAACACGTAATGTCATCGTCATTGCCGATTGAATGGAAGTGATATCATTCGTCACGATCGTTAATAATTTACCTGTTCCAAATGAATCACGATTATTACTAGAAAATGTTTCTATTTTCGCAAACACATCTTTTCGTATGTCTGTAGCGAAATTAACAGCTGCTTTTGTAGAATACATCATACACCCAAGCCCTCCAACTAAACCGAGTGCTGCTGCTCCTATCATAAGAAGCCCCATTTTTATTACATAATTTAAATCCCGATTTGCAATCCCAACATCAATGATATGTTGCATAATAGTCGGTTGAATTAAGTCCATCGCAACCTCAAGTACCATAAATAGCGGTCCAATAATAGCGAAGAACATGTATGGTTTTAAATACTGTAATAACTTACGAAATGATTTCATACATAATCTCCTTTTCCCATGAAATTACCACTGAATAATTCATATCCCTCCTTATTTAAGCGATATTTTTTGTAATTTCTTCATTACTTTTATTATATTATGCAAATTAATATTTAACATTATTAAATGATAAGTATTAATGACTTTCTGGTCAATACATATGCTTTATATTATGTAAATACAAAAACCGCATTCTTAATGAAAAGAATACGGTTTTTCATCTATAATTCTTCAATTGTAAAATTTAAAAACTCAGTCTCAAATCCATTATTTTTAGAAGGACTACACGTGTAAAAACCTATTTTAATAGGCTCACTCCCTATATCCTCCATTAAATGAGCGATTCTTATTTGTTCCCATTGATGGCTCTTTTTCACATATATTGTATAATCACCGCGTTTTCGAATAATTCGAAAACGAAGTTGTTGCTTAGCTGCTTCTGTTGGATAATCTTGCGTTGACCAATCAGAATATCCATTATTCGTTACGACAGCACCTAAGTGAGATGGCCCTTCAGGGATATATTCTAAAGATGTTTTTAGCCAACAGTTCTCCGAAATCATAACAAAAAGACCTGCTTGATCGAATTTTGAATTTGGATTCATACGTAACTGAACTTCAGCTTGAAAGTCTGTCATCATCTCATTATAAAATACATGACCATTCATTACTTCAAAACCATAATGTGTTTTAAGCCAAAAATCGGTTTCTGCTTTCGAACGGACAATAAACGCATGATTATCATTAATTTTATAGTATTCAGGTACATTCATTATAGTGAGTTGCTCAATACGTTCTGGTATATACGATATATTCATAGCTCCTCCATAATAAAGCATTTATATAGACATTTAAAACTCCGCTAATACTGGGAATTTATAACCTTTAAAATCTAACTCTTTATCACTTCGAACCATTAAATACTTGCTAGACTGTAATTCTGTAAACTGTACATCCTCAACCCCTAATTGATCCGGTGAAAAATAAAATTCGATTTCCGTAAACCTTTCATTGATTTCTCCACATAATTCATCTAAAACCGGAAGTACTGGCGCAAATACTCCAAATAATTTCAACTTTTCATTGTCTACTTCATAAACGATTAAAGCATCTAGTTTCTCTGAATAATACAATTTCTCATTCCATTCCGAATCATACATATTCAAATAAAATGAAGGATGGAAGTTTAAAGTTGAAAAACTATTTGAAAGTCTTTGGCTACTATCAATCGTTTCATGTATTAACTGTCTATTCTCTATATTATAGAAATCTAACTTTTTAAGTAGTGAATGGTTATTATTAATATTTTTATCATATGGTATAGTCATCAAATATTCCTGCACAACTTTAAATCCAAATGCTGTATATAGTTCAGGTTTTTCCGTAAACAATAATGCACATTCACATTTCTTATCAATTTCTTCTATCATTTTACTCATTAATTGTGTCATTAGCCCTTGTCTACGGAAATTAGGGTGTGTCATTACTGATTGAATACCCGCCGCATTTATTTTTTCACCATTAATTAATAACGGGAGTGAAAATGCCGCAACATTTGCAATCACTTTATCTTCTTGTAAAAATGATAAAGCTTTATATGTATCATCCCAATATCCTTTATCCGAAAAATCATTCAATGTTTGAGTTGTAATTCCAAACACTTCTTCAAATAAAGGAAATAACTGCTCCCTTTTCGGTTCTTCTATTAGAAGACTTGCCAATTTTTCAACATTCCCCATGTTGTACCTCCAAATGTTAAATTCCATTAAATTAGATATACTTATATGACCTACTCTTAAAAATAGAGGTCTTACCAATCAATATACTATCATAAAACATAAAAAAAAAGTCTAATTAATTTTATGTTTCGACTATTTGAAAATAAGTCGAATAAAAAAATATTAAGATTTTCGGATATTAATTAGTTTATTTTATAAAAATAGCGCTTTCTAATTAGCTTTTACTAATAGAAATACACTATTTATAATAAAATATTTTTATTCTTTTATCCCTTCAAGTCTTTCCTTCGTATTAATTTCTTCTCCACTTATACGCTTTTCAAAAGACTTTCTCCAACTATTTGAAAGTGCATTTACTTCTAATATCCTTTTTACCCCTTCAATATTTTGTTTTTCCTTATGCATAATACGGTTAGCGAATGCTACTGAAACACCTTTTGGATCAGACTGTAGTCTTTTTAAGGTGTCGACTGATGATACCCATCCTTCTTTTAATACACGAAAATAAAATCCTGTATATCCTGTTTCTTGAAAATATAGTGGTAACTTTGGAATATTATATTTTTTTGCTAATTTAAAACAAGGTTGCCTTGGTTGTGTTACCTGTACGATTGCCTGTCCTAGCTCAAATGTATCACCAATACAAACATCCTCTTCGCTCATACCACTAACTGTTATATTTTCTCCGAAAGCCCCATATACAAGATCTTGATTCAATTCTTTTTCCCAGTATGGATAGTGATCACCAGTATAAACACAAACTGCTTTATCTACTCCTCCATGATGAACTAAGTCAGCTTGTCCATCCCCATTAAATTTTACAAAGGATAAATATACCGGTTCCTTTACTTGTTTCTTATTTATGCCTGTATGAACTACCTTTCCACCGTATGTAACCTCTTTTGGTAATCCTATATTTAAAGATAATAATTGATATTCATTAACCATTCTATTTCCTCCTTTAAAGGTGTTACATGTATTTTCTCTCAATTAATTTTTACAACCCTCTCTGCTATATAAAGATGATTATAAAACCTTTAAAATCATTGTTCAATTCAATTATTTATATAATAATGATAGGTATAACCTATTATTATACTTGAGGTGATTCCAATCGAATTACGACAACTTGAATACTTTTTAGCTGTTTCAAAAGAATTACATTTCACAAAAGCAGCTGAGAAATTAAATATTTCACAGCCTTCTCTAAGTCAACAAATACGTGCATTAGAGCATGAAGTAGGAATGCCACTTTTCGATCGAATTGGTAAAAAAATATCTTTAACTGAAGCAGGGAAGATTTTATTATCACATAGTAAAACCATTTTTCATGAAGTCGAACAAGCTCGTTCAGCTATTCAAGACCTAAACGGATTACAGCAAGGTTCCTTAACAATAGGGGCTTTGTTAACCGTCGTAAATTATTTACTACCAACAGCTATTTTAAATTTCAATAATTTATATCCCAATATAGAGCTTTCTGTATTAGGGCTTCGCACAGGAGATATTCGTGAAAAATTATTACGAAACGAACTAGATATTGGAATTACATTTCTCCCGGTGCAAGATAAAGAGATTATCTCTATCCCTCTATACAAAAGCGATCTTACATTAGTCGTGCCAACTGGTCATCGATTAGCTGAACGTAATCATGTATCTATTGCTGAATTACAGAACTACCCTTTAATTCTTTTACCTAAAAATTTCTTTTTAACCGAACTAATTACATCTCATTGTCAAAAATTCAACTTTAAACCAAGACCAATTTTAGAAATTAGCACGATGGAATCTTTAATCCAAATGGTTTCCAAAGGAATGGGAATTACAGTGTTACCCAAACCATATATAGACTTTTTACAAAATAAAAACATTCAAGCTATTAAAATAGAAAACCCTACTCCAACAATTGAAATAGGGCTAATTTATAGAAAAGATAAATATATGTGTGCTGCAACTCGAGAATTTATTGAGCAACTAAAAAGTACAGTACGTTCTTTGCAAAACTAAACAAAAGAGATTATCCTATGAAACCGTTTCACAACGATCTAGTAGAATAATCTCTTTTCAAAACAAAGTAAACATTATATTAAACTCTTATAGATTTTAATGTACCTTTTTAGATATTGGAATATATTTAGTAAAATATGCACCAACTAGCAATAATACAATTGAAAATAACCAAGTAAAAGCACCGCCAAAGTGAAACCAATATGCAAACATATTTAAAATTGCGAGTGAAAAGAAGCAAATAGAAGTTAACGCACTTTTCAATCCTTTTATCCCAGATTTTTTTCTCTTTTGATAAGCAATATACATCGCAATAACAAGAAAAAAGATAAGAACAAATGGTAACATAACTTTTAGCATTGGTAATCCCTCCAGTGTAAATGCACTCTCTTCATTATCATCTTATCTCATTTATCTTTTAGGCATCAATTCATTCTTATCTTCCCTCCAAAAGTCAGTATAAGTTTTATTTTTAAAGTTCACGTTCACCTCAGAAAACGGCATACTTCCTCCAACTTTCAATGAGTACCAGTCGTTTAAAAGTGGTGATCCGAAACAAATCTTCATTGTACGATCATGTAAATCGAATAATACAGAATGTAAAGTTCCAAACCATTCTTCATAGTTATGTACAGTCAGTCCATCAGGATATTCTTCTTCTACTAACTTTTTTAAAGACTCTATGCTCACTTGTTCATATCCATTTAAATGCTCATGTAAAACATGATATCTCTTTGTAGATTGTTCTAATTTCCTATTATTTAATTTCTGAATTGATGAACTAACTGCATGGTTTGTTGATACAATAAAAGTTTGGTTGTCACCATCAATCGTTGTTGTGGATTTATGACCGTCAAATATTTCAATATGTGCTGCGTTTAAAGGATCAGCTACTATTAAATTAATATTACTAGCAATTGGTATTTCTTCTATTAGTGATTTAGCTTCCTGCACATTTTTACATTTCTCCAACAACAATCGAATTACCGCAAAACACTGTAAACCATTTACCATTGGCTTTCTTAAACCTGCAATGTTTCCTACTGGTTGACCACATGCTGAAAATGTAACAGATAATCCATGTTCGTTAACCCCTTCTGTTCGACCAAAATATTGAGTAGAAAAGCCACTATGTGCATACGCACCTTCAACATGCGTCGAGCAAAAACGCATATCATCTATTACTGGTGATAAATCATAATTTCTTAATACATAAGTGTGAGTTGAATCTGTCTTTTTAGGTAATACTGCACAATGACTACAACCTGCTTTCAATAGTGTTTGATAGTAATACATCATATTTTTTGAAGGAATTTTTAACACTTCACAAAAACCTTCAATTTCTTCATTAATTCCAGAACAATATTGATTTAATATATTTCTAGATTCTGTCCAATGGTTATGCGATATTAAGTTTTCTTGCTCTATAAATTGCGGAATAAGATAAGAATGTTGTTTCACAAATTCACCTTGTTGCTTACCAATTTCATAATGACTTCCTTTGAGCGATGAAAAATACCCCTTTACTTGATACATCAAATTCCCCCTCTTATTAAACATATCCATATCGTACCAAATGAATCCCATTCATTCTTGATGTTTTTTACTACCTTACCTTAACTCCATGCCACTTTAAAACCTCCACTAATAATTATTTACTAAATAATTATTTTTTTGTTAATATTGCTACAGAAGCTTTACTTCAAAATAAAATAGTTTAATATCAAATGAGCAAAATACTATATTGAACTTACTCGTAAGCAATCATCTAATTTTTGAGATTAAGAAACTTATTTATCAAAGCAAAAGGAGAATTTATGTATGAGCAATTGCAAACCAATTGATGAATTAACTATTGAAGACCTAAAACAAAACCCCATTTGGGAATGGGCAATAGATGAAGAGGAAAACGAAGAACATGACGAAACATGGGTAAAACCAGCAGCAACTACTAATTTTACAGAGGAGCTAAACGGTTCAATCGTACTAGGCGAACTATTCTTACATAATGGTGAAAAATTCCCTATGATGTGTGAAATTGACATTGAAAATAACGAGGCAGTAATTCGTTCTGTTGTTTATTATAACGAAGCAGAAAATGAGTATATTGCTATAGAAGATATTGTGAAAACGGTCGAAATGCCGTTATCGATTATTATTAACCTAACAATTCATGCAGAATCCAAAACCTTACGCTTCACTGCACATAAAGTAGATATTTATAAAAATTCAATAACGACTAATTTAAATTAAAGTTGGGCGAAATAAAGAAAACAATTATTAAATAAAGTGAAGCTTTAATCAGTGGGGGTCTTACTGCCCAGCAAATAGCGGGATAAAAACCGGAAAATGATTATCGATTCCCCGGTTTTTCAAACTAGATTAAAGTATTCCCTTTTCTACTAAAGTCTCTGCGATTTGAACTGAATTCCAAGCCGCACCTTTTAATAGGTTATCAGAAACAATCCAGAGGTGGAATCCGTTTGGCATATCAGGATCTTTACGTATTCTTCCGACAAATGTATCTATTTTCCCTTCTGCATATAATGGCATTGGATACAGCTGTTTACTAGGGTTATCCTGCAAAATAACACCTGGTGCATCCATTAATACTTCCTTAATTTCCGTAACGGTTGCTTCTTTTTCCAGTTCTATATAAACCGATTCTGAATGCCCTGATACAACTGGAACACGTACACAAGTAGCTGCCATTTTCAGGTTTTCATCTTCTAATATTTTCTTCGTTTCTTGAATCATTTTTACTTCTTCAAAAGTAAAATCATTGTCTGTAAATATATCTACTTGAGGCAGTACATTAAACGCTATTGGGTAATGTTTTTTATCTTTTTTCGCCGGTAATATATTACTTTTCACTTCTTCACCAGCAAGCATAGACTTAGCCTGCTCTTGTAATTCATGAATCGCATGAATGCCAGAACCCGATACGGCTTGATATGTTGAAACGATAATTCTTTCTAAACCGAATGATTTTCGAATCGGCTGAAGTGCTGTTACCATCTGTAATGCTGAACAATTTGGAACTGCAATGATACCTTTATGCTGCTTTAAAGTATGCGCATTCACTTCCGGAACAACGAGCGGTACATCTTGCGCCATTCGGTACTCACTTGTGTTATCAATTACAATCGCACCACTAGAAACTGCATGAGTTACAAATTGTCTAGATACTTCTCCCCCAGCGCTAAAAAAGGCAATATCTACACCTTCAAAGCTAGTTGTTTTTGCCTCTTTTATAATTATCTCTCGTCCTTTGAATCTTACTTTCTTACCGGCGGATCGTTTTGACGAAAGCAATGTAACTTCAACTATATTAAACTTCATTTCATTCTCTAACAGTTCAATAATTTTTTGTCCTACCGCACCTGTAGCCCCAACAACAGCTACATGATAGCCCTTTTTGATCATCTTTTCTCCTCCAATATTACCTGAATGAATATTTCTACAATTTCATTTTATACAGAATTTAATCATTTGGAAAATTAAAATACATGATATAATCATTCACAAATCATGATAATAAAAGAGGGATCGCTTATGGAAATGAGACATGTTAAAACATTTTGCGCCATTGTGAAGTATGGTAATTTTTCTAAGGCTGCGCATGCGCTAGGTTATGCGCAATCTACTGTTACAGCACATATGAAAGCTTTAGAGAACGATTTACATATTCCTCTTTTCGATCGGTTAGGGAAAAAAGTGCTACTTACAAAAGCAGGTCATCAATTTCATCCTTATGCATTAGAATTACTTTCAATATATGAAAAAGCGCAAGAAATCCCCCAAAATACAGATTATTTAGAAGGTACATTAAGTATTACATCTAATGAATCATTAGCGGTATACCGATTACCACAATTATTACGTACTTACAAACAGAAAAATCCGAAAGTAAATATCGTACTTGAAACAAACACAAATGAACAAGCATTACAAAAATTACGTGAAGGAGAAACAGACGTTATCTTCATAATTGGAGAAAGTATAGAACATAATGATTTTATTACGCGTACTTTGAGTAATGAAATATTTGGATGGATTTTACCAGATCATTCCGCTGCACATACAAATCCATTCCAGTTATTACAGGACACCCAGTTCATTTTTACAGAACAAAGCTGCGGCTATAGGCCAATGGTAGATCGTTTTTTATGTCAAAGTGGAAATATTCCAGCTAAAACATTTGAAACTTCCAATGTTGAAGTCATTAAACAATCCGTTATGTGTGAGTTAGGCATTTCAATTCTTCCTTATATCGTTGTACAAGAAAGTTGCCAAAAAGGACAACTATGTTTTCAACCTATCGAAACTCCAACAGTTATTCAAAGTTATGTAATCTATCATAAATCTAGATGGATTTCCCCGGTATTACAATCGTTCCTTTCCTTACTTGAACGAGACTAAAATATTAAGACGTACATAGAAAAAGAGTAATTGCCTAATAAGCAATTACTCTCTTTCATTAATTAGTATACTATTTATTAGTCTGTCCCCCACCTGCAATTAATTTACTACCTGAATATGTACCTTTGTTCATAAACACTTGATTAATTAATTCTTTTTGCTCAGCTTCCGACATTACTCCTTTTCCTTCTCCTAAATTCCCACTTTGTAATTTCCAAATCTTATTATGATCCCCATCAACCTTTTCATATTTTCCTTGTTTCCATCGTTCTAAAATTTCTACATATGTACTTCCCTGTACAAGATCATTACTCTTTACAATATCAATTAAGCTTTCAATCCGCTCTTGTGTAATAAAAATATAGCCCCACTTTTGATCAGCTTTCGCTTTTTGATGTGCCATTTCATGTAATGCTGTCTGTATGTTCTCATCTGTCCATTTAAAATTTTTATTAAAACCACTATTCGGCAATGAATAATTTCCATTTTCTAAAAGCTTTGCATCTTCTGCTTTTACGTTACTATCAGCTAATACTTCTACTGCTGGAGCAGCTGGTGATGCCTTTTTCGCAGCTGGTTTACTATTATTTAAATAATGCAGCATACCATATGTTAAACCTACTCCAATTACCGCCATACCAGCTATAACACCTATTATTTTCAAAAATGTTTTCATCTCGCTTGTTTCCTCCCAAATATCTCCGTTCTGACTACCTAATTATTTCTTATATAAAAACTGTTACTTCATTCAAAATATCGCATCCCATCCCCTATCATATTATTTATATATACTTCCTCATATTGTATTTCTTTTTCTTTAAAATTGAAAGATTATTCTGTTAAATAATGAAAATATTCTACAAATTTTTCCTTTATATTTATAAAGAAACAAAAAACAACGAGCGCGTTCTACAACACTCGTTGTTTTTACTTTATGCACGATTTTCTTTTAACCACTTCGTAATAGCATCTAACTTCGAAACATCAAAACGTCTTTCTTCACACACATTCAAATTTTGTGAGTTTCTCACTATTTCTAATTCATTATTTCTTACACTTTTTGCCTCAATTAATTTACAATACCCATCTGTAACAGTATTTAAATTTTCATAATAACGCTGAAACGATTTTGATATATGTAAATGTTTTTCAAAGTTTCTTCTTCTTTTCGTCTCATCAGATACTTTCCGCTTTCTAAGTTCTTCATCGTTCGTATATAAATAAAAATATTGATCCGGAAAGCCAATTTCCCTATTTATCATCTTTTCTTTATAAAAATTTTCTATTAAAGATAATGGCTGATTAAATATATCAAAATGAAAACACCAATTATAACTAAGTGGCTGATAAATATCGCCATCGAGTATTACTAATTCATATTGCTTTGACTTCTGAACAGCTATATTCCAGCGCTCAACTTGTTTTTCAAAATACCATGTTCTATGTTCATTTTTTGGCCTTTCAAATAAAGAATTCACTTCAGGTATTATATAAGCACCATAATTCTTTTCTAATTCACGGCACGTGGTACTTTTACCAACAGCGCTTGCTCCCTCAAATGCTATTATCCCCATAGTTTCTCCCTCTTTCATTAACTAAAATTTCGTTGTTTCGCTTTTCTTCCCCATAACTTTCTCCATAAAACAATTGAAGCGACAGTGAGCATGATTGTTGTAATGATACTACCTTCAATTCCGAACGTGCCTCCATGCAATGTTTCTGGTCCATTTGTTATAGACTTAAAAATTGGAGTAGAATATACAGTTGTGCCACTAACTGCAAAACCATATACATTATATTGAGCCCAGTTCCAAATTGAGTGCCATGCACATATTCCCCACAGACCGTCTTCTTTCAATACATATAAAGCTGCGAAAACACCCACTAATATTATATTCGATATAGATAATATTGTAATTCCTGGATTAAGTAGATGAAGAAATCCAAATAAAAATGAAGTTACAATTATTCCAACCCATATACGACTTCTAACAGAAAGAACCGGGAATAACCAACCTCGTACAATAATTTCTTCCGTTGCCCCTTGTATTAAAAATGCAACTAGAGATCCTACTATTCCTACTATCACTGTTGAGGTAATATGTTGTACTTGCAATTTCACACTCCCCATTAATAATAGTAGAATAACTGGCGTTGAAATAAATAAAAACCCTATTAACGCACCTTTTAAATACTTTCTCATCCAATTCTCTTTCCAAAAGCCAATGGATGAAAAAGGTCTTTTTTCTACAAAACGAACCCATATAAATAAAATAAATATAGCTCCGCCAAACGTTAACACCATTCTAACATTGTCATAAATACCTTTCATGAATATCGTTTCAGCTTTCGGTAAAAATAACATAAATAACATAAAAAGTTCGCCTAAAGTCAAAAATATAATGGCTAATATTACAGCAAAGACTGGATGGACCTTTTTTCTCCCTGCTTTTGCTGCTTCAATTATTATAAATGAATTATTTTTCACTTTCTTTTCTCCTTTTATAATATTTAACTACCAACAGTAACCAACCATATTTTACCACGAAAAATATATTATTAATATTTACTCTAAGTTTTTCTTACATGATTTTGCATAAATCCCAATTAGGAATAATATATAAATAAAAGAGGTGCCTTTGTGCCTTTACTATTATCACCCAGATTACTCAGTGGTATTACCAGCACTTGCTATTTCCCACCATTTGTTGTAAGATAGTAATTAAGGTCAATTTAACACTATATTTTCTTTGCATATTATCAAGTATCAATCGGGGACAGTTTGTACTCCTTATGGGTTTTTGATAATATGTGAAATTTTATTTTCATTCAAATAAGGCCGATCATATTGTAATTTTTCTACTTTTAGGAGGCATTACCATGACATTAACAGGTAAAGTAAAATGGTTTAACAGCGAAAAAGGTTTCGGTTTCATCGAAGTTGCAGACGGTAACGATGTATTCGTTCACTTCTCAGCTATCACTGGCGACGGCTTCAAGTCTCTTGACGAAGGTCAAGAAGTTAGCTTTGAAGTTGAAGAAGGTAACCGCGGACCTCAAGCTAAAAACGTTGTAAAGCTATAATTCAAACAATAAAAAGGTTGTTACCAGCAAGGTTAACAACCTTTTTAATATATAACTAAAATTTTTTACATAAAAGGAGTGGTTACATGTATCGCAATCGAAAGAACGATGTAGCAGAAGTACCACCAGAACAAACCCCTGTTTGGGAATGTGAATCAGAGGATTGTTTAGGATGGATGAGAAAGAACTTTTCATTTGAAGAAGAGCCTAAATGCCCTTTATGTAAAAGTAGCATGAAAAGCGGAGAACGTTTATTACCTAAATTAGGTTAATTTATAATAAAAAAAACCTCTTTTAATTAAGAGGTTTTTTTTATTATAAATTTATGTCCTCAACATCAGTTCGCACTATAGAATACAATAATGCATCGTGTTGCTTATTTCCTTGATGAATATATCCGCGCAATAGCCCTTCCTTTTGGAAGCCAATTTTAGATAACATTCTACAAGAAGTAATATTTTCAGGATATGTAATAGCTCCAATTCTAAACAAACCTAAATCTTTAAATCCATAATTAATAATTTCTCCAGCTGCTTCTGAAGCATAACCATTTCCCCAATAGCGAGGATGCAGATCATATCCAATCTCAGATCGTTTACTCCATAATTGTAAATTGTTTAGTCCAATTGTTCCTATTAAAACGTTCGTTTCTTTTAACACAATTCCCCATCGTATTGCCTTTTTCTCAAAGTAATTTTTTGAAAAAGATTCGATCATACGTGAAGCTTGTCCAAACTCCGTAAAAGAATTCATACCGTAGTAACACGTCACTTCATCCAATGAAAAGATTTCATATATTTTTTGACAATAAGATTGTTCTATTTCAACTAAACGTAAGCGTTCTGTTTCTAGTATAGGAAATGCCATAGGATCACTCCTTTCTCTCTACTCATTCATTATATCAGAAAAAATATGTATAATTAGTAAAGTCCTTATTGTTCCATAAATCAAACATTTCTAATGGTACATTCTCTCTTAATTCTATATACACGAATTAGATACCTTCTGATTGCACCTCAAACATGACGCTATAATTTCCATAAATCGAATTTTAAATTATCAAGAACTGTAAAGAAATTGTTTCTTCATTTTCTCTTTCTAAACAACCAACCTACCCCATACATTTATGGTAAAATATAGTTAATATATTATTTTATTGTGGAGGTGAAGATTTCCTATGTATATATTCATCGGCTTATCCCTCTTACTCATATTACTTATTTTTTTATTCGCAAAAAAATTCACACCAAACTCATTCATGATGACTAGCTTTAAAGGTAATAGCTTTAGGACATTTTCAATCGGTATTTTAATCGCTGCCATACTCTCACTTTCATATGGAACTTATCATGCGGTAACATATCAACCTAGTTATTTAGATATTAAATTAAAAAATCAAAACTATACTGTTTTCGGTAATGTAGGCGAATTCGGTTATTTCTCCGAAGAATTATTAAAAAAAGATACAGAAGTACAACTATATTTCGTCTCTTGGAAAACAATACAGTTAAAAAATCCGGTAATACTTATAGAATATCCTTCAGGAAAACAAGAAACATGGAAGCCAAATATCGTATCAATACCGGTAAATAAATTACAAGAAAAACATGATATAAAAGATATTTATCAACTATCACCGTATTCATTTAAAGAGTCTGGAGAAATAACATTAACAATAAAAGAAAACAATGTAAAAAACAATACAATTTCCATTCAAATAAAATAAATAAAAACTGTTCCTCCATTTTGCTGAAGGAACAGTTTTTATTTATTCTACAGTATTATTTATTTAATGTAGCCATTATTTCATTGGCTATATTCTTTCCATTTCCAATACACGCACCAATTCCGACACCATAATATGAGGCACCAGCTAAATATACATTTGGATAAAGATTCGTCATTTTTTCTTGCAATGCTTGAACCGCTTGATTATGTTCTAAATGATATTTCGGCATTAAATCTTTCCAATTTGTAACTTCGACTACTTCTGGCTCACCTTTAATTCCGAGACTCTTTTCAATATCATATAAAGCTACTCGTACTAATTCTTCTTCACTATAATTTTTGATTGTTTCATATACCGGATTGGTGCTCTTATAAAACATTCTTACTAATAATTTTTGTTTACCCGATGTATGTTTCCACTTTCGACTTGTCCATGTACAAGCATCACAATGTAAATCACTGTTTTCCGTTACAATAAACCCTGTGCCGTCAGCTGGTAGTTGTTCATCTAGTATGTCAAATCCTAAGTAAATACTTATAAGAGATGAGTTTTTAAATGTATTAAACTGCTCATTTAACTCATTAGACTGTAATAAAGTTTGTGCTATATCATGCGGAGCTGCTAAAACAACATAATCAGCTTGTATTGTTTCATGATTTACAAAAGAAATCTCATATCGATCTTCTTGTTTACTTACAGCCGTCGTTATAGCACCTTTTTTTACGACAGTTTCAGTGAGCACTTCTTCTAAGCGATTAATTATCGTAGATAGTCCACCTTTAAATGATACGAATTTTTTATTTCCTGCTGATTGAAATTGTTTTTTATTCTCTTCAAAACCTTTAATAATACTTCCATACTTATTTTTATAATCCAGTAAATACGGTAATGTAGATGCCATTGTAAGCTCATTCAACTTACCAGAATATACGCCTGAAAGTACAGGAGCAATTTGTCTTTCCACTAACTCTTTCCCTAAGAAACTTTCTAAAAATAGAGCAAGTGATGTATCTTCCGTAAACTCTTTATTTTTCGTTATGAAATCTTTTAAAGCTACGATTTTCCCTTTCGTTGAGACTAGCGTACTGCTAAACAAAGACTGGGCGCTCATCGGTATCCCAAATATAGTATCAGAAGGAATCGGATGTAACATGTTTTCAGAATATATGTAAGAAATACCCGTTTCATTATATACCATTTCATCTTCTAAATTTAAATCTTTTACAAGTGGCATAACATATTCATTACGAGCAACGATTGAATCCGCTCCTGACTCCATAATGAAATCCTTTTCTTCCACACTATGGATTTTACCACCTAAATACTCTTCTTTCTCAATAAGAATAAAATTTAAATCGATATTATAATCCTTTTTTAATTTTTCTAAATAAAACATAGTAGAAAGTCCCGTTATACCTCCACCGATAACAACAACTGTTTTCATATGTGCTGCGCTCCTAACCGATACAATTAATAATTCCTTTTTATTATAACCAAAAGTCCTTATATTCGACTAGCAAGTTGCGCATTCTGTAAGAAATTAGACAATATATTTGAATATATTTTCAAATTACCTAATAAAAAAGAACTATAACATATACAAACCACGTCATAGTTCTCTTTATTTTAAAAACATAAAGTAATTGATTAATTTGTCTAGTTCTTGACTCAATGCCAATACTTTTTCATGTTGAATTCCATAATCCGATACTAAATATAAAAGTTCTTCTTTTTTTATTTCAATTACTTTTTCCAATTTCGCTAGTTCCATGTCGTTTTACATCTCTCCAAAAATAAAATGTATGTATTTCAGTATAGCCTACTTACATAATTAGTAAAAGTAAAATACGCATGTAAAATCTTACATATTTGAAAAAATAATATACTACTAACAAAAAAAGAAACTAGATTAAGCTTTCTTTTACAGATTATTGACGTTCATTAAGAATGAATAATTTTTCTAATGTTATATCTTTATAATTTGGAGCTCTCTTTATATGATTAAAATAACTGGCAATTGCAGCTGCTCCAAAATGCGCATGCCAAATATCATTTGTTTCTTTTTTACATTGAGAAATAATTGAAAGGCCGCCTTTTAAAATACTTTTGTTTTCCATTTTCTTTCTCCTCTAGTTAAAATCACTATATTTTCATCCTAAAGATGGTGTCAGTACAAATAAAATGTGATTCGATTCATCACTTTTATTCAAAAATCGATGCTTCACATTTGGTGGAATACGTACAACATCGCCTTCTTCTAAAAAATATTCTTTTCCCTCCAATTCTACGTACACTTCCCCTTTCATAATAACAGCAATCTCTTCCTTATCTTCATGGGAATAATGACTTTCTGTTGTGTTTGCTTGTTTATTTAAATCCATCATTAACATTTCAATACGTGCTTTCATAAAATCAGGTGTTAATACATCATATACAATGTGATCATTGTTTTCCCGATATACTTTTTTTCGATCTTTTTTCTTAGAAATGAGCGAATCTGTATCGATATCATTAATAAAAAGTGTAAACAGCGGTACATTTAATGCTTTTGCAATTAACTCCAAAACATTTAAAGAAGGATTAGCATGTCCTCTTTCAATTTGGCTAATTAGTGATGTACTAATCCCTGCATAATCAGCAAATTCACGAATTGTCATATTATTTTTCTTACGATAACTTAATACTGTTTGTCCAAGCCTATCATGTATCATAGTAAAACTTCCTTTCGTCCATCATAATGCATATTTCATTGTCTTTGTGCTGACATACTAAACAAAGGCAAATAATCCTTTCCTATTATCTCCGGGACTTATATACTTACTTTTGTACATTATATCGCATTAAGTTTATTATAATAAACATTCTATCGGAGGGACAAACTTTGAAATCACCTATTCTTTCATATTTCATCTTATTTTTTGGTGTATTCGCCTTATCAACTTCAGCAATTTTTGTAAAATTGGCAGATGCTCCTGCGACAATCATTGCTTTTTACCGATTATTCTTTGCCACACTGATCCTGTTACCGTTATTACTATTTAATAAAAATAGTCGAAATGAGCTAAAAACTTTAACGAAAAAACAATGGACATTCGGATTCACATCTGGGCTATTTTTAGCTGCACATTATGTACTATGGTTTGAATCATTACAATATACTTCTGTAGCAAGCTCTACAGTTATCGTAACGTTACAACCTTTGTTCTCAATGATTGGTGGTTATTTTTTATTTAAGGAGAGATTTACGAAAGGAGCGGTTATTGGTTGCCTCATCGCTATTTCAGGTAGTATCATCATTGGCTGGCAAGATTTCAAAATTAGTGGAGAAGCTTTATATGGAGATATTTTAGCATTTATCGCTGCCGGTATCATTACTGCTTATTTTTTCATTAGCCAACACGTTCGTAAAGATTTGTCACTTATACCATATTCGGTAATTAGTTATGGAAGTAGTGCTGGCTTTCTTAGCATATTTGCTTTCATGCAACAAGAATCTTTCATCCATTACTCTACACAAACTTGGTTGTGCTTTATTGGATTAGCTTTCATTGCTACAATTTTAGGACAAACCATTTTTAATTGGTTATTAAAATGGATGAGTGCTACTGTAATTTCAATGAGTATTTTAGGTGAAACAATTGGCACTTGTATGCTAGCGTACTTTATATTACATGAGACTATTTCTTTACAACAAGGACTAGGAATTACCGTTATTTTTATTGGTTTAGTATTATTTTTATTACAGCCAAATTCTAATGAAAAAGCATGACAGTATACTGTCATGCTTTTAACTATTCATTATGTACAATTAAACCATTCGGTCTAAAACGACTCATCATAATTTCATTAATAAACTTTCCGTGAGCTTTCAAATTCCCTATCTTTACTCCCTCTTCTACAAATCCAAATTTTTCATATAAAGCTTTTGCTTTTGGATTCGTTTCTAACACACCTAGTTCTACTCTCTCTAACATTAACCAATTATCAGCCAGATCAAGCATCTTCATAAGAAGTGCTTTCCCAATTCCTTTATTATGATATTCACTGTCTACCCCAATGAATAAATCGCCTGAATGAGATCTTCGGCCCGGACTTTGTGTTAAACCTACAAATCCAACAACTTCTCCATCATATTCTGCAACAAATTCAAATTGATTTGGTGCTAAATTTCGAATTCTATTTTCCATAGCTTCTACACGCATGCTAGGTAAGAAAACCATATACGGTAAAACGTCATCCTGTATACATATACGATGAATTGCTCTAGCATCTTGTATTTCTACTGCTCTAACGTTGATCCCCATCTTTCTCTCCTCCATATAAATAACAATATATTTGTTTGTGTGTATTCTAGAGAAACGTGTATGAATGACCTTCTCACTCGTATTTCTTTATGTCATTTTTACATAATTATTTCGATATAATACTTAATTTCCAAAAAGATTAACAACTATATGGATTTGGTTAACTTTTCGCCTCGTTATATAAATTAAGCAAATTTTCAATTGGAATACCATTTAGTTTCATGCCGACTATATTACAATTTTCTATTTCAATATTTTTCAGATTACTATTACTTATAGTGCTGCCTTCCAAATCACATTTATCGAATACAATAGGTTCCTTCTCATCTCCGAGACTTGTATTTTTAAATTGCACTCCACCTAAAGTCACCAAATTAAATTTACTGCCAGAAAGATTTAAATCTGCATATGATGACCATCTAAAATTTATATTTCTAAACTTTGATTGACTTACATTACAATTACTCATATTCATATTTATTATATTGCTACCAACAAATGAACTGTTTTTTAAATTCACTTGATAATACCCTGTATTCGCTAAATTACAGTTTTCGTATTGACTATTTTTCATATCTTTATTTGTAACTACACTCTCTTTGTTTGAGCTTGTTTTTATTCTTTTCACGTAACAATACTCATCTTCCGATTCAAAAATCATTTGGTAGCCCATCTTTTTATAAAAGTGATGATTATTAATTTGTCTACTAGATGTTTCGAGATCCCAAATCTTTATGTTTGGATATTCCTTTTCTATTAATTTCATAACATGTGATCCAATTCCTTTTCCTTGATAAACAGGATCTACAAAAATACGATCAATTCGACCGTACGACTTACCAGAAATCGTAACTATTATCCCTCCAATTATTTCTTTATCCATTACAACTTTGAAAGAATCCAATTCTTCAATGGAATATTCCATCATTTCAACTGAAGAATACCCTGGCGGTTGAATGTTATAATCAATGACATCATCTTGGCCGTATAGCCATTGTTTTGCTTCTGCATCAAATGTTCTTTTCATTATTTCTGTTAATTTCTCAGCATCTAAAATTGTAGCTTTTTCTATAGATATTCTCGTCATTTTCGTTTTCCCCTTCATTATTACAAACCAACCATTTTTGTGAATGCCATAATTATCAATTCACTTTTATTTTTAATGCTTTTCCCATTATTACATATGGAACATCATTTGTACTTGGATGAAATGGCTCCAATATATTTATCCAATCTAATCTTTCATATAACGAACGTGCTTTTTCATTGTTTATTTGTGTTGTTAAAACACTCGTTCTATTTGGAATCCCTTCTAGTAATTCATTATGTAATTTCGTTCCAAGACCTTCATTTTGATATTGTGGGTGGACTGCTAACTCTACAAATTCAAAACAATCTTGTAACCATTCGTCTACTTGCTCTAGATGTAACGCTTCTCTCATTAATTGATTATAGTACTGTCCCTCCATTGAGCGATAACCATAAGTAAAGCCAACTACTTCATTTTCATCATTTATTGCTACTATACCTTTAAAACCTGTATATTCTATATGCCTATTCATTCGCTCGATTATTTCATTGAAATTTATTTTCTCAAATACTTTACAATACAATTTTGCCATATCCCCAATTAAGATTTCATCTTTTTCAATGCTTACGAATTTCACTTTATTCCCCCCTGTTAAACATTTACATACTTAAAATTTTAAAAACAAAGAAAATTAATACTAATCACTCTCTTTACTATTAAACTACAAATCACCCTATATTTTCCACAATTACTTAGTATTAATGAATAAAAGAAGAGACCATGTAATATCAACATGGTCTCTTCTTTTATTCATTTTCAATTTTATTCCGCTATTTGCCGGGCAGTAAGACCCCCATCTCAAAATTCAGCGAAAGCAAAGAAGTTAGGTGGGGGTTGGGCTAATAATCAGCGGGGCTGACACCCCACTGATTAAAGTTTCACTTTATATAATTAAAAATTAGATATTACTTAAGCCAATCGTTGCAAGTGTTACTTAACTGCTGTAAATCTTCTATAAATTGACTCGCATCATATCCATCACAAACCGAATGATGTACTTGCAATGAAACTGGTAGCATAACCTTATTTCCTTCGTTAAAATATTTCCCACAAGTTATAATTGGCAATAGAAAATTTTCATCATTATTAATATTAAGATTAAATCCAGTAAAACTAGTCCAAGGTATGCTAGAAATCGGAAATACATTAGGAGGAATATTTTCTTTCGTGAAAAGACCATGAACACTAGCATAGCATCTCATATCGTCTTCATAATTTTTATAGAAAGTGCGGAAATCACTTGAATAATCCGTCCATATACTTGAAAAAGACTTATCATCTTTATGAAAGATTGTATAACTCGGTATCATTTCCTCCCAATAGCCTAAAACTCCTTCATCGTTAAAACATGTTCGAAATTTTTTATGATTATTTACTACTCTAGAAATTAAATATATAAAAACGGGATAAAATTTTATTCCCTTTTGATATACTTCCTCTAATAACATCGTGATATCAACATTCACAGTCATACTAAATGTACAGTTCAACTTTAAATAATGCTCAAAATACCGCTCTCTATTCCAATCTTCTCTATCAATTACATGAAACTTCATTCTAATAGCCTCCTAAAATTTTCTTTTTATTTTAGAAGGCTAATTCCCTTGCTCTCACCATACTTGTTCACTCCTAACAGTTTACAATTCACCCTAATTATTCATTTAATTATATAACATATGTAAGAATCAATTCACATATTTCTGGAAATCCATCCACATACTATAGATAAATCAAATGAAATTTGGAGGATACATACATGAATAACAAAAATATGAATAAAAAAGAAAATGTTACTGAAAACACTACATCTATTCAAAATAATAATACTGCAAATCTTACTATCGAAGAACAAGCAATGAACGGCTTATACGGAATGCCCGAAACAACAATTGAAGATGCTGATCACGCTGCATCTGATGATTTGACTTCAAAAAATTAATTAACTACATTGAAAAAAGCCAAGGAAAATATCCTTGGCTTTTTTAACTATGCATCCACCTTTTGTATTTCTTCACTCTTTCTTGAAAGTTTACCTGGCCAAAAAGCAAATCGGCCTAAAACTACTGTAATCGCGGGTACAAGTAACGGTCTTACGATAAACGTATCTAGTAATACGCCAATTGCAGTTACAATACCAAATTGAACTAATACTTGAATTGGAAGTGTACCTAACACTGCAAAAGTTCCTGCTAAAATTAAACCAGCCGATGTAATAACACTACCTGTTTGTATTACACCATTTTTTACTGCATCCAAGTGATTTTGTGTCTTTCTGTTTTTCCATATTTCTGAAACCATAAAGATATTATAATCTTCACCTAAAGCAACTAAAAATACGAATGCGTACAACGGTATCGAACCTTGAATGGCCGGCGCACCCATACCGTAATGAAGTAATATCCATCCTGCTCCTAACGCTGAGAAGAATGATAAAACGACAGTTACAATTAAATAAATCATCGCAACAACCGATCGTAAGTAGACAAGTAATAGTAAAGCGATAATGCTAATCATTACTGGAATAATTACTGATTCATCACGTTCCGTAATTTGCTTTGTATCATATAATGAAGCTGTTTCCCCACCAATCCACAATTGATCTTTAGCATTACTAATCCCAGCACCTTTTAATACTTTTTCTATACTACTTTTCAATTTAGGAATTTGATCTAACGCTTCAATTGAGTATGGATTTTCCGCTAAAGAAACTTCATACATTTGTATTTGCTTATTTTCTTTTCCCTCTTTTGGCTCTTTCACTGTATTTACGAAAGAAAATTTCTCTAGTTCTTGTTTAATAGGAAGCTCTTTGCCTTTCGTATCAACAACAACTTTTATTGGTGCTAGTTCACCAGCTGAGAAATGATCACTAATTAACGTAAACCCTTCACGAGAAGGCATATCCTTTGGAAACGACTCTAATAAGTCATATGTGTATTGAATACGTGGTACGAATGAAGCCAATCCGCCTAATACAAATACAGTTAGCATAATTATTGTCCATGGTCTTCGTACTACAATATCTCCAAGTTTTTTACTAAAGGAGCCTTTTGATTTTTTAACTTTTACAGCCCTCTTTTTCTTTCTTGCAAACTCCTCATTCATTGAAGTTGTTCTCGGTATAAACGGGAAAAATGCAATTCTACCGAAAATTAATAATAGTGCTGGTAAAATTGTTAAAGCCGCGATTCCCATTATAAATACAGCAACACTAAATGGTACTGCAAATCGATGAAAGGCACCATAATGAGCAAGTAGTAATGTTCCTAATCCAAGTACAACAGTTAACGCACTCATTATTATTGCACCGCCAGATGCTTTAATCGCAAGTTGCAATGCTTTATATTTACTTTCTTCTTCTAACAAGTACTCTCTATATCTCGAAATTAAAAATAGACAATAGTCCGTTCCAGCGCCAAACAATAATACTGTCATAATTGATATCGCTTGGGCATCTACTTTAATCCATCCGTGATCAGCTAAAAAACCGAGTGTAGGACTAATAATACCGTATGCAAAGCCAACAACAAGTATAGGTAAAATCGCTAAAATTGGTGAACGATACAGTAAAATTAACAAAACTAACACTAGTAGTACAGTAGCCACTAACAATTTCACATCTGCTTGACTAAATAAACTAACTGCATCCGTTTGAATACCTACAGGTCCTGATAATCGAACATGTAAACCAGATTCACTTATTTTTTGTTTAAATGGATCTTCATCCACCTTACTATTCACTATTTTTCTAAACTCTTCAAGATTTCCTTTTAATATATCCGTACCAGCAGATTTATTAAAAAATACCGGTGTAACAAATGATGTACCATCTTTTGACGCACTTTTTGATAATACTTGCTCTGGGATTGTATCAAATGGTGGTAACGTTGATTGTTCTTTTAAAGGACTAGCTTTTAACTCCTTATAAACATCTTGTATGAGTTTATAATCCTGTGACTGTAATCCACCATCTCTATACCATACTACTAACAACGGATTCCCTGCATTATTCGGAAACTCTTTTTTTATAAGCGCTTCCGCTTGCTGTGACATAGCTGTTTCAGGTAAATTTTTCGGATTCGGTTCTTTCGTACTGTTTACTTGTGGTAACGTAAATGAAAGTAATAATGTAATAAGAATCCACACCGATAAAGTGATCCATTGCGTATTTTTCCCTGCCACAAGCCTCCCTAACATATGTAACGGGTGCTTTTTCATAAAAACCCACCTTCCTTTTTTCCTCCATTATTAATTATATATACTGGTCGGTTAATTAATCAAGAATGATTGAAAATTATGTTATAATTATCTCAATCATAAATGTCAGGAGCGAATGTATTTGGAACAAAAACAACGTCCTCTCGGAAGGCCGCGTCAAAATAAAAATACAAAATCTACAAAAGAAACCATTTTAGAAGTAGCAACCCGCTTATTTCTTACACAAAATTATCAAGTCGTTTCTATGGATGAGGTCGCAAAAGTTTGTGGTGTTACGAAAGCAACTGTCTACTATTACTATTCAACAAAAGCCGATTTATTTACTGCTACTATGATCGAAATGATGGTACGTATACGTGAGAATATGTCTCAAATACTCTCTACAAACAAAACGTTAGAAGAAAGATTATTAGACTTCGCTAAAGTTTACTTACACGCAACGATGGATATTGATATGAAAAATTTTATGAAAGATGCAAAACTGTCGTTATCTGAAGAACAATTGAAAGAATTAAAAAATGCTGAAGATAATATGTATGAAGTACTAGAAAAAGCACTCGATAATGCGATGCACATCGGAGAAATCCCAAAAGGAAACGCTAAATTTGCGGCTCATGCTTTCGTATCTTTATTATCAATTGGGAATTTTAAAGATGAAAATCACAATCCTATTCTTGCAAATATAGATGAATTATCACAAGAAATCGTTTCTTTTTATTGGAACGGATTAGGTCATTCATATTAAACTGATTTGCTTTAATAAAAGAGCATGTTTGATTTTTTTCAAACATGCTCTTTTATAATTTATTTATATACTAATAATCAGATTATACTTCAATGCTGTTTAACAAAAAATTTCACTTTAACTTTTACAAATTTTGAAGTTGAACATTTATATTCCCCTTACTAAATCCCCCATGGTAACAAACTACAGATTCAATATGTAAATTTAAATACTTCTTCAAAGACTGCTGTGCTTCCTTAATATTTATAGTTGTTGGGGCGTGAATTCCTCCTAACATCCCATTCACACTATACATAGAGTCTCCTGCAATAAGAATTTTACTTTGTTTCAAATATAAACTAATATGACCCGGAGTATGCCCTGGAGTATGAAGAATTAGTATTCCACCGCAATACGGAAGTTCTTGCCCGTCAATCACAGTATCACTCACTTTTCCTTTTGGTCGGTTCTCTATATTTCCGTCCTTCAATAAAGGTAAATCCCCCTCGATATATGGCTTATCTAGTTCGTGCGCATAAACTTTAATATTACTTCGACAGCGCTGCAACAACTCCGGAAGACCACCTATATGATCAATATCCTGATGCGTCAAAATCACGACTTTTAACTTATCAAATGATACCCCAACCTTTTCCATCTCTACTTGTATATCTTTAATTTGTCCTGGGAAACCCGTATCTATTAATACTGCCATTTCATCATCCCATAAAAGAATTGGATGAATAACAAATTCTTGAAATTCAAGTTGTAACATTTCTATCCCTTTAGCAATTTCCATACAGCCATTCTCCTTTATGTTGAAGTTTGAAAATATGTACGAGTAAACTGAAAATATAAAGTGAAACTTTAATCAGTGGGGTATTACTGCCCGGCAAATAGCGGAATAAAGCGCCTCTATCTTATAATATGTTTTGTCATCCCAATAGAGAATGCCTCAAACCCTATACATTCATAGTAAGATTGCAATTTTTCTACACACATAAGTTGTGGAATAACCTTGCTTTGTTCACAGTGCTGGATTAATCGTTCCACTATTTCTTTTCCGATGCCACTAGACTGATATTTTGGCAATACACCAACTCCACAAATAATGCCTGTTATGACTCCATCTGATATGACACGCCCCATCCCTACTAACCTCTTATCATCAAAAACATAAATTGCATACTAACTTTGCTTACACATTCGTTCTAACTCGTTAACCGTTAATTTAAGAGAATTCCATTCTAAAGATTCGTATAAGGATAATAATCCATTAAAATCTGTAGGATGTTCACTTGTGTAGCGTATACTATTTTCCATGTCAATACTCCCTATTCTCTGGCTTGTTTATATTTCATAAAATTCCCATTACACAAATCTGATCGATGTAAAAATAACTAGAACAAACTTCAATAAGAAAGATAGAATTCCTTCTCAACATAAAATAAAAAGAAGTTATCTCACTTAAGATAACTTCTTTTATATAAGACTCTCATTATATTATCAACCAAAAAATATACAACTGCATACGATTAGCACAAACAAAACTAATAAACCATTTGAGAAATAACCCATTGAAAACTACCCCTTTATTAAATTATGTAAAAGATTTTATCATAAAATGATTTACAACTTAATAACTGAAAAAGACATTGTATTCATTAGTTATATACGTTTAGTAATATTTTATATTCGGTTATATTCTCGTTCCCTGAAATTGCTTATCATACTCTTCTACTTCAGTTCATATAAGTTCAAAATATTAAATAATAAATCAAGAAGACCTCCACCTTACGAGGTCTTTTTTACTTATTTTCCAAATACACTAATTGATTCTTCCTCAATTACAAGTAAACAATTAGCATATTACATGATTTAATATCCCAATAACCAATTCAACTCTATTAATTCGGTTCGACCTTAATATCCCCCTTTTATTCCAAAAACTCAATAATTGTTTCACATACTTTATCCGTCTCCTCGATATCTGGGAAATGTCCACTATTTTCAAATATAACAAGTTTACCATTTTTCAATTGTCTCGTTATTCTATAACTCATTCCTACACCCGTGTTATAGTCATGCGCTCCAACTATGACACACGTATCAATTTCTAAACCTTTAATACGCTCAATAAGCGGTAAAGATGATTTTGTTCCAAAAATAACTTTGCTCATCTTCCCTGTATTACTTAACTGACTTTCCTCCCAAAGACTCCGATTTAGCTTTGCAAATTCTTCATTTTTAAACAATAATCGATCTACAGCTTTTGTATCAACTATACTCCAAACTTGATTATACCTTTCTTTTAAAGGAATTTCTGACTTACTTATTATCAATATTTCTTCTTTCATTTCTCCTTTCGTTACTTGTAGAAAACCTTCTATCTGCACAGTATACATATCATTTAAATCATCTAACGATGGTGCTTGTAATACCATTTGTTCAACATTTTTCGGATATTTCAAAGCATACTCTAAACAAAGTTGTCCACCAAAAGAATATCCTAACAAATTTATCTTCTCTACATGTAATTGCTTTCTTAATTCCTCTAAATCTTCGACTAGAGTATTGATTGAGTACTCACCGTCATCTTGTGGTGCCTCACTTCTACCACATCCTCTTTGTTCATAATAAACAACAGTCATATTTTCTTCTAACCTCAACCCAAGTGTTCTTTCGAATACATAATGATTGCCACCTGGACCACCATGTACAATAATGAGAGGAACTGTATTATGAGCTGCCCCTGCAACTTTACACCAATGCAATACCCCATTGATTTTCAAATAGTGTACACCATCTTGCAACATTAACTGATTCATTTATCCTCTCTCCTCATCGCTCACTTATTACTATCTAAATGTATAAGTTCTGACCATTCACACTTTTCCCCTTTATATCCTTTAGACACTATCCTCATTTATATGAATAGCTTTCTTATTCAAAAATAGATTTTTAAAAATTCCTACTCCCACAATTAATAAACCTATACCAACTAATTTATTTACTTGTAATGGAATACTCTCCATTCCAAATAATCCAAATGTATCAATGCATAACGCAACAACCAATTGAGTAATAAGACTAATTAGCACTGTATATGCTGGACCTAAGCTCTTTATTGCACCCATTATGCAAATAATTAACCCGATGCCAAACAGTCCACTTACATAAAACAAATAATTTGTAGTATACACTTTAATGTTAATACTGTTTTCTGTAATGATATAAAATAGAATAGAACTAATGAGACCTATTCCAAGGACACATGTAGTCGTTAACCACTGTCCTACATTTTCATTTACTTTTGCATTAAAAACAGATTGTAAGCTAATTAATATTCCTGCTAATATAGCTAAACTAAATCCAATCAAAATCTACCCCTCCCTTTCATTGCTCATATATATTATCTTTAGCGACTTCCTTCATTCTACAAAAATCTTTAATTACAATAACTCCATTACTCTTTTCAATTAATTTTTCATTATAAAATCTTTGTAATACCCGTATTATGTGCCTATAACTTACCCCTATAAAATCCGCAATACTCGTTACCGAAGTTGCATCCAAATCCTCTTTATACATATTCCCGTTACTATCTGTTGAAATTGAAAGCAAATAACTAGCTACACGTACTTCTACAGGATAAAGTAAATTAAGAGCAGTAAAACGAGTCGATATTTTTAACGTGTTCGCAATGTTTTCAAGCAAGAACTTCATAAATATAGGATCATGTAATAACTTGTTTCTAATAACCGTATTAGAAATAGAGATTGCTACAACATCTGAACAAGCTTCAACGACATTATGCGCTTTGCTATTTTGAATTAATTCAATATCACCAACAATGGCCAATGGATTGATAAAGCGAAGAATTAGTTTCTTCCCTTCAGATGTAATCGTGTAAACTTTTACTTTACCTTTAACAACAAAATATAAACGATCCATTTCGTCATCTATATTGCAAATGAGCTCGCCTTTTTCAAAGTGATTTAATTGAAAATAAGCTGTATCTATTTCTGAAAAAACCTCGAGCGTTTTATTGGTTTTCAAATAATGCGTAATTAAACCTGATCTATCCTCCATATTCATTTCTCCTTTCATTTACATATTAAATACAACAATACCTATAATCATTATTATTGTTCCCACAATATGATATCTCTCCATCTGTATCTTTTTTATATGAAACAGTCCTTTCATTTCAATAACTGTTGCCGTTAACAATTGAGCAACCATAAGTGTGCCAGCTGTCAATGTAACTCCTAGTGCATATATCGCCATAGTTTCTGCACAAATAATGAATCCACCAAATGCACCCGCTGTTAAATATATTTTTTTCACACTCTTTAAATCCGTTATTTTCTCTTCTTTCTTTAACAAAAATACAGTTGTTGCAATAATGAATCCAATTAAATGGGTTATAATACTCGTCGACCATATACCGATATGTGAACTAAGTTTCGCATTAAAGGTTCCTTGAAGTGTTATAAATATCCCCGCAAAAACAGCAAATATAATACCTTTCAAAAAATCATCTCCTCATCTTTTATTTCTGACTTAATTAAAAGCTATAATCCTATAATGGCAAAAGGACAAATGTCACATCACTATGAAAATAACTTGGAATGAACAAAAAAACACACCTCAAAAATGCGAGATGTGTATATTTTTATTATTTATATATAATGTTTTATAAATAAAAATTACGCTACATTAAAAGATTTCTTTTTCATAACAAACTTTGCAAATAAGAAACGTACAAGCGGTCCCATAATAATTAATTGTAATGGATATGCCATTATGAAATTTTTAATAAAAATCGAAAAATAAATGGAAACAAATGAATCTCCTTGTAGTCCATCATGTAAATACATCATAGCCATACCGAAAAATGACATAAAGAACACCATTCCAATTACCATAGTTGTCGCCATTGCAACGATAATATTTATTTTTTTAGATTTATCAAATGGCAATATGAATACAATTTTTTTCGCACAAGGTCCAACGATACATATTTCAATTAATAGTGCAATAATAAAGCCAATTAATAGTTCTAATGCAATCTCTTTAATATAAATTGGTCCTCCTGTTTCATTCATTAGTAAATTGTAAAACGTCATTACGATAACCATCCCAAGGCACATCATCATGCCAAATTGGAGGTTTTCCTTTCTTGTTGTTGGCAAATTTCATCATCCTTTCTCTTTGAGTCTTTGTCATTATATCGACATTGGAAACCCCTTCGTAAGTGAACATTTTGTGAACAAATTTAAAACGCTTTCATATTTTTTCCTTTCTACTCTAATTCTCACTTTTACTTATAGAGGTTATATATATCGCAATGTTGAATTACTAAATTTAACATTTCATTACATTATTACTAGGAGGACAACCATGAATGAAGCAGAATTTTACGCATATCACATCGTAACAAGGAAAAAAATGCATATCGGACAAATCATTCCTTTTAACAAAAATCAACACAATACTCTATATCACTTCTTTTTTGAAAGAGAACAATTAAATGCTAGTGGTGAAGATGGCATACAAATTTTAAATAAACACTATAAAAATAACGAATTACATATAAATAATGAAAATACTAAAGTAGTTATGAGTTATATGGATCAAACAATTAGAGCAGTTAGAGAAACAATTGTAGAAATGGTTAGACTACAAGAATTCCCTGAATACCCTTCCAGATTATCTTGCTTATATGCTGCTAAAAGCTATGAGGATGCTTTGAAATGGAGAGCGCTATTTGATTCTTACAATCGAGAAGTTTTACAGATTGTTAAACTACGAGTGATCGGAAGTTCTTTTGAAGGTGACGGGAATCTTTTACCGAAAGAAGATGGAATTCCTTTTTCTCAAAAAATCGAACAAGCTAGAGAGTATTGGAAAGGAAATATTAGAAATGAGCTTCCTGAGCTACTGATTAATGGAGAAATTGAAGTGGTGGAAATTATTGATGACTTTTCCTCAATTCATATTTAATTTCTAACTAAATCATATAGAATGGAGATTACAATGAAGAAAAAAGTGTACTTCAATCATGATGGCGGCGTAGATGATTTAATTTCATTATTTTTATTACTTCAAATGGAAAACATTGAACTTACGGGGGTATCTGTTATCCCAGCAGACTGCTATTTAGAACCCGCAATGTCTGCCAGTCGTAAAATTATCGATCGCTTCGGCAAAGGTAATTTTGCCGTAGCCGCTTCAAACTCTCGCGGGCAAAACCCGTTTCCGAAAGACTGGCGGATGCATGCATTTTATGTAGATGCTTTACCAATTTTAAATGAGTCTGGAAAAGTTGTAACACCCGTGACGGCAAAACCTGCGCATCATCATTTAATAGAAACGCTTCTACAAACGGAAGAAAAAACAACTTTATTATTTACTGGGCCCCTAACTGACCTTGCTCGTGCATTATATGAAGCTCCCATAATCGAAGATCAAATTGAACGCCTTGTTTGGATGGGTGGTACATTTCTTAAAGCTGGCAATGTACATGAACCAGAGCATGATGGAACAGCTGAGTGGAATTCGTTTTGGGACCCTGAAGCAGTGGCTCGTGTATGGGATGCAAAAATTAAAATCGACTTAGTGACACTAGAAAGTACAAACCAAGTTCCGTTAACTATAAACATACGTGAACAATGGGCAAAAGAACGAAAGTATATTGGTATGGATTTCCTTGGTCAATGCTATGCAATGGTCCCTCCTCTCGTTCACTTCTCAACGAACTCTACTTACTATTTATGGGATGTACTAACTACCGCTTTTGTCGGAAACACTAGCCTTGCAAAAACTGAAACGATTAATAGTATCGTTCATACATACGGACCAAGCCAAGGACGTACAGAGGAAACTGCTGATGGACGACCTGTAAATGTCGTTTACGATGTAAAACACGATGTTTTCTTTGAATATATTACTAAATTAGCTAAAAAAGCTGCTACTTGAAACCTCAATAACACGAAAAAAATTTATTAAGAATGATATACTTTAATTAATATAACATGAGGTGATAAGATGGATTATGAGTTACTAAAAGAACGAATAGAAATTATAACTTCTAGAATTAAATACATAGGTGGTGAAGTTCAAGAAGTTTGTATAGATGAACCATCTTCCCTTGAACAAATAATCCAAGTAGAAGAAAAACTGGATATTAAACTACCAAATAGCTTCAAAAAAGTACTTTTAGAGTTCTCAGGAAATTTTAGCTTACGCTGGTTTTTACCTGACGATGTAGAGCTACCAAATGAATTTACTGATATTTTTTGCGGAACACCCCACTGGAGTTTAGAAAGTCTTTCTAAATTCGAAAAAGAACGTAAAGACTTGGTTGACGAGTTTTTTTCAAATCTAGATGATGAATATGATGTAGTTTGGCACAACAAATTAGCATTTTGTGAAGTGGGAAATGGAGATTATTTAGCATTTGATATGAAAGATGATATAGATGCTCCAATAATTTACCTAAGCCACGACGATGGAGAAGGACATGGGTATAAGATTGCGAATAATTTCATTGAATTCATTGAGAATTGGTCAAAAGTAGCTTTTGTAGGATGCGAAGATTGGCAGTGGTTACCTTTCACTACCAGTTTTGAAAGTGGTATAAATCCAGATGATGAACCAGCCAAAAAATTTAGAAATTGCTTGGGACTTAATATTTAAAAGAGTATTGAATTAAATTTCAATACTCTTTTTGTGCAATTTAATTATATTTGATTAATGTAGTGTCTTACAGATTATTCATTTCATAACCATTGACAAAATACGTTATTGTTTCTAACTCATCTTCATTTAATTCTCTATCTAGCTCTTGTTTATACGCTGCCTTTATCTTCTCTTCATCGCCTTTATGAGCTTCTGTATATGTTCCTACTGTTTTTAGCAAATGAATTTCTTGTAAAAACTCTTCTCGATTTATAGCTGTCCCATGAGAAAGAATATATGTCTCAGCATCAAATTTTTCTAATTCATCTATTAATGCAAACGTTCTTTTCGTCGTATAGTTCCACTTCGAGGAAAAAATATCTGCATATATACAGTCCCCTAAAAATAATATCTTTTCTTCTTTTATGTACATAACAACTGAATCATGTGCATGATCTCCGCCCACATGTTTTAACACGCATGTCACCTCACCAAGATCTAATTCCATTTGATCCTGGAACGTTAAGGCCGGAGGAATAATGTTAATATTTCTCGCTTTTTCTTCAAACTCTTTCTTGATGCAATCCGCACAAAATTCAATTTCAGTACCCTCTTTTACGCGTGCATCCAACGCTTCATCTGTCCATTCATAAGATACTATTGTCTGCATTTCTTTTTTCGTTTCAGCGTGCGAAATAGTTAATGCATTCCGTAATACAGATAATCCAAAAATATGATCCCAATGCCAATGCGTTAGTGCTACAAAATCAGGATTTGATACATTTTGTTCTTTTAACATTTCTAAAAATAATTGTGCATGTTCTTCTGAATTCCCTGCATCGATCATTAACGTTTTTTCTTTTCCAACAACCATTCCTAATATAGGTCTATCTGTTTCAGAAACAGGTGTCATATACCAAAATGAGTTTCCTATTTTTTTAATTTGTTGCATAACCAATTCCCCTTTTCATTTCCTCACTTAAGTTTAATATATAGATTATAACGAATCACTACTTTTTTCTCTATACTCAAACACAATTACTTGGACTAATCTAACTTTTCTTTTCGTAAGCTAAAAATAAGGGAATAGAATCGGAGTGTGATACTATGGAACGTTTATGGATCCCAATGATTGTAACATTTTTTTCGTTCGGTGGATTACTATTAGGCGGTGCTGTTGGAGTAGCAACACGCCAACTCATTGAAGAAAAGATGCATCGTTTATACGCATTATGTGGCGGTATTTTGTTTGGGTTATTGTCACTTGAAATTATTCCTGAAACATTTTCAAGCTATGAAATGATTGGACCTATACTTGGTATAGCTATCGGTATTTTAGTTATGGGCTTATTAGATAACTATTGTCACCATCCAATGATACATAAAAAAGATCAACAAGCATGGCAAACCTTTCTTTTTCTCTCTTTCGCTATATTTATTCATAATATACCGAGTGGATTTGCGTTAGGTACAGCTTTTATAAATCATAATGACTCTGCCATTCCCTTTTTAATAGCAATCGTCGTTCACCATATTCCAGAAGGATTAGCTTTAATTATTCCATTTCTTTTTACAAAACATAAATATATTTCCTTTTTATTAACGACTTTATTACTTTCTCTTATTCTCGGTACTGGCACAGTTTTTGGCATTTTGATGGAAGGAAAAGCTCTTCACCTGCAAGGCCTCATTATGGGAAGTGCTATTGGTTCACTTGGATATGTCACAATTCATGAAATGCTTTGGAAAGCTAAGAAACAGCTCTCTTTCCTTACATTTCTAATGTGGGCAACTAGTGGTTTTTTACTAATAACAGTGTTCACTTTATTCGCTGGTCATCTTTAAAGTTGCTAAAGTGAAGCTTTTGTTCCTCCCACACTGATTCTTGGATTACAAATAACTAGATAAATTTCTTACTTGTATATTTTTCCTTTTTATTCAAAACATAATGTTATCTACCTATTATAAGGAGGAACAATTATGTTTGGGAAAACAGCAGGTGAAGCATTAGTTGATTTATTAATTGATTGGGGAGTAGAGCACATATACGGTATGCCTGGAGATTCCATTAATTCTATCATTGAAGCTTTAAGAAAAAAACAAGATAAAATTAAATTCATTCAAGTTCGCCATGAAGAAGCTGGTGCATTAGCAGCGGCTGCCTATGCGAAATTAACAGGAAAACTTGGCGTTTGTATGGCAATTGCAGGACCTGGTGCTATTCATTTATTAAATGGTTTATATGATGCGAAACTCGATAAAGCCCCTGTTCTAGCAATTTCAGGTCAAGTAGAAACCGATTTACTTGGAACGGACTTTTTCCAAGAAGTAAATTTAGAAAGAATGTTTGATGATGTTGCGGTTTATAACCAGCGTATTATGTCAGCAGAGCAACTACCTGCCGTAGTGAATCAAGCAATTCGAATGGCTTATACGAAAAAAGGTGTATCCGTTCTTACTATTCCAGATGATGTCCCGAAATTTGAAGTGAAAAATGGTGCCCGTGTTACAAATACTTCTTTTACTTTGCCTGAGTTGTTTCCACAAAAAGAAGATTTAGATGCAGCGAAACTCGCAATAAATGAAGCGAAAAAGCCTGTGATTTTAGCTGGAAAAGGAACAAAACATGCGAGAGAATCTTTACTTGCATTGGCAGAACAAATTGGTGCTCCAATCGTACTTACATTACCAGCTAAAGGAATTATTCCTGATGAACACCCTCTTTGTATTGGTGGATTGGGATTAATTGGAACGAAACCTTCTTATGAAGCAATGAAGCATGCAGATACTTTAATTATGGTCGGTACTTCTTATCCGTTCACCGGCTTCTTACCTGAAAAAGCAAAAACAATTCATATCGATACAGATCCTGCCCAAATTGGGAAACGTTATGCGACAGATATTGGTTTAACTGGTGATGCTGATAAAACATTACGATGGTTAATTGAAAATGTTGAAGAACACACAGATCATTCCTTCTTAGAACAGCACCAAGAAATGATGAAAAAGTGGGAAGATAAATTA
This sequence comes from Bacillus sp. RCC_6_1, assembly GCF_041360755.1. NCBI lineage: Bacteria > Bacillati > Bacillota > Bacilli > Caryophanales > Bacillaceae > Bacillus > Bacillus sp. RCC_6_1. The sequence continues at coordinate 140,112 of NZ_JBFUPV010000001.1, forward strand.
CACGATCAAGAAGAAGACTCTTCCATTCCAATTAAACCACAACGCGTTATGCATGCTCTGCAGCAAGTAGCACATGATGACGCAATTCTATCAGTCGATGTTGGAAATGTAACAGTATGGACCGCAAGACACTTCCGTATGACCAACCAGCAATTTGTCATTTCTAGCTGGCTCGCAACACTTGGTTGCGGTTTACCTGGTGCTCTTGCTGGAAAAATTGCATTCCCGGATAAACAAGTATTTGCAGTTTGTGGTGATGGCGGATTTGGAATGACGATGAATGACTTCGTAACAGCTGTAAAATATAAATTACCAATCGTTGTCGTCGTATTAAACAATAATAAAATTGCGATGATTAAATTCGAGCAAGAAGTCATGGGTAATATCGAATTCGAAACAGATTTAACGAACCCTGATTTTGCAAAATATGCAGAGGCGTGTGGAGGTATTGGATACCGTGTTGAGAATTTAGATGAACTCCTTCCCGCTTTCGAAAATGCAGTAAAACAAAATAAACCGTGTATTATTGATGTAGTTGTAGATGCTAACGAAGCACCAATGCCAGCAAAAATCACATTTGGTCAAGCCGCTGGTTATACGAAGCATATGATAAAAGAATTATTTGAAGAAGGTAAGATTGATTTACCTCCACTTTAAACGAAAAAAGATAGCTGAAAACAATTTGTCTTCAGCTATCTTTTTTTATTTTTGTATCTCTTTATAAAAAGAAAAGTCATTCATAGTTGGTTGTACTTAAGACTCTTATTTTTTATCAAGAGTCTTTTTATTTAATTTCGCTTCAGTTAATACTATGTAATACTATGCATCTAAAAATCTTTATACATCTCGCTAACTATTTCAATTCTCTAAAGTTCGGATATACTTTATTTTATGAATGTATCGCACATCCACTTATAGAATTTTTCTTTCTCTTCAAATTGTGGATAATGAGCTGATTTCTCAAAAGTAATAAATTGTTTTTGATCTGCTTCTATCTTATCAAAATATGTTTTTGCTGCATGGAATGAAGTGTTATAGTCATATTTCCCCATAAGGCAATAAAACGGTAGCTTCATTTCAATCACCTTAGTAGGCAATGGATTTTTTTAATCCTTTTCTAATAAGACAGTTTGAGAATGTGATAATCCAACGTTATAACGAATTACGTCTAACAAGTTATATTCATTACAGAAAGATTTGAAAACATCTCGCATACACATTTTTATAAAAACACATAGAAAAGAGCCCTTGCTTTCAACACAAGGACTCTTTTCATAAACTATTTAGCTACCTCTTCTTTCGGCATTACCATACCTTTATAAAGTTGAACAGTTATCCAGTAATACATGAAATAAATGACTAAGAAGATTCCTATTGGCACCCATACTTTTACAAACGGGTCAACTAATATAAAGCTGAATAAGTTAAGCCCTACTAATACGTGGGAAATGCCAATGATCGCTGGGAAGATAAATAAATATGAAATTTCTTTATATATACTTTTCGTTAACATACTGCGTCTCACACCAATTTTTCGTAACATTTCATAACGGCGTACGTCGCGAGAAGCACCTGTTAATATTTTGAACATAAGGGAACTTGCCATCATTGCTAAAAACGCAATTCCGAGGAAAAATCCCATAAACATTGTTCCGCTCATGAAGCTGTTCATAAACTGATAAATTGTCATTTTCGTAAATAAGTCTACCTTTTCACCTGTTGCTTTTTCAATTTGTGCTTTTTGTCTCTTGTCTATTTCGATCAATAACGGTTTATATTTTTTCATATCATCTACTTTTGCTAATGTTACAGTATGTTCTGTTCCTTGAATCCCTTTATAATGCTCTTCGTCTGCAATTCTTACTGGTTTTCCGCTAAATTGATTATGCGTAATTTGTATCTCTCTTACAACTGCGTCTTCCCAATCCTTTGGCATATGAGGGAATTTTGCTAATTCAGGAGCCTCTAAAGCTGAATATACAGGTTCAGTTAAAGGTTCAGTCACACGTTTGCGAACAGGCTCTTTTAAAGTTTTTGTATCAAAATGGTCTGAAACAAGTGGCGGTTTCGCAGTTAAGTCGTTACGTAAATAATAAACCGCTTCTCCATCTACTTTATATTTGTACTTGCTTTCTTCAATAATTTCCATTTCTTTTAAGGCAGCTTTGTCTTGATCATTCGGATCATGAATTACAACATCATATACACGAGAAAAGTCTGTCATAATACCTACATTTTTTTGGAACGCCATACCTGCCGTCATCGCACCTGCGCCTAATGCAATTAACATTGCTACAGTACCTAATACTCTCGATAAACTATTTACTCGAAAGCGCAGCTGTGCATATGTAAAACTATTTAGACCAGTTTCATTTCGTTTTTTATTCCCCTTAATTTTCATCACAAAAAACGGGAGTAATGAACTAAAGATAAAATATGTTCCAAGTGTTGTAACGATGGTTGCTATAATAAAACCTAATTCAGCATAAATTTTTACATTGATCATAAAATAGTACCCTGTACTTACTAGTAATACACCAAGTACTGTCATTATTATAATGCGAGTTTTACTTTTCTTCACTTCATCTAGTGTTTCATCTTCACGAATTAACTCTAATTCAGTTTTACGTAATAATCGGACACTGTTCATTAAGCCAGTAATGAAAAATAGTATTAAGAAGAAAATAGCTGTGACTAAAATTGCTGGTGTGTATACAGATGCGTAACTACCTTTTGCTGAAATTTCCATTCCATTCATTAAAAAGTTCCCTGCTACACTTGCAAGTAACATCCCTACTAAAATACCGATAATAATACTGACAATACCCATACCGAATGTTTCAATAAATAATAACTGTGCTACTTTTTTCTTTTTCGCACCAAGCATCATGTACATACCGAGTTCTTTTCTTCTTAACGTGAGCAAGAAAGAGTTGGCATATATAATATAAAATACAGTAATGAAGGATAATAGTATTGCACCTACCCAGAAGACGAGCCTTATACTACTAATTAGACTATTATCTTTTGTAAATTCACTATTCATCGCCATCGTTTGGAACATGTAGAAAATACTAATACTAATAACGAGGCCAATAAGTAAAACCATATAATCTTTTAACATCTTTTTCATACTATGACGTGATAATTTAAATAACATAGTTTCACCCCCTACTTAGACTCAGCAGCTGAGCCCATATGAGCGAGCACACCTAAAATGTCTTGATAGAAATTCTCTCGAGTACCTTGACGGTTTAATTCTTTATAAAGAAGACCATCTTGAATAAATAAAATACGCTCACAATAACTTGCACTAAATGCATCGTGTGTAACCATCAAAATACTTACATTGTGATTTTCATGTAAATCTTGCATCGCTTCTAATAAACTTTTTGCGTTTTTACTATCAAGCGCACCTGTCGGTTCATCTGCTAATACAATTGCTGGATTATGTACTAAAGCTCTTGCCGCCGCTGTTCTTTGCTTTTGTCCTCCAGAAACAGCCGTCGGATATTTTGTTAAAATTTCGGTGATGCCTAATTTCTTCGCAACGTCATTTACCTTTCCAGTAATCTCACTTGACGGTACGCCTTGCAAAGAAAGTGGTAAAGCTATATTTTCATAAATTGATAAGTTTTCTAGAAGATTAAAATCTTGAAAAATGAAACCTAATTTTTGAGAGCGAAAATCAGATAACGCATTGCCCTTAATAGAAGTAATATTTGTACCAGCTATCGTCACACTACCACCTGTCGCTTGGTCAAGTGTACTTATCACATTAAGTAAAGTCGTTTTTCCAGACCCAGAAGGTCCCATGATCCCGACAAATTCTCCTTCTTTAATACTTAACGATACACCCCTTAATGCTTTTGACTGATTCTCATTTCTTTTCCCATACGTTTTTTCTACACTTTCTACAGTAACTACATTTGTTGACATCTCTTTCACTCCATCCCTTTTGTATAAAATTAATTTCTCACATATTTCTTATTATTTTGTCATGTGAATTCTTAAGAATTTTTTAATTATTCATTCAAGAAGAGTTACACCTGTAACATGAACCTTTTTCCTACTTCATATTCTCATTTTTCTACAACTCGTTCCCTCGATTTCGCTTACATTTACCTTACATTTTTGTAAGATAAAAAAGAAAACACACTAATTGCTAATAGTGTGTTTTCTTTACAATCAATATTTTCTATTCTTTATTTCCTCTTCAATAGTTGCCACAAATACGTCTAGCGCAATAACTTCTGACTTCTCTTCCCCATATTTACGTACATTTACAGCTCCGTTTTCCATTTCCTTATCACCAATAACAAGAACATACGGTACTTTTTGCATTTGTGCTTCTCTTATTTTATATCCTAATTTTTCATCTCGTGCATCTTGTTCAACACGAACTCCAGCTTGTGCTAATTTATGTGCAATCTCATTGGCATATTGTTCATGTACTGCATTTGAAACTGGAATTACTTTCACTTGAACTGGTGCCACCCATGCCGGGAACGCACCTCCAAAGTGCTCAATTAATATTGCTAAGAAGCGATCTAATGACCCTAAAACTGCCCTGTGAATAACAACTGGTCTTTTCTTTTCATTATTTTCATCTATATAATTTAAATCAAATTTCTCTGGCATTTGGAAATCAAGCTGGATTGTTCCGCACTGGTGGCTTCTATTTAAAGCATCTTTAATATGAAAATCAATTTTCGGCCCGTAAAATGCACCGTCACCTTCATTTAGTCTATATTTATAATTTAGCGATTGTAATACATTTTCTAATGCCGCTTCTGCTTGCTCCCATAATTTATCATCACCCATTGAATCTTCTGGACGAGTAGAAAGCTCTACTTCATATTCGAATCCAAAAGTTTTATATACGTAATCAATTTGCGCCATTACTGATTTAATTTCATCTTCAATTTGTTTTGGAGTTACAAATAAATGTGCATCATCTTGGCAGAAAGTACGTACTCTTAATAATCCGTTTAACGCACCACTAAATTCATGACGATGTACTTGACCAAATTCACACATACGAATCGGTAATTCACGATAAGAATGCAATTTATTTTTAAACATAAGCATGTGCCCTGGGCAGTTCATCGGTTTTAATGCAAAACTTTTATTATCTACTTCAGAGAAATACATATTATCTTTATAATGTCCCCAGTGCCCTGATCTCTCCCATACTTCTTGGTTCATCATGAACGGAGTGCGTACTTCTTGATACTTATACTCTTTTTGAATTTCTCTTAAAAATGCTTCCAATTCGTTACGAATCATTTGTCCTTTCGGTAAATAAAACGGCATTCCCGGAGCCTCTTCAGAAAACATAAATAACTCAAGCTCACTGCCTAACTTACGATGATTTCTTTTTGCTGCTTCTTCAACGAAATGTAAATACTCTTCTAATTCTTTTTGAGAAGAGAATGCAACACCATATATGCGCTGAAGCACTTGGTTATTACTATCACCTCGCCAATATGCACCGGAAACGTGAGTTAATTGAAATGCTTTCAAATAACCTGTAGATGGCAAATGTGGTCCTCTACATAAATCTACAAATTCACCTTGTTTATATAGTGTTACACTTTCCCCACTAGGAATTGCTTCTAAAAGTTCTAATTTCAAGCGGTCGTTCATTTCTTGAAACAGTTTAGCTGCTTCTTCTCGAGAAACCTCAACTCGTTCTATCTTTATATTTTCATTTATGATCTTTTTCATTTCTTTTTCGATTTTTCGTAAATCTTCTATGTTTACACTACTTGGAAGATCCATATCATAATAAAATCCATTTTCAATAACAGGTCCTACTCCAAGATTTATATCACCATACAATCTTTTTACAGCTTGCGCTAAAATATGTGCCGCGGAGTGTCTTGCAATTTCTACCCCTTCATTTGAATCTATAGTAATGATTTCCACTTCCGCATTTTCTTCAATATTTCGGCGTAAATCATATAATCCATCATTTACTTTCCCCGCGACTGCTTTCTTTTTCAAACTACTGCTAATGGATCCAGCAATTTCTTCTAAAGTAACTCCATTTACAAATTCTTTAACGCTACCATCTGGAAATTTAATTTCAATCATTTGTTCTTTCATTTTTCATCTCTCCATTTCATAATAAAAAGCACACTCATCCCTAAAATAGGGACGAGCGTGCTTTTACCCGTGGTTCCACCCAGATTCCCATTGTAAATATACAATGGCTTCATTTACGGTAACGTCGTTTACACGGCACTAGATACTTCATTTCCCTAGTGCAGCTCTAAGGTGGTAAGTTATTTTTCTGCGTTAGGAAGTTCTCAGCTTTCCTTCCTTCTCTGTATAACCGGGTAAAATAACTCGTGTCCTTTTCTTCGCTTATTATGAAATTGAATGCAAAAAAGCATATTCATCCCTAAATATAGGGACGAATATGCTTATATCCGTGGTTCCACCCAGATTCCCATCACAAAAAACATAATGGCTTCTTTTGCGATAACGTCGCATACACGGCACTAGATACTTCATTTCCCTAGTGCAGCTCTAAGGTGGTAAGTTATTTTTCTGCGTTAGGAAGTTCTCAGCTTTCCTTCCTTCTCTGTATAACCGGGTAAAATAACTCGTGTCCTTTTCTTTGCTTTTTGTAAAACATCCATTTATTGTTATTTAATATATCTTATTCATTTTATTTTTGCAAGTGTTTAAAAAAATTATTTATTTAATTTAAAAAAGTGAAACCAATTTTTTTTGGTTTCACTTCACAATTTTACCAATCTTGTGGTTCGTAATTTAAGTCTGCAAATAGACGTCTTTTCTCTTTCTTCGTTAAATCTCTCCACTGCCCAACTGGTAAATTATTCAATTCAATATTCATAATTCTCGTACGTTTTAACGTGTATACTTGATAACCTAAAGCTTCACACATACGGCGAATTTGACGATTTAGCCCTTGTGTTAAAATAATTTGGAACTCATATTTTGATAACTGTGTAATCTCACAAGGAAGCGTTTTTGTTCCTAAAATTTTAACACCCGCTGCCATTTTCTCTAAGAAATCAGGTGTAATTGGCTTATCTACTGAAACGATATATTCTTTCTCATGTTTGTTTTCAGCACGTAAAATCTCATTAACAATATCGCCATCATTCGTTAACAAAATTAAACCGTCAGAGTCTTTATCAAGACGTCCAATGTGACTAATTCGTAAAGGATGATTCACTAAATCAATAATATTACCTTTTACTGATTTTTCACTCGTACATGTAATACCTACTGGTTTATTTAAAGCGATATATACGTGATCTCGAGCAATTCGAAGCTGCTCTCCATTTACTCGTACATCATCACCTGGGTTCACTTGGTCACCAATTTTTGCAACCTTACCGTTAATAATTACTCTTCTCTCATTAATTAGTTTATCCGCTCCACGTCGAGACGCTTTTCCAGCTTCACTAATAAATTTATTGATACGCAAATTAGGCACATCCTTTTCTAAAAAAATTTCAAGCTCACACTGCTTCTACCGTACAATACAAAAGGGTAAGCCTCCTATTATAACTTAAATATATTAACATGAAAGGGTATATAACGTCTTCTATTAATTACTTGTTTATAAGAAAATATCTTTATTATACATTCATTTATGCACTTTTTCAGCGTTTAATATACAAGCCATTCTTCCTTACATACAGCTTGTTTTCCTTTTATCTCTTCTATCTCTTCATGAATATTAGCTAATTTATATAAACCTGGGAAAATCTCTTCCACATAATGTTGATGCGTCTTTTCATCTTTCCAATACGTTAACACTATGTAACGATTTTTATTTTTTAAAGACTTCCCAACTACTCCACCTAACATTCCTTTTGCTTTTTCCATTCCTTTATTCCAAATTGTTTCTTGCTTATGTAAAAAATGATTTTCCTTTTCCATCTTTACATCACATATAGCAACTCTTACGAATGATCCTTCTGTAACAACGTCTTTCAAATGCGTATCAGTTATATCATACAACGTTTGAAATAATTCAATTTCACATGAAAGAAACGTATCCTCTTGATTACTATTTAAATAAATTGTATCGTGAGCACCATTCATAAATGATTGATATGCACTTCTATCTTCCCATAAAGTAAATACACATGCCTCATCTTCATACCATCCACCAAATTGTCCATGAAACCCATCTAGGTGCCGTATATCACGCCATTTTCCTTGCGCATTTGAAAACAATTCCTTTTTCTCTTCTTCCACCTTACAGTAGATTGTTTTTAGTAGCATTTTTAATTCCCCCTTTAGCATATAATTTATCTTCTTCTCACAATAATTAGTTCACATAATATTTTTATAATCACCCTAATACTCTTTATAGACATATAGAACTAATCATATTTATCACTACATCTATCAAAACATCTATCGAATTTAATTTCAAATGATTCAGAATAAAAAAAGATGTAACTCTTAATGAATTACATCTTTAGCTAATCTCCCTTATTCATCTTTTTCTCAAATAAATAATACGTAATGTCTCCTGGATAATGTACTACTGTTACCTTCCGCTCCCCTTTTTTAAAACTAACAGTATGCCCGTTTTCCCCTAAGTTCTCCCATCCACTCGCCTTTGTAATCGGCATTACACTTATATATTGATAGTCCTCTTCCTTATCATCGTTAATATGAATTGCTGACATTGGTACTGGAAAACCTTTAATTTTAGATTCTTTATTCATAAATATGAATGCAATTACACCAACTAATAACATAGCCATTGAAATACTTGAAACTAGTTTTCTTCTATTCATTTTCACTAAAAACCCTCTTTTCTCACATATAACTTTCATCATTTTACTAACTTTAATTATTTATGTATAGAGAAGAAATAATTTTAATTATTTCTAACCTATTTTCTCTACTTAAAACAACATTATTATTATATATTATAATTATAAGTTTTTAAATTTTGGAGGCGTTACATATTGCAGAAATTACTTTTTACTAAATGGACAGTTGTTATTTCTATTTTCATCATTTTTGGTACAATTTTCTACGTTACTAATGTTAAAAATAACCACGAAAAAGCAACTGTAGAAACAGCGGAGACAAAAACTTTCAAAACTAAATTACAACCTAAAATTAATGAATTGACTACTCATTATAATGACATCATCGAAAAAGATTGGTTACCTGCCTGGGAAGAGATTAACACGAATGGAGATTCAGTAGATCGAAATAAACTATTAGTTACAATGAGTGCTGTTTCCAAGCAGTACGAAACAATTATGAACGAAATAGACACGCTTAAAATTGAAGAAAACATAACAGATATAGATATACAAAAACAACTACTTCAGTTCACAACTCAGTTTAAATCCGCATCAAATTTCATGAAAAATGCAGCAAATTTAATTATAGACGGAGCAAATAACTCTACTCCAACCGATGAAACTATTGAAAAAACAAAACAAGCTTTAGGACTTGCGGATCAACATATTGTCATCGCTTTATCTACTTTAAATGAAGTTGAAGATAAATTAGGACTTACAAAAAAATAAAACTATTTACTATTTTAAAATAAAAAATGATTGCAATTCACAATTTGTATGTCTATAATGTTTTTATTGATTTACAATCAATGTGTTTATAAATTTTATAATTCGGATGAACCATTCAGGAGAAGGTCTATTGATCTACCGACGGGGCAAAAAGTTGTTATACCAGCTTTGAAACTCTCAGGTCTTGGTTACAAGTAGAACTGCATGGGGACGAATCTCTGGAGAGACTCCCTCTCGCTTTCATAGAGCGCGGAGGAAAACGAGCACCGAAGGAGCAAATCCGCTACTACAGCGGATAATCTCTCAGGTAAAAGGACAGAGACAAGCGAAAGAAAAAGCCGATTGTATCGGTTTATTTTTCTATCCCTTGTTTCTCCAGAGACCATTTCATTTACTTGAAGTGGTTTTTATTTTTTCTAAAAAAGGAGAATAAAGATGGAGACAGTAAGTAAAGTATTAGAACAACTGAATCAATACGTGTGGGGATTACCAACTTTGTTGCTACTCGTTGGAACAGGTATCATTCTCACAGTGCGTTTAAAAGGTTTACAGTTTAGTAAACTATTATACGCTCACAAACTAGCATTTAAAAAATCAGAAGATACCTCTTCTTCTGGAGATATTAGTCACTTCCAAGCACTTATGACAGCTATGGCCGCAACGATTGGTATGGGAAATATAGCCGGTGTTGCAACAGCTGTTACAATTGGTGGTCCTGGTGCAATATTTTGGATGTGGATTACCGCTTTATTCGGTATGGCAACAAAGTATGCCGAGGCAATACTTGCAGTGAAATACCGTGTTAGTAATGAAAATGGTGAATATTCAGGTGGACCAATGTATTATTTAGAGCGTGGTTTAGGTAAGAAATGGCTGGCAGTATTATTCGCTATATTCGGCACAACTGCTTCTTTCGGTATTGGTAATATGGTGCAATCTAACTCAGTTGCAGAGGCAATGCGAATTAATTTCTCTTTCCCTCCTGCTTTAACTGGTATAGTAATGTCATTTTTAATCGCAATTGTTATTTTAGGCGGTGTAAAAAAAATTGGGAAAGTGACGGGATATGTCGTTCCTATTAAAGCTTTCTTTTATATAATTGCTGGTCTTATAATTATTTTCTATCACTACGACCAAATTCCAGAAGCATTTTCACTTATTTTTTCTGGTGCATTTAATGGTACAGCAGCTGCTGGTGGTTTTATTGGGGCAACAGTTGCATCAGCTATCCAAATCGGAATGGCGCGTGGTGTATTTGCGAACGAAGCTGGTTTAGGAAGTGCACCTATTGCCGCCGCGGCGGCAAAAACTGATTCGCCTGCAAAGCAAGCTTTAGTTTCAATGACTGGTACTTTTCTAGATACGTTTATTGTATGTACAATTACAGGACTAGTATTAATTACTACAGGTGCTTGGAAATCTGGTAAAACTGGCGTTGAAGCTACAACACTTGCATTCCAATCTGTATTTGGTACTGCTGGTAGTATGATTCTCGGTATCGCAATTATTTTATTTGCCTACTCTACTATTTTAGGCTGGTCGTATTATGGAGAAAAATGTGTAGCTTATTTATTCGGAGAAAGTGCAGTTAAATATTATAAAGCAATCTTTATTGTTATGATTGCAATTGGTGCTAATTTAAAGCTAGGAATCGTATGGACATTTGCTGATATTGCAAATGGACTTATGGCAATTCCAAACTTGATTGGTCTAATTGGATTAAGTAGTATTGTTGTTGCTGAAACGAATCGCTTTTTACAAGCAGAGAAATTGAAAGAAAATAATAAAAAACAGGCAAGTTAATCTATGAAAAAAGGAATGACTCATACATGATGAGCGTTCCTTTTTTCATCCCCTCTTTTACTTAATTACTATCATTAAAAATATATTTATATCAATATTTACTCCTTTTTATTCCTTCAAAAGTTTTTCACATAAATGTCATAAATCGTATGGTCTAACTATATAGTTGAAAAGGAATGCGACATTAAGGTGTCACTGAAAAACTCATCCAAGAAAAGGGAGGAAAAATCTTTTGAAAAACAAAATCATCGTTTTCCTATCTGTTTTGTCATTTATTATTGGTGGTTTCTTCTTTAACACGAATACTTCAAGCGCTGAAGCATCATCTACTGATTATGTTCCTAACCAATTAATCGTTAAGTTCAAACAAAATGCATCTTTAAGTAATGTGCAATCTTTTCATAAATCTGTCGGAGCTAATGTCTTATCTAAAGATGATAAGTTAGGTTTTGAAGTCGTACAATTTTCAAAAGGTACTGTAAAAGAAAAAATAAAGAGCTATAAAAATAATCCAGATGTGGAATATGCAGAACCGAATTATTACGTTCACGCCTTTTGGACTCCAAACGACCCATATTTTAATAATCAATACGGGTTACAAAAGATTCAAGCTCCACAAGCTTGGGATAGCCAACGAAGTGATCCTGGTGTAAAAGTAGCTATTATTGATACAGGAGTTCAAGGCTCACACCCTGATCTGGCTTCGAAAGTAATTTATGGGCATGATTATGTTGATAACGACAATACATCTGATGATGGTAATGGTCATGGTACACATTGCGCTGGAATTACTGGAGCACTTACGAATAACAGCGTCGGAATTGCTGGTGTTGCCCCACAAACTTCAATTTATGCTGTCCGCGTATTAGATAATCAAGGAAGTGGTACTCTTGATGCTGTAGCGCAAGGTATTCGAGAAGCTGCTGATTCGGGTGCAAAAGTAATTAGTTTAAGTTTAGGAGCTCCAAATGGTGGTACTGCATTACAACAAGCCGTTCAATATGCATGGAATAAAGGGTCTGTTATAGTTGCAGCTGCTGGAAATGCTGGAAATACAAAAGCTAATTACCCTGCTTATTACAGCGAAGTAATTGCAGTTGCTTCTACAGATCAATCAGATAGAAAATCTTCATTCTCTACTTATGGTAGCTGGGTAGATGTTGCAGCACCAGGTTCAAATATATATTCAACATATAAAGGAAGCACGTATCAATCATTAAGTGGTACATCTATGGCAACACCTCATGTTGCAGGAGTCGCAGCTCTTTTAGCAAATCAAGGATATAGCAATACACAAATCCGCCAAATTATTGAGTCTACTACTGATAAAATTAGTGGTACAGGTACGTACTGGAAAAACGGTAGAGTCAATGCATATAAGGCTGTACAATACGCTAAGCAATTACAAGAAAATAAAGCTTCTTAAGAAAACTTTAATCAGTCGATCTACCATGAATGCAGAATAAAATAGAAGGAGAGACTTCTATAATTAAAGCCTCTCCTTCTTACAAACTATATTACTCTCCCTGCTTTTTAACCATATGTAAATACAGTACAAAATCCATCATTGTCGATGAATGACCAAGTTGACGAATCATCGCTGTTATATTTCCTCTATGATATGTACCATGATTTACGACATGTTGCACTAATTCTAAAATCGAAGTTTCTAATTTCCCTACGTATGGATTCTCAATAACAAATACAGCATTCACATCTTGTATTGTAATTAAAAACTCTTTATATTGATTTGCCATGTTTTCAAACATTTTTTCTAATTCATGTAACGATTTAGTTTCAATTTGTTTTCGTAAATCTTCTCGGTCTTGTATTGCTTCATTCATACTTTTACCATGCAATATATGTAACCACACTTGATCTGTAATATAAATATGCACAAAAGTATCCTTAATGGATGGGAATACACTCTGTATCTGCTCATTAAAAATTGTCTCATAGTTTGGTAACTCTTTTAATCGATTGAATAATCTAGTATTAGCCCAAGCATGATAATCACACTGTTTTAATATATAATCTTTCAATTTATATTACCTCCTTATTGTATGAAACGAATGGTTTGTTTCTTCATTTCTGATTCTCTATCAGCCTTTGCAATCCCTTTTTCTTTCATTTCATGCTTATTTATCGTTTTATATTTTACATACGTATAAAATTCTGTTTGAAATGGAAATGGTGTAATCCGAATTGTTTCCTCGTCCACCCATTCAGCTTGAATAAGTTTCTCCTCTTTACTATTAAACATTTCTGTTCCTTCAAAACCATCTTTAAATAAGTCAATTTCATCTTTCTTTTTGACACCAGGCTTATTCATACATACGTATAAAGAAAGTTCATCACAAAACTTTAATAATCTATAATGCTTATCGAACATCGCAAACTGTTTCTTTGTTAACGTTTTCAAAATTCTTTTTTGTCGTTCTAATTCATGTTTATAAAATGACATCATCTCTTCATCTTCCTCGTTTAGTGGAAATGATAAAAAATGTTTACTACAAAGCAATGCCCCGTATGGATTAGAATTTTCAATTTCATTCAATCCAATCGTATAAAAAACAAAACGTAATGGGCTTGGACAATCCATAAATGTATATGGAATATTTTTAGCATCATTCAAAATTGGTACTTTATCAAGCTCTATCCATCCTCTGTCATGCTCATATATTGCATCAACTGTTTCTTTTAAATATGTTTTATCTTCAAAAAAGTCTTCTTTTATATGCTTTGCAATCTCTCCAGCCAAAAAACCATGATCATGTTGACGAATTAAAATACTTTCCTTCTCATTTTTTTCACGAAAAATCATTCGTATACTCCCCCTCATCCTCATATTAAAGCTTTTTATATGCATCGATTCTTAATTAATCCCTAAATAATAGAAGGGATTCAGTCTCTTGCAACGAAATTAACATAATTATATAGTATTCTTTCTAATCATAGTGATAGCTTTATCTTTACTATCTATTATACTAAAACATTCATTCCAAAAATTTTTTTATGAGGTGAAAACATGAACAAAACAGAATTAATTAAAAACGTAGCTCAATCAGCTGATATTTCTCAAAAGGACGCTTCTGCAGCTGTACAATCCGTATTTGACACAATTGCTAATGCATTACAATCTGGAGATAAAGTTCAACTAATCGGGTTTGGAACTTTTGAAGTACGCGAAAGATCTGCTCGTACAGGACGTAATCCGCAAACTGGCGAAGAAATTCAAATCGCCGCTGGTAAAGTTCCTGCATTTAAAGCAGGTAAAGAATTAAAAGAAGCTGTTAAATAAAAACAAGAAACCAGCCATTTTATAGGCTGGTTTCTTGTTTTTATTTAAGCAATTGCTTTATATTCTCTGCATGATACACTTCACAAATATAAAATACACATTTGCAGTTACTTACAATTTGATACTTTCTAGTTGGATACACATTCGCTGTAACAGAACATCCATCAAACAATTCAATAATATTTCCAGATGGCTGATATCCTTCATATAATACGTTTCTTCTTACTTCCATCTTTTCTATAAGCTTTTCAACAGGAATATTTCCACTCTCTAATTCACTCTTTATTGCGTCCGGTAAAAACGAAGTGTCTGCAAAAATTAGATTTTCAGATAACACCTTTCCTTTATAACTAACATTAGATACACGGTAAAGAAATGTTCCATCTTTATCAAAGAAATTCTTTGCTTCTTTCGGAATGTACTGTCTACCAAGTGCCTCTTGTTCAAGAACATCAAACTGAACTGTATCATTTAAAAGCTTTTCTAAAGCATGAATGGATGATGTATCTCCAGAAAATAAAATATTTTTAATTGCTTGTACGTTATAAGTGAATTCATTCTTTCTATTTTCCGCTACTAACATGAGGAACACCTCTTCTATAATTTTTTTATTTAAGATTTAAAAGTGCTGCCGCGTCTAATTGCGTAATTTCAGTCACTTCCTTACTGAATATTGCAACAGAGGCCCTATAATCTAAACTAGGCCTTACATCTTCCATCATTGTATTACTTGCTAACTCTTGTCTATCCTTAAAAACCAACAAGTTTGGAGGATCATTTGGAGCTGATACTGTAATATGTACTGGCGGAATCATTAGTCCTTCACCTGTCGCTTTCAGCACCGCTTCTTTTCGAGTCCAATATGTTAAAAAACCTTCTATTTTCTGTTTATTTGGCAGTTTCATAACTTGCGCTATTTCAATGTCTGTTAATACACCTTCTGCCATTTTCATAACATCTACATTTGGATTCATTTGTTCTACATCTATGCCAACAGGTGCAGATTTTGTAAAAGCAACGACAACCCACTCACCTGAATGTGAAACGGATAATTGCGGCATACCTTCTGGTAATTGTGGTCTTCCATGCTGCAATTTACATACTGAGCACATTCGATCAATTGGTACTTGGACTGGTGACATAGAAAGTATCTTACCGAGAACTAATCTACTTATTACGCAACCTATTATAAAACGAGCTCGATCTGCCGAATGGTGATACGAATTTGCTTTCTCTCGCTCTATATCATTTAGTAAATTGTAATGCCATGATTGTAAATCTGAAATTCTTGCCCACCATATTTGACAATCATTCTCATTCAAAGTTGGAATAGAATCTACAACTTTACTTTCTATCATGTAAACTCTCCTTTATTCAACGAATATCAATTTTCATAAGAAAGCATGCGTATATTGTTATTCATTGACAAGTACTTTCTCTTTTTCTGATACAGATAATGTTTTTTCTTTCTTCTTTGACATTACCTCTTTATCGGAAATACGTAAAGAAAATAGTAGTGCTATGAGCAAAAATATTGCTGACCCAATTAATGCTGCTTGATATGGTAAAAAATCGGATTGAACGTTATTACCTCCAAAACCAGCTAGTATACTAGCTAAAACCGCTACTCCTATTGCTGAACCTAGTCGATTTTGCACATTGAATATAGTAGTCGCTCTCCCCATAGAAGGCGGCGTGATATTGTTAAAGGCAGAAAATTGAACCGCACCGACAGATTGGCCTAAGAAAATACCGATACCAAACAATAATGCCCGGATTTGCCACGGATTCGTATCGTGATTTACAAAACTCAATAAAACAAATATAACCGCCGTACATATTAATCCAATAGAAATTACCTTTCGAGCTCCTAATTTCTTATATGACCATGGCACAATTTGTGAAGAAATCATTAATCCAATCGCCTCTGGAAATGTCGTAAGTCCTGATTCCAGTGCGGAAACTCCTATCACATTTTGATACATAAGAGGAAAAACAAATAACATTCCTAATAAACCAGCTGATGAAAATAATGATATAATGCTCATCTTTCTAAAGACTGGTTCTTTTAATAAGCGTAAATCTAACATCGGTTGCTTTACTTTCAGTTCTACAATTATAAACAATGTAATGAATACAACCCCAGCTATCCCAGTACTCATAATTTCTGGAGAAATCCACCCTTTTGATGGTCCCTGGCTGAGTGCATATATGAGCATCGCAAATCCTGGTGCTGATAAAATAAAGCCGAGCGAATCAAAGCGACCAGCTGATTTTTCAACATGTTCTGCTAAAAATAGAAGTCCAAATAGCAATGCAACGATTCCAAACGGTAGATTAATATAAAATGCCCAACGCCAAGACATTTGATCTACAAAGAAACCACCGATGATAGGACCAATTGCTGGTGCTACAGCAATTGGAAGTATAATGAACCGGGAAATCTTCGGTCTTTCCTCGGGTGAAAATGTTCGAAATAACATCGCCATTCCAACCGGTGTTAAAAGCCCTCCGCCAGCACCTTGAATAATACGGAAAATATTCAATGAAGTAATATCGTTAGCCATTCCGCATAAAGCAGATGCAATTGTAAATACGAAAAGAGCAATTAAAAATACTCTTTTCGTACCAAAACGATCTCCTAACCAACCAGAAATCGGAAGGAAAACAGCTAAACTAACTAAATACCCAACATTCACCGTCCCCATTGCAGATGCAGGTACTTGTAGTTCTCTACTTATCGTTTGCAGTGCTACATTTACAATCGTTGCGTCCATCGCAGCCATAAACATCGCAGTTATATAAACGATACTTACAACTACTTTTGGATTTAGTTTTTCTTTCATTATCGTTTTCCTACTAATGTTTTTTCGCGAACTTGATTACCTTGTGGATTCAAATCTTTCCAGTTATATTCAACATATTCTAAGCAGCTCTGCCTACTAGCTTCTTCATATACGACATTCCAGCCAATAGGTACATCGAGAAAAGCAGGCCAGAGAGAATACTGGCCCTCCTCATTTATTAATACTTTATATGTGTAATTATCATTTTCAAATGGATTCGTCATACTCTACTTACCCCTTTCTTATTCTGCAAATATTTCGCTAATACTTGCCCAATTTCCGTAAGTGGACCTGGCTGACATAGATCTTTATGTCTACAATCAATATCGTGCTGCACAATTTGCCCGTCTAAATAATTTAGCCACGTATTTGGAGAAATAGGATCAAACCAGTCTGGTATAACAGTAGATCTAAAGAATAAGATATCTCCGTTATAAACTTTCGGTACATATTTCCCTAACAACCCTACTGAATTTACATATGTTTCTTTCAAGTTCAATATAGTCTTTTCTTCAAGACTTGCTAATGCACTTCCATCTTTACGAAGGATTTCAACTGCACTTTCCATTGTAAGTGGTTTACCATCCATGTTATCTGGGTCATATCCGCCTAAAGCAAGTAATGCAATTAACGCTTCCTCTTCAGTAGGCGCTTCCGTATTTGGTAAGAAGTGTCCAGGATAAGAATCAAGCATAACGAGTAATTCTACTTCTTCCCCTTCATTTTGTAGTTGCGCCGCCATTGCATGCACAACATTTCCTCCAAGCGACCAACCTAATAAACGATATGGTCCATAAGGCTGTACTTCACGAACATGTTTCAAGTAATCCGCCGCCATCTCCTCTAAACTTTTTGGAAGTTCTTCATTTTTAGCAATACCACGTGCTTGTACACCATAGATTGGATAATCTTTTCCTAAAGATTTCATAAGTCCTGCATAGCACCAACTTAATCCACCTGCTGGATGTACACAAAATAGTGGTAATTGATCCCCGCTTGCTCGTAATGGAAGCAACACATCAAGTGCACTTTGACCATTCCCCATCTCAAGTCTTTCAGCTAACCCTGCAACAGTCGGTGCTGCAAATAAAGTGCCAATGTTTAGTTCCACTCCAAGCGCCTCTTTCATGCGGCTCATAAGCTGCACTGCAAGGAGTGAATGGCCACCAAGATCAAAGAATCCGTCATCAATTCCAATTTGAGGTACACTTAGCACTTCTGTAAACAAGTCGCATAACATTTCTTCTTGCGGTGTTCTTGGACCACGACTAGAAGATGATGCGATAAATTCTGGAGCTGGCAATGCCTTTCTATCTAATTTACCGTTTGGAGTTAAAGGTAACTCATTTACTACTACAAAAGCGTATGGAACCATATAATCTGGTAAACTACCACTAGCAAACTGACGCATTTCATTCGTATCAATCGCTTCATTATTTGATGCAACGATATAAGAAACTAACCGTTTATCCCCTGGTTGATCTTCACGTACAATAACGGCTACTTGCTCAACTTTAGGGTGCTTCATTATGACTGCTTCTATTTCTCCTAATTCAATTCGGAACCCACGAATTTTGATTTGATGATCTGCACGTCCTATATAATCTAGCATCCCATCATTACGCCAGCGAGCTAAGTCTCCTGTACGATACATTCTTGTACCTGGCTTGCCAAATGGATCTGCGATAAAGCGTTCAGCCGTTAATCCTGCTCTTCCTAAATATCCACGCGCAAGTCCTGCACCTGCAACATACATTTCTCCAACTACTCCAGGTGGGACTGGTTGTAAATAGTTGTCTAACACATACACTTTAAGGTCAGGTATACTGCACCCAATTAAACTATTTGCCCGTAAAGAGACGATAGTTTCATCTAATTCAATATAACTAACATGTACTGTCGTCTCTGTAATACCATACATATTAATAAGCTTTGGTACGTTATGAGGATGTCGACTATACCAATCTTCTAAGCGACTTAGCTCAAGTGCTTCTCCTCCAAAAACAACATATCGTAAAGATAATTTTTGGCCAATCTCTTCATTTTCACGATCTGCTTGCATCAATTGGTAGAACGCTGATGGAGTTTGGTTTAAAACCGTAACCTTTTCTTTAACAAGAAGCTGTAAAAATTCTTTCGGCGAGCGACTTACAGTATGTGGAACTACAACTAAACGCCCTCCGTATAATAAAGGTCCCCAAATTTCCCAAACCGAGAAATCAAAAGCATATGAATGGAACATCGTCCAAACATCGTTTCCGTCAAACTGGAACCAATGATCAGTTGCTCCTAAAAGTCTCACTACATTTTGATGAGGTATCATAACGCCTTTCGGTCTGCCCGTTGACCCTGACGTATAAATAACGTAAGCAATATGTGATGGAGATAATGGCTTAATTCGTTCCACTTCATCAATATTGTCTTCACTATATTTCTCAACCTCTGCTATTACTTTTACATTATCAACTAAAACTTTTATTGCCTCATTACATTCAATTTCCACTTCTGAATTCGTTAAAACACATGATGGTTTCGCATCGTGTAGCATAAATGAAATACGGTCTGCTGGGTAATCTGGATCTAACGGAAGGTATCCAGCACCAGCTTTAAGAACAGCTAATAAGCTTACAACCATGTTTAATGATCTTGGCATCGCTAAAGCAACGAGTTGATCAGGACCAATCCCTTTTGCTATTAGGAATCGAGCTATTTTATTTGCTTTTCTATTTAACTCTTCATAAGTTAATTTCTTATCTTCAAAGACAACAGCAATAGAATTTGGATTTATATGAACCTGCTTTTCAAACAATTGTGGCAATGTCATTTCTGGTGCAATTTGAAAACCACCATTCCACTTTTCTAACACTGTATTTTTCTCTGCTACAGCTAATATTTCTAATCTGCCAATTGATTGCTCCGGATTTGTAGCTGCATCATCTAATAACAAAATGAATCGTTCTATTAGTTTTTGAACCGTTTCACGTTTATATAAATCGGTACTAAACTCTAGTAATCCATGTAAACCGTTCGGAGTACCATCACCCCCGTTACTCTCACTAATTTCAAATGTTAAATCAAATTTTGCAGAACCGACGCTTTGAATTTCAAGGCTCGCTTCTAAATCTGGTACATAAAACGTTGCTTCTGGTGTATTTTGAAAAGCTAACATAACTTGAAACAACGGGTGGCTGTTTCGAGTACGTACTGGATTTAATACTTCAACAAGCCTTTCAAATGGAACATCTTGATTTTCATAAGCTGCAAGGTTTACCTGCTTCACTCTATTTAATAATTCTTTAAAACTTGGATCTCCTGAAGTATTTGTACGTAACACTAATGTATTTACAAATAAACCAACAATATCTGAAAGTACATCATCATTTCTTCCAGCAATCGGACTTCCAATTGGTATATCAGTGCCTGCACCTAATCTTGTAAATAGTGCACTAAGCCCTGCTTGCAATACCATAAACAAACTAACTCCATTTTTACGTGCAAGCTCTACTAACCTACTATGCATACCTTCATCTATATGAAAATGAATTGTTTCCCCGCGGTAACTCGTCTCAATTGGACGCTGGAAATCTGTAGGTAACTCCATTTGGTCTGGTAAACCTTTAAGTTCTTCTTTCCAAAAATCTAATTGTGTTGAAATAAGACTCTCTGGTGTCGTTTCATCACCTAGCAATTGCTGTTGCCAAAGTGCATAATCTGCGTATTGAACTGGAAGTGACTCCAGCTGAACTCTGTCACCTTGACATCGCGCTTTATACGCCGCTGTAAAATCTCTCGTTAACGGCTGTAATGACCAGCCATCACCTACAATATGATGTAATAGAATTAATAATACATGTTCGTTTTCACTCACTGTAAAAAGTTGCAAACGAACTGCCGGCTCAAAATCGAGGTTAAAGCTATATCTTACCGCCTCTGAAAGTACACTTTCTAATTCATCTTTACATGTATTAGTTATAACCATTTCTAAATTTAAGTTTTCCATATCTAAAATTTTCTGATAGGAACTACCTAATACGTTAGGGAAAATTGTTCTAAGTGTTTCATGTTTCTCAACTACATCATAAAAAGCACCTTGTAATGCTTCCCGATTCAATATTCCATTCATACGAATGACTAGCGGAATATTATAAGTAGGACTTGGACCTTCTAAACAATTTAAGAACCATAACCTGCGCTGTGCAAATGAAAGTGGAACTTCATTTGGCCTACTTGCTTTCTGAATAGCTGGTCTTGCGCTTTTTGCATGGTTTAATTGTTTCGCCAGTTCGGCAACAGTTGGTGATTCAAATAGTTTCCCAATTCCTAATTCCACACTTAACGTTTCACGAATTCTTGCCATTAAACGAGATGCAAGAAGTGAATGTCCACCCATTTCAAAGAAATTATCATCAATGCTAATTCGAGAAACACCAAGTACTTCTGCAAATAAATCACATAATATTTCTTCTTTCGGATTTCTAGCAACCCTCTCATTGTCCATTCCATTAAAATCAGGAGCAGGTAATTTCTTTCTATCCACCTTACCATTTGGCGTTAATGGTAATTCTTCTAGCACAACAAATGCTGATGGTATCATATAATTCGCTAAACTTTCTGAAACATAAGAACGAATTTCTGAAAGATTAATCGGTTCCTTTTCTTCTGCAACGATATACGCAATGATGCGCTTATCATTTGGACGATCTTCTCGTACCATTACTATCGCTTGTTGAATATTTTTATGTCGTTGTAATACCGTTTCAATTTCAGCTAATTCAATTCGGAATCCACGAATTTTAATTTGATGATCTGCGCGACTAATGTACTCTAACGCACCATCACTACGCCATTTCACGAGATCTCCTGTACGGTACATGCGCTTCCCTGATTCTCCATAAGGATTTGCAATAAACCGTTCAGCTGTTAACTCCGGTTTTCCTAAATATCCGCTTGCAAGTCCCTCCCCTGCAATATATAATTCCCCAATAACTCCAGGTGGAACTGGTTGTAACCCTGCATCCAATACATACACTTCTGTATTGCAAATTGGCTTTCCAATAGGAGGTATACCCTTTTCACCTTCATCAATGTTCATGAAAGTAGACCAAATCGTCGTTTCAGTTGGTCCATATAAATTAGTTATTGAGCAACCTAATTCTTTTAATTTATTTGCTAAATGCTCTGGAAGAGCTTCACCACCAACAAGTATATTTAGCCCTTGTAGCTTCTCTGGATAATCAGTTACTAACGCCTGCCAAAGCGTCGGTGTAGCCTGCATAATTGTCACTCTTTCTTCTTGTAAAAGTGTCGTTAATGCTGATGGCTCTTGTATGTCTTCTTTTTGCGCAATTGTTAAACTTGCACCACTAATAAGAGGTAAATAAATTTCTAGAGCAGAAATATCAAACGCAAACGTTGTAACTGCTAATAAATGATCATTTTCATTTAATGAAAACTTTTGTTGCATAGCCATTAAAAAGTTACTTAAACCTCTCATAGGAACAATTACACCTTTTGGGTTTCCTGTTGAGCCTGAAGTATATATTGTATAGGCTGGGTTTAAAAGTGATACATCATTCTTACATGCTATATTCATACGAGAATATGTATGTAACGCTAGTTTCGTTTCTTCTTCATCTAATACAATTTTTTTCATATCATTTTCTATAACTAACTTAGATGAAACAGATGAATGTGTTATGATACAAACTGGTTTTGCATCATTTACTATATAATTAATTCTTTCTGCTGGGTATTCTGGATCTATTGGTAAATACGCTGCACCAGCCTTTAAGACTGCTAGCATACTAACTACCATTTCTATTGATCTAGGGAATACTAAAGCTACAAACTGGTTTGGTCGTATTCCTTCTTCTACTAAATAATGTGCTAGTTCATTCGCTCGTTCATTTAGCTCTTTATACGTAAGGTTTACACCGTCACAAGTAATGGCTAGTTTATTGGGATTTTTTTGCACTTGTTTTTCAAATGATATAGGCAGACTGATTAACTCATCGTCTTCCTTCGTTTCATTCCATTCCAATAAAACTTTATGATTTTCTTCAGGCAGAGTAATGTTTATTTTTCCAATCGACTCGTTTTTCTCATAATTATTTACTACTAATTCAAATAGATTCATAAATCTTTCTTTATGCAATGCTAGCTCCGCGCCATTATATACTTCAGGATTTGCATCAAAATGAATCATTAGCTCATTTTGATCAAAACGTTTATATACATTTATTGATAAATCATCGACAGGTCCTGCTGATAAATTATGCGTAATACCACGATTTCCAGCAAAATTTAGCCCGTAATCAAAAGGCATAACATTCACTAACGGTCCAAACAACCTTTGATTTTCACCTAGTAACTTTAAGTCTCTTCTTAATTCCTCATGACGGTATTTATAATGGCGACGTACATCTCGGATTTCTTTAGAAACTTGTTGCAATAATTCCGCAAGAGTTATATTTGGAGTTACTGTAATACGAAGTGGAACTAAATTCATTACCATACTTGGTGTATGAATAGATACAGAACCTAAACGTCCCATCATCGGTAAACCTAAAACAATATCATTTTCACCTGTTAATTTATGCATATAAATACTTGTTACAGCGACAATGAATTCCGGCCAACTTGTTAACGAAATATTGATATCTTCTAATAAAGTTTTCGTGCTAGAACTAGATAAATAAGCTGTTTCTCGTGAAAATCCATTTGATGTTCTCGGTGCTCGCTCTGCCAAGCTTACAACTTCTGGTTCATCCGCAAATTTTTCTAACCAAAAAGTACGATCTTCCTGAAATTTTTTAGACTCACGATACTCAATATCTTCTTGCACGACTTTTGTAAGAGAACCAAACGGCTTTTCATTCTTGTTTGTTTCTTCTATAAGTGATGTATACTCATTCGCCACTTTTTGGCTAAGAAGTGAAAATCCATAGCCATCCATCACAATGTGATGGATGCGCTGATACCAAAAGAAACGATTATTTTCAACTTGAATAAGTGCTTCAGTAAATAATGTATCTTTTTTCAAATCGACTGGCATAGATAAATCATTTTTCATCCATACTTTAGCAGCTTCTTCAGGGTTTTCTTCTTTCCGAACGTCAATAAAATGCATATGAAACTGTGATTCTTCAATAACTTGCCATGGGCCAATTTCATCCTCCTCGAAGCGAACATGAAGTGCTTCTGCTTCCATTACAACTTTACGTACAGCTAATTCGAAAATTTCTTGATGAATATTTCCGTTTATTTCTACATATTCCCCAGTATTGTAAATTGGATTAAGCGGATCTAATTGTTGCGCAAACCACATACCAGACTGCGCAGATGATAACGAATGACGAATCTTTTGACTGTTAGGCATTCTTTACTACCCCTTTATTATGTAGTCTATTTGTTACAGCACCTGCGCTGTTTGTGAAGATAGTAAACTGTACCAACCTGCAACAGTTGGACGTTCTGCTAAATGTGCAAACGTGATTTCTTTCCCTTCACGACGCCACTTCTCTACTAAACTCATAATTCTGACCGAATCAAGCCCTCTATTTAATAAGTCCTCATCAATATCAATACTCTCTACTGGCTCACGAAGTAGTTGTGCAACTAGTTCATGCACTTCCTGTATAGTGATTCCTTCACTCTCATCATCTTTTACACTTTGTAAATCGTTTAACAGTAGGTTTGTTGATGTCGTTACTGCACATCTATTAGATGCATACTCCAATGCTTGTTTATGATGCTCTAGTGAAAAATCAGCAACTGCATCTGCTACAAAGAACGGCTCTATACCATCCATAAATGCTTCACAAGCTGTTAAAAGACAGCCAATATGCGCATAAATACCGCAAATAATGAGTTGATCTTTTCCTTGTTCATTTAAAATTTCTAATAGATTTGTCTTTTTAAATGCACTATATCTCCATTTTGTGAGGAATATATCATCCTCATCAGGAGTAAGTTCATCAACAATTTTCTTTTTATCTGGTCCAGCAGGTATACCGTCACCCCAAAAGTCTTGTAATAAACCTCGTTGTTCTAACGTTTGCCCACCAGGTTGTGCTGTATAAACAACTGGTATACCAAGTTCCTTACATTTTTCTCTTATCATTTTTATATTTGAAATAAGTTCTACTTTTGGTGATTCTTTATCGCTATATGCATCAAGAAAATATTCTTGCATGTCATGAATTAAAAGTACTGCACGTTTCGGATCTGGTGTCCAATTCACTTTATTTTTTGGTAGTTCTGATTCAATTGGCATTTTATATACTGAAATAGATGGGATAGCCATCTAATCACTTCCTTCCGGTTTTTATTATTGTTTTACTGTAATAAGCTTTTCAGCAATGACTTTACGTAGTTCTTTTTTGCTGACTTTTCCGACTCCTGTTTGCGGGAATGCTTCAATAAATTCAATTCGATCTGGAATTTTATAAGCCGCTATACCACGTTCTCTTAAAAACATTTTTAATTCACTTACTGTTGGAACTTGTCCGCGAGCTATAACAAAAGCACAGGTGCGTTCACCTAAATAATCGTCAGGCATAGATACAATTGCTACGTCATGGACCGCATCGTGTGCTAATAGATGATTTTCAACTTCTTCCGCAGCAACTTTCTCACCACCGCGGTTAATTTGATCTTTATCTCTTCCTTCTACAATGATGTATCCTTGTTCATTTACTTTTACAAGATCACCTGTGCGATAAAATCCATCCTTTGTAAATGATCGTGCATTATGCTCTTCGGCTTTATAGTAACCACGAATTGTATATGGACCTCTTGTTAATAAACTACCTACTTCGCCAGGTTGTACATCGTTGTCATTTTCATCAACAACTCGTACTTCATCGAGTGCAGACATTGGTCTACCTTGTGTATAAATAATAAATTCTTCCGGATCATCTAATCTTGTATAGTTCACTAATCCTTCCGCCATACCGAACACTTGCTGTAACGTACATCCAAATGTAGGACGTATACGTTTTGCAACCTCAGCGCTAAACTTAGCACCACCTACTTGAATAATCTCTAGGCTTGATAAATCGGCATTACGAGAAGATGCAGCATCAAGCCAAATCATTGCTAATGGCGGAACGAGCGCTGTAATTGTAACTTTTTCTTTTTCGATAAGAGCAAAGGCCTCATCTGGACTACCACCAGTTGCCAATACCACTTTTCCACCCGCATAGAAAGTTCCAAATGTCCCTGGAGAACTCATTGGGTAATTGTGTGCTACTGGAAGAACTGCCATATAGACGCTTTCTGCATTCAAATTACAAATTTCAACGCTAACACGTAAACTATAAATATAGTCATCATGTGTTCTAGGAATTAATTTAGAAAGACCTGTTGTGCCTCCTGATAATTGGAGAAATGCAACATCACTTGGCTGAACTTCTGGTAATGAGACGGGATCCATATACAGATCATTTATGTTCACAAACTCTTCTTCTTCTCCCACTACAATTACATGTTGTAACGTTGGCACTTTCTCTTTCACTTCTCTTGCTAATTTTCGATAATCAAAACCGAGAGCCTTATCTGAAATAACGTAAGCGCTCGCCTCGCCAAACTCACAAAAATAACTAATTTCACTGCTTCGATGTGAAGGTAGTGCAAAGACAGGAAGCGCTCCAATTCGAAATAGTGCAAAACATATTTCGAAAAACTCGATAATGTTAGGTAACTGGATTACAACTCTGTCCTCTTTCTTTATTCCTAAATTCA
This sequence comes from Bacillus sp. RCC_6_1, assembly GCF_041360755.1. Lineage (NCBI taxonomy): Bacteria > Bacillati > Bacillota > Bacilli > Caryophanales > Bacillaceae > Bacillus > Bacillus sp. RCC_6_1. The sequence continues at coordinate 167,354 of NZ_JBFUPV010000001.1, forward strand.
GTAAACCTGCTGCTAAACGATCTACCTTTTTATTAAGTTCACTATATGTTATATGCTTCTTACCACTTACAACCGCGATTCGATCTCCATATTTCTCAGCCCGCTCTCTTAACACTCCTCCAAATGTTTCACCAAGCCAACATCCTGCTTCTCGGTAACGATCGGCAAATTCTTTTGGCCATTCTGTATAACCTACTAGCATTCTTTCTTCCCCCTATTTTTCATTAAGTGAACTATCTCTTAACCCTAAAGCTTTTAGCATTGTTTGGAACTTAGCTGATGTTTCTGCTAACTCATCTTCTGGTTTTGACTCAGCAACAACTCCAGCTCCTGCATATAAACGAAGTGTATTTTCTTGTACTTCAGCACAACGAATTGTAACAATCCATTCTCCATCTCCATTTAAATCGCTCCATCCTAGCATTCCTGTAAAGAACTCGCGGTCAAATGGCTCAATATGCTGTATAGCTTCTCTTGCTTTTTCCATCGGAGTTCCGCAAACTGCTGGCGTAGGATGAAGGGCAATTGCTAATTGTAAAGAAGAAGTATTTGGATCCTTAAGTTCACCTTTCACTTCTGTAGACAAATGCCACATCGCTTCACTATGAATAACTGATGGCTTTTCTGGAACATGTAATGTATGACAATACGGACGAAGTGCAGCGACAACCGCTTCAACTACTACCGCATGTTCATGTAAATCTTTTGGCGAAGAAAGTAATTCCTCTGCTCTTCTTTTATCTTCTACTGGGTCCTCACTACGTGGCCTTGAACCAGCTAACGGGTTAGAAATAACTTGCATACCATTACGTGAAACAAGTAATTCAGGGCTTGCTCCAATTAGCGTCTTACTGTTCTCTTTTTCATCTTTCGGTAAATTTACAGCAAATGTATAACCATGCTTATTATGCTCTGCTAATTCTCGCAGAAGTTTTTGCTTATCAATCTTTTCGGAAGATTTAACATCTAACGATCTGGATAGAACGATTTTCTTTAAATCACCGTCCTGTATTTTTTCAATTCCTTGCTTCACACCATTCATATAAACTTCAGGGTCTGGCACTGGTGTCATTTCAAATGTTACATTCTCATTTGTTTCAAGCTGATTTGTTGTATCCAATTGTAAACGCTCAGAAATTCTGCTATATTCTGGTACGATGAGTTGGACTTCTTTTCTACGATCAAATGGCAAAGCACCCACAACGATAGGATTTGGATTTCCAGCTTGTTTCGCATTACTTAATGTCGCTTGCACAAGCTCTGGGAAACTTTCAATTTCACGATGCTTTACTGTAGTAAACTCTCCTTCTGCTAATATCGTTCGAGTTGGTGAAGCGAAAAAGAATGAAGATTCAGTCTTATAATCTTCTAAAAGTTTTTCTGACAATTCCTTTACAGCTATATGTTCATTCATAATATAATAACCTCCTGAATTTTTATTAAACTCCTAACGTAGCACCGCCATCAACACATAAATTGTGCATTGTAATATGACTTGCTCTATCTGAGGCTAAAAATAACACTGCTTCAGCAACTTCTGAAGGTTGTGCAATTTTTTGTAATGGAATTCCGAGTCTATATGTATTTTGAGAACCAGCAATTATATTTTTAGCTCCATTCTCATCAGCCCATAGTAATCTTTGCATCTCAGTTTCAGTAGAACCTGGAGAAACTAAGTTGCAGCGTATATTGTATGCCGCAAGCTCTAGTCCTAAACATTTCATAAACATCGTCGTTGCGGCCTTTGACGCAGCATACGCAGCCATCTCCATTCTTGGCGTATTTGCCGCATTTGAACCGACTGTAACAATTGCCCCCGATTTTCTTAACATCATATTTTTACTTACCGCTCGGGACATATTGAAAACCCCTGTAGTATTTACAGAGAATGTTTTATTCCAATCTTCATCACTTAACGAATGAATTGGTCCCATACGTAAAACCCCTGCAACATTTATTAAAATATCTATTGGCGCTATTTCATTTGCAATATGATTTACCATGTCTTCAACAGCGGCGCTATCACTCACATCTAAACGAAACGTTTTCATACGTGTATTGTTTAATTCATTTTGATTTAAGAGTACATTTAACCCCTCTTCATTTTGATCAACCGCAATAACTGTGGCTCCTCTTTCTAAAAACATTTTGGCAACGACACTGCCTATGCCTTGTGCTGCACCTGTTACTAAAACTGTTTTCCCATCAAATTCCCCTAAGTTCATTTTCTCTATCCTTTCACATAAACATTAATTTCATTAAGTAACACCGATGATATTGATTTTCATTATCAGTTGTGTTGTAAAAAATAATACACTTACTAAACTAATTGGTCAAGTGCGCATTACTTTAAAATCCATTTTATTGATAATGTTTTTCATTTACCATCTTACACCGAAATGATAATGTTTCTCAATAAACTTGTCAATCTTTTTTTATTTTTCAGATAAACCATTTTAATGCTTCTTAATAAAATCATATGTAAACGCATTAAAAGTACTTATATTATAAATAAAATTCAAAGTCCTCTTTTTAAAATTGAAGAAACTAAACTAGAGATACGTTCATTTACAATGCTTTATGAAAAACTCAAGTATATATTTTCTCAATATTTTTCTGAAAATATATCTTACAAATACTAATGAATGTCTTTTTTGTCATTTAAGATTTAATATATATTTCGAATACGATGTATCAATTTATTGTATTTCAATATAATCCAAATAGGCATTTCACTCACTTTTACATCTATGAAAATCATAAAAGTAATTTAACCTTGTTAAAATAACTCATAAAAAAAGCATCCTAATTAATAGAATAGGATGCTTTTTCGTAATCATATTGTTATAGAAGATTTATATACTTATGCTACGCTGCGATACTCTTCTTCTTTTTCTTTTTTCTGCTTAGGTGCTTGAATTAAAATTGCGATAATGAATGACACGACACATAATACACCTATTACCATGAACGTTGGTTTGAATCCACCTAGAAGTGCACCGATAAAGGAACCTGCAAGCGCCCCAAATCCAAATCCTTGATACACAATTCCGTAGTTCTTACTATGGTTTTTCATACCGAAGAAATCACCAACAATAGCTGGGAAAATAGTGATATTTCCACCAAAGCAAAACGCTACACTTGCTACACATACGAAGTAAATACCATAATTTAAATCTACAAAACTTAGAACTAAGACTGAACTCGCCATAACAACAAAAGTACCAGTAACGATTTTTAAACGCCCAATTTTATCCGATAACGGTCCTAAAATGATACGACCTAATGTATTGAAGATTGCAACCATAGCCACCGCATTAGCTGCTGTTGCTGCGCTAAGTCCTACAAGTTGAACACCAATGTCTTTTACCATACCAATTAAGTATAAGCCACTCATACATGATGTAAATAACATGATAAATAATAAGTATACTTGTTTTGTGCCTAACATTTCTTTCGTTGTGTATTCCTCAGTTTTTGTTTCATGAACTGCTCCTTGATCTGCAGCTTGATGGATTAAACAAGCACCAATTACAATCATAGCTGTAACAATTAAACCCCAGTATATAAATGCTTGGGATACACCAACTGATTCAATCAACTGTGCGTTAACGTATTTAAAGATTAAGCTACCTGAACCATATGCAGAGACAGAAATACCAGCAATTAAACCTTTACGCTCTGGAAACCACTTTATTAAATTTGATAGTGAAGTGATATATGCTGTACCATCTGCATAACCTACAACAACTCCCGCTAGTACATAAAGTAATATTAGTGAGGATGCTTGTGAACTAAGTATTAATCCTAGTCCTAATGCTAATCCAGCTATCATAATAAGTTTACGAAGTCCCCATTTTTCTTGCAATTTACTCGCAAATAAAGTTGAAAATGCTAAAGAAAGACTAGTAATTGAGAAAGTTATCGCAACAGCGTTAAGACTCCAACCATATTTACTAACTAAAGGCTGATTGAATAAACTCCATGTATATATCGTCCCAAGCCCCATTTGTACTATAACTGTGCCAAGGACAACAAGCCATGGATTAATAGTTGATTTTTTCATACCTTTCCGCCTCCTCTTTCTATTTCAATGCTATTCGCTAAATTTACTTTTTTTATGTTCATTTTGGTCACCTCTTTTGATTTGACACCTTCATTGTATAAGATGTTTTTGTTTATGTAAGCACTTACAAGATAGAGCGTCAAAAACATGGAATCAGTTACAAAAAACGAAGGATGAAATACAATAGAAAAATTTTTTATACTTCAATCCACCTTATTTTTTATAAAATCACAAATTTTTTTCCAATAAATAAAACTAAATATTCACTAATATATCTATCCGTGGTTTAATATATATAATAAAAAAATATTTCTGTCTTTAATGAGGAGGTACTATGAAAGCAAACGTAGGGGATACTATACTTTTTCAACGAAATAATTTAAAGATTACAGGATCTGTATTAAAACTTTATACTGAATCGGTCTTAGTTGAAATTACAAATGTAAGCGGTGGTACTTTTGAATTTGATCGAACAATTGTAAATCATAAAAACTATAAAGTTTTAAATACAAATACATAAAACAACACAAAATAGCCCCTGCTCAACAGCAGGGGCTATTTTATATAAAAATATTTCACTAGTTTATATACCCTAAAACATTAACAATCTTACTCGCTTTTAAATTGTTAATATGATAATAAATTTCTAAACCTCTTCTCTCTGCTCGTAACACTTTACCCTTCATTTTTGATAAATGTTGTGAAACAGTAGATTGCGGAATATTCAGTAACTCTGTTAATTGTGTTACATTACAAGTTTTTCTCGTACTTAATTCATTTACAATTTGCAGTCGGATTGGATGCGCCATAATTTTTAAAATATCTACATCTTCTTCTGAAACTAAAGTTTTTCTCATTTCACTCGTATATGTTGTCATAAGACATTCCCCTTTTATATGAATTCCATATTCATAAGATCTATTTCCAAATTTTTTAAAACCCTTGATTAAAACTTTCATATAGAAATAAAAGGATTTTAAATTTTTGAAAACAGAACTTACATTCACTTTATTTATTTATTTGGTACATATACATAATACAATGTTAATATGTGCTCTATGTGAAGTTCACATAAATTTATGATGAAGATTTACTTAGCCACTCGCATCCTACTCATCTAATTACCCACTGCATAAAATCATCAGTTATTTTAACACATTTTAGGCGTTTGTATATACTATTTATAAAACAACTTTTATAAAGGGGGGATTCATATGCCTACAGCGTTACAAGAAGAAGTCGAAGAAGCACGGGAAACATATGTCAGTCGTATCATCTTAGTTGGAGGATCCGCTTTATTTTTAGTAGGCGGGGTTATCTCAGCAATTTCAGCCTTTAAAACTTATAATCGTTTGGAGAATACGCCGCCTTCTACAGATAATTCATAGATATTTTATAAAATAAAACGTCGCCTCCAATATGAAGAGACGACGTTTTATTATTCATACATATGACACTAAAAGTATCGGTAGATTCCCTACTCCATTTTCTAAGCTTACTTCACCACAAACCTAGTCTGACTACACCCATCCTTCTGCTTCGTTACTTCTAATACAGCTGGCATTGCGTTTTTCAGCTCTTGAACGTGTGAGATGACACCGATAAATCGGCCTGATTTTTGTAAGTCAATTAAGGCATCTACCGCTTTCGTTAACGATTCTTCATCTAATGAACCGAACCCTTCATCGATGAACATCGTTTCGATGGAAATACCGCCTTCATATGCTTGAATGACATCTGCCATTCCTAGCGCTAGGCAAAGTGATGCGTTAAATTTCTCTCCACCGGATAGTGTTTTTACATCGCGTGTTTGGCCAGTGTATGCATCGTACACATCTAAACCTAATCCACTTTGACGGTTTCTTTTTTCAACTCGCTCACTTCGTTTTAAATAAAATTGTCCATTTGATAATTTACGTAGTCGTTCGTTTGCGATTTGAACAATTTGTTCTAAATACTCAATTAAGATGTAACGTTCAAATGATATACGACTTTCGTTATCACCTTTCATTACTTCATATAAATCAACAAGTTCTTGGAAGGCTTTTTCTTCCTCGTGAATTTGTTCGTCAATACGTCTAATGTTTTCATGTAAATCAGAAATATATGTTACCGCATTTTGCGCACGTTGACGTTTTTCTTTAATGATATCGAGATTAATTTCTAGTTCTTTTATGTGTTCACCTAAAGATGTAATATCCATATACTCTTTATCTTTTAATTCTGAGTTTAACTCTTCAATTTGTTTTGCAAGCACTTCAAGCGATGAATAATAACCTTGAATTTCTTTTTGTAACATCTCCACCTCGGGATCGCTTAATTTGGCTTTTTTATACGTGAATTCATCTGTAAACCCGCTTTGTTCTAGCTCTTTCATAAAGCGTGCGAAAGTCTCTTCTTTCTTTAATTTTGCACTTTCAAATTGATTAGAAGCACCTTTTTGTTCTGCTTGAATACGTATATTTTCATTTTGCCAATGCTGATACGCTTCCTGCACTTTCTTCCATTCGTCCTCCATTAACCTAAGTTCCTGCATAGCTTGGTCAAACTGTGCTTTCCAAGCTTGTACTGTTTGTAAGTTTTCTGGAATATTTCGTTTATCATGTTCATATGACGTACGAAGTTGCATACACTCCATTTCTGTACGGTGCTGCATTGTTTCCAATTCTCGTTTTTGTTTCTGAAGTTCTTCTATTTTTTCTTCTACGCTTTTCATGTTCGCAGCAATCTGCTTACGTGTTTCTTCACTTGCTTTTAACGTATTAACATCTGCAGCTAATTGTTTTCCTTTTTGAACAAGTGCACTATATGTTTCAGCTAATTTTTCCGAATTGTAGCCGCGCTTCACAACTTCTTCTATCACTTGTTCATATTGTAGTCGATAGAAATTCCATTTCTCCTCTACTTGCACATGGAATTTTTCAGCAATGTTCTTCTTATCTCTTAAATCGTTTAACTCTTTTTCATCGATCGCATTACTTTGCTCTGTAGCTTTTTGTGGATGACTCGTACTACCACATACCGGACAAGATTCACCGTCATGTAAATGAAGAGCTAATATACCAGCTTGTTCACTTAACCAGCGGCGCTCCATGTTTTCATATGCACGAACTGCCACTTGCATTTTATTATTTGCCGCTTCTTTTTCTTGCTCGAATTTTTGTTTTTCTTGCCAAACATCATATGCTTGTTTTAAAACTTTTGCATCTTCTCGCATATTCGTTAGTTCTTCCACTTTAGCTACATATTGCTCAAGTGCTTGTTCTAATTGCTGCAATTCATCAGACATTCTCTGTTTTTGGTTTGTATGCTCTTCTAGTTGTTGATCTAACTTTTGCATACTTTCTTTTAATTTCCCTATTTGAATTTCGGCATTTTGTAAATTCAGCTTTCTCTCAGCTAATGATTCAATAATCGCTTGTAACTCTTCTAATCTTTGAACAAGTTTTTTAGCCTCTTCTCGTTCAGCTTCTTTATTCTTTACTACTTCATACTTCTCCTGAGCAAGTTCAAAGCTATTCATTATCTGTTCTTGTTTGACGATTATCTGTTTTAACAAACTTTCAGCTTTCTGCTCATTTTCCATCGCTTCTTCATACCATTGTTCAAATGGTAATAAGTGCTTTGCTTGTTCCGCACGTTTAAAGAATTTTTCTTTCCTTTCAATTGCTGCACGGTTCTCTTGTAAAGTGTTATATTTCTCATTCTTTTGTTGTAAATCTATAAATTTCTCATTTACAGATTTTGCTGCATGAAAACGTATTTCTGCATCCTTTAATTGCTTCGTTTGAACATCTTGTTCTACTTGTAATTGCTCAACCTCTGCCTTATACACGGTTGTTTCTTGTTCTAACGCTTCTACTACTTGATGCGTATTTACATGTTCTTGTGCCACTAATGTCTCTAATAATGCTCCATCACGGATTGGTAATTTAAAAACATTACGGAAATAGAGCTCTCTCTCTTTTTGTTTTTCTTGTAAGACGTCTTTCCATTGTTTTCTCTTTTGATCAAGTAACTCACGCATTAATTTATAACGATCCGTTTTAAAAATACGACGTAAAATCTCTTCTTTGTTTTCCGTCTCAGATGTTAATAGTTTTCGGAATTCCCCTTGGGGTAACATAACAATTTGGCTAAATTGATGTTTACTTAACCCAATTAAATCTTCCACTTTTTTGTTTACGTCTGTTACATGAAAACGATCGACGGCTGGAACGTTTTCTCCATCAATAACTTCATATAATTCTACTGCATGTCCTGTAATAGTCTTATTCCCTTGTTTTTTATGTCCAAGTTGTCGTTTTATTTCATAGCGTTTCCCTTTTAACTGAAAGGTTAATTCAACACTTGTATAAACATTATCATCAGCAAATTGACTTCGAAGCATGCTCGTATCACTACGTTCTTCGCCACTAGCCTCACCATATAACACATAACAAATCGCATCAAAAATCGTTGTTTTTCCAGCTCCTGTATTCCCAGAAATAGCGAAAATACGATGTTCTCCAAGATCTTCAAAATCGATTATTTCTTTCTGTTTATATGGCCCGAATGCTGTCATAATAAGCTGAATCGGTCTCATCCTCGTTCACCTTCCCGTTCTTGCACTGTTTGTAATACATCTATAAATAGGCGTTCTTTCTCTTCTGATAAATCTAACCCCTTCATTTCTTTATAGAAAGCCTTTAAAAGAGATAAATCATCCGTTTTATGTCTTGAAACAGTTACTTCATTTGTATCTGTGAGTTCTCGCCTTTGCATCGCTCTTTCAACGTGCATTGCATTTGGATATACAGATCGTATTTTCTCCATTGGCTGTAAGACAGGGTTTTCGTCTAATAATTTTACAAATACGTAATCTTCACTTACTGGGTGCTGTAATAATTCATCTATTTTCGCTTCTACTGTTCGCATTTTACGACGTGGTGAAAGTAACCTTTTTTCAATTGCTACTTCACCAGTTTCATTCAGTTGTACAATGTAATAGCCTTTTTTATGTTTCTCTTCAGAAATTGAATAGGCAAGTGGTGAACCTGAATATCGAATCGTCTCATTACGTACGAAATGCGCTTGATGTAAATGTCCAAGCGCTGTGTAATGAAACTTATCAAAATAATGACTATTTACATATTCAGCACCACCAATTGAAAGTGGTCGTTCTGCATCACTTGTATTCTCCTCCGCTTCTCCTGAAGAAGTTACAAATGCATGTCCAACAAATACATGTCTAGCTTCTTTATCCATCGTTTCAGAGAGCTCATTCATAAAAATGCGCATCGCATCATCATGAGAACGTATGTCTTCATTTTTCAACACGTGCCTCACTATGCTTGGGTCTGCATACGGTATTAGATGGAAGTGAACCTCTCCATATTCATCATTTAGTACAACAGGTTCATACGGGAATTGAAATTGACCTGCAATATGTAATCCTTGTTTTTTCATTAAACTACTTCCAAAATGGATACGATCCGGACTATCATGATTACCAGCTACCGCAATAACTGGTGTTTGCAAATCAATAACTATTTTTTGCAGCACATCATTTAATAAGTCTACTGCTTCTGTAGGTGGAATTGCTCGGTCATATAAATCCCCTGCAATAATTACAGCATCTGGTTTTTCTTCTTCAACAGCCTGTACAAACTGATCTAATACAATCTTTTGGTCTTCAGTCATATACACGCCATGAACAAGCTTACCTAAATGCCAATCCGCTGTATGAAATAACTTCATATTTTTCTACTCCTTTTAATTTACTGATTTTAGTGAAACGAGTTGATAGTTTATTGTAGTTTTTCCGTTCTCCCACTCTAGCTTCAATATCGTTGCACTTCCAATTCTTTCTTCATTTGATTTATATAAAGGCAATATTTCTTGAACTGTAAATAAGTGATAACCATCCAATATTAATTGAAATATATTTTCTTCAATATGTAATCTTACTTCTTTTTCATTTGAAATAATTTTTGTGTGCATCTCAAATTTCATGATAGATACAACCCCTTTTTATAATCTCTACATTTTAATAGTATAGTGGCTATGCAAGATTGACAAGTACATACACAGCAAAGTACACACTTTTCTATTGTTATATGTTTTATGTATTTTATATAAAATACGGTATGTGAAATTTTATATTTTCCCCAAAATAAAAATGTCTATTATGACATCTTTATTTTTGTATAAAGTCTTTCATTACATAATATAAAACGGTAATTAAGACGATTGCGACGAAAAATGAGAACACTGCGACAATGTAGCCATCTTTATTTAATAAAATACAGAATGAAATAGATATTATAAAAATCGGAAATACGAGACGTACTTTATCCTTCACTTCTTCTGTCGTATCTGTATGATGAAAATACTGCGTTATTCCTATCATTAAAAAAGACAAAATAATAACCGACAATAGTAAAGGTCCTGGCATTCCGATTTCTCCTTTCTCTATTTCTAATTCAGTGTAAAATTTTTTATTACAATTGTACGATTTATTTTTTCTTCAAACACACTTTTAGAATTGATAATGAACATTTCACACCTATATAATAGCGCTTTTATCATTATAACTTCAAATAATTACACTTACAGTAATGTTGTAATATTCCCCCTCAGTCTCTGAAATCCTGCAAAGATAACTCGTCAAAATATGCAGTGACCAAATTAATATTTACCGTCAACTTTTGACAAAATTTATAAAGGACATTTCAGTACATATCAAGAATTAAGAATAAGAAGATATGTAAGGGAGGATGCATTATGACTGAACAAGTTTTATTTTCTGTTAGTGAAAACGGCGTTGCGACAATTACTTTAAACCGTCCAAAAGCACTTAATTCTTTATCTTATGACATGTTACAACCTATCGGACAAAAACTTAAAGAGTGGGAACACGATGAGCGTATTGCACTTATCGTGTTAAAAGGAGCTGGCACAAAAGGTTTTTGTGCAGGCGGCGACATTAAAACTCTTTATGAAGCGCGTTCCAATGAAGTGGCATTGCAACATGCAGAACGTTTTTTTGAAGAAGAGTATGAAATTGATACATATATTTATCAATATACAAAACCGATTATTGCTTGTTTAGATGGAATTGTAATGGGCGGTGGTGTCGGTCTTACAAATGGTGCGAAGTATCGCATTGTAACTGAGCGTACGAAATGGGCAATGCCAGAGATGAATATTGGCTTCTTCCCAGACGTCGGAGCTGCATATTTCTTAAATAAAGCGCCTGGATATACAGGACGATTCGTTGCTTTAACAGCATCTATTTTAAAAGCTTCTGACGTATTATTTATTAATGCTGCTGATTACTTTATGACATCTGATTCATTACCAGAGTTTCTTACTGAACTTGAAAGTGTAAATTGGCATAAAGAAGATGATGTACATACTAATTTAAAAGAAGTTATTCGTACATTTGCAACTGCTCCAAACTTAGAAAGCGAGCTCGCTCCTTCATTAGAAGTAATCAATTCACATTTTGCTTTCGATACAATTGAAGAAATCATCCATTCATTGGAGAAAGATGAAAGTTCCTTTGCTCTAAAAACGAAAGAAACACTGTTATCAAAATCCCCTATTTCACTAAAAGTAACATTAAAACAGTTTATTGATGGAAAAGATAAATCCGTTGAAGAATGTTTCGCTACGGACCTTATACTTGCTAAAAATTTCATGAGACATGAAGATTTCTTCGAAGGAGTACGCTCCGTTGTCGTTGATAAAGATCAAAATCCGAATTATAAATATAAACAGTTAAGTGACGTTTCAGAAGAAGATGTGAATCGTTTCTTTAACTTACTTAATGCATAAAATGAAATTGTCATGAGGGGGTGTTTCGTTCATCCCCTACCTAACTTCTTTGCTTCAGCTAAATCTTGTGCGGTGAAAATCTTACTACCCGCAAATAGCGGGATAAAATCGAAGCTATATAGTAGTGTAATTACAGCTACTATATAGCCTTTTTTATTTAATTATTTTTAACAAAATTTAATTTTATTAAATCCATTTTTGTGCTACACTGATTTTAATCAAATATTCTAAAAATAAAAAGGAGGGGCGGCTATGATAGAAAATTATCTTCTTTTCATCATTATGTCTATTTGCCTTATCATTTTACCTGGTCCAGATACAGCAATGGCTACGAAAAATACATTGGTTGCTGGTAAAGTCGGTGGAGTGAAAACAGTGTTTGGTACATGTATTGCACTATTAATTCATACTTTAGCTGCTGTAATTGGTCTTTCTGCACTTATTGTAAAGTCAGCTCTTTTATTTTCTATTTTCAAGTACGTTGGGGCTCTATATTTAATTTATATTGGTATTAAAGCCCTTTTAGCAGTAAGAAATAAAGAAGGCATTGATACGAACGATATATCTTTAAATAATGAAGATGAACACACCTCTTGCTTTCGACAAGGGTTTCTTACGAATTTATTAAACCCTAAAGTTGCAGTATTCTTTTTAACGTTTTTACCGCAATTTTTAAATCCAAATCATAATACGTTTATCCAACTACTCGTAATGGGCCTTACTTACCTCGTTTTAACAGCCATTTGGTTCGCTTTTTATATATTTTTAATTGATAAAATTAGTGCTTTTATGAAAAAACCGAAGACGCAGCGTTATATTCAAGGGTTAACGGGAGTCGTCTTAATTGGTTTTGGTATTAAACTTGCTTTTGAAAAAAGTAATTAACAAGATGAAAACCACCACTATTAATAGTGGTGGTTTTCATTTAATAACTAATTTGGCTGTTTATTTTATATTAAAACCAGCGCTCAGTTACAACTTTTTTACGTGTATAGAATTGAACGCCATCTGTGCCATTTGTACCTAAATCACCAAAGAATGACGCTTTATTTCCTGCAAATGCGAAGAATGCCATTGGTGCTGGAACATTTACGTTTACACCGATCATACCAGCATCGATATTATCACGGAACGTTTGTGCATGTTTACCGTTTGACGTATAAATAACTGCACCATTTGCAAATTTAGATTGATTTGTTAGTTTAATACCTTCTTCTAAATCTTTAACTCGTACAATGCTTAATACTGGAGCAAAAATCTCATCTTGCCAAATTTTCATTTCTTGATTTACGCCATCAAAGATTGTCGCACCTACAAAGTAACCTTCTCCAACTTCTTCATTAATTTTACGGCCATCTACTAATAAAGTTGCCCCATCTGCTACACCGCTATTAATGTAGCCTAAAACGCGCTCTTTATGAGATTCACGGATTAATGGTCCAACATAGTTCTCTTCGTTAAAGCCATCGCCTACTTTTAATTTTTTCGTTTCTGCTACTAATACATCAATGAATTCATCAGCAATTTCATCCACTACTGCTACTACTGAGCATGCCATGCAGCGCTCTCCACTACTTGCAAATGCAGATCCAATTACACCTTGTACTGTTTTCTCAAGATTGCAATCTGGCATTACAATCGCATGGTTTTTCGCACCTGCTAACGCTTGTACACGTTTTCCGTGTTTCGTACCTGTTTCATATACGTAACGAGCTACCGGCTCAGAGCCAACGAACGAAACAGCCTGAATATCTTTATTTTCTAAAATGCTATTTACAACATCTTTTCCGCCTTGTACTAAATTTAATACGCCTTTTGGGAAACCTGCTTCATAGAATAATTCTACAAGTCGCTCCGCTAAAAGTGGCGTTCTTTCAGATGTTTTTAATACGAATGTATTACCGCAAGCAATTGCAAGTGGGAACATCCATAACGGAATCATCATCGGGAAGTTAAATGGCGTAATACCAGCAACAACTCCGATTGGGTAGCGCCAAATCGATCCATCAATTCCGCTAGCGATATTCGGAAGTGCTTGACCCATCATTAAATTTGGCGTAGATGTTGCAAGTTCTACCGCTTCAATACCACGCTGTACTTCACCTGTTGCATCCGTTAGCGTCTTACCATTTTCTAGCGTAATGATTTTTGCAAGCTCATCTTTGTTTTCTTGTAATAGCTGTAAATATTTATATAAATTTCTTGAACGATTTGGAACTGGTACTTTAGACCATGTTTCGAATGCTGATTTTGCCGCTTCAACAGCTTTTTCAACATCTTCTTTTGGAGATAGTGGAACGTAAGCGATAATTTTTCCAGTCGCTGGATTTGGAACTGCTTCTACTTCCGTACCTGTCGATTCAACCCACTCACCGTTAATGTGATTTTTTACTCGTTTAATTTCAGTTGTAATCATTGTATTCTCTCCTTTGTATAATTTATTTTTGATTAGAAATTAATTGCTCGCTAACTTTCTTATATAAAGCAGCCATATCGTTTTCACCATATCCAGCTTGACTCGCTTCGTCATATACGTTTAATAACATTTCGCTTACCGGTAAATGGAGTTCGCTTTCCTTAGCTAAGTCAACTGCAAATCCTAAATCTTTCTTCAATAAGTTCACAGTAAATCCTGGCTCGTAGTTTTCAGGTGCTATAAAACTTTTATAATTACGTTCATAAATTCTACTTTGACCGTAACTTACATTTAAAATATCAAACATTTTATCTAAATCCATATTGTTCTTTTTCGCTAATGTTAAAGCTTCACTCACACCAGCTGTATAAAAACCAATTAATAAGTTATTAATTAACTTAACAGTTGTACCACTATCAATCTGCTCACTAACGTGGAAAATGTTCGCGCCTAGTACGCCCATGATAGATTCCGTTTTCTCATATACTTCTTTTGATCCACCAACCATAAACGTTAATGTTCGGTTTTCGGCTCCGATTACACCACCGCTCACAGGTGCTGCTAAAAAGTCTACTTTCTTTTCCTTTGCAGCTTCCTCTAATTGTTTGTTTAACTGCGGCGATACCGTACTTGTATCAATGAAAACTATATTCGAGTGACCATTTTCAAATAATCCTTCTGCTCCAAAATATACCGCTTCAACAGCGCGAGGTGAAGGTAAACTTGTAAAAACTACATCACATGTTTCTGCTAGTTTTGAGATTGATAGACCGATAATTCCGCCTTCTTTTTCAAAGGACGCTTCCGCCTCTTTATTTAAGTCCACGCCATATACTGTGTAACCTGATTTAACTAGATTTTTTGACATTGGAAGACCCATGTTACCTAAACCGATAAAACCAATCTTTTTCATATCGCTTTCCTCCTATTTACACAATATATTTCCCACGATTTATAATAGCTTTCGCAATTTCTCTCTTCTTCGTAAATACGTTCGTGTATAAAGGTACTAATAATTGACGGATTTCAGCTAAAATCACATTTCTATCTTGTTCTTCTGTGACAGCTGCTGAAAGTACAGAAATCGCCGCTTCTTCTACTTTACGGTATCCTTCTTCACAAATAACATCCGTTATGAGTTGCTTCGTACGTTCTTTTTCCTCTCCATTTTTACGTACTGCTTTTCTCGTACGTAAAAACGCTGATTCCATGATGTACACGTCCGTCAACATATTTGATATTACACGTGAATATTCTTGTTCTTGGTCAATTTTTAGACCTGGAGTTTTAGAGAGCGTTTTCAAAGATTGTTTCAACAATTTTTTCGCTAATAAAATGTAACGATGGTTTCTTTCTACATTTGCTACATCACTTTCTACTTCAGTGTCTTCTAATTGTTCGATTTGCTTCATTAACATTTTAGCAACTGTTAATCTATTAATTTCGTTCGTTCCTTCAAAAATACGACTAATTCTTGCATCACGATATAATCGTTCTACCTCATACTCTTGCATATAACCGTAACCACCATGAATTTGTACAGCTTCATCTACGATATAAGCAAGTGTTTCAGAAGCATTTACTTTATTCAGTGCACATTCAATTGCAAATTGGGACATTTTCTTCATAAGATCTTCATCGCTCTCATGAATTGCTTCATCGATTACACCTGCTGTACGATAAGCTGCACTTTCGGCTCCATATGTAGCAATAATCATATTTGCAATTTTCTCTTGAATCATCGTAAAGTCTACTAATTCCGTTTGGAACTGTTTTCGCTCTTTTCCATATTGAACCGACAAACCAATTGCTTGTTTTGCTGTTCCAATATTTCCAAAAGCAAGTTTAAGTCTAGCAAAGTTAAGAATATTAAGGGCTACGTGATGCCCTTTCCCAACTTCCCCTAAAACATTTTCAGCAGGGATGACAACATCTTCTAAAATAAGAGTCGCTGTTGAAGAACCTTTAATCCCCATTTTCTTTTCTTCTAATCCAATAGATACACCTTCACATGTTCTTTCGACAATAAACGCTGTCATTCCTTTATTTGTCTTCGCAAAAACAACGTATACATCTGCCATATGAGCATTTGTAATCCATTGCTTCTCACCATTTAACTTCCAAGCTGTTCCCTCTTCATTCAATACGGCGCTTGTTTTTGCACTTAATGCATCCGAACCAGCATTTGGCTCCGTTAAAGCATAAGCCCCAATCCATTCTCCCGATGCGATTTTCGGTAAATATTTTTCTTTTTGCTCTTTCGTTCCATAATATATGTAAGGCAATGTACCGACACCAGCGTGTATATTAAAAGAAACGCTAAACGCACCAGCGTAACCCATTTTCTCTGCTACAAGACCTGAGACAGCCTTTCCTAACTCGAACCCGCCATAATCTTCTGGTACCTCAATGCCTAATAATCCAAGTTCCCCAGCTTTCTCAAATAATTGACGAGAAACTTTATAGTTATGTTGTTCAATATTCTCCATTTGTGGAACAATTTCTTGTTTAACGAATTGTTCTGTCGTTTTTGCGATTAAATCTTCATCACCTGAAAAATCTTCTGGTGTAAAGTAAGTATGATTTATATCTTTATTAAGTGAAAAAAATTCATCCCATGGTAACTTCGTTTTCTCCATATGTATCCCCCTATCATTCGGCTGTCATAGCTTTTTGCTTATGCTCGTCTACGATGAGTGGAATATCTTTTTTGAAAATAGAAGGCGATGATTTTTCACATCAAGCATTTTATTTTGCCAAAGATGTATTTTCATCGCCTTCGCTGCTTTATCTATTGATCTTCTGATAATACTGTTTTTGCAATACCAGTATCTAACTCTTCAAAGTCATGATATGAAATTGTTTCGTATAATTCACTTCTCGTTTGCATATTAGAAAGTGCATCTTTTTGAGAACCTGTTTCTTTAATTAAAGCAAACACATTTTCATATGCTTTCGCTGCAACGCGAAGTGAAGTTACAGGATAAATAACCATTTGGAAGCCCATATTCGCAAATTCCTCTGCACTATAATATGGAGTTTTTCCGAATTCAGTCATATTCGCAAGCAAAGGTGCATTTACCTTACTATTAAATAGACGGAATTCTTCCTCTGATTGAAGCGCTTCAGGGAAAATTGCGTCTGCACCTGCTTTTACATATGCATTTGCTCTTTCAATTGCTTCATCTAATCCTTCAACGCCGCGAGCATCAGTACGTGCTACAATGTATAAGCTCGGTGCAACTTCTTTAATCGCTTTAATTTTTTGAACCAATTCTTCTGTAGTAACAAGTTTCTTACCATTTAAATGTCCACATTTTTTTGGTAATTGCTGATCTTCAATTTGGACAGCTGCTACTTTCGCTTCCACCATTTCTACAGCTGTTCTCGCCACATTTAGTACACCACCAAATCCTGTATCAATGTCAACAAGAACAGGTAAGTCTGTAGCTCTTACTAAATCTCTTGCTCTCTCAGCCACTTCAGTAGACGTCACGATACCTAAATCTGGTAAGCCTTTACTTGCAGTATAAGCAGCTCCTGATAAATAAAGAGCTGAAAAACCTGTATTTTTTGCAACAAGAGCTGCCATTGCATCATGAGCACCTGGAATTTGCAAAATTTCATTTGCTTCTACTAAAGCTCGGAATCGATTCGCAAGCTCCTCTTGTGTTGACTGCTTTTTCACAACCCAAGCCATTCTAAATTCCCCCTATTATTAAATTAAGAATAGATCTACAAATTCGTTTACATTCATATTTTCTAGTTTTTCTTCATTTAAACAAACTTCATGAATTTGTTCTTGTTGCTTACTAGAATAATGACCTGCCATATTTGCAGTGAATTTTTGAACAACTTTTGGAATTGCTTCGTCTCTACGGAAGCGGTGACCAAGTGGATATTCACATTCCACATTTTCTGTTACTGTGCCATCTTTAAAGTGAACTTGAACAGCGTTGGCGATTGAGCGCTTGTTCGGGTCAAGGTAATCTAAACTGTACTGTTTGTTTTCAACAACAACCATCTTATTACGTAATTCATCTACACGTGGATCGTTTGCTACTGCATCTTCATAATCGTCTGCAACGATATCTCCTTTTAATAAACCAATTGCCGTAATGTATTGTAAGCAATGATCACGATCAGCTGGGTTATTTAATGGACCTTCTTTATCAATAATACGAATTGCTGATTCATGAGTTGTAATTGTAATACGGTCAATTTCATCTAATCTCTCTTTAATTTCCGGATGCAACTTCACTGCACATTCTGCAGCCGTTTGTGCATGGAATTCTGCTGGATATGACACTTTAAATAATACATTTTCCATTACATATGACTCTAGTGGTCTTGCTAATTTTAATTCTTGTTTATTGAATAATACATCTTGGAATCCCCATCCTGGCGCAGATAATGCTGTTGGATAACCCATTTCACCTTTTAGAGCAGTCATTGCAAGATGAACACCGCGGCTCGTTGCGTCACCTGCAGCCCATGATTTACGTGAGCCCGTATTTGGAGCATGACGATATGTACGAAGACTAGAATTATCAATCCACGCATGTGATAATGCATTAAAGATTTCTTCACGTGTTCCGCCAAGCATTTTCGCAACTACTGCAGTTGTTGCTACTTTTACATATAATACATGGTCAAGACCAACTCTGTTTAAGCTGTTTTCTAAAGCAAGCACGCCTTGAATTTCATGTGCTTTAATCATCATTTCTAATACTTCACGTACTTTTAAAGCTTCTTTTCCTTCTGAAATACGAACACGGCTAATATAATCTGCAACTGCTAAAATTCCGCCTAGGTTATCAGATGGATGTCCCCACTCTGCTGCAAGCCAAGTATCGTTATAGTCTAACCAACGGATCATACATCCGATATTAAATGCACCTTTTACTGGATCTAGTACATAAGACGTACCTGGTACACGTGTACCATTTGGCACGATTGTTCCTGGCACAACTGGTCCTAGTAATTTCGTACATTCTGGATATTGCAGTGCTAAAATTCCACATCCAAGTGTATCAAGTAATACGTAACGGGCTGTACTGAATGCTTCTGCACTAGTAACCTCTTTATTTAATACATAATCGGTAATCTCTTCTAATAATGCATCTTTTTGCTTAATTTCATTTGTTTTAATCATGCTATCCTTCCCTTTCTGTCGAAAATTCGTTATTATTAATGATGGGTGTCGGTCAAACACCCATCTGGCGGGCGGCGCTAACAACTCCCCAGTTGTTCTTATTTACTAAGTACATGTCGCTCGCCAATATAATTTACACGTGGACGGAACAAACGATTATTTGCATGTTGCTCAATAACGTGCGCACATAACCCCACTGTTCTAGAGCTAAAGAAGATTGGGGTGTAAAGTTGAATTGGAATACCTAGCATCCAATATACTGGAGCTGCATAATAATCAAGATTTGGATAAATTCCTTTTTCCTTCTCCATAATCTTTTCTCCAGCTTCACACATTTCATATAGTGTATAATCACCTTTTACATCACATAACTGTTTTAAAGCTTCCTTCATCATAAGTGCTCTTGGATCCATCTTCTTCATATAAACACGGTGTCCAAAGCCCATAATTTTTTCTTTGTTATATAGTTTCTTCTGTAATAACTCTTCAAATTTCTCAACATTACCAGCTTCTAAAAGCATGTACATAACCGCTTCATTTGCACCGCCATGTAAACTTCCTTTTAAAGATGCAACTGCACCTGTTAAAGCACCGTATAAATCTGATTGTGTTGATGCAATAACGCGAGCTGTAAATGTAGAGTTTGGCATTTCATGCTCACTATATAAAACAAGGGAACGATCAAAGATCTTTTCCTCAAGTTCAGTTGGTTTTTTACCAGTTAACATATAGAAGAAATTCGCACTATAAGATAATTCTTTAAGAGGTTCAATTGGCTCCTCATTATTTAAAATATGATAGCTATTCGCTACAATGTTTGGCACTTTACTTAACAGCTTGTACCCTCGGCTTTTATTCACTTCTAACGAGCGGTTTTCGATATCATTATCGTAACCAGCTAACGCTGACACACCTGTACGTAATCCATCCATGGGATGCGTCTCTTTAGGCAATGCCTTTAGTACGTTGAACACACCTTCTGGTACTGCATATTCTTCTTTTAATTTCTTTTCAAGTGTTGCTTTTTCATCTTCATTCGGTAGATGTTCCTCCAATAAAAGGTGCACAATGTCTAAATACTCTTTTGTTTTTGAGAGTTCGATTAAGTCATACCCTTGAATTACAATTTCACCTTTTACTGTGTCAAGAAACGAGATTTTCGTCTCCGCTGCCACTATACCATCTAATCCCGGGGAAAATTTCTCTTCAGCTTTCATCATTATTTCCTCCAATCCTAATAGATCTTCGTGCACATAACTGTAAGCCTTTACAATATTGTGAAACTACATTTCTATTTCAATGTATCAGAGTTTTTAGAAGATTTCAATTTATTTTATAATGATAAGTTTCCTACACTTTTCTTACTGTAACAATACAATTTTTTGAAAATAATTCTTATATTTTATAAAGAAAGGATAGACTTCTTTGCGTATTTTCAAAAACAAAATATAAAGATTTTTCATATAACACCGCCAAATATACAATTATTCTAATTTTATTTGAGAAATAGAAAAAACGAGCTGTACATAAATACAGCTCGTTACTATATGATATTTATTTCACTATCTCTTAAATATAATTTTTATATAAAACTTATTCATTTTTAATAAAGTTATTATTTTACATAATTAAATTGAATTTCTTCCATTTCCTCATGATAACTTACAAATAAATCATAGTTTTGAAAATACCAAAGATCATCAGAATCTACAAAAAATATAATACCTTCCTTCTCAACTGACACTATTTCGCCATCGGGTTTCTCAGCAACAACCCCTAAAGAATATCCGGGCTGAATTGAACTATCCCCTCCGTACCTTACAGTAAAACGTACAGATTCACCGTGCTTTATACGTAATTCTTCCTGGAACCATTGCAGAGCTTTACGATCAATTGAAATTCTCATCTTTATTCCTCCAGTTTACGCAAACTCTTTTTTTCCTAATCGTTGTTTTACAAAGAAGACGAAAATAATTAAGGCTATCAATGCTGAAATTGCACTCCCTGAAAATAAAATACGATAACCAAACATTTGTGAAACAACTCCAAGTAAAATAGCACCTAACCCGATTCCTAAATCAAACGCTGTAAAAAATGAAGCATTTGCAACTCCTCTTTTACTCGGATCGACAATTGTAAGCATTGCCGCTTGCAAAGCTGGCTGCGCTGAACCAAATCCAATACCGTATAATGTTGCTGCGATAATTACACCTATCAAACCATTTGAGATAGTTAAAACAACTATAGCTAAAATAGTAATACATAATGCTGGAAGTATGATGAATACTTCTCCATACTTATCTAATAGTTTCCCTGAAATTGGTCTTACAATTGTTAATGCAATTGCATATACAAGAAAGAAAGTTCCCGGGTTTACATGAATTGATGATGCAAATAACGGTAAAAAGGTTGTTATTCCTCCATATGCAAACGATAAAAAGAATACTACAATCGTGATTGTTAATACGGATTTCTCAAATAGCTGAATTTTCCCTTTTTCTTTTTGTGGCGTAAATGGGATCTTCGTTATTAATGATAATACAACTGCCATAAAAGATAACAACGTCGCTAATAAAAATAGACCATCAAATGAATAATTTTGCACAACCCATAATCCAATCATAGGTCCAATCGCCATTGCAATTGTCATCGCCATCCCATACCAACCCATACCTTCACCGCGGCGTGAATCTGGAATAATATCCGTTATTGCTGTTCCAACAGCTGTTGTAGAAACAGCCCATGTTACTCCGTGAATAACACGTAAAACAGCTAAAAGGACAATAGTCGATGCTATATTATAGGAGTACATCGTTAAGCCAAAAAAGATGAGTCCGAAAATAATAAAGGATCTTCTACCATATTGATCTAACATTCCTCCAATAATCGGTCGTATTACAACAGCAGCTATTGTAAACATCCCCATCATAAGTCCAACTTGCGATTCATTGCCACCTATCTCTTTAATAAAGAGCGGGAGCGTTGGAACAAGTAAATAAAATCCTGTAAATAAAAATAACATTGCGAAAGTCATTTGAATAAATGATTTCGTCCATAATCGTTCCATAAAAATACCTCCATACACTCGTAAAATATTACGATTAACACCCTCATTGTATATTTTTTTTATCTCTTTTCCCTCCGCAAATAGACGTATCTTTTCATATTAAATAGTCCACCATCAGCTTACATTAGTCTTAAGACTTTGTACGCATGTTTTAAACGAAAGTCCTATATATGTACCTTTATACGTGTGAAAAGAATATACTAATTTATTAACTCAACTTAGGAGTGAATATTTCATGTGGGTATTATTAAGAGTAACTGCCGTAGTTCCTTCGACTCCTGGGATACATGTTCCTGCAGTTCATACAGCTAGCTCCGATGTAGGAATTGAACTTCCCGCAACTTGGCAGCAATATCAAATTCCCGGTCAAGTTACCCCATCATTTTGGCATCATGGTACACACCCCAGTAGTACTCCCATTCATAGCCATAGTTATCCTCCACTACCTCCGACTCAAGTCTTTTATCATTTCCCTTCAATTTTTTTCCAAAATTTTCATGGTACGTTTAACATTTAATAGCTATCACTGTATTACCCCTACATTTTAATAAGGCGAACCTTTAATCCAGTTTCAACATAACAAAGTCGAATTCCTTAAATAAGAAATTCGACTTTTTAATTGTTTTCCAAACTAAAGTAACCGTTAAAGAAAGACATTTATTAAAGATTTGAATATAATTTTTACTTATTTAATACTTTATATGATTCATCATAGTTAGTCCCTTTGCGGGATAACCAACACATACCATCATTTGCAAGTAGACTTTTCTCTCTTTACGTTAATTCACTCTTTTTCTTCTATCTAGCCCTTAACATTACATTTTCTGTAGCAAAATGAAAAAAGCACTTAAGATTGTAATTTTCACAAATCTTAAGTGCTTTTTAATATTTTTTATAAATTTTTCTTATTGTCCATTATTGGCAGGAACCTCTCCTGCATTTCCACCATTATTTGGTTGTACTGTTGCAGGTGGGGTTGGAGTTCCTTGACCTCCATTATTATTCGCTGGAGGTGTCGTTCCTTGACCTCCTCCGTTATTTGCTGGAGGTGTCGTTCCTTGGCCTCCTCCGTTATTCGCTGGAGGTGTCGTTCCTTGGCCTCCTCCGTTATTCGCTGGAGGTGTCGTTCCTTGGCCTCCTCCGTTATTTGCTGGAGGTGTCGTTCCTTGACCATTTCCGTTATTTTGTTCATTTTGTTTCTTTTCTTCTTCTTGTTTCTTTTGCTCTTCTAGTTTCTTTTGTTCTTCTTGCTTCTTAAGTTCCTCTTGTTTCTTTTGTTCTTCTTGTTTTTTCAGTTCTTCTTGTTTCTTTAATTCTTCTTGCTTTTTCTCTTCTTCAGTTTTTTGCTGTTGATCTTGTTTTGGTTGCTCCGTTGTATCCGGTACGCTAGTATTTGGCGATGAATCACGTTTTTCACCTTTTATACGTAGCTCACTACCTTCTTGAATAACACTACTTGGCATTTTAAAGCGTGATTTATCTGTAGCCATTTCGCTCATCATTTCTTTAAAGATCAACTGTGCAATTTTCGTATTTTTACTACTAATATACTCGTCTTTACCATCTTTCATATACCCAGTCCATACTGCCATCGTATATTGCGGTGTATATCCAGCAAACCAACTATCACGAGTTGCACTTTCTGGAATTTTATATTGAGCTAATTGCTTTGATGAATAGTTTGTCGTACCCGTTTTACCAGCTACATCTAAAGAGCCTACATTTGCCGATGTACCAGTACCCGATGTAACTACAGAACGAAGCATATCAGTAATCATGTATGCGGTAGAATCTGTCATAACTTGTTTTGGTTTTTGTCCAAAACTTTGTGACTTACCGTCTGGATAAACGACTTTCTTAACAAAATGCGGTTTCGTATATTTACCTTCATTACCAAATGCCGCATAAGCACCCGCTATTTCAGTTGGCGATACTTCATTTGTACCAATCGCTGTCGATTCCGTCGGTGCTGTATTAAATGTAATACCTAGTTTCTCAGAGAATTCTTTTGATTTACTAATCCCTACTTCTTTTGCAGTTTTAATTGCAGGAATATTACGCGACATTTTTAATGCTTCACGCATCGTAATTGGACCCATATGACTTCTATCTGCATTTCGAACTTCTTGACCCGTTGAATACTTAAATGGAGAGTCATCGATTTGATGATACGTAGCCCATTTTAAATATTCAATTGCAGGAGCATAGTCGAAAATTGGCTTCATCGTTGAACCAGCTGCACGATCTAATTCAATTGCCATATTATGCCCTTTAAATACAGCTTTATTTTCTCCACGGCCACTACCTATAGCACGAACTTCTCCTGTTTTCGTATCCATAAATGTGAATGCACCTTGGAATTTATCGTTTGGATAATCAATGATATTATTATTTAAAATATTATCAGCAAGTTTCTGTGCTTTCGGATCTAACGTTGTATAAATTTCTAAACCGTCAGAACCAATATTAGCATCTGGCAATTCTTTTTCTACTTCTTTCACAACTGCATCCATAAATGCAGGGTATGGCATTGTTTGTAGTTGAGCTGCAGGCTTGAGTCCCTTTTCTACGTCAACTTTTATTGCTTCTTCCATTTCCTGTTTTGTTATATATCCATGTCGATTCATTAAGTTTAGAACAACATTTCTTCTTTCTGTTGCTTTTTGAACATTTTCTTTTTTCGTTGGATCATAGTTATTCGGTGCTTTCGGTAAACCTGCAAGCATCGCAACTTCTGGTAATGTTAAGTCCTTCAATTCTTTACCATAGTAGTTTTGTGCTGCTGTTGCGATACCATATGAACGATTACCTAAGTTAATTTTATTTAAGTACATCTCTAATATTTCATGTTTTGAATACTGTTGTTCTAGCTTATAAGCTAAATATATTTCTTGCGCCTTACGCTTTGGTGTTTTATCCATAGATAAGAAGTAGTTTTTAATAACTTGCTGCGTTATCGTACTTCCACCTTGAGAGCCATAATCTCCTTTAAGACTCACTAAAACAGCACGGGCAGTACCTTTAAAGTCTACTCCGCTATGCTCATAAAAACGTGAATCTTCTGTCGCTAAAAATGCATTTTCTACTAATTTAGGTATTTGATCATACGTAACATTCGTCCTTTTTTCTTTTCCATATTCATATACCAAATCCCCGTTTTTATCATAAATTTTTGAGGATAACGGATTAACAAGTTTTGCTTTTTCCAGTTTTGGTGCGTCCTTAATCATTACGAAAAAGGTAGCAACCCCCGCCACTAAACCTACAATACCAAGTAATAAACAAGTAATTAAAAACTTGCGGAAAAATGATGTTTTACCTTTTGGTTTTTGTGTTTTAGAAGCTGGTTGTTTTTTCTTTTTAACTTGTCGTCGCTCCTCGCGAGAACGATAATTTTCTGACATGTTACTTTCTCCTGCCTTTCAATTCTCCCGTTGATTTAATTAAAAATATTGAGGTCACTTTCGTAAATACGTTTAGGCAAGAAAGTGTACTGACCTGGAGCATTCAATATTTTCCTAATTCACAGATTACAAATTTTAGAATGGCTCTTATACATACTATTTTCACTTCTAATTTTCTAATAATGCTGCCCCTTTTAGCATAATAATGAAAGAAGTGAATTTTTATTACCTCGTATAAATAATATACCTTTTTTTCAAATGGTCAATATTTTCTTATTAATAAATCAAAGGTGAAATAAAAATAGCATATCGATATGAACTTCGTGTGAACTTACTTATAATTACGTATAACCAATATTAAATATATTGAATATAGGTATAATACCTCTTTAATTATAAAGATTTCAACACCACAATACCGTTACCTACAAAGAATTATTAAAAATGAAAAATAAGGAGTTGCATAATAATGAAGCTATCTCCGGTTACCTCAAAAAATATAGTTGCTGTTGGTTATAATCCTTTTTCTATGATTTTGCGAATCCAATTAAAGCATGGTATGTATGATTTCTTTAATGTACCAGAAAGCATTTATACTGGCCTATTACATGCACAATCTAAAAGTTATTATCATAATACTTACATTAAAAATTCTTTCCGCCACACAAAAATTTAAACTTAACACCCACTAAAAAAAGAAAGGAGGTTAATCCTCCTTTCTTTTAAAAACATTTGGCAGATGAATTATCTTCGATTTCTCTTATTAATTTCATCATATGCTTGAATTTGTTTTTTCAAACGCTGATCAGCTTTTTTATCATGCACTACAAGAATTGCGTGTATAACTCCTGGAACCCAAAATATTAATGTTAATATGAAATTTATGATTGCCTGAATTGGTTTTCCACAAAATAATACAGCAACAGGTGGAAGAAAAATTGCTAATAAATACATCATCCCTTGAAAACTCCTTATTTTGTATTTTATATATCACTTTTCAAAATATACGCAAAAAAACCTACTACCATTTTAATCTTAACCTGCCTCTAAAATCAATGTATCTCCTTCTATTTATATAAGTATTTCAGACTTTTCATTGTTTTCTAGCCTATTTTCTTCCTCTATTGCAGTTATTCCAATTGCGGAAATTAACGTTCCTATCGCTTGTATCCAAATACCAATGAGTGCAATGATTCTCTCATCCTTCTTATCAAAAATACTATCTTTATTTTCTTTCTCATCTTTCAATACATTTAAAACACCTTGATACGCTTGTAATCCAGCTCCTAAACTTTGCATGGAGTTACCCAGTATAATAATTTTCTGTAATACATTTATATCCACCAAAGCTGCTTCTACTCCTAAAAAAGCACCAATCGATTGTAAACTGTTCCCTGTAATGATAAGATAATCATTTTCTTTCAATTGTTCATTTATATTAAAATATATTCCTATTACATTTGATATATTTCCTAATGCTAATAACTCAATTCCTATTTGATCAAGTAATTTACTTTGATTCTCTCTTTTTTCTTCCCCATCATCATAATTGCTCGCAATGATTTGTAATATATACCCGAGGGCTTGTAATGAGCTTCCTACAATAACAAGTTCCGATTCAACTTTCTCTTCTCCAATAAATCCTCTTGTCGTTCCAATAGCAGCTGTAAGATTCCCCCCTACTTGAAACCATGCCCCTGTCACTTTTAAACTGCTTGGATTCATTTTTATCACCTATTCAAATATTTTCTAAAGCTTTCAAAACAAACAAATCTCACCCTTAATCTTTTATTTTATTTTTCAGATGTAATTTTGTGAATGATCTAATGTGCTACTAATATAAAAAGCACCTTAAAGGTGCTTTTTATACGCATGCTGGGCATGTCAATGAATCTCCATTTTTATCTATTGTTATATTCAATATATATTCAATTGCGTTATGTGACCAAGTTTCAGGTGTAGGCGATTCATTTATATATTGTGGCGCACATGACTTCAGCATTGGAGTACTAATACTCCCCCCAGGATCTAAAGCAACTACAGCCATGCCATGGGGTAATTCCAGGGCCATAGATTTAGTGATACCTTCAATTGCAAATTTCGAGGCACAATATGGCGCAAGCTCAGCTTCACCTTCTCTCCCCCAACTAGAACTCATATTAATGATAATTCCTTCTTTCCTAGCTACCATTGCGGGAACAAACGCTCTTATTACATTTACTACACCATTCACGTTTACATTCATTACATTTTCGAATTCTTGAGCCGTAATTTTCCAAAGTTGTGCATTTTGATTTACAATCGATGCATTATTTATTATCAGATCGGGAGCCGTATGTCTATTAAATATATAATTTGCCCAGTTATTAACTTGCTGAGAATCTGAAACATCAATTACTTGGAAATCATGTATTTTACTGTACTGTTTTTTTAGTTCTTCAATTTTATCTTTTGAACGTCCACAACCATATATGTTCCACCCTAATTCATGAAATCGATCAACCATCGCACGTCCTAACCCTTGTGTCACACCTGTAATAATTACAGATTTACTAATTTCTTTTCGCTTCATTTCTCTCATCCTCCTTCCCTATATCTTACTCTCTTCATTTTTATTCAGCGATTTACTATAGTATCAACTCAACTCATACTTTAGTAATGGTTTTGATATTGCATACATAAGCAAAAAAAGTAACCATCATGGTTACTTTTTGCTATATATCTAAAAATTCATTGTTTATTTCATTATTGTTTTTACATTTCAACTTCTCTTTTCCACATTTCTCACACTGGTAAATATAAACTACACCTAATATACCTTTTTTAAAATCCTCATTATCCTGCATCTTAATAAAAATATATTTATGTTTACAATGCGATTCACCCAAATAATTTTTAAACCACTTTTTCAACACAACACATTCCACCTTTATGATAGAACCTTTATTTAGCTGCTTTATTACATACTTTTATTTAAATGTTCAATCTCATCTTGCAATTTTTTAAATTGCTCAAAATGCATGGTAATAGATTGGCTACTGCCATAATCAACATTTTGTTTCACTAATATAACACCCGTGTCATGAAAAAGCGCTTCAAGTTCTTTCCTAATAGACACTTTCGCAATATGAGCTGTTTTAATTGCAGATAAAATTGCAATTTCATTAAACTTTAATTTTATTTCATTTGGACAAAATGCGTCTTCAACTAATATAACTTCATTACTATAAATTAATGCAACAAGATTACTTGATTTGGCATCTGTTAAATCAACTTTTTTCATAATATCTTTCATTACATTTTGCCTCCTTTATTTTCATATATATCAATTATACAAATTTTTTAAAAAAATTACTCAACTTTATTATATTAATTTTAACACACTTTTATTGAAATCCACGCTCCAAACGTTTTACTATTCCACAATTTTTATTGTATGAACCATCTGGACTATAACTCCATATAGTAATGTTAACAACTTATTATAAAGCAGGTGAAAATTATGCCATCAGTTGTAGGAAATTTAGTTGTACAAAATAGCAATGGATCATTTAACTTAGGTGATTTCTACAACGTATCTCCGAAAGAAAATACGAAAGCTTATAATGGTTCCGGCGCATCAAACGTTGGTTTTGTTGTTAATACTTTTAACGGTGTTAGCGCGACCAATACATTTGATTCTGACCTTGCAGATCAAAACCAAGTGGGTACAGCCTAATCTTATGTTCAACTTTCTGTATAGAAAATTTTAATTTGTCTATACTATAATCAGGCTGTTTGACAGCTCTTGTTGATTTTGGAGTACCCTATCTTTTTCTCCCTTTCCCTGGGGCTCAGCAGCTAGCACGAAGCTAGCTGCTTTTTCTTGTATTATTTGTCTCATAAATCAGAAATAAAAGAAGCTGCCATTTAATATTCAGCTTCTTTTACGTTATTTCAATAATATCCATAGCGTTAAATACGTAAGTTTTATAAAAGGCGTCTGTACAAATTACAATTTGTTTTACCGGATTGATATGTACAACAGTCATGTAGCTTGTTAGTATGTAACCATCTTCAAAATATGTTACCAATATTTCTTTCTCAGACAGTAATGACGTTAATAATTTATCAGAAATTCTCTCTTTTGCTTCATTTGTTAAAAGCGGTTTTTGTACTTTTAATTTCTCTCCAATAATCTTTCTCATATTTAAAAGTTGTTCGGACATTACTGTAAACGGAACCCACTCTCTTTCTTCTTTTTGTATCTTTACATCGTTCATTTTTTATCTCCTTGATCATTTATACATTTATTTAGCCATACTATCCCTTAGTTATTTTTAATACTCACTAAACTCGGATTTACTTCTAAACTATAATTAGGTTACTTCTTGAAAGAACATTCGTTCCTATTATACACGAACTTACGTTCTTTTGAGAAGAGCCATACTTATTATTTCTTAACAAAAAACATAATTTTATTTATCTCCATACTTTTTTCCTTTATCAAATAAACTTCTCATTTCTTATATAACATGCATATAACAACTAAAAGGCGACTTCACCCAAAGTGAAATCGCCTTTTTCTAAAAAATATTTCAAAGCTTATTTTTCTATCCTAACTAATGTTCTTTCTGGAATACATAATTCATCTATATTAAAATGATTTATTTTTAAGTTCAATTCCCCTACTCGTTCCTTATCTTCATCACCAACCCAACAACTAAATAATTCGAAATAGTCTCTATCTTCCAAATAACCTTCCATAAAGTTAAAAGTTTTTCTTTCGCTTCTTTTTTTCCTTTACATTTTGCCACTCGACAAGTTCAATTCCCCAACTAGTTGAAACCTCATATGTGTAATTTGTTTGGAATTGATAATCTTGTACAATTTCAAGCATACTTTCATCTGAAAAACACGGTCCAAAAACAATTAGATTATTAGAATCCGGATCCGTTAACGGAATTTCTACATTACAGCCTGTGTAACTTGCTAAACTCATTTTATACTCCTCCAGTATTCGTATAAAAAATACTTCATAGTATATTTATTTATTTAAATATAAAATCCCTGCCTAAACGAAAAAGTTTTAAATTTTTATCGTTTATTAACCATCTATAACTGAAAACATATACTATGATGAACGAACTCACAAAGCATAAGAAAAGAGAGCATTTACAACACTCTCTTTTCTTACATACTCTATGGAACTTTACAAAACTGAATCAATGATTTTTATTATTATATTTTATTACATATACTTAGGTTGTACTATTATATGTAACTCTCTCTCTGTATCCGCTTTTTTCGGATGACGAAAATAATTAAGTTCGTACTTTAACACTTTATACTCAACCATCCCGATTTTAATCCCTTTCGTTTCTTTTAATATAGCTAATAAATCACTTACATTTTCATCATATGACTCAAAAATTTTCGCGCCGCCCTCTCCTTGAAAGATTACTTTCATATATTCTCCACCACCTTAATTTATTGATGTGATAAATGACGCGTTTAAAACGATTCATTCTTTATCCTAAAATTTTCATATGAAAAAGAACATCCTTTCCAATCGAATGCTCAGCTTTTTACTAATTATCCATGTTAAATATTTATTCAAAGACATTATATGTATTATTTTTTAAATTATGTTCGATATCCATTATTAAAGAGTAAATATATGTAATAAACTTGCATAATGAAAACCGTAGAATATCCACTTTCGTTGAAAAAATTATAATCCATAATTTTCCATTGTAATTCTTAATATTTAAATGTAATATTGTATTGTCTTACTATCTATTTATAACTCACACACTAATTAGAAAAGGGAACTCTATATGAGTTCCCTTTTCTAATTATGATTACAGTCATTATTTCTTTTCTAGAAATTTAAATGTATCTTTAAATTCTTTATTATTCACTTTAATATCAGCATCTTTCAATAAATCATTGACTACTTGTTGTTTCCATTTACCTGTCGTATCTTGTAGTCTTTGTTGTTCTATATCTTTACGAATTTTATCCTTTACTTCATCAAATGGCTTCAATTCTTTTTTATCCGTCACTTTAATAATATGGTAACCGTAAGTTGTTTTAACCGGCTCACTTACTTGGCCTGCATCTAATTTATACGCAGCTTCCTCAAATTCTTTCACTGTTTGTCCAGGGGCAAAACCAGATATTTCCCCGCCCTGTTCCTTTGAACCAGTATCTTCTGAATACTGTTTTGCTAAGGCAGCAAAATCTTCACCATTATTTACTTTCTCCTTTATTTCTTTAGCCGTTTTTTCATCTTTCACTAAAATGTGACTTACTTTCATTTCTGGTTTATAGTTATCTTTCACATCTTTATCTGTAACTGTTGCTTTAATTGCTTTCTCAAATGCAATTTCTGGCTTCATTTTTTCTTTTAATTCATCTTCATTTTTCAACCCAAGTTGTTCTAAAGTCGATTTAAAGTTTTCACCCATTTTATCTTTTGCTTCTTCTACTTTCTTTTTTGCTTCCTCATCTGAAACTTTATATTTATCTAGCAATGCCTTACTTAACATCATTTGATATAAAGTACTTTCTCCATATTGTTGTCGTAATTCTTTACTTAATTCTTTCTCTGTAACATTTCCTACTTTTGATGTTACTACGTTGTCTGAGGAACCACATGCAGATAATGCTAGCATCATGCATGAAATAATTGTTCCAATAAATATTTTCTTCTTTTTCAATTCAAATACCTCACTTTTATCATTATGCAAATTAACTATACACAGTCATTGTGAAAACAGTGTGTTTTCTACATGTAATTCATTTCATATGAGTTGACTATGTATCATGTATTTTCATTTTTAAATATAAAGAGCCTTCTTACTATGCATAGTAAGAAGGCTCTTTATATAATTCTCAAAAAAATATAGCTTCTATAGTTGCTTAATAATTACATGTTTTTCAGGTATCCAACTATTCTGTCCGATATCTACCGCATTTCCCACTCTACCCCACACTCGAAAAGATGTCGATCCATCTATGTTTCCTTTATAATTCATACATTCAGGCTCTTCATAATAATTTACTCCGTAACCGACAGGATATTTTGAAGTTGCATAAAACCATTTCACATTAAAATGTTTTAAATATACCCACTGCTTATCGTTCCCTAAACAAATCATATCTTGCTCACCGCCTCCCCAATAACCTGCTAAGATTAAATATGGAATTTTTTGAGTGAGTGTACCTGTAAATTGAGGATTCATGGGGTTTTCATATAAATTTATTCCATATCCATCAGGATATTTCGAAACTGCAATACCAATGCCATTCGGTTGCTGTGTATACACTATGTTAGATTGATTTGCTTTGTTCGAATTTATAAACCAAGAAAGTGACTTATTTCCTACTAATCGATTCAGATCACATTTCCCAATCCCAGGAACATTCCCTGAATCCGTATATTGCCACATATCGCATGGATATGCTGGCTTATTCCCTCCATAACGAGGGATCCATACGAAATCAGCTTCAATATTACGTGCTCCAAATGATAGATACGTGTGATGCCCTACATATAATCCTACTTTTTCCGCACCTAAACGGCGTAATTCATCAATAAATGCCTGTGTCCCGCCTTGCATATCTACCATCGTTTGAACTTCTACGTCCGCTACCCAAAACTTAGCAGATTGATCACCACGATTCCAAAAATCTTGTGCCTCTTTCTTTGCATCAGCAATAGATATAAAACGACAAAAAGCATAATTACCGAATGGGATACTATGCTTTTTCATTTCACTAACATAATTTTGATACATAAAATCCACCGTATTAGAGCCATCTTGAACTCTAGCAATCACTAAATCTAGCTGAGATGCTGCAATATCCCAATTGATAGTTCCATTCCATTTTGAAATATCTACAATATACCCCATACATTCCAGCTCCTTTTGAATGTCCTATTCATAGCTAGTTTTATTGTAAGCCTCCTCTCTCTAAAACTAGCTATCTATAATATAAGTAAAAAGAATCTTTACTGTTTTTCAAAATATATTCTCTTTCAGAAATATTTCTATTAGCTTTAACATGTATGTCACAAAAAATATTCTCATATTCGAAATATACCTTACTATTTGTTATGTAGTCTCATCCTATCAATTTAGGTATTGAACATTTTTATAGATATTAGAAAAAATCCTCTTATATTATTAACTTAAAACTTCCAGTATCAATTCCCTTTCAGTTAATAAAAATCACTACTCATTTTCTATATATTATTAAGTCAAATGTTGAATTTTTTAATTCATTAAAATTTGTGATCCAAGGTGGCGAAAGCTGAACTTGTACATTTTCTTCCAATATTTTATACTACCTCCTTATACCATTCTTACTAACATAATATGTAACAAACTAAAAAATGCATTAGTTATATTAATTAAACATTTTATTTCACATTCTCAATTTCCCCTTTACATCTTTAAGCACTTTTACTACTATGAAATTCTTTATTATAAGCAAATCCACTGAAATTTCATATTATACTAATACGACTCTATATCCTTTAAATTATAATACTCAATATTAGGAGCTGATTTCATGGAAAAAAAACCTATCGTGTTTAAAATTCCACCAAATTCAAAACTAAAAGTTACATTTTTCGGTCCTTGTAACGAAGTAATTACAAATGTGTCTATAATTAATCAACTATGCACCCCTAAATGTCAAACTATCACGCAATATCCAGACTTTAAGAAATATGTAACTGAAGTACGATCGTTATCCCGTTGTTAGTCCGCATAATGCACGATTTTCACAACTTTGTTACCTAAAAATAACTGAGAAAGAAAATAACTGCATTCCTAGACTAAAATTACTCATTTTATGATATTCCATTGATAATTCATTGATTTTTTACACGTTTTTATTAAAAGAACATATATTATCGTATGGAGATTATCCACTCATAAAACCTATCTTTCTTTGGAGCGTACTTATTATGTATGCTCTTTTTTTATGTAACCGTCCCCCTTCTAAATTGGCCAACAATATATTAAAATTCTTTATATACTCAAGGAGGTCAAATATGTTCAAGCTGCATCCGATACTACTCATCTTAGGATTGATTTTGTTTTTATATAGTGTAATCGCCTTTACGCTATTCTTTTCAGTGTATTAGCATTCCCTACACAAATCTATGTTCAATATATAATTTCTATATAGTAAAGAAAAAACGTAATGATACGATCTTTTATGTATTCCGTCTTTCTTGTTCTATAAGAAAACTAGTAAACTTACTAACAATGAGTTTTCACAAGCATGTTACTTATTATTCTGTTTATTATCTGAAGAAGGTTGAAGCCCCTACAAATTAAACTACGCTTTACCTATTTACTTATATATTTTAGAAAAACAATAATAATCCCCCACCATTTGGTAAGGGGATTAACTAAACCTACTAAAAAGCATTTAATAGTCTGTTTTATTTAATTGGAGAAGGAAATCTTGCTGCTTCAAAATGTGCCCCATCTTCTAAAGGACTTAAAACCCCATCTATACTACTTTGTGCATAAATCTCAACTTCATCCCCTGCATTCAATTGAACAATCGTCGAAACACTTACGACATTTCCAAAACTTATTGGACCAAAAAAGTCATTATCTATAGCTATCGCTGCGTTTCCATTCACACGAATTTCTACACGCGCTCTATAATTTAAAGTTGGATCGTTTGGAAAGAAACCAATCGTTCCAATAATAGAATATACACCTTTAGTCTTCGGCGTAAAAATAGATGTTGCTGGATTATACTCATTCGCTAAATCAAATTGTTCATTTTGAAATAACACTTTCACAAAAGTATTAGCAGGAACATTTTGATTCACAGTATTTCTAGCTCTAAATGCCGATGCTCTAACAAGATTGTCCTTATTATCATGACACTTACTAGTGTTCTTACAACAATCATGATGCTTCTTTTTATACTCCTTACAATACTTACAGTAGTAATAACAAGACATACTAATTCCCCTTTCAAACTTATTACTACATATTATGTAAGATTGATTTATAAGGTTTGGACTAGCTATTTTTCTTATTCATAAGGGCGCTATTAATCTACACCCTTATTTATATAAACCACTTCATTCCTTACTAGTTATAAGTTGTATATAGTTCCATATGGAATAGTAAGAAAAGAACTTCCGTACGGTGTAACATGATGTACTGGATAAAAATACTCTACGGATGAGTAATATGGTTGTACTCCTTGCTGCTGCATTTGCATTTGTTGTTGCATTTGCAATGCTTGTTGAATAGCTTGGACTGTACTTTGTGCTCCACTATACGTTATAGACGTACCATACGCTGGTCGTATGCCAGCTTCAGAATTAAAATATGAATAAAACATGATCTTCAACTCACTTCCGTATAATTTATTACAAATTATATTATGATTCTTTATTTCAGTAGGTACTATAAGCTAGTCCGCTCGCTTATATTCAAATGACAAAATAAAACAGTAGCTGCTAGACTACTTTGAATTCTTCTTATTACCAAATGAAATGATATACATATTCTCCGGTTACACGCTCATCGATTCCAGCAACCCTAACGAACCTAAGTAAATCCGCCCCTTGAAGAAAATATATCGACATCGTAACCGGTACTTGTGACCACATGAATTGAAAAAGCTCATTCACCCTCTGATTCGTCGTAATGATTAGATCATTTACAGGTCCATGATTCCATGCAGAGGTTTGAACTGAAGTGAAAGAAAGGTCTTTCCCATTAACCACTATTCTTGCCACGCTTTGAGTTATGTCCACAATACTCCCCTCCAACATTACAAAAATTGGACCTTTTTTAGTTCATATTATTATAAATATTCTTGACTGTAATAAATGTTTAAGGCAAATCCCTAATAAAGTGAAACTTTAATCAGTGGGGGTCTTACTGCCCGTTAATGCGGGATACAATTTTTTTATTCATATCCCTCAATTCCCATTACAACCATATAATTTCTAACCTAATTCAATTTTTGTAAAAGTTAAACCAGCAAATGTAAATTCCATAAAAGTATTAGAAAAATTAAACTTTACTTTTGAAGGTACTCTGAGAAAAAGCGAAAAATCAGCTGGAAAGCTTATCGATTTAAATATTTATTCGAAATTAATAAGCAATTAATTTTAGTCACTCTGCCCATACTCAATCAAAGTTTGGGCTTCTTTAATTTCTGTATAAAATTCAAAAGTTTGACACAATCCTGGAAAAAGCTTATAAAGAAAAGTGAGGTTCCGTTATTTTCACACTTAGTAGCGCAGTCATGTTACATACAATTTTATAAGTGTGAACGAACTACAAAACTAAAAAACAAATAATAAGTTTGCAACATGTTTGCAAATACGAATTTTGCATATAAATTCGTGTGATATTGAAAGGAGTTTTACTTATGAAAGAAATTAAAACAGAACAAGAATTCAAAGACATCATCGCAAGCGAGGAGCCAGTAGTTGTTAAGTTCTTTACTACATGGTGCCCAGATTGCGTACGTATGGACAACTTTATCGGAGATGTAATGGAAGAGTTCAATAAATTTGAATGGTATTCTATTAATAAAGATGAGTTTCCAAGTATCGCTGAAGAGTATCAAGTAATGGGTATTCCAAGTTTACTTGTATACCAAAACGGTGAGAAGCTAGGCCACTTACATAGTGCTAATGCAAAAACTGAAGAGCAAGTTACTGAGTTTTTAGAAGCATACTAAGTTGAAAGCCCTCTGGAAAATATTTTTCAGAGGGCTTTCATCTGTTTTCATAATTATCTTTTGACGTTTTTCATCGTTTAATGAATTACACCTTGTCATGATAAGAATAATACGTAGTAAGAAAAGTACTCGTTTCCTCATCCATCTACCCTCCTATCTCTTTAGTAAATAAACTCTAATTAGGTTCACACCCTAACTTTGTACTTTTCAACATATTTTTCCTTCACGAAACTTTGTTATCCCCTTCTTAAAAAGCTATAAAACGTCAACAATGTTTGTATAGACCCACACGACTTTCGTTTGATACTCTATTTATAGAAAGAAATTCCTTTAAAGAAAGGTGAGTGATTAAAATGGATACTCTTTCTCATAAAGAAGCTGATAAAGGTGCTATTGTCAGCATTATGGCCTACATATTTTTATCCTCTATGAAAATCATCATCAGTTATATTACCCTCTCTAGCGCATTACGTGCTGACGGTTTAAATAACTTAACGGATATCGGTGCTTCTTTAGCGATATTAATTGGTCTAAAAATATCTCGTAAACCTCGTGACCCAGATCATCCGTATGGGCATTCGCGGGCCGAACAAATCGCATCACTTGTTGCGTCCTTCATTATGGCAACAGTCGGATTAGAAGTTGTTATTAGTGCCATTCAATCTTTCTTAAATCCGAAACAAGCAGCGCCTAATATACTCGCTGCATGGGTTGCTTTATTTTCTGCTGTCGTTATGTACTGCGTGTATTTGTATACGAAAAAAATTGCAGCACGAACAAAAAGTAAATCATTAGAAGCCGCTGCAAAGGATAATTTATCAGATGCACTCGTAAGTATTGGTACCGTAGTAGGTATTGTCGGTTCTCAGTTCCAAATGCCTATTTTAGACCCTATTGCCGCTTTAATTGTCGGTCTTATTATTTGTAAAACTGCATGGGAGATTTTCGTAGAATCTTCTCATATGCTTACAGATGGAATTGATCCTGATAAAATGGAAGAATACGCTGATGCTATTGAGCATATTGGCGGTGTGGAAAACATTGTAGATATTAGAGCACGTATGTATGGGAATCAAACGTACGTTGATATTACAATTGAAGTAGATGCTCGCATGGATGTTGGAGAAAGTCACTGTATTACCGACAACATCGAAGCTATGCTTCGCAAAAAGTTTGGAATTTACCATGCACACATTCATGTTGAGCCAATGAAAAAAGAACCTATTATGACATAGGTTCTTTTTTTATGAACGTTTTATGGAATATAACACATAAAACGAGCCAGCTACCACCAGCTGCCCATCCTGCTAATATGTCAGATGGATAGTGCACGCCAAGATATATTCGGCTAACTGAAATAGATAATACAACAAAGCTTGCTATAAGAATAATTAACAATTTTTTATGCAACGAAATACGCTCTTCAGTAATTGTGACGTATGCAATAAATCCTAAAAAAGCAGTAGCATTCATCGTATGACCGCTCGGAAAACTATATCCAGTTGCAGTAACAAGCTGCGTGACATCAGGTCTTGCTCGTTCGTACCATAGTTTAAGCATACTGTTTAAATAACGAGATCCGTAGTAATTAATTGTTAGAAGTAACGCACTAAGCAACTTTTTTCTAACGAGAAAATACATTACAAGAATAATGAGTAATGGAAAATATATTCTTTTGGAACCGATAAAAGACACCCAAGTAAAATAGGTCGTCAAATAATCGTTTCGAAAGCTTTGAATAAAATGTGCGACTATATTGTCAAAGTTCTCAATACAAGCGGTATGATACGAAAGTGATAATACGACAAAACAAATGAGTAACGTAAAACTTAGCAAGTATAAATGTCGATATCGTTTCACATACATAACCTCACTATGCAAAAAAATGGAGCGGTTGTTTTAGTTTTCCTCTCCATTTCTTTTTTATGCATAGTTTATTAAAAAATATAATTATTAATTTTTTGCTTCATCTCAGGGATATCTTCTCTTGTTACAGTGAAGCGAATAACCTTCTCATCAAGATCAAGTGCCTCAGCGAATAAACCAGCTAATCCACGTGATTTTCTATCTACTTCCATAATTATTTCTAATCGGTCGTATGCACGTGGCAAAATTAATAATTCTAATTCATCTAATCTGCCGTAGTACTCTCCAGAAACCGGAATAAACTCAAATTCTTGTGCGAATGGAACTTGTTTACGTAATCGGTGCGGTAATTCTTCACATTCTATATGACGTGCTTTAAACCCTAATTCATTTACACTATCTAAAACACTACTTAATAATGCATTAGGTAACACTTGAACGTAGTCGCGGTCACTTGGGTCTATACTACGTTTAATATCAAGACCTGTATGAATCCATACCGTTTTCATACCAAGTGTAAGTGGTGCTTCAATTGGCATTGGAAAAGAAAATGGAATGTCAACTGTTTCATTTGGTTCTACAGAAAAAGGTTCGGTTAAGCGTACTCGCTCTAAATCATATGTTGCTGTTACTTTTTTATCATCCACTTCTCGTACATACGACGTCGATAATGTTAAGTAAATGCTTTCAATTTGTTGGCTAACTGAACCTCCAGTTATATGAACCTTTCCAACTATTTCTTCCCCAACAATATACTCATCTTTTTCAAGAACAGTATCTACCTTTGCACTTCCAATACCAACGCTTGCTAAAAACTTTTGAAACATGGAGTCTCCATCCTTTCTAAAGCAGAAGCTACATCTTGTTTTAAATCTTGTACATTCTCATAGTACGGCGTTTTTATTTGTAACATTCGCATAAGCATTTCGCGATTATAATTTTCCAAAGTTAATTCTTCGTACCATGGTTTTTCCTGTTTTTCATTAGATTCATATCCTGCATATAATAAAAATAATGAGAAATGACCGAGCGCATAAAAGTCGCTACGAAATTGAACTTCTCGCATCAAAGCTTGTTCACCTTCGTAAGTTGTAGCTCGCTCATCATCCTCACCTTTCCATTTAGCTAATCCAAAATCAATAATACTAATTTGATTTTCTTTCATTAATATGTTTGGAATGCGTAAATCTCGGTGAATAATGCCTTCACTATGAAACACCGATACAATTTCTAATATTTCATATAAAATCTCAAAAACTTCACGTTCTGTATATACATACCCATCTATGAAAATATAATCTTCAAAATTTTTACCAGACATGTACTCCATCACAAAGAAGCTCTTTTTCTCCCATATGAAATGATCATATAGACTAGGAATTGCATGATGATTTAATGTTTGTAAAATCATTTTCTCTTGTTCAAATGATTTTCTACCAGACTCATATCTTTGTTTACTTTGTCTTAATTGTTTTAAGACTTTATATCTATTTATTTGCAAATCATTAACGACATATGTAACCCCATAACTGCCCATTCCAATTACTGATTCAATTTTATAATGCTCTGCAACAATTGTATTTTTTCGCAGTGGTCTATCAAATAATGCTAGTACACGACGCCATTTCATCAGCTACTTGAAAAGAAGCTACGGCTTTTACGTTTTCTTTTATAATGTTGATGTCCATAACCAGATGAACGTCGTTTATAATCGCTACTTGAATACGAGCGCCCTCTACGACGATAATCACTACTTGAATACGAACGATATTTTTTCTTTCCTAATAAAGAATCAATAATTTTTTTGAACATTCCTTCACCTCTTGAGTAAAATTTCCTTTTCATTATATCAATAATTATTGACTATACTTGTGACAGGTTTGTAAAGAGTAAAAAACGACGAGTTATGCCCGTCGTTACTTTCATTCATCCTCTTCATCAAAAACTTCATCAATCATGCATTTCTCTAATAAATACTCAAATGTAATATCTGCGAGATCTTCAATTTCTTCTCGTTTTGGGACGTACCCTCTTTCAATTAGTTGCTCATAAAAAAACTCCGCAATCTCTTCCGTATCAATCACGACTTCAATTTCCTTCATGAGCATCACTCCTTTATTTCTGTTTTATGAAAAAATCTCAAAATTATGTATATGAGATTAGAAAAATAGATTTTATTTTTTTATAGGTCATAAGCTTTGGACGAGATGCATACGATTGTAGTACAAGCTATTCAAAGGGGGAAATAATAATGGAAAATCAATATGAAGTAGGACAAACAAAAGAAGAGTTCATGCATGAGGATCAATGGGCAGACTCTCTTATAAAGTGGCTTTTTATTTTTTTAATAGTTGTAGGCATACCTTATACTGCATATGTTGTTGTTCAATTTATTCTCTCTTTCTAGTTAACTATTTTTTCTCTGTCAATTTAACTAAATAATTATGAACAACATCCATTACAATTTTATATTCTTCATCTTTAAATGTATCGAACAATAATTGATAATCGTTATAAATGTCAAGTAATCCATCAATGATTTCTTGACGATTCGTCTTAACACTCACTTTTTTCGAGTTGTTAATTGACTTTAACTTTCCTAAATCTAATTTATTCATACCTGCTTTATCTTGTTTCATTTTCTTCAAAATTGCATTTGCCGTTTGAGCATTGGCGAGTAACGTTAAATCTGATTCATCCGCTTCTAACCATTCACCATCCGTAATCCGTGACAATTCATAAATTGTATCTTCCCATGCGTCATTCTTATATCTCCATACTTCTGTACGAAAACCAACAATACGGAAAACATCTTTATCATATCCAGTTACTTGCACAAGATCACCAAACGTGAAATTATAATTTAATTCAATCCACTCCGTATCGCCCTTTTTCATATCTTGCTCTGTAACGTGCTGCAAAGTTTGCTCTACGTAAAATCCATCGTGATTATTGACTTCGTATACATAAACTCCATCTAAAACCTTCATATTTGTGATTTTCCCAACGGTTCCATATAGCGTAATCACGACTATGTCCCCTACGTTGTATTTAGGTTGTTTTTTTCTTGCCATCTCTATCTCTCCTTTTTTTGACGTCGTGATTTTGATATCAGTATATGCAACCTACATAAAAACGCTTATCACAGAAGCTTATATTCATAAATTTTTTCAATAAAAAATATAATCTTATAAAATTTACATTACACTCAAACAAAAGCTAGTAACTAGACTAGCTTCAAATCAACAAATTTCATAATAAAAAAACATACAGAATACTTCACTTTAAATAAAGTAATGTATTCTGTATGTTTTCAAATAGTTTTTATCTATCTTGTATGTATAAATCCCAGGCTTCATCAAATATAGACATACTTTCTAGCATTCCGCTCAACTCTAAGTATGAACTAATTTCATCATAGTCTTCAGATTGCTTCGGAAAACTTAAATCATCATACATCGCCTCTGCTAAATCTGAAATTTCATTTCTAAATAAAGCTGCACGATGCTTCATCATATAATGGTAAAATGTCTTTTTCAAAAATATTCCCTACCTTTCTAACTTGGGTACATTATACAAGGCAAAAAAGAAAAAAACCAGCATAAAAGCTGGTTAAAAGTCGAAATAATTTCTTTTTAATAGACGCGGTCTTCCCATTAATTCTTCATATGTTAGTTGTTTTGGTAAATCTTTCGTGTAAATTAAGAATAATTGATCTTCAATTTCTTTTACTG
Source organism: Bacillus sp. RCC_6_1 (assembly GCF_041360755.1). Classification (NCBI taxonomy): domain Bacteria; kingdom Bacillati; phylum Bacillota; class Bacilli; order Caryophanales; family Bacillaceae; genus Bacillus; species Bacillus sp. RCC_6_1. The sequence goes on from NZ_JBFUPV010000001.1 coordinate 210,610, forward strand.
TATGGTCTGATTGATAGTCCATCCCGCACGAGGAACAAGAAATACATGGTGTCTCTTGGATTTCAATGGCTTTCGTACCATCTGGTAATTCCCAATATACAGTATTCAAGCTTTCTTTCGCTTCTGTACTGTCACACCACATACAATTCATACTGCATCACCCTCAGTTTTTTTGTCGTTTTCTTCTAACTTAGCCATTTGTGCTTGATATTTTTTATCTTTTAATTGATCGCGCTTATCACGTTTATCTTTTAAAGATGCATGAGTATCATTATCTTCGTAGTCTTTACGACGGTTCATACGCTGTAAGTCGTCTGGAACGAGGTTAAATTTCTTATCGCTCATAAGACCTGCGATACCAACATCTGAACGTTTTTCTTCGTAGTTCGGATAAATCTCTTTAAAGTATCCTTCCGCTCTTCCTGGAATATAGCTCTCTGGCTCTGGATACGTCGTAATAACACCTTCAAAGTTACGAAGTACAACTTTATCTGCACTTTGTGAGATTAAATAGTTTGGTTGAAGTGCAATTTTACCGCCTCCGCCTGGCGCATCAACAACGAATGTCGGAACAGCATAACCAGATGTGTGTCCACGTAAACCTTCAATAATTTCAAGACCTTTAGATACTGGTGCACGGAAGTGACCGATACCTTCAGATAAGTCACATTGATAAATGTAGTATGGACGTACACGGATTTTTACTAAGTCATGCATAAGTTTTTTCATAATTGGAACGCTGTCGTTAATACCAGCTAAAATTACTGCTTGGTTTCCGACTGGAACACCAGCATTCGCTAACATTTCACATGCCTTTTTCGATTCTTCAGTAATTTCAATAGATGTATTGAAATGTGTATTTAACCATACTGGATGGTATTTTTTAATAATGTTACATAAGTTTTCTGTAATACGTTGTGGGAATACTACTGGTGCTCTCGTTCCGATACGAATAATCTCAACATGCGGAATCTCTCGTAAATTTTTTAATACATATTCTAAAATTTTATCGTTAATTAGAAGTCCGTCACCACCGGAGATTAATACATCTCGTACTTGTGGCGTTTCACGAATATAAGCAATTGCATCATCTAATTGTTTCTTTGGTACACCCATTCCAATTTGTCCACTAAAACGACGACGTGTACAGTAACGACAATACATAGAACATTGATTTGTTACTAAGAATAGTACACGGTCCGGATAACGATGTGTTAGCCCTGGAACTGGTGAATCTTCGTCTTCGTGAAGTGGGTCTTCTAAATCATATTTTGTTTTATATAACTCTTCCGAAATCGGTACTGATTGCATCCGAATCGGACAGCGTGGATCATCAGGATTCATTAGCCAAGCATAGTACGGTGTAATGTTTAACGGGATCGTTTTCGTTGAAATTTTAACGCCCTCTTCTTCTTCAGGTGTTAAGTTAATCACTTTTCTTAAGTCATCTAACGTTTTGATCGTATTCGTTAATTGCCAAACCCAATCATTCCATTGCTCTTCAGTAACATCTTTCCATAATTCGATATCCTTCCAGTGACGATTTGGTTTGTATACATCATGTAACATTGCTATTCCCCCTTTTTATACGCTCATCCTTTATATAAGCAATAGTTATGCCAACTTTACATTGTTGATAAGTAAATGTGCGGAGAACCCTATTACATAAGCGAAAAAATATTTTTAAGCGTTGTATGAAATCAATACTTAACATCATATTCATTACTTTTTATATATGTAAACGCTCTTTTATTGGTGCAAACACACAAAAACCGCCGATTATTCGGCGGTTTTGTCGTACTTGCTCAGTTTATATTGAAGCGTTTGACGAGGGATACCCAACATTTTTGCGGCTTGTAATATATTCCCTTCCGTTTCAATCAACGCTTGATCTATTAATTCTTTTTCTGTTTGATGAAGTGCTTCTCTAAGTGGCATTATACCCTTCTTCTTCGAAAACTTCTCTTTCCGGAATGTACGTGGTAAACAATTGGCTGTCAATGTATTCCCTTCTGCAATAATAACAGCATGTTCAATCGTATGTTTTAACTCCCGGACATTTCCAGGCCACTGATAAGCTTGCAGTCTATCTTTCGCTTCCTCATCAATTTGAAGTACACCTTTTTTATAACTTTTATTATATTCTTTCAAAAAATAAGATGCTAATAATAGTACATCCTCAGTTCTTTCACGAAGCGGTGGGATATATAATGAAAATACGTTTAAGCGATAATATAAATCAGTGCGAATTTTATTCTCTCGTAAACATATTTCTGGAGGCTGGTTCATTGCGGTAATAACACGAACATCTACTTTTCTCGTCTTATTATCACCAATTCTTCTAATGACTCCATCTTCTAACACTCGTAACATTTTTGCCTGCAAATCAAGTGGCATTGAATTCAGTTCATCTAAAAATAATGTACCACCATCAACAAGTTCAAATAGCCCAGCTCTTTCAATCGCTCCCGTATAGCTTCCTTTTGTCGTTCCAAACAATAAACTTTCTAATAGCGACTCTGGTAAAGCTGCACAGTTTTGTGCAATAAATGGCTTGTTTTTTCTTTTAGAAGCTTCATGAATTGCTTGTACGAACAGTTCTTTTCCTGTTCCTGTTTCACCATATATTAAAACATTCGCGTCTGTTGGTGCTACTTTTTGTGCTAACTCTTTCGTCTGTTTAAACCGCGTATCATTTGTCACTATCGTCTCAAATGCAGCGTGCTTTTTAATCACTTTTTTTCTAGATGATCGCTTTATTTTCGACTGTAAGTCAACAATTGTGTCAGTAAGTTTTTGAATTGTAGAGTAATCCTTTGCAATTTCAACAGCCCCAGCAATATTCCCATCTATAAAAATAGGTAACGTCGTATTTACTGTACAAACATCTTCACCATTTAAATTTTGATAATGTTGTACCTGATGTACGATAGGTTTTTTTGTATCTAGTACTTTCATCAATGTACTCGTTTCCCTTGATAAAGACGGGAACGCTTCTAAGAGATGTTTCCCTAACACTTTTTCAATCTTGGATCCATCGTGTTTTGCAGCTACAGAATTATAAAATATTGTAATTCCATTTTCATCTACAGCGTGTATAGCCTCATCAATACTGCCCAAAATCGCTTCAATGACTTCTTGTGTCGAAACTGCTAGCAATGTCATCCCCCCTCTTGCCGAAAATCCGGCAATTACATGCCGAATTTTCGGCACACCTATGTGCGATTGTAAGCATGACGATTCCGTTCTATAATTTTGACCAATTTTATATTTTCATTAGATAACTCGAAACTCTAATTAGTACAGCTTTTCGAACACCCAGCTCCACCTAACTGTTTTGCTTTACAACCAAATTTTGAGACGGAAGTTTTACTGCTTTCGAATAACTAGATAGATCTTTCACCCATATATTCATATCTTCCAACTTATCGAAAATGTAGCAATTATTCGCCAGTCTTCCTGTATACGTATAGCCTAATTGATGAAAGGCAGCATTCATTCCGAAAGAAAGCGATCGAGCAATTGTATAGGAGCAGAAAATAGATCTTTCTCGAAGCTCTTCCTCTAATTTAATTAGTAAACTTTTCATAAATCCATGTTTACGATATTCAGGTAAAGTAGCACAATTCGTTAATTCTGCATTCCCTTCCTTTATGTTCATTTCTGCAGATGCTGTACTAATAATTTTCCCCTCAAATTCATACACGTAGTAAATTGTATCGTCTTCTTTCATCGTCTGTAATACATAACTCGCTTCATTTAAAGGTGTCGGATACACTTCAAATACTTTTCCGAAGACAATTGCTAATTCTTCTGCATCTTCTTCAGTCGCTTTTCTCAGCAAAAATTTCTCTGGAACTACTTTTTCTTTTATTTCTTTTCCTTTTACACCGCTTAATATAGTATCTTCCTCAGTCCAATGCATACTATTTCGTCTTTCATCATTATTATATTTCACAAAAAAGTATGCATCGTGTCCTTGAAAATAATGAGGTATCGTTGCTTCCAACAAAAAACCGAAAGAGAGCCATGTTGAAACATGCTCTCCCTTTCCTTTAATAATACATTTAGTGAAAGAATGTTTCTCTGCTAGTTCGTCAATTGTCTGTATAATGCTTTCAACATTTCCTGTATAGTGATCTACCCGGATACGTTTATTAAAATAATCTAAAACGCCTTCTACTGTATAACAATTCGTCTGTTCTCTAAAAGATTCATAGTATTTCATTTTTTCACCTCACACCAATCTAGTAATGTACATGCAATAATTTTTGCGGCAGCTATCATTTTATCAACTTCTATATATTCGTTTGGATAGTGTGCTACTTTCGTCTCTCCTGGACCAAATACTATTGTTGGTACGTTTGCAATTTGTGTAAATAAACCTCCATCAGTCCCCCACGGAGATGCTTCAATAATTGGTTCGTTCCCTTCGATTTCAACAAAGTTATGATGAAGTGTTGTAATGAGTTCATGATTTTCTTCTAATTCACCAGGAACCCATCTCGCTCCAAACCATTCTACTTCTACCGGATTTTCAACAAACCAATTGTCCACATCATTTAATTCAACAATCCAATTCTCAAACTCTTCTTTTGCCGCCTCTATAGTCTCATTCGGCGCAACACCGCATCTTCCTTCTAAAATTAATTCATCGGGAACAGAACTTGGCCAACTCCCTCCTTCAATTTTGCCAATGTTAATTGGAATTGGAATTGGAATTCCTTTAAATAACGGATCTGTAATTCGACTATTTCTTTTCTCCTCTAGCTTTCTTACATGTTCTATAACAAACATGCTTTTTTCAATTGCACTAACCCCTTCATAGCGCGTTCCACCGTGTGCAGCTTTCCCTTTTACACGTAGACGAAACCACATGGAACCTTGTTGTTTCGGGAAAAACTTCATATTAGTAGGCTCTGGAATAATGACACCATCTGCTTTATATCCTCGTAATATAGTTGCTAATGTCCCTGCTCCACCACTTTCCTCTTCTATTACACTTTGAAAATAGATGTCTCCTTTTAATTCAATACTAGATTCAATGATCGCTTCCATCGCAAGCATAAGTGCGACATTTCCGCCCTTCATATCCGTCGTTCCACGGCCATATATACGATTCCCTATTTTCTCACCGCTATAAGGGTGATGTTCCCACTGATTCACATCCCCTTCTGGAACTACATCAATATGCCCATTTAATATCATAGATTTCCCATCGCCACTTCCTTTTAAAGTTGCTACAATATTTGGGCTATCTGAAAAACTTGTACGGGGTGATACAAAATAAGAATGATCTTTCATTTTAGAAAAAGAGGGCTCCCATATATCGAGATCTAAACCTAATTCACGTAATTTTTCAATCACAATTGCCTGCGCACCGCTTTCATCACCAGATACGCTCTTTTCTTGAATTAATCGTTTTAAAAATTTCACACTTTCCTCTTCATGGCTCTCAATATAATCACAAACTTGCTTTTTTAATTGCTCCATATATTACATCTCCCTTCATTCAATTACTAGTAAGTTAGAACTAATTTGAAAATCAGCTTCTGTATGTCGTTTTACATCTTCTACTGTGTATGGGCTCATTAATTCTTGTAATATAAGTCCACTCGGAGTTACCTCCATGACTGCCATATCAGTAATAATTAAATCTACACATTTCTTTGAAGTTAATGGCAATGTACACTCTGAAACAATTTTTGCATTTCCGTACTTATCAACATGATTCATCACAACAACGACCCGCTTCGCTTTTTGTGCTAAATCCATTGCTCCACCAATACCTGGAACACGTTTTCCAGGTACAATCCAGTTTGCTAAATCGCCATTTTCACTTACTTGTAATGAACCAAGAATCGTTATGTCTAGCAAACCTTTTCGAATCATCCCAAACGCTGTGCAGCTATCGAAATAACTCGCTCCTGTTATAAGAGAAGTTGGTAAACCTGCTGCATTACACAAATTTTCGTCTTCATTCCCTTTACTTGGCGTTGGTCCCATGCCCACGATTCCATTTTCCGCATGAAACATAACATTTATATCGTCAGGCAAATGATTTGGTACAAGCGATGGTATGCCAATACCTAAATTTACAATCATACCATTTTGTATTTCTTTCGCCGCACGCCTAGCAATCTTATCCCTCACTTCTACGCCCATACCCATTTCCAGTTCACTCCTTCCGACGGTACAATATAATTTACGAAAACACCTGGAACGACAATTTCCTCTGGATCTAAACTTCCAAGCGGGACTATTTCTTCCGCTTCTACAATTGTTATATCCCCAGCCATCGCTACGTGAGGATTCATATTTCGTGCACTTTTGTCAAATACAAGGTTACCAAACGGATCTGCCTTTTTTGCATATACAATTGAAACTTCAGCAGTTAATGCTGTTTCAACTAAGTAGGTCTTACCATTCATTTCAACTGTTCGTTTTCCCTCTTCCACAATCGTATCAACACCAACATCAACTAAAACACCACCAAGACCAACGCCACCAGCGCGAATACGCTCTGCTAATGTTCCCTGCGGAGAAAACTCAATTTGTAATCTTCCCTCGTTTAGTTGCCTTCCTGCATTTGGATTGGAGCCAATGTGAGAAGTAATTATTGATTTAACTCTTTCATTTGTAACAAGACGACCGATACCTACATCAGGAAATCCAGTGTCATTTCCAATTAAATTTAAATTTGTAACGCCTTTTTCTAAAATTGCCTGTATTAAAGATGGAGGGGATCCAATCCCTCCAAATCCCCCAAACATCAATGTCATATCATCATGGAACAAAGAAATTACTTCCTCAATTTCTTTTAATTTACCGAATGTATTTGTAATAGTTGTCATGCGATACTATGCCCTCCTTTTTGCATCATCTCTTCCACACTTTTAGAGAAAATTGAAAGTAATTCATCTAACTCGGAATATGTAGTTGTCATTGGCGGTGCTACAAGCAGTGCACTATCTTCTTTTCCTGCTTGCCCTGAAACTGCTTGGTATAAAAGCAGACCATTTTTAGCTGCAACTGAAATAAGCTCTGACGCTTTTGTAAACGGTTGCAATTCTACTCCGATTAGCAACCCTTTTCCGCGCACATCAGCAATGATTGTCGATTGTTGCTGAACTTTCTGTAAGCCTTTTATTAAATACTCTCCCTTTTCTGCTGTTTTTTCAGGAAGATTATGTTTCTCCATATATTCAATAACAGCTAAAGCCGTTGCTGCAGACAATGGATTTGCACTTAACGTATGACCGCTCATTACTGAACGTGATCCACGTAATATTGGTTCCATAACACGATCACTTACAACTGTCGCTGCCATCGGTGTATATCCCGCTCCTAACCCTTTACCAAGTGTCATAATATCCGGCTCTACGCCCCAATGCTCCATCGCAAACCATGCTCCAGTACGACCAAGCCCAGTCATTACTTCATCCGCAATAAATAAAATATCGTAATGATTACAAATATCTTTAATGACTTTATAATAGTCTTTCGGCGGAACAACCGCGCCTCCAGCTGCTCCGATAATCGGCTCAGCAATAAAAGCAGCAATATGCTCTGCACCAATTCTTTCAATTGATCTTTCTAGTTCAGTCGCACATGCCAGCTGACAAGTTGGATATACCTTTTGAACAGGACATCTGAAACAATATGGAGCTGGTATAGTCGGATAATCTTCCAAAATAGATACGAAACGTTGTCTACGTAGTGGATGCCCAGACATTGATAAAGCACCCATCGTAATACCGTGATAACTCATCCATCTTGATAAAATTTTATGTTTCCCTTGAATACCTCGCTCTTGAAAATGCTGAATTGCAATTTTCATAGCTGTTTCATTCGCTTCCGTACCACTATTTACAAAAAAACTCCAGTTCAAATCTCCTACACTTAAATCACTTAACTTCTTCGCTAATTTTTCAGCTGGTTCACTCGTAAACTGTGATCTATAAACGAAAGCAATCTCCTCAGCTTGCTTTTTAATAACGTCTGCAATCTCCTTTACGCCATGCCCAATACCTGCCGTAATTGCTCCTGACGAACCATCAAAATATTTATTGCCATTTTGATCATACAAATAAACACCTTTTCCATGTGAAATCATTGGATACGGCTGACCAACAAGTGGTTTAATTAAGTAATCGCGCATAGCGCTCCCCCATTTCTCCAATTTGTATATATATATGAAGAAAATTGACGTTTCTTTCATAAAAAAGAATCCTCTGCAAAAGCAGTGAATTTATCAAAAAACTATTATAAAATATACAAATGAGTGCTTAAAAAATTTTATAAAACAGAAAATTCAGAACTAAAAAACCGAAGACCAACCCTTTTCTATACGCCCAAATGACCCTCCTTTTTATATGAAATGACTGCATCACCAAATGTTTTTATAGCATAATGCCAGCTGTCCTTAAATACCGACATTCTGTACACTTCGACGGAACTCCCGTTAAACTCCTTCCTATTATCCTACTTTAAATTGCATATTTTAAAACAAATTTCGACACCCACCTTACTAATCAATTCAGATTCCTATTCATTATGTAAACTTTTCATTTTTAAACTATAAAAAAAGAACCGATTAACCACACTAATCAGTTCGTCATGACGCTCTCTTATGGGTTAATACTGTCAATTGCTAAAATAAATAGAAAAATGAAGTTTACAAATTCATCCTACAGTCTATAACACAAAACCTTTTCATAACTTCATTCACAATTACTATCGGGATATCCCTATCCCGAAGTGGCACTCCTTTCCTCAGATTCAAAGTATCTTTCCTTTATAATTTATGTAGGACAATTATCACTTTGTATGTGTATTTGCCTATAATTAAAAAAATCCCTAGTTTTCTAGCGATTTTTGGACATGTATTCAATATGTTAATTGAAATGCACTTTCAATTTGGCATTTATTTTACTTTCGTACAGTCATATGTACTGCTTTACTCTGTGAAATTCTCGTAAGCACCAGCACCTCTTTATGAAAACATATTTGTTGTGACTTTTTAATTTTCCCTTTATAAAATCATTTTTTTTGCATAACCGCTTTCTTGCTTCGCATATAGTTTTAATGATGACAAAGGAGGAATGTTCATGTCTCAATCTGAAATCGAAAAATATGGACAAGAAGTTACGCAATACGAACAGCTCGCACGTTACTATCAGTTTCGTAACCCTAAAAAATATATAGAATTATATATGAAATATTACGATGCACTATCAAAACTTGTACAGGCGTATGAAACAAGAGACTCACAAGAAGCTGCTTTACCATCACATATAAGAATTTTTCATGCCGATCCAAATATACCGGCGGTTGACATTTTAGTAAACGGACAAAAGGTTATTAAAAATATTTCATTTAAGCAATTCAGCCCTTATTTATCATTAGTGCAAGGTAAATACCGTATAGATATTGTTCCTGTCGGAAATGAAACTCCAATCTTTTCAGCATTGGTACCAATAATGGGAAATCATACTTATACTCTTGCTGCAATAAATAGTGATAATCACCTACAATTACAACCTATACTTGATAATACACATTTACCAGCTGGTCAAGCAAAAATACGCTTTGCACATTTCTCTCCAGATACCCCTGTTGTAAATGTAGATTTAAAAGATGGAGATCATTTATTTGAAAATGTACTCTTTAAACAAATAACCGATTTTTTGCAAGTTAGCCCTGGTACAGCAGATATTGAAATTTCACTCGCAGATAATAAAAACGTTTTATTGACTATACCGAAATTCAATGTTGAACCAAATGTTATTTATACAATTTCAATAGTAGGTTATTCAACTAAAGATCATAAATTAGAAGCCGTTATACTCACAAATTAAAACAGTCTACACCATTCATTTGGTGTAGACTGTTTATTTTTGAAATGCAATTTGAAATTCTGTCCAATCGTTATCTGATCGACACATAATGGATCCATTATGTTTTTCCACAATTTGTTTACATACAAATAATCCAATACCAGTTCCTAACTTTTTAGTAGTTACAAATGGTTCAAAAATCGTTTCTACATTTTCAGCTGGAATCATTGGTCCATTATTTTTTATCACAATTCGAATAGCTTGATCTTCTTCAAATACATCAATGATAATTTTTCGTTCTTCTTTCATTGATTCAAGAGCATCAATTGAATTCATTAATATGTTTAAAAATACTTGTCTCACTTCACTCCGATAACCAACAAGCGGAATTGGATACGGTAAATTCTTTTCAATCAAAACATTCGCATTGACCAAACTCGGATATAAGAATTGTATAATGTCTTGAAACAAGTCATTAAGCCAAAACCGTTCCGATTCATTCCACATTTCTTTTTTTGATACGAGTAAAAATTGCGAAATACGAAAATTTAATTGATCTAATTCATGCGAAATAATATCTAAATACGATAAACTCGGATGATCTGCCTTTAATAATTTGACAAACCCCATAATGGAAGTAAGCGGATTACGAAATTCATGTACAAAACTAGCTGACATTTGTCCTAAAATCGTCAGTCTTTCTTTATGTGTTTCGTTAATATATTGCTGTTTTTCCTCTAAATTCTTCGATATAATTTCCGAGTATTTTAAAACGGTATAATAAATTAATTTGTCAAAACAAGTATGTATTTTTGCCATAATTGGTTTCAATTCACGAGCGCTAACATCTAATTCACACATCGCTTCGAAAAGTTCATTTCTTCCCACGTTTGCGTTATAAACAAAATCTCCAATATTCGCATCTGCTCCAGCACGTTCAATAGCAATTTTCTCACATAACGGTTGAAGATAATTTATATCTTTATCTTCCATAGTAAGTTCGATAATTAACTCTAGTAAATCCTCTCCATTTTGAACTACTTCTAGTTTAAATGGATCTTTTTCGGAAATTATCATTTTGTTTTTCCAGTTCTCTACGAATTGGTGCCTATTGTTTTTCAAGTGTGAACAAAATATTTCTTTAATATCCTTATCGATTGGAAAAACCTCCATTCCCTCCATTTCCATACGACGAATACCCTTTATATTTTGAATATTAACACAAAAAATACGATTCGTTAATAGATTTTTGTCACATTTTGTTAATTTCTGTTGATAAAATTATTTTTTCTTTCTTATTTAACTAATTGTATGCAAATCCCCTTTTTCCTTCACATATTTTCATTATTTCCGTAGTCAAAACGACTTTTTTTGCATCATTTTTAATTCTTGCGTACAATAGAAAATGAAAGGTGTGAAAAATATGGTAAATAAAAATGTGGAAGATTATCTCCAAGAAGGCATTTACGGCCAAAAGCAAAACAAACCAGAAGAACGTAATATGTATTTAACTACATTACGTGAGCGTGTGGAAATCGCTTTAACGATCGGTCAAGTAATGCAAAGTAATGTATACTCTGAAGTGGCGGGTAGCATGCGCCCTTCTCAATCATTACAACTCCTCCTAAATGGTGGCATTGCTTACCCACATTTATCAAAATACATTAAATTAGCAAACGAAAAAAATGTTCCTTTTACAATTGTTCAGAATAAAGATACAAAAACACCAATCGGTTTAGTATTAACTCATGCTACTGCTGTAGATAAAGAACAAATTTATGTAGAAGATACTATTTTCAAACAAGAAATGAAGTAAAAGTTACACTTAATTAAATAGTTACTAGAAGCGTAAAAAACGAGTATGGAATCGTAAACATTTCCTACTCGTTTTTTAGTGCAAGTTTTAAGTTTTTCTACTTTATTTTTTAATACATACTAATTTCATTTCTGTCATTTCTTCTATTGCATATTTAATTCCTTCACGCCCCGTGCCACTTTCTTTCACGCCACCATAAGGCATATGATCTACTCTGAACGTTGGAATATCATTAATCATGACACCACCAACCTCTAGCTCATCAATTGCACGCATTGCTTTAAATAAATTATTTGTAAATACTCCTGCCTGTAAGCCGTAACGCGAATTATTTACTTGCTCAATCGCTTCATCAAATTCTTTAAATGTATTTACTGTCATGAGTGGACCGAATACTTCTTGGCACTGCACAGATACATGATTTGGAACATTTTTTAATACAGTCGGTTCAAAAATTCGTGCATCCCGCTTCTTACCACCGCATAAAACAGTTGCTCCTTCCTTAATTGCTTCTTGAACCCACATATCAATTCGCTCTACATCTCTTTTTGAAATTAAAGCTGATACATCCGTTTCCTCAAGCAGTGGATCACCAACAACAACTGATTCCATCGCTTTCTTTAGCTTCGAAAGAAATTCATGCATTTTCGTTTCATGTACAAAAACACGTTGTACTGAAATACAAACTTGCCCATTATTAACAAATGCTCCCCATTTTACACGTTCAATTATTTCATCTGTTAACTCTACATCTTCATCAATGATAACAGCAGCATTTGAGCCTAGTTCTAACGTAACTCGTTTTAGCCCAGCCTTTTGTTTTATTCCGATTCCAACTTTTGGACTTCCGGTAAAAGTAATAGAAGCAACGTAATCATTTTTGACGATTGCCTCACCAACCGTGGAGCCAGGACCAGAAATGATATTTAAAGCTCCATTTGGCAATCCTGCCTCTTCAAATAACTCAACTAATGCATAAGATGATAATGGCGTTTGATCAGCTGGCTTTAATACAACTGTATTTCCGGCAGCGATTGCTGGTCCAACTTTATGCGCTACTAAATTTAATGGGAAATTAAATGGTGTAATAGCCCCTATAACCCCAATCGGCTTTCGGATTGTATATGCAATACGCCCATCTGCACCAGGTGCGGCGTCTAATGGCAATGTCTCACCATATATACGCTTCGCTTCTTCAGCTGCAAATTTGTATGTTTGAACAGTACGATCTACTTCTCCCCTTGCAGCACGTATTGGTTTTGCAGCTTCTTTTGCAATAATCTCTGCAAATTCTTCTCTTCTTTCATCCATTTTTTGTGCAACTTTCTCTAAAATAGTCGCACGATCATATGCAGATAATGTATTCATTTTTGTCATTGCATTTTTTGCAGCGGTAACAGCCTCTTTTACATCTTCTTCCGTGCCTTGTGCAATTTCCGCTAATGTTTCTTCAGAATATGGTGCATATAATGGTTTATACGTGTTTACAGATTTCCAATCTCCATTTATATATAAATGCTTTTTCATACTTCTTCTCCTTCCAAATATATGTATACAACAATACTTCACCTAGTGAAAGGTTTGACTTATGTCATTGTATCATAGCCCTTATCCCTCAAAAAACATTATGCTCAAAAAAACTCTGCTATATAGCAGAGTTTACGAGCTAATTTGCTCTTGTAACGAAATTTGTTTTTCATCTTCTAAAATAACAATCGATTCTACTATCTTTGTAACTTCTAATCTTTTTATATAATGTCCATCTAATTCTTTCACACAAAACTTATAATTTTCAATTTCAATGGAATCCTCTTCAGCAATCTCTATATTCTTCGTTAAAATCCAACCACCGATTGTATCAACACCATCATCATCAATCCCTAAACCAAATAACATATTCACTTCACTAACAAGTACTTTTCCCTCTAGTATCGTCTTCGTTTCACTAACCTTTTGAATTTCTGGCTGCTCATCCGTATCAAACTCATCCTGAATATCTCCAACAATTTCTTCCAGAATATCTTCAACAGTAACAAGTCCAGATGTTCCACCATATTCATCTATCAATATAGCAATATGCGTTCTTTCTTTTTGCATTTTTAAAAACAAATCATGAATTGGAATAGAATCGATAACTAAAATAATTGGTCTCATATATTGCTCTACTGTCTTCTTATTAACAGCTTTATGTTGTACAAATTCAGTAAAAATATCTTTAAAATTCACAAAACCTATTACGTGGTCTTTGTCGCCATCAACAACTGGATACCTTGTATATTTTTCACGAGACATTTTTTGCAAAGCTTCTTCAGCAAGCATCTCTTTACTTATAATATTCATTTCAGTTCGAGGTACCATTATTTCTTTTGCAATGCGATCATCAAATTCAAAAATTTTATTCACATATTTATATTCAGATTGATTAATCTCACCATTTTTATAACTTTCTGAAACTAACAACCGTAATTCTTCTTCTGAATGAACCTCATCATGTCCCTTCGGCGGTTTCAGCCCTAGCAGCTTCGTAATGATTCGAGCTGAACCATTTAATAGCCAAATGAATGGGAATGCAATACGATAAAAGAAAATTAACGGCTTAGAAACAAGTAAACTCACTTGTTCAGATTTTTGAATTGCAAATGTTTTTGGGGCCAATTCACCTATTACAACATGTAAAAAAGTAATTAACAAAAACACTAAAATTACAGCAAAAATGTCTGCTAGTTGAGTAGAGATATTCCAATTTGCAAAAAGCGTATCAAACATTTGCTTTAACGCAGGTTTACCAAACCACCCAATTCCTAAAGCTGTAACAGTAATTCCCAGCTGACAAGCAGATAAATATTCGTCTAAGTTTGTAATGACTGTTTTGACCGATGTTGCACGATTATTTCCTTCTGCAATTAAATAGTCAATTCGTGAACTTCTCACTTTAACAATTGCAAATTCTGCTGCAACGAAAAATGCCGTTAAAGCAATTAAAACAATCACTATACTTATACTATATATGTCCAAATACTTTTCCTTACTTACTTTGTAAGCAAGGAAGCCACCTCCTACTTAATTTTATTCAAGTGAAGTAAGCATTCTAATACTCTAACAAAATTCTACATTAGCAACCACCTTTTTATATATTATATGCATACATAAAAAAGATATTTATCATTATGATAATCTAATTCATTTACACTCGTCAAATTATTCTAAATGTTACGATAAAACATTTTTATTTAAACGAACTATTCTTCTCAACTCAATTTCGTGAAAAAACACTTTCTTTGCCGATTCCACACTTCTTTTGTCGCACTAGAAGGGAACTTACTTCATAGCTCGAAATCATTCAACAGGATATATATAGGAGGGATTATTTTGGAATATAAAACACCATTTATCGCAAAGAAATTAGGTGTTAGCCCAAAGGCTGTTGTCCGGATCGCACAACAATTAAATCTTACGATAGAGAAAAACAAATATGGCCACTTTATTTTCACACAAGAGGATGTCGATCAAATGTTAGAACACCATCGATTTCAAATAGAGCAATCTCAAAATTCTCAATCTACTCAAAAGGCTTCCTCAAATGAAGTTGAGGAATTAAAAACTCAAGTTAATACAATTGTTCAAAACATATTACCCAATGATTTTGAGCAATTAGCTGATCAATTAAACACTATTACGAGAAGACTTGATCGAATGGAAGAACAAATGCAAGATAAGGCAAATGATGTCGTCACGTACCAACTTTTACAACACCGTCGTGAAATGGAGGAAATGTTAGAGCGAATTCAAAAGTTAGAAGCTGCCCTAACGAAAGAAGAACCCATTTATATTACTCCTGATTCAAAACCAACATATGAACGAGAAAAGAAACCGAAGCGCCGCAAAATGATTTTTAGTATATTTGGATTATAATTTTTAGACCCTTATTAAAATAATAAGGGTCTTTTTTAATGAAGAGTTATATCCTATACAAATATTATTCTCTTTATTATACATATTCACTTCGCTTTATTTCGTTAACATAATATTTTTACTGTATTCTGCAATTAATGCCTGTGCATGAGCATTCCCTTGAATCACATCACGAAATTCTTTTAAAGAATACAAATGCGTAACCCCTTTTCGAGCATGAATTCTTACTGGTACACCTTGTAAAGTATCATGAAACTGAAATGGATTATCTATTGGCTCAATTGGAAAACCAAGTGTAAGTAAATACATATACATTCTTTTTGTTACTGCTGCAATGTACCATTCAGCTTTTGTTTCTAACGCATGTATAAATAAAATAGCTGTTAGCCTTTTGAAATGTCCTCTCCCACGAGACGTTTTCGAAATACTTAACTTGCCTATTTCATATACATTCTTCAAATCTTTTACTAAATCATTTTTAGAAAACGGATAGAAAAACTCAGAATTTGATTGTTCAGGTACCGTATACTTAATACATTCCACTGTACCAATAGGATGTTCATCTTCTATTAATAAAAATCGTGATGGATTTAAATTACGTTCTACGAACATTAAGTTTCTTTCTTCACAAAAATCTCCCCATAGTTGCTCGAACCCAAAATGTTCTTCCTTTGTTTGAACACGCTGGAACATATTTAACCGCCTTTCCCATCGTCGCTCTGTTTTTGATAACGCTTTCACTATCTATCATATAAGAACAAATCTTCGTATGCAACTAAAAATATTTATGACTTATTATATTCTGCAAAATGAATTAGATTCCAATTTAATCGACTTTTATCCCGCGCTCACATTCCTTTTAATAACACATTTGTATCACTTTTCAAATCTAAATTACATTATGTTTCTTTCCATACAGCATATAATTCTTCTTAATCTAAAGAAATCCTTTATGAAAAAGGATTTCTTTTACTTCTTAATGCTTTTTAACCATTTTTCAAAAATTTGTACCATCCCATGTTTTCCAGCTAATTTCTCTTCCCCTTGTTTCGTCTTATATGGATATAACTGCAAGAAAACACCGCATCCAGACTCAATTTTTTTACTATGCATATGGCTTCCTGGATATACACAAATGACTTCATAAATTGACCTTCGATAATAGACTCGCTTTCCATCCTGTTCTTCTACATACTTTATAGACCAGTACTTATACATTTGCTCAGTTGCTTTCGTATTTCCGACGTGCTGAAAAATATTGTACATTGGACTATACTTCACTTCAATAATAATAGAAGATTTATATACGTATTTCCCATCTTCTTTTACATAACAGTCTAAGCGAATATCTGGCTTCTTCGTATCCTCACCATTGTAAAAATTACTACCTTTACTTAATGCAATAAGAGGATGTGTTTCAATTAAGTCATTAAATGCAACATGCACCTTTATATCATCTCGTTCTAAAACTACTGTCGTTCCATCTTGTAATCCATCTACATAAAAATGTTCTTGTATTTGTTCACGGATAGAGTTTCTAGCTTCAAAACCAATTTGCTCTAAAATTGAAATAACGATAAAAAAAGCGTAATATTCATACACTAAAAACGTTGGCTTATAAACAAATAATAACGATGGAGATTGATCCGTATATTGCGGGAGTACTTCTAAATGATGTAGTAATTGTTGATGTGGTATCGGTAAATCATGTAAGTTCATGTTACTTGTTTCAGTAACTTCCCTCCAAAACGAAGAATGCATTAACATTTGAAAGTATTGTACATTTTCATGCACAATATGCGCCAATATTTTATATTCTTGTATTTTCATTGAGCTCTTTCGTAAATCGGCTTCTTTTAGTAAATGTATATTTTTATATTTTTGCTTCTCTCTATCAGTTACCGATCCATTACGCTCAATTGTTTGTATAATCGTTTTTACGGCTTGAAACTCTTCTGATTTTTTCTTTTTTTCTCTTTCTAAGATTTCAATTGTTTGACGTAAAAAACTTTTTGCTTCAATTAAATAATGATAAAATTGCATCGCTTTATATTTAAGAAATGCATTTTCCTTACTATTTTTTTGTTCCATAAACTTACGATTATAATATTTGGCATAAGGTTTTCGTTCTGCTACTATAGTTCCTTTTCTTGTTGGCCTTCGCTCTTTTCCTTCCCATTTATATTCATTTATAAATTTTGAGCTTGATTCTATTTTCTTAAAGATTTGCTTTATCATTTTCATTTTTTGGGGTAACTTTCTAAGTAACACTAAATAAGAAGAATCCTCAATATCGCTAAGTGCAGAGAAGGTCTTTTTATAGTAACCTCTATCCAAAATCAACTCATTTAAAATTGACTTCACATAGTCTTGAATCATTTCAAATTGATCATCAAAAAAGTTTTTCGGTACGATTTGAAATGCGCCATAATACGTTGTATCTTCTATACGCACTTCAAAATGGTATAAACCACAGCGCCATGGATAAAAGAATTCTGTTTTCCCATGTTCATATATTAATACTCTTTGTTTTTTTTCATTTATTTCATATTGAGCCTCTTTTATATTTTTCTGTCCCTCATATACTTTATTCCATATAAAAGTAATATTCATTGGAATTTCATAATTGTACTGCAATCTTATTGGTTTTAATTCTTGTACTTTATAAATACATTGAACTAATGCTGTAGTAGATGTACAAAGACGATTTAATAAAATATAATCTCCTTTCCCCTCATTTCCAATGATTAACTTTAATACAAAAGGGAGCGTTTCATTCGTATCAACGATTTTTGTTTCGTAACGCCCTTCATTTTGCATATCCATACAGCTCCAGTTCTCTACGTTTTTCTCGTATATATGCTAAAGAGTGTTCAAATGTAGATACTCTGTTTGCAAGTGCAGATTGCAAAAGAGGTACTAAGGTCGCCCCCCTTTTTGCTTCTTCAGAAAGTAAAGGCCCAACCATCATTTCGGTCCCTCTGATTTTCGTCAATACACGCTGCTTTATTTGTAAATCAAACCCCTCTTCTCTACTGATCATATAGGTATGGTTATTTTGGAACGGTATGTTTTGCAAATAAGTCGCAATTGCATTTGCACATCGGAAAGAAATTCCCTTAGACGCGTCATGTGATGACAATACGACATGCAACTTATCTAATAGCTCTAATTCTTCTTCAGAAAACACTTCAATCATCGCTTTATTTCTCATCCAATTTATCCGAAATTCTCCCGCTGTTACTTTCAAAGGTGGATGTAATACGACTTTCCCCTGTTCCATGTCCATCTCACAAAACGGAATTTTCTGTAACGTTATTAGGTTCGTTCGATCTAATAATCGATCAGAGAGCTCTTTTGTTGTTTCATCAAAATTCACAGTACCTACAAATATAATATTTTCTCCAATTTCAATTGTTGATGGAATTGAATTCTCTATATCCTGTACACCCTCATACAAGTTTAAAATACGATTTTTTGTTTCAAGTTCAAGAACAGATAGAAACGGAGTAAACCAATGCTCAATATGAGACATGTTCATTTCATCAAAAACGATTATATACAGTTGATTTGGATTTTCTTTCGCCTTCATTAACGTCCTAACTAACTTCGTTTCACTTTCAATAAAAGTACCATTTGGATGAAGGTAACCAAGTAAATCATGTGGTTCTTGATACGATGGCGAAATCGGAATCCAAACCAACTCTTCCCCATACTGTAACCCTAATGCTTCTGCATAAGTTTGCACAAACCGTGATTTCCCAACGCCCGGTATACCACCAAGAATCGTTAACATATTTGTTTTTACACTTATATGGAAATTATAAATATCCGTTTCATCCAAATATAACCCTTTATTATGCACCATACTTTGTACATACTGTAAAAAAGACGATTCACGCTCATCCCATTCCCATTCATCTTTTTGTACTTTTATATCCTCTACTTCAACTAGCTTACCTTCTTCATGCATTCGTTTTTTTAATTGCTCATACACATAATCACTTACAAAATATAATTGATCTTCTACCGCTATTTCTACATACTTCGTCCAGTCACTGCAGTTTATATATTTACACTCACGTTTCTGTTCAAAATAGGCGATTGAGCTAATTGATGACTTTAGGGATATGTTTCCGTAAAGTCTTCCATCGTGCCACAATAATTCGGGAGGCTCAAAGTCTTTCGGAAATTTTGGCATAAGAAATGATAAATAACCGTTGCTAAGTTTTCGTTCTAAAGATTCTCTTTTTTTATTATTTGTAACTTTAGGTGCCGGAATCATTTTATAGCTGCTTGCTATTTCTTTCGGTTCTTCTGTACATATTAACTCCACGTATACATTTCCTCTTTCATAATAAAGACGAAACATTACTAGTTGCTTTTCTAATTTCCTCTTCTTTAATTCCGAAAAGATTTTTTCATTCTTTTTATTGCTACATAACCCTTCAAATACATATGGTTCATTTGTAAATTGTTCCTGTAAAGTGAATGGTATTGGCGATAAGCATTGTACAAAGAAATTCTCTCCACTCTTCTCTTTCTCAGCTTTTGTAAATTTCCCTAAAAATCTCATATAGTACATTCGTTTTATAAAACTTGGCTGAAGAGCTTTATGTAATTTCACCTTAGTCACCTTCTTTTTTCATACTATTCTTAGTGTATGAAAGAAACGAAAAACTAGAAATAAAAAACCTGACGTTATCCGCCAGGTTCAAAATAAAAACTTATATTAATGAGAAGGAAATGCTTTTTTCTCCTGTAAAATTGCATTATGAGCAATTTTCATTTTCGCAAGTACGTAACGTAATCGATCTTCAGCGTTTTCATCTTTACTTATTTGTAATTCCGCCAAATTTTCAACAGAACTTGCTAAATTTTCAATGACTCCTCTTAGTTCAGGATGATGATTAAAAAAAGATTCTTGCACTAATACTTTCCTTAACTCACTAGCTAAATCAATTATTCTAGACAACTGTTCTTTTTCTTCCATTCTCATCCCTCCTGAATATCTTATGTAGTAAATATTCTCTAAACAAAGAAAAAAGCCCTTTAAATGAAAAGGACTTTTTACATTTTTATATTTCCAGTTAATAACATATATATGGATGTGATAGCCGCAACAATAATTGCCCACATCACATACTTCTCTACACCTACAAAGCAACGGTTCCCTTGTTCTTTTCTTGCAAATGTGTAAACAATAATTCCAATTCCATACACAATTGAAACGAGTAGTAAATTCTTTAAACCAGCTGCATAAAGAAGCCATACAGAGTAAATAGAAGCAATTAAAGCTAACGCTCCGTTTTTTAATTTAGCGTCTTTTAGCTCGTTTGTAATGACTAATTTAAATTGGAATAACGCTGATAATAAATATGGTAATAAAATTGATGTTGAGGCAATGAAATACATAATTTGATATGTTGATTCCGAAAACAAAACGATGATAAATATAGTTTGGGCAACACCATTTGAAATCCATAATGCCATGTGCGGTGTTTGCTTTTTATTTGTTTTCGTAAAGACTTTCGGAAATACGCCATCTTTTCCTGCCACATGAGAAATTTCAGAAACAAGTAAAAACCAACCAATTAATGTACCGACAAGTGAAGCAACTAATCCGATGTTAATCGCAACTGCACCCCATGGACCAACAACGTGCTCTAATACATGCCCCATTGAAGGGGTTTCTAACACAGAAAGTTCGCCTCTTGTCATAGCTCCCATTGACAGGACAGAAATTAAAATATAAATGGACATTACTAAAATAAGTCCCAATACTGTTGCCTTTCCAACATCTCGACTATTCTTCGCTCTTCCAGATAATACAACTGCTCCTTCAACTCCAATGAAAACCCAAAGTGTTACAAGCATTGTATTTTTCACTTGACCAAGTATAGCGGAAAGTGAGATCGTTCCTTCTCCCCAAAAATCATGTGTAAATGTGTCCCAGCGAAAGGCTGTTACCATTACAACAATAAATAAAACGATTGGAACTAACTTCCCTATTGTTGCGATCACATTCATAATAGAAGCTTCACGGATTCCAAATAAAATTAAAAAATGAAGTGTCCATAATAAAAGTGATGCCCCAACGATAGACGCAACATTATTTCCTCCTTTGAAAATTGGAAAGAAATAACCTAATGTACTAAACAGTAACATAATTGTTGCGACATTACCTAAGATTCCTGCTAGCCAATATCCCCAAGCACTATTAAATCCAATATATTCACCAAAACCAGCACGTGCATAACTATAAATTCCACCTTCAAGTTCCGGTTTTTGTCTTGCTAACGTTTGATATACGAGCGCAAGGGGAATCATTCCCATCGCTGTAATACACCAGCCAATTATTATTGCACCACTGTTTGCTCCTACTGCTAAATCATGCGGTAAACTAAAAACACCGCCACCAACCATTGTTCCAACTACTAATGCGATTAATGGAAAAAATCCTAACTTCTTTTCTATTTGTACCACCCCATCTGTCATTCTAGGTGTTATGTTCGTTCAACTATTAAAGTCACCTTTTTCTCTAATAGACGTTTCTCTTATATTTTTTCAGGAAAACATTACTTATTCTAAAAGAAAATGAGCAAAAATGGAATACTTTTTTGAAAAAATGTATAAGTATGCACAAAAAAACCGCTCATTTTGTAATGAACGGTCATTTCAAACATATAAATTTGTATATTTCTTGTAAATTTAACGAAGTAAATTCTCTTTTTGTAAAAATTGTTTTGCGACTTCTTCACTACTTTTACCATTTACGTTAACTTCATAATTCATTTTTCGCATTTCTTCATCTGTAATCTTTCCAGATAATTTATTTAATACCTTTTCAAGTTCAGGATATTTCTGTAACGTTTCTTTTCTTAATAATGGTGCTCCTTGATAAGGTGGGAATAACCCTTTATCATCTTTTAGCACTTTCAGTCCGTATTGCTCCAATTCACTATCTGTTGAATATGCATCAATTACGTTAACATCTCCAGATTCAATTGCGCTATAACGCAGCTTCGGCTCCATCGTTTTAACATTCGAGAACTTATAGTTATATAATTTTTGCATTCCTTTATAACCATCTTCACGATCAGCAAATTCCAATGTAAATCCTACTTTGGCTTCCTGCGCAACATTCCCTAAATCAGAAATTGTATTTATATTCTTTTGATCTGCTATTTTTTTCGGCATGGCTAGTGCATATGTATTGTTATACTCCATTGGCTTCAACATAATCATATTATATTTCTTTTCCATTCCAACGCGAGCCTGCTCATATACTTCATCACGATTTGTACTCTTTGGTTCTTCTTTCACGAAAGTAGATAAAGCTGTTCCTGAAAATTCTGGGTATATATCTACTTCCCCTGATTTCAACGCTTCAAATACAAATGCTGTTTTCCCAAGACCTGGTTTTAATTGTACGTGTAAATCTGTATCTTGTTCAATAAGCTGCTTATACATTTGAATTAAAATTTCAGGTTCTGATCCAAGTTTGCCCGCAATAACAATATCTTTCTTTTCGGTACTCCAAAGAAATGGAGAAGCAATCATTATACAAACAATACATATCGTCAATATAACACGCTTAGAAGAGCGTTTCGGTCGTTCAAGTATGCGAAGTACTATATCAAAGAATAAAGCGAGTAACGCGGCTGGTACGGCCCCTAAAATGATAAGTGCATGATCATTTCGATCTATACCTAATAATATAAGCTTACCGAGCCCACCAGCACCAATGAGAGCTGCTAATGTAGCCGTTCCAACAATTAATACCATCGCTGTACGAATACCGGCCATAATAATAGGCAATGCAAGAGGAAGTTCTACCTTCCACAATCTTTTCCAACTATTCATCCCCATAGCTTTCGCGGCTTCTATTAGAGATTCATCTAATTCCCTTATTCCTGTATATGTATTTCGTAAAATAGGTAATAGTGCATACACAACTAATGCGATAATCGCTGGAAGTTTTCCGATTCCTACTAACGGAATTAAGAGTCCAAGCAATGCAAGTGATGGCACTGTCTGCATTACTGCAGAAGTTCCTATTATAAATTCAGCCATTCGTTCTTTTCTTGTTAATAAGATGCCAAGTGGCACTGCTATAATTACTGCAAAAAATAATGAAATAAGCGATATTTGTAAATGCTCACTTAATGCAGTTAGTAATTCTATTTTTCGTTCTTGGAACGTTTGTATAAAATTAGTCACTGTTTAGCCTCTTTCCTTCATTTGTTCAACAATGTAATTGACAATATGACGACTTGTTAACGCTCCAATATATTGACCGTTTTCTTCAACTGGAACGACCTCTTCATCACGCACACGAACTAGTGCTTCTTGTAAGGAAGAATGTAATGATAGCGCCTGCCCTTCTAATTGCACACTTTGATCAAGTGGCAATACATCTGCTACACTTTTCCCCTCATACCAAGTTCGCCCATGATTTCCAATGAACTCCTCTACAAATTCATTTTTCGGATTATGTATAATTCCTTCTGGTGTATCTAGTTGAACAACTTTTCCTTCTTTCATAATACAAATGCGATCTCCAAGTGATAATGCTTCTTGCATATCATGTGTTACGAACACGATTGTTTTTTGAATCTTTTTTTGCAACTGTACAATATCCTTCTGAAGCTGTTCCCTACTTAATGGATCTAACGCACTAAATGGTTCATCCATAAGAACGATTTTCGGGTTTGCGGCTAATGCTCGCACGACACCGACACGTTGTTTTTGTCCTCCTGACAATTCATCAGGCATACGATCTCGATATATATCCGGCTCTAATCCAACCATATGTAACAAGTCATCGACGCGTGCTTTAATTTCTTTTTTGCTCCATTGCCTCATTTCAGGAACAACTGCAATATTTTCAGCGATTGTCATATGAGGAAACAAAGCAATCTGTTGCAACACGTATCCTATATCCCAACGTAATTCGTTTATATTATATTGTTGAATATCTTTTCCATCGATTAAAATCGATCCTTCAGTCGTTTCGATTAAACGATTAATCATCTTCATTGTCGTGGTTTTCCCGCAACCACTCGGACCGATAAGAACAAAAAATTCTCCCTTTTTAATTTCTAAATGCAATGAATCCACCGCTTTCGTGCCATCTTCATACGATTTTGACACATGATTAAATTGAATCACAAATACAACTCCTTTACTGTTGTTTCCTTTATTTTGATGGAATATGGCATTCATTTCAAATGATACGCTTTTAAATTAAAAAAGAGCTCACATTTGAGCTCTAACGGTCGAACAATATTGTTTTCATAATAGCAGCATATTCGCGAACATACATTTTTCTCTTAGAACGAATTGGTGTTTCAGCAGCTAGTGCCTCCATCTTCATGCCTAAACGCTTTGCAATTATTTTCGTTCGATATAAATGATACGTATTACTTACAACTACCGCATGTTTCACATTATATAAATCCATACTAAACTTTAAGTTTTCATACGTATTTGTAGATTGATCTTCTATTAAAATACGACTCTCATCTATACCGTGTACCATTAAATAGTTTCTCATGCTGTGAGCTTCCGGTATATCTTCATCTTCTCCTTGACCACCTGAAACAATTACTTTCGCTTCAGGATGGGAAAATAAATACTCCAACGCTACATCCAAACGATTTTGAAGAGATAAAGACGGTCTATCTCCAAATAACTTTGCACCCAGTATAAGAACGTACGGAGAGTGATAGCTCAACTTTTCACGAGCAACTTTGTTCATTCTAAACGTCATATAAATGATGTATAGTGGCGGTAATAATAAAATGATAAGAAAGATCCATTTGTTCATAAATAAGTTTGCACTCCCTTTCTTTTTATTATACAGAAAAAGAAAGGGCGGCAGAAGTGTTTTTTAAACGATTGATTTATTAGAAACATTCGCCGCTACTTTACGTTGTGATAGTACATAATAAATAGCGATTCCTAATGAGAAGATCAATATGCAGCTTAATACGTAAAACGGAAGCATTACTCCGGCTTTAGATACACCCGCTGTAAACAGCATTAATAATACAATTCGTATTCCAGTACCAATTAGGCGAAATAAGCTGTCTACACGTCCCATTACTTCGTTTGGAATTTCCTCCATCATCAATACATTTCTCGCCACTCTTGTACCCGCATTTCCAACTGCTTGAAAAATTGCAAGTCCATATAAGAAAATTACGGAAGGTTCAATAATCATTGCGGTAATTGAAATTACATAAATGAACATCGTCATAACGATTGAAACTTCTGTTTTTACATATTTCATTATGAGTGGAATACAGATTCCTGCGACAACCGCTCCGACACCGTACATCATCCCCTCTATTGCGTATACAGAGGCATTGGCTTTAAGTATATCCGAAATATAAACTGGTATTAAATAATTTGCCATCATAACACCTATAAACGGCATATAAGTGGTCAGTAAGAACCAAAAGAGCTTAGGACGTTTTTTCATAAAGTGAATTCCTTCAAACAATTGCTTCTTAAATGTTATTTTTCTTTTCACTTCTTTTTTCTTTACGTACGGTATACATAAGAAAAGAAAAAATGCTCCAGCAAAAGTTAACATGTCTACTAACAAAATCCACTTCAAAGATACAATTTCAATTAAGAAGCTCGCGGCCGCTCCAGAAATAACTTGTGTTAACTGTCCTTGTATTTCCATCGTTCCACTTAAACTTTTATAATGTTCTGCTTGAAATATCTCTTGGTTGAACGCAAATATTGTAGGATAAAATAATAAATAGTAGAATGATCCGGCTATATAAATAAGAATATAGTGAATAGAATGATAAGGTTGCCCAGCAAATCCCCATATAACCATTATTCCGATTACGGCTATTCCGATTCCTTCGTTACATAGCAATAAAGATTTTCTTGAAAAACGATCAATACTTTGCCCAATGAATGGTGTTAATAAAAACATAATGAGGGTTGCAATGATAGAAACATAACCAAATGTTGTCTCTCCTCCACTCTCTTTAATTAACAGCCAAGGAATCGTTATCATAACAATTCCGGAACCAATAGCAGATAGACTATTGGCTCCTAGAATGTAATACAAGCGAGAATCATGATAAAGTGAGGACATATCATTCCACTCCTAGTTGTTTTTTCACCTCTTTATATACGCTCATATATGCTTTCAATTCTTTAACTACATCATGAATTAATGGTTTTGCATCTTCCCCAAGTTCACCATCTTGCACATGTAATCCATCAAGCACAACTTGTTTTGGAATTGCATTTGCATAAACACCTCTAGCGACCGTTCGCATGCTGTTTAATGCATTTATTCCACCTTTACCGCCACCAGCAACCGCTAACAACGCAACTGGTTTATGAATAAATTCACTACTACTTAAGTAATCTAAAGAGTTTTTCAGCGCACCGCTCATCGCATTATGATATTCTGGTGTACATAATACAACCCCATCCGCAGCTTTCACTAACGTTTTTAATTTTTTTACTGCCTCTAAATCACGTTGCGACTCTTCTCCATTGTATAAAGGTAACTCCTCAATTGCTAAATCATATAATTCCCCTTCAAATTGATCCGCAATATATTTTGCCACCACGCGAGTTCTACCAAATTTTCTTGGTGTACCGTTAATAACGACTAGTTTCATGATTATTTCTCCCCTTTGTTTTCAAGTTCTACTTATATATTATCAGAAATTTCTATACAAAACACAATATAAAGAGTTAACTTGTTTCATAAAATAGTATGATAAACAAAAAAGAACTCATACTTTCGTATGAGTTTCGTACAATTACTTTGATTCATCTCTCATGCTCAATGTACCTAAACTTTCATTTGCTTCAAAATGATTATATGCTTTTTCCGCTAATCTTTTCCGTTCTTCTGGTAATTCTATATATTTCATTACGTTTTCAATTATTTTTTCGTACGGAGTAAATACAATTCCTGGCCACTCTACCTCATCTTCTGGATTACTATTTTCGGAAATAATAAATTTCTTATTCGCAACTGCATAAGACACGCGAGGTGTTTCAAGAATTCCTGATAAGTAAAAATGAATATTTAATATAATTTTAGCTCTAGCAATCAATTCATTTCTAACAATTCCCCACGCATTATTTTTAAAAACTATATTTAAATTCGGGGCAATCGCTTTTAGATGATCAAAAATAGCTTGTCGCCTCGGATTAAGAGCACCTATAAACAGAATATCAATATCTTCAATAATCTCATCTTCAAACGCATCTTTTTTTATTTCCAAAGTTGGAGCATAGTTCATTTCTACATGTTTTATTTCTTTTCCTACCCCTTTTTGTTGAAGCCATTCTATATTTTGTTTACTATAATCCCAAATCACTCTATCTTTTAATAATATTAAATAAAGGGGATGCGCATATGGACTTCCTTCGTATAGCTGTTCTAAATTATAAATAATTGCATCTTTCGGAAGAAGATTCGGGTTATATGCGTATGTATGTGCTCCAAAAACAACTGTATTCTTTACATTTCCCAGTATTGTTTCTGATATAATTACTGTATTTCCCTCCTGCTCCAACCGCCACTTTAAAGCTCGCGCAACATCTATGAAACTACCGTATGTCTTTGGGCATATAAAAAGACAATAATCATATTCTTTATTCAAATAAACTTCCATTAATCTTAAATTATTTTTATATAAATCTACATCTGGATGTTTAAGTACCAACTCATTTGCATGTTTTCTTGCTACTTTATATAATCCAGCATAATAAGCAGCGATGCATCTTCTTAATTCGATTCTTTCCCGGTCCTCATCTAATACATCCATGTTTAAAAGAAGATTTGCGATACAATACGCTTTTAAATGATCACGATCATAATAATAGTCTAGTAGTGGCATCAATTCTTCATACGTATTTCCATGCACCGATTCTCCTAGTTCAATCGCCCATCGCATTAATTCCATGATTACTCCACTACTCCTTTAATCGAAAATGTATTTAATAAAATTTCGCATTATTCTCTACTATATTTGCTATATGAAATGGAATCTTTTCTTTTATCGATTCCAAATACTTTTGCGACACCGCCCCTAAATGTTTTTTATGAGGTATATAGAAAGCACTAATAGAAATTTCATAGTCAAATAAGTAATCATACACATGATAATCTACAAATAGTAGATCATCCTTTGGAAAAGGAATTTCCTTCCCTTGCAGAGCATACATCAAAGCAATATTGTTTTGAGATCGTAATCGATACAACCTTGCAAGTTGGTATAATGGTTCAGCCCGGGTTGGTCTATATTCCCAAGCTTTTTGAAAATAAAAAACAGCTAATGCTAAATATTGCTCTTCTTGCCCTTTAACAGTTTCTTTTTCATCAGCATCTTTCACTTCATTTTGTTTATTTGCTGAACGATTTGCTAACTGCTCATAACAAAATCCTATTCGCAATAACGAATAGAATACCTCTTCAACCCATCCTCCTGCTTCCACTCGTTTTTTATACCATTTAATTGAATTCTCAAATTGACTTAAATGAAAATAAGTCTGAGCTAAATAAAATAAATATCTTATATGCAAATCTGGCGTTGTTTCTGGGTCGTTTATTCCCTGTAACAACAACCTCTCATCTCTTTCAAATTTATCAGCTTTGCTCCCGCCATCTCCGGGATCATTCACGACAAGAGTCTCTAACCGAGCTACCCTCGTATTGTAATTCGCTCCAACTTTTGAACGATCTATATCCCAATACTCATGAGTAACACCGACAGATTTCCATGGTAAAGAAGCTTTTAAAAGACGTGTAAGCCAATATTTAATATGAACATCATATTGTAATGTAAGATAATGATCTTCCGTTAAGCTCGTTTTATCGAAATTCGGATCAACCTCTAAAATCATATCCGCATCTAATATTAACAAATAATCTGCTTCTGGGTATGTTTTTTGCGCTAACGAAACAGCTAAGCTTCTGTTATAACCAAAGTTTTTAAACGGCTCATGATGAACCGTCCCAGGTATCTCATTTTCCTTACACCAATTTTCAATAATTTCAGGCGTATTATCCGTCGATCCAGTATCACAAATAGAAACAAAGTCTACAATTGATTTTGTTGCATTTAAACATCTTTCCATAATTCTAGACTCATTTTTGACGATCATACAAAGACATAACTTTTTTTCTTCCTTTACAGACTTCACTTGCTTATTTCCCATTTAACCACCTCATATTTTATTAACACGCTCTTCTCATATGTAACAACATTTCTTAGCTATACTGATGACATAAGCACCCTTTTACTATTTATGAAAACTTCATTTTATTTATTCTTACTTTTATGTTGATATATATTTCATGCAGCGCTTTATATTTGATACAATCAATACAAAAAAACATAATGCGGGAATCCGTACATTTCAAAGTCTAAGAGGAGGTTATTGTCATTTGTGACAAAAAAACGATGATTGATTGGTATTTTTAAATTAGTAATTTCTTAAACTATAAAAAAGAAACTTGCGCTTATGCACAAGTTTCTTTTCAAAAACATCCTTATTTTTTCACAACTTCATGTCCACCGAACTGATTACGTAGTGCTGAAACTACTTTTCCATGGAATGTATCATCTTCCTGAGAACGATAGCGCATAAATAATGACATAGCGATAACTGGTGCTGCAGCTTGAAGTTCAAGTGCAGTTTCAACAGTCCATTTTCCTTCTCCTGAAGAGTTCATTACACCTTTAATGCCATCTAGTTTTGGATCTTCTGCAAATGCTTTTTCAGTTAAGTCCATTAACCAACCACGGATAACTGATCCGTTCGCCCATACTTTTGCAACATCTTCATAATTGAAATCAAAGTCACTCTTATCTAGTACTTCAAATCCTTCAGCGATTGCTTGCATCATGCCGTACTCAATACCGTTATGAACCATTTTTAAGAAATGACCACTACCAACACGGCCAGCATAAGAATAGCCATTTTCTACTGCTAAATCTTTAAATAAAGGTTCTAATTGGTCGTAAATTTCTTTTTCTCCACCAACCATTAAGCAAGCACCGTATCTAGCTCCTTCTACACCGCCTGATGTACCGATATCTACATAATGTAATCCGAAGCTTTTTGCTTCTTCAGCACGGCGTAACGTATCTTTATAGAATGAATTTCCGCCTTCAATAACGATATCACCTTCATCTAATAACGGATAAACATCTTTTAGTACTGACTCTACAACTTCTCCTGCAGGCACCATTACCCAAATTGTACGAGGAGCTTCTAGTTCAGCGATCATTTCTTTTAATGTATGACGTGCAGTAATTCCTAGTTTTCCTGCCTTTTCAACAAGCTCTTTATTTACATCGTATACAACTACTTCATGCTTGTCTTCATATAAGTGTTCAGCTAATGGGAATCCCATTTTTCCTAATCCAATTAAACCTAGTTTCATATTAATCAATCTCCTATTCTATACAAATATATTTAATATCGAAATTAGCCCAAGTGCTACTACAGATAATATAGTCTCCATTGCAGTCCATGTTAATAATGTTTCTTTCACAGTCATTCCGAAATACTCTTTAATCATCCAAAATCCTGAATCATTCACGTGTGATAAAATTAATGACCCTGCACCAGTTGCAAGTGCTAATAATTCAACATTTACACCTGGTGTGCTTGCTGCAATCGGCGCAACAATACCAGCTGCTGTCATCATAGAAACAGTTGCCGATCCAGTTGCAATTCGAATAAGTGCCGCAATTCCCCACCCTAATAATATCGGTGAAATATGTGATTCTTTCGCCATATCTGCAATTGTCGTTCCAATTCCAGAATCTAATAGTACTTTATTAAATGCGCCGCCTGCACCAATAACTAACAATATGTTTGCAATAGGTCCAAGGCAATCATTTGTAAATTGTAACACTTTATCTTTTGAGAAACCTTTTGCATATCCAAGACTAAAGAAAGAGTAAATGGTTGCAATTAATAAAGCGACAATCGGATCTCCAATAAAGTGTAATACTTGTGCTAGTTGACTTGTTTTATTTAATGCAACTTCCGCTATTGATGCACCAAGCATAAGAAATACTGGAAGTAAAATTGTAAACAATGTATTCCCAAAGCTTGGAAGCTCTTTTTTATTATCTTTTTCAATAAATTGCTCCGCTATATCTAATGGTACTTCCTTATGTATACGAGCACCAATCCATTTCCCGTAAAGTGGACCTGAAATAATTGCAGTTGGAAGTCCGACAATTAATGCATATAAAATTGTCTTCCCTACATCTGCTTTAAAAATACCAACTGCCGCCATTGCCGCTGGATGCGGCGGCACTAGTCCGTGCACAACGGATAGTCCTGCTACTAGCGGGATACCGATTGTAATAAGTGATACCCCTGTTTCTAATGCAATTGTAAATACTAACGGAATTAATAGTACAAATCCAACTTGGAAAAATACCGGAATCCCTACTAAAAATGCAACGAACATCATCGCCCAGTGAACTCGTTTCTTCCCAAAACGATTAATTAATGTGTTAGCGATACGTTCAGCACCACCAGATTCGGCCATCATTTTTCCAAGCATCGTTCCTAGTGCTAAAACTATTGCTAAAAATCCTAACGTATTACCAAGTCCTAGTTTAATAGAATCAATAATTCCTGGATCTTTTGGTGAAGTTCCAATTAAAGGCATTCCCATTGCTAATCCTACACCAATTGCTGTTAAAATTAATGCGACAAATGGATGCCATTTTACTACCGTAATAAGTAAAAGTAGTATGACAACTGCCGCTAGTACGATCCCAACTACCATTTCTCCCAATCCCCCTATTTTTTACGTTGGAAAGCAGCTATACAATCAAATTCTTCTTTCAAGCGATTGTAAAGTCGTTCATACATATAAAACATTTCTAAATATATAGCCGTATTTTCTTTATTCGGTACATGGTGATGGACAATATCAATCCAATCCTTTACCTCTTCAAGAGAATCAATTTTTCCTACAGCATATAAAGCGACTGCCGCTGCCCCAAGCGCAGATGCTTCATGACTTTCAGGTACAAGCAATTCTTTTCCCATCATATCGGACAACATTTGTCTCCAAAATGCAGATTTTGCAAACCCTCCTGAAACTCGTATTTCAGTAAGTGGCCCTGTACAATCCCTGATTGCGAGTGCTACTGAATATACACTCATACAAACACCTTCCATCACTGCACGTATAAAATGTTCTCGCTTATGCTGAAGATTGATTCCAAAGAATGTACCACGAGCATTTGCATTCCAGTAAGGTGCGCGTTCTCCAGATAAGAAAGGTAAGAACAATAGCCCATCCGCTCCAGCTGGTACGCTTTCTGCATATTTAATTAATAAATCATAAGGATCAATGCCGAGCTTTCTTGCTACTTCTTGCTCTGGACTACCAAATTCATCACGTAACCATCTCAGTA
This sequence comes from Bacillus sp. RCC_6_1, assembly GCF_041360755.1. NCBI lineage: Bacteria > Bacillati > Bacillota > Bacilli > Caryophanales > Bacillaceae > Bacillus > Bacillus sp. RCC_6_1. Next base: position 243,630 of record NZ_JBFUPV010000001.1, read on the forward strand.
ATATTCCGCCGTTATTCGTTGGACCACCGATTACCCAGTGCTCATCTGTTAATGCGTAACAAAACGTTCTCCCTTTCTCATCTGTATTTATATTTGATGAGATTGTTCGAACCGCACCACTCGTTCCAATCGTAATTGCAGCCGCACCCGGTGATATCGCACCAACTCCTACATTTGCAAGAACCCCATCACTTGCTCCGATGACAATTGGTGTTTCTGCACTTATCCCCATCTCCTGTGCTAATTCTGGCTTCATACCTGATAAAATATATGTAGTTGGTACAGGGGTTGATAATTTTTCTGGTGACATATGTAACATAGTTAAAACATCTTTATCCCAGTTTAATGTTTCTAAATTAAATAACCCCGTAGCAGAAGCAATCGAATAATCAACTACGTAGCGTGAAAATAATTGGTAAATCACATACTCTTTAATGGAAATGAATTTATAGGCACTTGTATATAACTCTGGTTCCTCTTCTTTCATCCATAACAATTTAGAAAGTGGTGACATCGGATGAATCGGTGTGCCTGTACGTCTATAAATTTCATGCCCATTCATTTGTTGTAATAATTTTTCTGATTGCTTCGTACTTCGATTATCTGCCCAAATGATAGAACGCGTTAATGGCGCACCATTTTCATCTACTGCAATTAATGCGTGCATAGCTGTACTAATACCGATTGAAGAAATATCTTCTGGTAATACATTACCTTTTTCAATGGCAACGCTTACACTTTTGTATACAGCGGCACATATTACATCAGGATCTTGCTCAGCCCATCCTACATTCGGTTGAATAATTGGGTAATCGATTGCATGTGATGCAATGACTTTTCCTTTTTCTGTGAACACAACCGTTTTTGTACTTGTGGTACCGATATCAATCCCGATTACTCTCCCCCTTGTTTCCATGCGAATCTTCCCTTCATTTCTAGCAAAATACGATTTAGTAAACCGTTTACATGAATTAGTATATAAAATATTTTTTCATTTATCAAGTTATAAAAAGAAAATTTTTTTCATATCAAAAAATAAATCCCCTCATTCCATTTCACTTATATACTACATTTAGCTTTTCCATGCGGTAAAATTACGTTATATTCGTTACGCAATACACCCTTTCCTCTCATTAACAACACATACATAGTCCTCCATACGTTCTACTTATTTGCTTGAAGAAAGAGTTGAAAAGCAATATTCATTTTTAGCGGTCACGTAACATCACCATCAAGCCAAGAAAAGTAACTAACCGCAGAATGAGAATTCTGTGCATTTTGCTCTTATTTATTGTTTTAGGTTCACTAGTCTTTTATCTTGATAAACATAGAGCGTGGCCCCCTACTATCACTTTTTTATCTTGTAAATATATCTTGCATACTATAAAACCGAAAAGTATTTTTATTTTTCAGAAAAATAAAAACAATAACACGAAATTTATTGTATAATGTTGTAAAAAGATGTCGGAGGGATTTAATGTTAAATAAAATATCTCAATTCACAATTAAGCTTTCATCAATTCTTTTATCACTCTTACTATTATTAAATTTACCTTATTTATTTATCACTCAACAAGGATTTACCTTTCAACCAATTTATTTTTTTAATCAGACCGTTACTATGTTAAAACAGGTTTTTTCCCCTGAATCATTAGTGATTATAGGATCAGACCCGAAGCTTGGCCATTTCAAAAAAACACCATTATTTCCAACTGTTTTAGAACCTTACCTATATTCATTTACTATATTATTTTTAGCCTTTTTTCTTGCTCTCTTTTTATCATCTAGCATGGCATTTTTTTATTTTTTAGCAAAAGATTATATAAAAAAATGGATAAACCGAGTTGTGTTCATATTAGAAGCTGTCCCTGATATGATGATGATGATTTGTTTGCAAATATTTTTCATATGGGTACTTCAGAAATTTGGGGAATCTCCTGTCACTATTATTTCTTTTAATGAAAATCGAGCTTATTTACTCCCTATTTTATCATTAGCTGTCTTACCTACATTACAAATGTTTCGGATGATGGTGTTATACATAAAAGAAGAGCAAGGAAAACATTACGTAGAGGTTGCATATGGAAAAGGCCTTTCATCAAGTTATATACTATGCATTCATTTATTCAAAAATATATCTATCCACTTCTTCCACCATTTAAAAACGATTTTTGTTTTCTTACTTTCTAATTTATTCATTTTAGAATTTGTTTTTAATATGGAAGGCATTATTCAATTTTTATTTAATAAGGCGTTTGTTTCACCTCCAGCTGCATTTATCACACTTGTTATGATTGTTTTACCATTTTACGCCATTTTCCAAATAGTCTCATTCATGATGAATAGATGGAAAAAGCAATTGAAAGGAGTATCATTATGAAATCTATTTGGAAATCAAAACGCTTTTTAATCGGCTTTACTTATCTATTCATACTTATTTCAGCTAGTTTTATTTATAGTTGGTTCTTTAAAGATAACATCCCAAAACCTCCTCAGTTACTTTACAATGACAATAACGAATTACTTGGAAAGGCCCCCTTTCCGCCATCGTTAATTCCACCTTTTGGATCTGATCGTTTTGGAGAGTCTGTTTTCTTACAAATTGTAGAAGGAGCAAAATTCACTATTTTATTGGCCATGGCAATTAGCTTCTTTCGAATTTTATGCGGAACATGTATAGGAATCCTCTTAAGTTTATTTGCTCCAAAACTCAAGAGATTTTTCCAGTCATGCTCAGAAGTTTTTTATTATATTCCAACTCTATTTATCGCATTCATACTCATCACGCCCGTTAATATTATAATCACATCAAATGCTGATGGGGTAGATCCAAATATTTCATTTACGTTTTATCAAGTACTCGTACTTATTTTCGTCGCTCTGCCTACACTTTCTTTATACATATCCTCAGAAGTTGATGAATTTATGAAACAAGATTACATCTTAAGTTCACAATTACTGGGGGCTAGTCGTTTTCATATTATAAAAAAACACTTACGAGTCTTATTACGTGACCGCTTATTTGTATTATTTATGGAACATATCGTCCAAACACTCATACTCGTTATCCATTTAGCGTTGCTTAACATTGTAATTGGCGGCATACAAATGCGTGAACTCTATGACGGAGTGCTCAAACCTGTTTCTCTATCTAATGATTGGGCAGGTCTTATTGGATTAAATCGTAATGAAATGAATCTTTCATGGTGGATTATTTTTTATACTCTCGCTTCATTCTTTATTACGATTCTATTTATTAAGCTTATGACCATCGGGATTCAAGATGCACTGAAAGCAAGAGATTCGCAAATTGTAGCAATTCAAAACGTTCCAGATCATAAAAAATTTGTTAAACATAAAGATTCCTTTTCGTTTGCAAATAAAGTAAACCTTTAATCATTTCTCATTAATCAAGTATTAATTGGCATTGATATTATAGAAAATAAAGAAGATGATTCCTATTAAATACAGGGATCATCTTCTTATGCTGTCTAACTTTTTTACATGTCCTTTGCTAGACTCATGCTTTTTATATTTAAAGTGAATTATTTGCAATCACAATTATGTTTTTTAAAATCAATTACCATACGCCCTTGAATTCTACCTTGTTCCATTTCTTCGAATACATTTTGTACTTTATCTAGAGAACAAGTTTGAACAACCGGCACTACTTTTCCTTCTGCCCCGAACATAAACGCCTCTTCCAAATCTTTACGAGTACCAACTAGAGAACCAACTACTTCAATTCCATCCAGTACAAGTCGTGGGATGTTTAAGTCCATTGTTTCTACTGGTAGCCCTACTGCAACTACTTTACCGCAAGCACGTACTGCATCAACTGCTGAGTTAAAGGCTACTTTAGAGACTGCTGTTACTACCGCAGCATAAGCGCCACCAAACTCCTCTTGCACAATTTTATCAGCAGGACCTTGAGAAATTGGATTGATAGTCATATCAGCACCAACTTCTTTCGCTAAGGCTAATTTGTCGTCATTAATATCTACTGCGATTACCTTTGCACCAAATACATTTTTAGCATATTGGATAGCTAAGTTACCTAATCCACCGCAGCCATAGATTACAATAGGTTGACTAGGTTTAATATCTGATACTTTAATAGCTTTATATGTAGTTACACCAGCACAAGTAATTGATGATGCTTGAGCAGGATCTAATCCTTCTGGTACTTTTACCGCATAATCAGCTGTAACGATACATTGTTCAGCCATACCACCATCCACTGAATAACCAGCGTTTTTAACTTCACGGCAAAATGTTTCTCTACCAGTTACGCAATATTCACAACGTCCACAAGATTGGAACATCCATGCAATACTTACACGCTCACCTATCTTTAGTGAAGTAACATCATCAGCTATTTTCGTAACAATACCTACACCCTCATGACCAAGAATACGGCCATCAGTGTTACCAAAATCATGATTCGCAACGTGTAAATCAGTGTGACAAACTCCACAATACTCTACATCTACTAACGCTTCACCTGAGTGTAACGGACGTAATTCTTTGTCAATCACTTCGATGTTTGCTTTGCTGTTTTTATTAACCACTACTGCTTTCATATGTGATCTCCCCTTTAGTGTTTTAGCATTTTAATGAGTTTATCTCACAACTACTTTCTTCACTACTTTGGCTAGTTATTGTACCAAATTTAAGTGTTCAATCATCATTACATCTTCATCATAACATGACACTTCATAAACAACTTGTGAAATTATGAACAATATTTGAATTATTACACAAATCGGTCTTTATTTTAAATTTTTAAAAATGAGAGTTTATCATTGACTATAAGTAAGTCACATATTTCTAAAACAAAATAAATTAACAAACTTCTCACCGATAAAAAAGCTCTTCACTCAATATTTTCTACATGTAAACACTTAGTTTCACAGTAATATCCTTTGCCACCAACATAAACTTTTTCTATTTTATTTTTGCTATTGGTTGCTAATTTAACTAATATTTCAGAAGGCGAGTGTAAAGAATAACCTTGTTCAAATACATAGACTTCTTTTTTCAAGTAGTCCTGTTCATAAAGGTAGCAAGCTAATGCACCGTTCGAAGTTCCAGTCGCTGCTTCTTCATTGATGTCGTATAGCGGAGCAAAATTTCTGCATATAATTCGATTGTCATTAAAAGTATATAGATGCATCCCGACAACATTATAATACTTGCTGATTTCTTTAATTTTTTCAAAATTAGGTTGCAGTGCATGTAATTGTGTTTCGCTTTTTATAGGAATTAAAATATCTTTTAAGCCCGTGGAGACAATTTGAATTGGGTATTTATTTTCTATATCTTTACTATCAAAACAGTCGATGAACTCGTTTGGAGATACAACATCATAGAATATCGGTTTATTTTGTTCCATGAATATGATGTCATCTTTTATAGTAATAGTAAGAACACCGCTGTTCGTTTCAATCGTATAGCGATTCCTGAAAAGTTTATTTAAATGCATCAGTATCGCGAAAGAGCCAATTGTGGCATGACCACATAAATCAACTTCTTCTTTTGGTGTAAAATACTCAAATTTATAATCAGCAATTTCAGATTCTGATATAAATGCGGTTTCCGCATAGCCCAGTTGTTTGGCTATTTCCATTTTTTGAGTAGTGGTCAATGTATTCTCAATAAATACCACTCCTGCTTTATTTCCGCCTTTATGATCCTTGCTAAATGCACTTGCAACATAAACAGATATTTTCATAAGACACCTTCCTCACTTATAGTAAATTATAGTATAGAAAGCACTACATATAAATTCCATTGGATAAATTATCCCTAAAATAAGAAACAAACTATTTTTAGCATTTGAACTCTCCAAAAATAGTTTGTCTACAGTCTGAAAGCTCTTCATTTGAAGAGCTTTTTTTATATTCGCTTCATCGAAATCGTTTCACGTATACTTTGTAAATTTTTTAGAGTTTCCTCTTGTCGCTGCAACGACAACCCTACATACAAAGTATCTAATAAGCTTAACTGTGCTAATCGTGATGAACTTGCTTCTGTGCGGAATTCAGTCTCACGTGTTGATGTATATAACGTTATATCAGCAAGTTGACTTAATGCTGATTTCTTATAGCTCGTAATCGCAATAATTTTGGCTCCTCTTGCTTTCGCTACTTCTAACGCTTCAAGTAATCCTTTATTGCTACCAGAATGAGAAATACCAATAACAACTGAATTTTCCGAGAGTAAACCTGCCCCCATAATTTGAAAATGCGAATCAGTATGAGCGATACAAGAAATACCCGTTCTCATAAACTTATGATACGCATCCATTGCAATAATACCAGAGCCACCATTTCCATAAAACTCAATTCGACTTGCTTCTTGTAAGGCTCGTACAGCCTGCTCAAGTGCCGTTTCATTAAGCAAATGTAAAGTATCTTGCAGTCCTGTAATATGCGAATGAAAAACTTTTTTAGCAACAGTTACCATACTATCTTCTGCTGATACCTCTTCATGGATATTTTGCATCGGTGTATGTACAATTTCACGAGCTAATGTAATCTTTAAATCTTGAAAACCTTGCAAACCAAGGTTTTTACATAAGCGGAATATCGTAGCTTCGGAACTATTCGTAACTTCAGCTAATTCTGTAATAGATTTATGTACAACATCTTGTGGATGTTTCAAAATATGTTCGGCAATACTTCGCAATTTCGGTGATAAACCATTTAACGAAGCCTGAATCTTTCCAATCCCACTTCTTGTACCAGGCATAACATATCCTCCCCTTCCATCGTAGCTTTATCCTGTAAAAACCGATTAGTTAAACTAATCATCAGTGGGGATGGTCCTCCACTGATTAGAGTTTCACTTTATTGTACCTAATTATCGAAAGAAGAAAAACCTATATTAGGGATTACTATAATTTTTAATTGCTCCTATGTATTCTGTCATACGATATAACAGAATTATTCATGCTTATGAATAATTCTCTCCATGTTTCACTGCGTATAATGCGGCTTGCGTACGATCATCCACTTCCAATTTAGCTAAAACGTTTGAAACGTGTGTTTTCACAGTTTGTTCTGTAATATGAAGTTCTGCTGCAATCTCCTTGTTGCTTCTTCCTTTCGCAATTTCGCGAAGTACCTCTTGCTCTCTTTTCGTTAACATTGAAAAAGGATTTTCTACTTCCTTCTTTACTGCAGAACGCCCCATTAATGCAGGTGTTACTTTCGGGTGAAAATTCGCATTTCCTTGATGTACTGCAATAATAGAAGCGACAAGTTGCTCAGGTTGTACTTCTTTTAATTGATAACCATCTGCTCCAGCTTCAAGTGCTGGTATAACATAATCTTGCTCTGAAAAACTACTTAATATAAGTACCTTTATTGTCTCATCATATTGCTTTAGACGTTTTGTTGCCTCAATTCCATCCATTTTCGGCATCGATACATCCATTAGTACGACATCTGGTCTTTCTTTTTGCACGAAATGTAATGCCTCTTCGCCATTTTCCGCTTCCCCAATAATTTCAAATTCTTCTCTCGTTTTCAAAAAGAATACAAGTCCTCTTCGAACGATATGATGATCCTCAACTAGTAGCAGTTTAATCTTCAACCTTATTCTCCCCTTCAAATCGGCAATTGAATTTCTATTTTTGTACCCTTTTTCAGCTCTGTTATAATTTGAAACGATCCCTTCATTAACTGAATACGTTCCTTCATACTTTTCAGGCCAAGTGCTGATTCCCTTACTTGTTCTTGTATAAATCCTATTCCATTGTCTTCTATGTAAAAATGTAACTGGTTATTTTCTATTTTCAAAAGAATATGTACCTTTTCACACGAAGCATGCTTTTTACAATTATGTAGCGCCTCTTGGCTAATACGCCATAAAACTTCTTCTATTTCATCCCCCATTGAAACCATCCCATCAATTCGAACTTCCACTTGAACTCCTAATAACTTCCCGTAATTTTGAATTGCTTCTGCTAATCCTTTCTCCAATCCTTCAGGTCTTAATTGCCAAATTAATAGCGTCATCTCTTGTAATGCTTCTTGTGATAATTCCCCAATATAACTTAACATCTCTTGCAATTCTCTATCTTGCGTCATATTCAGAGTACCTTTCGCTGTTAGCATAATAGAAAATAACAATTGTTTTACTGAATCATGTAAATCACGTGCAAGTCGATTTCTTTCCGCTACCACTACATATTTACGTTCTTTCTCAACTAATTGAATACGTTGTATTGTCGTTCCAATTTGAAATGCAATTGATTCTAATAATGCTAACTCTTCCTCAGAAAAATGAGTCTTATGAGGTGCAGCCACATTTAGTAGACCAAATTTTTCTGATCCAGACCTAAGCGGAATTGTCGCATGATGTGTAACATCTTCTGTCTCTCCCCAATTACATTCAATTGCATCTTCTATTCGCTTACATTCAATAATATTAGTCGCTTTTTCCAATCTCCCATTTACAAAACGTTCTACACACCAACAGTTTCCTTCACACATCGGCTTCTTCTTTTGCCACGTAAGAGCCTCTGGTAAATTTTCGTCTACAAGCATACTGTGCTTTCCACTTTCATCAATAAAGAATATCCACCCTGTTTGTAAATTCATTACTTGTAACAATGTATGCAACACTTTTTCTAACATATCCTGTAAGTTTGTTGCTTCATTTAATAATTCAGCAATTTCTTTTAATGCTTCTAAACGACGCATCTCTTTTTCTTCAAAGTTCATTCTCATCACCAACTACAATTATAACATTAAGAAATTTCTAAATTCTATAAATAAAAAAAGAACCGAATTCCTTCAGCCCTTTCTTTATATCAATCATTTTATTATTGTTATTCTATCCAATGTTGGAAGCAGAATTTTTGTTAACAAACGATTCTACTTTAGCTGTCCGATAAAGATTGTCCACCATGGATATGCTGTAAACCTTCAGTAGTAACAACCATATTCGCTGCTGGCATTTGCACTTGATTCTTATGGAACATAGACATTAATTCAAATCTTACTTGTCTAGAAGTTTCAAAATAATCTTCTGGCTTTATTAAACCTGTAATACAAAATTCATAGCCAACATATTTCAAGTTAGGATTTAAGTCTGTAACACCAACGTATTTAAATGGTTCAACAGCCTCATCCTCTACTCTATAAAGAGTTTGATTCAATTTTTCATTGCATATAACACATACTTCTTCTAACAATTCCTTCACTCTTGTTGGATCTTCCTGATAACTTACCGTGATGCGTTCAATTACACGCATCCATCCTTTATTAAAATTTTGTATCGTTCTAATCTCTCCGTGCGGGATGGTAAGTAGTTTTCCTGACCATTCACGAATTTGCATAAAACGAATACTAATCTCTTCAATAGTTCCTGAATTTGTTCCGTTAAAAGTTACAAAATCACCAACTCGAAACTCTTTGTCCGCTAATCTTGCAAAACCTAATATAACATCTTTTAGCATCTGTTGTGCAGCAAAACCGATGACAACTCCAGCTATCCCTGCACCTGCAATAATACTTTTTATATCTACAAATTGGCTAATTAAATATATGATAAGACTGATGATAATGATATATCTAAAAATAGATCGAATTACACTTTGAATTGTCTGCTCTACCTCTTCATCAAAAAAGCTTGATTTCCTAAAAAACCAATCAATAATACGGTTTATTACAAAAGAAATAATGATTAAAACTAAAGCAAATAGTAAAAATCTTAAAAGTAAAAACTCTCTTACATAATTAAAAAATTCTTCCGTATACGTTAATAAGCTCATTTAACCACTTCCTTACTAATTAAAAAATTCATAATCGCCTAAGTTTGTTCCAGAAAAATCTATTATCCTAATCTAAAATGCCGCTACCCTTACTATGTATTTTGACTCTATTACTAATTCACTTTAAACAGTATGTCTAGCTGTTCTTTTTCCTTTCCCTTTAAATATACCCTTTTTAATAACCTAAGGGGGAGCAAATCGTGAAATTTTTTTATACGTTAAAACTTTATTCATCTCATTACGATTTCAACTCATTTATTCATTAACTACGTAAAAAAAGAGCTGAATTTATCAGCTCTTTTATTCGATATTAATTGTTGTCTTACTACTTTTTTCTTCTTTCAATTTTGGCAATTCAATTGTCAGTACGCCATCTTTATAATTTGCTCTAACATTTTCTTCCTCAACTTGTTTAAAACTAAAGCGTCGAGTTACAGAACCTATAGAACGTTCTTTACGAATATATGTGCCATTCTCATTTTTTTCTTCTACTTCATTATGATTAGTTGCTTGAATCGTTAATACATCTTGTTCAAAATCAACTTGAATGTTTTCTTTTTGAAAACCTGGTAAATCTGCTTTCACAGTATATTTATCAGATTGCTCATGAACATCTACTTTAAAAGTATCCATGTTCAGTGGCTTAAAGAAAGCATCTGTCATCCCTTCTAATAAAGAAGGCCCAAAATCAAAAATACCATTTTGACGTTTTGTTATCTCTGGAAATAAATTACGCATATTTTTTCCTCCTTATTATTTATGAATGAAAGATTATCTCTTTCTGCCTTTATTATAACATTTGGTCAAAAAAGGTCAAAGTTTTTGTTTGACCTTTTTTGATGTATATTTTACCAAATAAAACACATGAGATATTTGACATCTCTTACATTTATAAAGAGGAATATATTTATATAATAACGAATAGTTTATATGCTCTTATTTTTCCTTAATGAGGTTACCTACAATGGGGTATATCGAAGAAATTAGAGAAGTTGTCGGATCAAGACCACTCAATTTATTAGGCGTTGCGGTAGCTGTTTTCAAGGAACAAGGACAAATAAAAGAGACCTTTTTTAAAGGCCTCTTTTTTCACTTCACTTCTGCATGTAGGCATGACTTAAAATGTCCAAGTGCATATTCATGCCCTTGTGCATTAAAAGATGCAACCGCCTTTTCAAAAACTACAATTTTAAACCCTTTATTATAAGCATCTACTGCTGTATGAAGAACACAAATATCAGTACAAACACCTACAAGATGAACTTCTGCTATTCCTCTTTCTCTTAGCTTCATCTCTAAGTCTGTTCCTGCAAATGCACTATACCGTGTTTTATCCATGTAATATACATTCTCTGCATTTTTATATGTTTCGTACACATCTTGTAATTCACCAAACAAATCTCTTCCATTTGTACCAGCTATATTATGAGGCGGGAATAACTTTGATTCTGGATGATATACATCATTTTCTTCATGTTTATCAATAGCAAAGACAACGTAATCTCCATTTTCAATATATTGCTTCGTTATATGTACAATTTCCTTCTCAATTTCCTGTCCTGGTTTCCCGCATGTTAAAGCGCCTTTCTCAGCTACAAAATCATATGTATAATCAATATTTATAAGAGCTCGTTTCATTACTATCTCTCCTTCTCCTGTTTCACAGTAAACAATAGAAAATTTGTTATTACGACATCGTATGTACTATTCGACATTTCAAATGAAATACCTACATTTTTCTTGCAAAACTCACCTTAATCCGAGTTTATCATAAAGTGAAACTTTAATCATTGGAGAGTTTGTTCATCTCCAATGATTATCAGCCCTCATCAATCGTGCATTTACAGGCAGTTGATCTCCCACCTAATCTCCTCACCTATACCGAGTTTTAAGGTAAGGTCTTACTGCCCGTTAGTGCGGGATATAATAGATAAACAATGGTAAAACAAATAGCTCCTATTGATAAGTCATGAATTTGATAATTGAGCGTAGCTTGAATCATCTCTTGTATCGTAAACCAAAATACTGCCATCATCATACTAATCAAGACGATACGAATACACCGATTCACATCTTCAACCTCTTTCTCTGTCATAGTAGTAACAAGTGATTACTTCCTATTTAATCGTATTAGAAAATGAAATAAGTTATTCACTCTTGCACACTCTAGTCCAAACAAAAAAGCACACTACTTTTTGAGTAATGTACTTTTTATTCTTGTTAAGACGCAGGTTTTGTCTCAAATGTTGCTTGATTAAAACTAATAACCTTTCCTTTCGGATCATTGTTTTCATACTGAACTGCAGTAATTGTATGACTACCTGTTTCCAGCGTTTTTTCTTTTAACTGCACTGTTGTCTGCGTTGTACTAGTTACTTGATGTTTATCTGTATACATTTGATCTACAAATACGAATGTTTCTTTATCACTTTGAAAATTAGAAAGTTCTAATTCAACTTGCTGAATTAACGTATCCTTTTTGATGAATACAGTCGGTATATTACCGTTTTCAGAAGTACCATCTGGAGTAATAACTTTTACTTTCCCTTCTCCAATTGACATTGCTCCTTCAGGAAATACAACCATATTCTCATCACTTGCGTTTACAACTTGTTCTTCCTGTTTTGATTGCGCGTCCTCTTTTTCCTGTGGAGCACCGCAACCAACTAATAACAATACAGACAATCCAGTGATTATGAATTTTTTCAAAATTCATCCCCCCTGTAACTTCATTATAATTTATTATACAAAAATAACTTTTAAATTTTGAGACTACTTTCAACACTTTCATGAACAAATAGAATCTTGCTCACGATTAATGTATCATACTTTCCTTAATAGAACATTAATTTTTTTTATGAAATAAATAGTAATTCCCTCTTATCTATCATTTTAGCCCAACATATGAATTACATACCCTCAAAAATAAAAAGACATTGTTAGTTCAATGTCTTTTCTATACAGCAATTAAAAAACAAACGTTGTAATCTCATCTACTTCTTTTCTTGGAAGTTTCTTCGGTTTATCTTTCGGAAATCCGAGTGAAATAACCATATTTATTTGTTTTTCAGGCGCAATTTGTAAATATTGGCGCAGTTCATCTTGAGCTAGCAATACTGGCCCTGTCATTGGACAAGTACCAAGTCCCTTTGCATGTGCAGCTAACATTAAGTTTTGTGCCGCTAAACAGCTACTCTTAATGCCTTCTTCTTCCCAAACGGAATCTGGAACAAAAGCAATTGGATCAAATATCTTTTCACGGAACTTTGATTCATATGATGTTGCCAAACATACAATTAATACTGGTGCCTCCGAGAAAGCTGTTGCATATGGTCCGAAAGAACGTGTAAGTAATTTCCCTGCTTTCTCTTCTCCATTTTCTGCTGCTTTTGCCGCAAGTTTATGTAATGCATCCCATGTCATTTGTTCAATTTCTTTAATCTTCTCTCGATTCATGATAACTAAGAATTCCCACGTTTGTGAATTCGTATCACTCGGTGCGTAACGAGCACAATCAATTATTTCTTTTATATCATTAGTAGATACTTCTTGATCTGTAAACTTTCTAACACTTCGTCTTCCGTGAATTACTTCTTTAAAATCTTCATAATTCATATATTAAATCCCCTTTTTACAGCGTTTTCAAAACTTGTCCTATACTTGAATTATATCATGAAAAAAAGCCGGAAGAATACCAGCTTTTTTCTTCATGATTAATTTGTCACTTTAAACAAACGAATACTCTCTTCGTATGCAGCTTGTAGTTTTTTCGTAATTGGTCCTCTTTCACCAGCCCCGAACTGTTCATCACCAATTTGAACGACTGGGAATATTTCAAGTGGCGTCGCTGTAAAAAAGCACTCCTCAGCGTCATATACTTCTTGTAATGAAAACTCTCGTTCCTCTACATCGATATGTAACTCTTTCGCTAATGTAATTACGTAGTGACGTGTAATACCATGTAAAATGAAATGATCCGCTGGATGTGTAATCAACTTATTATTCTTCACGATAAAGAAATTGGAATGACACCCTTCAGTCACAATACCATCTCGTACTAATATTGCTTCTTGATACCCTTGTTCATTTATTTTGTTTTTGATCATGATATTAGGAAGCAAATTTAAAGATTTTATATGGCAAAACTTCCACCTGATGTCCTCTTCTACTGTCACCTTAATCCCTGCCTCCATTGAAGCAACTGGTCTTGGGAACGAAACAAGATTTGCAAAATATGTCGGTTGTAAATCTGATTCATATACATGATTGCGCGGTTGTGTACCTCTTGATATTTGTAAATATACATTCCCATCTTCTTGAAACTGATTTTTTTCAATCATTTGATATAACTCTTCTACTAATTCTTCCTTCGTAAATGGTGGAATTAGTTTTATTTCTGCCATAGAGTTAAAGAATCGTTCTAAATGTAAATCTAATAAATGTGGCTTCCCGTCATATAGTCTGAATACCTCGTATATACCATCACCAAATTGAAAGCCTCTCTCCTCTAATGGAATCATCGGCTGTTCTTCCTTCGTATTTACAATTCTTCCGTTAAATAAAATCCAATCTTTATGAGTAGCTTTCATTCTTCCCCACTCCTTTATCACATGATTGTTTTAATTGTACAACTTATCCACACTCAAAAGAAGGAATTTTCTGTATTTTAACAAACAAAAAAGTGCATCACTTATTTAAAGGGATGCACTCGACTATTCATTTACTTCAGAAAATATTTTTCAATATCATCTAACATAAGATTTGCAGCTACAATACCACCTGCTGTATTCCAAATCACTTCATCTACTTGGAATACTTTATTATTTTTAGAAGCCTGTAGTTGCTTAAAGAGTGGATCTTCTGTCCATTCCTTCGCTAACGAATTTCCTTCATTATTCTTATCTGCATCTTTATCAGACGTGAAATAGAATAAGTAGTCTCCGTCCATATTTGGAATCTGCTCTTTTGTAATTCCTTTTATCGCAAAATCATCTTTATCTTGTAATGGTGGTCGTTTAAATCCAATATCATTTAAAACAACACCCGAGAATGAGTTTTTTTGATAAATACGAACATCACCTGGCACGAAACGAATAATAGAAACTTTAGAATTCAATTTATTGCCTAACTTCTCTTTCATTCCTTCAATGCGTTTTTTATAATCATCAAGAGCTTTTTGCCCTTCTTTTTCTTTATTTACAGCTTTTGTATAAAGTGTAAAGTTTTCTTTCCAATCACCGCGTAATGTTTCTGCATAAACAGTTGGTGCGATTTCTTTTAGCTGATCATATATTTTTTCATGACGCATTTTATTTCCGATAATTAAATCTGGCTTAAGCTTCATTACAGCCTCTAAATTAATATCACGTTCAGTTCCTACAACTTCCGTGTTTTTTAACTCTTTCGCTAAATGAGGATACCATTCATCACCAGCACGTGGTTTCGTAGTCCCCACTGGCGTTACGCCCACAGCTAGGAGAGCCTCTGCGCCTTCATTTGTTAAAACAACAACTTTTTTAGGTGTACCATTTACTGTCGTTTCACCCATTGCATGCTTTACCGTATATGAATCTTTTGCTTTCGCTGATATATTATTTTCTTTTTTCTCTTCTTTACTACATCCTGCAATTACAACCATGAGTATCATAATGCAGAACATAATTAGTTTTTTAGTATGTATCATATGTCCTCCCTAGATGAAATCGATTATCATTAACATTTAAAGATTAATGTATCTTATATACATTGTCAATGTATATAAGAAAACTTTTTTAATATATACTATTTAGATTCTATCCGCTTTTCTAATGTTTCTTTTTAAAACATAGTGCATAAGTATGAAAATAAATGTTGTTATTAAAATGCGCATCCTTGTTATACATAACAAGGATACGCATCCATATTGCATTATCATTTCAATTCCTAATATTGAGTATATTTAATATGCGCTGGGTCATTATATACCCACTGGTTTCCACCAAGGTTTAACCAACCATTTTCATTTATATATACTAAATAAGATTCTGGAGAATTTAATTGGCGGATAACTGCAGATGTAGTTGATGGACCACTTCTTAAATTTACATTCATCCCTTGTATATATGCAACCCCAATCGGGCTTCCATCACTATTGCTTGTCTTTACAAAATTAATGTACGAAGGATCATTATACACCCATTGTCCATTCCCCAAATCTAGCCATCCGTTACTTTCCTGATATACAACGTAAGATTCTGGAGAATTTAATTGACGAATAACTGAGGAAGAAGTTGATGGACCATTTCTTAAATTTACATTTTTCCCAAGAATATAAGCGATTCCCTTCGTTTGAGGTGTCGGTTGTGGGTTAGGAGGTTGTGGATTTGGAGCTACTCCAAAAATAGCTGCTATTCCATTTGCATACGCTTGACTTAGATCTTCAATAAATTGTGGATTTTTTAATAAATTTGCATCAAACGCTGTATCAATAAAAGCAGTCTCAGTTAAAATTGCATCCATTGCGGTTTCTCTTAATACCGCATAATTTTCTTTTTTTGCTCCTCGATCACGAAGACCATATTTTGTTAATACAGGATTGACAGCTGTATGCATTTTTTGTTGCTTTGCATATGCAGTGCTGCTATTGGATAACGCATTATAAATATAACTTTCAAAACCTGTACCCCCGCCGCTATTAATATGAAATGAAATAAAATAATCCGCACTGAAAGCATTAGCAATATTAGCACGTTCAGATAAAGAAATAAACACATCACTATCACGTGTCATTTTAATTGTAATTGGGGAATTTACCGTTAAAATGTCTCGAACGCGTCTAGCAATTTGAAGTGTTAAGTTTTTTTCTACTAAACCATTACCAACAGCACCAGAATCATATCCACCGTGCCCTGCGTCTATAACAAGTTTCATTTTATTGCCCCGCCCCTTTCTTGTAATATGTTTGCATTTCTACTCGTCCTATTTTATGTGAAATGTACAGGTTCTGTTACAATTGCAAATAAAAAAACCGCCTTATGTAAGGCGGTTTCTATCATCTTGCTTTAACCAATTTAAAATAAATATATACGATTGATAGTGAACATAACGTATGCAAAATAAAATAAATAAAAATGCTATTCCAACACCACTATAAAGTAAACCAAACTTTAAAAAAACATTTACAAGTGGTGGAAAGTTCATTAAATTTTGTAATGTACTAAGCATACAAAACATAATGAAAAAGACAGGGATGTATTGTAATTCATACGGCTTTTTTTTCTTACTCATTCTTTTCCGAATGATTATATGACATAATTCTGCTACTATAAAGCACCCTCCAATTAATACAAGACCAGAAGTCATCGTCATACATCCACCTGCCTTATATTTATTGTATCGCATAAATAATCATCGTTATATTTTCTTTACATACTCTTCATCTTCTGAAGCAAAACCAAAACTCTCTATGAAAGACTTCGCCTTTTCTGTTAATTTCTCTTGTAGCACTTTTATTTCTTTCACATTTCTTTGTTTCATCATTTCTTCAAATGTAAAATACGTATTTGTACCATAACCGTAACCTTGGTAATCAAAATGAATAATTAGCTGTGATAAAACAGCCCGTTCCTCTTGTACACTATAATCTATTACACCAATATATGTATCATCAACTTTCACACAGTACTGTACCTTTTTCTCACCTAAACTATGCGATTTAAACATTTCTTTAACAACGCTTTCATTTTCTACAGTAACTTTCTCAAACGTAATCATATGTTGTCCATCCTTTTACTATTATTGTATCAATAATACTTCCTATTTATGAAAAAAACCTTAAGACCGTATGCGATCTTAAGGTTTTTCTAATTAAACTAAGCTATACGCACGTTTTGTTTCTTCATGGAACTTATTCGTATCGTATTTATGCTCAACATAAATTTGGTGCCATACCATAAACGCAAGTACAGTCCAAATTTTACGGCTATAATCGCCTTTATCTGCACAATGTGCTTCCAGTAAGTTTAATACATACTGTTTGTCGATTAAATGCTCTGTCTTACTTTCGTTTATAATATTTATAGCCCAATCATGCATTTCGTCTTTTAACCAGTGACGAATTGGTACTGGGAATCCAAGTTTTTTACGATCTAATACGTGATCTGGAACGATTCCGCGTGCTGCTTCACGTAAAATAGCTTTCGTAGTTCCGTTAGCAATCTTAAATTCAGTTGGAATTTTAGATGCAACATCGAATACTTCTTTATCTAAGAACGGTACACGAAGTTCTAATGAGTTTGCCATTGTCATTTTATCAGCTTTTAATAAAATGTCACCGCGTAACCATGTGAACATGTCAATGTACTGCATTTTACTTACATCATCATAATCTTTAATCTCGTTATACAATGGTTTCGTGATATCCATATAGTTAACACTTTCATTGTAATACTTCATTAATTCAGCTTTTTCTTCTTCACGGAAGATTTTAGCATTTCCATAGTAACGCTCTTCAATTGGTGTACATCCACGCTCTAGGAAGCTCTTACCTTTAAATCCTTCTTTAAGAGCACCACTTAATGCTTTTAGAACGCTCTTACCTGGGCTAGGAATGTAAGAGAACATTTTTAGTGAGTTTGGCTCACGGTAAATGTTATAACCACCAAATAGCTCGTCTGCGCCTTCACCTGAAAGAACAACTGTTACATGTTTACGTGCTTCTTTCGCAACGAAGTACAATGGTACAGCTGCTGGATCAGCTAAAGGATCATCCATATGCCAAATGATTTTTGGGAACTCATCCATAAATTCTTTCGCTGAAATGAATACGTTATGGTTTTTAACGCCTAATTTCTCAGCAGTTTCTTTCGCAACATCAACTTCACTGAAACCACGTTGCTCAAAACCAACAGAGAATGTTAAAAGATTTGGATTCATTTCTCTTGCGATAGAAGCGATGATAGATGAATCGATACCACCAGATAAGAATGAACCTACTGGTACATCACTACGCATATGCACTTTTACTGAATCATATAACACATCACGAATTGCTTGGATATGCTCCTCTTTCGTTGCACTTGAAGCGTTGAAATAAGGTTTCCAGTAGCGATGGATTTCCATCTCTTTACCGATTTCTTTTACGAAATAATGACCAGGCTCGATTTTATTAACATCAATTGTTAACGTTTCTGGCTCTGGACCATATTGGTACGTAAAGTAATGTTGTAGTGACGTTGGATTAACGCCTTTATCTTCCATCACATGCATAATACTTTTCTTCTCAGATGCGAAGAATGTAGTATCACCTTGTTGTGCGATGTATAAAGGTTTAATACCGAAGTGGTCACGTGCACCGAAAAGTTTCTTTTCCTCACGATCCCAAATCATAAATGCAAACATACCACGAAGGTAGTCTACACATTTTTCTTTCATATGTGCATACAATGCAATGATAACTTCTGTATCAGATTGCGTTGCAAACGTTGCACCTTTTTCAAGTAACATTTCACGTAATTCTACATAGTTGTAAATTTCACCATTAAAAATAATTACATATCGATCATTTTCATAAGTTAGCGGCTGATGTCCTGCCTCTAAGTCAATGATGCTTAAACGGCGGAAGCCAAATTGTACATGTTCATCACGAAAATATCCTTCGTCATCTGGACCACGGTGGAAAATCATCGTGTTCATATTTTCAAATTGATGTTTTTCTGTTTCTGAAAACTCTCTAGGGTTTTCACATAAACATCCTACAAAACCACACATACTTCTTACCCTCTTTCAGTTTTCATTCTGTCTCTATACTACTATATCAACCCTATTTATACTAGCATAATCAACTGAATATGGCGACCAAAAACTATAAAAAAATCACTCCATTTCACATTTTTAACAATTTTTTATGAAAACATGAAAACTAGGCACTCACCTTTCTCCGCTTTTGTCATATGATATTGCAAATTGATTTCTAGGAGGGAATACCATGAGTGAAGAAAAAAAAGATTCTTCTCGCCCACCGGTTCGTAATTACTTAAAGCAAATTGATGATTTCTTCGAGCAAACACCTCTTCGCAATGTAATCGCTGATTTAAATCATTTTTTCCAAAAAGGAAACCGTTTATTAACATTCCCTGTAGATTTATATGAAGTTGGTGAAGAACTCGTTGTTACAGCTGAACTACCAGGTATACAAAAAGAACAAATCCAAATTGAAATACAAAGTGAATACTTAAAAGTCTCTGTAAAAGAAGAGATACTTGAAGAGGAAGAAGAACAAACATCCCATAACTATTATCGCCGAGAACGTTCCATTTCAGAAGCATCAAGATTGATTAAATTGCCGTATTCAATTAATAAAAAAGCGGCAAAAGCTTCTTATCAAAACGGCGTATTAGAAATTCGGGCGCCGAAACTTCCCCAGCAACATGACATTTTATCGATAGACTAATGCAAAAAAATAAGGGTGCTATGCACCCTTATTTTTAACCCACTAATCGCTTCATATCACGTATAATGTCTTCGTATGGCGTATTACTAATGCCACTATACTTTTTCATTACTTTTCCGTTTTGATCAATTAAATAAAATGATGTACCATGCATGACCTGACCGTTCTCCGGCTTATCTACAAGTGATTGGAAATTATCTTTTGAAAACTTTGTAATATCTTCTAACGAATACCCCGTTAATAAATTCCAGTTACTAGTATCCTCTGTAAACTTTTGAATAAAAGCTTTCAGATTTTCTGGCTTATCAAGGTCTGGATCTACACTAAATGAAACAAACTGAACGTCTAATTTCTCTTCTTTTGCCATCTTTTGAAGCTTGGCCATATTTGCAGTCATTGGTGGACAAACTGTCTGACAATTTGTGAACATAAAATCTGCAACCCAAACTTTCCCTTTTAAATCTTTTGTACCAAATTGCTTTCCATCTTGATTTGTAAATTGGAAGGTTTCTAAATCCCAATTTAATGGTTTACGAAGCTTTGAACCTGATTCACTACATCCAGCAAGTACAAAGAGACAAAATACAACCATAAGACCAATTATTTTTTGATAACGCTTCATTTATAAACCTCTTTTCTCTATCCTAAATTTAAATAGGTTATGTTTATAATAACAAAAGTTAACACTACGAGAAAATTGTTTACTACATTTGTTCACGAAATCGTACGAATTTACGTATGTTACTTCTTTATTTCAAGCGAATTACTAGACAAAATATATTTTTTTACTATTATTTCTCTAAATAAAAGTGATAAAACTAATTTTATTGTTACTTTTGTAAATACCTCTCCCTATTTTTTAACAATTCCTTAAACATTAATCCATGTTTTACACTGTATTCCTTAACAACATTTCGGTACAATACAAATACAACGATTTTAAATGAGGTGATGTTCATGGCAAAGCGCTATGAAAATATGGATAATGTTAGTACAAAAAAATCAATTCGCTCTTTTTTACGCTGGCGTAAAGAACGAAAGCAAAACAAAAAAGATTTTTCTTTCTTAGTAGAACAATCACCCGTTAAACAAAGTGCATTTTTGCAAAGTAATGTTGAAAAAACGACTATCACATGGATTGGGCATTCCACTTTTCTTATCCAAACGAATGGACTTAATATATTAACAGATCCAGTATGGGCTAATAAATTAAAGCTAGTTCCAAGACTTACAGAACCTGGACTCTCTATAGAAGCACTACCTAAAATTGATATTGTCCTTATTTCACATGGTCATTATGATCATTTAGATTTTTCAACTCTTCGTCAGTTGAATGATGATGTTCTATATCTTGTACCTATTGGATTAAAAAAATTATTTACTCGTAAGAAATTTAAACATGTAGAAGAGTATAAATGGTGGGAAAGTACGATAATTAACGAAGTTTCTTTTCACTTCGTACCTGCTCAGCACTGGACGAGAAGATCCTTATTTGATATGAATACGTCTCACTGGGGCGGATGGATTATTGATAATGAAACGACTATGGAAACCATATATTTTTGTGGCGACAGTGGCTATTTCCAAGGTTTCAAAGAAATTGGTGAACGCTTTTTAATTGATATTGCTCTTATGCCCATTGGCGCTTATGAACCAGAATGGTTTATGAAAGTATCTCATGTTTCACCTGAAGAGGCCGTGCAAGCTTATTTAGATTTAAACGCTACACATTTTATACCAATGCATTACGGAGCTTTTGCACTCGCCGATGAAACACCTCGTGAAGCAATAACTAGACTTCGAAATAATTGGAATTTGCGCATGTTACCGTGGGAACAACTGCATGTACTCTTTTTAGGTCAAACTTTTATTTATAGTAACGCAACAAATGATAAGCAAATAAACGAAAAAATTGAAACTTTACATGTGTAACGTAATGACTGATTTTCTATATCCAACATATAATATAGAAAATCCTATAGTGAAACTTTAATTAGTGGGATTTCTTCATCCCCACTGATTATTTGCCTTCACCAATCAAGCTTTTACGGGCAGCCCGCTACCTAACCTCTTTGCTCCAGCTAAATTTGAGGTAGAGAGTTTTACTGTCCGCAAATAGCGGGATAAAGGGTGTTTTCTATGAATGAATATTTACAGACTCGCTATATCATTAGCGGTAGTGCCTGTGTAGCTCTTCTTATTTCTTACTTTCTATTTACATAAAAAAGCTACTTGAAATATATTTTCAAGTAGCTTTTTTATTACTCTGCTAAATACATAAATCCGATTGCGCCCGGACCTGTATGAGTACTAATAATAGGCGTTGTATAGAAAATTTCTGATTGAGCAAATCCACTCACTTTTTCAACCGCCGCTTTCATACTTTCAGCTAAAGGAATTGCTTTCGCATGCGGAATTGCAACAGCTTTTACGACTTTTCCAGCCGTATCTTGCTCAAATAACTTAGCTAATGTTTTTACAATTTGGCCTTGGCTACGAACTTTCGTTACAGGATTATAAACACCTTCTTCAAGACTAGCAATTGGCTTTATATTAAGTAGCGAACCGATAAACGCTTTTCCTTTACCGATACGTCCACCCTTCACTAAGTTTTCTAATGTATCCACTACTACATATAAACGAGTATTCTTTCTTACTTCATCTACACGTTTTAAAATTTCTTCTAGTGAGCGTCCGTCATTTGCCATTTTTGCAGCTTCAATTACTTGATATGCTAAAGCATGTGTAATAAATTGAGAATCAACAACTGTTACTTTTGTATCAGTCATTGATGCAGCGCTATTTGCAGTTGCTACAGTACCGCTCATTCCACTTGTCATATGGATAGAAAGGACTTCGCTTCCATCTTCCCCTAGCTTGTCATACATTTCTACAAATGTACCCATAGCTGGTTGTGATGTTTTTGGTAATTCCTCTGATTTAATCATTTCTTCAATAAATTCGTCAGGTTGTAAATCAACGCGATCTAAATATGTTTGTCCATTTACAGAGATTGATAATGGTAAAACATGAATGTCATACTTTTCGATTACGTCTTGTGATAAATCTGCCGTTGAATCTGTTACAATTTTAATTTTTTGCATACTATACTTCTTCCCTTTCCAATACGCTCTCCTTGTTATTATACTAGTATTCCCATTGCTTTCAACAATTTGGAACGAAATTTCATCAAATTAATTATATTTTCATATCTAAAATGAAAAAGACAGAGTTTACTAACCCTGTCCGTACTTCGTATCATGCATTTTTTTCAAGGGTATTTGTTTTATATACATTTAAATAATCATTCCACTTCAAACAATTTTGTAAATATTCACGGAAAGAATACGAAAATCTTGGGTGTTTTTGTCTTTGAATTTTTGCAATAAATAATTGAAGACGAGACTGAATTAGAAACGATAATGGATGCTGTGCCTGTAGGACAGGGATTTCGAATATTTTAATGCAATCCCCTGTTGAATGAGTGAAATAAAAACTTTTCGTAATCACAATATCAATCCTCTTTTTCATTGGATTTTTGAACTTCCTCTACTTTGCGCTGTAACACGTTGTTTAAAGTGGAGTAAAATCAGACTTATATGATTTCTGTAGTCCTTATGGCTAGAAGATTTATACTCTATTCATCTCCACCTAATTCACCTTCCCGTCCTAAATATCTCTGAGACGGGAATCTCATTATCCATCAATTGTTTAATACATTTAGTATAAGCTTATAAAAGCGCAAAGTTTGTCTAAATTTTGGAGATTCTATAATTTTTTTCTTCTATATATTGTATACGTTTATAGCTATAGTATAACAAATAAATAAAAAAGTGCCTTTATAACGAGGCACTTTTCGACTGCATTTCTTCTCTTTTCTTTTTCCTCTTACTAACAACCTTTGATAACGCAATACTTACTTCATAAATACAAATAAGCGGCACTGCAACTAAACTATGAGATAAAAAGTCTGGCGGTGATATACAAGATGCAATGATAATTAATGCTACGTAAGCATACCTTCTTATTTTTATTAAAAATTCCGCCGTAAGTATTCCAATACTAGTTAAAAACATTACAACGACTGGCAATTCAAAAATCACAGCAAATGGAACTGTTAAATTAAGTACAAAATGAAAATACTTTTCTGTCGTAAACATCGTATTAAACATTTCATTACCTATCGTAGTTAAAAAGTGAAATAGAAACGGCATTACAATGAAATATCCAAAACATAAACCTGCGAGAAATAATATAGACAATACCGGTATATACATTATTGTCATCTTTTGTTCATTTGGATGTAAACCCGGTTTTACAAATAACCAAATTTGTATAGCAGCAAAAGGAATTGTACAAACGATAGCAAATACTGTAGCAATCGAGAAAAAAATCCACAATACATCACTTGGACCGAGAACAGTTAATTTCATTGGTAAATCTTTTACAAGCCAAAAATAAATATCCTTTGTAAAAGTAAATCCAATAATTAAAAATAGTACAAAGGATAACACCGTATATATTACTCTTTTTCGAAGCTCAACAATATGTTCTACTACGCTCATTTCCCGATCTTCCATCTCGTTCACCACACTTTATTTATCCATTACAAGGAAAATACACTACATTTTTTCTTTCTTTTCCTTTTCTTGAAATGCGTCATCTGTCAATTCTTTCGTTGATTTTTTAAACTCTTTTAACGTTTCCCCTAAAGCCTTCCCGATTTCCGGCAATTTTTTAGGTCCAAATAAAATGAGTACTGCTACTAAAATTAAAATTAACCCTGGAAAGCCAATATTTGAAAACATTTCCCCATCCCCTTTATTAGTAGTTTCCTTGTCCTACTATTACATAATTTTATTTTGTCAAAAAAGTTTGAAAACGTCAACAAATCCATTGTCTTTTGTCAAAAAAATTCAAAAATATAATCAATTATACAAATTTCATTTTCTATTGCTCTTGTGTATGATATGGTAAGGGAAATGACATATTATTTTATGATAGTAGAAAGGATTTGCATTATGACTGAAAAAATGACACGAATGACCCAATTTGTAAAAGAAGAAATTGCAAATGCAATTACACATGGTATCGGTGCCATTTTAAGCATCCCTGCCTTAATCATATTGATTATTCATGCTTCTAAGCACGGTACCGCATCAGCTGTAGTTGCATTTACTGTTTATGGTGTAAGCATGTTCTTACTGTACTTGTTTTCAACATTGCTACATAGCATTCATCATCCTAAAGTAGAAAAAATATTTACTATTTTAGATCATTCAGCCATTTACTTATTGATTGCTGGCACGTATACTCCTTTTCTACTTATTACACTTCGTGGCCCATTAGGATGGACGTTGCTTGCTATAATATGGACACTAGCAATCGGAGGTATCGTCTTCAAAATTTTCTTTGTACGTCGCTTTATAAAGGCTTCAACTTTATGTTACATCATTATGGGTTGGCTCATAATCGTTGCCATTAAACCACTTTATGAAAATCTAACTGGACATGGTTTTTCACTACTTTTAGCAGGTGGAATTTTATATTCTGTCGGAGCTATATTCTTCCTTTGGGAAAAGCTACCTTTCAACCATGCCATATGGCACCTGTTCGTTTTAGGTGGTAGTGCGATGATGTTCTTCTGTGTACTCTTTTATGTCTTACCTACAGCATAATAAAAAAGGATTCAGCTTACTATAAGCTGAATCCTTTTTTATTACTTATGTAATTGTGATGCGATAACTTCCTGTGTATGCTTCGTTAATTCTTTAATATCCATATTCGCATAATCTTCAGGTGTAATCGGCTTAGAAATTGTTACTGTTGCATGAGCTGGCTTCATACGATTTCCATTCGCTTCAAACATCTTATATGTACCATCTAACGTTACAGGTAAAATTGCTACACCTGACTTTACTGCCAGATGAAAACTACCAGCCTTAAACTCTCCAACTTCGCCACCCTTACTTCTCGTTCCTTCAGGGAAAATTACGATAGAATGTCCATTCTTTAATAGTTCAATTCCATCTTTAATCGCTTGAAGAGATTGGCGACGATCGCTACGATCCATAAATACACAATTCATAAGTTCCATCCAAGTTGGTACAACTGGGAACTTTTTAATCTCTGCTTTTGAAACGAATCCAATTGGTTTATTTAAGTAACCTAGTAAAACAGGGATATCCATATTACTTTGGTGATTACTTACAACTAGTACTGGCTTGTCTTTCGGAACATTTTCAAGTCCTTTCACTTCTACTGCCCCTCCAGCTACACGTACCATTTTCTTACCAAACCAATTTGTCGTTTTATACACAGCATTATCTTTTTCTTTTGGCGCCATCGTATTTACTTGTCTTTTAAGACGCCACATTCTCGGTGTAATCGCAATTACGATTAAAATTAAATAAAAGATTTTAAAAAACGTTTGAATCATACAGAACCCCCACCTATTATCATTCCGACCTTCATTATACTAGACAAACGAAGGAAAAAGAAGAAAAAAAGTCCAAACAGCAAGTGTTTGGACTTTTTAAGCATTCTATATTAGAAACGTTTTGCTAATTCACGAGCATTAGCAATTGCTGCTTCTTTAATTTCTTGTGCTTTTTCAGGGTTTGCATTCATACCTTCAACTGCGATATATTCAGTATCATTTACACCGACAAATCCTAATACAGTCTTTAAGTGATTGCGACCGAAGTCTACAGCTGCGTATGCTCCTTCAGAATATACGCCACCTGTTGCCTGAATGTGAAGTGCTTTTTTACCTTCTAATAAGCCGACTGGACCATTTTCAGTATATTTGAATGTTTTACCTGCGATTGCTACGTTATCTAAGTATGCTTTTACTACTGGTGGATAGCTAAAGTTCCACATTGGAGTTACGAATACATAACGATCTGCATTCATAAATGTTTCTAAATTTGTGTTCATTGCTGCTACTTTTTGTTGTTGAACTTCAGTTAAAGCTTCAAAGCCTTCACCTGCTGCAAATTTACCCCAAGCAGCAAATACATCTGCATCAATTGCTGGTACTGTAGTATTGAATAAATCAATTGTTACAACTTCGTCTTGTGGATGTTCATTTTTATAAGCTTCGATGAAAGCTTCCCCTACTGCCCCTCCAGCTACACGTACCATTTTCTTACCAAACCAATTTGTCGTTTTATACACAGCATTATCTTTTTCT
>NZ_JBFUPV010000001.1:271137-329949 GCF_041360755.1 Bacillus sp. RCC_6_1
TGAATAAATCAATTGTTACAACTTCGTCTTGTGGATGTTCATTTTTATAAGCTTCGATGAAAGCTTCCCCTACTGCCATTCCGAAAGAACCTTCTGCTGAATTTGGATTTGCTGTAATAAATAGTACTTTTGTCATTGTATTCTCTCCCTTTTTTCTCTTTATCTTTAATTCAAGATTTATTTTTTAAAAGTTAACAACTTACCTTATGTAAGTATAATACAAAAAGTTTTAATCAATGTCAATAAAAAATAGCTACTTTTTTTTCGTAAGTTAATGATTTACTTTGTTTCCTTAAAATTTAGTATACAGATATTAAGAACTCTTTCATATAAAAAGGCTACCTCTACAACTTATAGAGATAGCCTTCTATTACATATTATTTTTGAAATACATGTTTTACTTTTTCAGCTGGAATATTACTTCCGCCTCTACCTTTTACATCTTCAATCATCATTGTAATGACCATATCTGGTGAATTTAAATCAAATGCAGCGAACCAACCTAGTTCTTTTCCTTCGGCCTCTTTTGATACTTTTAATTCCGCTGTACCTGTTTTTCCAGCAAGAGTCATACCATCAATTTTAGCAATTTTCCCTGTACCATCTGGATCATTAATTACTTTCGTCATTGCAGTTTTTAATATATCCTGATTTCCTTTAGAAATTACATTTTCTTTCCAAGCTTTTGGTTGTTTATCTGTTTTAATAATATACGGTGACGGAATCGCTCCATCATTTACAATTGGCGCATACGTTAAAGCTAAATGAAGAGGAGTCATTAATACTTGTCCTTGTCCATATCCTGTATCTGCCATTTGAATATCATTTTTAATGCCGTCATTTGCAATTTTAGAAGCAGGGAATCCATATTCAATTGGTAGTTTCTCATCGAATCCGAATTTTTTTGCTTCACTCATAAACTTGTCTTTTCCGATTTTTAAAGCTTCTTGTGCGAAGTAAATATTATCCGAGTATTTCATCGCCTTATCAAAATCAATCGGATTTGCATCTTTCACACGCGTTACATAGTAATTACCCCAAGAAGAATCTTTTGTCCATTTTAATCCTTCAATTTTCAACTCTTCTTTTGGATCAATCGTTTTCGTTTCAAGACCAATTGCAGCTGTAATAGGTTTAAATACAGAACCTGGTACCGACAATTGTGTAAAGCGATTTGTCATTGGTTTTTTCGGATCATTATTCCAAGCTTCGCGTTGTGCCTTCGATGTCCCTCGTGCAATTATATTAGGATCATATGCTGGACTACTTACTAGTGCAATTGTTTCTCCACTTTTCGGATTAATTGCTGCACTTGAACCAGCTTCGCCCTTCATTTCATTATACGTTTTTTCTTGAACAACACTATCAATAGTTAAAGTTACATTTTCTCCATCAACAGCATCTGTTTTTGCTAAATTTTTAATTTCTTTTCCTTGCGCATCTTCTACAAAGACACGGCCACCTTTTTTACCGCGTAGCTTTTCCTCTAATACTTGCTCTAAGCCAGCTTTACCAACTGGGTCATCAGCTTGATAGCCTTTCTTTTGTAGCGTTTTTAAATCTTCAGCATTTACCTTTCCAATATAACCAGTCAGATGAGCTGCCGCTTCCCCTAACGGATATGTACGAACATTTACAGGTTTTGTTGAAACACCTGGTAAATCAATGTACGTATTTTGTGTTGCCCCTTCAGGCAAAATTCCAATTGGTACGAGATACCCTGGTTTTACCCATTTAGCAGCTAATTTTTGATCAATTTCTTCTACAGACATATTTAATAACTTCGCTACTGTTTCTTTCGTTTGCGGAGCAGTATCGCCTAACTTTTCAGGAATCAATCCGATTTCAGAAGCTTTCCCATTCGTTGCAAGACCTTTTCCATTACGATCGTATATTTCACCACGTTTTGGCTGTGTTGTCTGCATACGCACTTTACTATCTTTCGTCATGCCAGGGAAAATAAAATCAGGAGTCCAATCTATTTTCCAAGATTCTTTATCTCCATCTTTTTCTTTCACCATTTTTGCTTCATGACCAAATGTGATTTTACCACCAACTGTATCCATGCTTACTTTAAAAGGAACAGGACCTTCATCTTTTTTATCTTCTTTTACTTCCCCTGTTTCTACCTTTAAGTCTTTCACTTCGATACCAGAATAAATTTTTTCATATTTCTCAGTAAACTCTTTCTTTGAAATATCTTTTTTTGCATTTTTTGATAGTTGATCATACATATCTGCAAATTTTTGTTTATTCCACGCTTTTACATATGTATCAAACGCTTCTTGTGGTTTTTCTTCTTTACCACATCCAACTAACATGAATGTTAAGCAAAGAAAAAGAATCCCCCATATCTTTCTCAATCGATTCTCCTCCTCTTTCTATATTAGTACTTTTGAAAATTTTAGCATTTTTACATGCTACCTATCATTATAGCACTATCGAATCTCATCTATAAACTTATATTGGTGAATACAAATAAAAAGATTGATGTGAATTCTCACATCAATCTTTTTTATTATTGTTGCTTCTCATATACATGGTAATAATACGTATACGGGTTTTTTTCATCCGTTAAACCTTTTTCTACAAAAATCTCTTTCCAATTTGTCATATCCATTTCTGGGAAGAATGTATCTCCTTCAAATGCATAATGGATTTTTGTTATATATAACTTGTCTACATAAGGTAAAAAGAGATCGTAAATTTGCGCTCCGCCAAAAATAAAAATCTCTTCTTCATTTTTACATAGTTCAAATACTTCTTCTACAGAATGAACAACTTCACAGCCTTCAACATGATACCCTTCATTACGAGTTACAATAATATTACGTCTTCCAGGCAGTGGTCTACCAATCGCTTCATAGTTCTTTCTTCCCATAATAAGCGGGTGGCCCATCGTTGTTTTCTTCACGTATTGTAATTCACTCGGTAAACGCCAAGGTAAATTATTATCTTTACCAATTACTCTATTTTCGTCCATCGCGACCATAAATGAAACAATCATTTTTTCATCTCCTCTACAATTATACTGCAACCGGTGCTTTAATTGCTGGATGCGGATCGTATCCTTCAATCGTTAAATCTTCCATTTCAAAATCAAACACAGATTTCACATCTGGATTTAATGTAAGTTTCGGGAATGGACGTGGTTTACGTGCCAATTGCTTTTCTACTTGTTCAAAATGATTTGTATAAATGTGTGCATCTCCAATTGTATGAACAAATTCTCCTACTTCAAGACCACATTCATGTGCAATTAAATGTGTTAGTAGTGAATAACTTGCGATGTTAAATGGAATTCCAAGGAATATGTCACCACTTCTTTGATATAGCTGACAAGAAAGTTTTCCGTCCGCTACATAAAATTGGAATAATGTATGACAAGGCGGTAATGCCATACTCGGTACGTCTTCAGGATTCCAAGCAGAAACGATTAAACGACGTGAGTCTGGTGTTTTTTTAATCATTTCAATTACATCTTTTAATTGATCAAGTGTCTCACCAGCTGTCGTTTTCCAAGCACGCCATTGTTTACCGTAAACGTCTCCTAAATAACCATATTTATTTGAGAACTCATCATCTTCTAAAACGTTCTTTTTAAACAATTCCATTTGCTCATCGTACTGTACTTTAAATTCTTCATCTTGTTGTGAGCGAAGACCAAAATCAGTCATGTCAGGACCAGTATACTCATCACTTTCTACCCAGCTCTTAAACGCCCATTCATTCCAAATGTTATTATTATGCTGCAATAAATAGCGAATATTTGTATCACCTTTCATAAACCAAAGTAGTTCACTTGCTACAAGGCGAAATGGTACTCTTTTTGTCGTTAATAAAGGAAATCCTTTGCTCAAATCAAAACGCATTTGATATCCAAATACAGATACAGTTCCTGTCCCTGTACGATCTTCTTTCTTCGTACCATGTTCCATTACATGGCGGCATAAATTTAAGTATTCATTTTCAGCATGTTTCATATGTAGGAAAACCTTCTTTCAATCGTATATGGAATTTATCATAACATGAAAAATGGTAAATTTAATAATCTTAATTAATAAAATTTCTTGCGCTAATTCTTACAAAATTATTAACTTTCCATATTTTAAAAGGTTTTCATTTTCTATTACCGAAAGTATAGTGCGGTAGATCAAAATTTATATTTGGAGGTTAGAAATATGTCTAAAATTGAAACACCTGTTATGACTTCTTTACAAACCACGGTTAAAAAAATGATGAAGGATTTAAATGTTCCTGGTGTTGCTGTCGCTGTTATAAAAGACGGTGAAGTTATTCTTTCAGAAGGTTTCGGCTATCGTAATATAGAAACAAAAGAGGCTGTTACACCGAATACTCGATTCGCAATCGGTTCCTCAACGAAAGCGTTTGGTACACTTTCATTAAGCTTGTTAGCACAGCAAAAAAAGTTTAATTGGGATGCTCCTGTCCCGTCTTATATACCTAACTTTACTTTATCTGAACTACTTGCTAGCTCACAAGTTACAGGACGGGATTTAGCTTCTCATCGAACTGGAGTGAGTCGTCATGAGGCTCTTTGGTACAGTTCTTCCTTATCTCGAAAAGATCTCGTTGAAAAAATAAAACATTTACCACTTGATGCACCGTTCCGGACTGCATTTCTATATAACAACTTAATGTATGCAACAATTAGCTACATTGTTGAAAACATTACAAATCAAACGTGGGAGCAATACACTACAGAACATATTTTAGAACCTTTAAATATGAGACATACAAACTTCTCTGTTAACGATTCACAAACTACAGATGATTACGCTTTACCTTACATTGAAAATGACGGTGAAATAAAAGCAGTTCCATTCCGTAACATCGATACAGTTGGCGCTGCTGGGTGTATTAATTCCACAATTGAAGATATGGCAAATTGGGTACTTCTCCACTTAAATGAAGGAAAATTTGGAGATCATGAATTAATCTCCTCTGAATTATTACAACAAATGTATACACCACACAATTCAATTCCAGACCAACCGGTTTTATCACTCCCTGAATCTCCATTAAATAGTTACGGTCTTGGTTGGTTTATTAGCGCTTATCGTGGTAAAAAAGTGATTCATCATGGCGGTAATATCGATGGATTTTCAGCGCTTGTTTCATTCATACCAACAGAAAACATAGGCCTTGTTATTTTAACGAATGCTGGAGGAACATTACTTCCTACTTATCTCGCTAATCAAATTTATGACGAACTACTTGAATTAGAATCTATTGATTGGCATAAACGTGCTGTAGAAGATACTAAAAAAATGAAGGAAATGATGAAAGAAGCAACTGAATCCCTCCCTGAACAAATTAAAGGGACTACACCTTCGCACAAGTTAGAGGATTATACTGGTACTTTTGAACATCCTGCATACGGAACATTACAAGTATACAAACGAGATGATTCGTTATATGTACAATTTATGGAAATGGATATTCAATTAGGGCATCATCATTACGACATCTTCTCCACAAAAGTTGACTTATTCCAAATGAAAATGAGCTTATTATTCGCTTATGAAATGAATGTAAGTGGTGAATTCCCATCCCTTCAGTTACATGTACCAGCTACATTAAGTACTCAGCCGCTTACATTTAAGAAAATTAAATAAGTATCTTGATGTTAAAAAATAAAGGTAGGTGCGAATCACACCTACCTTTATTTTTTAACATCAATCTTATCTGGTTGAAACCAAATTGGCTTCGATAACTCAAAGTTATTATGATCCTCTAAAACTATAGTAAGACGCTCTAACATATCATCTAACATATGCGGCGCTGCTCGTAATGTCCAGACAACTGAGGAGAAAACTGTCATGCCAACGTACACCGTGTATAATTTCCAGAACTCCTCTGGTATTTTCCTATTAAAGTATCCTTCTATTTGTCCGATTGAATACGGAATACTAATATCCCTTGCAAACAGTGCAATTTTTACGAAATCATGAATTGGGTCGCCCCAGTCATAGCCATTAAAATCAACAACACCTACATATTTTCCATCCCGTACAATTATATTTTCTAAATGAAAATCATCGTGTTGAAATCGATTCGGGCGGCTCTTTAAATATATTTCATTTTCTTCTATAAACTTTATGATTTTATCATCATTTTTTATTTTTATTCCGCATGTTTTGTATACCTCTACATATTTACTATGTTTTTTCATAGCTCTTTCATACCATGGAAGTATATCCTTAGGAGCTTCAAATGTATGCATTTTTGCTAAATCTTTTCCTGCCTCTATACCAATATCATATTGTTCTTTTGGTGAATACGTAGGCAATAGCTTCTTCGCATCTTCCCCTTCTAAATATGAAAAAATACTATAGCATACACCTTCTTCTTCCAATATACCTATTTCAATTGGCCTTTGTGCCTGTACGTTACGTTTTACCATTTCATTTAAAATTTGAAACTCTATTTTCTTTCTTTCATACTCTTTTATATCGCCTGTCCGAAATAAATATTTTTCATTATTTGCATTCGTAATTATATATTTCTTATCTGGAGAGAAACCTTTAGAAATTTCTTCAATATTCGCTGCATCTTTTACTATTTGTATATTGCTTTGCCGTGCTGTAATTATCTTCATATCTATTCCCCTTACATTTCTGCATTTGGTGTATAGGCAACTTCTACAATAAATCCATTCGGATCGTAAAAATCAATCGTATAGTAACCTTCCGAATAATGATTCATTTCAATTGGACCACGTATTACCTTCACTTTCGTACTAGAAAGAAAATCTGCTACTTCATCAACTACTTCTCTATGAATAGCTTGATAACAAATATGTCTAGGCCCTAACGTCCTTACAATTTCCTCATCTACTTCTTTAAAGTATATTTCACTTTCTCCTGTGCTATATGCTACTTCATTTAACTTTCTCCACCCAATTATGGAGAACAACTTATTATAAAAAGAAATGGACTCCTCTAAATTTGCTACCCAAAATTCAATATGATGAATGCCTGCTCGCAGTGTATTCATATTAAGAATACGCTCCTTGTACTACTTGCACAATTTCCATCGGCTTATGAACCATGTAATCTGGTGCATCTTTTTTCACTGTTTCAATAACATCATATCCCCAAGATACCCAAATTACGTTCACTCCAGCCTTTTTACACGCTGCTACGTCTCGCTGTTCATCACCGACATATAACATATCTTTCTCTGTTATCTTTTTCGATTTTAAAAATCTTTTTATCATCTTGTCTTTACCGAACAAATTTTTAGAACAATACACTTCTTGTATATTTTCTATATCATTCTTTTGTAAAAACGCCCGAATATGCTCTTCTGAGTTCGATGATATGACTGCAATTCCGTAGCCTTTTTTATGTAGTTCATCTAATACTTCCTTCATCCCATGGAACAAAATAAGATCTTTTATAGCAGGTTGATACAATTTATAAAACTCCAGCGCTAATATCGGTAGTTTATACAGTGGTACATCGAGTTGTTTACATCTCTCCGCCATCGTTAACTTGCGTAAATACTCAATTTCTTCTTCTCTTACCGTTTTATATCCGTGCTTTTCAGCAATTTGATTATAAATTGGTACAAATATATTTTGTGAATCTACTAATGTGCCATCAAAGTCAAAAACAATATATTTTTGCATTCCCATACTCCCTTTGCTTCTTTTTTCTAAACCTATGTTATTCAACAACATGGTTGTCTGTCCCTTCTATAAAAATAAAAAAGAACAAGATTTTCTCTTGTTCTTTTTAAGAAAGCCATTTCGGCGGTACATTCGTATTCCAATAAATATTTCCTAACTCATGATGTCCTGAGTATCCATCATCAAAACGATGATAATGGAAATTAAAATAATAACCATCTTGCGGTGGATGATCTCTTCTTACATGGAAACGCAATAAATCATTTCCTGATTTCGTATCGTAGACATGAAAAATCTTTTCATTATTCCCACCAGCTGGTTTTTGAGAAATCGCTAATGATTGTAGTGAATCTTCTGGTACATCACTAGCAAGCTCAGCAATTGCCTCTTCAATCTTTGGTAATATTACATCTTTAAATTCATCTTCAATTACTGGACCAATTTTAGTACCAAACTTTTGCATCGACTGCTTCTCTGCTTCTTGCATCGCATAAGTAATAAAAGTATCGGTGGTTAACCTGTCATTCGTTTCTT
The DNA here is from genome assembly GCF_041360755.1 of Bacillus sp. RCC_6_1. Classification (NCBI taxonomy): domain Bacteria; kingdom Bacillati; phylum Bacillota; class Bacilli; order Caryophanales; family Bacillaceae; genus Bacillus; species Bacillus sp. RCC_6_1. Next base: position 279,329 of record NZ_JBFUPV010000001.1, read on the forward strand.
CATATGTATAGGACGTACTCTCCAAACTTTGTTGCCCAGCTGTGCTCGTAGGCTTGTCCGCAGCTTTGGCATTATCAAGCAATATGGAAGGAGGCGTCACTAAACCAAATGTAAATACGGTAATTAATGCGACTAAGGTTTTTCTAAACCAATTTGGCATTTATGTTCCCTCCCCTTTCACTCATTATTTTTTATATAACGGTGGTTTCTTCTATTATACAAAATGATTGTAATTTTTGCACTTTACAATTTTGTTAACGTTCACATATTTTTCACTTGAATATGAAATTGTAAGATTTCATACAATATTAATACCACGATATTGAGGAGGCACTTGAATGACTTTAGATGTCATGTATTCCGCCGCAAGCATACTCGTTTTAGTATATTTTATTTATCAATGTGTTACAGACTAGAAAAAGAGCCGTCAATGGCTCTTTTTTAATGGTAGAAATACAATCCATACAATTAATAAAATAAAAACAACGCTGCCTACCACAGCTGGCAATAAATAAAACTGTGAAAGTATAACTATTCCATATAAAAGTATTGCTGGTAGTAGTAAATAACGATCTGCCTTCCATCTTAACAATAGTAATTTCCCTTCATCACAATATAAACGAAGAAACATCTTATTCGTAAATTCATTCCAATAATCACGTGCATAGCGAGAAATTGCAACTACAGCAAATACGAGAACAATAGCTGCAATCCACCTTGGAGTCATAATTATACTTGCAGTACTGATACATACAATTTGAATATAAAATATTCGTGCAGTACTTGTACGGAAAAATTCTTTCAAAAAAGATTCGACAATACGAGAATCAGCTTTTTTCCCTAAAAGTCTTTTAGAGCGCGGAAACATCCACGGTTTTTTATTCGAACTACTCGGTTTAGCCGCATGACCACCAACTTGCATAATTCCGCTCGTCCAGCGCATGCTTTCCTCCTTTTCTTTCTCGATTTCTTTAAAAAAGAACTTTTTATAATTCATTTTCTCTTTTACTAATACACTACTTAAGAAAATTACTAGACCGATAAATAAAATTGAATACAACGGATTTTTATAAATAAAAAATAAACTAATTCCAAAAAAGGACACGCTCATAGAAAATACTACATTTTTTACAATCCATAAAACCCATCGTTTCCCCACATGTACATGAACAAATCTCGTTAACAACGACAACATAAATCGAAATATAGTAAAGAATACCCAAAATAATAGGACTTGTATCTCTGTTACTTCGATACTTTTCATCAACACCGGTAACATAATAACGACTACTATTATATTCGTTATCGCTATTCGAACAAATGTGTACATCATGCCATACTGGACTAATTTTCGCATATGTGTTGCATACGAAATTAAAAATAAACTATCCGCTTGCTCAAAAAATGAACGAACTCCTCTTGGATATGTTACTAGATAAAATGCGAGTAATCCTAATCCGAAATAAATCGTCTCTTCCGTTGATAATTCATTTATCCATAGCGATCGATAATAGATTCCCATAAATATAAGTGCTGGAATAATAATATATAATGCGACTGTCCAATCTGTTACCGAACGTATAGACTTCCATTTCCGCTCAAGTTCATGGCGTAATCTCTTATAAAATTGTTGTTTAATCATGTTGTTCACGCCTTACAATTACATCAAAGCAGTCTAATAATGAACTACCCGGCATTTCCGCTAATATTTGAATAGATTCTAAATGTCCATCTGCGACTAATGTACCTTGTGAAATGAGTAAAAATCTTTCACAAATTTTTTCAGCAGTATCTAATACGTGCGTACAAAGTAAAATTCCTGCCCCGCGCTCTTTTTCTTTATATAAATAATTTAAAAACTCTTTCGTAGCTACCGGATCTAAACCGATAAAAGGTTCGTCAATGATATAAAAATCTGGCTCAGTTAAAAACGCCAATATTAGCATCGATTTTTGTTTCATGCCTTTTGAAAATTTTGATAAATACTCATGTTTATGCTTATTCATTCGAAAAGTATGTAATAATTGTTCCGCTCGTTCTTCCCAACTTCCCATTTCACTTCCACGAGCTGCCATTAATAATTCAATATGTTCCCAGAGCGTCAAGTAATCATAGTATGTTGGATGTTCTGGTACGTATGCATACGGATTTTTCTTTTCACCGAATGATATTTCACCGTCCATATTTACAAGTAATCCGAGTATCGTTTTAATCGTCGTACTCTTCCCAGCACCATTTGCTCCAATAAGAGCAACTAGTTCACCTTTTTCGATAGAAAAAGCTATATCATGAATTATTTTTTCGCCTATTTCATATCCAGCTGAGCGGATATTTACTTTTAACATGCATTCCCCTTCTTTCCATTTCTAATACAATCAAGGAAAAGAATAACATATAACTATCTATATATCATTATAAAATATTTATTTTCATAGCAGGAAAAAACATTTTTTAACAGAATATTAAATGTTTGATTACATTTTATTGGAGTGGATAATATGTCTTTTCAAATTCGTGAAGCAACGATAGATGATATAGACGCACTTTGTTCTTTAACGAAAGAATTAAAAGGTTCCTCTATTTCCTATGAAGATATGAACAACCGATTACAATTCGTACAAATGAGTCCGTTTGATTTTTTATATGTTTACGAGGAAGAAGAAGCTATATTTGGATTACTTGGATTTCGTATACGTGAAAATTTAGAAGATGTAACACGTTATGGAGAGATTTCAATTATTAGCGTTGATTCTAACATACGACGGAAAGGCATTGGACAAGTGTTGATGGATTATGCCGAGCAATTAGCAAAGAAACATAATTGCATTGGCACATGGCTAGTTAGTGGAACAAAAAGAGTAGAAGCTCATCCTTTTTACAAAAAATTAGGATATGAAGTAAATGGCTACAGATTTGTAAAACATTTTTAAACTACTTATAAATTGAAGGGACTATAACTATGACAAACATTAAAGCAATTTTCATTGATCGTGACGGTACAATTGGTGGTGACACTACAATACATTATCCAGGATCTTTTTCATTATTTCCATTCACAAAAACATCCTTGCAAAAACTAAAAGCTAAAAATATAAAAATTTTCTCTTTCACAAATCAACCTGGTATCGCAGATGGAATTGCAACTGTAGCCGATTTTGTACAAGAATTAGAAGGCTTCGGTTTTGATGATATTTATGTATGTCCTCATAAACACGGTGATGGTTGTGAATGCCGTAAACCAAGTACAGGCATGCTGCTTAAAGCAGCAAAAAAACATGGACTTAATTTAACACAATGTGCTGTAGTTGGTGATCGCTGGACTGATATTGTTGCAGGAGCAAAAGTAAATGCGACTACGATTCTAGTCCGAACAGGCGCTGGGTATGATGCTTTGCATACGTACCGAGACAAATGGGCACATATTGAACCAAACTACATTGCAGATAACTTTGAAGATGCAACAAACTGGGTTTTAAATCAACTATAATACAAATGAAAATTTTGATTCACCCGAAATAATTTAAAACATAGTTAAAATAGCCTTTTTGGCAAATAATTGTATTCCACAAAACGGATCACCTCAAAAGGTAGCAAGTTCCCTTTTGATACGCAAACATTGCAATTCAAATTATATTTTTTATTAGTAACAGCAATTAACGTAAAGAAGGAATAGCTTAGTGGCTATCCCTTCTTTATTGACTTCTATTATTTACATTTGTTATCTGTTTTTATTGAGTATTCTCATCGTTTTTATACTCCAAAATATCCCCTGGCTGACACTCCAAAGCTTTACATATCGCTTCTAATGTTGAAAAACGAACCGCTTTTGCTTTCCCATTTTTCAAAATAGAAAGATTCGCCATCGTAATTCCAACCCTCTCCGAAAGCTCCGTTACACTCATTTTTCGTTTTGCTAACATGACGTCAATATTAATAATGATTGTCATATCCGCCACCTCAGACCGTCAAATCATTTTCTGATTTTATGTTAATTGCCTCTTGTAGAAGTCGTTGGAGGATAGCAGCAAAAACGGCGATAACGAGCGAAGCAAAAACGATAATGAGTCCCACTAGCCCAATAGGAGGGTCCATTTTTTTCGCTATAAAATGAAAAAGTGGTAAACTTAATACATACAAACCACTGATTGTAATTGCACAGCGCTTTATATTCTTTAACGCCTTTACTGATAATTCCGAGAACGCTGTGTTCTCATCAATGTACTGTAAAAGATTGAAAGCCTGATAAAGAGCAACGTAAAAAGGCACAGCTGCTCCATACATCACAATGAAAACAAGATATTTCATCGGAGCAATATTAGGATACAAATTTGCTGCGAAATTCGCCATTTCCGGCACTAAAAATATGCATAAAGCAAGTACTGAAATTCCAGCAAGAAAAATAATTACTTTTAAGAACGTTGTTGAACTTCGTTTAAGATTCATTTACAATACCTCACTTATTTAATGGCAACATAATTTTATCACAATATTTATTGTTTAACAATAAATAAATATCGTTTTATTTTCGTCATGTTTTTTAATTTAGGCAAAAATAAAAAAGAATTTCTCATTACAAAGAAATTCTTTTTCTTGAAAATGTCTCTTTCAACTTAATTTTTTAAAACGTTAATTCGTAATGGAAATAACGATTATCTCTCAAATAACCATTTTCAGCGTATAATCGTTGTGCTGATAAATTATCAATCTCCGTTTGCAGCTTTACACCTTTTGCTCCATTTTCTAATGCGTATTCTTTAGCAGCTTCTAATAATTTTTTACCTGTTCCGGCTCCACGCTTCGCCGCTTGTACAAATAAATCATTTAAAATCCATAATTCTTTCATTGAAATAGAAGAAAATGATGGATATAGTTGCGTGAACCCAATATATTCGCCGTCTTCAACTGCTACGAAAATAACAGACTCTTTTTTCTCAATTCTATTTCGTAAAAATACTTTTGCCCCTTCTAAATCAGAATCTTGCCTATAAAACATGCGATAGTTATTAAAAACTGATGCTAGTCCATCTAAATCTGCAATTGTTGCCTCATATATTCTCATTTTACTCCATTCCCCTTCCAATACTGTCTCATTATATCCGTTGCCCATTTAGGCTGGTGTATTTCTTCTGTCGGCATAAACTCTTTCATTATTGGTTTTATATCCAATATAGGAGTGCCATCAATAGCATCTAATCCCTCAACAATAATTGATTTACCTTCTCTTTTGATCACCTTTACAATTGTTACACCTATGCGATTTGGGCGATTTTTCCCGCGCTGTGCAAAAATACCTACTTCAGGATAATCCTTATTATTTCTAGGATGTCTAGCAAAATACTGAATTTGCTCGTCAGTTACTTTATGAAAATAAAAAACAACTTCAATATGAGAAAAATCTTCAACCCCTTGTATACTCTCTTCTGCATACATTTCAGTTAAAGTTATACGAGATCTTACTTCTCCCCACTCATCATCTTTTATTTCCTTTCTTTCATTATGTACAAATGCGATTGGTTGAACTGAAAACATACGCATTCCCCCTTAAATGTAACCACTTACATTATAAAATATTTTCTGAATGTTTTCCAGATATACGAATAAAGTTTACATAATATAATTATACTCTATCTAGAGCTACCTTGACTGCTTCAATTGCATGTATATGAGTTGTATCAAATATCGGGACAGATACGTTTTCTTGCTTTATTAATAACCCTATTTCTGTACAACCTAATATGATTCCCTGTGCTCCTTTTTGCACTAACTCTTCGATGACTCTTTTATAATATTCTCTAGATTGAGATACTATTTTTCCTAAACATAATTCTGTATATATTACTTTATTTATTTCTTTTCTATTTTTTTCTGATGGTACTATTACTTTTATATCATGCTCTTCAATACGTGACTTATAGAAATCTTGCTCCATTGTATATTTAGTTCCAAGCAGACCAACCTTTTGAATGTCTTTTCTTTTAATTTCTTTTGCAGTTGCATCAGCAATATGTAAGACTGGAATATCAATTTTGGCCTTTATTTTTCCAACTACCTTATGCATTGTATTTGTACAAATGATTATAAAGTCTGCTCCTCCCTTTTGTAATGAATATGCCGCATTCCCTAGAATTTCTCCAGCACCATCCCAATCTCCGCTAGACTGACATCGTTCAATCTCTTCAAAATCCACACTATTAATCAAACATTTTGCTGAATGTAGCCCTCCTAATCTCTCTTTTATTTCTTCATTAATAATTCGATAATATTCAGAAGTTGATTCCCAACTCATACCACCTATAAGACCTATCGTTTTCATATAAACACCTACCTAAACTTTTTTTATAAAACTAATAACAACGTTTTATTATGTATATTATACACAATAAAACAAGACTTTAAGTTTGGAATATAAAGTCTTGTTTTAACGTAATAATATAGAATAATTGTACTTTCATTTCCAAGGAAATTTTTATAGAATATTCTGAAATTAATAATCTGATATTTTTATAAATTCTTTATACTTATAATTAAAACACTCTCGATACAACTCTTTGATTTCATCATATGATGGAACACGTGGGTTATTAGCTGGGCTACCACTTTCAATTGCATCTGATGCCATTTTAGAGATAGCATTTTCAAATTCAATTTCATCGATACCGTATTCTTTTAAATTTGGAATACGAAGATCATAGCAAAGCTTTTTTATTTCCCCAATCGTGTAGTCTGCTACTTCCTCATCAGAATTCGAATACAAATCCTTATTTAAGTTACGTCCAATTTTTGCTAACCTTTTCACTGCACTTGTTTTCGTAAACTCTAACACTGTAGGTAATAGTATGGCATTTGATATTCCATGCGGTACATGAAATAATGCTCCCACTGGCCTTGACATTCCATGAACTAATGTAACTGATGCATTCGAAAATGCAATTCCAGCTTGTAAGGAAGCAATCATCATCGCTTCTCTTGCCTCCATATTATGTCCATCTTCATATGCTATACGTAAATATTTCATAATACTTTCAATAGCTGAAAGAGCAAGTACATCTGTAAGTGGTTGTGAAAATTTAGAAATATAAGCTTCAATCGCATGACATAACGCATCTATTCCTGTTGCTGCCGTAATTTGTGGTGGTAACGAACTTGTCAAAACTGGATCTATAATTGCTACTTTCGGTATAAAACTAGGATGCTTCATCATCATTTTTACATCTGTTTTTTTATTCGTAATTACTGCTACACTTGTAACTTCCGAACCAGTACCAGAAGTTGTTGGAATTGCAATAAGTGGTAGTGGATTGTTTTCTATTTCAATATCCTTTTGGACATAATCCTCAACTTCTCCACCATTTTTATATAAAACCGCTACCGCTTTCGCAGCATCAATACAACTTCCACCACCAATACCGATAATAAAATCGCACTTTTCCTCTTTACAAAGAGATAACGCTTCTAATACGTGTATATTTGTAGGCTCAGCATCCACTTTATTATATGTGCTAACAGTAATACCTTTCTTATTTAGTTGTTGCATACACTTTTCAACATATCCTAATTTCTCCATAATTGTATCAGTAACTATAAAAGCTTTTTTCCCTAACTTTTTTGATTGTTCTCCCAGTTTTTCAAGCGAATTCCTTCCATATAATACCGACTTTGGCATACGAAACTCAGAAACCTCCTGCAAGTCCCCCACCCCTTCTTATCCTAATTAATATTTTATAATATAAATTATCGATTTGATGAATCTTTACGATTCAAATTTTTTAATAGAGTCCTGTTAAAGTATAGAATGCGATAACTAAAAATACAGCAACCGTTTTCAAAATTGTAATAGCAAATATATCTTTATATGACTGTTTATGAGTTAATCCTGTTACTGTAAGAATAGTAATAATAGCCCCGTTATGTGGTAGTGTATCCATTCCTCCTGATGCCATTGATACGATACGGTGCATAACTTCTAATGGAATATCAAATTGATTGGCCGCTGCAATAAATTTGTCTCCCATTGCGCTTAATACTATTCCCATTCCTCCTGATGCCGAGCCTGTAATTCCAGCTAAAATATTCGTCGTTACTGCACCATTCACTAACGGATTTGTGAAAGTAGCAGAGATGCCATCTCTCATAATTGCGAAGCCTGGAAGTGCTGCAATGACACCACCGAATCCAAACTCAGCTCCTGTATTCATCGTTGCAAGTAGCGCTCCACCAATACTTGTATTCAATCCAGCTTGGAAACCTGTTACTACTCGCTTCCAATATAATAATAACGTTGTTAAGATTCCTATAATAAGTGCCAATTCTACAGACCAAATTCCTACTACTGCACTTAATTCTACTTTTCCAAATGCTTTCATACCAATTGCAGAAAAATCAAAACCGCTTGGATACCACTTCGGTATCATAATAGTAAACACTTTATTCATTACACCTACTAAAATAAGTGGTATAAATGCAATAAGTTGTTGTGCTCTTGTGATTTCAATGTTATTAATTAATGGCATATTTTTTTGTTCTACTTGCAAAGATGCTGCCATTTCAGTATTTCCATCATTAAAACCAAAATATCCTTCACCTGCTGCTTTTGCCTTCTTACGTCTACTCTCTAAATATAGTAAACCTAATGTAAGAACAAAAATTGCTCCTACAATCCCAAGTATCGGTGCAGCATAAATATCCGTTTTAAAAAATGTTGTAGGTATTACATTTTGAATTTGTGGTGATCCAGGTAGCGCATCCATTGTAAACGTTACTGCTCCAAGAACAATCGTTCCAGGGATTAAACGCTTTGGAATATTAGCTTGTCGAAACAACTTAGCTGCGAACGGATAAACAGCAAACACTACTACATACACACTAACACCACTATACGTTAAAATAGCCCCCATTAATACAATCGCTAATATAGTACGTTTTTCACCAACTAACTCAATAATTGTTTTTGCGATAGAATCTGCAATTCCTGACATTTCCACTACTTTTCCAAATATTGCTCCTAATAAAAACACAGGAAAATATAATTTTATAAATCCAACCATTTTCTCCATAAAGATATTAGAAAAGAAAGGTAATACATAACTAGGTTCTGTCAAAAATACTGCAAATAATGCAAATATCGGCGCGAATAAAATAACAGAAAAACCTCTGTATGCTACGAACATAAGTAAACTTAGTGCTAATAATATAATAACTAACTCCAATTTTACCCCTCCATTAAACAGAATATTCTAAATTTTATTGATAAATTTCTACTAACCTTTCAATTCTGACATCCCTCCTCTTATTCATACAAATTTTTATGCTAAAAATGTCTAATTATAATTATTCGATTACATATGAAAAATCCCTTTAAACAGAAACGAATTCATCGTCATACGTTATAAAGGGATTGCTAGAATCTATATTTACTGCTGTATTAAATTTTTCTCTACACAAAAATGATACAGTTCTTCAACATCTTTCACTATGTAGGTCGCACTAACTTCAGTCAGTTCTTTTTCACAGCCATAGCCATATAAAACACCAATTGAAGCAATTCCATTCTGATTTGCACCTATTATATCGTGCTTTCTATCACCAATCATTATCATTTCTTCTTTATTTAGTTCTTCATGTGTTTGTAAAATATGAGCAATTATTTCTTCTTTTTTTATTCTCGTACCATCTAAATTACTTCCAATGATGTCTTCGAAATAATTCGTTAATTGAAAATGCTCTATAACTTGTTTCGCAAATACAGTGGGCTTTGAAGTTGCTACGAATATGCGATTCCCTGAACTTTTTAATTGTTGCAAGAGCTTCAGAATCCCCTCGTATACATTATTTTCAAACAATCCACGCTGCTTTAAATACTCACGGAAGTAAAAAACAGCACGTTCAACCTCTCCTTCACTCATATTATATCTCTCTATGAATGATTGCTGAATAGGAGGACCTATAAATGAATCTAACTCACTTATATGTACTTCTTCAATTCCTACTTTTTTTAATGCATATAAAACCGAGTTTACAATCCCTTCTTTCGGATCAGTTAAAGTTCCATCTAAATCAAATAGAAATGTTTTATACATGCTTCATTCCTCCACTTAATTTGCTGTATAAATAAGTGCTAACATCTCTTCCACTTCTCCCTATTATACTATTATTATCTATTTTTTCGAAAAATCAATTTCCATATGTCACATACTTTCAGTTACAAAATACGATAGATATGATACAGTAAAAAAGTTACAATTATTTTAATAGAAACTGGTGAAACAAATGTCAATTACGTTAATTTTTATAATGGCTTTCACAATTGTGATCCACGCAGTTGAAACAAGCTCTTATAGTATTCGATTAGCTGGAGTACGTTTAAAGAAGATTGCGGTTGCCTTGTCTGTTGTAGGAATGGTGTTACTTATTTCAAGAACATCAAACTTACTACAAGCCTTTTTAATCGGTGGTATTGTCGATGAAGCAAAACTAGATTCTTCTATTAATTTAGAGCATATTATACGACTCGTACTATTATCGGCTTCTATCGGTACTTTAATCGCGATCATTCTTTATCCAACTTTGACAAAATTATTTGGATATGTCATTCAAAACTTTGAAACAGACGGTTCTTTCATTCGAATGATGAAAACGAATAACATTCAAAAATTAAAGTACACAAAAAAATATGTCCGTTTTCCAAAGTTAGAAATGATTCATAGACTGCGTATCGGTGGTATTCCAAAGCGTATTATGCTTATTAACATGTTTGCTACTGCTATTTATACAGCAGGGGTACTTTCAGCCCTTTACGCTTCTTTTTTAAATCCAGATTATGCAACAAATGCAAGTACAGCTTCTGGCCTTGTAAATGGTTTCGCCACTATTTTATTAACTGTATTACTCGATCCACGCATTGCTCTTTTAACAGAACGTGCTCTACAATCAGAAAGCGGTGCTGAATCTATGAGTAAAATGTATGGTTGGCTAATGATTTCTAGACTTCTCGGCACATTATTAGCACAACTGCTATTTGTACCAGGTGCTTACTGGATTTTATGGATTATTGAACTGATGCATTAATTTACTAGAAAGGTGAATTTATCAATGAAGATCAAAACAGAGAAAGATATAATTCGCTTAATAGAAAACGACGAATGGATGATGAATGTATTACAAATGGCAAAATCACTAGAGCTACCTGATTGGTGGATTTGTGCCGGATTTGTTCGTTCTAAAATTTGGGATACTTTACATGACTATGAAGCTAAAACGGCTATGCCTGATGTTGATGTGATTTATTATGATAGTCTACATCAAGATGAGATATACGAACAATCATTAGAAACGAAATTAATGAATATTGATGCTACTATCCCTTGGTCTGTAAAAAATCAAGCTCGTATGCATGTAGTGAATAATATGCCACCATATTCTTCTTCTGTTAATGCTATTTCTAAATTCCCTGAAACAGCAACGGCTTTAGGAGTTACACTTGATGAACTAAACAACGTTATCTTAACAGCCCCATGTGGTATTGAAGATGTCCTTTCCTTACAAGTGAAACCAACAGCTCATTTTCTTGAATCGAAAGAACGATTACATATGTACAAAAACAGAGTTATAAAAAAGAATTGGCAAAGTAAGTGGCCTAACATCACAATCACATATCCAGAAATTTAGAAAGGGGGCCTCTCATTTATAGAAGCACCCTTTTCTTCATTTCAAAAAATGTATGACTGTTTCTGCAAATCTATCTGCTTCCTCATAATGAGGTGAATGACCGCTCTCTTCAAATACGATATACTTGCCGTTTCGGGCATCTTTATTAAATGTTTTAATTTGTTCTTCACACGTTACTACATCATGTTTTCCTACTATTAATAACATTAGATTTTGTACATCTTTTATTTTTGATAATAATGATGTATGACATGCTCCCTCTAATTTTAATCTATCAAAGTGAATTTTGGAGCGATTTGAAAATATTTCCCACTCTTCATCACTGTATAAACTCTCATCTGTCCTATTTTCCTTATTATTGTAAATCTCCATTCTTTTTTCTTCTAATTCAGCGCTTAATCTTATATAAGCTTCTAACAACTCTTCTGAACTAGCATCGCTAGATGAATAAGCAAAGCATTCTTTTGCTATTTCTTCTTTTCCATACTTTTTTAATAAATGTCCTGTCTTTTGTAACAAAGCCCTACTTGTTAATGCAAAATTAAAAGTTGGTCCTTCAAATATTATTTTCTCTATTGAACTTGGATATATCGACGCATAAAGCAATGCTACATATCCACCGAAAGAGTGTCCAATTATAGACCACTTCTCAATTTGTAATACTTTTTTTAATTCCTCACAGTCTTCAATCAAATCATTTAATCCAAAAGCTTCGTCTTCAGTTATTTCTTCTGAGCGACAAACACCTCTTTGATCTATCATAATTACATATAGAGAATCTTTTAAACGTTCCGCTTGATGAAATGAAAAATCATAACAACTTTCTCCTGGTCCACCATGCAAGTATAAGACTGGCTTATTTTTAGGATTTCCATGTGTTTCAACGTATAGCTTTTTCCCTCTAATATTCATGTATTTCCCTGCTTCTATCAAATTTTCCTTTATGATCACCACCCCCTTTTTTACTGAATATTATAACATTTAATATTAAATAATTCCTATTACATTTAAGAAGACGATAATTATTGCAAGTGGTGCTACAAATCGAAGTAAAAATGCCCAACAAGTAAATACTTTCTTTCCATAATTTCCACCTACAAAAAACTCTGCTTCTAGTACCTTCTTCTCCATTTTGAATGAAACGAAAATACTAATAAATAGTGCTCCAAGTGGCATTAATATATTACTAGATAAAAAGTCTACTGCATCAAAAATATTCTTTCCGAAAATCGTAATATCACTCCATACTCCAAATGATAACGCTGATGGTATACCTACCAAGAAAATGCCGAAACCGATCATCCATGATAATTTCGTTCTCTTTTCTTGTTCACCATTTGCTAATGCTGAAACAACAGTTTCTAGTAGAGAAAATGCTGATGTTAATGTCGCAAATGTAAATAGTGCAAGAAATACTGTTAAGAAAAATCCACCGAATGGGATTTGACTAAATACAGATGGTAATACGATAAATAGTAATCCAGGTCCTTCTGTTGGCTCCATTCCTAATGAAAATACGGCTGGAAAAATAGCAAGACCTGCAAATAATGAAACAAATAAATTTAATCCAACAATTGTTATTGCTGATTTTGGTAAACTTTCTTTTTTATTTAAATAGGAACTATACGTAACCATAATTGAAATCCCGATACTAATTGCAAAGAATGATTGCCCCATTGCGAACAAAATACTTTCCGAAGTAATCTTTGAGAAATCTGGTTGTAAGAAAAACTTCACACCTTTCATTGCATCATCAAGTGTTAACGAACGAATAATAAGAGCGACAAATAAAACGAACAATGCTGGCAACATATATTTACTTGCTTTTTCAATTCCGTTTTGTACACCCTTTGATACAACCCATATCGTAATGAACATAAAAGCGAAATGTCCCATAATAGCCCAAGCAGGATTCCCAATTGTTTCAGTAAATAATGTACCGTAATTTTGTCCTGGAGTAATCAGTTGTCCAGTTATTCCTCTGAATAAATAAATTAATACCCATCCACCTACAACACTATAAAACGAAAGTAGTATAAAACAAGTTCCAACACCAAGGCGTCCAATCCAATGCCATCCCGTATTTGGTGCGATGCTTTTAAATGCTCCAACTGCTTGTTTCTGCGTACTGCGTCCAATCATAAATTCAGCTATAAGTAGCGGTAGTCCAATTAAAACAGTAAATAATATAAATATTAAAAAGAACGCTCCTCCCCCACTCTTCCCAGCGATATAAGGGAACTTCCATATCGCACCAAGTCCAATTGCTGATCCGGCTGCCGCCATTATAAAACCTAATTTCGAAGTCCATTGCTCCGTCTGTTTCATCTCATTTTCCTCCTAATTAAATCTTTTTATATAAATAAATAAATTTTATAAACCTATTCAAATAAACCCTCCATTTCTTCTTCCATATAATAAAAAAATGGCCTAGCATCTCTATATAAAGAGACGCTAAGCCATTTACTTAACGCGGTACCACCCTTATTGATTCCATTATGAATCCACCTTAGTAGTAATCGTTTGATTACAAACCTAATATCGAAGGTTAACCGTTAAGATTTACTAAGAATGTAATTCCGTTCCACCTTACTGCTCCTAGGCGAGTTCAGGATGTTATTTGACTATGTCACACCAACCCATAGCTCTCTGTACAAATACATGACCTTACTACTCCTATTCAACACATTTTAATATTTAGAATATATTTTCTTTTGAAATTAATATGAAGTATATCTGTTATATTTGTAACTGTCAAGGGTATATTGATTTTTTTGTCGAAATGGTTCATATTTCAACTGACTTTTACTAAGCTTATTAGAAAAAGAAAGAGTCTATATTTTCACCTTTTCAAACGAACTATAAAAAAAGAATCTTCGCGATAATCGCGAAGATTCTTTTTACGGTATGAGACGAGTACAATCTCTCGGAAAAGCACTCGCCTCTCGTACATTTGTTAATTCTAAAAGTTTATATACAACCCTTTCTAACCCAATTCCGAAACCTCCATGTGGTGGACAACCATATCGAAATGTATTTAAATAAGATTGAAATTTATCTGGGTGTAATCCTTTTTCTTTAAACGAAGCGAGTAACATTTCATAATTATGAATTCGCTGTGCCCCTGACGTTATTTCTAATCCTTTATATAATAAGTCGAATGAATCAGTAATAGCTGGATTCTCTTTATTCGGCATCGTATACATCGGTCTCGCTTTTTTCGGATAATGCGTAATAAAAACAAATTCACTATTATATATTTCCTTCACATATTTCCCTAGTAACTTTTCACCTTCTGTATCTAAATCCCCTACAGGAGATTCTTTACGATACTTACTTTTCAAAATTTCTTGTGCTTCTAACAATGTAATTTTAGGTATTTCAGTAATAACAGGTACTTCTATTTGTAATAGTTGTAGTTCTATTTCACATTTTTTCGCTACTTGTTGAAACATATATCGTAAAACATCCGTTTCTAGTTGCATCACTTCATAAAAATCATGAATAAAACCAAGCTCTACGTCTAACGATATATATTCATTCAAATGACGGGAAGAATTATGATGTTCCGCTCTATATACAGGTGCAATTTCAAAAACTCGTTCTAACCCACCTGCCACCATCATTTGCTTATAGAACTGTGGTGATTGTGCTAAATAAGCTTCTTTTTGGAAGTATGGAAGCTTAAAAACATTTGCTCCTCCTTCTGCCCCTTGCGAAACAATTTTCGGCGTAAATATTCGTGTGAAATCGTTCTCTATAAGAAATTCACTAAAGCTTTGAACGAGTGTAGATTTCACTTTAAAAATCGCTGCGGTTCGCTCATGCCTTAATGATATTACTCGCTCATTAAGTAGTTGATCTAAGCCAACTTGTAACTTCTTTTTATTTATTTCAAATGGAAGTGGCTCTGCACCGTTTATTACTTTCACTTCATGAGCAAGTACTTCAACACCCAATTCTGTTTTCGATGTTTCGACTATTTCACCAATTACGTGGACGACACTTTCTACATCAACTTTATATCCAGCCAATTCATTTTCTAATACACATTGAATTACTCCTGTTCTGTCCCGTAATAATAAAAAACTAACATTTCCAAGATGTCGAATCTTTTTTACCCATCCTTGAAGTAATACAACCTTTCCACTTTGCTTTGTACATTCTTTTGTGAGTGAACGCTTCATTATTGAATCCATTATTTTTCCCTCCAGTAATTTTATATTTATTTACGTTATTGTTGTCATCGTCATCATCCACGGTCACTCACCCCCTTTCAAAGAATACAAAAATCCGCCCCTATAAATAGGGACGGATTTTTTCCGCGGTACCACCCAAATTGTCATACTGACCATCTTAGCCCTGATAACGGTAGGTACCGTTTGCTTTTACTAATAATCACGTTCAAAGCAACACTCACAGGTGTCTTTCCATCATGCGGTATCGCAACCTTCCCAGCAACTGGCTGCTCTCTGTAGACCTTTGCACCATGTACTTTTCCTGATCATCACTTTTTATATTTACAGAGTATTCTAACTCCTCACCTTATAAAACGCAAGCTTTTTTTGAAACATTCTGGTTTTATAACTCCTAACTTCTTCTAAAGTGTGAAAAGTTAATTTTGTAATACATATTCTTATGTATTACATCCAAAATTACACCTTTAATATTTTCCAATTTTTACATAAAAACTAATTCATTTACGCATATTAATAAAAATTTTAACGCGAGGTGTGTATATGCAAAAAGCAATTAGTTTCTTTTTCCTTTTGTTTTGCTTAATTGTAGTAAACGAAACGTATGCCTATTCACCAAAATCTTTACCAATCTCTCAAAACTCTGATCAATGGCAAGTGAATATTGATAAACCGAAAAAAACAAACAAGAATATGCTTCAAGCTAAAAAAGATGAATTTCAAACATATCATTTTTCAGTAAAGAATGTCGGGAATAGTGAAGTATATAATGTAAACGTCGAAGTATTCCGCAACGAACCAAATAAGAAAACGAAATATGAACTCTTTTCCCTAAAGGAAAGTCGTTTGGCAAGTGGAAAAACTGGATTTGAACACGCTAATTTACCCGTTGCTACAAAAGCAGATGAAGTTGATGTTATTATTACATGGCAAGAACACCCATTCCGATCGATGCGAAATGGTCAAAAAGTTGAATCTAGAAAATTTAAAGAGCATTTTGTTTTTAAAGAAGCTAAAAAGTAAATGGGATACGGATATATTCACACTATCATTGATATAGCTTTATTTACTAGTACCAGTTCGTAAGCAAATTAAAAAGTCGTGGCTTATAAATGCCACGACTTTTTATATTAATTCGTACTAATGCCTCTCGCTGCCCAAATGCGATCGATATCAGCAGCATGTTGTCCGCCATATAAAAGAGCATCCGCTTGCTTAATCGCTTTTGCTCCATCACTGAATTTAGAGTTTGGTGTTAATGACCAGTGCGATTGTAAAATAATTTTCGTTGCTACATCACGTCCAAATGCTTGTGCCATTTCATATTGGCCTTGTGCCCAAATTTCCCCATCATCATGTACCTCATTTGTAATATCTTTCGGATACACTTTATTCGTATCTAATCGGCGTAAGCACGTCGGATCTGAACTAGAATAAGCAGTCGCATCCCATTCTCCAACACATGCTTTACCATATCCAGTAGTCGATACTGCATCTTCATATGTAGCACCTAAGAAGTCGCCAAATCCTTCTCCCATCGCTCCACCTTCTGCTGAACTACCAAAGCCAGGAACTTGGTTATCTTGAATCGAATGCCCATACTCATGTGCGATAATACCAGCATCTTCTGCATCATCAACACCGCCAGTACCGAAAGTTAAAGCTTTTGTTGATGGAGAATAGAATGAGTTATCATCAGTTGTACCATTAACATTCACTTTTATCGAACGGTTATTAATATTTTTAAAACCTAGACTTTGAATGTAACGTTGCAATGTGTCGATATGATAGTACGACATAACATCTTCAAAGCTATCATTTGCGCGTGTATAGTTAAATTGTAAATTCGTAGATTTTGTTTTCGCTTTTGAAGAAATCGTTACATATTCTCCAATTAAAAATCCTGTTCCATCTAAACCTTTTAACGTAACAGTTTTCAGTTGGTTCGTTAGAGCTGTTGAATCTGCATCGTTATTATCTTTTAAGCCTACTTTACTACCGCTAGATACGACTGGGTTAGGTAAAAATACTTTTCCTGACCCTTCAGCTTTTCGGTTTATATCAACCTTTTTAATTAACTTTCCATTTTCTGCATCAATAAATGTTTCCCATGCACCAAATGGATTATTAGAATGGACTACAACTTTATATACTGGACGAGCAATTCCTTCTTCAACAATATATCCGAACTCTTTATCTGTAGGAGCCCATAAATTTTGCTCACTTGCTTCTCCAACATACGCCATTGATTTTTGTATTGCATCTTTTTCACTAATTTTTGTCGTTACTTCCTTCACACCTGTAACAGGCTGATAATCAGAAACAGCGAGTACTCCCTTTCCCTCTCCGTTAAGCGTAACTGTTATTTGTTTTGAAAATACAGGTGCACCATTAACAACTTGTTGGAACCTAACATATGAAGCTACTGATGTTTCTGTTGTAGAAATATATTGCAAGTCTGAAAGATCTGTTTTCAATCCATACTGCGCAGCATTTTCTTTTAAATATTCAGTTGCTTTTTTCTGTGGCGAATAAGCTTCTAACTTTACTTGCTGTTGTTTTTCCAATGCCGAAACCGTAGAAATCGTCCCCATTACTAACGGCACGGTCATTGCCATTGCCACCATTTTTTTATTAAACATAGAACCACTCCCCCTAATAAAGTAGCTCAACCTTATCCCATTACCACTAGGCAATCATTCCCCGCAAAACGGATGGATAAAAATTGAATCTACGAGTAATTCTCTATGAACACTTCTATTACCTTTCCATTTAGGGTAAGTGAAATTTTCTCAATATTTATGTGTAAAGTGAACACAATACTTTAGAAAGAAATTTCTAAATCCATTCCTTATCCCTAAAGCTTTTCATATTACTGTTTAAAAAAATAGACTATTTTTTTACCTAACGGTAGGTTGAAAAAAGCACTTGTAAATGATACGATTTAAATAACCTTTTTTTAGGAGGATCTATATGAGTAAAAGTGAAGAAACACTCTCTTCAATAATGGAAGCAAGTTATCGCCTTTTTGCTACGTACGGTATTGTTAAAACAACTTATACGATGATTGGTGAGGAGGTTGGTATCGCAAAACCATCTATATATTACTACTTTAAGTCTAAAGATGCTTTAATTGAATGTATTTTTACTGAATTATGTAAAGCTATGCAGTTCTCTTCTTATTTCCATACAGAAGAGTTTACAAAATCAAATTTTATTGAAAAATGTATTGCAATTGGCCTTAAAATAATTGATGAACAGCGAAACGACCCTTATTTTAACCGAGTGTTACAAGAATATGTATTACTATCTTCAAGAAACAAGATGTACAAAGATCGATTACTAACTGTGCAAACAGAATACTTACATGGATTTGAAGTACTCCTTACAAAAGCAAATGAACTTCAATTAATTGAAAATAAAAATCTAGTTTCAAAAGCTCATATGTTAGCATTAGTGCTTGATAATATCGGAAATTTTATGATGATTGATGCAAAGATAGATTATAAACAAATTTGGATTGAAGCTGTAAATAACATTTTTGAAAGAAGGGGTTGAAGTGAATACAAAAAAACGCATTATCGGCTTAGATTTTGCTAGAGCTTGGGCGATGTTTGGTATGCTACTTGTTAATTTCATGGTGATAACAGGTGCAGAAGGAAATGGTCCCCCTTTTTTAATAACCTTCATGTCACTATTTGAAGGTAGAGCCTCTGCTTTGTTTGTTATACTTGCTGGCATTGGTATAACTTTAATGACTAGGTCAGCCGTTGCTAGCAATGAACAAATAAAAATTTCTAATAGCCGAAAGACCATATGGAAACGATCACTTTTCTTATTTATTTTAGGATTACTACTATATGTAATGGAGTGGACTGGGGATATATTACACTACTATGGTGTTTACCTTTTCGTTGCTGCATTACTCATGACAGTACGCAAAAAACTATTACTTTTTCTTTCTATCATTATTTTATTGTTCGCACAATCTCTTCAGCTTACTTTCAATACTTTCGAGGGTTGGGTAGGTCCAACTCCATTTATAAATTATGTAGACTTCTGGACAATAAAGGGTTTTCTTCGCAACTTATTCTTTAATGGCTATCACCCTATTTTCCCTTGGTTCTCGTTCTTCTTAATCGGTATGTTAATTGGCAGGTTAGATCTTCATAATAAAAAAATAAAAAAAAGATTACTCTTACTCGGTATTACAATCACAATATTGACAGAACTTTTATCAAAAGGACTTACACACTTTTTTATTCCATACATCGGCAGAGAGACCGCCACATTTTTATTTAATACAGGACCCATCTTACCAAATGTATTATATATTTTATCTGCTACAGGATCCTCTATTGCTATATTAATCATTTGCCTCTATATCGCTGAAAAATATAGAAATAATTGGTTTGTCACTTCCATTGTGCAAACAGGACAATTAACATTAACTCATTATGTCAGTCATGTATTTATCGGTATTGGGACATTAATTCTATTAAATAGAATGGAAAATCAATCACTACTATTCGTTTTATTATTTGCTACTGCATTTTTCATTTTCAGCATTTTAATTAGTGTGTTATGGAGAAAAAAATTTTCTAGAGGTCCTATCGAATGGATTATGAGGAAATTAGCCGGATAAATTTCCATCATACAAAAAGGAAGTTGGAATCATTCCAACTTCCTTTTCCTTTAATGAGCCGCGCTTAATTTAATTCGAACTTTCGTTTCACCTAAAGAAAGTTCATCGTCTTCGTTCGTTAAGTGACCAAATGTAAATTGTTTAACGAGTAAGTTTTCTTCCAATAAATCTTTATGGTTCGTTAACGTTCGCTGTAGCTCTACTTCTGTATCAAGAATAACATCGACTCGTAAATTAACTGGTAAATTCAACTGTTTACGATATTCTTGAACCGCACGAATGAATTCACGCGCTACTCCTTCTTGCAACAATTCTTCCGTTACATTCGTATCTAACATAACTGTATATTGTCCGTTAGTCGTATTAGAGAATCCTGATTTTGCAACTTTCTCAACTAGCACATCTTCAGCAGTTACAACTACTTCTTCTCCTGGTGTTGCTTCGTAAACTGCTCTTCCTGTTGATACAAAGTTTTGCACTTCTTCTTGTGATAATTGTTTTAGCCAACCATTCACTGCATTCACATTTTTACCGAACTTCGGCCCCGCTGTTTTAAAATTAAGCTTCAATTGATATGATGTGTATTTTGTTTCATCGAGTTCAACATGGAACGCTTTTACATTTAACTCATCCATAACGATATCACGATAAGATTCCCAATCCATATCATTCTCGTTATGCTCAAGTAATACAAGTTCTGCTAGCGGCTGTTTTACTTTTAAAGAATGCTGATTACGGTTACTTCTTCCAAGTTCAACAACTTGTAAAACAGCATCCATTTCCGCTTCTAATTTCGGCTGAAGTAGTGATTCATTTACAACTGGATAATCGGCTAAATGAACGCTGCTTCCTTCTAAATTCAGATGAATGTCTTCCGCGACAAATGGTGTAAATGGTGCAATTAATTTACTAATTGTTACAAGTACTTCATGAAGTGTCTCATACGCAGCTGCTTTCTCAGCGTTCATACCAGATTCCCAGAAACGATTACGTGAGCGTCTTACATACCAGTTACTCACTTCATCTACAAGTGCTGCAATTTCACGAGCTGCATTCGTAAATTGATAATCATCAAGTGCCGTTCTCACTTTTTTCGTTGTACTATGCAATCTTGATAATACCCATTCGTCTAATTTCGTAAGCTTTACATCATACGTTTCTTTCGGATTATACTCATCTAAATTTGCATATAAAACGTAGAAGCTATACACATTGACTAATGTATCTACAAATTTAGATTTCGCTTCCAGTACTGTTCTTTCAGAAAAACGCTTCGCATTCCACGGGGCACTATCAACAAGTAAAGCCCATCTTAGCGCATCTGCACCAAATTTATCTACTAAATCAACTGGGTCTAGTGCATTTCCTTTGCTTTTAGACATTTTCTGCCCTTCTTCATCTAAAACATGCCCTAGTGATAACACTCGTTTATACGGTACTTTTCCTGTATATAGTGCTGATACTGCTAATAAACTATAAAACCAGCCGCGTGTTTGATCAATTCCTTCTGCAATAACATCCGCTGGAAACTGCTCTTCAAATAACTCTTTATTTTCAAATGGGTAATGATATTGTGCAAATGGCATAGAACCACTATCAAACCAAACATCAATTACTTCTGGTGTACGATTCATTGTTCCTCCGCATTTCTCGCAGCAGACTTGCACTTCATCTACATACGGCTTATGCAATTCCAAATCTTCCGGTGTTTCTTTCGTACTATGCTTTCTTAATTCGGCAATGCTCTTCGGTGCGAACTGATGATTACAACTTTCACATTCCCACACGTTTAATGGTGTTCCCCAATATCTATTTCGGCTAATATTCCAGTCCACCATATTTTCTAAAAACTTACCAAAACGTCCATGTTTCATATGATCCGGATACCAAGTAACAGAATCATTATTTTGTAAAAATGTATCTTTAATTGCAGTTGTTCGGATTAACCAACTTTCTCCTGCATAATAAAGTAGTGGTGAATCACAACGCCAGCAATGCGGATAGCTATGTTCATATTTTTCTTTATGATACAGTAAACCTTCCTTCGCTAAATAACGAACGATATCCACGTCACAATCTTTTACAAATCTCCCTTTCAAAAATGGTACCGCTTCTGTATACTCACCTTTTTCATCTACAACGTGCAAGAATGACAATCCTTCACTTTGAACGACTCTATAATCGTCCTCTCCATATGCTGGAGCAATATGAACAAGTCCTGTACCACTATCTCCCGTTACAAAATCTGCTGCAATAACGCGGTAACCATTTGTAACTTCTTTCATCGGAAATGGCGCTGTATAAGATGTGTTTAATAATTCTTCGCCTTTATGAACAGATAATACTTCATAGTTCTCTTTTAATACTTCTTGTACACGTTCTTTCGCAACAATGTATACATGACTTTCTTGTTTTGCTTTAACGTATTCCATATTTGGATGGACAGCAAGCGCAACGTTTGCTGGAAGTGTCCAAGGTGTTGTGGTCCAACCTAAGAAATACTCATTTTCACTATCTTTCACTTTAAACTTCACAGTTGCACTTAAATCTTTTACTGTTTTATACCCTTGTGCAACCTCATGTGAGCTCAATGAGGTTTGGCAGCTTGGGCAGTATGGTGAAACTCTATGTCCTTTATATAACAATCCTTTTTCATGGATTGTCCCCAAAATATGCCATACACTTTCGATATATGGATTCTTTAAAGTTACATATGGATCATCCATATCTACCCAATAACCAATACTTTCAGTGAATTCACGCCACTGCTTCTCATATGTGAAAACACTCTCTTTACACTTTTGAATAAATGGTTCAATGCCATATTCTTCGATCTCATGTTTACCAGAAATACCAAGTTGCTTCTCAACGCCTAATTCTACAGGTAAACCATGTGTATCCCATCCCGCTTTTCTTAACACTTTATAACCAGCCATCGTTTTATATCTTGCTACTAAGTCTTTAATTGTTCGTCCAAGTGCATGACCTACATGCGGTAGTCCGTTCGCCGTTGGTGGTCCTTCATAAAATACGAAAGACTGTGCGCCTTCTCGATTCTGAATTGATTGTTCGAAAATATTTTGTTCGTTCCACTGTTTGCGAATTCGCATTTCTCTTCCTACAGCTGATTCTTTTACATCTACTTTTTCCATATACAATCACTCCTTTGAATATTTTAAAGCACACAAAAAACCCGTCCCTATAAAGTAGGGACGGGTTTACCCGCGATACCACCCTAATTCTATTAGCTTTTTCACTAATAGCACTTAGCAACGTACTGTCATACGTGTTCTTTGTAACGGTAGACATCCGTCCGGGCTTACTTACTTTCAGCCTCGGCTCCTCGGAGATGATTTTCAAATAACGTCTGCACACCGGCTTTCAGCAATATACCGGCTCTCTGGAGAGCAGCTCACTATTTTACTCTTTCTCGTCTTCAGATTTGTATACTTTGTTAAAAGTTATTTTATGCCATTTAGCAACTAATTGTCAACTAATTCAAAATATATCCTTATCTTTTTTCCCTATTCTTATACAATTACTTTTCAAATTCTCGCAATGCTGCTAAATTTTCATCATCCTCAATAAGTTCAGCAAAGAATCCCGATTCATCCTCACGAAGGACAAATTCAAGCTCTTCCTTCGCCTCTTCATTTCTATTTAACTGCGCTAAATAACAAGCACGATCATATCTTGCTAACAAATCACTCGCGTCAATTATTAATACTTCATTTGTTATTTTTTCTGCCTTTATCGTTTGACCGACACCATGATATGAAGATGCTAAAGAAAGAAGAATTGCTGTTTCATTTGGATGATGTACAGAAGCATTTTCTAATACTTGAATTGCCTCTTCAAACCTTTCTTGACTTTGATATATTTCTCCTAAAGCAAGAAATGCTCTACTTACAAACGGTGTTTGCTCTGTTAATTGTAAGATAATCTTTTCTGCTTTTCTTTCTTCCCCTGCTTTAAAGAATACTTGTGCTTGCAGAAGAAGAGTATCATAATCATCTGGTAGTTCTCGAACCATTTGTTTCGTTAATTCCAAAGCATCTCTTAACATATCTTCTTCCTCGCACTCAACGAAAAGATTTACAAGTTGCTTCGCTACGTCATAATCCCATTTATTTTCTAGTGACGTGTGTAGAATCTCTATTGCTTCTTTATTCATCTCGACATTCTCATAAAATAGCGCAAATCGCTGTGCTGCCATACTATTTTTCGGATTTAACTTTAAAGAGATTTCATATAAATCAATTATCATAGTAACCATTGAAATTTCTTTCGCACGATTTTTCATACGATAAAAAGCTCTCGTAATGATAGATCGTTTCGGCTGTTCATGCAGCTGGCGTTCAATCCATATTTCCGTAACCGCAGCTGCAGCATACATGAATGCTGTACTTCTTTCTGCTTTTTTCACCTTTAACGTATGAAGAAAATCTCGTATGTTAGACAATTTTTTATGTTGCTCTACTGCTTTTACATAAACATCAAATATACGTTCATTATCAAAATCTTTTTGTATTACTTTCATTGCAACTTCAATTGCTTTTACATTTCTTTTTTTCACTAATACTTTTGCATAATGATATAGTACTTCTATATGCTCACCATCTAATTGTAGCGCGTATTCAATCTGTGCTTGTTCTTTATCTGTTTCATTCATCGCTCCGTACACATATGCAATCGCATCTAAACGCCATATTTCAGGTACTTCGTCCGCTAATTGTTCTAGTTCAATCAGCAATTCTTCCTGAAGGTTCATTTCTACTGAAAGCTGTGCCAAATATTCCATATTAATATGCAACGGCTCTTCTTTCATCGCCTGAACCATATGACTTTGTTCTTTAGAACGGTTTTCTTCTTTTTCGTATATTTCCGCAAGCTGTAAATGTACACCTACGAAATTCCCATCAAGCTCTAAACATGTTTCATACGCCTGCTTTGCTTCCGTCAATTGCCCTAATGCCATAAGTGTTTCGCCAATTCGGTAATACGGTAATGCCGTTTCCATTTGTTCTATCGCCTTATTATATCTTTTCATCGCTTGGCCGTACTGTCCAATAGATTCATACAAAATACCTGCATAACAACCGTACTCACTTACTTCATTTCTTTCTTTGTGTAACGTTCTTAAAAATGCTATACCTCGTTGTACAAATTCCGTTCCTTTAATTCGATTCACATATTCATCTAACGCACTTGCTACATTATAATCACTTTTCTTTATACCATTTTCTAACTTAGATAGCGCTACTTTAAATCCTTCTTCATTTCCACCAAGTTCAATTTCAGCATCCCATAAAACCATTCCTGCATTCATGAGGAAATCTTGGCTCTTTTCAATTTGCTTCTCAAGACCAAGAATATATTCTTTTGCTTCCTTATATTGTTCTCTTGCCATATAAACTTGTGTAAGTCCGAAGTGAGAATAAACATCCTCATCATTTTCTTCTAAAGCACGCTTATACAATACTTCTGCTTCTTCCAAGCTATCATTTTGAAAATGATAGTCACCTAATTTTACGTAAAGAGGTGCTTTATCATCACAATTCTCAATACCGTTTAATAAAATTTCTTTCGCACTTTCCTCATCCTTCAAATCAGATTCGTATATTTCCGAAAGTTTCGTATAAATGTAAGGTGCATTACTATCCAAATGAATCGCTACTTTAAGCCCTTTTATTGCTAAATATAATTTCCCTAGTTGATGTGCACATCTCGCTCGTTCATACCATACATGCGCTTCATATTTATACTCTTTTAACAAGTCATTAAAGATTTCATATGCTTCTTCATATCTTTCTAAATCTATTAATATTAAACCGTGATTTGTTAAAGTGAACCTTTCAGGACTACGCTCTAACGCAACTTGAGAGTATTGCAATGCTTTTTCAGATTGATCAATATACATATAGGATAAAGCGAGAAAACTCCAAGCAATAGGCTGATCTGCGTCTAATTGTAACGATGAACGAAAGCTTGAAATCGCTTCTAGATAACTTTCCTGTTCAAACGCATATCTTCCGTTTATTAAATGATATAAAGCACGATTATTTTTCTTCTCAACGCTTGTCAGCATTTGCTCCGCTTTCTCTACTTCTTGAAGACGAATAAAACACTGTGCACCATGCAATTTAACAAAGTCCGAGTTCGGAAACTTTTCCATTAACTTATCAATACAATATAAAATAAATTCTTTATCTACTTCAACATCTAAGTGCTTTATCGTATATAACCACGTATTTGGATTATCACTCGTTTCTTTTAAAAATTGTACTAAGTTACTAATTCCCTCTTTGTCATGTTCATCTAAATGATCCGTAAGAGAAAAAATAGATTTAAAGTAACGATTTTCTTCTTCACTTAGAAACGCTAGTTGCTCCTTCTTTTCTTTCGGAACAAACGTGATTGCTAAACAGCCTGTATAACGATATTTTTCTTGTAATTTACTATATTCCACAAGAACTGGTTCTATAAAGTTTGGATCTTGAACATAGAAAGCTTGCAATGTATCATCATATCCAGATAGAACTTGTACGTGTGAAGCATGCTCAATATCTATACTTAATAAAACAGGAATTCCTTCGTCAATCAGTCTCTTATAATTCTCTTCATTCCCTTTAAAATAACGATATTCATAACCTAATTCTTCTAAATAAGAAACAGTATCTGAAAACTTCGAACCTGTCATATCAAAAATAAACTCTGCTATTTCATCTTGTGTACGTTTCTCTCCCCATATACGCAACATCATCTCTAAGCTTGTCGGAACACAATAATTATCCTTTTGTACAATAGGAACTATCGGCAAGTGAACCTTTTTTCCAT
Source organism: Bacillus sp. RCC_6_1 (assembly GCF_041360755.1). Classification (NCBI taxonomy): domain Bacteria; kingdom Bacillati; phylum Bacillota; class Bacilli; order Caryophanales; family Bacillaceae; genus Bacillus; species Bacillus sp. RCC_6_1. The sequence goes on from NZ_JBFUPV010000001.1 coordinate 306,671, forward strand.
CCGGATTTTTTTCTAAATTATGATATAAAGATTCTTTTAAACTCTTTTCTTCTTTTAATAGTTTTTGTAAATCTGCAAATTTATTCATTTTGTACAGCGCTTCTGCACGTAAATGTACAAAGTAAGTATTATAGGCATGATATGGCAGCTGAGTATTTATGTTATCTATTACCGCTAACATCTCTTCATATTGCTCTAAATCTAATAAATACTTTATCTTCTCAAAATGAAAATATGGTACTTGTGGGAATTTTACAATCGCATCATCGATTAACTGTATCGCGCGTTTTTGTTCTCCTTTATTCGCATACAATTGTGATAATAAATAGGTAGATAACTCTTCACAATCTTCATGCTGCATGCCAGCAATAAATTGTTTTTCCGCTTTCTCCCATTCACCTGTATGCATATAAACGTAGCCCCATTTATCAAACACTGCGCGTGCACTGTACTCCTCTGCTTTTTGCATATACATTAACGCTTCTTCGTTTCGTTTCATTTCTAAAAGACATCGTACTAACGTAAAATATGTTTTCGCTAAAAAATCTGCATCTATTTCTTCTTTACTTAACTCTTCTAAAGAAGATTTTAACAACTGCTCCGCTTCAAGAATTTTCCGCTCATCAATTAACTCATCACAATATAAAGAGAGCGTTCTCATATTTGGGAATTTTTTATAAGCGTAACGAATGAGGAATGAACTGTATTGGTGCATAAGCCCTTCATCAGTAAGGCGAATTAATATATCGAACTCCTTATGCGAAGGAATATTGGCAAGCCAATTCTTCACAGAGGATAAAGTATTCGTTTCTTTTATATATGCAATTTCATTATTTATTTCCTGTAATCCATCTACAAATCTCTTGTCTTTTAAACAAGTTTCTAACTGCTTAAAATCTAGCATGCATTCACCTCGAATTTATATTTAAACTGCTACTTGCTTAGATTTTACACACCATATAGTATGTATTCAACTAAAATCTCTTATAATAGATGTTATTAATTAATATTATTCAAATTTATAACAAAATATAGTAAAAATGATTGTTTTTCTCCGTATTTTGTTTAATTATATGGAATAACGTAACATGCGGTTTTAATCTTGTAGAAGCTGAAATTAGTACATAAAATTATATCGGCGATAATTCAAATATATCAGCGATTCTTTCATTTTATCGGCGATTTTCAAATTATATCGACCGATTCTTAACATATATCAGCGATTATATGTCGAATATCGACTTATCGACATTAAACGACAAGCCTTATACATCATACCTTTTAACAAACTATGTCACCAAATGTAATTTTCATATTGGGAGCGTATACAAAAGAAGAATACACATGAAATATTTTAAAAAATCGTAGTTCAGCTTCATATTGAGCTAGCGCATTATCATATGTTAATCCTCTGGCTATTAAACGTTCTACAAATTGTTGCTTATCACCCGGATCACCTGCAATTCCCTCTTCTTTTAATGATTGATACAAATCGTTTTTATCATTGTGATGCATATTTGAATCTAAAAAGTTCACTTTATCGCTTACTCTACATTCAATATTTTTCACACCTAATTCACTTAAATATATCGGTATTTTCATGCCTATATTGCCATCTTTACCATTTCTTTGCGTATCACTTTCAAATAATTTCTGCAAAACACCTAGCTGAATAAATTCCGATTGTTTCTCCCCATCTAGTAAATAAGAAGCCATATTAGAAATCCAATGTGGTTCAAAACAGATTATTTTCCCGCCTCCTTTTATATACAAAACTAAAGTTCTCTATATAATAGCCGTATTCCTACACTTTTCTTAAAATTTCAAAGCAAAAAAACTAGTGTATTTTTAATAATACACTAGCTTTTTATTTGGAATAAAAATTTAACAAGTACAATCACAATCAAAACAATCCGTACAGTCTAAATCGTCACAATCTGCTTTTCTCTTTCTTTTGTTTCTCTTAAGATAATAATACAGTAGCCCAAACAATAGTATACAAATAACAAAAGCTATTATTGCTTCTGTATACTTATTTTGAATCATAAAACCAATTCCACTTCCACCTGAAATAAAAATTAGAATTAAGTAAATCCAGAACATCTATGTAAATACCTCCATTACTATATATCTTAAGATAATATCCATATAACACTAGAGGAAATGAATAATCCCATACCATTACCGCTTAATACACCAGTAGTTATTCTTAGCAAATTTGAGCTACTTCTCCATTTCCACTTTTGGGTGAACCCATCGATAAGTAACGGAATTTGAGCGAAAAATGATAGTATGATTGCCAAAAGAAATGAAGGTGTCATATAAAAATAAATTGGAAACATTAAAATACCAATAAGCATGCCTGTACAACGCGCACATAAAGGTATGTACTTTTGTAGTTTAAAAAAACTCCTATCTAATCTTCTATGACAAGGAATTTGTAAAATAAAAGTTCGAATCAATATGAATCACCCTCTCTAAAAAGATTTTAATTGATTTTGCAAAAAAAATATATATCCAATAAAAAAAACAAACCAGGTTTATACTAGACCCAGTTTGTCAGTTTACTACTATGTTACATCTCCTCAGGTGCCTCCACCCCAAGTAAACGTAATCCTTCTTTTAATACAACCGTCACAGCATAAACCAATGCGAGTCTGCTGTCTTTTTCTTCGCTCTCTTCTAATATACGAACATTACCGTAATATTTATTGAATGATTGTGCTACATCTAATATATATTTCGAAATAATAGATGGCTCATTTTTATTGAAAGCTGCTTCAATTACTTGAGGGAATTTATTAAGTAATTTTACGACACTCCAGCTATAATCATCTTTTAAAGCAAACGTACATGTTTCAAATTCTACACTTTCTTTTCTTAAAATAGAGCAAGCACGTGCATGTGTGTACTGTACGTAAGGTCCTGTTTCTCCTTCAAATTTCAGCATATTTTCTAATGAGAATTCGATATTATGCATACGCTCATTTTTTAAATCGTGGAAGATGACTGCACCAACACCGACTTGCTTTGCTACTACTTCTTTTTGTTTTAAGTTTGGATTTTTCTCTTCAATATTCTGTTTTGCAAGTTCGATTGCTTCTTCGAGTACTTCTTCAAGTAAAATAACTCTTCCTTTACGTGTCGACATTTTCTTACCATCTTTTAAAATGAAGCCAAACGGTACGTGTTCCATACCATCAACCCAAGTATAGCCAAGTTTTTTTAATACGGTGAAAAATTGATTGAAATGTAAGCTTTGTTCTGGACCAACAACATATAGCGCTTTATCAAACCCATAAGTGTTTTGACGATATAAAGCTGCCGTTAAGTCACGCGTTGCATAAATCGTCGCACCATCTGATTTTCTAATTAAACAAGGCGGCATTCCTTCTTCTTCTAAATTAACGACTAATGCACCTTCTGATTCTTCAAGCAACTCATGTTCTTCTAAAATCCCAATAAAATCTTCCATTAAATTATTATAAAATGCTTCTCCCTGAAAATTAGTAAATTCTACGCCGAGAAGTTCATAAATGCGAGAAAATTCTTTAAGGGACTCATGACGGAACCAATTCCAAAGCTCTACCGCTTCTTCATCACCTTCTTCTAATTTCTTAAACCAAGCACGTCCTTCTTCTTCTAGTTCTTCGTCGTCTTTTACCTCTTCATGGAATTGGACATATAACTTAAATAGCTCACGTATTGGATCTTCTTTAACTACTGCTTCATTTCCCCATTTTTTATAAGCCGTAATTAACTTTCCAAACTGTGTTCCCCAATCTCCTATATAATTAATCCCTACAACTTCATAGCCACATTTTTCAGCGATATGTTTCAGCGAATTTCCTATCATTGTAGAACGTAAATGCCCCATCGAAAAAGGTTTCGCGATATTAGGAGAGGAATAATCAATTACTACTGTTTTTTCACAGCCAAAGTGGTTTTGACCGAACTCTTCTTTCTCCGCTAAAACTGTTTTTAATACTGCATCACTTACAGTTTCACGATTGAAAAATACATTTACATAAGGACCAACGGCTTCTACTTTCGTAAAAAACGGATCATTGAATTTCTCAGCAACTTCCTTTGCGATAAGAGCTGGTGCTTTTTTATATTGCTTCGCTAATGAAAAGCATGGGAACGCTGCATCTCCAAATTCATCTTGTTTCGGTGTTTCAATTAAATCTAAAATTTGTTTTTGCGTTAATTCATTCGTGAAAATATTAGATAAACTTTCCACAAACTGCATTTTATAATCCATGATACAACCTCCTTATTTTTTAAAACACAAAAAACTCGTCTCTAAAAAAGAGACGAGTTTTAACCCGTGGTACCACCCTTGTTGTTCGTTACGAACCACTTTCCCGTTTATAACGAGGACAGGGGGCCTCGGCTTTCTCTACTATTCGTTCAAGAAGCATCTCCGAAGTGCGCTTCATCTTTTTCTTCCGTACTAGGCTCACACCATCCCTAGCTCGCTTTCCTTCTAAAAAAGACTACTCTCTTCATCACAGACAGTATATTTAATTAATTATTGCTTATTATACATCTTTTCAAACAATTAGCAAGGGTCAATTACACCAAAGTGAAACTTAGCACTTTTTCTTTTGTATACATAAAAATTGTGTTTTTCAAATCTAGAACTACGAAAATGATCTTTTAAAACGACACGTTTTCTCGCCACTCGTTTTGCCTCCGCAATTGTTTCATCAGTAATATCATGATACAAAGCGAAGTGTTTTAATCCTTTAATTCCGTCGGATTCTATGACAGTTTCTTCAAACATCGGATCAAGGTAAACGACATCGTAACTATTGTCTTCACATTGCGCTAAAAATGAAAAATGCTCCGTTTGCTTTACTTGAATTCTTTGCATTGCTTCATCAATTTCAGAAACGGATGAAGACCATGTTTTCAAACCATTTTCCATAATATAAGCCATATACTCATTGCCTTCAAGTCCTGTTACTTTTCCGCTTTCACCAACAACATAACTAGCTACAATACTATCTGATGCCATCCCGAGCGTACAATCTAACACTGTCATTCCTCTCTCTAATTGCGTGGCTTGTACAAACGGATCGTGTTCTCCACGCATTAACCTTTTCACACGAAACATCGCTGAGTTCGGATGAAAGAAAAACGATTCTTCCGTACCTTTCGGATAAATAGCTAATCGGTTCTTCCCTACGACAAGCACATCTTGTTCATACTGCTCATGCAGCTTATGTACTGGTATGTCATTACGTTTAACGAATGAACGATTTAATTCTGCGGCTACCTGCTTTGCATAATCTGTCATTTCTTTATTCGTTCTTCCTGCTGTTGTTACGATCATTGTTTCACCTCTATATAAAGAAAAGAGGGAGATTTACTCTCCCCCTTCTTTAGCAATTCTTTTCGAAAGCTTGTTCTAAGTTCGTAATAATTTCGTCCATAGTTGCACCTTCAATTTCATGACGGTGAATGAAGTGAACAACTTCTTTTCCTTTTAATAATGCCATAGATGGTGAAGATGGAGGAATTTCTCCGAAGTATTCACGCATTTTTGCAGTAGCATCTTTATCTTGACCTGCGAATACAGTTACAAGATGATCAGGTTGTTTTTCAGCACGAACAACCGCTTGACCTGCTGATGGACGTGCTAAACCAGCTGCACAACCACAAACAGAGTTTACAACTACTAAAGTTGTACCTGATGTATTTTCCATAAATTCTGTTACAGCTTCTTCTGTAGTTAACTCTTCAAACCCAGAACGCACTAACTCTTGGCGCATTGGGATTACCATTTGGCGCATGTATTCTTCATAAGCATTTGACATCTTGTAATCTCTCCTTCAACTTTCATTCCAAATTCATCATATCACGCTCTATTAATAGGTGCAAAAGAAAGATAACGATGATTTCATTTTTTTGTAGGGATTTCACAAACCCCACCGCGGCAATGCCCCACTGGAACAAGTTTTCTATTGTTAGCGATATAATCGTATACTTTACTTCCAAAACAAAGTACGATAGATAACTTTATAAAAGGAACGGCAAACCAATAAGATGGAACGGCCTTTGCTAATACATGTATGCTATGAATGCCGTCATACCACTTATTATTTTTAAAAATATACAATCTTTGTTCCATCTTACTTTGTAGTTCTTGAGAAAGCTCATACTTCTCAACTACATCTTCATCTCGAAATGAAACAAATTTCATCTTACCCTTTTTATCTAATTTTTTCGTACGTTCTGCAACCGCCGTACACATCGGACACCAACTATCATAGAAAACAATCATATATTATTCCCCTTTACGAGACTCCGTCATTTGTTTCCATACAGAACCTTTTGCTTCTTCTCCGCCTTCAATACGTTCTAATGCTAGACGTGCTTGCATCGCTACTTCAAACTCTGGATCATCTTGCGCTGCTTTTAATGCTGGAATCGCACTTTCATCTCCAAGTTCAAATAAGAACATAGCTGCACGCCAGCGTACTAATTTACTTGGATCTTTCAGAGATTTAATCATAACGAACATCGCTGCCGGATCACCTACATCTGATAAACAATCTCCTGCAGTACGACGAACACTTACAGAGCGATCTAATAAAGCTTTATATAATAACGGTAATACTTCATCACCTTTTACCATACCTAAATACGCTGTTGCTAAACGGCGTATTGAAACTTTTTCATCATCTAACGCCATCTTCAACACTGGAATATCTTCTTCAGTAGGATCCATTTGTTCTAATGCTGCAAAACGGTTTTTCCAGTCAGAATCTTTCATCATCTCTTCTGTTACTTTATATGGCTCACGCTTTTGGATCGTTACTTCAACAGCACCTGCTTGATTTAATAATTCTTTAACCGTTTCATTTACACGTTCTTCTGAATAAGCAGCAACAATCTCTTCTACTACTTCTTTCCCGATTTCTTCAAAGTTACCGTAACGTGTACTTTGTTCCACCCATTTACGCTCTTTTACAACATTTGGTGCAGACATTTGCACTTTCATAATTGATTCTTTAAAACGATCAGGTAAACCAACACGTTCTTCCGTCGTTCCATCTGTTAACTTTACTTGCATTGGAATTGTAAAGAACATTTGAACAAACACTTTCACTTCTCCAAAATGAGCAAGTTGTTGTTCTTCACTTTCTTCCACTACTTCTTCGCCGAAAACAGCACGAACTTGTTGTAATAAAACTTTCCAGTCATACTTCGCATTTCGCTCCACTGCTAAAAAGTCGGCTACATGATATACACCTTTAATGCCTTCAATTTTCAAAATTTCTTGCACTTGCATTGGTGCTTGTTCTTTATTTTCATTTGTATAATTATTACGCGCTCCTGATGGTAATACTTCATTCAAAATAACTTTCATTGTATTTGGACTTGGCGTCGGTTCAATTGCTTTAATCTTCACGTAAAAAACTCTCCTTTATTGCATGTTCTTAGCTGTATTGTAACATGTTATCACTCTATACTCCTACTCGGATGCTTAATTTTACTACTTTCTTCCCGCTACCATACTATTTCATTCTTTTTACATTTTAAATTAGGAACGGGATTTTAAAAGCTTTCGTTTCCGATGATTTTTATTTTTTATCCATTTCTTGAGGCATCGCCATTATTTTTGAAAAAAACACGCTAAACAAAAAAATATGTAAATAAGCTATCCATATGGATAGCTTATTTACATATTTTTCGTTATTGGAAGACAACTATTTTTATAAATACAAAAGGCAGAAAAGTATATAGATTCTACAAAATATTTTGATTGTGATACATTTACAGAATCTCTTATTTTATAATTAATGTCTTATTATTTTTTGGAGGGAATTCGATGAAAAAGTTTGTTTTGATATTTGGGCCACAAGCAGTTGGGAAAATGACAGTTGGACAAGAACTAGCAAAGATGACTGATTTAAAATTATTTCATAACCATATGACAATTGATTTATTGGAGCCATTGTATGGATTCTCTTCGGAAATGTGGCGATTAACCCATCTTTTCCGAAAGGAAATATTTCAATCATTTTCAAAGAGTGAACATTATGGAATGATTTTTACATACGTATGGGCGTTTAATGAAAAGAAAGATTGGGATGATGTTGAAAGTATATGTAATATTTTTCGTTCCCAAGGGGTTGATATTTATTTTGTTGAATTAGAAGCTGATGTAGAAGAAAGACTTCAACGAAATAAAACACCTCATCGACTTGAACATAAGCCAACAAAAAGAAAGATTGAACAATCTGAACAAAATTTATTAAGCACATTTGAAAATTTTAGATTAAATTCAAGAGAAGGAGAAATTACAGAGAAAAATTATATAAGGATCAATAATACGAATTTAAATGCTACAGAAGTAGCTGAAATTATAAAGAAAGAATTTCAACTATAGTTTTTTTTAACAAATTGAACAGTTCGGATTTTATGAATATCGTATACATTTCTAATTAACATAACGTCCTATTATCGGTTGCAACAAAAAGGAGGATTCCTTACTCTCAGAAGGAATCCCTTTTTTTATTTTCTATCACTCGATTCATCTTTTTATACATTCCTATCCTGTGATGGGTTTTATGGTTCTCGTTTGTTACTGGATTAGCCAAAAAACGTTATAAAATTTTGTATACTCTTTACTTGTTTTTTCAAAAAAGCTGGCGGTATCCCCTCTTTAAGTTTATTAAAATACTTTCCACAATTTTTTCCGAAGCTATTACTTAAAATCACCTTTTATTACGATGCCCCCTCCCGCCTTCTCTCCAAAAAGGTAATACTCTCAATCACAACTTCAGTTCTATATATTCTCTTGCCTTGTTCATCATCGTAATTACTAGTCTGAATACGCCCTGTAATCCCAACGAGCGACCCCTTCTTACAATATTCAGCTACATTCTCAGCCGATTTGCGCCAAACGACACAATTAATAAAATCGACTTGTTGTTCACCTAAACTATTTCGAAATCCTCTATTCACCGCAACACATATTCGTGCATAAGCGACGCCTTGTTTTGTGTAGTATAATTCTGGCTCCTTTGTCAATCTACCGATTAATACAACTCGATTCATCATAAGTTATACCACCTCACATGTTTTTCTTCATTGTAAGGAGAAATGTTTGAATGGTAAAAAGCACAAAATGATATATCCGTAAGTAGAAAGTATTATTTTGGACCTTACAAAACAAAAAAAGAAACCATACATAGTTCAAACATGTATAGTTTCAAAATTTATTACACTTCAGTACAAGATATGTAATATCCTCCGCGAGCCATCTTTATTTCAGCACGGTACATTACATTTTCTAAGTAGAAAGTAATCGGTTTAACTTTACTCTCAAATTTTAGTCTTTCATTGCATTCAGTTGCATATCCTTCAATCGCTGAAGTAATAACTTTTGATGATGGATACGTTAAAGCTTCATCTAGTTCTATGAAAAAACTTTTAGAAAATAATTTTTTCATAATCCCCTTCTTCTCTTTCATCATATTCCATCTCCTTCACTTCAAGTTGCTATCATCCATATTATACCATACATTCAATATATCTTTGAAAATAAAAAAATCCTGCATTTTTCATGCAGGATTTTTTTATTAGTCATTTTTCGTAAAGTAAGAAACGAAACGAAGAATTTCTAAGTATAACCATACTAATGTAAGCATTAGTCCCATCGCAGTATACCACTCCATATATTTCGGAGCTTGACTACGTACACCATTTTCGATTAAATCGAAATCTAGTAATAAGTTTAATGCAGCAACTACAATAACAACTGCACTAATAATAATACCGATTGTACCACCTTGGTGAATGTATGGAACAGTTACACCAAACATATTTAGTAGGAATACGACTAAATACATAACCATAATTCCAAGTGTTGCTGCCATAACGCCTGTACGGAATTTATCCGTTACTTTTACTACGCGTGTTGCATATAACACTAACATTGCAAATAGAATTGAGATTGTTAGTAATACAGCATTTAAAACGATAGAATCGCCAAATTTCATTGTATAAACTGCTGAAATACTTCCTAACACAACCCCTTCTACCGCTGCATAGATTGGTGCACCAAAAGGTGAAATGCGCGGGAAGAACATAGACGCAAATGCGATGATTGCCGCAACGATTAAAGCACCAATTAATACTGGCATCTTCATCGTCCCCTGCATCATCTGTATGTATGAATAGACAGACGTTGCAAGTAGCAAGATAAGCATAATGAACGTTTTGCCTACTGTTCCGCCAATCGTCATCGCAGAAGCGCTTGCTCCCTCTTTACGGAATGCCTCTTTTTTCAACATTGGATTAGATGTTCTCATTTTTTCCCTCCTAAAATAGGTTCTACCAATAGTGTAAAGTTTTTCTCTTTACTTTTCAATATATGCAGCTTGTTTTTATTTTAATCCTTCAACGATGTCTGATAGTTCACTCCATCTTTCCATCTGTTTTTCTAGCTCTTCTTCTGTTTTCTGCTGTGCTTCAGATAATTCCTGTGCCTTTGTGAAGTCAGATCCAACTTTCGCAAGTTCTTCTCCAATTGACTCAATTTTCTCTTCAAGTTCGGCAATTGTATCTTCAATCGTTTCCCATTCACGCTGTTCATTGTATGAAAGTTTACGTTTACGTTGTTGTTTTGGAGCTTCTTCTACAACTTTTTTCTCTTTTTGAACTTCCGCTTTCTCCATAAGTTCTCTCGTTTTTTCCATTTCTAAATAATCTGTATAACTACCTAGGAATTCACGCACTTCGCCTCCGCCAGTAAAGATGAACAGTTCATCTACTACTTTATCTAAGAAGTAACGGTCATGCGATACAGTTAAAACGACACCTGGGAAATCTTCTAAATAATCTTCTAGTACTGTTAATGTTTGTGTATCTAGATCGTTTGTAGGTTCATCAAGTAAAAGTACGTTTGGTTCTCCCATTAAAATACGTAATAAATATAAACGTCTTCTTTCACCACCAGATAGTTTACCAAGTGGTGTACCATGTGAATGCGTCGGGAATAAGAAACGTTCTAACATTTGAGATGCACCAATTACTTTTCCATCTGTCGTATGAATAACTTCTGCAATCTCTTTAATGTATTCAATCATACGCTGATTTAAATTCATCTCTTCATTTTCTTGCGTATAATAAGCAACTTTTACAGTTTGTCCAACTTCAATTTCACCACTATCAGGAGATAACTTACCTGCAAGCATATTTAATAGCGAAGATTTCCCGCTTCCATTCGCTCCAATAATTCCGATGCGATCGCCTGGTTTCACAATATGATTAAAGTTGTTTAATACCGTTTTATCACCAAATTTTTTCGTTACATCTTTTAACTCAAGTACTTTTTTCCCAAGACGGCTACCGCTAAGTGCAATATCAACTGACTGTTTTGCAGCTGGTCCTTCTAGTTCCTTTAGCTCATCAAAACGCTGAATACGCGCCTTTTGTTTCGTAGAACGGGCTTTTGCACCACGACGAATCCAAGCAAGTTCACGACGATATAAATTTTGGCGTTTCGATTCTTGTGCCAATTCTTGCTCTTCACGAAGTGCTTTCGCTTCTAAAAATGTACTATAGTTTCCTTCGTAGCTATATAATTTACCATTATCTAATTCAAAAATACGGTTCGTCACACGATCTAAGAAATAACGATCATGGGTTACAAGTAATACCGCACCTGTATATCTTGCTAAATATTCTTCTAACCATTCAACTGTCTCATGGTCAAGATGGTTCGTAGGCTCGTCTAAAATTAATAAATCAGGTGTTTCAATAAAACATTGTGCCATTGCGATACGTTTTTTCTGTCCACCAGATAAATTCCCAACAATTGCAGTGAAATCTGTAATTCCTAATTTCGTTAAAAGAGATTTCGCACTTGCATTTGCTTCCCATGCACTCATTGCATCCATACGTTGCTGCACTGCAAATAATTGTTCCTGTACTTTTTCATTACTTGGATCTTTTTCAATATTTAATAGTGCTTTTTCATAATCACGAAGAAGACGAATTAAAGGTGTATCACCATGGAACACTTGCTCTAATACTGTTAGTTTTTCATCAAACTCTGGTTGCTGTGATAAATAACTAATTGTATACCCACGTGAATGCGTCATATCACCTGTATCAGGAGTTTCTAATCCTGCAATAATTTTTAATAATGTCGATTTACCAGTTCCGTTTACACCGATAATTCCGACACGTTGTCCTTCTGTAATACTACATGATAATCCATCAAATAACGGCTTTTCCCCATATGATTTTGATAAGTTCTCCACAGTTAACATTTTCATATTTGTGCATTCCACTCTTTCATAAATTGTTCAATAAACTGTTCCATATAACGATGACGAATTTCAGCCTCTTGTTTTGCTGCATTCGTATTCATTAAATCTTTTAATTTCAAAAGTTTTTCATAAAAATGATTTAAAGATGGATCATTATTTTTTCTATATTCTTCTTTCGTCATTTCTTCACGCGGCGGAATAGTTGGGTCATACATTAATCTCCCTTTCGCCCCACCATATGCAAATGTACGAGCAATTCCTATTGCACCAAGAGCATCTAAACGATCCGCATCTTGAACAATTTTCCCTTCAAGTGACTCTACTGTGCCGCCATGGCCACCTTTATAAGACATATTGGCGATGATATGAAGAATATGTTTACTTTCCTCTTCTTCAACCCGTAGCTCTTCTAACCAATCAGAAACTTTTTTCATTCCTGCTTCTTCACTTTCATTTAGCTTTTCATCTGCCACATCGTGAAGTAATGCTGCCATTTCAATTATAAAACGATTTCCACCTTCTTGCTCAGATAAAGAAATCGCCATTTTATGTACACGTTCAATATGATACCAATCATGCCCACTCGCATCTTTTTCTAAAATATGTTTTACAAAAGTAATTGTTTTTTGAATTTTTTCTTGTTTTGTCATTTTATCTTCACCCAGTTACTTATTGTAACACGCCCGCATTTTTTCATCACATATTTTCTTGTCCGCCCATACACTAGGTGGTAGGCATCATCATGAAGGAGGAATAAACATGTTCTATAATAATCAACCGCCTTATCCAAGGCAACCATTGTATCCTCAACAACAAGAACAGAGATACACAGAACAATACGAAGAACAAGAGTTACAACAGCAAGAACCACAATATGACGAAAACCCATATGCAACAACGCAAAACCAAGAAACTGAATTTCAACAAAATCCATATGACACACGTCCAAATTATGAATATCCTCAAAATCCATATGCAGCACCACAAAATCAAGAACAGCGATATCCTCAAAATCCATATGTAATACCACAAAACCAAGAACAACAATATCAACAAAATCCATATGCAGCACCACAAAACCCATACACAACTCAACCACAACAACCGCAATACCAACAACAAATGTATCAACCAAACTACGACGCACGTGTCTCACCACCTAAACCACCAACAATAGATCCAACTCAACCACAAATCTTACCACCTGGACCAACACTAGACATTACACAACCACAAATCTTACCACCTGGACCAATTACTGAACCAACACAACAACAAATTCAACAAGTTGTCGGTACACAGTTTTTACCTTTCAAGAAACCCGTACTAGATTTCGTAAAACCATGGGTAGATTACGGTTTAAATGAAGCAAAACATACATCACATGAACACGCATTAACAGAAGTTGCTGCGATTATGTTTTTAGTTGGTAAAGGCTTCAATCCGACGATCGCACATTATATCGTTGAATCTTGGGAGAAGAATGAACAGTTTTAGAATTGTTTATTTGATAAAATATAAAAAACACAAAAGTGCCAAACCCCTTATACCACAAGGGTTTTGGCACTTTTTAATATCTAAAACAAATTTTATTGAAATAATTATTTTTATAGATTTTCATACTTTTTTATATAGTACGTGAACATATACAGTACAAAATTACACCTTTGTATACACATTTTTAGAAACATCTTACGTTTATCAAACAATAACCAAAAGACGTACCTGCAACCTCATCATATAAATAATAGATATTAAAAAGAGGACACTATAAGCGCCCTCTTCCTTAGGTTTTAAATATGTTCTCCATGATCCATAAACACTTCAATTGCTTCGTTTTGTGGTATGTCTTTTACATTAGTAAGACCAAAAGTAAAAACAGCGGATAACATCATCATTAATAAGATTGCTTTTTTCATTTTAGCGCCCTTCTTTCTATGCTCTTTTTGTCTGCATCTAAAGCGATGTGCAAATACTTGCTTGCTTTTCTGTGATTTTCTGAACCATAGAATCTTTCACCTAAAAGAGAAGCATATTCTTTTACCCAATCATATAATTCTTCTTTTTCAAAATACGAAATACCTTCTATAACCACATTTTCTAATTCTTCTTGCGGTACATAGTTATGTACTGCTTTTAAAATTCGGAAATGATGACGATAACATAAGTCGCTAATCTTATAGCCATTCTCAATATATTCATTAGCGATATGACTATAACCTAACTTAAAATGTTCTCTTGCTAAAAGAAACATAGTTTTAGCGTTATTTTCTAATGAATCCTCTAAGTGTTTAATTGCTAACTCTGGCATGTTTTGACTTGCGTATAAAAGTCCTAAATTATGCTTAACTCGTTTAATAAGAAGTTCATCATTAGATTTTTGGAAGGTACCTAGTGCTGAAAGTAAATATTCCTCTGCACTTTCGAATTCATTTAGTCGAATGTGTGCCATTCCTAAAGTATTTAAGCATGCTGCAGTTTTTAATTCATACCCTGGACTAATTGAAAATACTTCATTCGCCTTTGTAGCAAATTGAACTGCTAGGATCGGTTTTAATACGTGATAGTAATGGACTGCAAGCCAATAATTAAATTCAGCTTTTTCAATTTCATCATGCATGTACTCTAAAAACGTTTCAGCTTTTTCAAATTGCATTCTTGCTTCACTATGGTTTGCTTTATTAATAGCGTAAATTGCTTTAAATAAATGATGATAGTACTCTAAAAATGTTTCTGTAGACTCTGGTAAAGGCTCGATTTTGTCCAGAATATCTTTTGTACTATCCATATCCCGAATTAGCAGTTTATACCGTGCATTCAATAAAGCGTAGTAGACTAATATTGTTTGGTCTTCCTTAATATTATTGATTTTATTTGCAATATCTTCTTTTATTTTCTGAGACTGTAATACACGTTGTGAAATCATAGCTTGATACCATTCGTTTAATAATTTTGTGATTTCTTCTTTAGAAATAATGTCAACACTCATCTACTTCTACCCCCTTTTGTTAAATGTTATCATGACATGCTTGTTTGCATAAATAAGTTTTTGAATATTCTAACTTGAAAAAATTATTTTTGAATATTCATGTTAACAAAATGGTCCCTTTTCAAACCTTAAAAAAGAACACATGTTTGTTTGTAGTGGCGTTAAAAAAACAAAAGTGAGGTATTACATCATGGGATATAACAGCTTTCCTGTAGTACGTGGAAGAGGTATGGTGAAATGGAATCCGTTTGCTTCAATACCGGAGCAATACGAGGAAATACATAGAATGTTTGAGGAACAATATAAAGTACCTAAACCTTTTTTAACACAAGATACTATGGAACGAATAGAAAGAGCGTTAATGCAATCTTTTCACGAGGAAGAAGAAATACATATCTCATACTATCGTGATGGAATGGTGCAAGACATGTACATAAATGTATTACATATTGAACCGATGACGAAAACTATATATTGTACAGATGCCTTTGGTTTGAATACTAAGTTTAAGTTTAATGAATTGGTGAATATAAATTAAAAGAAGCCGCCCGACAGGACTGAAGTGCACCCCAATTGTTAGACACAGCCTAACAATTGGGGTGCACTTCACATATATAGGTGGCTTTTGTACGACAAAAAAAAAGAGCTCTGCTATACAGCAGAGCAAAAGAAAAATATATAACCCTATAAAAATAATACAAATTATTGATACTTTCAAAAGACGAAATTTAAATTTCCATCACAATAATAGCTATGTTTAAGTATGAAACATTCTACCTTCACTATAGCTATGAATATTCTTATTTTAGAATTCCATAGTATCCAAATAGCTCTTTGAGAGATACCTCAATACCGAACTTCTTCAAAGAATCTTTTCTTTGTTCAAAGAGAAGTTCTAAAACTTTTTTCTTATCTTTGTCTCTTCCATAATGAATCAACCTATGACAGTTCGGACATATACTAACTATATTTCCAACAACATCTAAACTATTTTCAAAATCATGTTGCATTCTTAACGGTATTAGATGATGGGCCTCCATATAATTTTTTCGGCTGGCTTCCGATACAAATGTTTCATGTGTGTCATCTATTTCACATTTAAATTCTGCCTGTTTAATAGCTTGTTTAGCTTTTTTCGGATCACGAGGCCATACTTCCCTACCAGATTCCATTTTAGTTTTTTTTCGATTTTCCGGTTTCTCTTCTTCTGCAATCTTTACTTTACTAAAATCCGAATCAATATTAGCCTGATACATATCTTCCTCTTGCTCATCCTCAGAAAGAATAAAGCTCTCATTCAACGCTTTAATAATATTATCAATAGATTTATATTTTGCTAATTTTGTCGAATCAATATATGAGTATATAAATTTAAAAGATTAAAATAAAAATAAGTACACATGTTTTATTAGGAGGTATATGTATGTCCAACAGCACTTCATGGCTAGATGAAATTATAGCAATATTAACCGAACTAGATGGAGCAGGAACACTGAATCAAATTAAAACAAAGGTTATGGAGCGTAATAAAATTGACTTGAATAGATACCAACACGAACAGTCTATAGCTGCAAGAATTAGAAAGACCATTTATCAGGTAAACTATCATAAAAACGTTCAATGGCCGCTACTAAAACTAAATCTTCTAAATGAGCAGTTTTAAGGTTGTTTATTTTTAAAAACATCAAAAATGGCAAATCCCTTATATCACAAAGGATTTGGCATTTTTAAGTATCTAGAACACGCGCTAAATTTAAGGAGAAATTAACAGACATGAGTCCGGTATAATGCCGTGTCCACACCCAAGGATCGGTTACATAAAATAGCGTATCTAACCTGGGAAGTCTATTGGCCTTTTTCCCTTATAGTAACGCTCTCTTCTACTAAGACCTTTTCTTTCTAGGGCCTACAATTAATTTAATCGCTGTTCTTTCTTCATTATTGATAGAAATCTCTTGAAACGCTGGAACAAAAGCTAAGTCAATACCACTTGGAGCGACGAACCCTCTTGCAATCGCAATTGCTTTAATCGCTTGATTTATAGCTCCAGCCCCAATCGCTTGAATTTCCACATTACCACTTGTTCTTAGTACTCCTGCTATTGCACCTGCGACTGAATTTGGGCTTGATTTTGAAGATACCTTTAATATATTTTCCATGTAAGTTGCTCCCTCTATTATTTAATCTCTCTTTCGTTACAATTTTAAATATTTTAGCGTATCTTTAATTACTATTCACACCAAAAACAAACGATGCTTCATATGTACATTATTCTATATTTTCTGACTTTTTCCTGCTCAGCTACGCAAATAAAAAATAAACTGAATAACCTAATGTAAATATAGATAAATATTATAACTTCACCAAATGATAACATCCATACAGCTAAAGGTAATATTTCTGTTTTGTCAGACTAAATAAATATAGTAAAGTGAAATTTTAATGAGTGGGGGTTTAATTCATCCCCCACCTAACTTCTTTGCTTTCGCTGAATTTTGAGGTGGGAGTCTTACTGCTCGGAAAATAGCGGGATAAACGTTTCCTCATTACTTCAATCTATTTAGAAATTCCATTTATTTTTCTATCAAATGATAAACCTTGTCATCTTCAAAAGGTGTTACAGGTAATACCCAAATACTACACTTCATCATTTGACCACTTTATATTCCAAATCTATCTCCTTTTATAGTACAAGCATACACGCCAATTGTGATTCATCTTCATAAACTACTATGTGGTTTAAATTTATTAAGAATAGGAGGTAATATTTTGGGTTCATACTATCATTCTTCAAACTCGTATAAAAAATGCTCATGCAAATCTTCTTCCAGTTCAAATAAAAAATGTTCATGTGACCATTCACATAAACGAAGCTGTCCTGCATACGGAACTTTTTGGCAAACTGAATTTATAACTGTTCCTTTTGGAGATCCTTTTCCATTTAATCACGTTGGACCTTTAGCAGGAGGTGTTTCCTTACTAAATCCTACTACTATACACTTTAGACAAGCTGGTGATTATAGAGTTTCGTTCATTTCCAGTATTAATACTACTTTAAATCCTGTATTTCCACATATCCCAGTCATAACTATATTTTTAAATAACAATCCACTTGCTAATAGTCAAGGTGACTTCGCTATTCAAATGAATACTTCATCAAATAACGAATGTCTTCAACTCGTTGGCGAAACAATTGTTACAGTGCCTGCTAATTCAACTCTTCAACTTAGAAATAATAGTGGTTTTAATCGTCAAAGTATTGTAACTTGTGACAATGGTATAAATTCAGTTGAATTAACAGTTACAAAACTAAGTTAAAATTATTTCTTCACATTCAGATGCTATTTCAGCATCTTTTTTTATTGAATAACAGTTTTTTCAACTTTTATTATCTCTCCCCACATAAAAAAGTGCAGAATTCTTTCTAACACAAGATTTCTGCACTTTTTATTATACTTATTTATTCTTCCTTATTTCTCTACATAAACCGACTTAACAATCGTACGATTATATGGTTTTCCTTCTTTATTCATCCCTTTTATATCCATCGTAACGTTGTATACTCCCGGTTGTTTTATATCTTTCAAAGCACCTGTAAATGTATTCGTATTAACATTTTGTAATTCATTAAATTCAGAGACTAACTTACCTTCTTTATTAACGACTCTTACTGTTATGGAAAGATCCCCTTTCATTTCAGGTGCTACAGGTGATTTTTTCAGTTTATACTCAGGTTTATTTATTTTAACTTTTGTAGGCATTCGAAGAACAAATGGTGCGTCATCCTTGTAATCGCTTACAACTAAATATGCATCTTTCGACTGCTTCGCCATCATTTTGATTTTCCATTCGCCTACTTCTAATTTATCAAACTTAAACGTTCTAATTGTCGCCCCATTAAAAAAAGATTCGCCTTCACCAGTAGTTATAGCGCTATCTTTATTTGCATAGATTTTTCCTTTTGGAGATACCATTTGTACTTCTACATCAGAAGAAGCGGTTAGTATAGAAACGATTCCTTCCGCTTTTTTATCAACTGTAACGGTTTGCTCTATCCACTGATTTTGTGGTAATTCGCCTCCTAAAATATTTTGATTTGAAGTTGTATTTAATTGTTCTAGATCTCCATTTGAACTAGTGCTGGATGCTACTAAAGCTGGTAATCCCACATTTGTCGTACGTAAATATGGTTCAATTCGTGCAAAAACAGCTGATCCTTTTCTTATATTGTCATGATCAAATCTGGAATCTGTAAATAAATGTGTACCGTACGATAGCTTCGCACTCCATTCATTTACTAGTCCATCATTTGAACCGTACGATGATAAATATAACCCGCCCATAGATAATGCAGAAAATGTTGGCCCCCAGCTAGTTCCAGTAGCCGTATAGTAACGGTTTAATTTAGCTGCTGGGTTGTTATCTATTATTGAACGAAACTTTGCCATTTCACCTATTTGTAACGAATACGTACCATCATCTTTTTGACCTAATATAGAAGCAAGCCAACCTGCCCACCAACTATATGACAAATCTGCTAAATTTGAGCCGTGATGTGGTGTAGCAAGTGTAATAACATTTCCAACAAATCGATTCGCACCATATTCAACTAATGCGGCTTGTGTATCAATACCACCTTTACTATGCGCTACAATATTAACTTTTTTACCGAAATAATTATATATTTCTTCAAGTTTTTGTGCTAACAATTTTCCGTTATCCCACTGACTAGCCGAACCTTTCCCTGCAGCATCATACAATTGTATAAACACTGTTTGATAGCCTGCTTTTAAAGCATAATCATACATATCATTTATATCATGATATACTGTCTTTCCATACCAACTATCAGCATTACCATTTCTTCCTTGTACAAAGAGAATTGGCGGTTTATTCTCATCATAATTAGCAGGTTTTTGGCCTAAAAACCATTCTCCAGGTGTGAATACTTCTGTATCAGGAAACCCCTTTCCAAGCTCTTTTACAACTTCTGCCTGTACATTTGTGCTAATCGTTGGAGCCATGATAAAAAATACAATTAGTAAGGCCACACATCTTCTCATCAGTCGCATATTACTCCCCCCTATTTTTTTGAAAGAAGGTGTTCTTTATAATATTTTATATTTTCCCTTCCTTAATAATAGCTAATCTTTTATGTTTAAAAGATGTTAACCCTATTTTTAGAAGGTTACTAGTTGTATACCCTCTTCCTTAACTCTCGTTATTCTCTTTGTTTCTACCTCTTCCTTTTGATAGAATACGACAAAAAAGTTTCTCAATAATTGTTAACTTCGCTACACCCAGATATTTTTTAAATCATTATTGTTTATATAAAGCATACAAATCTTGAAAAAATTTTAGTAAAAAAACATTTTATTACTAGTTAGTTATTTAAAAATATAATAAAGATATGTACTTTCTTTTCATTAAATACAAACTAATTTTAAAGGAGCTTGTATTATAAGACTTTCCTACGATTAAAAATTAAACTGAAATTTCCGAATAGAAAATCATATTTCCAGAAACATATATTATGATAATTTCCGCACACTTGAATTAACTTTTTAGAAGTACTAACCTATCGGTGAGCAGAAGAAAATTCTGTAAAAAGAAAGGAGAATACTTTATGATGACCAAATTACAAAAGGAGTTTTTTAAACGCTTAGAAATTCCTGCAAAAGAAATAACATTTGATGATTTAGATGAAATTCTCTTAAAAATGGGAATGATTCTCCCCTATGAAAATCTTGATATTATGGCTGGTACTATTAAGAATATCTCAAAAGATAACTTAATAGAAAAGTTACTTATTCAAAAACGAGGTGGACTTTGTTATGAATTAAACTCCCTATTGTATTATTTTTTAATTGATTGTGGGTTTCAAGTATACAAAGTAGCCGGTACTGTTTATGACCTTTACGATAATAAATGGAAACCCGATGATGGTCATGTCATTATCATATTAAGTCATGAGGATAAAGATTATGTTGTGGATGCAGGTTTTGCATCTCATCTCCCTTTACATCCAGTCCCTTTTAACGGAGAAGTCATCTCCTCTCAAACAGGAGAATATCGAATTCGTAAGCGAAATACTCGAAAAGGTACGCATATTTTAGAAATGAGAAAAGGAGCTAACGGGGAATCTACAAGTTTCTTACAATCTGAACCTTCACACGAATGGAAAATAGGCTATGCTTTCACTGTAGATCCAATAGATGAGAAAAAAGTGAATAAGATTCAAAAAGTGATTGTAGAGCATAAAGAATCTCCTTTTAATAAAGGAGCTATCACTTGTAAATTAACTACTTATGGTCACATATCATTAACAAATAAAAATTATACAGAAACCTTTAAAGGCACCAAAAATAAACGACCAATAGAATCTAAAGATTATGCTCGCATTCTTCGTGACTCTTTTGGAATAACGCAAGAGAAATATGTAGGAAAAACACTAGAAAGAGGCTAGTTGACTACAAGTATTTCATAATAAAGCAGATTCTATATTTAGAATCTGCTTTATTTTATATTTTGTTATAAATTAATTTAATTTTGTTGTTACCCTTTAATTTTCAATTATATACTCATCATCATATTTATCGTATTGTAGCCCTTTCCCTATCTTTGACTCCGTAACTTGATCTTTTAAAAACGGTGCAGCATCCATTTTACTAGTTGCAATTTCAATTCCATATTTTTTCGTTAAATGA
This sequence comes from Bacillus sp. RCC_6_1, assembly GCF_041360755.1. Classification (NCBI taxonomy): domain Bacteria; kingdom Bacillati; phylum Bacillota; class Bacilli; order Caryophanales; family Bacillaceae; genus Bacillus; species Bacillus sp. RCC_6_1. Next base: position 328,663 of record NZ_JBFUPV010000001.1, read on the forward strand.
GCTAACTCTATTAAAAACCACTCTCTTCGCAATGTAACTGGAATATCCAATGTTTTTCTTTTCATATATAATAGCACCTCTTTTATTTTCATAGCTTAAAAATATCACTGGATTCACTTATTAAAACTACCTTTCGCCGCTAACATCCAATGAAACATTATAGTATATGCATGTCCATTTCAAACGTGCTATCACAAATATGATATTTAAGTTTACATAATTATATTATGTAATAGTAGAAAAAGAAGGCATGTCCCTTCCCCTTCCCCTTCTACTATAGAGATTTAAATTAAGAACATCTTGGTACACCTAAAGCTAAAAATAAACCTGCTACTCCCGCAGTAATCGGTACTTTTAACGTAATAACATCATCTACCTTCGTTACTAAAAAGTAAGCATTACCTTCTTGTAATATACAAGTTACCAACAATTGAAATTCCATTCAAATCTCCTCCTTTCAATCGATATACTATAATTTATGAAATCTCTTTCAAAAAGTAATAGGAAATATATCCATTTTTCCTTATATATAAAATAAATGTTTATAAGTCTATTAAAAATATTAATTTTCTAAATTTATACAAAACGTGTAATATCCAATAAATTCCTATATAATCAATAAGAAGAATCTTACAAATGGAGGTATGAAAATGTCGATTTTAAGTAATATTGGTGCAGCTTTATTTTTTATTGCTTTTATTCTTTTAATCTTATGTATCATTTCATTCTTTAAGAAAAATGGAAAATCAAAACAATATGGACGTCCTACCGTTATTCTTTTTATGATTTCTATTATATTAATAACGGCCGGTACACCAAAATCGGAACACCCCGTCGTCGAGTTTTTTTCTACTTTAAGTTTCATTCTATTTATATTCTTCCTTGTTCTAGCAATCTTATCTGTTATTAAGAAAACAGGTGTAGCGAAAAAACAATTTATTATTACAGCTGTATTATTTGTCATTTTTGTTGCGTTATTAGGTATTTCAGCTCCTTCTTCTGAAAAAACGACAGCAACTAGTACAAAAGTTGCCTCTAATAATGAAGAGCCAAAAGATAGCGAACAGAAAAAAGAGCTAGAAAAGAAAGAGGCGGACGAAAAAACTCAAAAGCAAGAAGATGAGAAGCGTCTAGCCGAAGAACAAGCTCGTAAGCAAGAGGATGAAAAACGTCTGGCTGATGAACAAGCTCGTAAACAACAAGAAGAACAAAAACGTCTGGCTGATGAACAAGCTCGTAAACAACAAGAAGAACAAAAACGTCTGGCTGATGAACAAGCTCGTAAAA
>NZ_JBFUPV010000001.1:330048-390968 GCF_041360755.1 Bacillus sp. RCC_6_1
CAACAAGAAGAGCAAAAACGTCTGGCTGATGAACAAGCTCGTAAACAACAAGAAGAACAAAAACGTCTGGCTGATGAACAAGCTCGCAAACAACAAGAAGAACAAAAAGCACAGCAAGCTCAAACACAACCAGCTAATGGTAATACTGATAGTGCATACTACAAAAATTGTGCTGCAGTTAGAGCAGCTGGGAAAGCTCCTTTACATAAAGGGCAACCAGGTTATAGCTCTCATCTTGATCGTGATGGCGATGGAATTGCATGTGAAAAATAGTAATAAAAAAGAAGCTTTTACTAAGCTTCTTTTTTATTAACGTAAAATATTACCACTTATTACTTTCCCCCTTATTTTAATAACATTCTTCTTATTATTCTCAAAAACGACACAGAATAAGTGATTTCAATCACTACATAGATTTTAATTTATCGCTATTCTTAATTCAGATATTACATTAAAATTTTATGGAGGCATTCATATGGAACATACATTTACTGAAACTTCAATTGTTGGTGAGATTGTTACACAATTTCCGAAAGCTAGTGATCTTTTTAAATCATATAGAATAGATTTTTGTTGTGGCGGTAATAAGCCACTTATTGATGCAATTCATGAAAGAAATTTATCAGCTACTGAAGTGCTTACAGAGTTAAATACGCTTTATCATAATACGAAACGATTAAATGAATCGGAAATTGATTGGAAAAATGCTTCTTATCGTGAATTGATTGATTATGTTATAAATAAGCATCACCGCTATTTAAATGAAGAATTACCACAGTTAAGTCCATATGTGACAAAAGTATTACGTGTTCATGGGGCAAGTCAGCCTCATTTAGCTCAAATTCATAAGCTATTTCATGAACTTAAAATGGAATTAGAACAGCATTTAATTAAAGAAGAAATGGAAGATTTTCCATTAATTTTAGAATTTGAACAAAATCCAACTAATGAAAACTATGCTAAGTTACGTAAAGTAGTAAATGAACTAGAAAATGAGCACAATCATGCTGGAAATATTATAAAAGAACTTCGTAAAGTGACAAATGACTTTACTCCTCCAGAAGGTGCTTGCGGTACTTATCGACTTGTTTACCAACGCCTCGAAGCGCTAGAGTCTGATTTATTTGAGCATATTCATTTAGAAAATAATATTTTATTTCCGCGTGCCATTACGAAAGCATAAATCAAGTGCAGGACATGAGTGTAAATACTTATGGCCTGCTTTTTCGTTTTGCGAAAAATATTCACATCCCCTTCACATAAAACCGAATTTTAACAATTTGTGAATCATTATAAAGATGTGATAAATATCACATCTCCCCCTTATTTGATTTTCTATAATAAAAATATAATCCTTTGTTCAATATTTCACATAAAAAGGGGAAACGAAAATGAAAAAACGTTTAGTTATGATCGGAAATGGTATGGCTGGCATTCGCTGTATGGAAGAAATCTTAAAACATGATAGTGATTCATATGAGATTACTATTTTTGGAGATGAACCGCATCCAAACTACAACCGCATTATGCTCTCTCATGTTTTACAAGGCAAAACAAATATACAAGATATCATTATGAATGAATACAGTTGGTATGAAGAAAACGAAATAACTTTGTATACGAATGAAAGAGTTCAAAGTATTAACCGAGAAGAAAAAATTATTATTACAGAAAAGAAGCGTACTCTTACATACGACAAGCTCATTATCGCAACAGGTTCTAGTGCTTTTATTTTACCTGTTGAAGGTTCCGCACTTTCTGGTGTAACAGGATTTCGAACTATTGAAGATACACAATTTATGATAGATACCGCTAAAGAAAAGAAAAAGGCCGTTGTCATTGGTGGCGGGTTACTCGGTTTAGAAGCCGCAAGAGGTCTAATTGATTTAGGAATGGACGTACATGTTGTTCATTTAATGCCTAGCTTAATGGAGCAACAACTAGATACGAAAGCAGCTGCTCTTCTGCGTGAAGATTTAGAAGCACAAGGCATGAAGTTTTTAATGGAAAAGAAAACTGTAAAAATTCTTGGTACAGACCATGTTGAGGGCATTCAATTTGAAGACGGTGAAGTTGTAGATTGTGATTTAATCGTAATGGCTGTCGGAATACGGCCAAATACGCAAATAGCAAAAGATGCTGGTCTAATTGTAAATCGCGGTATTGTAGTCAATGACTATATGCTAACAAATGATGAGTCCATTTATGCAGTTGGAGAATGTGCAGAGCATGACGGTATCGCATATGGACTTGTTGCTCCTCTTTATGAACAAGGTGCGATATTAGCAAAACATATAACAAATTTACAAACTGATGGATATTCGGGCAGTATCGTCGGTACACAATTAAAAGTTGCTGGTTGTGATTTATTCTCTGCTGGCCAAATTTATGAAGATGATCAAACGAAAGCAATATCCATCTTTAATGAATGTAAACGTTCCTATAAAAAAATATTAATTCGTGATAATAAAGTCGTCGGTATCGTTTTATACGGTGATACAGCTGACGGTACCCGCCTCTTTAGCATATTAAAGAAAGAAGAAGATATACAAGAATATACACCAGCTTCCATTCTTCACAAAGCTGGTGAAGAATGTGAACTTGACGTTGCTACTATGAGTGCGGATGACACAATTTGCGGATGTAATGGTGTTACGAAAGGCACAATCGTTCACGCCATTTTAGAACAGGAGTTAAAGACTTTTGAAGAAGTTAAAGCCTGTACGAAAGCCGCAGGGTCTTGTGGTAAATGTCGTCCGCTTGTAGAACAAGTTTTATCTCATACACTTGGAGATGCTTTTGATGCTTCTGCACAGTCTACCGGTATGTGCGGATGTACACCTTTATCACGTGATGAAGTCGTAGCGGCCATTCATGAGAAAGGTTTAAAATCTCCAAAAGAAGTACGAAACGTTCTTGGTTTTGTACATGAAGATGGATGTTCGAAATGTCGTCCTGCTTTAAACTACTATTTACGTATGGCGATTCCAGAAGAATATGAAGATGATAAATCATCCCGTTTCGTGAATGAAAGAATGAATGGTAACATCCAGCACGATGGTACCTTCTCTGTTATTCCACGTATGTACGGAGGCGTTACAACAGCAGATGATTTAATGAAAATTGCTGAAGTTGCGAAAAAGTACGATGTTCCACTTGTGAAAATTACAGGTGCGAGCCGAATTGGCTTATACGGTGTTAAGAAACAAGATTTACCTAACGTATGGGCTGAATTAAATATGGCTTCTGGATATGCGTATTCAAAATCTCTTCGTAATGTAAAATCATGTGTTGGCTCTCGTTTCTGCCGTTTCGGTACGAAAGATTCATTAGGACTTGGTATGTTGCTTGAACAATCATTAGAAATGGTAGATACACCTCATAAAATGAAGATGGGTGTAACGGGCTGTCCACGTAACTGTGCGGAAGTACTGACGAAAGATTTTGGCGTTGTTTGTGTCGAAAATGGATACCAACTTTATATTGGCGGAAATGGTGGTACGGAAGTACGCGAAGCTGATTTTGTAATGATTGTCCCTACTGAAGATGATGTCCTTCGCATCGCTACAGCTTACATGCAATATTATCGTGAAACTGGTATTTATGGAGAGCGTACTGCCTACTGGACAGAACGATTAGGCTTCGATCACATAAAGGAAATACTGCAAGATGCAAATATGGTCACTAAGTTAAATGAACGTTTCCAAAAAGCTCGTGGCACATATAAAGAAGCATGGGGACAAGCACTAGAAACGAAATCATTAAAAGCGATGTATGAAGTAGAAACTGTGAAATAAGGAGCTGTGATCTATATGATACAAACGAAAGAAAAAATAAAAGTTATGCGTGCAGAAGACCTTCCTATTCAAATCGGTAAAGAGGTGCAAATGAAAGGTATGTCTTTCGCCCTATTCCGCCTTTCAAATGGCGATATTCGAGCTGTAGAAAATCGTTGTCCTCATAAAAAAGGGCCATTAGCGGAAGGTATTGTATCTGGAGAATTCGTCTTTTGTCCCCTACATGATTGGAAAATTTCACTACTAACAGGTGAAGTTCAAAAACCTGATGACGGTTGTATTCAAACGTATGAAGTAGAAGTTATTGACGGGGATATTTATATATACATGTAATTTAAAAAAGGAAGCCTCCCCTGGCTTCCTTTTAAATAAAAATAGACGAGGTGCGAATATGAACGGATATGTATATTTAGTTGGTGCAGGACCAGGTGATGAAGGGCTTATTACAAAAAAAGCGATAGAGTGCTTAAATCGTGCAGATATCGTCTTATATGACCGCTTATTAAACCCTTCCTTTCTTAATTATACAAAAGAAACATGTGAACTTATTTATTGCGGAAAAATGCCAAAGAATCATACTATGCGTCAAGAAATGATTAACTCACACCTCCTTCAATTTGCGAAAGAAGGAAAAATCATAGTCCGCTTAAAAGGCGGAGATCCATCTATTTTTGGCCGTGTTGGTGAAGAAGCAGAAACTTTAGCATCAGCAAATATTCCATATGAAATTGTACCAGGTATTACATCTAGCATCGCCGCTAGTATCTATGCAGGTATTCCCCTCACCCACCGTGACTACAGTAATAGTGTCACTTTATTAACCGGACATGCAAAAGGTCCTTTAACCGATCATGGAAAATATAATTCATCTTACAATAGCGACACGATTGCCTACTACATGGGTATAAAAAACTTACCTACAATTTGTGAAAACTTACTACAAGCAGGAAAAAAAGAAGATACGCCAGTAGCAGTCATTGAATGGGGTACAACTGGTAAACAGCGCGTTGTCACAGGGACACTGTCTACCATTGTTTCTATTGTCAAAAACGAAAATATTTCTAATCCTTCTATGACAATTATTGGTGATGTCGTTTCCTTACGGGATCAGATCGCTTGGAAAGAACGTAAACCATTACACGAGAAAAAAGTTTTATTTGCATCTGCAACGAATAAAACAAGTTCAATGAAGCAAAAGTTACAAGAAGCCGGTGCAGAAATATATCAAATTCCTACTTTCAAAAAGGTAGAATACACATTAACACTTGAACAAATCAATGAAATTTTTAACGTTAATCGTCTTGTTTTTTGTTCAGCTGAAAGTGTAGAAATATTGATGCAATCATGTAGTAAACACCAAAAAGATATTCGTTCTTTACAAGCGCAACTACAACATATGAACGTTGCCACTCAAGAAAAACTTATGCAATATGGGCTACTAAGTAAACAAGCAGAGTTCTCTTCCAATACAACAGTTTATTTAGGACGAAACATTAACCGAATTGCTTTTATACAAGAAAAAATTGGTGCTGGTTCCTATATGATGACTCATGAGTACACAATTGATCATCGCTTCGATGAAATTCATTCACGTATGCTTTCTGAATTCTCATGGGATAGCATTGTATTTGAAGGTCGTGCTTCTATTGATACGTTTCTAGCAGAAATAAAACGCCTTGGCTTTATCGATATTCTTACTCTCCCATTCTCGTATACCGACGTTCCAACTTTATACTATGCAAATAAAGTTGGGTTTCATAACGTAGATCATCAATTACAAGAAACTCTTATGAAGAAAGACATGGTGAGACAATGAAAGGAATTGTATATGTTGGACATGGGAGCCGGCTACAAGAAGGTAATGAACAATTCATTCAATTTATTCAATCTGTTATGAAAGAGCGAAACGAAAGAATTCAAAAAATAGCTTTTCTAGAACTAACGACACCTACTATTTCGGATGCAGTTACAGAAACGATAATAGAGGGAGTAACTGAAATAATGATTGTACCTGTTTTATTATTTGCAGCAGCTCACTATAAACGTGATATTCCTTTTGAAATAGAACAACTACAAAAGAAATATCCACAAATAACATTTTCAGTTGTACCTCCTTTTAGTACACATCCACATATGGTGGAACTTGTAGTGAAAAGAATACGTGAAGCTATGCCAATGCAAAATAGTAGTATTTTACTCGTAGGACGAGGCAGTAGTGATACACAACCGATACATGAGTTACAACTAATCGGAGCAGCTGTCCAACGAAAACTTGGTATGCCAGTATCCTGTTCCTTTTTAACGAAAGGAACTCCCTCTTTTACTGCTGAGCTCAAGGATATACCATCGACTGCGTCCCATGTATATGTCATGCCATACCTTCTCTTTACCGGATTATTACTTCAAAAAATTGAATTGCATACAAAAAAATATAATCATGTTACGACTTGTAACTGTCTTCAGTTTGATACATATATGAAACTAACATTGTTAGAACGAATGGAGGAATGCATATATGTATAACATGTACCCTCTTATGTTTAATCTACAAAATAAAGTGGTTGTTATCATTGGTGGAGGTAAAATTGCATATCGAAAAGCGTCTGGATTAAAAGATACAGGCGCTTTCGTCACTGTTGTCAGTCCAGAAATTTGCGAGGAAATGAAGGAACTTTCTTATATTACTTGGAAGCAAAAAGCTTTTAGTAATGATGATATTAAAGATGCTCACCTTATTTATGCAGCTACAAATCAACACGCTGTAAATATGATGGTCAAACAGGCCGCTCATGATTTCCAGTGGGTTAACGTTGTAAGTGATGGTACAGAATCATCTTTTCACACACCTGGCGTTATAAGAAATAATGAATATGTTGTCACTATTTCAACTTCTGGTAAAGATCCATCATTTACGAAGCGTTTGAAGCAAGAACTAACATCTATATTGCCTAAACTTATAAAAAAGATTTCTCGTACACATAAATTGTAATCTATTTCTTAGTTAAAATAGTAATTACCTTTGGACAAACGTTTTTTAGGGGACGTTTGTTCTTTTTGTTGTAGTTCCGTTCTTTTATTTCACAAGCAATCTATGAAGAAAATAAATGGTGTTTGCAACTTGTAAACAAATAAATTTCATGACAAGTGTAACATTACGAGCAACTCTTTCTATTCAGTTTTTATATTGGATATTCATTCAACCAAATTAGCGCTTGTTCATAATCATCAAAAAACTCCACGGATTCTTTTGTATTGGATTGTTGCAAATACTTCAGTATCTCTCCTTCTTCAAGAAGAAATGCAATTGCCTTACTATGATTCAAAATGGTTTCATTGAAGAACTTATCTTTCCATACTTTTTGAACAGAAAAATGATTTGGGGTATACCCTTTTCTATCCACCAACAATTTGTATTTCCGACCCTCAGAAATAAATTGCTGACAAACCTGCTCAAAATCATTAAACCATTCATACACATCCTCTGTATTAATCTGGCCAATTAGATGGGTAACAATCAAATCTCCTGAAACTATTGTGCTGATATTCTGTTTACTCAACTTTTAATCATCTCCCTTAGTGGCAATTATGCATAAAATTCTTACTTGACACTCCCACCCCATCGCTATCACCCTAAGCTCATATAACTTTAATTATAAGCGAGATTGTGTCTTTTTTCGCAAGTCTATATGTAAATACTTTAAAGATTTCCTTAACTAATCTGCCCTTTAATTGAATAACTTTTGACATCTTCATTTTAAAAGCACATTCTTATAGAAAATAAGCGTTTATTGAGAGATCAATAAAAACATGTTGAAGCCTATTACTAAAAGAACCATCCCAAAATACTTTGGGATGGTTCTTTTTCCTTATTAATGATTCTTTAACATCACTAACAGCTTTTCTTGACTATACATCCACACTGTAATGATTAAACAAGCAAGTGCGACTTCTGATAATGCCATAAATCCAATTGCATAATGGCCTGTTAGTTGGAATAGTAATGTTAAAATTAGGGGCGGGAAGAACCCTCCTAGTCCACCTAAAGCTGAAACGAGTCCATTTACAATACCTGCTTGTTCTGAGAAGTACATTGGAACGAGTTTAAAGATTGTACCATTACCAATGCCTGCACAAAATGCGACTAGTAAGCAACCAAATGTATACACGTTCATACTAGGCATGAATGATAAAATAATACCTGAAAGTGTTAAACCGATAAATACGAAGATTAATATTTTAAATGGATTAAACTTATCGCCGAGCCAACCACCAATCGGACGCATAATTGTTGCGAGTACGATGAATCCTGCAGTTCGCATACCAGCATCTACTTTCTCTAATCCGAAGTGAGATACTAAAAAGTTTGGTAAGTATACTGTAAATGCGACAAATGATCCGAATGTTAAAAAGTAAAAGATACATAAAAACCAAAGTTTCTCATTTTTATATACACCTTTTATTTGTTCCATTAATGGTGTATTCACCTTTTTCTCCCTACGATCACCTAATAAAAAGTTCATAAGTGCAAATGCTGCAAGTAAAACTAAATAACATTGTACTGTCGTTCTCCAGCCAACTGAAGTTGCGATAACAGGCGCTAAAAATGAAGTAATTGCTGTTCCGGCGTTACCGACACCGTAAATACCATTTACAAAACCATGACTCTCTTTCGGAAAGTATTTTGGTAAAGAAGTTACTCCTACAGAGAATACAGCACCACCGATTCCTACAAATAATCCACCAATAATTAAATCCATCATAGAATTGGCAACACTAATATAAAAGACAGGAAGTAATAATAGAATAAAACTAATAAAGAATAATTTTCTTGCTCCGAAACGATTTGTCCAATAACCAATTGGAATGCGAAGAACAGAACCTAAAATAACGGGTACTGCTGTGACCATAGAAATTTGCCCCGCAGTTAATGGGATATCCACTTTAATATAAGGCATTAATGATGATAAAATGACCCATACCATAAAACCTATAATTAGATTAGAAGTTTGTAAACTTAATTGAAAATTAGGACTTTTCATCCTGTTCCCTCCTATGTATGCATAGTTATATTCATTCTCTCCAGCCTAATCACGTCGTAACATGATTAGGTCGAAAAGAATCAACCACCACTTACTGGCGGAATCATCGCCACAGTATCACCAGTTTGAATGATGTCATTCTCATTTGCATACTCTTCATTTATAGCCACCATGATTTCATTTGAAATCGCTACGTTGTATTTCTTAATGAGTACCTTCTTTAGTTCAGCAACTGTAATATTTTCACAATCGATTTGTAATGCTGGCTTACTTACTTCTTCTTGTAAATGTGCAAATAATAGTACTTCAATCATATTCTCATCTCCTCTTCAGGCTCACCATTCTCATATGCTACATTCTCTAACTGATCACCAACCCATGATTCACCATCTTCCCAAAATTCTTTCTTCCAAATTGGAACGATTTGTTTTATACGCTCCATAATATATTCGTTCGCCTCATAGGCTGCTTTCCGATGTGGTGTAGAAACAGCGACGACAACAGCAAGATCAGAAATTTGTAATGTACCAATGCGATGTGTAATGGCGACAAATGTCCCAGGCCACCTCTCTCCTACTTCAGTACCAATTCTCTCAAGTTGTTTTTCTACCATTGTTTTATATGCTACATACTCTAAATGTAGCGTACGACGCCCTTTCGTAAATTCTCTAACAGTACCAACGAAAGTAGTAACTGCGCCACACTCACGACGAATTACTTTGTTTGTAACTTCCTCAATTGAAATAGGTGTATCAATTACTTCATAATACGTATGTGTCATTTTGCACCTCTTATCTTTGTATAAGTTAGCAATCTATTTTCTATTATTTATATGATCGAAGCGGTTCATCCCACGGCCACTCACTTCCGACGTTTGATTCTAATAACAGTACCGAAACGATTATTCCGGCTTCAAATCCTCTCGTTCCCCCCGGCAAAACGATAAATGCATTTGCTTCTGCAAGTGAAGAAATTGCGCTAGATTTATCTAAACCAACTGGTGTAACTTGTAATTGACCATCTACAAATTCCACTCTCCCTCTTACAAAACGAGTAAACGGATTTGCTTTCGAAAAGTCTTTTTGTAAAATTGCTTCTGCACGATAAATGTGTGGATCTTTCCTATGCAAATATGTTCCAATGACTGGTCGAACATATAACTCACATCCGACATAACAAGCAGAAGGATTACCAGATAAACCAAATAGTAGTTTTCCTTCTACCTCAGCTACAGTTGTCACACTTCCTGGTCGCATCGCTATTTTGTTAAAAAGTATATTAGCTTGTAACCTCTTATGAATAGCAGGTAAATAGTCATAATCTCCTACCGAAACGCCACCAGTTGTAATTAAAATATCGACTTCTTTCATCGCTTTTTTTACAGTGTTATAACACGTCTCTAAATCGTCAGCGAATTGCCCATAATACTGTACAACTCCGCCGGCTCGTTCAATTTGAGCAGCAATCATATAAGAGTTACTATTTCGAATCTTCCCTAGCTTTAATTGTTCATGTACTTCAAGCAGTTCGCTTCCTGTTGTTACAATTCCAATAACCGGCTGTTTTATAACATGTACGGAACTATAACCAAACGTAGCAAGAAGCGCTGCTACTCCAGGATTAATAACAGTCCCTTTTTTCACAAGGATGCTATTTTGGTTTACATCTTCTCCTTTAAAAGAAATGTTATCGCCAGAAGAGAAAGAGCGTTTTAATACCATATAAATCTTTTCGTTTTCTTCAAATCCTTCCGTTAGCTCTAACATAACAACCGCATTACACCCTTCCGGAATTGCGGCACCTGTCATAATACGGACAGCTTGAAATTCTTTCACTTCTTCTGTAAAAACAAAGCCTGCTCCAATTTCGCCAATTACTTCAAATTGAATGGGGTTACTACTACTCGCTTCTTTTGTATCTTCCGCTCGAATCGCAAACCCGTCGTATGGAGAGCGATCAAAATGCGGAACATCATGATCTGCAATAACATCTTCTCCAAGTGTTCTACCGTAGCTTTCTATAAGAGAAACCTTTTCCATTTCACCTTGGTAGGCATATTTCATTACACGAGCAACTGCTTCTGCTACTGGAATTGGTATACGTTTATCTAACATTCTTTTTCACCTCGTTTTAATAAGGAAAAAACGATTTTTCTGTTCATCCTATATATTTGGCGTATAATCGTTTTGCTATTTTCACATCATTTGTCCCATGAATAAATGCCCTACCGTCTATAAATAAAACAAAACGATATTCATCAACTAGAAATGATAGTAAGTAAGGCGTTTTTTTGACATGTACACTTTTTTGTAATCGTTTTTGAATTTCGGTTAAATTAAGATTTCTCTTTATTCCTGAACGGATTTGAACTGTATTCCGTCCGCATAACACTTCCGTTTTCATTTGCGCTTCAAATATTAAGCTTGGATACGTTCGTGATTTCCCACAAGAAGGACATGTACTTTTCTTCTGTCTATTTACTTTTAATGAGAGATATTGATTGTTCCAAATATCAAATGACAACATCGTCCCTCTTAATGATTCATAATCACCCACCAATATTTTCATCGCCTCTGTAACTTGGTGAGCAACGACCATTTGTACAGCTGGCTGAATGATTCCGGCTGTATCGCATGTTGCACCGCCCATAGGATGATCCATTAGACAGCGAAAACATGGTGTTTTCCCAGGAAGAATTGTATACGTTACACCGTAACTCCCAATACATCCGCCATATATCCAAGGTATATTTTCTTTTTGTGAAATGTCATTTATAAGTAGACGCGTATCGAAATTGTCAGTCGCATCTAATATGAGATCCACATCTTTTGTTAACTCTTCTATTTCTCGCATTGTGACATCTGTTACAACTGGTACAATTTCCACTTCAGAATTAATCTTTCTTACATGTTCTGCTGCTGCAATTGCTTTTAGTTTACACTGCTGCGCATCTTCTTCTGTATATAACTGCTGCCGCTGTAAATTACTCCATTCGACGTAGTCACGATCAGCAATTGTCAATTTCCCAATTCCCATCCTAGCAAGTGCTTCTGCATTCGCAGCTCCTAGCGCACCCGCACCGATTAGGAGCACATGCTTTTCTCTTATTTTTCTTTGTCCCATTTCACCAATTCCAGAAAACAACACTTGTCTTGAATAACGCTCTTGCATAAGAAATCCTCCTTTCACTATCCACCAATGTAAGACATTTCAACTTTTGGACGTTTACTTGTATTCTCAACCGTTCTTTCATCTGAATATCGATCTGTTCTATATCGCCATGTATCATTTAAAATTTTTAATAGTGATGCATCAGAAATATTTTCTCGAAGAAGCGTTCGCAAATCCGTTCCTTTCGCTCCAAATAGGCATGTGAAAAACTTGCCGTCTGCCGAAATACGAGCTCTCGTACAAGAAGAACAAAATGACTCAGAAACAGAAGTAATAAATCCAACTTCTGCATTACTCCCTACATATCGATACAATTTCGCAACCTCTCCAAAATAACGAGGCTGAGCGGGCTCAATTGGATATACACGATTAATTTTCTCTATTAATTGTTCCTTCGTAATGACTTCTTCAAAATTCCATCCGTTTGTACTGCCTACATCCATAAACTCAATGAAACGGAGCTGAATTTCTTTTTCTTTAAAATAACGCGCCATATGAAGAATTTGACTATCATTCATCCCTTTTTTTACGACCATATTTACCTTTACTTCTAATCCAGCAGCATTTGCTGCTTCTATTCCTTTCAGTACAGGTTTTGTACTTACATTTCTTCCGTTAATTTTTTTGAAGACATGGTCCTCTATCGCATCTAAACTAATATTTACACGTTTTAATCCCGCGTCTTTTAGCGCCTTAGCTTGTTTTGCTAAATGAATTCCGTTTGTTGTGAGTCCAATATCTTTTAAGCCTTCTAGATTTGTAAGTCTTGCAATTAACTTCGGTAAGTCTTTACGCAATAAAGTTTCACCGCCAGTAAGCCTAATTTTATTAACTCCCATACTTATAAATAATCTCGCTAACCTTTCTATTTCATTAAATGTTAATAAACACTCTTCCTGTAAAAAAGCATAATCAGGTCCGAACACTTCAGCAGGCATACAATATATGCACCTAAAATTACAACGATCAATAACTGAAATGCGTAAATCTTGAAGTGGCCGCTTTAAAGAATCTTTCATATTCTCGTGCATCTCTATCCCTTCTTTTCTGCTGCAATCCTTAGTAAGCTTTCATTTTTTTATTTGCCTTCATTATAAAAAAGAAGCTACATATTCAATGTGACTTTTCTCACATCACTTTCCCCATTCAAAAAATTTTCACAAATCCGTTCGCATTTTGTTCACATCTTTAGCCACTCCTCCTTACGGTCATTGAAATTTCAATTTATTTTTAAATAGCTCTTGCATTTTCATCATACTTACACTCAAAATAGGAAATGTATTGCTTATAAGAAGAAAGGTGATCACTGTGGCAAACAGTATGACATTATCTCAAGATTTAAAAGAATTACTTGCATCTGTTGAATATAAAATGCAGATAAAAAAAGGTAGTTTTATTTTTCAAGAAGGTATGGAGGCAACAGAACTCTATATCATTCACTCAGGGAAAGTACAAATTAGTAAACTTAGTGCTGACGGACAAGAATTAACACTTCGAATTTGTTCGGAATATGACATTATTGGAGAATTAACATTGTTCACGGATAATGCAAAATATTTATTAAACTCAAAATGTCTTGAAGATGTTGAAGTAGGTGTAATAAAACGTGAAGCGTTAGAAAAAGCATTACTCCAAAAACCCGCTCTTGTATTTGAATTTATGAAATGGATTAGTGAACATTTAAGAAGAATGCAAACGAAGTTCCGAGATTTAGTATTACACGGCAAAAAAGGTGCCCTGTACTCTACTCTTATACGAATGACAAATAGTTACGGTGTATTAAAAGAAAATGGTATTCTCATCGATTTACCATTAACGAATCAAGAACTCGCTAATTTCTGTGCAACTTCACGTGAAAGTGTAAATCGAATGTTAAATGAATTAAAAAAGCAAGGTACAATTTCAATTCATAAAGGAAAGATTACAATCCACGATTTACAATTTTTAAAATGTGAAATTGCTTGTGAAGATTGCTCTGCTTCTGTTTGTAGCATTGATTAGCATCTTATTTAGATGCTAATCTTTTTTCAATTTAAACTACTTATTAACGTTTATTGCCTATGTAAACAAAAACGAGGCCTTCCATATTAGACCTCGTTTCGTTTTAACCATTAGCTCCTATCCGTTTACAGCAGTATTATTTTTTCAACTCATTAGGAATACGTCTTCTGTAAATCACATAACTACGGCTTACATATTTAATTGGGGCACTAAATACATGTACAAGTCTTGTAAATGGCCACACTGCGAAAAGCCCCATCCCTGCGAGAATGTGAATTTTAAACCATATTGGTACTTCCATCATATATTCAACTTTCGGTTGGAAAATAAAGAGACTTCGGAACCAAGGGCCAATCGTTGTACGATAATCAAATCCTTTTGAATCGATATTTAAAAATGTTGAAGAAAGTCCTGCTAGCATTACGATAAGTAATAAAATAAGCGCAATATAATCTCCCTTTGTACTCGTTGCAATGATACGTTTTACAGTTACGCGGCGGTACGTTAATATAATTAAACCGATAATAGAAGCAACACCTGCCGGAAGTCCGAAACTAATTGCTACTACATGGTACACATGCTCAGAAATACCTACTGAACGGTATACAGCTTCTGGAATTAAAATCCCCATAACATGACCGCCAATTACGAACATGATCCCAAAGTGAAATAATAGACTTCCGAGTCGGAGCATTTTCTTTTCTAATAGTTCACTAGATTTTGATGTCCATCCAAATTGATCATAGTTGTATCTAAAAATATGTCCACCGATAAAGATTGCAAAAATGATATAGGGAAACAATACCCATAGAAATTGATCCATCATTTTAACAACTCTCCTTTCTAATTTGTCTGTACACCCCATGTTTCGATAGCGAGTAGAACAGCCGCAAGAATTGGTTCATACATACTGTCTGCTTCTTTTAATTGAACGTGTAACGCTTGTATATTCTCCGTGTATTTACTCATAATTGGTTCACTGTCTATCTCATTTGCATTTGCAAAGAACTCAAGCAATAGCGGTAAATAATCAGGTAATTCTTTATCTGTTACTTCAAAACCAGATTTTTTATAATGCTGTTTTAACTCCAGTAATTCAATACCTCTTTCTCTTTGTTCACCAGTGTTCATATAAGTAAGATACATATTTGTTTTCTTACCAAAATCGAATGTATATACGTAACTATCAATGAGTTGATCATTCGTTTTATCTAGCGCTTGCTTTATAAAGGCTGTAAGTGACGCTTTAACGTCTTCCTGTTCTATTGTTTCAACCTCTTCTTGCAATTCAGTTACAGCTTCTCTCCACCCTAGTTCAGGATAGGAGAGAAGAAAAGAAGAACAAGAAAAAGCTGTTTGTAAACTTTGTCTCATAATTTTCTGCCCCCTTTATTTAAGAAATTGTCATACAAGAGCCTGGACCACCTGTGAATGATAAACCACAGCTTCCTTGTTCGCTATATAAATCTGCCACTTGTTCACGGTGAGATGTCGGGATAACGAAGCGATCTTTATATTTCGCAATGGCAAGAAGACGATACATATCTTCTACATCCTGTTTCGTTAAACCAAGTTCTTTTAATACAGCTTCATTTGGCTCTTTATTAATTTGCAGTGCTCTCATATATGTTCGCATAACAGCCATTTTTTTCAATGTAAGACGAATGTGTGATTCATCCCCTGTAGTGAGTAAATTCGCTAAATATTGAATTGGAATACGCATATTATCAATTGCAGGGAAAACCTCTTCTGCTTGCCAGTTACTACCTTTCCCTTCCACCATGTTCATAATTGGGCTAAGCGGAGGGATATACCAAACCATCGGCATTGTACGATACTCCGGGTGAAGAGGCAGAGCAATTTTCCAATCGATAATCATTTTATAGATAGGTGACTGTTGTGCTGCTTTAATCCATTCTTCAGGAATGCCTTGTTTTTTCGCTTCAGCTGCTATTTCTGGATCATTTGGATCTAGGAAAACAGTAAGCTGCGATTCATATAAATCTTTTTCGTCTTCAACAGAAGCTGCTTCTTTTACTTTATCAGCGTCATATAGCATTACTCCAATATACCTGATACGTCCTACACATGTTTCTGAACAAATTGTTGGCATACCAGCTTCAATACGTGGGAAGCACATTGTACATTTTTCAGCTTTATTCGTTTGCCAGTTAAAATACACTTTTTTATATGGACAAGATGATACGCAGAATCTCCATGCGCGACATGCATTTTGATCTACAAGAACAATTCCATCTTCTTCACGCTTATACATCGCACCAGATGGACAAGATGATACGCAAGATGGATTCATACAATGTTCACATATGCGTGGTAAATACATCATAAAGACGTTTTCAAAATCTGTTTTAATTTCTTCTTCCATTTTCTTTACATTTGGATCTTGCAATCCAGTTATATGTCCGCCTGCTAAGTCATCTTCCCAGTTTGGACCCCATTCAATTTTGTCGATAAATTCGCCTGTAATTGCTGATTTCGGACGAGCAACTGGCTGATGCTTACGCTGCGGACTATTTGTTAACGTTTCATAATCATAGTTCCAAGGTTCAAAGTAATCATCAATCGTTGGTTGATCTGGATTGTGGAAAATATTCATAAGACGTTTCATTTTCGAACCGGATTTTAGCTGAATTTCACCATTTTTCAATTCCCAGCCGCCTTTATATTTCTCCTGATCTTCCCATTGTTTCGGATAACCAATACCTGGTTTCGTTTCTACGTTATTGAAATACATATATTCAGCACCTGGACGATTTGTCCAGGTGTTTTTGCATGTTACGCTACAAGTATGACAGCCGATGCATTTATCTAGGTTCATTACCATTCCGACTTGTGCTTTAATCTTCAAGCCAATCTACCTCCTTCAGTTTACGGATTACAACATTTAAATCACGCTGGTTCCCAGTTGGACCATAATAGTTAAATCCATAACTTAATTGACCATATCCACCAATCATATGTGTCGGTTTTACGTGAATTCGAGTTGGACTATTATGCGTTCCCCCGCGATTACTTGTTAATTTCGTACCAGGTACGTTAATGTGACGATCTTGCGCATGATGCATAAATGCCATTCCTCTCGGTATACGGTGCGTTACAACAGCACGCGCTACAACAACACCGTTACGATTAAAGCACTCAATCCAATCATTATCTGCAACACCCGCTTCAGCAGCGTCCTCTTTATTCATCCAAACAGTTGGACCACCTCTAAATAGCGTTAACATCGGTAATGAATCGAAGTACATACTATGAATCGACCACTTATTATGCGGTGTTAAATAGTTTAATGTAATTTCTTTCCCTTCTACTTCAGGTCGTGATTTACGGAACGGTTTATGTTGCAGAATTGGTTTAAATGTTGCCATCGTTTCACCAAATTCTTTCATCATGTCATGGTCTAAGTAGAAAGATTGTCGACCAGTTATCGTTCTCCAAGGGATGAGACGTTCCACATTTGTTGTAAACGGTGAGTAACGTCGTCCACCTTTTTCTGAACCTGTAAAGGCCGGAGAAGTAATTACTGTTTTCGGTTGTGCTGTAATTTGTTCGAATGTAAAGCATTCTTCTTCACGTTCTTCTGCTAAATCACGTAGTTTTAAATCTGTTTGTTTTTCAAGTGCTTCCCATGCTTTTACTGCCATATGACCGTTTGTTGTAGAAGATAGTGTTAATACCGCTTCAGCAGCATTGATTGCTTCTTTAATGTCTGGACAACCTTTCGCGATAGAATCCGTTCGAACGACTCCTAATTTGCTCTTTAATTGCTCATACTCTTTTTCTGCTGACCAAGAGATCCCTTTCGTACCAATCGGTTGTTTTCCGGCATTTGGTCCAAGCGCAGTCATTTTGTCATAAATCGTTTTATAATCCCTTTCAACAACGTGAATTTGTGGCATCGTTTTACCTGGAATCGGTTCACACTCGCCTTTACTCCAGTCTTTAATTTTGCCAAGTGGTTGCGCTAATTCTTGCGGTGTATCATGAAGAAGCGGTGTTGCCACAACTTCTTTCATTGGTTCAAGATCGATTTTCTTCGCTAAATCAGACACTGCTTTAGAAAGAGAAGTGAAAATATCCCAGTCAGAGCGCGCTTCCCACGGTGAACCGATTGCCGGATTAAATGGATGTACAAATGGATGCATATCTGTACTGCTTAAATCGTGTTTTTCGTACCAAGTTGAAGCAGGTAAGACGATATCAGAATACAGTGCTGTTCCAGCCATACGGAAATCTAAATTAATGAGTAAATCAAGCTTCCCTTCTGGCGCTTCTTCATGCCACTTTATTTCTTCTGGTCGTAATGAATCACTGTCGTCATTCATTAACCCGTTTGTTGTACCTAATAAATGTTTTAAGAAATATTCATGTCCTTTACCAGAACTCGAAATTAAATTCGCACGCCATACGAATAAGTTGCGCGGGAAGTTGTTTTTGTTATCTGGATCTTCAATCGCAAATTTCAGTTCTTTTTCTTTTAATTTTTGTGCAACGTATTTTCCGATTTCTTCTTGCGTTGTTGCACCAGCAGCAACAGCCTCTTTATATAATTCAATTCCATTTTTCTCGAATGTTGGATAAGAAGGTAACCAGCCAAGTCGTGCAGCTAATACGTTGTAATCACCGTGATGTTGATAACGAGAGTTACCTTCAACTGGTGATGCTAAATGTCCAACAGGTGTATCTTCATAACGCCATTGATCTGTTACGAAATAGAAGAAGGATGTACCGTTTTGTAATTTCGGTGGACCTTGCCAATCTTTTGCCATCGCGATTGTTTGCCATCCTTCTGCTGGTCTTAATTTTTCTTGACCAACATAATGAGCCCAACCACCGCCGTTTACACCTTGTGCTCCAACGAGAAGAACAAGATTTAAAACGGCGCGATAAATCGTATCAGAGTTAAACCAATGGTTAATACCCGCTCCGACAATTATCATTGAGCGACCATTCGTATCAACAGCATTTTGTGCGAACTCACGAGCGATTTGAATAATAAGCTCACGTTTTACTCCTGTCATTTTCTCTTGCCATGCAGGTGTAAACGGTATATCATCATTGAAGTCTTTCGGTTCTTGTCCGCCAAGCCCTCGGTTCACACCGTAATTTGCTAACGTTAAGTCGTATACAGTTGTAACGAACAATTCGCCCTCTTCTGTCATAACCTTTTTCACTGGAATCGTACGTTCTAATACTTTGTTTCCATCATCAGAGAAGTACGGAATTTGTACAGTTCCAATCGCTTCTTCCATTCCAAGTAAAGAAAGACGTGGATCAATCTTTTCACCTGTTTCTTCATCTTCTAAACGCAAGTTCCATTTCTTTTCATTATCCCAACGTGACCCCATTGTGCCGTGAGGTGTTGCAAAATCATTCGTATTCTCGTTCCAAAGAACAGGTTTCCATTCCCCTAACTTCGTTTCTCGTCCAATATCAGAAGCATTTAAGAACCGATCAGCAACGAATTGATCTCCTTTTTGTTTCAATGTGACAAAGAAAGGAAAATCAGTATATTGCTTCGCATACTTTGTGAAATATTCCACTTGATTATCCACGTAAAATTCTTGTAAGATTACGTGTCCCATTGCCATCGCAAGTGCACCGTCTGTACCTTGTTTCACACTAATCCAATCATCCGCAAACTTTGTTGATTCAGCGAAATCAGGACTGACAGAAACGACTTTCGTTCCTTTATATCGAACCTCTGCTAAAAAGTGTGCATCTGGTGTTCTCGTCATTGGTACATTTGAACCCCATGTCATAATGTAACCAGAGTTATACCAGTCACTACTTTCTGGTACATCTGTTTGATCACCCCAAATTTGAGGAGAAGCTGGTGGTAAATCCGCATACCAATCATAGAAGCTAAGCATCGGTCCACCCATAAGTTGCATAAAGCGACTACCAGCAGCATGACTTAACATCGACATAGCTGGAATTGGTGAAAAGCCAACATTTCGGTCTGGACCGTATTTCATTACTGTGTACAGTAATGAAGCTGAAACGAGTTGTAACACTTCATCCCAATTCGCACGAATGAATCCCCCTTTACCACGCGCCTGCTTATACGTACGTGCCTTTTCACGGTTTTCCACAATGCTTTTCCAAGCCTCTAATGGTGACTCGTTATTTTGCAATTCTTCTTGCCACATATTCCAAAGAACACCACGTACATACGGGTATTTCACACGAAGTGGACTATAAATGTACCAAGAAAAGCTTGCTCCACGTGGGCATCCTCGCGGTTCAAAATCTGGCATATCAGGACCTGTAGTCGGATAGTTAAGCTCCTGCCCTTCCCAAGTTACAATTCCATCTTTCACATATATATTCCAGCTACATGAACCAGTACAGTTCACGCCGTGTGTAGAACGAATTACTTTATCATGCTGCCAACGCTTTCTGTACACATTTTCCCATTCGCGATCTTCATATGTTTCTTGTGTATGATTATCGTTATAACGATCTATTGGCGAAAAATATTTTAAACGTCTCATTAGTGCTGAAGTTTTTTTCTTCATACTGTTCACTCCTTTAATACGTCTCTCTTACATACCCTTACTATAAGAGAGGTTGTAAAATACAGATGTGACATTTCGCACAGTTCAAGAGATTGTCAAAAATTCAGTAGAAAATAAGTTTGTGAGAAAATCTTTTGTTCCGTTGTGAAGATTATGGTTAATCTTAATTATTAGGAGAATGCTATTTTGAGGTATCGACTATTTTGCAAAAGAAAAAGAGTTTTGATATTATTTCAAAACTACCATAAGGAAAAGAGTATAAATTGTGTGTAAAAAAATTTTTCCCAATGTTATTATTTTATATCGAGTCTGATTTTACATAAAACTACAAATCATTATTTACTGTATTGCCCTTAGTTACGGAAACAATTATACTAGATGTAATCGAAATAAATAATCTGAATATTCTCAGAATTTAAGGTAGAAGTTTTACTATCTACAAATAGAATTAGAAATATGTCCACTAAATTGATTAGAAAACGATAATAACATTAGGAGGATTACGATGCCCCAGCTTGATTCATTACATCCCACTGTAGAAAAAATAATCAATAATATTGAAAAAATAATGGTCGGAAAACGAAAAGAAACCATCTTAGTTTTGACAGCTCTCTTAGCTGAAGGTCATGTGCTATTAGAAGATGTTCCTGGTGTCGGGAAAACAATGCTAGTACGTGCTCTTTCTAAATCCATTGATGCTGATTATAAGCGAATTCAATTTACACCTGATTTATTGCCGTCAGATGTAACAGGAGTTTCTATTTATAATCCGAAAGAGCTCCAATTTGAGTTCAAGCCTGGACCAATTATGGGGAATTTTGTACTTGCTGATGAAATTAATCGTACATCTCCAAAGACACAATCTGCTTTACTTGAATGTATGGAAGAAGGCAATATTACAATAGATGGCATTACAAAGCCTTTACCAAAGCCGTTCTTTGTCATGGCTACACAAAATCCGGTCGAATATGAAGGAACATATTCTCTACCAGAAGCTCAACTCGATCGTTTCTTATTGAAACTAAAAATGGGATATCCTACACCAGAGGAAGAATTTGAAATTTTAAACCGGATGAAAAAAACGAATCCACTCTCTCAATTACAGACCATTACTACAATAGAAGAATTACTTTATTTACAACAAAGCGTACGGGTAGTAAGTATGGACAAAGCAATTAAGCATTACATTGTAAAGCTTGTTAATCAGACTCGTACGTACAGTTCTATACAGTTAGGTGTAAGTCCACGTGGTTCGATTGCTTTAATGAAAGCTTCACAAGCTTATGCATTTATCCATGGCAGGAATTATGTTATTCCAGACGATGTTAAACTTTTAGCCCCTTACGTTTTAGCACATAGACTCATTCTAAAAATGGAAGCAAAATTTGAAGGAATAACTGGCGAACAAGTTATCGCAAAAATCGTTGCACGAACTACCGTGCCTACTCAAAGGACGATGAACCCTTGATGAAACGAATGCTGCGAGCGCTATATCACGTTATGAAGTTATTGCTACTCCCTTTATGCCTAGTCTTAACATTTGTGTACGCTATGTTTCAAGGAGGGTTTGTAAGTTGGTTTTTATTTTACAGCATAATTCCCATTGCTCTTTATTCACTACTACTCCCCTTCTACGCTTTACGGGACGCTGAAGTAAAGCGAATAACAAACCAAAATGGATATGTAGTAGGAGAACAATTTGTAAGCACGATTACAATAAAAAGAAAATTTCCTTTTCCCTTACTTTATTTAGTTATAGAAGATGAACTGCCACCACAATTTATAAGTTGTAAACAAATAAAGATGAATAAGGTAGTACTCTTCCCAGGATTGAAACGAAATATTTCGTTTCAATATGTTATTGACACAATCCCTAGAGGCGAGCACACTTTTTCAAGCGTACGTGTCAAAACCGGCGATTTATTCGGCATGATAGAGAAAGAAGCAACTTTTTCAGTTCCAAATACATTTTTAGTCTATCCCCAGTATGTAGATATAGCGTATCGACAATTGGAAAATCATTTCGAACAAGGAGCGCTTTCAGCAAATATAAATTCAGCAAAAGACTCTACAATCTCTGTCGGTGTCAGAGACTATAAACCTGGTGATCGCTTTTCATGGATTGATTGGAAAGCAACTGCACGAACAAACAATATTATGACAAAAGAGTTTGAACAACAGCGCAGCCATAATATCATGATATTCATAGACAGAAACGAGTCTCCTCTATTCGAATCAGTCGTCACATTTACTGCCTCTATTGTAAGGGCTGTCTTGAAACAAAATTCACCAGCATCATTCGTGTCTATCGGAAAAGAACAAACTATTTTCCCTTTAGACAATGGAGATACGCAGTTACAACAAATCCTTTGTCATTTAGCAAAAGTACAAGCAGACAGTGTATTTCCGCTCTCCCAGAGTGTAGACATGGAACTAAGAAAAATTTATGAGCCCGTCACGGTTATACTCGTGACCAGTAATCTTTCTCCCGATATTCAAAAGGCGGCTGATTGTGCTGCTATAAGAAATAGAAAATGTATGGTTTTTGTCGTGAAAGAAAAAGCGAATCAACTTTCACACCGAGAACTCAGTATACTAGAAACTCTAAAAAAACGACAAATATTTGTAAACACGGTTTATGAAAACCGGTATACAAACGTGTTTTTTGAGGTGAGCAAATGATGATATTACAAGCAAAATACAAGTGGGATACGAACAGATTCTTCATGCATGCATGTGTATTTCTTCTTTTACTAGAATGGCTAAGACCTCTTATAGGTATTACAAATGTAGGTAGATTAGATATTTTCGTAACATTTATAGGAATTTGCTTCGCTCTCTCTTTTTTTCAAACGAGGTGGCAGATTCCTATAAAAATTGTCACAGTCTTATTTATCATTCATTCCCTATATTATAAAAATGCTTTTATAAATCCATCTTGGCTAACAACATTCTTTTCTGATATGTTTCGAAATTCCTCCCTGTTTTTCCAAGGGAATTTACTAGATATTTCCCCAGTTTTTCCGACGGTTTTATTTTTTCTCTCATTTTGGTTTTTGAGTTCTTTCACTTCATTTTGGATTATTCATAAAAAACGTGGGTTTCTATTCCTTGTATTGACTATTATTTATATCGCAACTTTTCATAACTTACATTTATACAATGCAAACTACGCTATTATTCGTACTGTTGTCATCGGCTTTTTTATGCTTAGTCTTCTTCAAGTAGAACGAATAAAAGAACGTGAACACTTACAAAATTATGCTAGACAAATCTCAAAATTACTTAGACCACTTACAATATTTATCGTATTATTAGCAACCATTGCATACTTTGCTCCAAAATTTGGCCCTCAATGGCCAAACCCAATGGATTTTTTAAAATTCAACACATCTGAAGCAAGTAAAGAACAAAAAATTTCTACAATTGGGTATGGTTTAGATGACTCGCGATTAGGCGGTCCTTTTAAGGCGGATCCTACAATTGTTTTCACAGCACGAACGCAAAACAAACAATATTGGAGAGTAGAAACAAAAGATTTTTATACAGGAAAAGGCTGGGGAATTTCTGAAAATCCGAAAAAGGTTTCTTTTAAAAATAAAAACGACGTCGTAAGCTGGTACGAACAAAATACAAAAACGGAAACGACTGAGGCAACAATTACCATGCAAAAAAGTTACCCTCACCTTACCTATCCAGCAGGATTAGTATCAGTTGAGGCTGCTTCTGATGTATCATACAGTGTTGACCCGTTTTCAGAAAAAATTTATACAATGAATGGAGACTCTTCTACTACTTTACATTCGTATAAAGTAACATATGAGATCCCTAAGTTTTCCATAGAAAACTTGAAAGCTGTAAAAACAAATGAAGGTCAAGAAACAAATCCTTATTTTATGACAAAGTACACACAACTTCCCGAGTCATTACCACAGCGCGTAAAAGACTTGGCTGCCAATCTTACAAATGATAAAGACAACCGATATGATAAAGTATTAGCTATTGAAAATTACTTCACAGACAACTCTTTTACATACGAATCAACGAATGTCTTATTCCCTGCCAAAAGCCAAGATTATGTAGATCAATTCCTTTTCGATACAAAAAGCGGCTACTGTAATAATTTTTCGACGTCTATGATTGTACTACTTCGTTCTGTCGGGATTCCTGCTCGCTGGGTAAAAGGCTATACAGAAGGAACTCTTGACAATACACTTGCCTCTCCAGAAGGTGAGGATGTTTATACAATCACGAACGATAACGCACACTCTTGGGTCGAAGTATATTTCCCAGGATACGGATGGATTCCATTCGAACCAACAAAAGGATTTACTAATCCCTATAACTTTATAAATAATACGCCTGCTCCTATTTCACAAAATAGCGAAGCAAATAATTCTAATAACACGCAAATACAACAACGAAATAATGAAGCAAAACTTAAAAGTTTAATAAAAAATACAGAAGAAGCTTCTACTAAAAAGGTCACAAATTCTAAAACTAGTTTGTCTTTGTGGTACGTATTCCTCTCTACGATACTAATTAGTATTATGGGATACATTCTCTTCACCACTAGAATGATATGGAGGACATTTCTTATTATTCATTTCTATAAATACCGAAAAGATGATGCTGTTTATCAAAAAGCTTACGGTGCACTTTTAAAACAATTTGCGAGAATTGGCATGCCACGGGGTGAAAGTCAAACATTCCGAGAATACGCTCTCCATATCGATACACTTTACAACTCGGCCGATATGCAACAACTTACTGCCAGTTATGAGAATGCTATGTATAAACAGGGGCAGGCTGCAGCAGAATGGAAGAAATCCGTACACTTATGGGAAGTGCTTATGAAAAAAGCAGCTTCTCTACCTAAATCAGATGGCTTTGATACAGTAATTTAATCTTGAAAATGTGAGTTTAAAGAAAACGTCTCAAAGAACTACATTGTTCTTTGAGACGTTTTTTAATAAAGTGAAACTCCTAATTATTCTCCAAGTACCTTCTCAATCTCAACCTCTAAATCTACCGGCTTCGTCTGCGGCGCAAAACGCCCTACTACTTTCCCGTCTTTTCCAATTAAAAACTTCGTAAAATTCCATTTCACTGCTTTCATACCGAGTAAACCTGGTGCTTGTTCTGTCATGTATGTATATAAAGGATGAGCCTTATCACCTTTCACATCAACCTTTGCAAACATTGGGAAGTTTACACCGTAGTTTAATTCACAAAAACTAGTAATATCCGCTTCTGTACCTGGTTCTTGTCCTCCGAATTGGTTACAAGGGAATCCGAGTATTTCAAGTCCTTGGTCTTTATATTTATCATACACCTCTTGTAATCCTTTATATTGCGGTGTGAAACCACATTTACTAGCTACATTTACAATAAGAAGTGCTTTTCCTTCGTAATCTTTTAACGATTTTTCTTCACCGGTAATTGTTTTAGCTGAAAAATCATAAACTGTCATTGTCTTTGCCCCTCTCTTCACTATCATTCTATGTTTATACTATACTACATTCGTGAATATACATCTCTTATTACGTACTTATAAGATATAATGATAGCGCTTTATTTTCGTTCAAAATTCGACACATACTACTAGACTTTTATGATGGAAAGTTTTACAATTGAAATGTGAACAAAATGTGACAGTTTATATTCCATTATAAAAGAAAAGGATGGTGTCCATTATGAAAACTGCACAACATGAAACGATTTCAAATCGCGAGTTTTATTTCGTACTATATATGATGTTATTGTATGTTACTGGCTGGGTAATCGATGTAAATGGTTTATTCTTAAGCTCCTACTTTAATTTAGCAGGAGAAATTATGCTTCCATTAGTAGGCGGGATTGTTGGACTGTTCATTATGTCTATTAATAAACAACAAACGAAATAATAATATTACAAAAAGGCAGAAGACGAGCTTCGTTTTCTGCCTTTTTTCTATTTTATCGTATAATAGAAACATGCAGTATATAAGGAGTGGTAAATATGAAAAAAGTAGAGCAATTATCTTCTCACCTATATCTTATTGATGATTTCGATTTACAGCATAATGAACGAACAGGTACGTACGTTTTATTAGGTGACGATATTACTTTAATTGAAACTTGTGCAGCCCCTTCTCTTCCGTATATTTTAGACGGCTTACAACAATTACATATTGATTTAAACGATGTTAAAAACATTATCGTTACACATGTGCATTTAGATCACGCTGGCGCAGCTGGTTTAATGATGGAGAAGTGCCCAAATGCTACGTTATATGTGCATTCTCGTGGTGCTCGTCATATGATTGATCCAACAAAACTCATTTTAGGTGCAAAAGCTGTCTACAAAGAAGATTTCGATAAACTCTTTGATCCAATTCTTCCTATAGAAGAAGAACGTGTTCGTATTGTACAACATGGTGATACGTTAAAAATTGCCGAAGAACGTATCCTTACATTTTACGATACACCGGGGCATGCTAAGCACCATATTAGCATTCACGATTCATTAACAAACGGGATTTTCACTGGTGATACAATTGGAATTTATTATAGAGAACTCGCAAACGTTGGTGTAGAACTGTATCTACCATCAACGTCCCCTTCACAATTTCAACCAGATGCGATGATTGCTTCTAAAAATCATATTCAAAGTATGGATGTAGATACTATTTATTTCGGTCATTACGGCGCATCCTCTCATGTTACAGAAGTATACAATCAACTGGAACATTGGCTACCTATTTTCGTTCAGACTGGTAAGGAAGTCTTTGAAAAGTATAATGATTTCGATGAAGCGACTAAAGCTTTACAAACTTTGTTAATGGATAAAATCTCTTCTCATCTTACAAAGTTAAACGTTCCATCAGATCATTCCGTTTATAATATTTTACATCTAGATATAGAAATTAGTGCAATGGGCATTATTGATTATTTCACGAAGCAAGAAAAAGCAAACTCCACTATTAACTAACAGTAAAAGAAGAGATATACAACAGTAGTTATTGTATATCTCTTCTTTTTTTGAATATATTTTGAGTAAAGGATGGTGGAATATAATGCAAAAAGTGATGCTATACCTCTGCTTTACATTATTTATCGTCTTATTATTATTTGTAGGAGTAAAAATTCAATTTTATTTAGATACAGACACGCAAGTGAACTTTAACGTTTATCCAAGATTATTCTACTTTACACTCTTCCCTCTTATAGTTGGCATTTTATTACGATTCCTTCAATCTATTAATCGCGAAACAAGTAAACAAAACTGGAGCTTTCAACCGGATAAATTTATTGCTATTACAGTGCCTACACTATTCATTTCCTTTTCCCCAGCACTACTCTTTTCACCACTTGCAGAATACCTACCTTATTTAGTTAATATTATTCTAATAAATACAACTTTTGTTACGATAATTAGTTTAATAGCTGGTTATTCACTTTTAGATTGTTTTATACAAAAAGATACTGCAAATATGAAAAAATATAATTGAACACTCTTTTTTTGTTTTAATAAAAAAGCTCAAAGCTAAAGCATTGAGCTTTTTACTTATCTCACCTTTTCATCTACATACTCCATAAACTGCTCCGCTTGAATAAATCTTTCTTTGTACGCCTCAGGTACTTCTTCTACTTTCATCCCACCAGTTGATTTTGTCTTCACTTGTACGATTTCATATGTCATTAAAGCTTCCACATAACGGTCAAACTCTTTTTGTGTTAATACTTCTTTACTAGACTTATGACCATTTAATTTATCAAAGTATGGCTGAAGACCCATACTTACCTTTTTCATTTCTTCTCTTTTTGCTGGTGATAATTGATCATAATCAATATTACCGTTCGAATCTCCGTACGTAAGTTTTGCATTTGTTAATTTTTTTAGTTCTTTTGTAAACTCTTCATATTCCTTCGTACCCATTTCATCTTTCGCCTCTGATAATTTTGCACTAAAACGCATATACGCCTCTAATGTCATCGTTCCGGCATGTTTTTTTAAATTCTCGAAAGATCCGTATATACCATCCGCCATAATAGATTGATACGCAAAACCAGTCGTCGGGATTAAAAATGCTGCCGCAAGCACTCCTGCAATAAGACGCTTCTTCCTTTTGTTCCCTCCGCGATTCATTTTAATCTGAACAATTACTTTTTCTTTTAACTCCGGCGGGGCAACAATTCCCTTCGATTCTTCTTGTATAGATTCTCTAACTCTACAATCTAAACTCATTTCACATTCCCTACCTCTCCTAAAAAGATTTCTTCTACTTGCTCTTTTTGACGTAGTTTCTTTAATGCTGCGTGAATTCTAGATTTCACAGTACCAATTGGAATATGTAATATTTGTGCTACTTCTTCTTGTGAATAATCGTGTAAGTATCTTAAGATAATAACTTGTTTCAATTTATACGGTAATTTATGAATGAGTTCAATTAGTTTTTGGTTTGATATTTTACTTACAACATCGTTAGAAAAATCAATTTGCACTGACTTTCTTTGCTCTTCTGCTTTTTTTATAATTCGTAGTCGCATCCACCTCTTTCTTCTATAAGAGTGAATTTGTTTAATCGCAAGTCCAATTAGCCAAGGACGAAATGG
This sequence comes from Bacillus sp. RCC_6_1, assembly GCF_041360755.1. Lineage (NCBI taxonomy): Bacteria > Bacillati > Bacillota > Bacilli > Caryophanales > Bacillaceae > Bacillus > Bacillus sp. RCC_6_1. Next base: position 359,197 of record NZ_JBFUPV010000001.1, read on the forward strand.
CTTCTCGCTATCATACTTACGAAGCGATTCATATAGTTGTATGTATATTTCTTGAACGACATCATCTACATCCGTTTTATCCTCTATTAAAAAATGTGCTGTTTTATATACTTCTTGAATCGTTTTATCATACAACTTGCTATATGCTTCTTTATTTCCTGATAAAGTTAATTGGATTAAATGTGCGTAATCTATTTCACCCTTCATATTCCAGCCCTCCTTTGTCTTACACTATATATTGGCAGGTAATTCATATTTCGTTCGATTTTTTTAAAGTTTTTTTATATAAATTAATATTATGATTCATTGAGTTCATAAGCTTCACTTATAACCACACATAACTATTATATAATTTTCCAATTTCTGATAAAGATTTAAAATAATTTATATAGTCAAATTTAGGAGGATATATGATGAAAGCTATCGTTGTAACGTCGTTCGGTGGTCCTGAAGTGATGAAATATACAGATTTGGATATACCGGCTATTTCAGAAGATCAAGTTTTAATTCGCGTTGTTGCTACTAGTGTAAATTTCGCTGATATTAAATTACGTTATGGTAAAAAAGGAAATAAAGCACTACCTTTTATTCCAGGTATAGATGCCACTGGTATTGTAGAACGTGTCGGTTCTCATGTGAAAAATATTCACCCTGGACAACGTGTCATTGCTTTTCCTCAAAATGGATCTTACGCAGAATACGTTGTTGCAAATGAAAATCTTACTTTCGTATTACCCCATGAAGTTGACTTTCAAACTGCAGCCGCTTGTCCAATCGTATCTTTTACAAGCTATAATTTACTCGCAAATGTTGCAAGGCTTCAACAAGGTGAATCTGTACTCATTCATGCGGCTGCTGGCGGAATTGGCACTACTGCTATTCAACTTGCTAAACTATTAGAGGCTGGAACAGTTATAGGCACTGTCGGAAGTGAAGCAAAAAAAGAAATTGCTTTAGATGCTGGAGCTGATTATGTTATTTGTCATCAAGATGAAGATTTTGTAGAGAAAGTCAATGAACTGACAAATGGTGAAGGGGTTGATGTAATTTTAGACTCTATTTCTGGAACGGTTTCTGAAAGAAGTTTAAACTGCCTTGCTTATTACGGTCGCCTCGTTCATTTCGGTAATGCTAGCGGTGAAATTGGTAACTTTCAAACGAAAGATTTACATGCAAGTTGCCGCTCTATACTCGGTTTTAGCTTTGGAAACACACGAAAAAAGCGTCCTGAACTGCTCCAAGAAACTGCAAATGAAGTTTTCCGTTATTTGCGTGACGGACGTTTACAAATTAAGGCTACGAAATCTTTTCCACTTCAAAATGCAGGGAAAGCACATGAATGGGTCGAAAGTAGAAAAAGTACAGGGAAAGTAATACTAACCGTTTAGTCCTCTTCCTGAAATGAATACTGGAAACAGAGGTGGCATTCATGGGATCACGAATTATGCATGTTATTATCGCTAGTGGTATTGCTGAGAAACTATCAATTCACGATAAGACTTCTTTCTTACTTGGAGCTGTAGCCCCTGATGCTGTTCATTCAAAAAAAGAAAAAGGAACCTCACATTTTTATGCCGGTACAACGAAGAACTATACGAGAAGAATAGATTATGATTCATTTTTTCATAAATATGAATCACATATAGATTCCCCATTTATTTTAGGCTATTATACCCACCTCATTGCCGATGATAATTGGCTAAGTGGATTTTTTCTACCTTGGCTAAAAAATAGAATAGAGAATGACGAAACTATCGCACCCCTGTACTATAACGATTTTAAATTGTTAAATGCAAAGTTGCTTCATCATTACGATCAAGAACAACAGCTTTTCTCTCTTCTCAATCAAGAGGCTCACATTGTGGATATTGAAGAGATTTCTAAAGAAAACGTTTTAGCTTTTCGAAAGTATCTTTTTGAAGATATGTTGTATCCAAAGCAACATTTGCATGAAGACTTACAAGTATTTACGTTTGATCAAATCGTTGGCTATATTGAGACAGCTATTGAAAAAGGAGTATTTTTTATTAAACAACTCTCTAATGAAAAATCCACTTCAAAAATTTAATCCCCCTCAAATATATTTGAGGGGGATTTTCACATAGCAATATTATTATTGGTTCTTCTCCATAACTGCAAAATAATTCCCTTCGCTATCAGCAAAGTTAAACACTTTACCAGAAGGCATAGTTACCATTTCTCCAACAGTAACATTTTTATTTGTTAAATCTGTATATAGTTGATCAAGATTTTCTGAGAAGAACATTAAAGACGGTGTACCAAGATTCAATTCTGGGCTCATTTTCGAAATAACTTCTTTATTATGTAATATAATGCTCGTTTCCGCACCGCTTTTCGGAGCGATTTCAATCCATCTCATTCCTTGCTTATTATCTTCCTCTGCAACTACATGAAACCCTACCTTCTCCGTCCAAAAATTTACTGCCTCATCTTGATTATTTACATATAACATAATTTGTCCTACTTTATGGATCATTACATTTCCCCCTAATGGTTTTTATATTCTATGTAGCTTTCTACAAATACTATCGTTATTCCTTTTGAGTTGGTATGTACTTCTTTGCAAAATTTATCGACTGACTCATCCCATCCAGTTCATCAAAATAATCATTTCTTTCAATCATGTTATATCCGTCGAATCCAATTTTATCTAATACTTTGAAGAATATATCGAAATCTACTTCACCATTCCCTGCTGCGACTTCTATATACTTAGTTGAACGATCACTTTTCACTTCTTTACAATCTTTAATATGAGTTTGTACTATATAATCTTTTAATAGTAATAAACCTTCTCCTGGATTTTCATTTACATCACTTATTAAATTTGCTGGGTCAAAGTTAACAGCTAGTCCTTTCGAGTTTGCAGTTTCTAAAAATCGTTTTAATACTATTGCTTTTTCAGATCCCGTCTCAATGGCGAAGAATCCTCCAAATCTGAACGCTAAGTCCCCTATTTCATTACAAACACGTAGCATTTTATCATAGTACTCACTATTTTCATCATCAGGGATTTTCCCAATATGGGCTGTTACTATGTTAGCTCCTAACCTTAACCCTTTATCAGTAATATATTTAAAACTCTCTATTACACATTCAGCTTCAGTTCCTATTATTCCATTTTCTCCGAAGCTAATTGCTAATGACGGGACTTGAATCTCATTAAAAGATAAGTTTTCTTTTAATGTATTCCATTGTATCTTTGAGGTGTTAACTAAGTTGAAAGTCGGATTCATAGCATATAATTGAATATATTCTAAATCCCATTCCCTTGCTTTTTGTATTCCTTCGTTTACTTCAATATATTTCGTATTCAAAAACATTCCTAATTTCCTATCCATATGTGTACCTTCTTTTTATTATTTCGCATCATTTTAATATTCGACTTTTTTATATTATTTCCTCGTATAAACCAAATAAATAAACTACCCTTTTTTCGATACTCCCAGTAGAAGCATATATATGATAGGCACATTAAAAACACTAATACAATTCCCATTATCACTTGTTTACAAACAAAAAAGACGTAACTACAAATAGTTACGCCTTCTCCATCATTTATCTAGGCTTTTTCTTCCCAGTAAATGCTGGTTTCTTTTTCTTTGGTGCTTTCGGTTTCGTTTCTACGAATGATCCTTTGAACATTTCTTGCTTCGTAAATACGATGCCTAGTTTTTTCGCAAATTGCAGTAATTTGCGCTCTTCTTGTGGAGTTACAAGAGATACGACAGTTCCTTCTTTACCCATACGTCCAGTACGTCCTGAGCGGTGAATGTATTGGTCTACTGTATCTGGTAATTCTAAGTGAATTACATGTGTTAAATCGTCAATGTCGATACCGCGCGCTGCAATATCAGTAGCAAGTAGAATTTCTAATTTCCCTCCGCGGAAAGCACGCATTGTCGCTTCACGCTCTTGTTTACTTGCTTCTGCATGAAGAGCCGCCGCTTTCATTTTACGGAATTTCAATTTCTCAGTAATTTCATCTAAACGGAATGGATCGTTTAAGAAAGCAACTGCTTTTACATCGCCCATATGCATAATTCTTCTTACGTAATCATTTTTTTCGCGTCGCTCACAAATGATATACGTATGCTCAACTAAGCTTTTTGATTCTGCACGTGTTACACGTACTAATTGTGGTTCCACTGCTAAATCACGTGCCGCATCTTCTGCCGCTTTTGTCATTGTCGCCGAGAAGAATACTAATTGACGATCGCGCATCGTTGATTTAATTACATCTTGCACTGCGCCCATCATTTTTTGCTTTACAATTTGATCAAACTCATCAAATACAATTGTTTTTACTTCATGCATTTTTAGCTTTTTCATACGAATTAATTCTAAAATACGGCCTGGTGAACCGACAATTACTCTTGGGTGTTTCTTTAATTTTTCAACTTGGCGCTTAATATCTGCACCACCAATTAAAGATGCACCTGAAATTTCAGTTCCTGCTGTAAACTTTTGAACCTCTTCATGAATTTGCATTACAAGTTCACGTGTTGGCGCTAAAACAACAACTTGTGGCTGTTTTACTTCAGGATTAATTTTATGTAAAAGTGGTAATAAGTACGCTAATGTTTTTCCTGTTCCAGTTGGAGATTCAGCTATAACGTCTTGTCCTTCTAAAATAGTTGGAATCGCTTGTTTTTGAATTTCAGTTAACTCTTTAAAACCAGCCTTCTCCCAAGCTTGTTGTAAAAATGGTTGCATATCTTTTATCATTTGTTTTTCTCCTTTATCTCTATTTTTGAAGAAAATGCTGTATTGTTCGCACCGTTTCTATCATGTGTGAAATAACAGCTATTAAATCATCAACATGGTCTTCTGTAATCGCTTTTTGAAATAGAACCTCTACCTTATTATGATATGAAATCGCTTGCTTATTATATTCGTATGAAACTTTCTGCATAATCATTCTTTCTTTTCCCCATATAGAACGCATTAATGTTTCAATTTCTTCGCATTTTACTTCTGGTTGTTCTAACGGGAATGAAAATGCTAGCTTCATTTCACAACCTGGTGTAAACTGAGGCACTTCTAGTATTTCACCAGACAAGTTCTTTGCATCCACAGATAATGAAAATGTTGCTTCTACTAATGGTTCAAACGGTTCTGTTAATTGAAATGAGATATGATATATACGACTTAATGAAGCAAGATCCATCATATCTTTTCGATCTGTTACAAGAATATCTCCATGTAGATCAAAATCATACACAGCACCTTCTACGATTACTTTTAAATTGTCAAAAGCAGTTGGATCAAACATAATTTCCTCCAAAAAACAGGCGCCTTTCGATGGAAAGGCGCCACTTGATGTATATATAGTTTACAGATAAACGAGATGAATTACAACCTTTTAGAATAAACCTACTGCTTTTCCATCTTCATTTACATCCATTTGAAGTGCTGCTGGTTGTTTTGGAAGACCTGGCATTGTTAACATTGTACCTGTTAACGCAACGATAAAGCCTGCGCCGATAGATGGTTTTAACTCACGAATTGTAACGATAAAGTCAGATGGACGACCTAATTTTGTTGCATCGTCAGAAAGAGAGTATTGTGTTTTCGCCATACAAACTGGTAGGTTACTCCAACCTTCTCCTTCATATTGAGCTAATTGCTTACGTGCTTTCGGAGCAAATTCAATATCTTTTGCGCCATATACCTTTTGAGCAATTGTACGAATTTTTTCTTCTAAGGGTAATTCTAATTCATAAAGTGGTGCGTAGTTGTTTTCACCTTTTTCGATTTCTTTTAGTACTTTTTCAGCAAGGTCAACTCCGCCTTGGCCACCCTTCTCCCAAACTTCTGTTAAGGATACTGCATAGCCACGCTCATTACACCACTCTTGTAAGTATGTAACTTCTGCATCTGTATCTGTAATGAATTTATTAATTGCAATTACGAAAGGCACACCGAAGCTTTGAATTGTTTCAACATGCTTCTGTAAGTTTTCCATACCTTTTGCTAATGCATCTACATTTTCTTCTTTTAATTGATCTTTTGCAACGCCACCATGCATTTTAAGCGCACGAATCGTCGCAACAATAACAACTGCTTCTGGTTTAATGCCAGCTGCACGAGCTTTAATATCTAAAAACTTCTCAGCGCCTAAATCAGCACCGAATCCAGCTTCTGTAATAACATAATCACCTAATTTTGCTGCCATTGTTGTAGCGATAACACTGTTACAACCGTGAGCGATATTCGCAAATGGTCCGCCATGAATGATAGCTGGTGTATTTTCTAACGTTTGTACTAAGTTCGGCTTTAATGCGTCTTTTAATAATAGTGTTAACGCACCTTCTACACCTAAATCTTTAACCGTTACAGGTTGATTTGCAAAGTTATAGGCAACTACGATGCGAGATAAACGTGCTTTTAAGTCTTGAATATCTGTTGCAAGGCAGAACACGGCCATAATTTCAGATGCTACTGTAATGTCAAAACCGTCTTCACGTGGTACACCTTGTACAGGTCCACCAAGACCAATTACTACGTTACGAAGGGCACGATCATTTAAGTCAACGCAGCGTTTCCAAACGATTTTACGCGTATCAATTCCAAGTGTGTTTCCTTGTTGGATATGATTATCAATAAACGCTGCTAATGCGTTATTGGCAGTTGTGATCGCATGGATATCTCCAGTAAAGTGAAGGTTAATGTCTTCCATTGGTACGACTTGTGAAAAACCGCCACCCGCTGCTCCACCTTTTAATCCCATCGTCGGTCCAAGAGATGGTTCACGAAGTGCAATTACTGTTTTCTTACCAATTTTGTTAAAAGCTTGACCTAAACCAACTGTTACTGTTGATTTACCTTCTCCAGCTGGAGTTGGGTTAATTGCTGTTACTAAAACAACTTTACCGTCTTTCTCATCTTGTAAGCGCTTAAAAATATCAAGAGATAACTTACCTTTATAATGCCCGTATGGCTCTAATTCATCTTCTAAAATATTTAAATCAGCTGCAATTTCTTGAATCTTCTTCATACTCGCTTCTTGTGCGATTTCAATATCGGATTTCACTGTTGTAGTAGTTGTCATATACCCTAGTCCCCCTTTAATTGGTTCTGATGATATTGTATCAGTTTTTTGTATTTTCTGCACTTATTTACCTCCTAAAAATTCTTTCATTTCTTTATACGTTTTTTAACATAAATACCCATAAGAATGTTAACGATTGTTGTAACTCTGTAGGTAGTTGACCTAACATCTTCTCATTTACTCCGCGCTTATATACGCCGATGCCATCTACAACTTTAAAACCTTGTTCTTTCGCTAACTGTTCAAATTCCCAAGGCATCATCGTATTACAAACAACGTCTTTTCCGTACAAGCGAGGATAACTGTTCTCTCGTGGCTTTGCTGTCGGTCCTAAAATTGCAATACATGCATATCCATCTTTCTTTAACACACGCTTTATTTCATTTAACGCTCGTAATGGCTCTTCCGTCCATTCTAAAGAATTAATTGCCATAATTGATTCAAATTGCTCATTTTCAAATGGTAATGCAGAAAGATCTCCTTTTATAAAAGATAAATTCGGTCCTTCTCCGCGTTCCTTACCTTTTTGAATCATCACTTCCGATAAATCTACTCCCACTGCTTTATAGCCTGCGCGACTTAATTTATATGTACCGTAGCCATCACCACAACCAACATCGAGCACTTGTGCTTCTTTCTTCACGTATTGTTCAAAAAACGGAATAATTGTACTTCTGCTACCACTGTCCCACATCTCTTGACTATTTTGATTCCAAAACTCTGCGCTACTATCCCATTTCTTCTCCGCTGACTCGTGCCAATTAAATTTCGTCATACATTCCCCTACCTTCACGTATTATCATTCATTTCATTCTACATCATTTTCCAAAATTCCTGTTTTATCCCGCTTGCAGTAAGACACCTACCTCAAAATTCAATGGATGCGGATCAGTTAATGGGAGAGAACTGCTCATAAAAATCCAATTGTTGCTGGCTGATAATCAGTCCTAGTGGAAAAAATCCCACACTTTATCTTCAATAGGAGATGGATATGTTAACGATGGAATGCGTATTCTCCAATTTTTTCTTTACTTGGGTTTAACTCATACTCATGCTCTTCTCATTTTGAAAGATACTATAGATACACCCAATTGAAAGAGAGGGATGTACATGCGAAGAAAGAGAAATCATCATTTTAAAAGTGGTGAAAAAAACGAAGAGTATGCTGCTGAAATATCACCAGCTGGCATTCCAATTAGACATAAGCGTAAAGAAATTGCAAATGAGATAGAAGGTACAAATACCGGCACAATGGTAGGCTATGTCGCTTTATTTCTTTCGTTATTCTCCATTGCTTTTTATCCAGTTACGCTCGGCTCCCTAGCAATTTTAGTTGGCCTATTAGCTGTCAATTTCGGAGCAAGAACACTTGGATATACAGCAATTGGTTTTGGTAGTTTTTCTGTTTTATTTACTTTACTTTATCCGCTTGCTTTGTCAGCGTTTTAAAAAAACACACCAAGTTATACTTGGTGTGTTCATTCATGATACAACATAATATGACCGCATCCACAACAATGTTTCGCTGTAATTTCTTGAAACACTGGATAATTTTCTTCATCTCGATGCTCAATAAATACTTTTTCAAATCGATACATGTTTGGTGCATATGCCCAATCTTGTTTCGTACGTGCATATAACGTTGAGGAAAAAAACTCCTCACCACCGCAAACGATACATGTGTTCTTCATCGCTATCCCTCCTATGCTTGTCTTACTTCATCTATATGAACATAAGCATAAAAAAAAGACCTTCTATTACTAGAAAGTCTTCTCTGAAACAAAAAGAAATGTACCAAACATTCCTACTCCGCTATATTCTTTTGAAACACCAGCTTCTGTTTTAAATGTTTGCTTTACAGTCATAAAGAATACACCATTTCGTGCATCTGTACTTTCAAATTGTAGTTTTTCTTTTTTACCATCTACATTTTGCGTGCATTCAAAACTACTCTCATTACAATTCAACGCATACTTATCCTCTACATACACTTTAAAATCTGATTCTTTCGGACAAGTTATAAGTAATATTGCCACGAGAATAATACTTATAATACCCACAATTGTATAATATTTCTTCATTTGTACTCCTTTCAAATGACAAGAAAACTTGACTTCATACGCCAAGTTTTCTTAGTCAACAACCCATTGCCACTCTTGTTCTTTCTTATCAAAAATGAGCCAACCTGTTTCTGTTGCTTCCTCTTTCAATTCATCGATATTATCTAACACCTCATCCGTACTTTCATACGAACCAACTACATATACCGGAATTTCAAGACCTCTTCTTGACTCAATCTTCCCTGCTAGATCTATGTAAAGACCATCTTCCATTAGTGGAATCAGTCCCATGATCAATTCTTTTGAAATTGCTGGGAAAATTTTTGATTTTTGGAAGAAAGAAAAACGTTTCTTACCGAAAGCACCGAGTTTATACGGAATGACTTTACTTAACATTCCTACAAAATCAGCAATTCTACGATAATACACTTTGTTGTACCATCCGTCATCATGTGAAAAATAAACAAATCGATTTTTCAACAGCGGAAAGAATGTTCTTGCAAGTGGTTCTTTTTTGTGAGCCAAATATAATAATTCTGCAATTTCTTTCGGCTCTAATTCATCTAAATCGCTTGCATCATCAAAATCTACCCAACAAAATTCATCAAATTCATCAATCTCTGCTTGAATTAACTTATGTATATTTTCTTCCTCAACATATTCAAATAAAGTATGATAATGAAAATCCGTCCATTCAAAGTTGTGCTTCAAAAGCAACACTTGATGAAGCGGTGAAGGGATGTTACTCGCAAACTCTTTAAACGTAATTCCTGATGTAATAAAACAATGACCTCGACGATTACCATTAATATATATCATATTCTTTACTTGGTCAGATCCTCCAGACAAAGCACCTAGCCACCTTCGTTTTATATGTTTCAATTCTATAGCATATTTTAACATGAAAAATTTTAGAAACATAGAAAAAACTTCAAAAACTATTTACAATTTCATGTGTTTTATTACATAGTGATTACAAGAAAAAACGCCTGCTCATAAGCAGGCGTTTTTAAAGGATTTCATCAGGGTTTTGAGGATGATGATTTCCCTCTTTCTTTTCTTCTTTTTGGAACATTGATTGAATTTTATCAATTGTTTGTGGAGCTAATTCAATCATTTTTTCTGCTAAATGTGTCGCATTTTGTAGATGAAGAATATTTACTCCATCTTTATTCACCACAAGAAATGCTACTGGTGTAATAGAAACACCACCCGCGCTACCGCCACCAAATGCAGCGTTACCGTTCGCTCTTTGTCCATCATTCGTTTGGAAATCAGAACCTCCTGCTCCAAAACCGAACGCTACTTTAGAAACCGTTAACACCACACCACCGTCAGCCGTTTGAACAGGCTCTCCAACAATCGTATTTACATCAACCATTTCTTTTAAATTTTCCATTGCTGCTTTCATTAACCCTTGAATTGGATGATCCACCGTTCATAACCTCCTTTGTCATATCTTTCCTAGTTTTTCCGAAAGTTTGTGAACTAAACATAAAATTTAATATTGATTTCAAAAAACTTAAGTTGTAATATTTAGAAAAATAAAAAAGAGGTCGACCTACTAATCACTTTAATCACCTTACATAATTAAATTTTATTTTAGAAGTTAAAATACTCTCCTATAAATTATTACTTTTTTACCACCAAAACTTACAATACGCACTTTCTTTATGCCTTACGTTTCGATATACCTTTTTTATTTTTCCTTTGATATCTTGGAGTTTCTCTTTTATGTTGCTCCCACGTTTTATTAAATGACTGAAATTTAAACTTGCAATATGCTAATAGCTGAAATCCTGCTGCTGCGATGGCTATCGTATACAGTGAACTCCCCCCCACTTAGTATCTCTTATGAGCATACCCCTAAGTGGGGGCTTCTCGGTTCATCGCTACTTTTGATAGCTAACGAATTTGTCCTAGGACAGCCGAGCTAACTCCCTTGTTCCAAAGGTTATTTTGTTACTATTTATGCCAACGCTAGTAAGCGTATGGCTTCTTTTTTGATATTGATAGCTGCGTTATAATCACGGCCGATTGTGAGTCCACACGAACACGCATACATGCGTTCACATAATGGCATTTCTTTTTTATTTCTACAACGACTACACATCTTTGTAGAAGGAAACCATTTATCTATTTTTACAAGCTGTTTTCCTTGTTCTTGCAGCTTATATTCTAAAAATGTCGTGAACATCCTCCAACCGTTGTCCGCTACACTTTTACCAAAGCGAAGTGCTCGTGACATTCCTTTCATATGTAAGTCTTCAATTGCTACAACGTCAAAATTCGTAGCTAATTCTTTAGACTTGTGATGAAGAAAATTTTTACGTTGATTGGCGACCTTTTCATGCAACTTCGCTACACGAATACGTTGTTTATTCCAGCGCACTGAACCTTTCACACGCCTTGCTAATACTCGTTGTGCCTTCGCTAATTTGTCTAATATCTGATGATAAAAGCGAGGATAATTGGCTTTCTCATCTTCGCTACTCACGTACAATTCAGCCATTGCGAAGTCTAATCCAACTACACGTTCTACTTCTTTTGGAGTGATTTCTTTTTCATATTCGGTCAAAATAGACACGTAATACTTACCAGTTGGTGTCATCGAAATCGTACATGATTTGATGATATGATTTGGCGGGATCTCTCTATGTTGCTTCAGTTTCACCATTTTCAATTTTGGTAATTTGATATAACCATGAAATAACATAATATTTCCGTTTACTCGATTCGTTGTATAGGATTTTCTACTCTTTTTATTTTTGAATGTAGGAAACTCACTTTGACCACTAAAAAAATTCTTATACGCAGTTTGCAAGTTTAATTGAGCGTTGGCCAATGCCAATGAATCAATTTCTTTCAACCATTCATACTCCACTTTATATTTCGCAGGAGTAGGGAATTTTTGTTTCTTCAGCTCTTCCTTGTTCGCTTTGTGTTTTTCATATATTTCTTTCCGTTCAGCCAGCATTTTATTATACACAAAGCGTACACATCCGAACGTTTTACATATGAGATGTGCTTGTTCTTCTGTTGGATACAGACGAAATTTATACGCCTTATTCTGCTTTGGCATATCCATTCACCTCATTTTCCGCTTCATTTCCCATAAGCTATGACGGTGATCACACAACCTGAACACTACAAGATTATTATCTACTTTCATTGTTATACCAAACTTTACCTCTTATAAGACTGATTATATCAGGGGCGAAATAAATAGGAAACTCAAATGTTTGGCTACGCCAAACCGACATTCATCCCCCACCTACCGCTAGACTATCGTCTTTCACACGCCTCTGGGAGGATACTTCTTTCGGATAATACGTTAAAAGGGGCCCTACTACATACCTAAAGTATCCCACCCATAATCGTTATGAAAATATATCAAAATAAAACTAGTTGCTGCGTAAAATGTAGCCCCTTCATCATCTTTCCCTTTGTTTTACTAAAGAAAGAAGCATACCTTTCATCCATACTAAACGCACCTTCACTCGCTTGTTTAAACGTATCAAGCGTTGTCACAATATGAACAACAACTGCTCCTAAAAATAACAATCCTGCATACAGTAATGTTATCTGATCAATTGAATTATTAGCCATTTTAGTACCAATCAAAACTACGAGTAAGATTATTGCCATTTGAAATGCATTTAATAATACAACAAGTGTTTGTAGCTTTTGAAATTTAAATTGAGCTTTTGGAAATAAATATAGAATGAAAAAAATTACTTGCAGAGCATATAACAACACTTCCAGCTTAACAATTCCTATATTAAGGAGGACCATACAGTAATCCCAATCACCTGATACAATAATAGAAAAAAACAGCTATTGAACTATAAAGTATTCCTCCAAACATAAATCCTGTAGCACCCTCAGGACTTAAACGATCATTACATGTCATCCTAAACTTATCTAAATCTTCTTCTTTTATATTCCACATCCTGGCCCTTCACCTTCTATACGTTTCAATTATTTTTCGCGCACTAAAATTCTATTAATATATTATTTATCCCGCTTTAATGGGCAGTAAGACCCCCACCTCAAAATGCAGCGAAAGCAAAGAAGTTAGGTGGGGGATCAACTGCCCATAAAAGTCCGATTGGTTCAACTAATAATCAGTGGGGGATGAAGAAAACCCCCACTGATTAAAGTTTCACTTTATTTTTCGTTTTGAATTTCTTATTTCGCTTTCGAATTCTCCCACGCATTCTCTCATTCTCTTCCCACGTCATATGAAATGACTTAAATTTGAATCTACAGTACGCCAATAGTTGGAATTCTGCCGCTCCGATTGCAACCGCATACATTAATACAGTTCCTACTCCATACATAACAAAAAAATCAATTGAATAATCATTTTGAAAATACATCAAAATAAGTAGTATGAATATATATATTATAGCTCCCTTTATCATAGCTCCTTTTGTCTTACTAAAAAACGAGGTGGATCTTTCATCACTACTAAATGCACCTTCACTTGCTTGTTTAAATGTATCTAGTGTTGCTACAATATGGATAATAACTGCTCCTACAACTAGTAGCCCGGTATACATCCTACCAATTGAATTGTCAGCCATTTCAGAAACAATTGAAACTACAAATAATATCGTTCCAAATTGAAACGCATATAGTAATACGATTAGCGTTTGTAACTTTTGAAATTTAAAACATGCTTTCGGAAATAGATATATAATTAAAAATATAATTTGAATACTAAATAACACAATTTCAGTTTTAACAATTGTTCTATCAAAAAAATTGTTGTAGTAATTCAAATCCCCTACAAAAATAATAAACATAAATATTGAAATATAAAATATTGTTCCAAGCATAAAACCCGTAGCACCTTCAGGACTTAAACGGCCTTGACATGTTATTCGAAATTTATCTAAATCTTCTTCTTTTATTTTCCACACCCTGACATTTCACCTTCTATACAGTTTAAATAATTTTCATCCACTAAAATTCTATTCCATTCTTAATATTTTTAAGTACATAGATTTTTGTACAACTAAATTCAGATAATCTTTTAGGTATATCCCACTTAATAAACTTGCTACTTCTGACAGAACTATCATCATCTTAGCTTTCATCTTTAACTTCATACTGACACCCCGTTAGTTACTCTAGGGATTTTTAGGTTCGTTATGTTCCCTTTTGGAAAGTAATACACTTCACCTGTACTTATTGGTATTTATTTACTCATACAGATTATATTGAGGATACTTTAATTTTTAATAGCATCGATTTATATCCAACCCTTAATTGCTTATATATTCTATTTGAATTTTCAGAACCCGAAATTTATTTTATTTCTTTGGCTTGTTTTTTTCCTTCTCTTCATAAAGCTTTAGTCTTTTCTGACGTTCCTTTTCGTGCTCCTCCCACGAAATATAAAATGATGGAAATTTAAATCTACAATAGGCTAATAATTGGAACTCTGCTGCACCTATGGCTACTGCGTACATTATTAAAGTTCCTCCCGCATACAATCCAAAAATCTTCAGTGTATAATCATTATACACATAAATTAAAATGAGAAGAGTTAACACATAAATTAGAGCACACTTAATTGCAATCCTCTTTGTTTTACTAAAAAATGATGAGGATTCTTCTCCCGTATTAAATGCCCCTTTACTTGCCTGTCTAAAAGTATCAATAGTCGCTAAAATATGTAATATGACTGCACCTAAAAATAATAACCCAACATACATTAATGTAATTTGATCAATTGAATAATTTGACATTCCCGGGATTATCAACATTGTAAATGTAATAGTACCTAGCTGAAACGCATATAACAGTACCACAAGTGTTTGTAGTTTCTGAAATTTAAATGGCATCTTAGGAAACAGATAAATAATTAAAAAAATTACTTGAAGACTATAAAGCACTAACTCAAGGCTAACAATTATTTTATCAAAGAGAGTCGGGTAATAACTCCAACCAAACCTTATTAACCCTACAATAAGAAAAAACATTATTAATGAAATAAAAAACATCGTTCCAAACATAAACCCTGTAGCCCAGTCGGGACTTAAGCGGTTCTTACAAGTACTTTTAAATTCATTTAAATCTTCTTCTTTTATATTCCACATATAATTACACCATCTTTTCTAAAATCATGTAATAACTCTATTTTTGTAGACAAACTGAAAGTAAATAAATGTTTTTAGTATTTCATATTAAACTAGCCTTTTTTACTTTTTTTAACAAACACAAAATACAGCGATAGCATTAGTATTAAGCCTATTCCACAAACCAATACACCTCCATATTCTTTCTGGTATAAAAAAATAAACATAGTAACAATATAGCTCGGTATTGACAAAATAATGAGCCACTTCCCCAGAAACTCTGCTATTTTATATAGAATTAAAAAGATAAACATAATCCCAACAATAATAGGTGCTATTACACCTTCAAAAAAACCTTTTTCTTTTTTTACGGCTTTAGAATCTTTATTCAAGATCTTACATTCCTCCCTTTACTAGTTAATTTATGAATAATGTATTCATTCTATCTTCAATATAAGTTTACGAGTATCATTTACAACTTTCATTTCAGTTTTTGTTTCGCTTTTGTTCTTTCTCTCTTATTCTTTTTCTATTTGCTATAAATTCTTGGCGTTCCTTTTCATGTTGTTCCCACGTAATATTAAATGATGGAAATTTAAAGCGACAATACACCAATAGGACGAATTCTGCTGATACTACAGCGAATATATATAATATTATTGTTTGTACAACATAAATTGCTATTTGGCTAAATGTATAATTAAGATTTAGAAAAATTAATATAAGTAGAACCATTACACCAATTGTCATTCCAATCGATAAATATAATTTTGCGTTAGTAAAAAATGAGACAGCTGGCCCTTCCGATTTATATCCTCCATGTTTTGCCTTTTTAAAAACATCAATTGTAGTTACAATGTGAGTACAAAGCGCCCCTAACATTATTAAACCAATATAAACTAACGTTTTATTATTACTTGGAAAATCAAACATTCCTTCAACCATCATAACGATAAATGGTAATGTTGCTAATTGAAAAGAATAAAATAAAGTCACGATGGCTTGGAGTTTCTGTAATTTAAAAGCAACCTTTGAAGACATGAAAATTATTAAAAAAATCAACTCCAAAATGTATAACTTTACCTCAGATCGTACCAAAAATGTTTCAAATGGTGTTAAAGAAATCTTATCACCGTTCAGCAAAACACCTAAAAACATGATGAACATTGGTATAGAAGTATATACAAAAACTCCCCCATAAAAGATTCTTATATAATCCGGACTTAATCGATTTTTATTTACAATTTTGAAAAAACCTAAATCTTCTTCCTTTATTTTAAGCATTCATCTTTCCTCATTTCGACGCAAAACTTATTTTATTTCTTTGGCTTGCTTTTTTTCCTTTTCTTCATAAAGCTTTAGTCTTTTCTGACGTTCCCTTTCATGCTCCTCCCACGAAATATAAAATGATGGAAATTTAAATCTACAATAGGCTAATAATTGGAACTCTGCTGCACCTATGGCTACCGAATATAGTATAAGGGTCAATACGGCATACCAACCTATTTGCTCCATCGTATAATCATTATTAATATAAATTAAGATTAAGAGAGTTAATACACATAATATAGAGGCAATCATTAAAAAATCTTTTGTCTTACTAAAAAATGAAACTGAATTTTCCCACTTACTAAATGCGCCTTCGCTAGCTTGCTTAAAGGTATTAATCGTTGTAAAAATATGAATAATAAAAGCTCCTAACAATAATAAGGCTACATAAGTCAATGTAATACGATCATTTGAATAACCAAAAATACTCGAAACAACTACTGTTACAAATCCTATAGTCGCAAGTTGAAGTGCATATAACAATATAACTATAGCTTGTAACTTTTGAAATTTAAAACGGGCTTTGGGAAATAGATATACAATAAGAAAAATGATTTGTAAGCTATACAAACATAACTCTATTTTAATAATTGTTTCCTCTAGTAAACTAGGATATACTGACCAACCAAATTTCACCAAACCATAAATTACACCTAACATGATTAATGAGGTGTATATGATTGAACCTAGCATAAAACCTACAGTAGCCTCAGGACTTAAACGATTTCTACATGTTATTTTAAATTCATCTAAATCTTTTTCTTTTATATTCCACATCCA
Organism: Bacillus sp. RCC_6_1; assembly: GCF_041360755.1. Classification (NCBI taxonomy): domain Bacteria; kingdom Bacillati; phylum Bacillota; class Bacilli; order Caryophanales; family Bacillaceae; genus Bacillus; species Bacillus sp. RCC_6_1. Next base: position 376,530 of record NZ_JBFUPV010000001.1, read on the forward strand.
AGTTTCCCACCTTTAACTACCTTTACTTAAATCATATAGATTAAAAATAAAAACCTTCTTATAGCCTCCATATTTTTCTTTTTTAAAAGTATGGATTGTAATTACAATATGAGTAGTAATCGCTCTTAATAATAATAGACCTATATAACATACGGTTAAATTTTCACAAGTATATCCAAATATCGCTTCAATTAATACATACGCATACCCTACCGTTGCAACTTGAAACGAGTTAAACACAATTACAATGGCTTGTAACTTTTGTAATTTAAATCTTAATTTCGGAAATGAATAGATAATCAAAAAAAGGGTTTGCAGAATATATAATACTAACTCTACACAAACAAATATTCGTTCAAAAGATTTTGGATAAGCCTCCCAACCAAGTTGTAAAAACCCAAAAACAATAAAAAACATCGGTAATGAAGCGTATACAAAGACTCCAACTAAAAAGGCCATTACACCATCAGGACTTAATCGGTTTTTATTTGTAATTTGAAAAAAGCCTAAATCTTCTTCTTGTATTTCAAGGATTCACCTTTCCTCATTTCGATGCAAAACTTATTTTATTTCTTTTTCTTTCTTTTCTTCTCTCTCTTTATAGCGCTTTAAGAATTCCTGGCGCTCCCTTTCGTATTCCTCCCACGAAATATAAAATGATGGAAATTTAAATCTACAATAGGCTAATAATTGGAACTCAGCTGCGCCTATGGCTATCGCGTACATGATGAACGTAAATATAAAGTAACCAAACATTATGCTCAATGAGTAATTATTTTGTATATAAATTAAAACGAGAAGAATTAGTACATAAATTACCACACCAAACATTACATTTTTCTTTGCCTTATTAAAAAATGAAGTAGATCTTTCTCCCATATTAAACGCACCTTTACTTGCTTGTTTAAAAGTATCAAATGTTGTTACACCATGAACAAGTATTGCTCCTAATACTAGTAAACCTACATAAATAAGCGTAATAAAATTAATAGAATAATTACTCATCCCTGGAAGAACAAATGCCGTAAGACCTATAGTACCTAACTGAAACGCATATAATAATATCACCAATGTCTGGAGCTTTTGAAATTTAAAACGTACCTTAGGGATCAGATATATAATAAAAAAGATTACTTGTAGGCTATATAACAACAATTCCATTCTAACTATTACTGTGTCAAAAAGAGTCGGATAGTAATCCCAGCCAAATCTAATTAATGCTACAAAAATAAAAAGCATCAATAACGAACTATAAAGCATTCCACCAAACATAAACAACATAGCTCCTTCAGGGCTTAAACGATGTCTACATGTTATTTTAAATTCATCTAAATCTTCTTCTTTTATGTTCCACATCCAATTGTCCCACCCTTAACTACATTCCCTTAAATCATGTAGATTAAAAATAAAAACCTTCTCATTTTGATGAAAAGAGAAGGTTCTATTAATCTCAGATATTGTTACATTATAATAATGATTCTTTTTAAGCTATTTCATAGTGCTCTGCTATTTTTTTACACATCTTTTTATATTCCAGCATCCACTCTGCTATTTCTTCTTTCTCTTCGTCAGTGGATTTTTTCTTATATTTAAAACCAATCACTTTCATATCCGAAAATACTTATTCTTCCATTTCCTCATCTACCGGAATACATTGGATAATAACTTTTGTTGTGTTTGAAACTTGTACAAAAATTTCAAATGTACCAACAAACATAGCAACCGTTCGGGATAATTCTTTATTACTAATATATAAAATCATTGCAAGTTCTTCTGCAAATTTAGGTATATAAACAATATATCAAGCATTTCAACAGCTATTATGCAATCATCCACCGATACTTTATCCAATATTTTCTGTTCAATTAATCCCCCAGTTTTATCCCCACACTCTTACTGAAAGTACAAAGGTTTTTCTTTTGAAAATAACCACATATGTAGGCCCCTTACTACTAAAAACAACAATTAGAACTCTTAATTCAAGAATACCTTTATATACTTCTATAAAACAAAACTAAAATTAGGGTTTTACTTTTCATATCTTTATTACTAAAAGTGTACTAAATTATTATTGTGTATCTACTGCAATTTTTATTTCAACATACTGTAACTCTTCATCACCACTAAAAATATGGTAAATAGGTGAGATCATATCAAGTTCATTATCTTCCATATACTGAAGAATCTCAGCATATGCATACTCTGTTAATGTTTCAAAATCTCCTGCATATCTTTTCATTAGCATGTTATCAACATAGTAATAACTTCGAAACTTCATTGTTTCTGATTTAGGAATACTACTCTCATATACTGGCATAAATAATTCAATAAACATATCTCCATCTGATGGTACATTTTTCAGCGCATAAAACATTGGACCTTTGACCGTTAAATTCGCTTGCGCAATTTCTGTCAATAAATCTTCTATTATTTTTTCCATATCAGTATAGTGAAAAAAATATTCTCTCGATACAACATTTGTATAAGCAATGCTTTGTTCCTCAACTATCATCGCACTAATTCACCTACTTCAATAATAGGAGCATAAATATCCAACCACATATCACCATATACATCTAAACATACGTGATAAAAGCTACTATCTAATTTCATATGATTCTGTTCAGCAAATTCATTTAAAACACGATAAGCGTCTTCAATATCACCATCTTCATCTGAGAATCTAACACAAAGTGCTTCTTCAATAAGAATTGCATCAATATACTCATAAGGTGAATCCTCTTCCATATTTACCCTTCCATTCACTGGGACACAATACATATATTCACCATATTCCGGTTCATTCTCTAATGGTGAATACGTAAAAAGAACAGGTCCTATTGGGTATATATCGTTATGAACTACTTGATTTCTAAGTGCGATAGCTGGTAACAACCAATCATCTTTTTTTACTATTTGAGTGATGCTTATTAAATTTAAAAGCGATAATGCTTTATACTGAACTTTCATAATCTCTACCCCTTATACAGTGATTTATTTATTTCTTCACAAATAGATTCTTCCACGCACATAAAAAAAACAGTTTATGACTATCATTTACAAATCTCATTTCAATTTTTATTTTTCTTTTGTTCTTTTTCTCTGATTCTTTTTCTATTTGCTATAAATTCTTGGCGTTCCTTTTCATGTTGTTCCCACGTAATATTAAAAGATGGGAATTTGAAGCGACAATACACCAATAGGACGAATTCTGCTGATGCAACGGCAAATACATATAATATTATTGTTTGTAAAAAATAGAACACCATTGGCTTTAGCGCAAAATGAATACTTGCAAAGATTAATATCAAAAGGACAACTATATAAATAAACATTCCAATTAACATCCAAAGTTTTGTATTAGTAAAAAATGAGGCTGACTCCCCTTTTAACTTATAGCCTCCATATTTTGCTTTTTTAAAAGTATGGATTGTTATTACAATATGAGTAATTATCGCTCCTAATAATAATAGACCTACATAAAATACTGTTAGATTTTCACAAGAATATCCAAATATTGCTTCAATTAATACATACGCATACCCTACCGTTGCAACTTGAAACGAGTTAAACACAATTACAATGGCTTGTAACTTTTGTAATTTAAATCTTAATTTCGGAAATGAATAGATTATCAAAAAAAGGATTTGCAGAATATATAATGCTAACTCTACAGAAACAATTATTCGTTCAAAAGATTTTGGATAAGCCTCCCAACCAAGTTGTAAAAAACCCAAAATAATAAAAAACATCGGTAATGAAGCATATACAAAGACTCCAACTAAAAATGCCATTACACCATCAGGACTTAATCGGTTTTTATTTGTAACTTTGAAAAAGTCTAAATCTTCTTCTTTTATGTTCCACATTCACTTATCCTACTTTCAAATTTTATATTCATCACCAAAATATTGACTTCAATTTTTTTATAACTGTTACATTCTCTTTCGTAAATTCTTTATAATTTCCAGACTTTAAATTATCGTTCATATTTACCGCCCATTTTACTAATTTCTTTGTTCCGCTAACTACACTTTCGCCTCCCAATCTATCAGATTTTGTGTTTAAGCCTACTGAGATTAGAACACCAGCCACTGCGCCTACCGCTCCTCCTGCCAAGGTACCAAGTGGTCCTAACGCAGTCCCAATCGCTGCTCCAGTTGCTGCTGCTCCCGCTGCATATGCTAAGTCCACACCTGTATCTAATGCAACATCTCTTACATCCTGTAGCTGAAATCCATCATCTTGTGACTGTATAATATTATCTACAACTGTCAACCCCGTTCCCATAATTGCCACACTTTTGAAGAGCGTCCCAGTACCTTTGAGTTTTTTAAATGTCTCTGGCCATTTCTTAAAATTGAATTCGTCAATGCTCTTTTGAAATTCGGTCCCAAATGAATCTGTCCATTTATTTTTAAATGCTTTTAAAAAACCTTCTTCCTTCCGAGTCATCATAAAATCTTCACCCGCTTTAAATTCAGGCAATTTATAAATATCTTTTTTTGCTTGTTTTATTACATTTCTTGTTTCGTTGTTGTACTTGACTTTAAATTTATCTTTAAAAATAAATTTAAAAATAGCATCTTCATTTGCATCTGTAGCTAAAAGTTTGGAAGCCGCTACAATATCGGCATCGTTTAAAGTTTTAAATACATATGCCCCTTTTCCTTTTCGAGCATTAACATCAAAATCAACACCAAATCCCAAATTTTTTTTCATGTAAACAAGGCGTAAATAACCAGAAAATAATCCGACTACTCCTTTTTTCGCTTTACCCGTATATCCCGCAATCATTTTAGCTACTCCAACTATAGATGCGAAGGTTCCTTCAGACAGAAGTTTTTCGGTTGTATCACTAGAAAAGTTCCCTTCAGTCTCTTGTATTTGTCTCATAGCACCATCTAATCCGCGTAACATGTCATCAAAATTTTGAAGATCATTTTGTTGACTATTGTAAGCCTCTAGTTTTTCTAACGTATCACTGATTTCTTTTTGACTTTTTTCAACCCCTTCAGAAATTCCTGATGATGGGGGATAATGGATCGGAACAATATCATTAATTGAACTGATAGTCTGTTGTGCTAATTCATTTGATTGATTAAAACTGTTACTATACCCATTAATTTTTTGCTTTACATTATCTAAATAACTCCCATAAATTTTCGTATCTGCATCACTATCAACAGAACTATTAAAATCTTCTATTGCTTTTTCAAATTGCATGCTTAAGCTTTCTGCTGCGACCATACAACCTGAAATAACACTTCCATGAACTCTAGATAAATGGCCTTTAATTCCATCAGCAGCAGCACCTTGAAATGAATTAATCTCACTAAAATCCGCTATCTTTCCTAATAATGATTCAAACTGTTGATTCAACTCAGTGGCACTTGCTTGAAATCTATTTTGAAGTTCTTTTACTTCTTGTAACTCTATATTTTTATCCACGTTTCTCCCTCCTTATTTTGCATGATAATTTGAATCTATCATTCTTAATTGCTTCTCAAGTTGTTCGTCTTTTTCAACTATTTTCTCCCCAGTTTGTTGTATTTTATTTAAGTCATTTTCTAATATCTGTTCATATCGCTGCACCTTTTGAGATAACTTTTCAATTGCTTCACAATATTGAATCAGCCTAGTCAAATTCGTACGACTCAACTGCATACCATTAAATTTAGTCTTACCTAAATCACTAGCACCACTTTTCAAATCACTTACTTTCGCATCAAATACCCCTTTATTTAATTTAATTTCCCCCATTTATCATTTCCCCGCCTTCTGTACTTCTACTTGAATACTAGCGTCAACCATTGAAACACTTCTACTTAGAGAAAGAATACTAGACTCACATGTAGCGATTTCTCTTTCAAGCCGCCGTATAGCTTGATCGATGTCTTCTTGCACTCTCCCTAGTTCTCCGATAAACTTCCCTAAATTCGAAATGACTTGTTGTTCATATGTTTCTTTAAAAGTAGTTGCTCTTTGCCCTTTCCAACTACTTTCGTTTATTTCTAAGGACTTAAACTGCTCTTGATTTTGTTTAATTGCTTCAAGATTATTTACAAATTTCCCTTTAGCAGTTATTAGCCTTCTTAGTTTCATTTGTAGTTCAGCCAATTGCCCTTGTTGATGACTTATACTACTTAATAAACCAGATTTTTGACTATTTAATTCCTCTATCCCCATGCAAATCCCCCCTTAAATAGTTGGCACTTTAATTCTAGTAGCAAAACGATTTTCAACAAAATACCCTTCAAATGGATTTAATTTTGTACTACTTAAATCTTTATTAGATACATCGAAGACCATTTGGCCTGATGATTTTCTAAGTAAAATAACATGAGATTGCGTTTTTATTGTTTTTGAAACTAAGTCGTATCGACTGTCAATTGAATCAACATCACAGCCAATTACGAAGTGGATGCCCATAAATGCACCATTTGTTATTAATTCCGCTAAACTATATATATCGCTATCTTCTAAATTACTTAAAATATCATTTACATCTGCAATTACGATTACAATCGGCTTAAATTTCTTAATAAATTCTGCCGGATTCACTGTTTCACTTGATGCTTCCTGCTCCTCTTTAAACGCCGCTTCTCTCGATTTATAAGCGTTTGTAACTTGTTTAATCGTTTTCTCAATTCCTGTTTTTTCAGCTACATATAAAGCAGCGCTCTCTCTATAGTTTGAGAAATTTCGTGTTCTTGTATCAATTAAACCTAGGTCAAAGTGTCCACTGTCTGCTAACTGTTGAAGGAATTGATGAACTACATTTTCAACTTCATCTTTCTTAATTCCCCCTACAACAATATTAGACGCTTCCGTTAAATCTAATTCGAGAGGCGTAACGTTTTCTGTCTCTACACCAAATGTTAGTTTGCCTGCTTCAATAATTTTTCTTGTTTCTGGCCATGCAATGAATTCCTTGTATTCCAGAACTTCAGGTACCATAGGAATTGCTTTCGGTCTTTCTCCATCCCAGAAGGAATCCATCTCTTTTCCTTCAGCTTGTATATTTTCAATTCGAGTAAGGACATCTTCTCCATTTGTCGGTAAAGCTGTTTGGAAGATTGTTGGTTCGTCAATTTTAACTAAACCACGGCCTGCTAATTCTTCAATTTTTAAGTCTGTTCTTCCTACAATAGCTCTAGATTCTGCCTCATCTATCATATATAGAGCAATTTGTAGTTTAATATTTGTATTTACTTGTACTCTCAATGCATTTTGACGTGTAGCCGTAAGCATTAAATGAATTCCTACTGCTGCCCCTTCACGTACAATTTGTGCAATAATGCGTTCAAAGTCTTCGACAAATCCAGCTTCTCTAACAGCATCATAGTTATCTAACGTAATTAATATTGTTGGTAATACTTCTTTACTAGCTCTCTCATACATTTCAAGACTCGCAACACCATATTTACTTAGCAATTGCTTTCTATCTTTTAATAGGTCTTCTATGCGACGAAGAAATTTCTCGCATTTTTCAACTTGGTCTAATGTAATGATGTCTGCCACATGCGGTAAAGATTTTAATGGCATTAAGCCATTTGTTCCGAAGTCTAATAAATACACATGCAAATGCTCCGGACTATGCTGACGAGCTACATCCATAATGACTGATTGTAAGAATGTTGATTTTCCGTAGCCTGGACTTGAGAAGACCGCTACGTGTCCGTCTTTACTAATATCTAGTGTTAATGGTGTTTGTGATTGTAATTCAGGCTGATCTAGTAGACCAATTGTTGCTTGTAATGGTTTCTTTTCTTTCGTCCATGCTTCTTTGAACTGAATAGCGTGTAAGTCTTGTAAATATACGCTTTCTGGAAGTGGTGGTAACCACGGTCTAGCTAACGCTTCAATTTCATTTATTTCTGCGTAATCGTGAATGTAGTCAATAACAGCATCCAGTTCAGATGGTACGCTTATTACTTCTTTACTGCTACCAAGTCCACTTAAGTCTTCACTTAATATTTCATATTGTCCTAGATCATTTATTGCATAGATTGTTGCGTCTAAATGTTCTTTATCCTCTTTGTTTTCTACATAGTCTGCTCCGCTCCAAGCTGATTGGAATAGTTCATAAATTTCATTATTCCCAACTTGTAAATAAGCACGTCCTGGTAATGTAATTTCAGCAGCATCTGGTGTTTTTAAAATTTCATTACTATCTGATGTATTTTGCACTTTTAATGCTAGTTTGAATTTCGAGTTACTCCAAATTTGATCATCTACAACACCACTCGGTTTTTGCGTAGCTAATATTAAATGGATTCCGAGTGAACGACCGATACGCGCTGTTGAAACTAACTCTTTCATAAATTCTGGTTGTTCTGACTTCAGTTCCGCGAATTCATCACTAATTAAAAATAGATGTGGCATCGGCTCACTTACTAAGCCTTCTTTATACAATTTTTGATACTGATTAATATGGTTTACATCATTTTCTCCAAATAAGCGTTGTCTTTTTTGCAATTCAGCTTTAATTGATGCGAGCGCTCTCATACTTTGTGCTCCATCTAAGTTCGTAATTGTTCCTAATAAATGCGGTAAGTTTTTGAATAAATTCGCCATACCGCCGCCTTTATAGTCAATGAGTAGAAAGGCTACTTCGTACGGGTGGAAATTGACTGCTAGAGATAAAATATACGATTGTATAATTTCCGATTTACCTGAACCTGTTGTACCTGCTATTAATCCGTGTGGTCCGTGTGCTTTTTCGTGTAAGTTTAAGTTTACGATATCTTCTTTACCACGTAATCCAAGTGGTACAGCTAAAGATTTATGCGCTGCATTTTTCTCCCAACGACTTGTGATATTCAGTTCTTTTACTTTTTCAACGCCGTACATTTCTAAAAATGTTACGCTTTCTGGAATACTATTTTTTAAGTTTTGCAAATGATTTAATGGTGCTAATGCCCGTGAAATATCTTCTAAATTGAACCCTTTCGGTACGTGATTTAGTTTAAATTGACGGTTAACAAGCTCTCCTTGCTCTAAGATGATGTTCCCTTGTTTTGCATCTCTTATATCTATTACCGTTTTCACATGCTCCGGTAAACTTTGCATAACATCTTGTACAAATACAAGTGATACACCTAATTGACTCGGATCATCATTAAAGAATTCCATAACAACATGGTCTAATATTAGTTTTTCATCTGTAATGAGAACGACATAGTGCGGTGCAAAGTACATTTTTTCATTAGTAGAACTTTTTTCATCTAGTTTTAATTTTCGTTCTTTCAATATTTGATACAAACTATTTAACACTTGATCACGGCTACGATCATGGTATACAAATCCACGTACATTTATATCGCGAACACTTCCATGAGGTAACCAGCGCATCCAATCCCATTTTTCTTTTTCTTCTTCCGGAAAAATAGTAATAAACTGCAAGTCATAATAACTATGGAATAAAGCCGTTTGTGCAACTAATAATTGTAATTGCTCTAACACTAAAGAGCGTTGGCCAATATAACCGACTGGTCCATTCATTAAATCTGTTACAACTGGTACATCTTCCAATGATAGATAACGCTGTCTTAGTTCACGTGCTATATCGATTAATTCATCTTTCGTTTGACTAAATTCTTCTTCATTAAATTGAATTTCAAAACTCGTATTAGCTTGTCCTGTTCCAACGCTAAATGTTAAGAAATCATGATGTAACATTGTTTTTTCATAAATTCTAGGATTTACTTGAACTGCCATATTACGTATTACTTCTACATTTGGATTGTGATAATGTAATGCGTGACGCTGTTTTTCACTTTCTGCATGTAAATCTTTCGTTTTTTGTTTTATATACTCTCTATAGCTTTTATCTCGTTCAACAATGTCGACTTTATATTGCTTCAAATTTTTAATATACGATGTGACAGAAACAATGATTGTTACTAATGTCATCGCAATCGATGCGATAATAAACATTCCATATTTCATGAAAATAGCAAGTAATACAGTTACGACAATCATGACAAGTGAAGGTGCAATGATTCTTGCTAAATGCTCCGTTGGTTTTGATGGCATACTTGAAGGCTTTGCAATTGTCATTTTCTCTTCTGGTTCACGGTAAATAATACGTGGTGAACGATGATAGTCTGGATAACCACTTTGATAATTCGTTTCTGATTCTACTAAAATAGGTAACGCAGATTTCACTTTATCTTCTGAAGAAAGTACTTGAATGTCTTCACTACCAATCTCCAATAAAATACCATCAAAATATAATACGTCTCCTGATTCCAACATAACGCTATCTTTTAACTTCGTATAATTATGAAATACATCCCCGCCATACACGTTCACTTTAAAAGAATCGTACAACGTTTCGCGAGATAGCATTAAATCTACACTAGTCCCGGTAATAGAAATATCATCGTAATCGTTTTGACTCACTGTAAGAGAATGTTTCGTTCCAATATCAAACACTTTAGTTGTGCCAACAATAGATATAAAGATTTTCAAGCTCACATCTCTTGTTTTCCCAATCTCAATTTCCTTATTGAATTCTATTAATTGATCCTGTACCATCCAAGCATTTACTTCATTATTCCACTTTAACTCTACTTCTTGTTCTAAACTTGGATTCGTAATATCATTTGTCCACTCTTTTCCAATCGACACTATTGATTGCTCATTTGGATGTAATGTGCACTTATATATTTTGTCTCCATAAGTCAATACTAATAGTTGCTCCATCCGTGTTCACTGCTCCTTTTCAACTGTCTCATCAAGTGCTTACTCTTTTTTCTCTGTGTCCGACAAATTTTTATCGTTTGATGAATTGCCATATTTCTTTTTATATTCATCTAATTGTTGCTCATATGTTTTTAACTTTTGATCACGTTCTTCCCCTGATAAATCCGGATTATTTTTCAGTGATTCAATTTGTTTAACAAGGCCGTACATAATAAGCTGAGGATCATCAAGTGTCTTAGCTAAATCTAATGATTTATCAAAATTACCTTTTCCGTTATACATCCAATACAGCAAATACTTTTCATCACTTTTCAAACTAATGTTTTTCATAATCGATTTCTTTTGAGCTTCACCTAGTTTTTCAGCTGTAATGTATGCAAATGCTAACTCATATTTAGATGCAATCGGTAATGATTCAAACTCCTCTTCATTCAATTGCGTAATGACTTTGTCATAATCAGTTGCTATGAAACTTGCATTTGCTTCTAACAATTTATTTTGATAAGGAAATTTTATAAAAGTGAAATATATTAAAGGAGCAGCTAAAATAACTGTCGCCGCTATGAAGGAAAAAGCTAAGTATTTAAATGATTTATAGCTTTTTTTAGGTACTAACTGCATATTTTTTTCTGTTTTTGTTTGTTCCTTCTCAAAGCTGTCATCAAGAAACTGCAGTAATGCATCTAAGCTTTCCATTTGAGCAACGGTCTGTTCAAATGTTGTTTCTTTTGCATCTTTTAGTAACCCAGCATACAAATCATCAAAGTTATGTTTTTGGGAGAATAAAGCAATAATTAGACACTTATATTGTGTTAAAAATTGCTCTTCTAATAATGGGGTTGGCGGAACAATATCTCGAATTCCTCTATGTATAATACTTGGTATTAAATTAGCATTAAAAACTATATTGTCTGGATGTAAAAAGAACGTGATTCGTTTATTTAAATATTTACGAAACTGCGCAACATTCCGAAGTAGTCTTAATTTCTCATTTCTTCCAAAACGGCTAAGATCGTCCCACTTATATAATTTTTTATCTACTTGATATAGAAACGTAAACATATCATCCGTTTCTTCTATTGTTAATGGTACAAATTCAGATGATTCGCCCGTAATTATATCGAATTGACGGAAGTCTTTTATACGTGTTTGAGATTTGGTCATCTCCAATTTCCAATTTTCTTTTTCTATTTGAAATTGATAGTTCATTGCATCAATTTGAATTATTTTTTCCGTCATGTTTATCCTCTTCTCCTTTTCTTTATAACCCGTAATAACTTATTTTCAAATAACTAAAAGTAAAAAATATTCTTTATAAAACTTGCAAAATATCTCCATCTGTTATTTGGTGATCAATTAAACGATCATTATCTGTTAAAACAATTGACTTGTTTTTCACTTTAATTACAAAATGTGAACCTTCATGATTATCAATCTTTAGCGTATCTAATAAGTTTTTCAATAAATATTTAATAGATTGATGATTCGGAATACGCAAATCATATGTATTTCCATTCCATTTACTAAAATCTACTGTCACATTGATATGTGTTTGTATTGCCATCACTTTACCTCCAACTTTTACGAAGAACCGTATAAATACCGATGCAAATAAGTAGAATGCCGCCGCCAAATAATAATATTATTGTTATACTAATTGGCTCTTCATTCATTGTTTCATTACTCGCTACTTCATCTGCACTTTTTCTGACAATGTATTCACTGCTAAACAAACTATTTTTCGTATCTTTAACACTATTATTCTCTTTTGGTTTTGTAAAAAGAGAATCTCGCAAAGCTTCCATATCTTTTTGTTCTTTCTTTTTCTTTTTCTCAATTTCTTCTTCTATATCTTTGTTAAATAACTCAATCGATGCTTTATCTAATTCTGTTTCCTTATGTTCCTTTTTATTTTTTTCTTGGTCGCTTTCTTCAAGTCGATCCACTTTAAACTTAATCTTCCCATCATCACCAAGATAACTGTCAGCCGCGCTCCTTATCGGTAGCGCGACAAACAGTAAAAGGATAGAGAGAAATGATAACTTAGCCACTATGCTCCATTGTTTGATCATTTACTTCTTTTTCCTCCCATTTCTTATGCCATACAAATAGATTACTAACCAATCCAATAATGGCAATTACAAACAATACGACAAAAATAACTTTCCCAGTATCTTTACCACTAATAAAATCATTTAGAAAACTTTCTATATACTGAAGCGGTGAGAATTGACGTATCTTTCCGACAGACGACATTTGATCTACTTTACTTCCAACTGCCTCAGTTAAAAATAGGTACATGCTTAAAAATACTAATAGTATAAACATTCCTACCATTTTTATTTGTCGTAATAAGTAGGTTGAGACCAATACAAACGCCATCATAATAAATGTGATGAACGCAATCCATAGTAAACTTTGATCCTGACCGAACTTTAAAAGACGCCCAGAAATGATACCTATACTAATCCCTTCCACAATTGATATACCGAAAGCTACTACTGTAGTTGGTACATTCATATCAATTAATGAGAATTTCTCTTCAAAATGATCTGATTGCATTCGTTTCTTTTCTTGATTCGCAATTGCGTATGCTGTAAATAATGCAACAATGAAACAAGTTAATACAATTAAGTACGGTGTAAAAGCATTACCTGCTGCAATTACTCCATCATTTTGCTTTTGAACTGGACTAGCTAAAAAGTCATATAGCATCTCATTTTGACGATCTCCAATACGGCTATTCGCTAAAATTTTCGTAAAGTTTTTGGAGAATGATTTATCATCTTCTATTTTCTTCGTAAAGTCATTTAATAATAGATCAGCTTTTGAAACAATTGTCGTTCCGCTGTCTTGAATTTCTTTTGCTTGTCCATTAATTTGATCAAATGTTTTATATACATCGTCTGAAGTTGCTAAACTATGCTTCGAACTTTCGACCAATGACTGACTTTGCATCATTAATGATTTAATACCAGAATCTAACGATAAAATAGCTGTTTGCTCACCAGCATGATTTGTTGTTAATACTTGCTGCTCTTCAACTAGCTTTAAGCTATTCTCACGCCATTTCGCTAAACCTTTTAAATACTCTCCTAAATTTTCATTCATACTAGTTGCTTGTTGCGTCGTTCCATTTAATTTCTCCGCTAGTAGCATAGAATTTTGATCCGCACTAGTAATAGATTGTTGATAAGAGTTTATTTTTTGTTTTAAACCTGACATATCTTGCTTTATTTCTGTAGTAATACTTGATGAAACAAGATTTGAAATTAAATCAATTAAACTTTGTTTATTTAATACGTAGTACAAAGATTGATCCGTCGCAATTGCATCTAAACTTCCCTCTTCTAACTTAGGACCTACATCTTTCGTTCTTAAATCAATCCCATAATACATTTCGTAAAGGCTCATTAAACCTTGATAAGTTTCGACTGTATCTACTGCTTCTTTTATTAATACACTAGATATATTTTTTGTTAATACTTCTGCTTTTTGATGTACTACTTGATTCGTTGTACTTTCAGTAACTTTACCGTTATCTGTTCCCGTTTCGCCTCCTGGATTTCCTCCGGTTCCGTTGTCTGTTCCCGTTCCGCCTCCTGGGTTTCCTCCGGTTCCGTTGTCTGTTCCCGTTCCGCCTCCTGGGTTTCCTCCGGTTCCGTTGTCTGTTCCCGTTCCGCCTCCTGGGTTTCCTCCGGTTCCGTTGTCTGTTCCCGTTCCGCC
>NZ_JBFUPV010000001.1:391068-499036 GCF_041360755.1 Bacillus sp. RCC_6_1
TCCTGGGTTTCCTCCGGTTCCGTTATCTTTCCCCGTTCCGCCTCCTGGGTTTCCTCCGGTTCCGTTGTCTGTTCCCGTTCCGCCTCCTGGGTTTCCTCCAGTTCCGTTATCTGTTCCCGTTCCGCCTCCTGGGTTTCCTCCAGTTCCGTTATCTTTCCCTGTTCCGCCTCCTTGGCTTCCTTCATTATTGCCTGTTGTGTTTTCCATTTTTTTGATAATAGGTTTTTTAGCATTGTGTACTAACGGCATTATGCCATACTGTGATTTATGAACCACATTTTCCACCTTGCTATTTTCCGTTTGTGTTCCTTTATCTTCTTTGTTAGGTTTTTCTTTTTCAGGACTAGTTTCTTTTTTATGAGTCCCACTCAATTCCCACTGCCACATTACAGGAGAGAAAACATCTATATTGATGTTTGGATCTTTTAACTTCACATGCAGATCAATCTTTATATCCCCTTCATTACGAGGAGCTATTGTAATTTCTCCTGCTTCGCTTTGAAGAAAATCACTTGTACGATCCTCACCATCAATATGTAAGAATCCTGTACTTCCATCTAGTTTAAATTCTTCTGGAATACTTATCTTCAAAGTTTGTGCAGATTCCATTTTAATTACTTTCGCAGTATCACTAAATGTAATTCCCTCTGTATAAAGTCTATCCTTTACTTCTTTAATAGCGTTTCCTAAAGATATTTTATTTACAGGATCATAATAAAAATTATTTTCTTTATTATATTTTTTTGTAAATTGAATTACATTTTGCAGTTGTAATTTCGTTGTATCTGGCAAATCACTTTGACCGATTTCTTCCATGTTTAAACTAGGTAATTTCGCAATTAAATTCTCGATTTGTTTCTTTATTCGAGCATCTGGTTGTTTCATTAATGTATTTATAAAGATTTCTTGCTTTCCATCATTCGACATAGATTGCTTTAACTTCTTAATTACCGTCTCTTGAATATCACTTTCTAACTTTCCTGCAAGTTCTGTATCATATTCAGACACTTGTTTTTTTACATCTGCTAAATATTTTTGAATCGCTGCAGCATCAGTTAAAATATTCGGTTCTTTCTCTGAAAACGTAAATTGATTTGAAATAATTTTATTAGCGGATTCCAATGCACTTAATTGCTTTAAAGCATCGCCTGTATTCATATCATTCATATATTGATTGAATTGATTTGTGAAATTATTCGCTAACAAATTGTTATCAGTTTGCATTTTTTGAAAGTTATTAAAACCATCTAAATACGTACTGTTAGATTTATTCCCTTCATCTAATGCTTGACCGAAACCTTTTAAAACATCCTGAAATCCTTTGAAACTATTAACAGAAACACCTGTATAATCCTGTACTGTTTTAAATTGATTTGTGTAATTTGCTAACGGACTATGTATATCTTTTTTATACATAGTTGTTTGAACGTTTCCTTTTTCAATTATTTTACCTATATTATCTTGTGCACCTTGTAGCTTACCGATAATACTCGCAAAATAAACGTCGATTATTTGCTTATTGAAATCTTCTAAAATAACAGAAGCTGTATTTTCTGCCTCAGCTTTCAAATCCTTATTCCCAGTTGCATTTACTTTGTAGTTTAACGTTAATTTCTCTGGAATCTCTGAATCAATCGCAACTGCCTTCCTAGAAAAATCATTTGGAATAACAATCATCATATTGTAATTATTATTTTTTAATCCATTTTCCGCTACCCCGCGACTAACTACGTACCATTCTTGTTTCGTATTTTTATTTACATTTTTAACAAATTGATCTCCAAACGCTATTTTATTGCCCTCAAATACAGTGCCCTGATCTTCATTTACCAACGCAACTGTCATTTTTGGTGTAGTATTCTCATTAGCTTTCTTAACATTTTGATTTAATGCTAAATAGGAGACCCCTGTCGATAGTACAAGAGCTAAAATAATAAACAACAAGATGCTCCATTTGAACTTTTTCACTACTTATCACTCCTGCGACTGCGAGTCTATCTGATGAAAGACTTCGTATCTTACTCTAGTTTTAAAGTAATTTAGCCATACAACGTATGGTTGCATGGCTAAATTATATATTTCTTTTTATCTGTCTTATTGTAGACCGAAATTACGAGAAAGATCTTCGTCATGTCTAGCAACAGCTTCTGCAGTTTTATTAAGCTGCATATTAATTTCTTGTAATAGCTGTGCGAAGTTTTGTACTTTTGGCTTTAATTGATTGAACTGTTGGTCAAAACCTTCGAAAGCACGACCTTCCCATTCTCCTCTTAATTCATTTTGTAAGTTTTGTAGTTGACGTAAAATGTCCTCAATTTGATTTGCACCTTGTCCATATCGAGTCGCTTTCGATTTAAGCTCCTCTGGTGACATACGAATTTGTCCTGCCATTATTAAATCCCCCTTAAAATTAAAAAATAGTAAAATTAACCAATAATCAATTCTACAAATTGATTATATCAATAATTTAAAAATTTCTAAACAAAAAAATGATATTTTTCCAAAATTTCTCTTTTACTATAATAACGATATATTGTATAATACTAATTTATTTGTTTTTTAAGCACACTCTATAAATCGACTATATAATAAAGGCAAACCATCTATTTTATACTTTATCGCTTTAAATTCCAGCGATAAAGTAGCCACTAAATCATTATTTTCTCTTCTCTCATTCAGACTATTCTACTCACTTCAAAGTCATAATTACCTGCCTTTCAACAAACCCAAACTCTTCGTACATCTCTTTTGCAAAATTCCCAGCAAATACATTCAACCGAATTTCTAAATACTTCTCCTTTAATTCCTTAATACCAGCTTCCATCAGTTCTCGCGATAATCCTCTCCCGCGATATTCTGGGAAAACGTACAATTCATATATAAATCCAAGTTTTTCACGAGAAAAATAGTCTGTATTTTCCCCTATCAATATCCATCCCATTACTTTATTTTTTTCTTTAACGATTAAATAGTATGCTCCTTTTTCTACAATCGGCTTTGTAATTTCAATCGCTTTCTCGGTACTTAATTGACAATTGCCTCTCGTCCCTTCAAAAAGCGATTGAGCGGCACATTTTAATATTTCATTGGTATCTTCTTGATTCGCCTTAATTATCATTTTTACAACTCCCCTTGAATAATAGGCATTACTATCGCTTGTTCAAGATTCTCCGCTTCCATAACAATTGCTGTTAATCCGTGTTCTGTACTTGTTTCATGGAGCTCTCCCTTTTCCCAAAACACAGCTTGTCCCGCCTCTATATTTATCTTTTCTTTATTTACCCCACATACATATCCTGCTCCTTTCACAATAAGAAGCAGTTGAGATACAACTGCTTCATGATTACCGATGATTCCATTCTCGTGTAAATGCATAGCACCGATATGTATATTCCCTCGATGGTTTACTATTTTCGACATGATGAAATTAGATTGAAATACTGATAGGTGCTTTCCTACTTTTTCACTAAAATCAAAAATTTTCATTACTAGTCCTCCTTATACGTATAAAACCATCCTTACTGTCTGCATCATATGTCCTTCAAAGTCTTCTTCAAATTGCTCTAATTCAGCAAAACCTTTCGCTTCATAAAAGCGTTTTCCTTTTTCATTTGCAGCTTCTACATGTATGTACAACTTCCGTATCCCATTTAATGCTTTAATTCCTTTTTGTAATAAAGCACTTCCGATCCCTTTTCCTTGCTGATCTGGCAACAAATAAATCGCACCTAATTCCGCTTCGTTTTGTAGTCTAACAGGTGAAAAGTTCGCAAACCCTATTACTTCACCCTCTTCTTCCGCAACGAATAAATGTGTATTTTTAAGACGATATTTCATTTTTTCATCAGAATATGCCTCGTCTAAAAAACTATCTTGAATTTCTCTCGGAATAATGCCTTCATATGTATCATGCCAAGCTATTTTTGCTACTGATTGTACAGCATGAATGTCTTCTTGCTTCATTTCTCTAATTATATATGTCATCTCGATGTCTCCATTCTCTTTAAATTATATTCTGCTAATATACTAGAAGAAACGGCAAAACCATTTTCATAATTCACCTTAATTAATTTTAATTTCTCAATTGAAGCTGTTGCAAAATCAAACTTTCCATAAATATATTCCATTACACTTAAAAACTGCTTTGTATGTAATCTATTTGCAATTGTACAATGCGGAACCCATTTTCCCGGTACGTAATATGAATTTGGGTTGTCATGAAAAGTTTTAAAATAATCATGATAAGAATAATGAAGTTTTAACAATTCATCGGTAACGGTCGGCGCTAGAAAGACCGTTCCATTAGTAGGAAAAATTCCAACAGAAGGAAAAGTTACTGCGTCCATATTTTCTTGAATAGCTACAAACTCCCCTAGTTTCTCAGTATACAAATGAACATCTAACTCATTATAATCCGCAATCGTTATATGAGGTTCTACTCCAGCTAGTTGATTTGTTCCAATTACATTTGTTAATTCATTTTGCAGTTCTGTAATTTTATTAGTAAACACACGATCAAATGTAGCAATAATAGCGTACAATCTTTCTCACCCCTTCGTTACACATAGCGCTTCCCATTCTTCACGAATCATGCCCATTCGAATAGAATCATAGTATGTTCCGTTATAATAACGACACTTTCGCATTCTACCTTCTAAGCTCATTCCTATTTTCTCCGCTACTTTCATCATTCGTTCATTACCAGACCAAGTCGTGAGCCCTACTCTACCAATTTCCATCTTTTCAAATAATAAATCTCGATATAACGTTAACGCTTCTGTACCGTAGCCACCATTCCAGTAAGTTGGATTATAAATAACAATTCCCATCTCCAACCAACGCGTCGGTTTATGCTCCCAATAAAATCCGACCGTCCCTATAATTTGACCGTTATTTTCTATAATTAAATTTGACAGTGGTTCTTCTTGCAAACGAGTTTGCATCTTCTCTTTATAGGAAGAGTATTCTTGCATTGAAAACGGAAAATACGGTGCATCCCATTTTTTCCATTCTGGATTTTCTTCTTTAAACACGAGATTCCATAATGTTTTTATATCTGATTCTTCTATTGTACGAATTGTAACTTTCTTCCCCATTAATACAACGTTTTGCATAATTCCCTCCTGCATTCCTCTTTATTTCATATATAATTATAATATTTTTTCAGAAAAATCAAAACTAATATCATTTATTATATTGTATAATTTTGTTATTAGATACCAATTATTGATTTAGAAAGCTGGTGATTCAGTGAAGAATCGATTTAGTATTGCTTTATTTCTCACTATTGTTACGACAAATATTATTCTATATTTCTTCTTACCATCAAATATTGTTACGAAATGGGACTTTAATGGAACGCCTACATCAACAATGGATAAAAGCACTTTTGTAATCGTAAATATAATTATATGTTCCTTCTTATTCTTTGTATTTTTAGCTTTATCTAAAGCAGCGAGTAACCAGAAATTTCTCCATTGGATCGGCAACACAATGTTACTATTCTTATTTTTTGTCGATATTGTCATCGCCCTCATCGCTCTTGGCTTTTCACTTCCTCTTGATCATTTCATATTTTTAGCATTAGGGCTTTTATTTATATTAATAGGTTATTTCAGTTCCAAAATTGATACGACTAAATCAACCGTTTCATTAGAATGGAATGATAAGCACCTTGAAAAAAGAGCTTCAAATATTAGTAGTATTTCAATGATGATAGCAGGTATTTTTTTAGCGATACTTCCTTTTATCGTTTCTGCTCCCTATAGAGGTTATGGCATACTAGCAATTCTTTTAGGAATGACGCTTATCATTCTGCCGAGTACGATTTATTTACTTATTAAAGACAGCAAGCAATCTACTCCTTTAAAAAAATAGGAGGTTATATCCCTCCTATTTCAGCTTAATGTTTTATTTTTCACTTTTTCTATCTCAACTAAAATCCCTTTCTCTATCCAACCCTCTACGCCATCTTTTTTAATTAAATCATATCCTGAACAGCTATCATCAATGAGAGAAACGATATCTCCCTTCCTAACGCTTATTTGCGCACAAGAAATATCGGTTTTCACTGTATATTCACCTGACTTAAGTTGTTTCATATATTCATTTTTTACAGTGAGCACATTATTCGTTTCCTTTTGTTTACATACGGTGTAATCTTGCATCTTCTCGATAGGCTCTATGTAATAATACGGATATGTCACTCCGCCCTGCATTTCTGAATTCGCATTAAAATCCGCTATTACTTCGTACTCTGGAAAATAGTCTACATATGTATAAGAAAACGTATCGCCCGTTTGTTTCCTCTGAATAATAAATACGTTTAATTGTCCTGCTTCTTTAATTGCATTTCCTCCATCAATTGCAATAATTTTTTTCTCCTTATCAATAACTGGATTATTAGACGGTGCTTCTTCAGAATAGTTCACGACAGGCCAATGACCGACTATTACATACTTATTTGCTTTATGTGATTGATTGAAAAACTCCGGCATTGCTATCGCATTTTTGCGCTCAGTTTCTTTCCAATCTACTCTATCTTCTAGACCGGCATGCACAAAAATATAATCTTCTGTTTCAATCGCTGTTGGCAACTCTGTTAGCCAATATAGTTCTTGTGAAAATTCACTTAACAATGCTTCTTTCACTTCACGAATTGAAGTGCCCTCATGAACTGAAAAAACCAATTGCTCTAGCCATTCATTAAAAATTGAATGCTTCCTCGTACATAAATAATTAATAAGACCAGGATTTTCATTTAGAAGAGCATCAACTAAAACTTCACAATTCCCTTCAACAACGTGAACCTTTGAATTGTTCTTTACAAGATTCATAACGTAGTTTACTACGCCTACGCTATCTCGTCCTTTCTCGCAAAGATCTCCATTAATAATTAAATAATCTTCATCTTTAAAGTTAACTTTATGTAGTGCTTCTTTTAAAAGATTTAATTCTCCATGAATATCAGATATGACAATAACTCTAGCATCATTAGGGATTGATAGTTTCTTTATTTTTTTCAAGTATAAGCCGCTCCAATCATTCTCTTTATTAAATTAAAACAATTCGACAAAATACACTATATAACCTTTTCAAATACATATACCATAACTTACAACCTATTTACGGTTCAATAATAACTTAATAAATAAGAAGAAGTTGTTCCCAACTTTTGCGGGACAACTTCTTCTTATTATTATTTATAATTCTTTATGAAAAGAATAACTCACCTTATCATACCCTTCTCTTTCATAAAAACGATGAGCATCAATTCTTGAAAATGCTGACGTGAGGACGATAGACTCACATTCGTTTTCCTTTCCCCAGTTCTCTATATACGAAAGTAATACTTTCCCATGTCTTTTTGAACGATGTGCTTCTGCTGTTACAAGGTCATATACGAAAACGTGTTTCTTATTATAAAAGTTCGTACAAATTGCTACACCTGCAAGACTAACAACTTCATCATTCTCATTACACAGCGAAAATAGTTTATAATCTTCTTCTTTCATTTTTCGAAATAAAGAGCTTGTTTCCTCTTTTGAAAGTTTCGTTCTTAATTGCTGTAAAACAGGTAATACTTCATGTAATTGCTCTTCTGTTACTACTTCTTTAACATTCATTTTTAACTCTCCTCTAACTATTTATTTAATTTTCTAAATGTTATATCATTATTATAGAAAGTAACTGCCCTTCACTTAAGTGACAGTTTAAGTGTTTTTTATAAGGCCAGTTTTAAAGGAGAGTTTTATATGGATTTTACTATCCCATTGCAATTACAAAGTAACACACCTATTTACTTGCAAATTTACGAATATATAAAAGCTGAAATTATACAAGGGACTATTTCTGTTGGCACACGTCTACCCTCACACAGAAATTTAGCATCACAACTTAATATTAGCCGCATTACTGTTGAATCAGCTTATCAACAATTATTAGCTGAAGGTTATGTAGAAAGTAAACCGAAACGTGGTATTTTTGTAGCAAATTTCGATATTGACGTTATCCCAAATAAAAAGCGAAATGCAGCAAAGAAGACGAGCAATTTGATAGACGAAAAATTTGAATATGATTGTAGCCAAGGACTTATTGATCAAAATGCATTTCCGATTACAAATTGGAAACGAGCATTACAAGAATCCATACTTACATACGAAAATGCACTATTTGCCAAAGAAGACCCTCAAGGTGAATTCGCTCTTCGAGAGCATATATCAACATATTTATATCATTCTCGCGGTGTCCATTCTTCACCTGATCAAATTGTGATTGGCGCCGGAACGCAGCCACTTCTCTGGCTACTACTTCAACTGCTTGGTCCTACAAAAGAATACGGCATTGAAAACCCTGGATTTCACCGTATACACGCAATCATTAAAAGCTGTGATAGACAAATTCATCCCATACCATTGGATGAAAAAGGTATTGATATTTCTAGTTTATACAATACAAATTCCAATGTCGCATACGTTACACCATCACACCAATTTCCACTCGGGATTATTATGCCTTTATCTAGAAGATTAGAATTGTTAAAGTGGGCTAATGATTGCAGCGGATACATTATTGAAGATGACTATGACGGAGAGTTTCGCTACGCTGGTAAGCCGATTCCTTCTTTACAAAGTCTTGATTCAAATAAACGCGTTATTTATATGGGAACTTTCTCAAAATCTTTTTTACCTTCTTTACGAATGGGATATGTTGTTTTACCACCACACCTTTTAAAAACGTATCAAGAACTGCATGGAATTTTCAAACAAACAGTCGCTACAATACAACAACTTGCTTTTGCTAACTTTATACAAAGCGGGAATTGGGAACGTCACCTTAATCGGAGTCGTACACTATATAAAAGAAAACATCATGCGTTAGTAAAATCCATTATGAAAGAAATGGGGGCTAATGTTCAAATTCTTGGCGAACAGTCCGGACTTCATATTGTTTTATGTGTCCATAACAGTATGAATGAAAATGAACTGATTGAATCCGCTAAAAAACAAAGCGTTAAATTATACCCACTTTCTCCATATGATTTCGTGAATGATTTACGTAAGGAATCATACGTATTACTCGGCTTTGGTAGTATTCCAGAAAATAAAATTGAAACGTTGGCTACATTATTAAAAGACGCTTGGTTTCCTAGTTGCAAGGAAACTTTTTAACAGTGGATTTAATTTGTAACATGTTAACAATTCAACAAAATAAAAAAGAAGGCTGTTCCAAAATAACTTTTTGGACAGCCTTCTTCTAGTTATTCACCTGACCTAGCTTTCCTTCCCGGACGTTTCACACCAGTCGTTTCTGTTGAATAGGAAGCTTCGATTATAGCGGCTGGATCTACAGAGAGAACGAGATCTTTCATTTTCGGATAAATGAATCGGTTTGTAATGCAATAAATGATTCTCTTATGCTCCCCTAAAAAACCACCTTCTCCATGTAGATACGTAACAGATAGTTGCAATTCTTTCATAAGTAAATCGCCTATTTCTTTATTCTTACCAGAAATAATCATAACGCTCTTACCTTGATTAATACCATCTAATATAAAATCAATCATCTTCGTAACAATATAGAAAATTGCTAATGAGAACATCGCTTGTTCGATTGAAAATAAAATGGCAACAAAGATGAAAATAACTGCATTTACTGCAAGTAAAAATGTACTAATCGGTACATTAAAGTGTTTATTCATCCAAACTGCTAACATTTCCGAACCGTCAATTGCTCCACCCATTTTAACAACAATCCCAACACCAATTCCAAACAGTACTCCACCATAAAGTACAATTAATAACTCAGAAGTCGTAATTGCTGGAAATGGTTTTAAATAAATTAATCCGAGTGTTGTAACTACATTCGCATAAGATGTACGGATAAAAAATTTCTTTCCCATTACTTTTGCAGTAAATAATAAAATTGGGATATTAATTCCTAAGAACACACCATAAAGCGGCAATCCTGCAACTTTATTTGCCATAATAGCAATAGCCGTTACCCCGCCATCTACTAATCCATTAGGTGCTAAAATAAGCTCTAATGAACCTGCTACTATAATTGAGCCAATTGTTAATAATACGTATTCAAATACTTTCTTCATTCATTACCCCCAAAACTTATATATTTTCTTAGTATTATTTTAACGTAATTTTACTACTAATTCAAAGGTATCGATTTATATACACAAAAGTTTCTCCTTTATCGCTATTTTTATGTAACACATGTAACGCGTAATACTAAAAACACACTTACAAATTAAAAGTAAGTGTGTTTTTAACATCTATTTAATCTTTACGTACGGCTTCATTTTTAATTTAAATATTTCCTCAACTGCCCTTTGATATCCACCGGCATTTCTAAGCGACTCTCCCACTTTACGACTATTCTCCTTAAACGTCACATCATCCATTACTTTCTTTACAGTCTCACGTAACAATTCAGAAGTTAACTCGTTGCGATTAAGTCTTATTCCTGCCCCTACTTCAGTCAATCGTTTTGCAACGAATGGCTGATCTCCTGTTACCGGAATTACAACTAATGGAACACCGTAATATAACGCTTCACTCGAACTATTCATACCACCATGTGTCACGAATACATCAGCATGCTGTAAAACTTCTAATTGCGGGACATAATTATACAACTTAAAGTTTTTCGGGATATTTTCAAATTGACTTATATTTATCTTCTTACCAACGACTAATACTACTGTCGCATCAACATCTTTAAACGCTTCAAAACATTTTTCATACAAAGCAGGTTGTTCATTAAAAACTGTTCCCATAGAAATGAAAATCACTTTTTCATTTTTTAAATCTTCGGTAGGAAAACTCCCCACTTCTTTTCGAGTAGCAATTGATGGACCTACAAATTTATACGATTCATCAAATACCTCTGAACGTGGCTGATATTCTTTTGAAGTATATACAATCGTAATATCACCAGGATGGTTCATAATATCATACATACTATTACATTTCATTCCATACTGCTTATTCCATCTTTCCATTCCCGCTAAACAAGATTGATATAATGGATCCATTTCATCTACTTGTCTCGATTCTTGCTCATCATGAAAATTAATGTACTGATTAACAGCAAACGTTGTACAGGATGAAACGCTTGGTAATTGTAAAATATTCGCTATAATACGTCCTACTGGAAAATGATTATCGTATATTAAATAATCATATTTTTCCTCTTTTGTTTCTTCTACAATTTGAGTAACAATACGCTCTGATGCTTCAATCATATGAGATAGCATCGTCAAAGGGCTCCCACCTTCATTTACTCGTTCCATAATATTAATTTGAGAGAGAAAATTCTCAAACACTCGGAATTCCGCACCTGTTGCTTCAACCTTCTTTCTATAATCTTCAATACAATAAGAAACAACTGTTTCCCCTCGCTGAATTAACTCACTTACAACAGCTAAAGTCGGATTAATATGACCTTCCCCAGGAAAATTTATTACGAGTACATTTGCCATAACATTCTCTCCTATCCAATTAATATAATAAAATTAACAATTAATTATATTAATTAATTTAAGTCTATTATAAATGAATGCATTCTACTTCTTCATGCTTTTCTCTTCATTTTATTATTGAGAAATATTTTCTATAGTCTACATTATTGTGATTCACAATCTTATAAATGAATGCTTAATTTTACTTTTACTCTTCATAGATTTAAAGATACGAGTCTTACATTCAAGTATTACCACCATTATTTTTAGACAATTCATACAAAAATAGAGAAATATAATATTTTTAATGAGTTTTCACTATAAATGTTAGTATGCTGTCTATCTTTTTATCTTTATCCTCATAACACATCATCTGTTATATAATGAATTTATGGAATTTACAGAAAAAGGAGTCTTTTCATGTTACAACAACTATTCAATTCACCTATTCTATCCGTTCAAGCCTTGCACCCAGGTTATGAAGATCATGCAAGTGATGTTTTTCTCGTTCAAACAGAAGATACAGAAGTTATCGTTCGTGCTTCTAAAATGAATGAAGAACCAAATAATGATTTTTGGTGGGGATGTAAAAATCTATTTGGAATTGATCCAAGGAACGTCCATCATTTAGAAACTGTACATACATTGCTGCAAGAACATACGAATCTTCCTATCCCAACAATATTAGAAAAACATGTTTTAAATAGCCGTGAATTTGTGGTGGTCGAAAAGTTAGTAGGTAACACAGTTCAATCTTTTATCGAGCAACCAGATTCTATTTTATTCAGCCTAGGAAAAGGACTTGCAGAAATACATAAATTTAAAGCCGATTTCATAGGAAATCCGTCAGGCACGTTCCAAGTTCCACTAGATGAATTCCAATCACATATTTTAAACGTGAGTAAAGAGCTTGTGAATATGTTTTATTCCGATGATGAAAGCATAAAAAATGCATTCCCTACCTTTGAATCACAACTTTCTTCCCTGTCCGTACCAAAGGAATCTACACTCGTCTTAATTGATATGGATCCTACTCAATTTTTATCTGACGGTACAACTATTACGGGTTTAGTAGATAGTGAAGCTTACGCTGTTGCTCCGCGAGAACTTGATTTTATCGGACTAGAATATGTACTTACCGAAAAAGAAGCACATGCCTTTAAAAGTGGTTACGAAACAATTATGTCTATTCCTCACTTAGAAGAATATAGACAGCCTTATCGTTATTTATACCGACTGTTATCTGTGCAAGGTAATGTGGAATTAAAAAAATGGTTAAGTCACCCATCCTATTTTTAAATACGAATGAGAGGGAGTATACAATGGATATTCAGAAAAAGCATTCTGTAACAGAAAGTGAAATACAGCAAATGAAGGATTTGGCTTATATTTGTGGGCAACAAGACAATCTTGATTACTCTTCAGATTTACATATCAACTTTTTAAAAAATCGAAATGAAGATTATATAAACGATTTTCTTCTTTATAACGGTACTCAATTAATTGGCGCTTTAAATATGTATGATTTCGAAAGACCAACAAAGCTTGAACTAATAGGCTTTGTACATCCTCATTTTAGAAAACAACGTTTCGGAACTATCCTTTTACAAACTGCAATGAAAGAAATACAAAATAGAGAGACAGATGAAGCTCTTCTTATTATTAATGGGGATTCTATTTCTGGGAATGAATTTGTAAAACATATGAAGTTACCATATTTATATAGTGAATATAGTATGGAGTTCAAAACAAACGAAATTCAAAAAACAACAGATAATAATATACAGCTTACTCTTGCACCTTCAGAATCACTTCTTGATCTTATTGAAATTTCTAGTAAAGCTTTTGGTGATTCAGTAGAAAATACGGCTACATGGTTACAAAAAATGATGAATTCATCTTCCCATCAAGTTTACAGTGCCCTTATTGCTGGAAAAGTGATAGGAACAATTACAGTTTCTAAACAAGAGCAATCTACTACACTATCAGGATTCGCCGTTCATCCTTCTTATCAAGGTAAAGGATACGGAAAAGATATTCTTTGTAATATAGTACATACTCTTATTACAGAAGGAGTTTCAACAATTGAGTTAGACGTCGAAACGAAAAATATCCACGCTTTAAAACTATATACACAATGTGGTTTTGAAATTAACACGAGGCATGACTATTATAATTTAATTAATTTTTAGGTGAATACATATGTTAAAAAAACAATTTATTCTAATTATGATATTTTAGCAGACATCTATAATAAACATTGGGGACATTTTGTTGAATACTCCTATCCAGCCTCGTTTTACAAGATGCTCTTCCCTACTCTCGTATATTAGATCTTTGTTGCGGGACTGGTCATCTCTGCCGGTGATAGTTTAATTTAGTTGAACTAAAAAGTGTGTTTCGCAAAGTTTACTCCGTATTACATAACGAGGGTATATTCGCATTTGATATGAATAAAAAAATAAAAAAACTGAATCGAAATGATTCAGTTTTTTCTTAATATATTTACAATTGCAGTTGTTTCGTCATTTTCTTTATAGACACGCGGAATTCTTCTATCTAGCATACATGTAACTTCATAGTTTATTGTACCTAACATATCCGCTATTTCTTCTACTGCGATATTTTCTTCACCTTGTTTACCGTAGAATACTACTTCGTCTCCTACTTGTACTGGCATCGCTTTTGAAACATCCAACATTAACTGATCCATACAAACACGGCCAATAACAGGTACTCGAACCCCGTTAATTAACGCATAGCCTTTATTAGATAATTGACGATTATAACCATCAGCATAACCAATTGGTACAGTCGCAATCCATTCTTCACCAGTTGTTACATACGTATTCCCATAACTTACACCACGATTCTTCTTCGCATGTTTAATATGAGCTACTTTTGATTTTAACGACAACGCAGGCTGTAAAGAAACGACTGAATGATCCACTTCTTTTGATGGATACATACCGTACACTCCTATTCCAACGCGTACCATATTTTGAAATGTGTTACTTAATTCCATTGATCCCGCACTATTTGAACTATGAATATATGGTATTTGAATTCCTAATTCTTTCGCTGTATTAACAGCCTTTTCAAATAAACTTGTTTGCATATTCGTATATGATTTATCGATTTCATCTGCCGTAGAGTAATGCGTAAATATCCCTACTACCTCTACATACTCCATACGGTTTAATTCTTCTAAAAATGGTTTAACTTCTTCTTCTTGTAAACCGATACGACTCATTCCTGTATCAATTTTCACTTGAATTTGTACTTTCTTTTGAAGACGGTTTGCAATTTCATTTATACCATGTAAATCTTCTACTCTATAAACAGTCATCATAACGTCATATTGAATTACATCTTCTACAGCCGCTACTGGTGTGTATCCTAAAATTAAAATTGGTACAGTAATTCCTGCTTCTCTTAATTCTATTGCTTCATCTACAAATGCAACTGCAAGTTGATGTATTCCCGCTTCAATTGCAGCTTTGGCAACTTCAACTGCCCCATGGCCATACCCATTCGCTTTTACAGCAGCCATCATCTTAATTTCTTCATCATTTACATGTTTTTTAAATTCTTTTACATTATGTTTTACAGCATTTAAGTCAATTTCTACAATTGTATCTCTTCCATATTTCAAACTCATTGGTCTAACTCCTAACTCAATAATTGCATTCCATTCTATTTCACGTTTCATATGACCTTTTACAATATAATACTTTTCATTATGCTAGTCAAACTACTAGAATTTTCGGAATTTTGAGTATGATATAATATCCTCAAGAAACTATTATATACGGAGACGAGGAGAATTACAATGTTTGTTCAATCTGCATTGCATCAACTAAAAGTTGCTATTGATACTTCTATTTATATGCTTAACCAATATAGTGAAAACGATTTAAAAATACAACCGATTCACTCAAAACGATCATTATTTGAAATGTGTGCACATCTTTCTCTTATTTGTCATGCTGATTTACTCATTTTAAATGGTATTTCAGAAAAAGAATTACATACCTTTTATATAGAACATACACCCGTAACAGTTGCTCACATGCAACAAACGATGATTGAAGGATACAACCTTCTCTCTAAAACATTTCTTTCCTACTCCCAAATAGAATTAGCAGAAGTTATGACTGCCTATTGGGGGATTTCTTATTCGCGCTTTGAATGGTTACTTGAAATCGTTGCACACTTTTATCATCATCGTGGACAAATTCATATTTTATTATGCGAGCATATGAAAGATCCTCGCATTCCTTTATTTGAGTGATTTTCCACTCATTCATTAATTAGCTACAAAACCAATAAAAAGTATCATTCCTAATAAAATAAATGTTTGAGCATAACCTCCTATTTTCATAAGATAAATAGAAATGATAGGTCCTATACTAGTACCTAAAAATAAAATAAAAGTATATTCCCCTTGCTTTCCCTCCTAATTGACCTCCAAGAGAAACTAAAGACGGAACGGATATAGCAATACCTATTACAAAACAGACACTCATCATTACAAGTAGAGATAGATCCGAAACAAAGCCCATTGAACTTAGACTAAAAATAACAATCAACAATCCTCCTTGAAGAACTTTCCTTACTTCAAACCTCTTTGTTAAAAGACCTGCAAGTGGTGACAGCAACATACCAAACAGCCCTGCTAAGCGAAAATAAAGGATTTGTTCTGCAGTTAAATTGTAAGTAGGAGAGCTCAAATAATTCCCTAAAACAGTATACATATTAACAAAAGCCATTATTAAAACAGGATTTTTCACACTGACTAACTATTAGTTTTAAATAATTCGCAACTTCTTTAAGGCATAAGAAATTCCGCCTTCACTCGCCTTCGTTGTAACGAAATCAGCCCTTCTCTTCAACTCCTCTCCACCATTTCCCATCGCAACTCCTAATCCTACATACTGCAACATCTCAATATCATTTCCACCATCGCCAAAAGCAATGGCTTCTAATTTACTAATGTTTAAATGTTCCAATACTTTTTGAATTGCAGTTAGCTTCGATACTTTACTATCTTCCAATACATTTATAACGTAACCATGAAAACGCTCAAACGTAAGTGCTGGATATCTTTCAATGAATTTTTGAGCTTCTGTATCATCAGCATACAGACATATGCAATACATCTCATCTGATAAGTTTCTAACTTTGTCAGGATACCGCTCTAAATTTAAAGTTTCATTTAACGCTCGCATGACACGTTCATCTTTGGAAGCAATATTATTCATTGCAAATTCTTCTGTAAAGTAAGAAACACTGTGACCATGTAATTCAGCAAAATTTGAAATATCATGAACGATTTCGCTTGAAAGTACTGATTTATGTATAACTTCTTTCCCACATTTTATATGTGCACCATTTGCTGAAATAAACGTATTTATACCTAGTTCCTTAAATTGTGAGCATAAACTATACGGTCTTCCAGTTGTAACAACTACGTGAATTCCTTTATCTATTAACCTTCGTATCGCTTCTTTTGTACTTTCGTGCATGCTTCTATCAATCTCACTTAATAACGTACCGTCAACATCGAAAAATACAACTTTGTACATAAGTCTTTACATCCCGTCCAAATGATTCGTATCATTAATGAAATGCACCGTTTTTTGTTCACCCTCAATTTCAATTAAACTTATTCCCGTATCTCCCATTTTGAAATAGTAGTCCATTGAAATTGGCATTTTGAAAAATGCACGTAATAGACTATTAATTACGCCTCCATGGGCAACAATTGCAATTCGATCATATGTATTCTCTATCATAATTTTAGAAAAGATTCCTTCTATTCTCATTCGAAACTCAATAAATGATTCTCCGTTTTCAAAACGGTCATGAAGAAACTTTGGCTCTGGATATTTCTTTGCTTCTTCAAATGATAAGCCTGCTTGCACTCCATTATTAAACTCCATTAATTCCTCTTCTAATTGAATTGGACAACCAATTGCTTCTGCTAATATTTCACCCGTTTCACGAGCGCGTTTTAATGTGCTTGCCCAAATGAAATCTGGCGCAAAATCTTTTTTCACTTTCTGTACAAGTCTTTGTACTTGTTGTCTCCCTTTGTCAGTTAACTCAAAATCAGCTCGACCTTCATGCACATGTAAAATATCAGCTTCTGATTCTCCGTGGCGTATTAGTAGTATTTGCATGTTTCTCTCTCCCTTTATTTAACATTCATAAAATTCCATTATATCACTTTTTAAGATTCGAAAATAAAAAAGGAACGGTCTCCCGTCCCTCATCCATTCACTTTCTCCGCATCATTCCAATAATATTTACTAAACGCTTCTGTTAACACATCAATTGTGTTATATAATTCATCTAACGTATTATCAACACCACCAACTTCAATTAACATCGCATTTTTCGATAAATCTTGATTATAAACGCCATTTCCATCTTTTTTATACTTGGGAAAAATCCCTCTACTTAATCCGTAGTAGTTTTCATCTAAATAACTATTGATCGCTCTTGCAATTTTTTCATTTTCAGCACGGCCTTCATTTTCCATCCCAATTATAAAATATAATCTTGCATACGATTTTCCGTTAATTACTTTTGTTGTTACTTTCTTACGCTGATCGTCACGGTGTATATCAATTGGAAACGCAATTTTATTATTTTGTGCTAATGCTTCTTTTACATATTCATGAGACGCTTTATATGATTGCGGCCATTTCCATTTTTTACTCGCTAATAAATCACCCATATTCGTTTTATCGTGAACTACCGGAATTCCTTGTCCTTCAAGTTGCTCTTTCATACGTTTCCCTAGTAAGGACACATTTACATCTGGACTTGATGGATCCGTAGCCCCTGGTAATAATGGAAAGAAGGATTCCCAGCTATGTGTATGATAAATATATACTGCACTTTCACCTTTTTTCGCTCCGTTCTTTTTCTGAACCGGATTATTCTTTTCCGCTTCTGTAACTTTATCTTTTGCTACTTCCCGTTCTTTCGTTACTTCTTCAATCGGTACACTAGATTCATTTGGGATATTCGTCAAGTTTGTCCCTTCCCCAGCTACGATAATATTAGAATAATACTTTGACATACCAGGTACTTCTTTACCGACGAATGTTCTTAAATCTTTAATTTTCAAATCTGTCGCAATAGAGAACATTAAATTTCCAACTGACTCTCTTTTATTCTTCTTAAAATAATCAAATCCGTAATAGCGATTCTCACTTTCTATCATTTGAACAAAACCTTGCATCGATACTTTTCCAAACCATTGATTTGCATAATTCGATTTCATTGTATGTAAAAATGACGTCAAAATCGACGCTATCATAATTACTATTAGCGCATATAAAAGGAGTAACGAAATCAGTTTCTTCCCATGTATTCGAGTTGCATACTTTTTCACTGCATCACCTTCTTTATACATGGATATGTACAAGCTTTTCGGAATATACGCAAAAAAAAGAGAAATGGTATCCCATTTCTCTTCCTCACTTTTATTGTTCTTTTCCTGTATCATTTGAAGGTAGTTTCTTCACTTGTTTTTCTTTAAATATTTCTCCAATTGCCCCAAGAGTACCAAGTGTTTCAATTGCATTAGACGGAATAAAGACTTTATTTGCTGGTCCTTTTGCAACTTCAGCTAATGATTCAAATGATTTGTAAGCAAGTATACGCTCATCCAAATTCGCTTCACGAAGCAATTCAATACGATTTTGTTCTGCTTTTGCGATTTCTTCAATTGCCCTTGCTTCCCCTTGCGCTTCTAATTCTTTTGCTTCTTTTATACCTTCAGCTTCGCGAATACGCGCTTCTTTATCCCCTTCAGCCATCAAGATTTTACTTTGCTTTTCCCCTTCAGCACGAAGGACTTTATCTTGCTTTGCTGCTTCAGCTTCTAAAATAATCGCACGTTTATTACGCTCAGCCTTCATTTGTTTTTCCATTGATGCTTGCACATCTTTTGGCGGGTTAATATCAACAACTTCGACACGTTCAATACGTACGCCCCATTTTTCTGTTGCTTCATCAAGCGCTAAGCGGATTTCTGTTGAAATTTTTTCACGACCAGATAACGTTTCATCCAGTTCCATTTTACCGATAATTTGACGCATCGTTGCTGAAGTAATATTACGAACACCATATTCATAGTTTGAAATACCATATGTCGCAAGTTCTGGTTCAACAATTTGATAGAAAATAATAGTATCAATTTCTACTTGAACATTATCTTTCGTAATTACCTTTTGCGGTGGTACATTCGTTTGTTGAATACGTAAGTCATGATATACACGAACACGATCTACAATTGGTATTAAAATATTTAACCCTGGGTGCATGATACGTTGAAACTTACCAAATCTTTCAACAACCCCAACTTTTTGCTGAGGAATAATTTTAATTGTTAATGCGATAAATGTAACTACAATTAGTGCGAATATAATCGTTAACGTTAATGCTACCATATTTATTCACTCTCCTTTTTCACTTGTAATATAGTACTATGCCTCTTTATAACAACGACTTTTTCTCCAGCATCAATTGAAGAATCTGCAATAGCTGTCCAAGTATCTCCATCCACTTTCACAATACCATTCGCTTCATTTGTAATCGCTTGCATAACAATCCCTTTTTTACCAACAAGCATATCTACTGTATCAGTAAAACCTTTTGCTTCTCGAAAGTTTTTTGAAATTCTTTTCGTAAAGAATGTCAAAGTTAAACTTACAATTGCACCAACAGTAACTTGTAACAGTAGTGCATCAGGAGCAAACAAAGCAATAAGACCTCCGACAACAGCTCCAATTCCAAGCCAAAGCATGTAAAATGTAATCGACAACATTTCTGCGATAAATAAAATACCAGCTATTATAAACCAAATTACCCAAGCAGCCATATGCAACCCTCACTTTCTTTCTCATTTTCTATATGTATATGAAGAAAAGAATGGTTTATCCGCCCTTTCTTACACTTGGGCGTTTGCTACAAGCTATTGTACATACTCACTGTTACAATGATCATTAATATAATACTATATCAATATATTCTTCATTATACATGAAAATCCCTTTCAAAAAGTGACAAAAAATTAAATTCTTTAAAAATTTTAATTTTTAAATTACAATTATTCTAATTACTAAACACTATTTTTTATAGAGGTGATAATCTTATTGAGAAACCTGTCACTAATCTACTATTTAGGTTCCAAAATATGCATTACTCTCGCTGACATCGTATATGTAATGATTATTACAACTCATATTTATATAGCAACTAAATCAGCTACTATTACTGCTCTTTTTCCATTATTACAAGTTATCACAAATCTAATTGCTAACATCTCTGCACCACTTATAATAAATCGTTTTCCATCTTATACGCTGTTATATACGCTCCAATGGCTGAAAACAGTCTTTTTACTATTATTAATGATTTTGTTCCCGGTCTTATCCACAAACATTATAGCTCTATTAACTTTTATTTTTGTCATTTCATTATGTAGTGGGTGGAGTGCTCCGTTATTATACGGTATTCTCCCGCGCCTTACACCGAAAGAAAAATTAGTAAAAGTAAATAGTATCTTTTCCTTTTCAACACAAATTGTGCAAGCCGTTGCTTATTCATTTACGAGTATTGTCGTTCTTCTCATTGGCGCTACTTCTACACTCATGATTAATAACATTTTAATGATTTTCGGATGCATTGCATTACATTTTTCATTACGTTCCATACATACTGAAAGAATAGCAGATTCTCCCTCTTCCAAAAGTACTGTTTTATTGGAAGGTTGGAAACTCCTATTTCAAAATCCTTCTCTCCGTACCGTTACATATATGGACTTAATCGAAACTTTCGCAGGGACAATATGGATTGGTGCTATTACGATGGCATACGTTACGACTATCCTTCATAAGGGCGAAGAATGGTGGGGATATATTAATACAAGTTATTATGTTGGCACATTAATCGGTGGTCTATTAGCCTGGAAAATGAGTTCCTATATTCAAAACAATTTAATACGATCTATGTCGATTGGCTCTCTTATGTTTAGTATTCTTACATTTTTATACGGTATGACAAGTAGCGGATTTATTGCGCTTTTTCTATGTGTTCTAATGGGACCATGTTATCAAATTAGAGATATTTCCCAAACGACTGTTTTACAATCAAGTGTCGCCCCTGCTTTATTATCCAAAATGTATACAGCACATGGTGCACTTCTTTCAACAGCCTCTGGACTATCTATGCTTAGCATTGGCATTATTACTGATATGTTCGGTGTTCGTACAATTTATATCATCGCTTCTATTCTTATTTTATGTTCCGCTTGTTTATCTTTTAGTTTATTAAAATATCATAAGACAGAGCAGAACGATATTTCACTTTAATCACTAAAACAAAGAGGACAGGGATTCCTGTCCTCTTTGTTTATTCTATTCATGATAAGTTGGGGATTTTTCTATGCTTTGTCGCTTGTTCAAAAGCATAAGCTAGCTTAATTAATATCCCTTCACTAAAGGCAGTACTTGCAATCGTAATTCCAAAAGGTCTCCCGCTTTCCATATACCCTGCTGGTATTGCTATAGACGGATAACCCGCTTTCGCACATATAGTAGAACCTATATAGGAAGGAAACAGTATCGCATCAAGATTATATTTTTCCAATGCAAAATCAATGCCTTGTTCTTGAGAAAAATATATATCTTCTAATCTCGCATTTAAATATTCTGGATTTCGTAACGTATTTGGAAAGTCTTTTCTTCCCTCTAACTTGGTTTGTCCATATTTTAAAGCTCTTTCTGCTATGTTTTTATTAAACTCCATTAACTCCGAAATAGAATGTACCGGAATAGTAGAAGGTAATTTAGAAAGATAGTTATCTAAACTATGCTTCAGTTCATAAAGCGGAACTCCCCAACTCCATTTTCTATGAAAAGAAGGAATATCAATATTTTCTACTACTGTCGCTCCTTCATTACGTAATA
This sequence comes from Bacillus sp. RCC_6_1, assembly GCF_041360755.1. Lineage (NCBI taxonomy): Bacteria > Bacillati > Bacillota > Bacilli > Caryophanales > Bacillaceae > Bacillus > Bacillus sp. RCC_6_1. The sequence goes on from NZ_JBFUPV010000001.1 coordinate 413,530, forward strand.
CTTGGATCGTTTCCTTAAACAAGATTTCATCATACTCACCATTTTCGTAATAATCTTTTGGTGCAGCGTTAAACACACCAATCTTCGCTCCATTTAAGCCATTAACATCAAGATATTTTGTATAATCATGCTCTGCCCTACCTTCACTTCTATGAGTAGCAACATCTTTCTCATCTACCCCAATTAAACTCCCTAGCAAAATAGAAGCATCGGTTACCGTTCTAGCAAATGGTCCAGCTGTATCTTGCGAATAAGTAAATGGAATAATTCCTCTACGACTAATTAAACCGACAGTCGGTTTAATACCTACTACAGAATTTTGAACAGCGGGGCTCAAAATAGAAGCATCGGTTTCTGTTCCAACAGATACTACTGTAAAGTTAGCAGCAACTGCTATTGCAGATCCTGTACTAGATCCGCCAACAAACATAGGATCCTTGCCCGTTCCGTATGGATTGATTGTTTGACCACCTCTTGCACTATATCCAGCCCACATTTCAAAAGACATTGCATTTGCTAATTCTGTCATATTTGTTTTTCCTATTATCACCGCTCCTGCTTCTCGCAGTTGAGTAACGAGAAATGCATCTTCACTGCTTATATTTTGTTCTAGAGCTATTGTACCTGCACTTGTATGCATGGAGTCATTCGTTTCAATATTATCCTTAAGCAAAACAGGTATTCCATGTAATGGACCCCTTATACCTTTTGTCTTTCTTTCATAATCTAACGCTTCTGCAATAAAAATTGCATCTGGATTGATTTCTAAAATTGAATTGATTTTCGGTCCGTTTTGATCATACTTTGCGATTCTATAAAGATAATACATCACTAGCTCTTTTGAAGTTAACTTTCCTGATTCCATTTCATTTTGAATATCTTGAATTGTTAATTCCTTTTTTAAGATTGGATTAAACTGAATTTCCATTTATATTCTCCCTTATATGAACTTTTTTAGCGTATACCCCTTACTTTTTCATTTTTTTCACCTCAACACATCCTAAATTAATATTCCTTTAAAGAAATTCACTTTCCTTATTTAAACACCTTTAATTTCCCGAAAAATAAAAAAAGTCTGAAACGGATTAAACTTCGCTTCAGACTCTTACATTACTGTGCGTATACTTCATCTAACAAATGTAAAAACTCACCTTGTTTCCCAGCTAATTCAGGGCATTTTGCAATATCAACCCATTCGTAGCAAAATACTAATCCTTTATCTTCCTCACCAGCACTTACAATATGTTCCCAAGTATCCTTTACATCTGTTAGTAAAGTTACATGAAAAAAGTGGCGTTTTTCATATTCCTGTTTTTCTTTCATATGTATGATGTAATCTGCTAAAAAACGTTCTATGCATAAATGACGCAATCCGGATTCTTCCTGTACTTCACGCAATATAGCCGCTTCTAACGTTTCACCTTCATCAACCGTTCCTCCTGGCACTTGAATACCAGCTTCATGTATATCACGATGTTTAAAAACAAGTAATTGCATAACCCCCTCTTTTTCTCTTGTAATATATGCATGTACTTTTTTCTTATATAACATCGTCATTATACGTCTCTCCCCTCAATCATTTACTCTGTTACTTCTTCAAGCGTCAGTTGATTATCATACAAATATGTAGCTTGTGGATTTCCCACATACCTTACGTGCCATGGTTCATACCGATAACCCGTAATCGTTTCTTTCGCTTTTGTGTATCGAACAACAAAACCAAATTTATGGGCATTTTCAGAAAGCCACTGACCTTCTTTCGTTTCCCCAAAAACCGTCTCTAACTGAAATTTAGCAGATTGAGACGTAATATCCATAGCTAGTCCAGTTTGATGCTCACTTGTGCCAGGAACCGCGCTAGACATTGCTGTTTTTGCTTCCCCGTCTTGTTTTTTATACATCGTATTTAATGCTTTTTGTCGATCAAAAGATCTAAATCCAGAAACTGCAAAAAGAAAAATACGCTCGTTGTCAGCCTGCTGAAACATATCCTCAAGCGCCCTCGCTGCCTCTTTTCTCATCTTTTTCTTTTCTTGATCACCTTCACTTGAGTAGCGCACTTTCGGAATAACTAAATCTGGCGGTCTATACCCATCTGGTAAACGCCTACTTTTATTTACAAGTACAAGCATTGAATTCGGATTATTAATTACCGCAATATCCCCATCCATATTAGCAATCGTTTCTTTCGCTTTCGGAAATATGCTATTTACACTTACTTCCCGCGCCTGCTTATCCTTATACATTTTATAATTGATTCCTGCTACTCCAATAATAATTATTGCAGCTACAATACCAAGTAGTGCCCATCTTTTTTTCATATAACGACCTCTTATTTTAATAATTTGGCCATTTCATACTCATCGATGCCCTTTCCATCGATAATAAGAGCAGCTTTTTTGACACCTTCTTTCTCAAATCCAGCTTTTTTATATAGTGCCTGAGCTCTTGTATTGTGGGCCATTACTGTTAATTCTAAACGCCATACATCATGTAATTTTGCCCACTTCTCAACCTCTTTAAACAATCTCGTTCCAATACCTCGCCCGTTATACTCTTGCAAAATACCAATTACAATGGTTGCCACATGCCTCTTTCTTTGAATGTTATTTCCATTCACTAATATAAAACCTACTATCCTCTCATCTTCAACTGCTACAAATATTGTTGCATATTCATTTTCCATAAATCGATGGATCATTTTTTCTTGTTGCTCAGCTGTAGTTTTCCTTTCTCCTGGTTCATATAGCATAAACTTCGTTTCTTCATCTAATTGCTTACTTAATTGCAAAAATGATGCTGCATCTTCTATTTCGATTTCCCTAATCACTTCAATCACCCTACCAGTTTCATAATAAAAAGTTTTCCTTATAAAAAGATTTTCTCTACTTTCCCGAAAATTCCTTTGTAAATCTCCTACTATAAATTGACAAATTTCGATATTACTATAACAACGACAAATTATGTCTATTCTGTGACGTCTCACCATTACAAAGAAAAAACGCAAGCATTACACTTACGTTTTTTCAAGATTGAAGTGCGCTAATAATTATCGATAGATGTCCTGGCTAATTCACGTTTCACTTTATCCATTCACTTTTTCTGCCTGCCAAAAATATTCACCAAATGCTTTAGCAAGTGCATCAATTGATCGATTCAATTCTTCCTCTGTATTATCTACACCGCCAACTTCAATTAATATTGCTTGTCCTGATAGGTCTTGATTATAGATTCCATTTCCTGTCTGGAACCCTTTTTGAATGACCCCACGACTCACTCCTGGATATTTCTTATTAATCGCCTCATGTAAAGCTGTCGCTAATTGTAAGTTTTTTTCATAGTTTTTATTTCCTTTCCCTACTACAAATGCAAGCTTTGCATATGACTTATCTCCAATTGTTTTTGTCGTTACATTCTTTCGGGCACTATCACGATGCAAATCAAAAAAGTATTGAAGATCTTTATTTCCAGCCATAGCTTGCTGCACAATTTCTCGTGACATTTTATACGAACTATTACTGTTTAAACCTTTACTTATTAACTTTTGACCAACATCACTCTTATCGTTAGTAGCTCCAATCCCTTCACCTTCTAGTTGTTCACGGAAACGATCTCCTAATATAGAAATATTCGATACAGAACTCGTTGCTTTATTCGGATTCGGGTCATTCGTTAAGTTAAGTAAAGGTAAATAAGATTCCCAGCTATGTGTATGATAAATAAACGCAACTTGTCTCTTCCCAGTCGTTTGGGACGGCTGTTTTTTCTCTTTACTCGTATCTTGTTTAGGTACTTGTCCAGTTCCACTAGTCCGTTCCTTCACCACTTCTTCAAGAGGAACACTCGACTCTATCGGTAAGTTAGAATAATTTGTACCCTCACCCGCAATAACAATTTCTGTATCGTACTTACCAAACCCCGGGAGCTCTTTCCCGACGAAACTGCGTACATCATTAAAGCGAATATTTGTAGCCATAGAAAAGAGAAAAGAAGAAATTGAAAAATCTTGATTCAAATTTCGATACTCCTGTGTAAAATAATGATTCTCTTTTCCAAGTACATACATGTAACCATTCATCGATAACTCATTTAACCAATTATATAAATACGTTGACTTTGTCTCTTTCATAGAGGTTACCATCATACTAATAAGAAAAAAAGTCGCTAGCATTGTAGTAATAACAAATAAAACTAACTTACGCATACTTGTAAACTTCATAAAAAAAAAGCCCCGATTCATACTATCACCTCTCTATTTCAAGTTATGTACAAGCCCTAGAGAATAGACCGTTAAAATTTCGGCTATATTGTTAATGAGGTGAAATGAATTGAAGCTATTAATAGGAATATTACCAATCGCTCTATCATTCATTTTTTATTTGTCCGCTAAGCAACCAAAAATCGCTATTGTGCTACATATTTCTGCGTACTTGGCACTGTATGTACTCGGTATAATTATTTCCATTAATATATACGATGTTTTAATACAAGATTTAGTTTTCATGACGAGCATTCATGGAATTTTACTGAATCCATTTTTCCTTATTGCAGGAGCGTATATAGGAACATACACTTTGTACCTACTTTTGTCTCACATTATTATGAAAATAAAAAATGGAGCGTAATGAAATGCAACCACCATTTATCTGTCATACATGCAAAAAAAGAATTGTGAGAAAGAAAGACCTTATTACAGCCACATGGTACTTCCGCTTTTATTTATTTCACAGTGATTGTTTTAAACGACAGCAAGTGTTTATCTCACGATTTCTCCCTGTGAATACACTTTTCAATTTCTTTCTTATTATATATGGACTTATTTTTGGCAGTATTCTTATGATTACAGAACCATCTATTATTTGGCTGACTTTCTTTTTTCCCATTTTTTATCGGTTTCTTTCTTATTATTATGTTGAACGTTTTTTCTCTACAGAACGCGTAGACTGACCTCTCGGAATACTTAAACATTCCCACTCATTTTCTTTTAACATCTTCCCAATGTAAATAATCTGACCAATATGCAATGCATAATGAGCAATTTGCCTTTCAATTGCTTGCATGACAGTATGTGCTTCACCGCGAATGTATACCGTCTTCAATAAGTGTTCCGGCGTTAAAGTATTCATCGTATTAAAAACATATTTCCATCCTTCTTGCCAAGCTATAAGGGTTTCTTCTTTTGAGTGATAGCATCCTTCAAATTCACCATCTCGATTACGATCTGTTTTTTCACCATCAGACGTTAAAAAATCCGTCCATCTAGAACGCATATTACCGTGCAGATGCTTAATAATAATCGCTATACTATTTGTTTCTTCATGAGAAGACCATTGTATTTGTTCATATGATAATTGAGAAAGTGCCCGTTCCCCTTGTTTCTTTGTTGCTTTAAAGTTCGAAATCGCACATTGCAAATATTCTCGTCCGATATCCATATTAGCCCCTACCTTCACCCTAGCTAATTTTTGTTCCATTTGGCAATTCCATATTAGGCTGAAGTAACACAACATCATCAGCTTCAGGAACACCACCAAGCACAAGTACTTCTGATTTGAATCCAGCTACACGCTTTGGTGGAAAGTTTACAACAGCAACGATTTGTTGACCGATTAAATCTTCTGGACTATACCTTTTCGTAATTTGAGCACTTGACTGCTTTATCCCGATTTCTCCAAAATCTATTGCTAGTTTAATCGCTGGTACTCTCGCTTCTTTAAATTCCTCTGCATGTATTACAGTTCCAATTCTCAAATCCAAATTTAAAAAATCTTCAAAATTAGCCATTTATCATTCCCCCCCCACTTATTACTTAGACAAAATACAAAAATCCCCTTCAAAAAAAGAAAGGTGCCTAAGCACCTTTCTTTTGTAATTCACTTGATTCATTTGATTTATAGAAGAAGAAACCGAGAATCCCGCCAATACATGATGGAATTAACCATCCGATTCCTTCGTTATATAACGGTAACATTTGTAGTACATTAGAAATCGCGTCAATTTTAATTTTCGCACTTTCTAAACCGTTAAAGAAACTAATTAACAATGCACCTAAAATAGCTCCAATATAAATTGTATTACGCTTCCCAATCCACTTATGGAAATACGAAAGTACAATTAATACGATTGCAACTGGATAAATGATCATTAACACAGGTAATGTTACTGCGATTAATTGTGTTAAACCTAGGTTAGATACAATTAAACTAAATACACATACCATTGTTACAATCGTTTTATGCGAAAGTTTTGGGAATAAGTTTGTAAAGAAACCCGCACACGCAGATGTTAACCCAACAGAAGTTGTTAAACAAGCGAGTATAATAACAAGCCCTAATAAAATTTTACCACTCGTCCCATATAGCTCATTTACAACATTCGTTAAAATAAGACCACCGTTTTCTGAGATACCAAGTGATGTACTTGTTGAACCAAGATAAGCAAGTGATAAATAAATTAACGTTAAACCAAGTACAGCAATAATACCTGATACTACTGTTATTTTTGCAATTTGACTACTCTCTTTTATCCCTTTAGAGCGGATAACTTGTACAACGACAATTCCGAATACGAGCGCGCTAATTGCATCCATCGTTAAATATCCTTGAATAAATCCACCAAAGAAAGCATTTTCTTTGTAAGCAGCTAACGGCGCAGCTGGCTCTCCAATTGGATCAATAATTGCCTTTCCGACAATAACAGCCACAATTAATACTAATAATGGTGTAAGAAACTTTCCGAACCAATCCACTAATTTAGATGGATTTAATGATAAATACCACGTTATTCCGAAGAAAACTATCGTGAAAAGAAATAGCATGTACCACTCTGAAACCATTGCCTCTGATAAAAAAGGCTTCATACCCATTTCAAACGAAACAGCTCCAGTACGAGGAATCGCGAAAAATGGTCCAATTGCTAAATAACTAATCAATGGGAAAATAAACGCAAATATAGGGTGGACTCTAGAAGATAGCGCTTTCAAGTCCCCCTCTACAAACGCGACAGCTGTTACAGCTAGTAGGGGTAATCCGACTCCCGTTACAAGGAATCCTATTGTAGCAATCCAAACATTCTCTCCTGCTTGTTGACCTAAAACTGGCGGAAAAATTAAATTTCCTGCTCCTAAAAATAATGCAAATAGCATTAAACCAATTGCTACCGTATCACCTGGCCTTAAACGTCCCTTCATGCTCTTCATTTGCATAGCACTTTTTCATTGTTTATCTCTATATTTTACAATATGCTATGCATCCTCCTCTCTGCTCAAGATGATAAAATATGCCCCTTACAAAGCAGTGTCTTTCTCCATAATTTCTCCATTCCCCTTATTTTTACTCTAATCATTAATATAATTATTATTTTAATTTTTGATTTTTTTGAATTTTTAAATCATTAGAGTGTTATTACGTGGAGTGTAGATGTCAGACCTCTTTGTTTTTATCACACATATAGTAACATATTTAGTTGCAAAATAAAAACATATTTTCAAATTGATTTTTTTGAAAATCGAAATTATCTACATTTTTTATTCTCTTACACAAATATTGTTATAATCTCACCTATTATTCGATCGTTATTTTCAAATAACTTTATACACGTAACATACAAAAGCCATCTAATATAATTTAGATGGCTTTTGTATGTTACTCTATCGTTTCAACTTCACGTGGATTTTTCATCTCTTCCACATACACAACTCTAAATCCGTGATCTTCTAAATCTTTCAATAATGTCTCTAATTCACCGTCGTTAAACTCTTCTCCTAATGTAAACATAATTCTACGAACTAATAAGGCATCATTATCAAAAGTCATCAAACTTTGAATACCAGTGTATTTCTTTAAAACTGTCGATAACTTTTGGATTGCTCCATTATAGTCTTGCGTTCCAATCATGACAGAGTATTTACTAGAGTGAACACCCCATGCATCCTCTAATAACTCAAAAACTTTTTTATGCGTTAAAATTCCAAGGAAAACCCCTTTTTCGTCAACTACTGATAAATAAGGCAATTTTTTTATTGTAAAAAATACTTTAAAGAAAGATGAATCTTCTCTCACAAATCCTTCTTTATCGTTTAATAATTGTATTACACTCTCATCAAGTGATCCTTTATATTCTAAAATATCTACTTTATATATATTCCCTAAAAATTTCTCTTTTTTTTCATCTAAAACTGGTACACAACGATACCCCGTTTTATTTAAATGCTCTAACGCTTCCCCTATCGTAATCGAACTTGAGCACAGTAAAACTTCCCTTTTCGGCACGTAATTCCCTTTAATCCTCATAAAAAGCCTCCTTATGTTAAAATACTTTCTGTGCCATAACTATATTATATTTTCAGAAAAAAATAAATAATTTATTTTATTTTTCTGAAAATTATTCATTTTCTTGTCATAATTTATTCATGAATCCTTCACTTGCATATTTTTGCTATCAAATCTTCTCTCTGAATTACTGAATGAAAAATATATTGTAACTTCTTTCAAAAAAAGCTAAAATAAGAATAAGAATTTTCTGAATATTCTAAGAGTAGGTGGTTATATGTCCTTATTACGCTCACATATATGTAAATTTATAATTGGTATTATTGTTATTTTTGCCATAAGTCCTATTCCAGCTCTTTTTATTACACACAATTATTCTTATCAAAATGGATTTATTAGCATTTTTCAAAACTTCGCACAGCTTTCTTCTATATCAATTCCAAAGGTTGATTGGATGCATGAATCTATCTTTTTCTCAGCAAACCAAATGATACATACTTCTAATCATTCAACACCATTATTCCCTTACATATGGGAAATATATTTTATATCGATTGTTCGTTTTACTTTTACCCTTGCGATCGGATTTTTCATAAGTTTGGGTATCGGCCATTTATTTTTCAAAGTACCTAATTCGTTTAAAAAGTTTACTACTGTATTGAAATGGATACCTTACTCTTTTTGCACTGTAGTATTACAATGTTCAGTCTTATTACTACTTCTATACATCGCACAATTTATAAACCTTCCTTACTACTCATCATTTATCATCGTATGTAGTACTTCCATGATTATCGTTATGCAAGCAGTAAAAAAATGGATTCCTTTCTTAAAAAACACAAATGAATATGAAATAAAACATGATTCTTTTCTTGTGGATACATTGTTTTTGGCGCTTACTTCGAATCATAAATCAATTTTAGGTTCCATTATTCTTTCATTCGTTTTTATGGAATGCGTTTTTCATGCAAATGGACTGTTACAATTTATCGTTCAATTTGGCGGAAATTCACCCATAATTGTTACAATCGGCTTATTACTACTCTATATCCCATATAGCATACTTTCTTTCCTTCAAACACTATGGACCACAAACTACTCCAAGCAACAGTCATACACTTTAACGAGAAGTGTTCCAAAACCTTAATTTAAAATAACCCTCTATAATCTAAAAGTAGGGGGTTATTCCTTTTGTATAGCGGACAAAATAACAGCAAATTCAAAAACTATTACAGAAACATACCAATATTTACCCTTTTCCTTTGACTATTCTTTTCATTTGGATTTATTATAAAAGTATAACATAATTGCAGGAGGTGACATCTTTATTCCAAACCTTGGAATGGAGAACACGCTTGGACATATTAAATATTTTTCTCATCTTTGTACTTATTCTTATTTCTGGCTTTTTCGTTGCATCAGAATTCGCTGTTGTAAAAGTACGAAAAAGTCGAATTGACCAACTTGCAAATGAAGGTAATAAACAAGCTTTAGCTGCAAGAAGCGTCCTATCTAATTTAGATGTTTATTTATCAGCTTGTCAGCTCGGAATTACAATCACTTCTTTAGGGCTTGGTTGGCTTGGTGAACCGACTGTGGAACATATACTACGACCGCTCTTTGAAAAAATTAATATTACTGGAACAATGGCTAACACTTTATCTTTTGTTATTGCTTTTAGTGTTATTACATTTTTCCACGTTGTATTAGGTGAATTAGTTCCAAAGTCTTTCGCAATTCAAAAAGCAGAAGCAATCACACTCAAATTTGCAAGACCGCTTATTTTATTTGATAAAATTATGTACCCATTCATTTGGCTACTCAATAGTACAGCTATATTTTTCACAAAATTACTCGGATTAGAACCTGCGAAAGAAAGTGAACTTGCTCATTCTGAAGAGGAATTGCGACTCATTTTAGGTGAAAGTTTTAAAAGCGGTGAAATAAACCAAACCGAATATAAATATGTAAATAACATTTTTGAATTTGATGATCGAGTTGCAAAAGAAATTATGGTTCCTCGTACCGAAATGATTTGCTTATCTACTGAAAATACGTTAGAAGAAAATATGGATATCGTCGCTACTGAAAAATATACACGCTATCCAATTATCGAAAAAGATAAAGATGATATCATTGGGATGATCAATACGAAAGAAGTATTCCATGATCAAACGAAAGGTATTTATAAACCACTTGAATCTTATATACATCCTGTTCTAACTGTATTTGAAACAGTTCCAATTCGTAAAACGTTAGTCCATCTTCAAAAAAATCGCGTTCAGATGGCAATCGTTATGGATGAATATGGTGGTACTGCCGGACTTTTAACGATGGAAGATATTCTTGAAGAAATCATTGGAGAAATTCAAGATGAATTCGATGCGGATGAATCACCTATGATTGAAAAGCGTACACCTAAGCTTACTGTTTTAGATGGAAAGGTGCTTATTTCTGAAGTAAATGATATGTTTGGCCTACATATTGATGATAGTGATTTAGATACAATCGGAGGATGGCTTCTTTCTCAAGCAGTTGACTTAAATATTGAAGCTGGCTATTCCATTGAATATGCTGGTTTTCAATTTAAAGTATTAGAACTTGATGGCCATCAAGTCAAAAAAGTTGCTGTACATAAACTAGATATTAAAAAGGAGCTATAAAGTGACTGTTTTATTAACAATTTGTATCATTGCCTGTTTCGTTGTTTCATTTCTCGCCTTTATTTATCCAATTATCCCTGGCATACTAGCTGTCTGGGCTGGATATTTGATTTACCATTTCGGTATAAATGGAGGCGAATTAACAACTTCTTTTTGGATTATTCAAGTCATTTTTACTCTTTTCATTTTCGTTGCTGATTTTATTGCAAATGGATATTTCTTAAAAAAATACGGTAGTTCTAAATGGGGCGAACGTGTCGGAATGATTTCTATCATTGTCGGATCGTTCTTCTTCCCACCATTCGGACTTATTATCATACCGTTCTTATCAGTATTTATAACAGAACTAGTGCATAAAAAAGCGCCAAAAGATGCCTTTCTAGTTGGAGTCGCTACTGTAGTTGGTTTTTTAAGCAGTACAGTAGCGAAAGCAATTCTCCAAATCATTATGATTATCATCTTCTTGTGTTATATCATCTTTTAACCATCCCGACTTCGGGATGGTTTTTTAATATGCAATACCTACTCGACTATTTTCATATATGTTTTTCTTACATAGATCCCATGCAAAGTGTGCTGTATCACCCACTGTAATTTTTGATCCACCCTCTGGCAATATATCTTTTTCAGTTCGATATACCTCTGTCGCCTCACCATCTATTAAATGTGTCGGACAAACAACTGTCCAACATAAATTATTACTATTACTTAGTACTTTATATGCAGCCAAATGATCTTCCGCTGCCGTTGTCGTTTTCCTTTTTGATTCCGTTGATTGAAAACGATATAAATTTAGATTTGTTCTTGCTTGTAAAATACCAGCTGTTCCTATTGTTATGATTCTACGAACTCCTTCTTCTTCCATTTGCTTAATGATTTGTGGCATACTCTTCCCTAATGTTCCATTTTGATCCGTTCCAAGTGCACTAATTACTATATCGCTTCCTTCTATCACTTTCTTTATATCATTTTCGTTCAATACATTACCTTCTATCACTCGTAGCCTTTCATGTTGTATTTCTATTCTATTTAAATCACGCGCTAATGCAGTCACTTCAGCTGAATCCTTTAATGCTAAATTAATTATGTTTGAACCTACTCGTCCTGTTGCTCCCAATATACATACTTTCATTTGTTTTCCCCCTCTTTCATTCTCTTTCTATTTTTCAATAATCTCAGTCAATTTACAACAAAAAAGCTTCCTCATATATGAGAGGAAGCTTTATTATTACTTTATTTCTTTTCTTTAGAATCAGTAGACTTCTCGGTTCCGCTTGTTTCTTTATCCTTTTTATCCTCTTGTTGTGTTGTTGTGTCGTCTTCTTTCTTCTTGTCCTCACCTTTACTACAACCTACCATTAATAAAGAACTTGCAAGTGCCATAGCAGTTAATGATTTAACCCATTTATTCATTTGCGTTTCCTCCTTGTGATAGAATATGTACAACCTCATATTACTCTCTATTTTTAAAGGAGAGATTGAAAAACAGTAAATATACGGTAAATTTTTGTAAATCTTCTGATAACAAATCCTAATTTTAATTTATATATTTCATTTCCAATCGATACACAATAAAACTAGTTTTTTCTCTCAATGGACGTAAAAAAACTAAGGCGCATACCATTTCGCCTTAGTTTCTCATGCAAACTTTTCATTTTCATATAGATGTGTAATCTTATATTCCTTCTTCATAACATATTGCCACACACTATAAGCGTAACGGTTCATTTTCAGGAAACAATTTTCCAAAAATGAGCGAAACTCTGGATTAGCAACTTCCACTGCAACTTGAGCAAACTTTAAAGCTAATCGTTTCAAGTGCGCAATATAACTGGTTGCAATATGAATATCCCCTGTATATTTACTAACTGTTTCCTTTTCCATTTCATGCAAATCAAACTCCGTTGTTTCACAGGTTATATGTTGCACATTCTCTCCTTCTTGAAAATTTACTTGTTCATTATATGCTTGTAACATATATGGTAAATGGTGCTGTAATAGATTTTTTAATTCTTCGTCTCTGACCTTTCCAGCATACTCTCCAACCTTGTATATTAGTATATAACTATATCTCATTAATTCTTTCATACAGTCCATTAAAGCGCCTCCCTTCTCTTTTGTCCATATACTATAAATATGATGCTAAAACATTCGCTATTCTTGCTAAAAACCAATCCCATCTACTAATTTTCTCAAAATCTTCTTCAGAAAATCGTTTTGATTTATGAAAGTCTACCTGTAATCGACTCCATACTTCATCAACAACGGTTTTATCATATATGATACAGTTAGACTCACAATTTAAATAAAAACTTCTATTATCAAAATTCGCTGTCCCAATATCAACAATTTCTCCATCAATAATTGTTACTTTCCCATGAAAAAATCCATTTCGATATTGATAAATCTCCGCTCCAGCATGTAACATATCTTTCAAATATGGATAGGCAGCTTGTTTTAACAATATGGCATCACTTTTAAATGGCACGAGAATTTTCACATTAACACCACGATTTAATGCAGCTTTTAACTCTTTCACCATTTCTTTACTTGGTACAAAATATGGTGTAGCGATAATTAAAGACTTTTTAGCCTGCTTTAATAGTGCTCCATATTTTTCCCATAAGCCTTTTCCATTTGAAAATAAATATTGATATTTCACATTCCCTAATGTAGGTATACTTTCATGTATAGGCATTTTTTCTCCTGTATCTTCTTTCCAATCTTCGGCGAACTTTCTTTCCATATCCACTGCACCCTCACCATGGATACGCACGTGATAATCACGCCATGGCCCAAACTTTGGATCTTGTCCAAGGTACTCCTTTCCGATATTAAAGCCACCGACGTATGATACCTTTCCATCTATCGTAACAATACGTCTATGATTTCGTTGATGCAAAGAATAGAACATATTTTTCAGTTTCGGTTTTTTACTAAATGTAAACTTCACACCGTTTTCTTTTAATCGGCTAATTACCTTTTTCTTCAGCTTATATCCGCCTACCCGATCGACTGACAATTTCACTTCTACTCCGCTAGATGCTTTTTTCTCTAATAACTGTAAAAACTCTTGGCTTATTTCGTCTTTTCCTACAATATAAAAATGGATATATATATACTTTCCTGCATCGTTTATATCGTCAAATAATTTTCTATATAACTCTTCACCGTTCGTATATAGTTGAAATTCACCTAATCGAACTTGTCCTAATTCATATTCACTAGCCATTTCCTTCCCCATTTCCACATCGATGTTCATCCAAATGAATACACCTATTAAACAAAGGATTATAGCGAAAAAGTGCTTCATGGATAAATTCCTTTCTCCACTTACTGTTATTTCTATATCTTCCCTTTTTTATTACATTATCATTCAAGAAAATATGTCATTGCATGATATATGTCCATATCAAACAATAGCTCATTTGCATATTGTATGTTGTATCTTAAAATAAAAGGAGGAAATAACAATGGGCTTCGCACATGGTAATGGATTTGCGCTATTAGTCGTATTATTTATCCTCTTAATCATCGTCGGTGCTGCTTGCTTCTGCTAAGTAGCTACTGTCATATGATATGTGGATGAAAAAACTATAAAAGCGGACACCTATTTTAGGTGTCCGCTTTTCATTTTAAAACCATTTCCGACTGCTATAGTAACTTAAATGGCTAAATATTCATCTCAAAAGGTTAACAATGTGGCTACTTTCTTACTCTCTGCCTTACGTATATGACGCTGTTCTGCACGTAACACAGCAATACGATGTAATTCTTTCTCTTCTTCGGTTTCAGGGATAACACGCGGTACTGGAACTGGATTATTTTCCTTACTAAGTGCCACAAAAGTAACGAATGACGTTGCCGCTATACGCTTCTCACCTGAAATTAAATCTTCAGCCACTACCTTCACAAACACTTCCATCGAAGTTCTTCCCGTCCAAATTACGAAAGATTCATAACTAACACAATCTGAAGAACGAACAGGATGTAAGAAATCGACCCAGTCCATAGATGCTGTGACACATTCCTTTCTTGAATGTCTGGATGCTGAAATAGAAGCAACCATATCCATCTCCGCTAATATCTTCCCACCAAATAGCGTGTTATGATCATTTAAATCCGTTGGGAAGACTCGGCTCGTTTTGAACACCCTTGACTCATTGGCTGTTTTCCCCTTTACTTCTGTCATTGTTATCACCCCTTTAATGATCTATCCCTAATATTTCAATAATCACTATACTAAATGAACTACACGTTTAATATTAACAACATTCAGAACTTTTAGTCCACAAAAAAGAACCGATTTTATCAATCGGCTCCTCTAAATACATATTGTTCTTTCGGCTGTTCAACTTTATTCCATTTTGTTACTTCTAATACAGGAATATTCGCATGAAACGGCTGATAAAACTCAGTAGTTATCTCTCCTTCTACTTGAATCCAGTCATCATTATTCCACTCTACGCCTTCTGGTTTTTTCACTAACATACCATACACACCAGAATCTGCTACGCAATGTATAATACCGAAACGGAATAAGAAGTATTGTTCTTTTTTAGAAGAATCATCTCTAAAAACAAACCCTTTAAAAGATAATTTTTTCCCAGTAAACTCGCCAGGATAATTATAAATTGTTTCCATACCCTTTAGGAAGTCTTCATCTTTCAAATTAATATTGTCTTTCGTAACAAACTCTTTCTTCCCTTTTTCCATTACACCGCGGTATCCTTCTTTCCCGTAATAAATGCTCGTATCAGGTCTTAGGAATTGTCTTGTCATAAATGGATCCTTACTTTCTGCTTGTGCAACAGGAAAGTGAAAGCCCTTCGCTTTAACAATATCCGAATCTAGCGTCGCAATTGGGAAAAATAACCCTGAGATAATTGGAAAACAAAACAATGAGTACGAAAATGCTTTTTTCCACCATGTATTCTCATCTTTTGAATGATCATGCCCGCAATGGCTATGATCGCAACTGCAATCATTTTTCTCTTTTTCCTTTTGGTGCTCTTTTTGGAAAACGACGATAATTTGTATAATCGTTAAGAAACCTAAAATAATTGCTGCTGTTGTTGATAAATAGGCATACTTCATATTGATATACTTCGTAATGTTACCGGAAATATGCAGTTGCGCAATTAATATTGTAAAACCTAATAATATATATGCTCGAAACATAACCTACCACCCCATCGCATAAATGAGTAGTGAGCTTGCATAAACAACAAGAGTAACTGTAACTATAACAACAATTACAAATTTC
The DNA here is from genome assembly GCF_041360755.1 of Bacillus sp. RCC_6_1. Taxonomy (NCBI): domain Bacteria; kingdom Bacillati; phylum Bacillota; class Bacilli; order Caryophanales; family Bacillaceae; genus Bacillus; species Bacillus sp. RCC_6_1. The sequence continues at coordinate 429,729 of NZ_JBFUPV010000001.1, forward strand.
GTTTTAAATGTCGCAAGCATCATAAACATATTTTTAATATCCACCATCGGTCCGTAAACGAGGAACGCGACAAGTGAAGCTGTTGAAAACGTACTTTGGAACGAAGAAGCGATAAATGCATCTGCCTCTGAACAAAGTGATAATATATAAGCAAGTCCCATCATAACAGCTGATGAAGAAAACGGACCTTGTCCAATAGCAAGAAGTGTTGAAGTTTGTACAAACGTTTGTACCGCTGCTGCAATTAACGCACCTAGTACTAAATATTTTCCCATTGAGAAGAATTCCTCAACAGCGTGTGTACATACATCCCACATTTTTTTACGCAGTGGACGCTTATTATTCACTTCTGGGAAGTGATCATCTCTTAATTGATGTTCTTTAAACATAAAGGATAATATAATTCCAACGATAATGGCTACGATAATCGCTACAATAGAACGATACCATACCATGTGCATACTACTCCCAAAGGCAACATAAGTAGCAAATAATACAACTGGATTAATAATAGGTCCAGTTAACATAAATGCAATCCCTGCGTATGGTGGAACGCCTTTTCCAATTAATCGTCTTACAATCGGAACAATCCCACATTCACAACCTGGAAACAACATGCCTAAAAAAGTAGCTAATAAAACAGACAGAAATCGGTTCTTCGGCATCCATTTTGCCACCATATCTTCTGTCACAAACATTTGAATGAATCCTGAAATAAATACACCAATGAGCACAAACGGAAGTGCTTCGATTAATATGGAAATAAAAATTGTATTCATTTGCAGGAATGCTTTCGGTAATTGAAACAATTCCATGATGTATTTCCTCCAACTTTTCATTAACAATATGTAATTTTAACCCCATTTCATTAATTGGACAAGGTTTATATGACATACATACCCTTTATATACATTACATTGTACAAGTTATATTCTATTCAAAATTTGAGATTTCATAGCAAAAAAGCTGCTCTAGCGTAGTTATATAACTATGCTAGAGCAGCTTTCTTATCGTTAAAAGTAACGTTTCTTCCAAAAAACAAAAGCTAACGTGAAAGATAGTGTTACACATATGATGAGTACAATTACAAAACCGTGGGCTTCTCCTTCAAACGGAACCTTTACGTTCATTCCAAAGAAACTAGAAACCATCGTCGGTAAAGATAAAATGATCGTAATTGACGTTAACAGTTTCATAACACTATTTAAATTATTTGATATAACGGAGCTAAAAGTATTCATCATTCCACTTAAAATGTGACTATATATTTCCGCCATTTCAATAGCCTGTTTATTTTCAATTAATACATCTTCTAATAAATCTTGATCGTCTTCATACATTTTTAAAAATGTACTATTACGCATTAACTTTTGAATTACAATTTTATTAGCCTTTAATGACGTTGTAAAGTATACTAAACTTTTCTCAAGGCCTAACAATGTGAAAATCTCTTTATTTTTCATTGACTGATTTAATTGATGCTCTAAATCAATTGTTTTTCGATTTATTTGCTTTAAGTATCTTAAATAATAAGTAGAAATTGTATATAAGAGCTGAAGTGCAAAGCGCGTCTTCTTAAACGTATAAAATTCTTTAATACGTTGATTAATAAAACGTTCAAAAATTGGATTCTCTTCTAAGCAGATTGTAACAAAACAATCCGGCATCACAATCATACCTATTGGAATCGTGTCATAAATCGAATTTCCTTCTTCGTCATGTCTAACTGTCGGAATATCGACGATAATTAAAGTATTATTGTCTTCCTTTTCAATACGAGAGCGTTCTTCATCATCCAAAGGGTCTTTAATGAAATCTAAGTCTACATTTAAAGTTTGTACTAGATATTGAATTTCTTCTTCTGTTGGATGAAGTACATTAATCCAGCACCCCTTTTGCATTTCCTCAATCTCTTGTAGTTTTCCGTTTCGGTCTGTTAAATATATATTTAACATACTATCACCCCGATTCTTTTTACATGTAGGAATCTACCTCTCTTAAATCACAGTTTTTAAACCGCCATTCTCAGCATATGAAACATACGTTTAAATTTCAATAGAAAAATTATTTTGAAAACGTTTTTATAAGAAAAATATTATAAAGTGAAACTTTAATCAGTGGGGGCTTCATCCCCCCACTGATTTTCAGCCCTCACCAATCGGGCTTTTACAGGCTGCCCGCCCCCAACCAAACTTCTTTTCTTTCGCTGAATTTTGAGATGAGGATCTTACTGCCCGTTAGAGCGGGATAAACATAGAAAAAGACAGAGTGCTCTCTGCCTTAAAAGCTTATGTTGCCTTTATAACATATTTAGAAAGCATCCACAAGTTAAACCCGACTGAAATCGTATAGCCCGCGTATGTTGAAATGATAAAACTTACATAATCGAAATACGGAAGCAATACAATATTTAAAACTATCTTCACAATAATTCCAATCACTAGTCCTAGCACCGTCTTCTGCTGTTGATTGATTCCTTGTAGCATAGCAGCCGTTACTGTAAAAAGAGAAAATAGTATGCAAGCAGGAGCATAATACTGTAAAATGATTCTCCCCATCTCTGGATCATTTCCAGCACCAAATAAAAGGGTATATACAGGCTTGGCTAACACCATCATTCCAATTGCCGCCGGTACCGTAATTGCTACTACTAATACATTTGTTCTCGTAAAATGTTTGTACAATAGCTTCGTATTTCCTGCTGTGTAAGCTTTCGTCATCTCTGGTACGAGAGACATACTAAAAGCTGTCGCAACGGATACCGGGATAAGCACAACCATTTGAACAAGGCCAATTATCGCATTAATTTTTTCCGCTTCGCCTTGCATATACCCTATCTGTATAAGTAGTTTATTAATTGTAAATGTATCAATCGTCTGATACAACGGAATTGCTAAGCCTACTACAACAAAAGGAATAGAATATGTAAAGAGCTCCTTATAAAGCGAGAAAAAAGATTTCGTTGTTTGTGGTATACTTGCCATTTCTTTTTTCTTTAAGTGCCTTCTCCTTCTCATATAATACGCACTTAAAACAGTTAATCCACCTACAGCTCCCATAAAGGCACCGAACGTTGAAATACCAACTGCTAGCGAAACAGAAGCTTTTAAAACATATAAAACGACAAAGCTTCCTATTAAAATGGTTAAAACCCGAAAAAATTGCTCTACAACGACACTTAATGCAGAAGGCCCCATCGATTGGAATCCTTGAAAGAAGCCCCTTAATAAACTCATTACTGGCACAAGTATTAACGCAAAACTTACAATTCGAATATTAGTAGTAACCGCTCCTACACTATTCCCCGTTTGATCATTCCCATCGATGACAAGTTTAGCTAAATGCGGAGCTAGCATATATAACGTAAAACACGAAATGACTCCCATTATAAACATAAACACGATTCCACTTTTCAACACTCTCTTAACCGTATGATAATCATTCAGTTGATCATATTTTGATACCATCTTTGAAACAGCTAGCGGTAATCCCATTGTTGCTATGCTGAGCATGATGGTATAAGGACGATATGCGTATGTGTATAGAACGTAACCACTCGTACCGACCATCGCTGTAAATGGTATAACATATATAAACCCTAACATTTTTGATATCATCGTTGCCATCGTTAAAAATATCGTTCCACGTATAAACGGTGACCCTTTCATCACATTCCTCCGCTACGCTTTATTATTACACATTATGGACAACTCCTTTTCTTTAGAACCGAAACAAACAAAAAAAGCCAATGAAAAATCATTGACTTTAACGCGCTGCTTTTTTCTTTTTGAAATACTTTAAACCAAAGTATAGAGCAATAAAAAGAACAGCTCCTATAATTATGTAATGTGTGTAATCAGATGCATACTCTTTAATTTGTCGCCAATTCCCACCAAGTTTTTCACCTAAGTATATAAATAGAATTGACCATGGAATGATCGCTACAACCGTATAAAGTGTAAATAGTTTTAATGGCATCTTAGCTAGTCCTGCTGGAATAGAGATCGCATGACGTACTACTGGGATAAAGCGCGCAGAAAATATTACACCTGCTCCATAACGCTTAAACCAACCTTCCGCTATGTCTAAATGATGTTTATTAATAAGTAGATATTTCCCATATTTCTCTACAACCGGACGCCCTCCGTAGTATCCAAGCCAGTATAAAAAGATTTGCGCTAAAGTACCACCAATCGTTCCGGCGATAACTGCACCCACAAAACTAATTTTACCATTTGCTACTAAAAAGCCAGCATACGAAAGTACAATTTCACTCGGGATTACTTCAATCATTAAAGCAAGAGCTACTCCAAAGTAACCTAAGCTTGCAAAAAATTGCAATAACTGATCTATTATGTTTGCTAACATGTTCTTTTTTATCTCCTTTTTTCTTCACATACCATCCCATTATTACATAAAGGCTGCAATCTGCCAATATCTTCATTTTAACAATATGTACAATTCAAGCAGGATTAATCTATTAATTTCTCTTTCTGCGGGTCTTTCATGTAGGCAAACATCTCTTTAATTTGGTCTTCTGTATTTCTAGCAATTGATAAATTAGGCAATTCATTTTCACCAAAAAACTCCACCTCTTCTGTTTCAATGCTAGTTTTCTTTTCTCCACCAATAATCTCGCATCCAATGAAAATCTTATATACATGCGTCGCCGATGGAGATGGTTGATGTTTTTCTTTATCAAATATAGCTAGTAACTTAAAATGATCTACCTCATAACCAGTCTCTTCGAAAACTTCTTTTGCTGCAACTTCGGTTGGCGTATAACCGACATCAGCCCATCCACCTGGCAATGCCCATTTCCCATCGCTTTTTTCTTTCACAAATAATAACTTTTCATTTTGAAAAACAACCGCTCTTATATCAACTTTAGGTGTTTGATAGCCTGTCTCACTTGCAAATAACTTCTCTACGATTTCCCAATCTGTTTTCGTGTAATGTGACATCATTGAAATAGAAATATCTCGTAATTGCTGGAAACGTTCAATATCATACACATCCTTAGAATACGTTAAACCTGCTTGAGCTATAGATTGTATTTGTTTTACCCAATCAATCCATTTAATCGTCATATATCCGCATCCCCATTCTCTATCAAATATATTACTTCATTTTTATTGATACATCTTTATTATACAAAAAAAAAGAGATTGATAACGTTTCAATCTCTTTCAAAATTAATCCAATTCATGTAAGTGGTCTTGTATATACTTTCTTCTCTTATTTATATATTCATAAATCATATCAGCCTCTTGATCAAATGTTTCTAATTTTTCTTTCATGTATGGATCTTGTAGTAAATATGGACGAATCAATTCACACAACCCTTCTACTTTCGGCCTCATAAACGAAACTGTAAATTGATCTTCTAATATTTCTTCCAAAATACTTCGATACTGCTTTCTAAATACAGGTATGTCTAGCAATCTTGCACTTAACGTATTATACCCTTGAATGCGAATATATTCATGATTAAGTGGTCTCCCTTGTACATCTCGCCCCCAAGTCGCATCATAATCCCACGGTATAACTTCAAATAAATTTGTTTCATCGTTATGATATAGTGCATAGTTATGAACGAAACCATCAAAGTTTTGCGTAAAAATAACTCCTGCTAACCATCGTAAATATTTATCTACATGTAGAAACTTCCCAATCTCTTTTTCATAGGCTTCCCTCGTCAAAGTATTCGCTTGAAATACAAATTCACTCAGCTGTTCTTCACTATTTTTATTCGAATATTTAAATTCATAACCCGCAAAGAGCTCTGTCTTAACATCTTTATCTCGTTCACTCATTAATGAAAAATTCGCATCATCATCTATCGCATAATAAATAGAACCACTCGGTAATCCTCTATTTTTTAAAAAATTTTCATCAACCGATTCTAACTGTAAATACACACCTTGAATTTGACCATTAATTTTTATAAATACATGTTGTGATTTTGGCGAAAGTACACCAATATCATGAAAAAAATCTAAAGATAATTTATTTCGTATGAGAGACGGATCCATAAACTCCGAATTCAAATGAAACTCTTTCGCACCTTGAAATTTTTTAGGCTTATAAAACATAACATGATAAGACTTTTTCTCAAATTCGCGAATATGAGCTCCTCTGTATACGATATCAATATCATACTTCTTTTTTCCATAAGTCAATTTTGCTGGTACTGGACTATCTGACCAAATGTCCTTTTTCAATTCCACTAAGTACATTGGATGAACAAAAAAATCATATGAAGGCAGCATGTTTTCTCATCCCTTCTCAGTTCTCTTCATTCAATGTATGCGCCTTGTCTTGTCCATACATCCGCAATCATCTATTTATATAAAATTACACTCTTGTCCTGTTCAGAAAGATGCCTACATACATATCATGTTAAGGAAAAAGAATACCTTTTCACTTTAATACATGATAAGGAGGATTTCTATGAAACGTGATATTAGAAAAGCTGTCGAAGAAATCAAAAGTGCTGGGATGGAGGATTTCTTACACCAAGATCCAAGTACATTTGAGTGCGATGATGATAAATTCACTCATCATCATTGTACAACTGGATGTAAATGTACAACTGGGGGTAAATGTCCTAGAACAAGATGTACTCGCGTGAAACATTGTACGTTCGTTACAAAATGTACGCATGTAAAAAAATGGACATTTGTTACGAAATGTACACGTGTACGTGTTCAAAAATGGACGTTCGTTACGAAAGTAACGCGTAGAAAAGAATGCGTATTAGTTACAAAACGTACTCGCAGAAAACATTGTACATTCATTACAAAATGCATACGCTTTGAAAAGAAATTTTTCTGGACAAAACGAAGTTTCTGTAAAAAATGCGAATTCTTCCCTAACAGACACGGTCACTCTTGCGATGATTCATGTGATCATGGTAAAGACTGTCACGATAGCGGACACAAATGGAATGATTGCAAAGGCGGACATAAATTCCCATCTTGCAAAAATAAGAAATTCGATCACTTCTGGTATAAAAAACGTAACTGCTAGTTTTTATACCACCCAAAAAAGGCCGTTTTGCGGCCTTTTTTACATTTATTGAAAGTGACTTATATCTGCAAATTGTTTCACTTTACCAATACCCTCTTCAAATTCTATTATGCTCAAACTGGCACTATGCATAAATGGATCATCCCACACATTTTCTATTTCAATTCCCGCGAAATGCCCTACAAGTAATTTTGCTGCTGCCGCATGAGAAACAATCAATATGTTTTGTCCTTTATGCTTCTCTAAAAGAAGCTGCATCCCTTCAATTACTCTTTCATAAACGGCCTCAAAATTTTCGCCTGATGTTGACTGAAAAAGATGTGGCTCATTCCAAAACAGATGTACTTCTTCTGGAAATTGCTTTTCTATATCCGCGATTGTTTGTCCTTCCCATATACCCATGTTGATTTCATAGAAATGCTCATCCGCTATAATAGGTATATCACGTTCCCCCTTTATTAACTCTGCCGTATGAAGTGTTCTTTCGCTCGGACTACTATAAATCGCATGGATTGGTAAATCTTTCATTCGATTCCCTAATTGTTTCGCCTGAACTATACCATTTTCAGTTAAAGCAGAATTTTTCCGTCCCTGCATTCGCTTCGCTACATTCCACTCTGTTTCACCATGCCTTGTTACATATATAGTTGTTTTCATTTCTTACTCCCCCTCACCATGTTGGTCGTAATTCCCACGGTTCAACTCTCCCTACAATCCACTCCGCTCGTTTACTTTCAATCCCTTTTATAACTCCATCAGCTATCTCTTCATGAGTAAGCCATCTTCCATATGTATCTTCTAAAATAAAACCTAAAATAATTCTATGATAAATACATCGCGTACTCCCTATTTTTTGTGCAGGCATACGTGATGCTTTACTACCTAAAATATGAAATAAACTATATGTTTTAGACGACAAATCTAGTTCTTTACAAATATTTGATAGTGCATGCTTTGCACTTGTGTGTACCCATGCAACAACTAATGTGATCGGGCCATTTTTCTTAATTGTACTTTTAATAGCTAGCTTTACATCTTCATCATTATGATAATCTAACGAAAGGCATGTAATATTTTCTGGTGCAGAACTCATTCGCTTAACATTTTCTAATTTCACTTCATCTCGCCCGATAATAGAAACATAAAATCCTTTCTCACAAAGCCACATAGAAACTTTCTTTAGCATTCCTGTCCCACCAATTACAAGTGCATGCAAATGCTATCCCTCCCTAATAAAATGTCATATGAGGTTTCTCATCTCTATAATAATTTAAACGGTCTTGCAGTGTCCCTGAGTGAAACTCAAATTTATGACCGTCAGGATCAACAAAGTATATAGATTCGCAATCTCTTACATCACGTTCTCTTCCTTGTAAAATATGAACATCATTTTCTTCTAATCGCTGTATTAGACATTTAAAGTCTTCTTGTTCAACAGAAAATGCAATGTGCGTATAAGATTGATGAATCTCATTTCTCGGAATATGCGTCTCTTCATTAAGCGCTATCCATACTCCACATATGTTAAAATAAGCTAATTTTCTTCCTTTAACTAGTAATTCTCCTTCTAATACTTTTTCATAAAACATAATAGAGTTTTCTAAATTAGATACCGAAAAACAAATGTGATTGATTCCCCTTAACAACTATAATTCCTCCTTATACAAATAAAAGATGAGCGAAAATTCACTCATCTTTTATTATACTATTTTTTTGTAATATATGCCCATTTATAACTGAAGTCCCCGCCAAACGTATGGTTAGCAATGCCTTTTACAAATGGCTTCTCTAAATAAGCTGTACTTTGTTGGTACGTAGGAGAAATTGCTGCGTCTTGACCAATTAAGATTTTTTCAGCTTCCGCAAGTGCATTCCAGCGTGCTTTATCATCTTTTAATAGCTCTCCTTTTGATTTCGCTACTAAATCATCATACTTCGGATTAGAATAATCCATTTCATTAAATGAGCTTCCAGTAACAAACATATCAATATAAGTCATTGGATCCGGATAATCAGGGCTCCATGCAGATAATGAGAATTCATATTGGAATTTCTTTTCTAAATCTAGCTTCTGCTTGTATGGTTGCTGTTTCAAATTCACTTTAATACCAGGCAAGTTTTTCTCTAATTCTTCTTTAATAAAGTCGCCTACTTTTTTACGGCTACCGTTATCATCGTTTAGTAATTCAACCGTAATTGTATCTTGACCAAGCTCTTTCTTCGCTTCTTCCCATAATTTTTTTGCTTTCTCTGCATTATCTTTACTATCACGGAAATTTTTATTTACAGAGCGGAAGTCTTTTCCATCCGGACCTGTCGTGAATTTTTCAGGTACTAAGAAATATGCTGGCAATGAACCGTCATTTAAAATGACATCAGCAATTCCTTTTTTATCGTATGCTAAATCAATCGCTTCACGTACTTTTTGGTTTTTAAATGTTGCATTTTTTTGATTAAAGCGTAAGAAATACATACGCGGGTCTAACTTCGTTTTAAATTCATCTGGTTTATTCTTTTTATATTTATCAACAAATTCAGAAGTTAAAATAACTCGATCTGCTTGATCACTATCATATAAATTTACTCCCGTGCTTGTTTCCTTCACAATACTTACATTAATTTCGTCTAACTTTACAGTATCTTTATCCCAATAATTAGGATTTTTCTTCAACTGATAATTTTGTTCATGTTTCCATTGACTCATTGTAAATGGTCCATTATATACTAATTTATCTGCTTCTAATCCGTATTTATCTCCTTGTTCTTTCACATATTTTTCATTTAATGGGAAAAATGTAGGGAACGACGTAAGTTCAAGAAAATAAGGTGCTGGTTGCTCTAATTCTACTACCAACGTTTTATCATCCTTCGCTTTAACACCCAGTTGATCTAATGGTAATTCACCTTTATTTACTTTCTGTGCATTTTTCACATCAAATAAAATGAATGCATATTCTGCCGCTATTGCTTTATCTAATGTACGTTGCCATGCATATACAAAATCTTGTGCTCGAACTGGATCACCATTTGACCATTTCGCATCACGTAATTCAAATGTATATGTCTTTTTATCTTCACTAATCTTCACATCTTTTGCCATACCTGGTGTTGGTTTATTATCTTTATCTAGACGATATAAACCTTCCATTGCATTTACAAATACACGGAAAGATACAGAATCCGTTGATTTAGATGTATCCATTGAAGGAATTTCAGCTGTTTCTAGCAAATTTAAAACTTGTTTATCGGCCATTCCCTTATTCGATTCTTTCTTCGTTGTCGAAGCCTTCTCACCATTCCCACATCCTGCAACCAATACACTCGTCGTTAACGCAAGTGCAGCAATTGTTGTTGTCTTTCTCTTCATTCTTCCTTCCCCCAATCTATATGTATAAGTTAAATCCTATATAATATATTTCATTATACAAAAGATTCTGATTATTTTAAATATTTATTTTAACAAACATAGAAAAAAGCGATCGGAAATTTCTTTCCAGCCGCTTTCTTGAATAGCATTTACTTGTAATCCATCCTCTATATCAAATGGATTTTGAACTTTAAATATTTCTTCCATCAGCTTCAAAAACTCTTCTTCAGTTTTAGATTCACCATTAACCATAAATGAGTATGGTTCCACTTCACCTAATTTATAATCGACAACAAATTGAATCTTCACCTTTTGTCTTGGCGTTCCGGTGTTATATCCTTGGAATTCTACTAATTCTAACCCTTCCGTTCCACGATAATATATCCAACCTGAATTTTGAAAATAATTTTCGAAAGATTCACCTATTGAAAAGAAAGGATATTCATAAAGCGAGCTTGTACGAACCTTTTGAATAACGTCTCGATCAGTCGGAAAAAAGAAATGACTAAAAAATATACTAGCAACTGCTAAAATAGTAACAATTGTCGCTCCCATTTTGCTCGTTCCGCCGCTATCATTGATTAGATAGTTTTCAACTGATTTATCTTTTATTTCTCTTGCTTTTATTCGGTATATACGTCTTTCCGCAAATTGATAGTATAATCCATTTGCAAAAATCCCCATTCCAAACAGAATAAAAATAAGTAATAAAAACGTAAGAGGCACCATATTAATGATTGGCAACGCTACATTAAATCCCATATAATACGAAAATGCATCACACGCTACTAATAACAACATAAATAAAGCAGCTGGTACATAATACTTACGATATCCTAGCCAGCCTATATTGAAAATAGCAGCCCAACCATTCCAACTCCACCTAGCAATCCGCTTATTCTCAAGTTCCCATTTCCTTTTGTAATACGGATATTGTCTCCCTACATATACTTCTAGTTCTTTATCTATTAACGAGCTACCTTCCTCTTGTTCATTATCCAAGTTTCGCTGACAACTTGCACAATTTAACTGTTCCTCCTCGCAAGGTTGCCCACAATTTATACATTTCAAAACAATCCCTCTTCCCATCCATACGTCATTTCAAAATACCTTCGTGTTTTAATAACCACTCTTTCCTCCATAAACCACCAGCATATCCAACAAGCTTTCCACTCTTTCCTATTACACGATGACATGGAACAATTATTGAAATTGGATTCCGACTATTTGCCCCTCCTATTGCCCGTACAGCTTTTGTATTTCCAACTTTCTCTGCAATATCTAAATATGAAGCACTTACGCCGTATGGAATAGTATAAAGTGCATCCCATACATTTTTTTGAAATGCTGTTCCCTCCGCAGACAGCGGGACCGTAAACTCTTTTCTTTTCCCTTTAAAATATTCATCTAACTCATTTATACATTGTTCTATCATTTCATTTTTATTTTCTTCTTGTCGTTCATCAACAAATATAACAGACGTAATTCCTTCTTGATTCGCTGTAATTTCAAGCAAACCTACTTCGCTTTCATAATAAGCCTGGTACATATGCCATCCTCCAATTCAGTTCATATTAGTCATTGTAACACGAATATACAAAATTTTTCGTATAAGCGTTTTATTAGAGAAACAAAAAAGAGAATGATACAATGTAAGAAAATTCAATCTAGGAGGCTATTGGATGAATTCCGAACTTTTTTCACCTTATACAATTAAGGACGTTACATTAAAAAACCGGATTGTTATGTCACCTATGTGCATGTATTCATCGGAAAACGGGGATGGCCAAGTAACGAATTTCCATCTCATTCATTATGGAACAAGAGCTGCCGGTCAAGTTGGTTTAGTTATGATTGAAGCAACAGCCGTGTTACCTGAAGGTCGAATTTCAAATAAAGACTTAGGCATTTGGGATGACAACCTAATTGAAGGCTTACATAAAACGACTACTTTTATACATGATAATGGTGCAAAAGCTGCCATTCAACTCGCTCACGCCGGAAGAAAAGCAGAATTAGAAACAGATGCGTTAGCTCCTTCAGCCATTCCATTTAATGAAACAATGAAAATGCCAATAGAAATGAGCAAACACCAAATTAAAGATACTGTATTAGCTTTTCAGCAAGCTGCAGTACGATCAAAACAAGCTGGATTTGATGTTATTGAAATACACGGTGCTCACGGTTATCTTATTAATGAATTTCTTTCTCCGCTTTCCAATAAGCGGACTGATGAATATGGTGGTTCACCTGAAAACCGCTATCGTTTCTTACGCGAAATCATCGACTCTGTAAATGAAGTTTGGGACGGACCGTTATTTGTCCGTATTTCAGCAAATGATTATCATCCTGACGGGCTAACGGTTCAAGATTACGTTCAGTATACAAAGTGGATGAAAGAACAGGGAATAGATTTAATCGATTGTAGTTCTGGCGCAGTTGTACCAGCACATATTGATGTGTATCCTGGTTATCAAGTACAATATGCCAAACATATTAAAGAGCATGCTAACATTGCAACTGGTGCAGTTGGATTAATTACGACCGGAGTACAAGCAGAGCAAATTTTAAATAATAACGAAGCAGATTTAATTTTTATCGGACGTGAGTTACTTCGCAATCCGTACTTCCCGAGAATAGCGGCCAATGAACTTGGCTTTGAATTGCAAGAACCTCACCAATATAAGCGAGCATCAGGAAAAATTCATACGAATAAATAAAACCGAGAAGTCATTCTTCTCGGTTTTATTTATTCTATCGTTGTAATTTCATTTGAATTATAAGTATGGATACCCGATTCTTCTCGCAGCGCGGTTATATACATCCCTTTCGCCACATCTTTAGCTGAAATTGGTTTATATTTTTTGAAAGCTCCTTTAAAGATAAACGGAATAATACGAGATAACTTTTCAGCCATTCGTTCGCCGAAACGAAATTCTTGTCGATTTCCTACTAATAATGATGGTCTAAAAATGTGAATACCACCAATCACTAACTTTTGCAATTCTTCTTCCATTTTTCCTTTCACTTGTGAATAAAAGAAGAATGATTTAGGATTCGCTCCCATAGAAGACACGACAAGGAAATTTTGTACCCCTTGTTTTTCAGCTAAACAAGCAGCTCGTAACGTATATTCATAATCTACTTTTTTAAAATTTGCTTTTGTTTTTGCTTTTTTTATTGTTGTTCCTAAGCAACTAAAAACATCATCCACAGCAAAGAACTCTTTATATTCCTCTAATACCGAAAAATCAACTTGTTTCTGCTGTAACTTCTCATGTTGCAATTGCATTGGCTCTCTTACAAAAATAGTAACCGAATCGTAGTAATCTGATTCAAGTAATAGACGCGTTATCTCTTGTCCAACTAAACCACTTGCACCGAGTATTAACGCTGTTCGCTTATTCATATATGCATATACCTCTTATTTTACTTTTCTCTCCTTTAGTAAAATACAACCTTTAGGAGTTTCCTGCTCTTATTTTACCACAAGTAAAACACTATGCGTACGCATAGTGCTTTACTCACTCTTTTTTCTCATCTCTCTCTTGTAATTTCGTTATTGTTGTAGCGTCCCCTAAATTACTTATTAATCTTCTTAAAAAAATTAATACGAAAGATAATGGCAATACTACCGCTAATATTAATAAAATAGCTTCCATTAAGTAACCCAAGCGCTCATCCCCCTTTTTACCTCCTTTTCAATATATGAAAACAGCGTTGTCACATATGCATGCATTTGCAAAAATAATACCCCTATATTTGACAACTTTATAACAAAAACAAATCGGAATGATTATTATTTATTGCAACTTTATTAAAGATGTATTATACTAAGTTCGCAAACTAAAACGTAATTATTCCGTTTTGTATTAAAATGATATTTTTCTTCTATAATTGGGGAAAATATATCCGTAAAAAGAAAAGAGGAGAACTTCATGCCTAAAAGATTGACTATATTTTCATTCTTACTTATTTTTACCTTAATTTTCGCTGGCTGCTCAAATAAAAAAGAAAGTAATGCCAAGAAAGATGGAAAGCTAACAGTTTATACAACGATTTTCCCACTTGCTGATTTCGCAAAGAAAATCGGTGGCGACTATGTAAATGTTGAAGCGATTTACCCACCTGGTGCAGATTCACATACATTTGAACCAAGTCAAAAACAAACAGTACAAGTTGCAAAAGCCGATTTATTTGTTTATAACGGCGCTGAATTAGAACCATTTGCTGAAAAAATGGAAAAAACATTACAAAAAGAAAATGTTAAAATTGTAAATGCATCTAAAGGTATTGAGCTTCGTGCTTCTACTGAAGAAGAGCATCATGATCATGGAGATGGCCATAAAGAAGATGAACATCATCACGATAAAGACCCGCATGTTTGGTTAGATCCTACTCTAGCAATGAAACAGGCAGAAAAAATTAAAAATGCACTTGTAGAATTACAACCTGAACATAAACAAGAATTCGAAAAAAACTTTGCAGCACTTCAAACTAAATTTACTGATTTAGACGATGGATTTAAGGCAGCTGTAGCGAACGCAAAAACGAAAGAAATTTTAGTTTCTCATGCTGCCTATGGTTACTGGGAACAACGATACGGCCTAAAACAAATTCCTATCGCTGGAATTTCAGCTTCTGATGAACCATCTCAAAAGCAGCTTGCTGACATTACAAAAACAGTAAAAGAACATAATCTAAAATATATTTTATTCGAAACATTCTCTACTCCAAAAGTAGCATCCGTAATTCAAAAAGAAACTGGTACAAAAGTTTTACGCTTAAATCACTTAGCTACTATTTCTGAAGATGATGCAAAAAATAATAAAGATTACTTCACTTTAATGGAAGAAAACGTAAATACATTGAAAGAAGCAACAAACTAATCCATTATATTTTCTAGGCAGCTGAATCTGTTATTCAGCTGCCTTTTTATGTATTTATCCTTGACTTGACCAAAATAACAAGTAAAATTATCCATATTAGCTTTAAAGCTATATTAATTTAGAAGGTGAGTTGGAATTATGAATCTTCACATTTGTGAAGTAACAGCAAAAAATTGGCGTTCAGTAGTTGCTTTAGACGTCGCAAAAGATCAGCAACAATTTATTGAAAGTAACGCGTTTTCTTTAGCAGAATCATTATATGAAGGAAACGGAACGTCAGTAGGTTTATATGATGGAGAAACACTTGTAGGATACGCAATGTATGGATGGTATTCAGTAAAACATAAAAGTGTATGGCTCGATCGCTTTATGATTGACCAACAATATCAAGGAAAAGGATACGCAAAACGTTTCCTTCGCTTACTCATTCAATTCTTACAAGAAAAATTTGAATGCAAAATAATTTACTTAAGTTTACATCCAGACAACAAACTTGCAATGGGACTGTATGAATCATTTGGTTTCCGCTTAAATGGGGATATTGATGATGAAGGTCCAGTTGTAGGTGTTGTAATGGAGTTACTAATAGACGAAAATACAAGCCTGTGAAAACAGGCTTTTTATTATACATTTATCAATTTTTAGTTTCTCCCCCTTATTTAATTCTGTTTTGCAATCTAATAGAATGCTCATAAAAAATAAGCCTGCAATTTACGCAGACTTATTTCACACACTCCTCGAAATGTTCTTGGAACCACTCTTTATTAATATCTCTTCCGATAAAAACTACTTCACTTACTCGCTCTTCGCCCTCTTGCCACTCTCTATCGTACGAAGCAGCAAATAACGTATGTACACCTTGGAAAACGATACGTTTATCTACTCCATCTATCGATAAAATTCCTTTGTAACGATATAAATATTCCCCTAGCTCTAGAACGACAGCTGACATCCACTCATTAAGCTTTTGTAAATCCAGCGGACGTTCTTCACGTAATACAAATGATTTCACACCTTCTAAGTGGTTATGTTCTTTATGAGGGTAAATTTGCAACGTATCTTTCGTTTTAAACGTTTGGATTTGTAATAAAGATGGTATATCTACCTCACAGTTAGTCGCCTCAATTAACTTTGCAGTCGGGTTAATTCCTTGAATTTCATGCAAGAGATTTTCTTTCTCATTCTCTTCAATTAAATCTAATTTATTTACTAAAACGACATCAGCAAACGCAATTTGCTCTTTTGCTTCTAATCCTTTTTCAAAATGTTTATGTATATGATAACTATCTACTACCGTTACAACACCGTTAATTTGGTAAGCAGATTGAATGACTGGATCTAAAAAGAATGTTTGAATAATCGGGCCTGGATTTGCAAGGCCAGTCGTTTCAATTACTAAACCATCAAAATCCATTTTCCCTTCCGCTTTTACGTCCAGTAACTGTTTTAAAGCAACGAGTAAATCTTCACGTACAGTACAGCATAAACAGCCATTTGTCATTTCCATAATTTCTTCTTCCACATTCATAATCAACTGATTATCAATGCCAATTTGCCCTATTTCATTTACAATCACCGCTAATTTCTTACCGTGATTTTCTGATAAAATACGATTTAATAATGTCGTTTTCCCAGATCCAAGAAAACCAGTTAATATTGTTACTGGAATCATTTCGTACATCTCCTTATAGCTATATGTTTCTACATTATAGCATATAGAGAAAATCGTTTTTGTAGCAAAACATATTTATTGTCTCTACACCTAATTAACTATATAATAACATGTAGTAAGAAAGCCTTTTCAAAACATTATTATTCATCAAGGGGGTACTTATAATGGATCGAGTTCAAATGGCTGAAACGCTAGAATTTTCTCGTATTATTCAAGGATTTTGGCGTTTAGCAGAATGGAATATGACGAAACAAGAATTACTTTCTTTCATTGAAGATTGTATGGATATGGGAATCACTACTTTTGATCACGCTGATATTTACGGCGCATATACGTGTGAAGGGTTATTTGGCGAAGCTTTACAATTAAAGCCTTCCTTACGAGAAAACATGCAAATTATTACAAAGTGTGGAATCGCTCCCCCATCACCGAAATTTCCAGAGCGATATGTTGCTCACTACAATACTAGTGCAGAGCATATTATGCAAAGTCTAGAAGCATCACTTAAAAATTTACATACAGATTATATTGACGTATTACTTATTCATCGTCCCGATCCTTTTATGGATCCAAATGAAGTGGCAAAAGCATTTTCACAATTAAAACAAGAAGGGAAAGTTCGTCACTTCGGTGTATCTAACTTCTTACCTTCACAATTTAATATGTTAAGTTCGTACTTAGATTTCCCGCTTATTACGAACCAGATTGAAGTTTCTGCATTGCAGCTTGAGCATTTTGAAAAAGGGACAATTGATTTATGCCAAGAAAAACGAATCAATCCAATGATTTGGTCACCTCTTGCTGGTGGGGAGATCTTTACTGGTCAATCAGAACGCGCCGTACGTGTACGTGAAACTGTGCAAAAAGTTGCTACTGAGCTAGGTGTTTCTAGTATCGATACGGTTATGTATGCTTGGTTACTTGCTCATCCAGCTAATATGATGCCAATCGTTGGCTCTGGTAAATTAGATCGCGTAAAAACTGCCGCTCTTGCTACAAAAGTTAACTTAGACCGTCAACAATGGTTTACAATTTTCGAAAGCTCTAATGGACATCCTGTACCATAATGCATAAAAAGAAGAGCTGTTTTCTTACAGCTCTTCTTTTTCATATGTATTTCTAGTCATGGCAAATACACACATATCTCTTAATCCGTTTCCATCTACCGCAACACTCGCACTTTCTAACGTACCTTCTAACTTAAAACCTAATTTCTCAGGTATCGCTCTACTCTTCTTATTTAAAGAATCACAACGAATTTCTACACGGTTTGCTTTTAATTCAGAAAAAGCGTAATCCGTTATACCTTTCGCAGCCTCTACCATATAGCCTTTTCCGCTAAACCTTGTATCAATCCAATATCCGATTTCAAATTGAGGTATATCCCAATTAATACGATGTAATCCGGCTGAAGCAATAAATTCACCTGTTTCTTTCGAAAATACTAATAATCTTAAATCCTCACGTTGCAAAAATTGAATATGTGATTTTCTAATACTTTCTTCTACTTCTTGCTCTGTTTGCTCTTTTTGTGCAAACACCATCCAAGGTTTTAGTTCTTGTATTGAAGCCTGAATTGCATCATATACAACTTTACCATCTCCTGGTTTCGGCATTCGAATAAAAAGTCTGTCAGTATAAAATTCAGAAGGAAAATCGAATAATAATGGATTCACTGTAAACACTCCCTATATTTCTTTTATATATAATAATATCCATCTGAAGTTATATAGTAAAGAATTTTCTGAATTGAAAACCTTTTACTCATTCACTTCCACCGCTACACGAATTCCAGATTCAATCGCACCTTGAATCCATCCGTGATATAGCGTTGTATGATCTCCAGCGAAGAATATTCTCCCCTCTGGTTTGACAATCGCTGGTTGCAGCTCAGATTCTTGACCTGCTTGAAAAAGTGCAAATCCTCCAAGCGCATACGGATCCAATGTCCAGCTTTTTGAAATTCCAGATATGAACTCATCATACACTTGACCACCTAATATTGTTGCTAAGTTGTGTAATGCGTAATAAATACGATCCCCTTTTGATAAACCATCCCATAACAACGCGTCATAAGACCATGTATAGCTACCTAACATCATAGCCGGTCCTTTCTCCCCAATTCCATAACTTGGATAATAGGCATAACGAATTGGCAAATCTGTTATAATTCTGCCACCTAATTGTCCTTGTTCTTCCCAAAATCGGCTTTTAAATTGAATTCCTATTTTCGTCGCAGGCATATAATGTAATTCACGAATTGCTTTCCATTTTTCATGAGATATAGAATCAAACGGATCTACTTCTACAAAACGCATTGTCGAAAACGGAATGGTAACAATAACTAAATCTCCTGTAATACTACTATATTCAAAAGTTTCCTCGTTCCGATAGAAAGCTGTCACACCATTATCGTGTTGATGTAACTTCATTAATTTTTGATTATATATAATATTCTCTTCTAATTGCGGTAAAAATGACTTTGGCAATCTATCATTCCCGCCCACAATTTCACAAAATCCGCTCTCCTCTTGCATAATATATAGAAAGCGTAAAGTCTCTACAAACGATCGTTCCAAAAAACCTTCTAAATCTAATAAAACACCAATCATCTCAATTGTTACTGGCGAAAAGTAAGTATTATACTGATAAGGATGATACTTTAAAAATTGTCCAGTAGAGTATCTCCCAAAATCCTTTACAACAATATCCCAATTTTTTTCTGGGTTCTTTTTTATAAAATTTATAATGGGCTGTACCGCTAACAATAATAATTCCTCTGACGTTTTTCCAACTTCATTCATTTCCACAGGATATCTTAGAATACTTGGATCTTTTTCATATTGTTTTAACGTCGTTTTCCGTCCATTTACGTATATAATATCCGTCTCATTCCTATTAATAAAAGGACTCACCTGTAGCCCAAATTTTCTTATATATGCCATCGTTAATGTATGCGAATACGGAATTCTCATTGCTCCAACATCTAAATATAATCCGGTATCTTCCATTCTCACTGTTTCTATACGGCCACCTACCCGGTTATTTGCTTCAAAAATTTTCACATCATGTCCTGCAGCCTTTAATAAAGATGCTGAAACTAACCCAGCCATACCAGCTCCCACTACAATAATCTGTTTTGGGCTTATCGTCTTCTTCAATCCTTTATCTATAACTTTTAACGCTTCATCCATTTCAGTGTTATACATTATATCTTTCTGCACAATTCCACCCCTTACTTCATCAAATGGACGTTAGTGGTTTAGTGCATTTTATTCATAAATCCCCATAAACATAACACCATTGCAATTTGAATATTCACTAAAAGTACATAAGAGACAGATCTCACTTTTCTTTATACTTCGTATAATATAGCAACTACAAAGAAGGAGTGGTTAAAAATGAAACATACTTATGACTACGATGCTACAAAAAAACATTTAGAATTAAAGAAACAAAACTTATGTAAAAAACTTAGCAATATGACACTATCTGAAAAAGAACGTGAACAACTAAAGCGTGAAATTGACAACTATGAATATATTTTAAATCTAGTCGAAATGAATCATTATGAACGCGGATTTTCTCGTTAAAAGCGGAAATAAGATTATCCGCTTTTCATTTTGAGCATTTCACTACGCATTTTTCATAAGTAAATATATAATAGGATGTACATTAAGATTGAGAGGTATATTCTATGATCAAGTTAAGTGTATTAGACCAATCACCTATTTCAGATGGTAGCACAGCAGCCCAAGCTTTTTCACATACAGTTACGCTTGCACAAGAAGTTGAAAAACTCGGATTCACACGTTTTTGGGTATCCGAACATCATAATTCCGTAAGCTTAGCTGGTTCAAGTCCAGAAATACTTATTTCTCATATTGCCGCAAAAACGGACCGTATTAGAGTCGGTTCAGGTGGTGTTATGTTACCGCATTATAGCCCATATAAAGTTGCTGAGAATTTCCGTGTTCTAGAAGCATTGTATCCGAACCGCATCGATCTCGGTGTTGGTAGAGCACCTGGTGGTATGCCAATAGCAACTCGCGCACTTCAAGAAGGGAAAATGGTCTCACTTGATCAATATCCAGAACAAATTGCAGACGTTGCAATGTACTTACATGATCAAATACCAGAAAACCATCACTATGCAAACTTAAAAGCCACTCCAGTTATCCCAACATCTCCTGAAATGTGGATGCTCGGTTCTAGCGGAGAGAGCGCTAAAATTGCTGCAAACAACGGAGCTTCTTTCGCATTTGCACAATTTATTAATGGCTTCGGAGGCCCTGAAGTTATGAGGGCTTACCAAGAACAATATCAACCTTCATTTTTAGGAGATAAGCCTGATTCAATCGTTGCCATCTTTGTTATATGCGGAGAAACAAATGAAGAAGCGGAAAAAATTGCTTCTAGTTTAGATTTATCAATCTTATTATTAGAGCAAGGAAAACGAACTACTGGTACACCTTCTATTGAAACTGCTCAAAATTATTCATACAGTGCTTATGATTTATTCCGTATAAAAGAAAATCGTCAACGTATGATTGTTGGTGATCCGTCTTCTGTAAAAGAAAAAATAATAAACTTAAGCAAAGCATACAATACTGACGAATTTATGATTGTCAGTATTACCCATCAATTTGAACATAAATTAAAGTCTTATCGCTTACTAGCAAATGCTTTTAATTTATAATTCTAAAAAGAGATGCATCACATGTGATGCATCTCTTTTTCTTACTACTTATTGTTTTCATTTCCTATATATTCAATAGCTTCTTTTAATAGCTCTTCAAAGTTAATAGGATAATCATGATCTAAGTCAGGCACAACTTTATACTTATGTTCTATATTTTTCTCTCTTAATAGTTGTACAAATTGCTGCGTGGATTCGAAACAATCTTCATCTTGATCCCCGCATACTATATATCCTTTTATATGTTTATCCTTCAGCACTCTTAGCAACTCATCCCATTCTTCAATCTCGGGAAGCCATGGTGCCATAAAAACAAAACCATCTACATTTATATCTTGTTGTAAAATCGTATATAAAGCTACTCTCGCCCCTGCAGAAAAACCACCAATGATTACACTTTCTACTGTATGATTTTCTATAAACTTATTGTAATGCTCTTTTAATTCCTCTTTCCCTCTCTCTATATCCTCCCAAACAAATCCATCTGAAAACTCAATTTGTGAAGACTGTGGTAAAGCTAACATATAATCTTGTATCAAAACAGATTTCCAATATGGTTCTACTATTTGTATATTTTCTTGGTTACCATGCAATGTAAGTAGTAGATTTCCCTCTTTCTTACTGTATATATATTTCACATCTGGTCTTTCCTTTTTATGTGCTAATTCTTCTCTTTCTTTACATAATTGCACCATTGTATGAAATTCTTCAAATTTATGTAGTGATTTTAAATCTTCGTCGGAAATTAAATACTCATTTCCATACCAGAATCCCTTTTCTATAATGGCCTCTCTCATTAAATGTAATGCTTCTTTTTCAAGTCCCGATGCACTTGCGAGTGCATACTTAAAATTATATATTTGCGCCTCATTCCCTATTACACCTGTAGCGTTTTCCATTATATAATTGTACGCTTCAAAACTTCCTTTATTTGCATAACAACGTAACGTTTCATTTAATAATTGAATGTAAGTCATACTATTTTTCATGTACCAATTCCCCCGAAACCTTTTATAATATTTGTTTGCGAATCTTTATACCACTTTGTATAACCCACGCTAACAATACCTTATTCTCAGAATGATGCTTAATAGTTGCTCTTCCCTGTCCAATACATTTAGTATAAATAAGAATAGACTGAAAAATCAATATTTTAACAAACAAAAAAAGACAACAATATATGTATTGTTGTTTTCATTACGTCTACCCACTCTTTTGTTTTTTTCTATCTGGTTTACTTGAAACTAAATAATGTTTTTCTGAAATATATAAGTCTCTTTTTAAGCTACGATTTAAGTAAGGTCCTAATTTCATTCCACATATGAGGCGATCTTCGCTACCTTCAACAATTGGGAACATTTCTTTTTCTGTTACGTATTGATCTACTGCTTTTTGTACGACATCAATTTCTTTCACTAGGTTTAAATTTTCTGCTGTATGTTCAAATACCTCAAGCGTTTCCTTCGTTATGAGAAAAACATTTGTTGGAAATGCAGGTAAATATGGTTTTAACAAATCATAATTTACTGTATAATCATCATTTACTAATACTGTATAAACGATATTAGCATTCGTTTCTAAAAACTGAGCCATCGCTTGTTCTAATTCATCTTTCGTAATTTCCCGCTCTTCTTTTCCAGTTCTGAAAAAGCGAAACATCGCATCGCCTCCTTTTTACTATATTATAGCATAAAAGAAAACTGAAAAATCATAAAAAAACCCATTGAAATAATTTTTCAATGGGTTTCTATATATTTATCGTTATTTTAAGAATGCACTTAGCATCCATACATGCTGTTCTAATGTTGTATGAATTGCTAACAGCATGTCAGCTGATGTTTCATCGCCAGCTTCACCCGCAACTTCCATACCTTCTTTTAATTCTTGAATAAGTGCAGAATAATCATTCACTAATGTTTGCACCATTTCTTCTGCAGATTCTTTGCTTGTCCCTTCGCTGACACTAGATGTTGCGAGATATTCTTTCATTGTCGCTAATGGTTTACCTTCTAAAGCTAAAATACGTTCTGCTAACTCATCAATATACGTTCCAGCCTCATTATAAAACTCTTCAAATTTCTCATGTAATGTAAAGAAGTGTGGCCCTGTCACATACCAGTGATAATTATGTAATTTAACATATAACACATTCCAGTTTGCTACCTGCTTGTTTAATACTTCAACAACATTTGTTTTCGTACTCATACAATCACTCCTCTTATCATTTTGTAATGTTTATCTTTTAATAACTTAATTACATTTTACCATACATTCCCTTTCCTTTCGAACAATTGGCTTATATGTAACAAAGTTTTAACACCTTTAATGCTTCCCTAATATCATTTAATTCATGTATTTTTTCAACCACTTCATACGTCTAATTGTCCAAGCTCATACATATGCATAATAGTACATCAAGCTCATCATAGTAGAAAGAGGGATAACATGGACAATCAACAATGGCAAGTAGCAAAGAAAGTAGCTGCTACTTATATCGGAACTGTCGTTGGAGCTGGATTTGCTACTGGACGAGAAATTGTTGAATTTTTCACAGTGAATGGATTATACGGGACAATTGGCATATGTGTAAGTGGATTTTTTTTTATTTGGCTTGGCACAAAGATGATGTTACTTTCATCACAAATCGGGGCATTTTCAGCGCAAGAATTTAACAAATATTTATTTGGGGATGTATTTGGGAATGTTGTAAACACATTATTATTACTCGTTTTATTCGGCGTAACGAGCGTTATGTTATCAGGGGCCGGTGCAGTATTTGAAGAGCAACTTCGCTTACCAAGACAACTCGGTATTCTCATTACAGTTATCGCTTGTCTCATTATAAGTAGCCGCGGGTTACAAGGTGTTTTTGAAGTAAATACACTTGTCGTACCTATTATGATGATTTTTATTATAGGACTTGCTATTACAACCTTTTTTCACGGTACACCTCCTATTAATAACACTATTCCTGCAGAGAGCTGGAATATGAAATGGATTACTAGCCCTATTACATATGTCGCCTTAAACCTTTCTCTCGCCCAAAGTGTTCTCGTCCCATTAGCCAGTGAAGTAAAGGATCGAAAAGCCATTTTTTGGGGTGGGATTTTAGGTGGTGCTGGACTTTCTTTAATTTTATTATGCAGCCATTTAGCAATCTTATCAGTCGATCAATTTTATCAATATAATATCCCAATGGCTGAAGTCATAAGAAGATTTAATGCAACTTTTCACTTCTTCTTCGTTCTCATTATTTTCGGTGAAGT
This sequence comes from Bacillus sp. RCC_6_1, assembly GCF_041360755.1. Taxonomy (NCBI): domain Bacteria; kingdom Bacillati; phylum Bacillota; class Bacilli; order Caryophanales; family Bacillaceae; genus Bacillus; species Bacillus sp. RCC_6_1. The sequence continues at coordinate 454,654 of NZ_JBFUPV010000001.1, forward strand.
TTTCACAACTTTAGTTGGTAATGTGTTCGGAATGACAAAACAGATGCAATCTATTACTGGGTGGAAAAATCACAATATTATTTTCTTCATTTTACTAATTAGTTATTGCTTTAGTTACATCGGTTACAGTGACTTACTTCACATTCTATATCCTATCATCGGATGGGTAAGTATTGTTATACTTCCAATCATTGCGTTTAAACAACTTCAAAAAACATAAAAAAGCATCCATGTTATTGGATGCTTTTTTATGTTCATTCACAATCATCACATACTTCCCAGTACGGTCCCATTTCTAATGCTAAATACGGCTTTAACTGCAACCGAATCATTCGACTAGGCATGCGTTCTAAAACAAATTGAATACCTTCTTCATCTTCGTCTAATTCAACTTTTGAAATCGTAATTTTTTGCATAGTCGTAATGGGAATTCCATCTTTATATAAAGTGATTTTCACCTCATCGTATTCATTAAAATACAATTCGACACTCATTTGATTTTTCAGTATTTCATCACCAATTTTAAATGTATCATTTTGTTCTTGGATTATATATTTCCATCCGCCTCTATCTTCTTTCGGAGCTGTTTGAAATAATGTCTCCAAATCCTCGTATAGCATAAGATAACCCCTCTCTTACTAAAAAACGATGAGTATTTTATATACCCTTTATCTCTATCACTATCCATAGCTATTGTACCATATATCACCGTTCTTACCGTATTCATTTGCTTCATACACACTTATAAAATAACTAATTCTATCTCCATTATTATGTATATTACCTCATTACTCCATACACTCTTACAAGTTCAAATAACGACAGACTTTAATCCATGCAAATATTGTCTACTCTCCGCTTTTATTAGCTCACAGCATTCACACTTTTACATATAGTAAGACTACCACAAATAAAAAAGGAGAGTGACTTATACCACTCCCCTTAAAAGAACTTCCCTATAGCTGCTAAAACTAATACGATTATTAAAATTGCAAATAATAATGAGACAATGAAACTAAAAATAGGTAACGCTTTCTTTTCATTCTTCTTAAATAGTAACTTTAAACTAAGAAAAATATTTACTGGTACAAGTATAAAATAAAAATATTTAACAATTTGCACCGAGCTATTCGAAAGTGTTTTTAATATAAACACTTCAATTAGAAAAACAATAAAAAATGAAATACTTAGCCAAAATGAGACGTAACTAAGCCAAGAATGTCTTTTTGTCCCCCAATACACTCCCATAATACTCTCCTTTTATTTGTATTCTATAGGTTAATAATTATACACAAAGCTAACAAACACCTCTATTTTTCGACAAATATTATGCAAAATACCATTTTAAACGTCATAAAGGAAGTTTACATCTCCATTTGATTTTACATAATAAAACAGACTACCCTCTAGTGTCATAATGCTACTAGGGGGAGTCTGTTCTCTATTAAACTTTAAATCTCTCAATTAATACTTGCAATTCTTCAGCCATTTGAGATAGCGTACCCGCCGCTGATCCAATTTCCTCCATCGAAGCTAGCTGTTCTTCAGCTGAAGCCGCAACATTTTGTGTGCTTGTCGCATTATTTTGTGCTGTCATTGCAATTTGTCCTACTGAAATAGATACTTCATTTGCCCCTTTTGACATTCCATTAGCCGTTTCAACCATCGTCTTAATTTGATTAGCTATTTCATTTGTAGATTGTAAAATTTCAGCAAAATTTTGCTTCGTTTCATTTGCAATAACAAGTCCAGATTGAACTTCTTCATTTACATGATTCATTGATTTGACTGTCTTACCCATATCGTCTTGTATTTCGCCTATTAATTTACTAATTTCACTGGAAGATATGCTAGACTGCTCTGCCAATTTACGTACTTCATCTGCAACAATTGCAAAACCTCTTCCATGTTCACCAGCTCTTGCCGCTTCAATTGCCGCATTTAAAGCTAGAAGATTTGTTTGATCTGCAATGTTTTGAATTACTTCCAATATATCACCAATTTGTTTTGATTTATTATTTAATAACTGTATAACAGCATCTGATTGTGAAACCGATTCTGCAATAGACTGCATCTGGTTTACTGTTCTTCCTACTAGTTTCCCACCATCTTCTGCTTTTTCACGAGTATGAGCAGAAGCGATATTAATAGATGATGAACTATTTGCTACATGCTGAATTCCTTCCGTTACATCAAACAGTAACATAGCACCATTTTCTACACTTGTTGTTTGCGTCGTTGCCCCACTTGATATTTCATCCATTGCTGTTGTAATTTGCTCAGTTGCTTCACTCGCTTGTCTTACACTTGCAGTTAGTTCTTCTGATGCTGCTGCAACATGTCCTGCCGAAGTGTTAATCCTTCCAATTAACGTCCGTAATGAATTTGTCATCTCGTTAAAACCTTTCGCAAGTTGACCAATTTCATCATTAGAATGAATTTCAATTGTTTGCGTTAAATCCCCTTCACTTATTTCTTTAGAAGTGATAACTAATCTCTTTAAAGGCTTCGTAATTGAAAGTGTCACAAAATAAATAAGTACTCCACCTACTACTAACGAAATAAGCATAACAATTAACATATTATAAAATACAGGTTGAGCAGCTTCAATTACTTCAGTTGCGTACATCGTCCCACCAATTTTCCAACCTGTTTTTACGTTTGTAGCAAATACCATATTCTTTTCACTACCACCATAAGAATATGTAAAAGCACCATGATTATCTTCATAAATTTTCTTTGCCCAAGAATCAGCTGCTTTATCCCCTGATTTTTCTTGTGGATGAGCAATGATTTTTTGCTTTCCATCTAAAATGAAGGCATATCCTTTTTTACCAATATTGATTAACTTTGTTGTTTTTAATAAATTGTCTAAACTTAAATCTAGCGCAACAACCCCATTTTTATCTTCTGTTTGTTTTGCAATCGTTACGACAATATGTCCATTTCCTTTTGCCTTATATGGCTCGCTAACAACAATACCACCTTGTTTTGCCACTGCATCTTTATACCAAGGTCGTGTTGTTGGATCATAATCTGCTGCCATTTGTATATTTGGTTCCTGTACAAATTTCTTATCATTACCGGCAACATACACTTGTTCAACATCTATATTCAAATTGATATACTGAGATAATGTCTTTCTTAGCTCATCCTGATTATCCCCTTGATACATATTCCCTTGAATTACTCGTGCAAAGTTATTCACATCGTTAAATTTTGCTTCAATCATTTGATTGATTAAATTATCTAATATTTTTATATTATCGTTAGCACTACTCGTAATTTGTGATTCAAAATTCTTTTTAGCAGTTTGATAAGACATGCCCCCGATTATAGAAACGGCTGCAATTAAAATTACAAAGAATGAAATTAATAGCTTTTTTGCTACTTTCATATCACGAAACAAATTTAATAGTTTACCCATTATGAACCTCCTAATTTTCAAATTTAAAAGTTAAATTGAGTTAATTATGAATATTTCCCGTTCCCTAATTATTATTTTCATAACCTATTATGGTGAATACTTTGTAAAGTTTAAACAATTAATTTCCTTTTGTCTATATATACGAATAATATTATTATAAAATTTACAAATAGAAAAAACCAAAGGGGCCCCTTTGGTTTTTACATTTTTTTATGTTGTTTAGAAATTTTCTTCCATTTATCACGCTCTGCTCTGGCAAGGATTGCATCTTGTTTCCTCATAAAATACGCCAGTTCTCTTTGTAATTTTTTATAGCTTTTCAAACGATCTATCGTAATAAGTCCATTTTCAATTGCACTATACACCGCGCATCCTGGTTCATTCTCATGCTTACAATCACGGAAACGACATGTTGTCGCAAATTCTTCAATATCAGAGAATGCTGTTTGAATCGCTTCGCTGCCTTCCCAAAGTTGCAATTCCCTCATGCCAGGCGTATCAATCACGAGAGCGCCACTAGGCAATTGGAATAATTCTCGATGCGTTGTCGTATGCCTCCCCCTACTATCCTCTTCACGTATATCTCCCGTTTTTGCTACATCAATTCCTATTAGAGCATTTAACAAAGTTGACTTTCCTACCCCTGATGATCCAACTAAAGCAATTGTTTTCCCTGAAGAAACGAATTGTTTCAACGAATCTATACCTGTATGCTCTAAACTATCAACAACGAAAATAGGAACACCAATTGCTATAGCTTCCGTTTCTACAATTTTCTCTTCCACATCATTACATATACTACTCTTTGTTAAAACAATAACTGGCATAGCGCCGCTTTCATACGCTAATAATAAATAACGTTCCATCCTTCTAACATTAAAATCATGATTAAGTGCATTCACTAAAAATAAATAATCTACATTTGCTGCTATAATCTGTTCTTCTGTTCTTGTTCCAGCCTCTTGTCTTGAGAAAGAGCTTCTTCGCTGGAAAATACGATGAATAATCGCTTTCTTTTCATCTTCTATTTTCTTTATATACACCCAATCACCAACTGCTGGATAATCGCCTTTCGTAATCGCTTCATGCCGAAACTTCCCAGACAGTTCTGCCATATATTCACCATCATTACAAATAATGCGATATATATGCTTATGCTCAAGTAAAATACGACCTACTTCATAATTTTTCTCTGTAACTTGTTCTTCAAAAAATGAATCCCAGCCGAAAGATTCTAAAATATTTTGATTCAAATAAATATCCTCCCTAGTTTGTACTAAGTGGAAGGATTGCGAATTACCTTATATAATATCGCCCTTTCCATCCACCTTTGTATTTGGTTGATTATTCATATAAGTTATTTTCGCCATAATACATCACCCCGTTCTTATTTTAATTATTCTCATTATATGGAATTCTCCTATAAAAAGCTACATTATTTTACGTAATTTTCAAATAACTTGTTTTTGAGCATTCTAATTTGTCCTCGATGACTAATTTCATCTTCTAGCACATGAAACCATAGATAGTGCTGGTTATATGCTACACCGTTAGGCCACTTTCTTTCTAACATGAGCCACTCATCACCTTGTTCACTTAAATACTTCAGAGATTCTTCTCGAACACTTTGTAGAAGTTGTACATAATACTTTATTTCATGACCACGGATTGCTCTACCCGCTTCCCCTAAATACAGTGCATCTTCCCATATTTCTAATTCTTCTTTTGTAAAGTCACGATCTTGAAATGAAATAAGCTGATGAACTTTTTCAATAGCTGCTATATGCTTTAATAAGGCGCCAATTGAATTTCCGCTGCTTTGCATAATTAAATCTAATTGCTCAACTGATAAATTTTTTACTTCGCCTAATGTTACAGCTCTCGTATGCTCAAGCAGGCTTACTAATTCCCCTATTTTTTTTGTATAACCATCTACACTTCTTATTCGATAATCTATATTCATATCACGCACCCCTTTCTGCATTCATATTATTGTAAAAATGATTCATATAATAGACTGAAATCTATCTAAATTTTCTGTTATAATTAATTTGAATACAAAATATACCCAAACAAACTTTCTCAATATGCTTATATGAAATATTAAAAGGAATCAATATGAAATAATCGAATCTTATTCACTAAAAGGAGTGGATTCGATGGAAATGTATCAATGGCTAACCGCTGTTCTCGTTGGTGGCATTACCGGCTTCGTTTCCCATCTAATCAATAACCAAGGTAAGTTATTGCTTCCACGCCGTTTGAAAACATTTTTTCATTTTGGATTTTTAACTGATATTTTTACTGGTAGCCTAGCCGCACTTCTTGGGCTCGTTTTATTCGATGTCACCGCAATAAAAGAAATTATAAAAGTATCCATTGTAACTGCTATTTCCGGTCAAACTTTTTTACTACATCAAGCTCTTGGTGGCGAACAGGCTAAAAATACGCAAATTGGGAAAGCTGATGAGAAGATTCAAGAAATTGACAAATTATTGCGACGTTAGTGTATACTTTCTTTTAAAATTATTGTTATAATGAGAAATAAATATTTTCTATTGCGTCGTTTGTCAGGAGAAAGGGTGTTTCGTATGACAAAAAAGAAAATAGAAGATTTCTTAACAAACTCCGAAAAAGAGGAACTGCTAGAAAACTATAAATGTTTACGAGAAGCCCGCACAAAAAGCGAAGCTAACTATTTTGGCGAAGCAGTAAACCATCTATTAAATAAAGCAAAACAACGAATTATAAAAGATGCAGGTATACATGATGAAAATGCTGCAACTGTTCAATCAAAGAGAAAAGCACTGTTTTAGCTACATTAGCTAAAACAGTGCTTTTTATTACAATACTTTTCACATTACTTTCACATCTATTTCACAATTATAAGTACTCCTATATGTTAAACTAAGTATATCCTTTTCCAAGGAACTATATGCCGATATATAAATCCCTATCTTTATAGGGATTTTTATTTTTTGATTCCTCATAACTTTGTTACAATACATTTCTTCTACTATTTCTATACTTTTAGTAACCACTTTAATTAAAAGCACATTCATGTATTCACACTCTTATTAATTCTGATTTGCGAAATATTTATACAAGCTTTATGATGCAATTCCTGTTTCACTATTTTCAGTAATTTTTTCACTTTTTCTAAACAAAAATAAAGCTCCTATATATAGTAACGCAGTAAAACTACCTATAAGTATAAAATTGTGAGATATTGCAAATAACATTCCAGCTATTGCCGCACCAATCATTTGACCAATGTACATAGAAGCATTTGCAAGCGCGGCTCCTGTTCCTCTTGCTACACTAGACATGTTTTGTAAGTGCCTCATCATTAATACAAACAAAATTCCTGTCACAAAAAATAAAGCAAAGAACAATAACTCCACCAATACAATGTTCTTTACATGAGGAAGTAATACATATAGCACTGCTGTAAATATAATTCCACCATAGAAAGAAAGGTTATAACCAATTTTATTTACGATTCTAGGACCAAAAATATTACCAATTAAATTTCCTAATCCTAATACGAGCATAGCTGTACCTACTTCATGAACTTGTAAGCCAAATTGAATGGAAAGCCATACACCAAAAAATGAAAATGCAGCAAAATTTCCGGTTTGAAAAACAAAGTATGCAAAATAAGAAAGTGAAACCTTTGAATCTGTAAGTAATTGTTTATAACGCTGTAAAATCGCTTTTTTATTTCCACCTATATGAACCGACTGTATTTCTGGTAATACAACATAAATAAGAATGACAAGTAGTGCTGATAATATACCAATGAAATAGAATGGAATTGTATAATGTATCGTTGCTAAATAAGCTCCCAGTGGCAGCCCTAAAATTTGAGAGATTGATAACCCTGCTGTTGCAACCCCAATTGCTTTCACAATTTGCTTCTTCTCTATAAGGAGCGGAATAGATGCCCACACTTGTGGAGATACAAAAGCTGCACTTACACCTGCTAAAAATCTAAATGTTAGCATCCATAAAAAACTCGGTGCAATTCCACAAAAAAACGTACTTATTGCAAAAAAACTCATACCTAGTACCATTACTTTTTTTCTGTTTAATCCATCTGATATAGGACCAGCCACAAGCGCAAATCCAGCATACCCTAAAGCATACGAACTCACCATCCATCCTGACAACTCAGTTGAAACATGATACACCTGTTGCAATGTCGGCAACAGTGGTGAAATTAAGAAAGTATCTGTACCGATCATAAACATTATCATAAAAAATACAGCTAGTACTCTGTTCATTTAGACCTTCTCCTTATATAAACAGAGGGTACTCTCCCTCTGTTTAACTAATCTTCTAAAATAGATTGGTTTTCTTTCATGACTCTTTCATTCAATGCAACATCTACCGCTTTCACACTTTCTCTTACCTGCTCTGCCCGCTTTCCACCAGGTATAACAGTATCAATCCCTTCTTTATTTAATAACCATGCTAACGCTAAATGAGACACTTCAATATCATTTTCTTTAGCTAGCCCTTTTAACTTATTCACTTTCTTAAAATTACTCTTATATGTATTTTCTTCAAATAGATTTACATTTTGACGCCAATCGACTTCATTTAATTTAAAATCTTCTGTATATTTTCCGCCTAATATTCCAAAAGCAAGAGGCCCATATGGAATAAATGAAATACCCGCTTCTATACAATACGGCAACAGTTCTTCCTCAGCTGTACGTTCTAACATATTGTATGGAGATTGTACAACATCTATATGACCATGTTGATTCGCCTCTTTTAATTGTTCTATGTTTACGTTCGATATTCCAATTGAACGAATTTTCCCTTCTTCTTTTAAATGAGTAAGCTCTCCGATTGAATCTATGTAACTTGTTTCAGGATTTGTAAAGTGTAAATAATATAAATCAATATATTCAGTCTGTAATCTTCTTAAGCTATTTTCCACAGCATTCCTTAAATAACTTGGTTCATTGTTAATATAAGTTTCTCCATTTAACAACGGTTGAATTCCACCTTTTGTAGCAAGTATAAACTCATGACGTTTTCCCTTTAATACTTCTCCTACTAATTCCTCCGATCTACCGAAACCATATGAATCTGCTGTATCAAAAAATGTAATCCCTTGCTGAATAGCTTCTTCTACTAATCGCTTTCCTTCTTCTTCATTCACATCAGCATATAAATTATGTCCCCCTACTGCATTTGTACCTAAACCCAACTTTGAAATATTTAATCCTGCCTTTTGCAATTTTATATACTTCATTTTTTCTCCCCCTATATTTCTATTGTTCGAATATATTCGAACAATAGAAATATACCACTTTATATGTTATAGTGCAAATATCTTAACTTATACAAGTAGGTGAAATATGCGTACACTCTATCATCCAAATCGAGAAGAAATTCAATTTTCTTCTGTCTTATATGCACTTAGCGATCAAATTCGTTTACAAATTGTAAATATGTTACTAGAGAAAAATGAACAATCTTGTGGTGCTTTAAACATCCCTGTTGCAAAATCAACTTTATCTCACCATTTCAAAGTTTTACGTGAGTCAGGTGTTATGTACACGCGCCTTGAAGGAACACAACGTTTCATTTCAATTCGTGAAGAAGATTTAAATGCTAGATTCCCAGGTTTATTACAAGTTGTATTACATGCGACAGAGCCATATTAAAAAAACATCTCATATGAATATGAGATGTTTTTTTAATATGGCTATTCTTTTAATAAATCTATTAATCCATTCCCTTCAGATGTACGTTCGTACCCTAAAGGTACAGTTCTTTTAATGAGTTGTGCATATATTTCCGGCTCCGATAACTTTCGACCGTATTCTTTCTCACACTGTTTAATGAGCAAGGCGAGCGCTCCAGCAACATGCGGCGTCGCCATGGAAGTTCCACTTAGCACAGCATATTTTCCTTCTGGATACGTAGATAATATTTCATCACCTGGCGCTACTAGATCAATTTCTTGATTTGAATTACTAAAACATGCAATCTTCCGCTCTAAATTAACGGCACCAACTTCAATTACCTCGGAGTACGCACCCGGAAAGTCTAGTTCCTCTGTTTCATCATCGCAATCTCCATTATTTCCAGCAGCACATACAACGAGAACATCCTGCTTTACCGCATTTTGAATTGCTTCATGTAATTCTGGAACATCTTGCGGACCACCAAGTGACATTGAAATAATTCTCACTTTCTCTTGATTCGGCCCTCTCCAATTTACAGCATAATGAATTGCCTCAATAATTTGCTCATAACTTCCAGAACCATCTCCCGCTAAAACTTTTAATACTAACATTTTAGCAAGTGGTGCAACTCCTAATACACCGACACCATTTTCAGTCGCGGCAATCGTTCCCGCAACATGAGTACCATGTCCGTTATTATCAAGATACACATTTGGATCAGCTTCATAATCTTTTGTGAAATTTCTTCCGCCGATAATACGATCTTTTAAATCTATATGATTAGTATCACACCCTGTATCTAATACGGCAACGACTACATCTTGCCCCTTCATACTCTTTTCCCATACTTGCGGAGCGTGAATCAGTTGTACACCTGGTGGAATTTCATTTACTTGTTCTACCACCTTATTTACGGTAAACGGAATCAATTGTATACCTTTTTGTTTATTCACTGTACTACTCATCGTAATCCCTCCTGAAAATGTATTATTTTCATTTCAGACCACTTTTGAATACGTGTAAATGTAACATTCGTTTTATTCTTTTTGTTTTCCTTCTTTTCAAATATTTCTCAACATCATTTACTACCTCTATAATACTTCTTTATTTTCCCTATGATTTGTAGGAAGTAACAACCCGAGTCGTTCAACTAATAACCAAAATAAGAGGACCAATTAATGGTCCTCTTACAGTCTTTTAAAAGAATGATATGTATTTGAAAAATAATATAAATTAAGACTAAACCTCACTCTTGTTTAAAAACTTTTCTATTTCTTTTACTAAATATTCCGCTCCCTCTATGCCAACTGTAATATTTCCATTTGCTAATGTAATATTCTGCCCTGAAACATCACCTGTGATTTGGCAAGCATTGTAAGGTTGATATTTTTGTAAAATGATTTTATCTGCTTCTACAAAAATTTCAAGCGGTGATTTGATTTGTATTCCCAATACATCGCGTAATTCTTTAGGGATAACAATTCGTCCTAATTCGTCTACTTTTCGAATAACTCCTGTTGCTTTCATATTTCTCCCCCCTTACTCTCTATTAATTTTTTCACCTCGCTTTTTCCATTTTATCACTTTTTGACAATGCTTGCCTCTTTTTAGAAAATTTTGTACTCGAGTTAAAAAAACACATTTAATGCATACGTAATCTCTCTTTCAATTGTTTTACATAACGGGATCTTATAAGTAAGAAGTATACAACTTGAATAACTATGAAAATACTTAATACAACTGTATTTTCTTTAAACAATGAGTACTCAAACATTTGCCCTAACGCCGTTAAGGCTACTGCTCCATGTAATGTTGCAACACCAATTGGAACGAAGAATAAAAGCGCCAATCGAATTGTAACTACCTTCGATAATTCCCTACTTGTCAATCCAACTTTACGAATCATTTCGAACAAACGAACATCATCCTCCAAATCGGAGAATAAACGGAAGTAAAGGAAACTTCCTGCGCAAACGAAAAATACTATACCAATAAAGAAACCTACAAATAAAATCGGTCCTGCAATTTGTAAACTTTGGTTTTGCTCGTACTCTTCCGCACTAAACGTTGAATATTCTTGATACGGTTTAATTTGATGCGTAAGCTCTTTACCAATTTCAATCTCATCTTTCGTTCTTTCAGTTTTATACATATAATCTTTTGTCTCTATAAACCCATCTTGTAATGAATCATATTGACTATTAGAGATTACATAAACATTTCCTCTTAATATTTTCCCCAATGAAGATGAAGTAACTTTTTTCACTTTTAAATTTTCATTCATATTAGGTAAAGTAATTTCTTTTCTTTCTTTCATCGTTGGCCCTGGTATATTAGCTGACAAAAATACAACTTCTTTATTTGCTACAGTATTAAATGGTTCTTCTGTTAACTTTGCATATTTCTTATAGTCTGATTCTTTTATAAAAATGGCGCTTCTTAACGACTGTTCCTCCGTTTTCTTTGTCGAAATATTAGTTTTTGAAGCTGCTATACTATGTTTCTTTAATCCTTTGTCAATCATTTGTATATGCTGTGATTCGTTACTATTCCCTTGCTTAGAATGGTAATGAAACGAAATCGGTCTCTCCATTATCCCTTTCGTCATGGATGCGAAGCCAACTAATGTCCCTATTGCGGAAAATGCTACAGTAGAAATAATGGTTACAATAAAGAACATTCTTGCGTTATCTCTCATGCGATACGCTAAATCTGATAACGTAATAATATTAGTCTGTGTCCAATAGAAACGTTTACTTTTTTTACATAATCGAATAATAAAGACACTCAGCTGCTTGTACAACAAATACGTCCCAATAATAACTACCGTTGTAACAGGAATCATCATAATAAATACCATTGCTCCATGTGATAGAAGAGCTCCTACATAGCCAGCACTAAGCAATACTACTGCTAATATGGAAGAAATGATTGATGCTTTCGGTTCAGGTTTCGCCTCTGCCGATCCTCTAAACAACTTCATAATCTTATTTTTACGAATCATTCCTGCACTAAACAATGATATGATCATAAATAAAATAAAAAACATAATACTCGTTACAACAATTGCTTTCATCGGTATGTAATAGGATAAGGAGATATCTAGTTTCAATATCATCGGAGCGACAAATAGTAATCCCCCTGAAAATAACATACCTGAAAGAATACCAAAAATAATTGCCCCTATTCCAATCATAATATTTTCAAAAAAGATTAGACGCTTTAATTGATATTTCGTCATACCTAACATCATTAAAATCCCTAGTTCACGCTTTCTCGTTTTTAAAAACATTCCCATCGAATATAAAATAAAGAAGAATGTAAATAAGTAAATAATAGACTGTGCAAAAGACATACTTACGAATACGTACTGACCTAATTCTCCTGCACTTAATGCCGGATGAAACGCAAAAAATGAATACACAAAAAAGGCCATAATTGCAAATGCACTACTCAAAAAATAGGCTGAGTATGTCCGTCTATTTCGGGTTACATTCCGATATGCTAGTTCTCTAATGTTCATATTACTTCTCCGCCCTTCTACTATCTATGTTTTTATATTAGTAAAGTGCGGAAATACCTTCCATCGATTCAAATGACAAAAACCTTACATTTTTGAAAGGTTTAAAAAAATTGCTTATACGTAGTACTTTATTTATAATGACTACATTCATATTCATACACACATCCTATTGTATATTCGTTAATTTTGCGAAATAATAAAGGATAGAAGTATGTACCATTATACATATAAACTTAATTACCGCTTTAATATGAATAGGAGGAAACATAATGACATTACAAGAACAGATTATGAAAGCATTACATGTTCAGCCTGTAATTGATCCAAAAGTTGAAATTCGTAAACGAGTTGATTTCTTAAAGGATTATGTAAAAAAAACAGGTGCAAAAGGATTTGTACTTGGTATTAGCGGCGGACAAGACTCTACATTAGCAGGACGCTTAGCACAACTTGCAGTTGAAGAAATTCGTAACGAAGGTGGTAATGCAACGTTTATCGCCGTGCGTCTTCCTTATAAAGTACAAAAAGATGAAGATGATGCACAATTAGCATTACAATTCATTCAAGCAGATCAATCTGTTGCATTTGATATTGCTTCAACTGTTGATGCTTTTTCAAATCAATATGAAAACTTATTGGGTGAATCATTAACAGATTTCAATAAAGGTAACGTGAAAGCACGTATCCGTATGGTTACTCAATATGCAATTGGTGGACAAAAAGGGCTACTTGTTATCGGAACAGATCACGCTGCAGAAGCTGTAACAGGGTTCTTTACAAAATTCGGAGATGGTGGTGCAGATTTATTACCATTAACGGGATTAACGAAGCGCCAAGGACGTGCATTATTACAAGAGTTAGGCGCAGACGAGCGACTGTACTTAAAAATGCCAACAGCTGATTTATTAGATGAAAAACCAGGTCAAGCTGATGAAACAGAGTTAGGTATTACTTATGATCAATTAGATGATTATTTAGAAGGTAAAGCAGTTCCAGCTGACGTTGCAGAGAAAATTGAAAAACGTTACACAGTGAGTGAGCATAAAAGACAAGTACCAGCGTCAATGTTTGATGATTGGTGGAAATAAATGAAACATAAAAAAGAAGCTAATCTTCATTTAGCTTCTTTTTTATATGTTAACGATATACCCCTACTCTTTTCTCCAATAAATCTTGCAGGCAATCTTCATGTTGTTTACAAAATAACGGTGGCATGTCGTCTAACGGGAAAAACTTCAAATCCAACGTTTCATCACCATCTACTTTTTTGTCACCTCCAACTATTGAGAATGAAAAGAACATCACAATTGACTGGGCCTTGTCTCCATTTGGATATGATTGAAAATATTTTGTATACACTCCAATAAGCTCATTTATTTCTACATCATACCCGGTTTCTTCTTTTATTTCTCGGATTGCAGTTTCCGCAGCTGATTCTCCTATCTCCATTGCACCACCTGGAAATCCCCAAGCGTTAAAGTCTCCTCTTTTTTGCAGTAATACTTCTCCTTCTTTATTAAATACACAACCACCGGCAAAGTTTAAGAAAACATAATCATGTCCTACTTTTTCACGTAATTCTTTTATATAATTGGCCATTCTCTTTCCCCTTTTCATACCTCTTCTATCGCTATTTCTTATCTTTTTCAAGCAATTCAATGATTCGATCTAGCTTCTGGTTCATATTAATCACGTGGTGTTTCTTTGCAGCACTGCTTTGTAATACTCTTCTAATAAACAAAGTAAATGATATGAAAAACAAAACGATAAGTCCGATTACTAAACAAGTATATATCAATGTAAAAATATTACTTTCGAACAAGTTCATTCAGCATTCACATCCTCTCCTTTTTATTTTATCACATAATTCCCAAAATTTTAAAGTGATCGATAAATATAAAAAGAGCATCTTTTACAGATGCTCTTTCTCATTGCTTAATACGTAAATGTAATTGTCGCTAATGAATAACCCGCCAATGCACTGTAAGGCGCTACTTGATAAGACACACGCTTTGCACCTTTTGGCCAATTTATTTCATTTAATACTTTCTTTATATCTTGCATCGTCCCATCCATGGACTGCTTATATCGTACTTCTACTTTTTCTGGTTTGGTTGCAAACTTTTGCTGCAACTTTTGCTTAAATTCATTATAATTTTCTGCTCCGTATTCTGCAGATAAGTATTGTAAATTTGTTTCTTTTAACATCTGCTCATATACGACAGTTTTTGAGCTACCAGCTTTTATTTTATTTGTTAATTCACCAAAATAACTTGTAGTTGCCGCTGGATATTTGCTACGATCCCATTCATGATCTTTACTTAACTGTTCGTCAGACATATTAAAATATGAGTAAGTTGCACGCCCTGCTTTATCTGGTACTGGATCATCAAATGTAGTATCTAGGTGATACCATTTGTTTTCAATGTTCACTAAATTCCACGCGTGAGCTTGTCCGTTTCCTGTGCCTGTTACAATATGATTTTGAATACCTGCCTCTTTTAACAACTCATACGTCAATAATGTATATCCTTGGCAAACGGCAGAACGATTCGCTAATGCTTCATATGCTGTATACGCTTGATAAGACGTATCATAAGACACATGCTTAACAACGTAATCGTGAATAGCTTTTACTTTCTCATGCTCATCCATCCCTGGTTTTACAATTGATCCAACAATTGATTTCGCCTGAGCTTTTACATATTGAGTTTGTTCTTTTGATTCACGGTATTTTACTTGCAGTGTAAACGTATAGTCCCCTGGCATTCCTTTAATGGAATATCTAGTAGACGCTACATTATATTTTACATACTCATCAGCATCTACAATTTTATTAAACTCACCATACAATTGATCCATAATATTTCTAGCATTTCTATCTTTTGTTTTATATGTGATTGTAATATTTTCTTCTCGATTATCAATCTGTTTTTTTAATTCTTTTCTGAAATTATCTAATAACTTTACATCTGATTGTGCTGTCACTGTAGTCGGATTTGTAGCTGCATAAGATACAGATGACGCTTGTAAGCCTCCCATTACTATAGTTGAACAAAGTGCGGCAGCTGTCACATACTTACTTGTCTTTCCCATCTTGTCACTCCTTATATTCTATAACTATACGAAAAAGTATCGTATAGTTTCAGAGTATACAATACTTTTTCGTATAGGTCATATGAGATTATGCATATTAACTAATTCACATAAAAAGGTTGTTCTTTTAAAAAGAACAACCTTTTTTCATTAGCATGTTTGTAATACGCAGCATGTATTTTCAAAACGTTGATTTTTCAAATCTTCATTACTAATACAGAAATATAGCATCCCTAGTTCTCCCCAAACCATATTACAATTTTTATGATCTGAATCAATTTGGAATAAAAGAGTCATTTGCTGCGGGTCTACTCCCATATATTCTCCCGTCTCATATAACACTTCTTCTTGTACAGAGAATGGCTCACCAAACATTTGATGGTTATCGTAGTTATCCGGAATTAGCTCTTCAAGTAATTGCAAGAAACGATCTGAATCAGCCTCATCTTCAATGAAAAGTTCTGGTAATTTGTATGTCAGTTCAAAAGTAATTGCACACTGGTTATATTTCGCTTGTACTTCATTTCCTCTTCGTAATTGCTCTACAGGAACATCATAATAAAGTACACGCCCACCCTCTGTTAGCTTCACATTTTCTTCAAAATAATTTTCAATGCAAAAGAAATACAGCATCCCCGTCTTAGGAAGATTGTGATCCATACCAACGTTTTGTAAATCACTTAAGTTAAATTGCGCGATAAATTGTAGTGGATTTCCTTTATGCTTTGGATATTCAAATAAAGCTGGTAAATCAGGAACTCCTCCCATTTTCGAACTACCTCTCGCAACAGTTTCCTGCTGCTTTGGCACAACTTTTATACAAGGAAATACAGTATTAATAAGTTCCTCTTTCAAGTGTGTTAGTTCATATTTATCAATTAATACTTCAATTTTTTTATTCATAAATTCTCCTTACATTTACATACTTATTTATATCATAGTACAAAGATTATACTTCATTCTTTACAAAATCAACAAGCCTCCAAAAACGGGCTTATCCTTCGTACGCGAACAAGTTTAAAAAAGCATACTATACATTGTTCCTACAAACACGATAGTTCTTTAGTTCTTCCAGTACATTTTCCCCTCGTTCATTTTTATTTTTAATATAAGGAGGAATTCCACATGGGTTACGGATATAGTTGCGGCGGTTACGGTTACGGCGGTAGCTGTGGTGGTTGTGGTTACGGAGGTTTCGCTTTATTAATCGTTTTATTCATCCTTCTAATCATCATCGGAGCTAGCTGTTGGGGCGGCTTTGTAGGCTGCTAGTAAACTTAAAAACCATTGTAAAAAAGCACGTACAATACGTGCTTTTTTGCCATTTCCAAATCTTTTATTTGAAAGGAAGTATGTTTAATGAAGATTGATGGTGTTTTTGAAGGAGGCGGTGTGCGCGGTATTGCGCATGTTGGGGCAATTTGCGCGTTAGCCGAAAAAGGTTATGAATGGGAACGTGTAGCTGGAACATCAGCTGGTGCAATTATCGCGGCACTTTTAGCTGCAGGATATTCTTGTTCAGAGCTAAAAACCATTATAACTGATATCGATTATAACAAATTTACGAAGAAAACCTTTATTGACAAAATCCCCTTTATCGGAAAAGGACTAAGTGCATGGACTACTCTAGGTATATACTCTAATGTATTTATAGAAGAATGGATTGAAGAATTACTTCGAAAAAAAGGTGTTCATTTATTTACTGATTTACCGGATCTAAACAAACTCAAAATCATCGCTTCTGATATTAGTAATGGTAAAATGGTTGTCTTTCCTGACGACTTACCAAACTATGGATTTTTAAATTATCGCTTCTCTATCGCTAAAGCGGTAAGAATGAGTAGTACAATCCCCTTCTTCTTTGAACCCGTAAAATGGAGAACTCCAAAATGGAAGCAGCCTTGTTATATGGTTGACGGAGGAATTCTAAGTAATTATCCAATTTGGATCTTCGATTCACCTACCGCTCCTCGCTGGCCGACTTTCGGATTTCATTTTGTAAAAGATGAGATTCAAGCTGACCCTGCTCACTATAACGAGCCTATTTCTATGTTCAAAGGACTATTTAAAACAATGATGCAAGCTCATGATTTACGTCATTTAGATAAAGAATCAAAAGCAAGAACGATTACAATTCCAACAGGAACGATTACAAGTACTAATTTTGAACTGACGAAGGAAGAAAAAGACTGGCTTTACAATTCTGGTTATAACTCTGCTAATAAATTTTTACAAGCTTGGAACTTTAGGCAATATATTGATGAGTATAGAAAAGGAAATCAAGACCGAAAGACAAATCGATTTTTTCGTCAACTTGACTCATAATATTATTACTTTGCGTATAAATACGAGAACGTTTAACAACTTAATAGTAAATAAGCCTAGTAAATTCTTATATTACTAGACTTATTTACTTCCTATATAATCTCATACATTGTTTAAGGATACGTTAAGCCTTCGGCTTCTTCTGCAGTTATAACTATGTAACGATTTCCCGTTCTTAATCCTAACAGTTCTGCTTTTTCAATCGCCTCTTGCTTCGTCTCCGCATAAGCAGCTAAATATTTTTCTCCATTGATCATTTGGCAAATTACATATTGTTTCATTACTTTCTCCTCTTACTTTTTCATTAGTTGTGCAAGTTTTTTTATACCTATTTCAATTTCTTCTAACGTTGCGTATGAATACGATAGGCGCAAAAATTGATTTGCACTTCTATCATATAAAGTACCTGGGTTTAATAAAACCTTTTCTTGCAGAGCTTTATCAAATAAACTGCGATATGAAATGGGTACTTTTATATGTACCCATATATAAAACCCGCCTGTTGGTTCATGCCAAGTTGCTATTTCACGAAGATATTTATCTAACATTAGTAACATAAAATCTCTTCGTTTTTTCAATTCCCTTCTTACAAATCGCAAATGCTCATCATATAGACCATTTGTAAACCACTCTGCTGCAATTTGCTGGGATATAGTGCTTGAACCATAATCTGTTTGCATCTTTATGTCTGACAATCTTTGAATTACTGGCTCGGGTCCAACAATCCATCCAATTCTTAAACCTGGACTAATTACTTTGGACATGCTTCCAATATGTAGTACGATTCCATTTTTATCATAGGCTTTTAAAGGTTTCGAACTAGGTGCATCAAACCATAAGTCTTGATACACTGCGTCCTCTATAATAGGTAATCCAATTTCATTACATATTTCCATCACTTCTATTCGTTTCTTCGCATTCATACTAAAGTTCGTTGGATTATGAAAAGACGGGATTGTATATAAAATAGAGGCATTAAATTGCTTCTTATATTTCTTAATATATGATGTATGTAACCCGCTTTCATCCATTGGGATTCCAATTAAACGTACTCCTGCTGATTGAAAAACATTAAGCGAATATAAATAGGATGGTTTCTCTAATAAGATTGATGCCCCTTTCGAAAGAAGCCCCATAGAAATAAGTTGCAGCGCTTGAATTGCTCCTGAAACAATTAATATAGAGTCAGGAGATACATATACGCCATGCTCCTTTAAGTATTCGGAAATCTTTTCCCTTAAATAAAGATTTCCTTTCGGCTCTTCATACCCAAGCGTCACATTTGACTTTAAAAGGTTATTCATAATTTCTTTCATCTTTTTCTCAGGTAAGAGACTCGGCGCGAGCTCACCTGTTCCTAACCGAATTACATGTGGGTAAAATTCAGCTTGATTAATCTCTTGAATAGCTGGGAGATTCGGATAATGAAGTCCTGTTTCTACATAAGACTGCCAATTAGGCGGGGGTGCGTAAGTTGAAACATTCTCATTATTATTTACAACAATTGTTCCTTTCCTGCCATTCCCTTCAATATATCCCTTCGCAACTAGTTCATCGAAAGCCATTACAATTGTGCTTCGATTCACACCAAATGTATGGGCCAAATCTCTTTGTGAAGGTAATTTCGTTCCAACGGTCCATTCTCCATTAACGATCCTTTCTTTTATATACGTTTCTATTTGTTTATACAGCGGCGTCGCTAGAGACATATCCGGTTTCCAAACGAATCTTTCCATCATATCACCTTATATTCTTTTTGGTTGGTAACCTCCCCAACCATATGGATGGATACAAATTTTCATTTCTTCTATACAATATACACTATCATAATGAATTAAAATAGGAGGTAATATGATGAGTGAAGCAATTATTCATGGTATCATTCTTGCATTTGGACTTATCATTCCATTAGGTGTACAAAATGTTTTTATCTTTAACCAAGGTGCGAGCCAACCAAACATTTGGAGGGCAGCCCCTGTAGTATTAACTGCCTCTATATGTGATACGTTACTCATATTGATTGCAGTGCAAGGTGTCTCCCTTGTACTCCTTACTTTTTCTTGGCTAACTAACTCATTATATATAATTGGATTTTTCTTTCTCCTATACATGGGCTTTGTTATTTGGAGAAGTAGCCCTTCCAACGATGTAACACAAGAAAAAAGTATGCCCTTAAAAAAGCAAATCCTTTTCGCAGCATCAGTTTCGTTATTAAATCCACATGCTATTTTAGACACAATCGGTGTAATTGGAACAAATTCTATTCAATACATAGGAAGTGAAAAATGGGCTTTCACACTTGCAACTATTATCGTTTCTTGGATTTGGTTTATAAGCTTAGCTTTAGCGGGGAAATTTCTAAAAAGACTAGACTCAACCGGAAAGACAATTTTATTATTAAATAAATTTTCTGGTCTCATCATATGGGGTGTCGCACTTTATATGTTAAAACAAGTTATTTATTCTTAATGAACGAAAGAGAATTGCATGTTACTCAAAACATCATGCAATTCTCTTACAAATTATGAAGTAGGTTCCGGTTTCTGTTTTACCGCCTTTGCATCCTTTGCTGGTTTAATCCAAATGATTGCTATGACAGCACCAATGGCAGCGAAAATACTAGTCAAATAAAACACTTCATGGTCCGCCCCTTTCATGAAAAAAGAATATAAAGGTGGTCCAGCTGCTACACCGATAAATCGCATTGAACTGTAAAATGACGTAACTGTTCCCCTTTGCTCCTTTTCAATTCCTTGTGTAATGAGGGCATCTAAACATGGGAGTGCCATACCAATCCCTATCCCCATAATAACGAGACAAAGAAGTAGTAAATAAATCCCTTTTATAAATAAAGGAATGATGACTGATGCAGCTGCCATTAAAAAACCAATATAGATACACTTCTTCATAACATTTTGATTATCTCCAATTTTTTTACCGGCCATATATGAACTAAGTGACAGTACAAGTAACGGGATAGCAAGCACACACCCTTTCCATATACCATGAATGTCATACTTTGATTCCAGTATAGTCGACAAATAAAAGAGAATTCCGAATAAAATAAGCATAATAATTGCACCTAATGCAAAAATGGCAATTAACCATCTTCCTTTTTCTCGAAACGTAGACAGAATAGATTTTATAAACTCTTTAAGTGGTGGTACTTCTCCTTCTTGTTTCTTTGCCTTTACTAGAACAAGTAATAAAACAATTGATACTACGCATAAAATTGGAATCGCCCAAAATGGTAAGAACCATACAACGGCAGCAAGAGCAGACCCTAAAATAGGGCTCAGCACTTTCCCAAATGTATTGGATGTTTCTATGATTCCTAAACCTGTACTAACTTGTTTTTCGTCTTTGTATAAATCACCAACACACGGTATAACAACTGGCATTGCACCAGCAGCACCAATACCTTGAATCGCTCTACCAATCAATATCCAATTGTAGGGATTATCAACTTTCCAAGATACCCAACCAGTTATCGCTCCTCCTATAGCTGCAATCAGCAAACTCGGAACCATTACCATCTTTCGTCCCCATCTATCTGATAAATAACCAGCAATCGGTATAAGTAGAATGGCTACGATAGAGTAAATTGTAATAATCATGGATACTTGAAACGATGAAATATGTAATTTCTTTTCAATAGTCGGCAGAATTGGGATGAGCATTGAATTCCCTAATGTCATAACAAGTGGAACTGATGCAAGCGCAATTAAACAACAGTTTTCTTTTTTTAACATGTTGGCTTCGAAACCTTTCATCATATATTTCTTACCATATAATAGCCCCGCTGGAACGTAACTTTTCATTCCACCAGGGCTATTACATCTTTACTACTTCCCATTCACAACAAAAGAAATTGGGGAAATTATAGTATTATTCCTATTCTTCGAATCCAGTTCACAATATATCCATACCAATTAATTGAAAAAAAAAGAAAGGAAGAATCCTTCCTTTCTCCTATAACCTTCTACAATTAGCGAGTATATCCGCCACCAAGTTGTTGTTCTGCCATCGCTACAAGGCGTTTTGTAATTTCACCGCCTACAGAACCGTTTGCACGTGAAGAAGTATCAGCGCCAAGTTGTACACCAAACTCTTGTGCAATTTCATATTTCATTTGATCTAAAGCTGCTTGTGCTCCATGTGATGCTAATTGATTAGAATTACGATTTCTAGCCATTACCAATCACCTCCTTATTTATATATAAATTGTGTTAAATTCAAATTAAAATACATGGAAATTTTTGGTTATTTTTTACCATAAAAAAAGAGCCTCTAAAACGAGACTCTCACATCATTTCACATTACGAAGTTACTACTTCTAATTTTCTATTTATTAATACTTTCATTTCTTCTTTTAATATCTCTTTTGCATTATGTCCAAACCATTCTAAGGAAGCAAAAAGATCCGTACCTCTCACTTCCTGAATAATCTCATCATAATTTACAATACCTTCAAATAACGGAACCATACCAATACGACTTCCTGCTGCAGCATATACATTGTTAGGTTCAAACACATGCAAATAATCCGCTGAAGATATATTCTTAAAATGGTAATGTAGTGTCCACGGCTTTAATCGATGGAAACTGTCTATTGGATCTGCGCCAGACTCCCATATATGAAGAAAATCAAGATTTATTTTTAAATTCGGATGATTTACTTCTTCTAATAGTTCTATAGTAGAAGGCAATGTGTCCGTTAGTGTATTGGGATGTGTTTCTAACAGCACATACATATTGTGCTGAGCAAACACATCACAAATCTTACGTATTCGCTTCACATACTCTTTTCTCTCTTGTTCCGAGAAGTCCTTGCTCCCTTTTTGCCCAGCAAACGTGCGAATTTTATTCGTATTAAACCAATTAGCTAGTACTACAAGTTGTTCACTTTTCTCTATCGTTTTTTCAAAATCTGCTGATAATGATATATCTAAGTAATCACTTATCATCGTAATTTCTAAGTTTTTATCCTTTAGAAAAGTCAATTCTCGTTCTGTCGTTTCGCGTTCTTGTATATACAAATTTTGTGCATGAGTCCCCCACAATTCAATTCCTTCAAAACCGTTTTCATATGCAAATTGAACAATATCAGTAAATGAAATTAATTGATGACGAAATGAAATGGTACATAGCGAATATTTCATAGCATTAAACTCCCCTATCTTAAATTCAGTTAGCTTATTAAAAAGTTGCGACAGACTGATTTGTTTTCATACCTTTCCATGATAGAAACTGTCTCTCTAATTCCTTCTTAATTTGCAGTTCAATCGCATTCATTTCATCCAGTTTTTCAATAATCGATACTAGCATACCTTTATTATTCGTCATTGCCATTTTAATTGCACGATACTGTACATTTGTAAATCCTTGTACAATATCCTCTACCCGATCACACCAATAATCAAATTCTTGCTCCGAATATTGCAACGTTTCACGGAAGTATGCAAAGGCATGCTCATAACTATATTTACGAATTGCAAGTACTGGTATTTGTTTTACTGCTGCTACAAGTCCAGAAAGCGCATATCCTTCTTCCTCATTTGCCATTTTTACAATTAAATTTTTCAGCTCCATAGTCAGTTCATTGTCGTTCTTTTTGAATGTTTCTGTGAAATAACTAGCTACTGTTTCTTGCGTTGGCTCCCCAATTCCTTCTATATCAATGAAATACCCTCCACCAAATGGGTTATCTTGAATAGAGTGAAGTACTTTTTCTCTTTCCATATTTCCTTCCCAACGAAAATCAGGATCTAGCATGAACCACTCTTCTTCTTTCTCTGTTTTTGATATCATTAAATAATGTGGAAACGGTTTTTGATGAAATTTATTTTCCCTCTCTGGTAATAGAGACATATCAACCATTACAATGACATAACGATTTCCCGGCTTGTTTTCTACTAATTCTAAAAACGTTTCTACATTGCTATCTTTATCTTTTGCATGATCATACCATTCGTTTACTTTAATACCGTACAATTTTTCAAACCAAAGTAAATAATGATCATGGTTAATGTTTTCAGAGTGATATGAAATAATTCCGCCTTCTGTTATATCAAAATCTCCATCCCATAGTCCAAAATAAAATGGACGAAAATCAATGTCGCTACGCCTTTTTATAATTTCACAAAAACAACTCACTAAACAGTGCACTTTTATTGAAGTCATACTCTCATCCACTTTCCTAAAGGTTAGTTATTCACATTTACTTCTTGTAACTCCTCCATAAAATCAAGCAAAGATCCTACAGTAAGAAATGCCTTTGGATCTACCTCATCCTCTGGAACGCATAGCTTTATATCCATTTCTATGTATACAATAAGCTGTAACATCATTACCGAATCTATATATAAATCTTGATTTAAGCGCATCGTTTCTTCTAAATGCGTTACATTTTTCAGTTCCATTTTTTCTATCATAATTTTTAACACGGCATTCTTTAACGCTTCCCGTCTCATGTTGTAACCTCTCCCATCTCTAGTAACTTTCTACTTACTTTTCCAGTTTTATTTTTAGGAATTTCATTTACACTTTCAATTTCATGGGGAACTTTATAAGAAGGTAAGTGCTGAATACACCATTCTCTTATTTGTACTGGATCAACATGAGAGATCACTTTCGCTTTAACTATTTCGCCCATGACAGGATGTTTCCCTCGATATACAATTGCCTCTTGAACACCTTCCAATCGAAGCATCGTTTCTTCTACCTCTATAGGAAAGACTTTTAATCCCGAAACATTAATTACATCGTCCATACGCCCCATAAAATGAATGCCACGCTCAGATTTATACCCTAAATCTTTCGTGAAGATTTCCTTATCATTCATTTTCACGACGATTTCTTCCGGTGCATTTTCATCTGAACCTATGCTTATACTCGCATGAGGTAAAGGGTTTCCTAAATCTAAATGGCTCTTCATATCATGACATATACTAATACAACCTGCTTCAGAACAACCGTATTGCTGCATCATATATGTTGTCATTTCTTTTAGTTTATAAAATAGTGCTTCTGGCAAAGGCGATCCTGATGTCATAATTTTATGAAACTGGAACGTTCCTAATGGAAAACTCCCCATAATGTGTAACATAAGTGGTACTGCATATATAATATGTTTCTCTATATTGCGAACTATATTTAATGCGAATTTAGGATTTTTATTCGTAATGATTACAGGCTGGCTCCCCCTCTTAATTGCTGATAAAGTACCACATATTAGTCCGTATGAATGTGAAACAGGAGCCATAACGATTGGCACTTCATCTACTTCACAGTTTAAAGCTTCATTATAAGCGGTAATTTCCGTATCAACTTCCGTCCATGCTCTACGAATTAGTTTCGGTTCCCCTGTAGTTCCAGAACTATATTGCAATAAAGAAGGCTCTTCTAGTAAAAAGTTCCCTACTTCTAATTTTGTAAAATCGCCATATTCTCCATATAAAATTCCTACACAATTTGCACGCTTTGCCATTTCAATAGCTGTTTCTTTTGGTGTATCTTCATGTATAAGTAATACTGATGATTTCTTTTCTTTTAAGAAAAACACAATCGTAATAATATCGAATGGATCTTTCAGACAAAGTGCAAATCTATTTCCTTCTGCTTCTTTAAATTGTTCCATTTCCTCATAAACTTGTAATCTCGATTTAAAATCACTTTTGCTATACTCTTGTTTATTAACGATTAGCATAATTTCCCCCTGTAACAGCTGATTTTTGTTTCATAAGTTGTCTTACTCTATACAATGGATTTGGAACTTCATGAACAAGCGATTCCAGATCCATATATAATCGACGTTTCGTTAATTGTTCAGCATAGAATGTAGGTGCATATAATTGAATATTTTCAAATCTACCTTTCAAATGTGGATATATTCTTAAATGATTTTCAATTTCTTCAACAACCATCATCCAAAAATGTTCTTCTTTCAATCCATATTCATCCGCAAGTACGAATGCTAATTCTCCTAAATTAAACAGGAATAGTGCATCTAACACCATCTCTTGCAAACATTCAATGCGATCCATTTCAAAGAAATCATTCATTTTTCCATTCGCATATGTTTTATGCATTTTAGTAAAGTCGGGACATTTGTCAACCGTTTTCAAATATGGACGATAAAACTCAAGCCCTTCATGAAAATCCTTTAACGCAATACGAACAGGCACCCCTTCTTTATGGACTAGAATCATATTTTGTCCATGTGATTCCAGTGCGATGCCATGCTCTACAACAAGATGTATAACTGGTATTATCGCTTTTTGAATAAGTAATTGTAGCCAATCCTTCATTCCATATTTATTCAACCACGCATCAATAATTGGTGTACCATTTTTCTCTTTAGCGTATAAACCATTAAAAGGAATTGCATCTTCTTGTGCATCTAAATACTTATGAATGCTTTCGCGCCAAATACATCCTAATGAACCATATATAGCTTTTTTATTCGTGTCATACGTTACACTTGAAAACTCACTTAACAAGATTAAACGTGCTTCATCCATTAAATAGGCGTCATTACTTACAACATCATTTAACCAATTTGATATTGCTGGTGCACTCACAACAGAGTATGGTTTCAGCGTACGAAGTGTTGAAGTGTTGAGTAAATTCATCGATAATTTAACGTACGGTTTCTTTGGACTCGTAATATTTCTTAATGTTCTCATTGACTGTTGCGCGCAATAATCGTCCTCAGATGTTCCTAAATAAATAATAAATTTCCCCTGTATATGATCCGCATAATTTGAAATGATGAAATTCACCCACTGCCATGGGTGAACAGGTATAAACACGTACTGTTTTGGATTACATCCCTTATTACGAATTCGTTCCATAAACTCTTCTAATTTACGATCGCCAATCTCCTCTTTTAAAAGGTTGTTATACATCACTTCATTCTCATAACCTACAGTCGCATAATTCTTATGCGCTGCAATCCATATGAGTTTTATTGGCTGCATAAATTCATAACCATATTGAAAATTGTCACGATATTGAAATCCAACACGTGCTTTATAACTAGGATGATATGGATGGCCGTCTATTAAATGGCTTTCAAACTCATCGTAAGATTTTTGAGTATATTCTCTCTTATTATTTCTTTCATATTGTGCAATCGTGTCTTTAAATATTGTTTGTTCTAATTCGTGTATAAAAGAATCTAATTTAGCTTGTTCTACACTAGTAACCCGAAAAACTTCTTCTAGGAATTGCGAGACAGATTGTATTTCTTGCTGTTCATCTTGAACTCTTACTATTAATGAGTCTAACGAAATACGTCCAAATGTCATCCGTTCCCTGCCATAGCATTTGTACGTGACACTTTTGCCTTCTTCATCAAGTCCTTGTATTAGAAAAAGAAGTTGTTCTTCTTTTTCTATGCGAACCGGTGTAATAATCCCCTCATAAATTAACGATTCTACTAATTGACGTAGCACTCTTCTTCGTACTGAAATGTAATCTTCTGATTCGAGCGCCTTCAATACTTTCGTATGATACATGTCCACTCTCATAAAACCCTCCACCTTATGACAAAATACCATTATTTGTATTACGTGAAATTTTAACGTTATTTATGAACGAACAGCCACTTCTCTAACGAGTGGATTATGTACTTGCACATAAATAGCTTGCTCCAATGGATTACTTAACTCATCGACATCGAAAAATCTCGTTAGTAAATTTGCTTTACACGCTAACTTATCTTCGTCCAATAATTCTCTTAAAAATGTAGAAGGTTCCCGGTTATATGGAAGGAATGATTCAAGTACAGACCTTAATTCCGAGAGAAGAATTTCCTCCTTAATTAATCCTGCTGTGCCAAAACCATTAATGAGGCCAAACATATGATTGAAAATTAAGTAGTAACGAAATCTCTCATCCACAATATAGTCGTCATATAAATTTCCAGTACGTTCTCCAATACCAGCTAATTCATTATTAAGCATCTCTTTCATTGAATTACAGAAATAAAATCCTTGATTATCACGGAAATAATATTTGACCGGATAACCATCTTTTAGCTGAACAACGCTATTTTGCTGATGAGCTTCTAATGCAACACCATACTGTAAATACATCCATACCATTGGCTTTAAAGAAATATTCATATATCGTCTAAACCACTCTAAGCTTACTTCTTCACAGCTTTTACTTTCTAAATCTGCTAGGCGATGAATAATATTCGATAACCGCGTACGCTCCCCAGGTATAGCGTCTTGAACTAGCCCAGCAATTAATGTTGCGTCGTTTGCATGTTCACTATAAAAAGGATTCTCACGAATAATCACTTCAAATCCAGATTCTTGTGTTCCATAATTTAATGTAATAAAGGCTGGATCACAAATAAAATCAAATCCTGGAAATCTTTCTCGTACTTCACCAATAGCCGTATTTAACATTTCCTTCCCTTCAAGACCACTCTCAAGTTCTTTCAGTTTATTAATACGCATTGAATTCGTTACTTTCACCGGAAATGAAAACTTAAGCATATACTTCGAATTGGGATGATATAGCGTCCTTAGTGATGATGTTGCCATATAATACTTACCTACAGGACCAATATACTCAAGCAATTCTTGAATTATCCAATCTTGTACGTAAGCTTGATGCAAGAGCCATTCTGCCTGAAGCGGATGAATTGGAATTAATGCATATTGATCTTCCTTACAGTACTTCGCTATAAATTCCTTACTAACCATCTCATCATTACTTAATTCTTCTTTTATAATCGTTGTTGTAGAATCTGATAATAATGATTTTTCATTTACTATACTTTTATGTGCCCGAAAATAATGAAGCTGACATTCCCCTTTTAATTCTGGAGAATACATTGCACTTTTCCAATCCAATATCCCCTGTCTACTCTTTGGTGTAGGATGAGTTAAATGCCCAAATAATAAAGACTGCTCCGCTTCTATAAAAGTTGTATGGAAACCGTATAATGCGGATGTATCTTCTATTCTCTCTTTTGTAAATTCCTCAATATTTTGACAACTGCGGATAACTCGAAGCATAAGTTCCGCAGGATTCGTTCCTTCTCCGTAGTTGATCGACATCTCTTTTATTAAAAACGTAATAACTGTAACGTAATCTGCTGTAATAACGGAATTACTATCTCCAATTTGATAATAAAATTGTTCTCCAAACAAATGGCGATCTGTTGATGATTTATATATAACTTCTCCATACAAAGTAACGTTCTGTGCCGATAGCCGACAACATAAATATGTGGGGACTGTATCTCTATTCAACGTATTACTGAAGATACTTTTCATTCTTTCATCCTCTGTAATCCATTCTCCACTCCCTGTTTCTCTTAAATAACAGTTTAAAAAGCTTTGTAATGTTGCATGTTCTGCGATTTGTTTCGCATGCTGCATGTTGGTCCTCCTCTTTATATTAAAGCTATCGAAATTTTATATAATAAACGATAATTGAATATCGTTATCAATCCTGATTCTAATTGATAATGATATTCAATTCAAGAGTATATTTCGGAATTTTTTATCAAATTAAATTTTTATTTTTTTCTTTCTTTTCTTTAATCTAGTTAAAAGTACACTAGAAAATTTCTTGCTTTCAAACTAATTACCTACTATTTTTTATTAATCCATTTTTTGATGGATTAATAAAAAGGTACACCAAATGAGGTATACCTTTCCCTATGATATGTTTACATAATATTATTATATGTATAAATCTATATAGCTGTTTGTTTTTGTAACAAATTTAAATCTCTCCAACAATACGCTGTTTCTTCTACCCTTACTCTCTCTAAAAATTTCGTATCAATTTTTTCAGGGTTAAATTTTTCATAAAACTTTTTAGAAGGATTATTCGTAACAACCCAAACTAAAAGTGATTGCATATCATTGTTTATACAATCCGATAATAAAGCTTGAAATAACTTTTGTCCTATTTTCATTCCTTGATACTGTTGTAAAAGGTAGATTGCATATAATTCTCCATCACAATTATATGTACCAGTTCTTTCTACTCCCCCATCGATGAATCCAACTATTTCTCCATTTAAATTCTCTGCTACAAATCTAAATTGATGATTACCTTCTTTTTGAAAAATATCTTCCCATTGTTTTTCTCGTTTCTCATATGCTATATTATCTAGAATTTCGTCAGCAAATATCCCTTTATACGCTGTCTTCCAACTATCAACATGCACCTTTGCTATACCTGGTATATCATCCTTTATTGCTCTTCTAATATGTATTCCCATCATTTCTCCCCCCTTATTACTCATCATTATATCAATTTCATTCCTTAAAAATCCAAATAAAAAAGAGTGAATTTGAACTTCACTCTTTTTTATCACAATTATCTACTTTCCACTTCAACTGAAACTACTCGATCAATCTCTTTCAGGGAACTATATAACTCTGTTGTATATAAATCTTCTGGAGCTAAAATAACCATCTCCAGTTGCTGAAATGCTCCACTATCTATATCTTTAATTTTCACGCGTTTCACATGCATGCCTAAATTTTTAATTTGCTTAAATATACCATCTAACTCATGATGCTCTTTAACAGTAATTTTTATAGATAAATCCTTTTGTCTTAATGAATACGGTCCTGCAATTTTCACAAGTTGCGGAAGTACATTAATCGCTAAAATAATTAAAACCATAGCAACTGTCGCTTGTAAATAAAATCCTGCACCAATTGCGATCCCTAAAGCTGAAGCAGCCCACACCATAGAAGCTGTTGTTAATCCAGAAATAACGTCATTACTTCTTCGTAAAATGACACCTGCGCCAAGAAAACCAATTCCACTAACAATTTGAGCGGCCAGTCGCATCGGATCCATATTTGTATGTCCTGGAACAGAATATACATGCACAGATTCAATTGAAACCATCGTAATTAAACAACTTGCTACAGAAATAACCATACTTGTTTTCACACCCAGTGGTTTATTCTTTAGCTGCCTATCTATCCCGATGAATAATCCTAAAAAGAGTGCTAAACCTAATTTGAGTAAAAATTCATATGACATATTCCCATTCTCCTTACTTTACAATGTTTCCCTTAGAATAACTCACTATAACTCTTTTATGATATCAATTCCAGTCTTTTCTATTCATTTAACGTAAAAAACCGAAAAAACATTTATAACGATGTTTCTCCGGCTTTTTATTACACTTTAGATTCTTCTTTATTTCTGATCTTTAATCTTAATTTCTGCATCTTTGTAGAATGCTAATTTACTGTCATTATACTCTTTTGTAAATTTGTTAAACTGCTCTTTCGACTTTTGTGCTTCCACATTTAATTCATTAACAGTTTTAACTTTTTCACCGATTTCTTTTAATTTCGTTTCTTTTACTTTTAATTTTTCATACAGTTCTTTTTCAGTCGCTAACACTTTCGTGTAATTTTCATTCATCTTTTGGAATGCATCATAACGATTCTTATACGACTCTTCTACTGCTTTTGCTTGTTTTTGTAACTTCTTATCTTCAATCTTCTCTATATTACTTTGAACAGATTTCGTTTCCTTCTGTGCTTTTTCTAGCATTTCTTTCTCACTTTTCAATACTTTTTCACGATCATCTACATTTGCAGTAGCTTGCTCTATTTTCTTCACAACTGCTTCATTATGATCTTTACCTTCTTGCAAAATTTGAGCATATAATTCTTGCCCTTGTTTCTCTAACTGCTCTAATTTTTTTGCTTCATCCACTAAAGATTTTTCTTGTGTTGCTGCTGTTTCAAAAGCTGTATATAGATTTTCTTCTGGCTTTTCACCGAAACAACCTGTTAAAAGTCCTACTGATAATGCTCCAACTACTGCTACTTTTCCATACTTCAACGTTCATTCCTCCATTACATACGGTTATCATGCCAGAAGTTCACTGGGAAGTGACTTTCTTCATGATAAGCTTCGAACTCATAACCTTTTTCTTTTAGCCCTTTTAAAATTGCTGGCACAGCAGCAACTGATTGCGGGTGAATATCATGCATTAAAATTACTTCTTGTGGTTTTGTTGCGTTTGTTAATACATTTTGAGCAATTTGTGCTGCAGCTGCATCAACTGGCATTTTATTGTATCTCCAATCTAATGAATCAATTGTCCAATCCCATACTTTAAATCCGCCTTCTACCACTTTATTTCGAAGACCTTCATTTAATCCAGGCATCGAACCATATGGAGGACGTGTTAATTTAGGTGATTTCCCAATAATATTAGCGATTAAACCTTGATCTTCTTTCATCTCATTTACATACTCGCCATTTTTATATAACTTTGCGAAATTATGTGTCATACTATGCATGCCTACATAATGACCCTCAGCATTTTCACGTTTCACTAAATCAGGAAATTCTTTTACATTCGCTCCAATTAAAAAGAACGTCGCCTTCGCATCATGTTGTTTTAGCGTATTTAATAATTCAGCCGTATATTTCCCTGGCCCATCGTCAAATGTAAGATAAGCAACTTTTCTTTCTTTTCCATTAAAACGACTTGGTGCCGTTTTATTCATTTCAACTTTCGGCTGTTCACTTGCAAGCTGCACTACATTTTCTTGTTTCGCAACAGCTTTTGCTGGTGAAGTAATTGATTGAAACATGTAATACCCAATAGCTACTGCGGCAATCGCTATTAAAACGACTACTATTTGTTTAATTTTTAAAGCTTTTTCCATTCTATCGAATTCCTCTCCCTATTAATCTTATATATAAATCGCCCAATATAATTATACATCTATTTATTTTTATTTCACCATATAAATAGATTTTATTTGTATTATAATGGGAGTTTTATCAAAATTGTTGTTCCTATTCCTTCTTTGCTTGTAACACTAAGCGCACCGCCATGAAGCTCTACCATTTTTTTAACGATAGCTAAACCAATACCTGCACCTGCAGCATGATTATTAATTTGGTAAAATGATTGCTCAATATATGGTAAATGTTCTTTAGCAATTCCAATCCCTTCGTCTCTTACCTTAATCACTGCTTGTCCTTCTATTTTAGTCGCTTCAATGTGTATTGTGCTTTTTTCATGTGAATACTTAATTGCATTTTGAACAATATTCAAGAAAACTTGCTTTAGCCTATTTCGATCTCCCATCAATTCAATTCGGTCTATAGTAGTAATAAATTGAATTTCCTTCTCTTCCGATTTAGGAGTTAATTGCCAAATCGTCTCCTCTAGTATATCGTACAATTGCACCTTTTGTTTATATAAATTAAAATGATTTGATTGTAATCTTGAAAAATCTAGCAATTCTTCTACTAAATGAATCAACCTATCTGTCTCACCTGAAATAATGCCCATACCTTGCTTTATTTCTTCTTCTGTTAAATGATCTACTGTTTTTAACGTCTCACTCCAACCTTTAATTCCTGTTAAAGGCGTTCGTATTTCGTGCGAAATAGAAGCAATGAATTCATTTTTCATCTGCTCAGCCTTATCTATTTTATAGGCCATATAATTTAAACTATGTGCCAAGTCACCTAATTCTCCAGGATAATCTTCTTTAATTTTTTGCTTTAATGTGCCTTCTGCAATTTGTGAAGAGGCTTGAATAATGGATTCAATTGGCTCAACAAATGAATTTGCCAAACGTCTACTAATTAAGAAGGCAACTCCTGAAATAACAATACCTACAGAAATAGTAAACGTAATAATTTCAATAATCTTTTTATTTACATTTGTTAAAGCAGTCGTGTATTTTAAAACACCAATAGTTTGTCCTTGATGTATAAGTGGGCTTAGCACCTCTAGTTGTTTTTTATTACCTTTCGTAGTAACTTGATTATACATTTCACCTTCTAATAATGATTGTGGAATATTCACTTTACCTTCTACCTTTTCACCACTTGAAGATTGTATAACCGAGCCGTGACGATCAATTAACTGTAATTCTGTTCCTTCTAATTGAAAGCTACTAATTATGTCACCACTATATTCTTGTAATCGAATAAAGTATAGTGAATTGTATTCTGAAAAAAAACGTGTACTCGTTTTCGCATGAGACTCTATATATTGCACAATACCATTATAATAGTATCGATAAATTGAAACTGAAAATACAACTTCAAATAATACAAGCATAAGTGTAATGACCGTCATAAAATATAGAGTCACTTTCCGTTTCATCTTATACTTTCCTTCCACACATATCCTTTTCCCCACACCGTAAGAATAAATTCAGGTTCTGATGGATTACATTCTATTTTTTGACGTAACCGTCTCATATTTACATCTACTACTTTCGTTTCACCTACGTAATTGGTTCCCCAAATCATATTTAAAATTTCATCACGCGAAACTGGCTTTGAAGCCTGATTCATTAAATACTGTAATATCATATACTCTGTAGGTGTTAAATCGACTAATTGTCCATCTTTATACAATCTTTCTTCTATAATATTTAACGAAAATGGACCTGACGTAACAATATTCGTTTTTTCTTCATGTACTTCTATTCTTCTTAATAAAGACTGTATACGTGCAGTTAATACTACTGGACTAAACGGTTTTGCAATATAATCATCTGCCCCTATTCCTAGTCCTTGCACCTTATCTTCATCTTGTACACGTGCGGTTAACATAATAATACCCATTTTTTCATTTTCTTTCCTGATAGCCTTACAAACTTCTAAACCATCAATTCCCGGTAACATAACATCCAGCAGTGCTATATCAACAGTTTGTTCACTCAAAATCTGTAACGCTTCTTCTCCAGTAGTAGCTTCTATTACATAAAATCCAGCACGTTTTAAATTTAAAACAATAAAGCTACGGATTGTTAATTCATCTTCTAAAACTAAAATTTTTGACATAATTCCCACCTCCTACTCTTGTTGATAATCCGCTAGCGGTTTTATATATTCTTTCACTTTTTCAAATTTCGATTGCTTCGGTACTGCATATACGTGAGAAGCTGTTTTAATTGCTGCGCTGTAGCCTTTTATATTGAACCATTCTTTCCGCTTAAAAATATGAACTTCAAGCCATATTTCATTTGTTCTTGTATCCAAAAACTTTTGAGAATTTGATTCTTTTTGCTGATCTGGTATTGTAATTTTCCCTATTAACTCTTTAGGAATTTTCACATAATATCCTTTTTCTATATCTATATATCGTTCTTCAATTGGTTTAATTCCAGATTCACTCCACTGTATGTAACGTTCAAAAAGCGGACTATCGCCATGTGATTTATCCTCCCAACCTTTTGGACGTACAGTACGAACAAATTCAATAATGCCGTCTTCATTAACATCTTTACTTTCTACAACATATTCATTAAATAAATCTTCTTTCCCATCTATAGGTAATACTTCATAATGATCCTGATCAAATTTTGCTACATAAGTTATACCTGAATGAGCGCCAACTCCTGCATCAATTACTACCGCCTTTAGTGATTTAGATATACGACCCATTTGTATTCTTTGAATACTATTTATAAATGGATCGTATGACACTTCAGATAAAGTCTTAAATTGTTCCATGAACTCAACTGTCAGCTTCTCATCTTTTTCAAATGTAACAAGGCTTATATCTTTCAGTCCATTTTCATTTAGATCCTCTATGAATAACTTCGTATAACTTCGATTATATATTTCCTTCATCTCTTCATTTTCTTCCGAAAAAACATACATAACATGTTCTAACGATTCACGATTTACAGAGATTCCGATTAACAACTCTCTCTTCCCGTTCCCTGTAAAATCACCGACTTCAACGATATCTACATCTCCTCCATCAAATTTATGTGTGGACTTTATTCTCCAGCCATTTCCGATTTCTTCATATACGGCTAAATATACGCTATGATCTTCATTCGGCAATTTATAAAATAAGATGGCTTCTTTCTTATTATCTTGTTTAAAATTCATTGACCAAATCATCTGTTTATCTTTGTTAGACATTGGAGTAAGTAAGCGATAATTAACAGGTAAATCTTTATCAATTTGTTCCTTTAATTCATTAATCCATTTTTCATTTGTAGGAGCTTCCATTAGACTTGTTGGAGCCTCAGACATTTTACATCCAGTCAATATAAAGATAATTCCCATCATGCTTAACCATTTCTGCATATGATATCTTTCCTTACCACAAATTTTGAATATGTCCTTTTACTTTTTTACCTATCCATTATACTCATACATATGAGTATAATTTTTCTAAACTAAAAAATCGTTACAGAAAAGTTACAAATACATTCCCATAAAAAAAGATTGGCAAAAGCCAATCTTTTTTTATTATTCGTTTCGGACTGATTTTGGCGTTACACCTAAATGATCATTTAATTTTTTGGAAATGTCTTTTACATTTTTTTCATTTGGAATGTAATAATAAATACCACCGATACGTTTATCTGTACCTTCTATTTGCATTTTTTCCATTTCCAAATTAGATCCTGCCATATTTTTTGTAATGGCCAGCATATCGTCAAATGTTAAGTTCGTTTTCATATTTTTATCAACCGCATCCAGTAAAGAGCCCATTTTGCTAATTGATTGAACAGACATCGCTTTTTTAGCAATTGCTTCTATTACAAGTTGCTGTCTCTGTCCACGCATTGCGTCACTATCAATTTTACGCGTTCTTGCAAGTGCAAGTGCTTGTTCTCCATTTAAATGTTGGTAACCTTTTTCTAAATGGATCATACCAGCTTGGTCTTTACTATCTTGTTCAGTGAAAGTAACTGGTACATCAATATCAATACCACCAATTGAATCGACAATTTGTACGAATGATTCAAAGTTAAACTTCACATAATAATCAACAGGGACATTTAAAAATCTTTCCACCGTATCACGTGTGCTTTCTACGCCACCAAATACGTGAGCATGAGTAATTTTATCTAATTTTTTTCTAGTTGGAATGTAAACACGTGAATCACGTGGAATACTTACTAGCTTAACAGACTTATCATCTTTATTAATTGTTGCTAATAAAAGTGCATCTGTTCGAACTGCTTCGCCATATTGGCTTTTTCTCATTTCACTTCCATCTACACCCATGATTAATATTGAAATATTATCCTTTAAAGGTTCAACTTCTTTATCACGCTTTGATGACTTATCAATTTTTGCATACGCATCATTTACAACAGCTTTTGCTTTATTATATATAAACGAACCATATCCTACTCCTCCAAAAATAAGTAGGAAAAATGGAATTAATATGAACCATTTTATTGACTTTCTTTTAGAACGCTTTTTATTACTTCTCGTATTTTGTTCTAATTCAGAGCTCATACCCATTCGCCTCTCTTTCTCTTTACCAAGTATAATGTAAGTCTATTTATCTTCATATTGAATTTCCTTTCACTAACCTTACAATTTTGTAAGGTTACTACTTAAACCCAATACGTATTCCATTTCACATTATACTCTCGTACTTATTTTTGGCAAGTCACTATTTACCAATTTCAAAAATTTAACACTTCGCAACATACGGATTTACAAATTTATTAACTCTTTCATTTTAAATTAGAATGTCTTTTTCCTAACAAACGATATGAATAAAGAATCCAGCTAATTATAAAATCTCTATGAATACAGTATATTTAACTTTATTATTTCTCAAACGGCGTATACACACTTTTCTTCCCCTGATTATCAATGTAAGCCGACTTTGCTTTTATTTTCGTTTTTTCTACTTCCATGTCTTCATTTGAGAAGTTCACAATGATTTTAATATCTTTTCCATAAGAAACAGATTGTACTAGCTTATCTTCTGACAAATACGCAAAATTCGTCATCTCTTCTTTTACTGCTTTTTCATGAACTTCATTCCAAACTTTTAGATGCTCTGTAATTTCTTTTTTATGCTTATTCCACTCTACTTCATCTAAATGGTACAACGGAGGAACATTATACAATAATTCAGACAGCATTCGATTTCCAACTTCATCTTTTACCTTTAAACTTCCCCATTCCCAATGATGCGTTGTAATAACGGAATCATTGTATACTAATTTATATAATGGTACCGAATATACTGGGTTTAAATATACTTGTTTATATTCTTCTTTCAATGGTACTTGTTTTGCATATTTTTCAGGCACATTTTGATTTGGTGACCAATATCCACCGACATAATACGGACTTGTTTTATTTTTCCGCATATCTTCATCGTCCCATTTAATAACAGGTGTTTCAATTCCGTGTGCAAATGCAATCGTACTACTAGCAAAATCATTTCCGCCTTCAGAACCAACGACCATACCCTTTTCTTGCGCAATGTAGTCCATTCGTTTTAAACGTGCTTTTAAATCTTGCTCTTGCGTCGTTATATGTTTCGCTGAATAGTCATCGTAAATTTCACCTGTCGCATCACAATCAATAAACCATGAATTATATTTAGGACCATTTTGTAATATATCATTCATGCGTTCCTTTACACTAGGCAGCGATAAAGTCGGATTTAACTTGCGACCTCTTCCTAAAAAGCCTTGCACCTTTTCTCCGTTTTTCTTCGTTACAGTAGCCTCTTCGTATAATGACGGGTCATTAAAGGATGCTGTGTTCCAATTTTCATCACTTTTTTCGTGAATGGAATGATACGAATCATACGGACCAACTAAATACCCCATTTCCTTAGCTTTTGTCACGAAATTAGGTTGCATAAATCCTTGTTCCCAGTTCGGCAGACCAATCCACGCTTTTTCTATTCCTGCCTCTTTCATTTCCTTTAATATATCCGTTCCATCTGCATTACCCCATTTACTTACCTCTTCAACCGCATCACCAAGTAGCGACTTTAATAAATGCTTATTTAAGCTATACAATTCTGTATTCGTTAAGTGACCTACACCTTTCTTTAATAGCACACTAGCTTCCTGATTAACGTTTTGAAAAATATCCTCTTTATAAAATTCCTTCATCGATAATACTTCGTTTATATAACGTAAAATAACATTTTTTTGATACTTATCAATGAAATCTTGTTTACTTACTTGATCCAATACATTCAGTTCCCCAGGCTCGGAACTATTCTTTTGAATAAGTTCTTTTATATGACTAAACAGCGGGCTATTTATTTGCTCCCTTAGTTTTGGCCAATTTATATTATTTTCTAATAAACCATTTTGATTCCAAAAATAAAAATGCGCCGCTCCATATAACTTTTCGATTTCTTTATTTTTTCTAGCCTTTTCTTGTAATGTTTTAAATTCACCTTTTCGAACAATATCATCCTTATACAGTTTAGCAATGCTTACCGCATCATTATTTGTCACATATAATTGAAATCCATATGTTTTATTTTTATTTATGCTCGGAAATTCATGTGTAAAATCAAATCCTATTTTCGGATCCGAATGAAATTTCAATTCATTATTAAACATATTCGTTGCAATATATACAATTGAATATTTCGAACCATTTAATGCGAAAAACTTCATAGAAAATGATTCAGCAAATGAATATGCATCATCCTTTAAAAACTTCTTCCAATTCTCATCATTGCTCGGAATTTGCTTACCCTCCCATAACGGAAGTGTATAATTTTCAGCTTCTACTTTCGGCCATGTAAAGCTTTCTGCACCAGTCGATTCCACTTCAATGTTTAAGTGGTCTTTTTTCTTTTCTAATTTTATTTTTACTTTTTGATCTGGATATTCCCACGATGTACGATCCTTTTCTTTTTTTACATTCGATACCTTCATTTTCGGTAGGGGTTGTGATGCCTGTTCCTTTACCCCCTCATGTTCTACAGTTAATGTGAATGTTTCTGGATTTACATCATAAGTAAAATCTTTATACGTCGCTTTCTTTATTTTAGACTCTTGTACAGCATTACTACCTTTTACGTCACAACCGACTAAAGTCGAAAACGACATAGTTGTAAGAAGACATATCGCTATCATTTTTTTCATCCTCTGCACCTCCACCAATGAATATACAGATGCTTTGTTACAGGAATGTGGCAAAAAATAATAGAGCTAGCATTTTGCTAGCTCTGTTTGGAGTATTAAAAGTTGATATGAACAACTATAATTCGCTTAGAAGATATGTAATACAGTAACTGCATTTTTTCTCAACAATTATGAAACTAAACAAATCAAAATTTTAACAAGCATTCTTCAACTGAAAAAATAAGTGTATACAATGTATCCTAAAAGTAGTACTAAAATGATTATTCCTGTACCTTTCCAATTCATACCGCCTGCTATATCAACTGGACTACCCGTTTCCGCTCTATTGAGTCCGTCACGTAAAGAACCCGTAGGATTACTTTTTAATTCACTTTGTCTCATACGCTCTCTTTTTTCTTCTGGTGACTCTTTATTCATTTAATCACCTCCAAAATGAATGCACTCTTTACTTCCATTATTCAAAATCAACATTTGTTTTATATTTTTCCGAAAAAACCTAATTTAAAATAGGTTTGCAACGTAAAGAAAGCTAGCCATGCCAGCTTTCTTTACGATCCAATATGCTCTTCCTTATTTACAATAATACCTTTATGGTCGATTTCAAGCTCACATACTTTCATATCTGTAAATACTCTCGCTAATTGCTCAGCGATTTCTTGACGTTTCTCATATGGTGTTAATATAAAAATAGATGGTCCCGCACCGCTAAGTGCTGTGCCGTACGCACCAAATTCTTTTGCGCATTTACGAATAGATGGTAATAACGGTACGAGTTCTAAACGATATGGCTCGTGAAAATGGTCTCTCTCCATCATTTCACCTACAACTTCCCACCGCTTTTGACATAATGCAGCTACTAATACGTTACTTATCGCACTAGCTTTAACTGCCTCATGAAACGGAAACATCTTTGGTAATACAGATCGACTTTCATCTGTATTTAATTCTGCATTCGGAATGAGAGAAATTACACCCAATTCCTTGCTCTCAATTCTTACGACGGAAACATCCTTTCCATCAAGTGCTCCAATTACAGTTCCACCTAATATAGAAGCAGCAACATTATCAGGATGTCCTTCAAAATTTGTAGCAATTTGAACTTTTTGATCAGCAGTTAAGTTCAAATTGCCTAGTTGATTCGCAAGCTCTATCCCAGCTACAATCGCTGATGCACTACTTCCTAGCCCTCTCGTTAATGGGATATTACTAGTAACTTCTATTATATGGGGTGATATAGAAGGACATACTTTACATGCCGTGCTAACGATTAAATTTTTATCGTCTGTCGGAATTGATTCTGCAAAGGAATGGATTACTTGCCATTTATCAGCTTTTTCTTTAACCACCACACCTAAATACAATGACAAAGCTATTCCAACTGAATCAAATCCAGGACCAACATTCGCCGTACTAGCAGGGACACGAACGCTAAATGGTATCACGACATAATCACCCCTTTAATATGATCTTTAATTTGTTCTATATCATTTGACACACTTGCGATGTCTAGTTGATTTGAAGAAATAGCGATATCAGGATCCTTCAAACCATTTCCAGTTAATACCGCAACAACTGTTTCTCCCTTTTTGATTTTCCCAGATTGAACATGTTTAATTACGCCGGCTAATGAAGCATTTGATCCTGGTTCAGCGAAAACTCCTTCAGTTTTTGCTAATAACCTATACGCATGTAAAATTTCTTCATCTGATACCATATCT
This sequence comes from Bacillus sp. RCC_6_1, assembly GCF_041360755.1. Lineage (NCBI taxonomy): Bacteria > Bacillati > Bacillota > Bacilli > Caryophanales > Bacillaceae > Bacillus > Bacillus sp. RCC_6_1. Next base: position 496,335 of record NZ_JBFUPV010000001.1, read on the forward strand.
ATTTCACCACGAGACTGCTCGGCAGCCTCTACTGCATACGACCAACTTGCTGGGTTACCGATGCGAATCGCTGTTGCAATTGTTTCAGGCTCTTCAATTACATGCCCTTTTACAATTGCAGCTGCTCCTTCCGCTTCAAAGCCATGAATTCTTGGCTTTTTATAACCTTTTTCTTTCTCATATTCACAGAAGCCTTTCCAATACGCTGTAATATTCCCTGCATTCCCAACAGGGATAGCTAGAACATCTGGTGCATTTTGCAATTGGTCACAAATTTCAAACGCTGCTGTTTTTTGCCCTTCAATTCGATAAGGATTTACTGAGTTTACTAACGTAATCGGCTCTTCTGCAGCAATATTTCTTACAGCCTTAAGCGCATCATCGAAATTCCCTTCTATTGAAATAATTTCAGCTCCATAAGCGACCGCTTGCGCTAATTTTCCATGTGCAATCTTTCCTTCTGGTATTACGATAATGCATTTCATCCCAAGACGTGCTGCATATGCTGCAGCTGACGCTGATGTATTACCTGTTGATGCACAAATGATTGCTTCTGAACCTTCTTCTTTCGCCTTAGCAACTGCCATGACCATACCACGATCTTTAAAAGAACCTGTCGGATTCGCTCCTTCGTACTTACCATATAGCTGAATCCCTAATTGTTTTGATATATTTAATAATGGAATAAGTGGTGTGTTTCCTTCCATTAAGCTGACATCAGGTGTATTTTCATTCACCGGTAAATAAGACGCATATTGTTTTAATAGTCCTTTATACATATTGTTTTTCCTCCTCAATAATGTAGTAACTGTTTATTTCACTTGCGACAGCTTCTATCGCTTCTAAAACTCGTTCAAATTGATACTTGGAAGTTCGATGTGTCACAACAACGACTTCTGCCAGTTCACGGTTTAAAGGTAATTGAATAACCTCTTTTAAACTTACAGAATAATTAACGAAACATTCTGTTATTTTTTGTAACATCCCAGGCTCATCTTGTAATGAAATGCGTAAGAAATATTTCGAAACTACTTCTTCATCACCTTGTAATTCATAAGGAACTGGTTCTTTTAACGCACTTTTATTTTTCGGAACTTGATTCATATTTTTAACGATTGAAATAATATCACTTACTACAGCAGAACCAGTCGGTAACTTCCCAGCTCCGGGTCCATAAAACATCACTTCTCCTACCGCTTGGCCATGGACATACACCGCATTAAATTCATTATTCACATTTGATAATGGATGCTGGCTCGGTAAAAGCGTCGGTTCTACACTTAAATGAATGGCTGGTCCTTGTTTTTCAGCTTTACCAATTAACTTCATAGTAAATCCTAACTTTTCAGCCATTTGTAAATCTTCTTTTTCGACCTTTCGAATCCCTCTTACTTGCACATCATCTAATGAAACATTCATCGAAAAACCTAAGTTTGCAAGAATTGCTACTTTTCTCGCCGCATCTAGTCCATCTACATCTGCTGTCGGATCCGATTCTGCAAAGCCTAATTTTTGTGCTTCCTGTAAAGCCTCTTCATAAGACCATCCATTTTGACTCATTTTTGTTAACATATAATTTGTTGTACCATTTACAATTCCCATTATTTTTTCAATTTGATCTGATGCTAACCCATCAGTTAGTCCTCTTAACACTGGAATACCGCCCGCTACACTCGCTTCGTAACATAAATCACAATCATTATCGTTCGCCAGTTGAAGAAGCTCTGCACCATATACAGCCATTAAATCTTTATTTGCTGTTACGACATGTTTTTTATTTCGTAAAGCCTTAACAATATGCTGTTTTGCTTCTTCAATTCCGCCCATTACCTCTACTACAATATCAATATTTGAATCATTTAGAACTTCATCTGCATGACTTGTTACTGCAATTCCATCAATACAAACATCGCGTTCTTTTTCCAAATCACGTACAACGACTGTTTTCACTTTCACTTCGTATCCTGTATCAAGTGCGATTTTTTTATAATGTTCTTTCAAAATATGAACAACACCACTTCCGACCGTACCTAAACCTAATACCCCAACATTTATAACGTTATTCATCTTCTAATCTCCTCCTAAAAGTTTAATTGTTACATCTATAAATCACCTTACTCTGCTTTTTTGTCATGCAGGTGGTGGTTATTTCCGTACTTATAAATCGTTTCATATTACCGCACCTCCTTTCAAAGTAAAAAAACACACCCATCCCTAGGAAAGGGACGAATGTGTTTTCGTGGTTCCACCCTTGTTCCAATCTAGACGTATTTCCTCCTAGATTGCTCAAGTTCAGATAACGGCTGATACCGCCAATAATTACTAGATTACTCGTTCACTATTGAAGTTCAAAGGTGGTAAAATCATTTCTCGTGTTAGGAAGCTCACACCCTTGGCTTCCCTCTCTGTAAACCGTAAAAATGATTTCGTGTCCTTATCGTTACTTTTTCGTTCATGTTTATTTGTTAACTCATTATACTCGCATAAAAAACAAAATCAATACTATTTTTTAATTATTTTAAATTTTCAATCTCTTATACCATAAAAAACACACTCATCCCTAGGAAAGGGACGAATGTGTTTTCGTGGTTCCACCCTTGTTCCAATCTAGACGTATCTCCTTCTAGATTGCTCAAGTTCAGATAACGGCTGATACCGCCAATAATTACTAGATTACTCGTTCACTATTGAAGTTCAAAGGT
>NZ_JBFUPV010000001.1:499134-1052251 GCF_041360755.1 Bacillus sp. RCC_6_1
ATCATTTCTCGTGTTAGGAAGCTCACACCCTTGGCTTCCCTCTCTGTAAACCGTAAAAATGATTTCGTGTCCTTATCATTACTTTTTCGTTCATGTCTATTTGTTAACTTATTATAGTTATCAAATTTTTAAAAAGCAAGCCTATTTTTACTAACTATTTTCAAAATAATTTTTTATTATATTTCACAATAGCATTATGCAACTGCCACTCAATTTACCTATTTTGTCATTTCTCCAGTTTATAAATCAACGGTTCATATATAAAGTGAAACTTTAATCAGTGGGGATTTTGTTCATCCCCACTGATTATTAGCCTTCACCAATCGGGCTTTTACGGGCAGTTGATCCCCACCTAACTTCTTTGCTTTCGCTGAATTTTGAGGTAGGGGTGTTACTGCCCGTTAATGCGGGATAAATCCCCATTCTAAAACCCGTACATACTCACCTTACAAAATTATATCAATAAAATTTTTAATACAATCTTTTTGTATAACTTTCTTCTAAAGAACGTGCAACATCTTCTTCTGAAGCATTCACTTTCGCATGCTCTAACAACATTTTTGCTGCTGAAGGTAACTCTTTTTTATTTAACCAAGATTCTGGATCCCATATCTTCGAACGAATAAACGCTTTTGCACAATGAATGTAACACTCTTCTATTTCAACAACAATTCCAAGCAACGGATTACGTCCATTCGCCTGCATTTCTTTCAAAATTTCTTCATCGTTTGTAATATACGCTCGGCCATTTATTCTAAGTGTCTCCCCAAGACCTGGAATAAAAAAGATTAGTCCTACACGTGGATTTGAAATAATATTCAAAATGGAGTCTATACGACGATTTCCTGGCCTTTCTGGAATGATAATTTTATTATTATTGAGCACGTATACAAATCCAGGTGCGTCTCCTCTCGGCGAGGCGTCACACTCCCCCAACTTATTTGCAGTAGATAATACTAGAAAAGGAGATTTAGAAAGGAAATCTACACAATGGTGGTCTAATGATGAAATAACTTTTTTCAATGCTCGCTCACTTGGTTTCCCCAATATTTTCCGTAACTCTTCCTCTGTTGAAATAATCGATTTTATTTCCATACGCTCTATCTCCACTTATAATCGCCCCTTTTTCTTTATTTTCCCAAAATTCAATACGAATATTGTATAATAAAATTTGCAGAAAGGGGAATTAAAATGACAGAGTGGTTAACAATATTTGATTCTGAAAGAAATACACTTGGGAAGAAATTACGCGATGAAGTGCATCGTGACGGTGATTGGCACGAAACATTTCATTGTTGGTTTGTAGAAAAAGATGCTAAAGATATATTCTTATATTTCCAATTACGCTCTAAAAATAAAAAAGAAGCTCCACTTATATGGGATATTACTTCAGCTGGACATATTATGCATGATGAAGATGTACAAATTGGTGGTCTTCGTGAAATCGAAGAAGAATTGGGGCTTTCCTTTCAAACTACTGATTTAGTATACAAAGGAATCTTTAAAATAGATTATGAAATTTCAAATCTTACTGATCGTGAATTTTGTCATATGTATTTTCACAATGTCATCAATCCACTTCCATTCGCACCAGGTGAAGAAGTAGACGATGTGATGAAAGTACATGCAACTTCTTTTCTACAACTATTAAATGGTGAAATTTCATCTTTTACAGCTATTTCTGTTTTAAACAATAAACCAATTACAATAACATTTGAAGATATTTATCCGTATGATCTTGCATACTATGAATTTGTTATAGAGAAAGGAAAAGAATTATTAAAAAATAATAGTTTATAAATAAAATAGGACTCTTAGCATTATATTGCGTGGAGTCCTATTTTTCATTATTGCTCAAGTGCCTTCAATCTTTTCTCTACTCGTATGAATAAGCGAATGATTAGTACTAGCATAAAGATCATTATAGCTAACGTTGTATGGGAGTATCTAAACAGTATACTAATAACACTTCCAATTAACATCATGATGAATCCATTTTGCTTCATCACTTCTGCACTATACCTGTTACCCGCACCCCATAATTCCTTATTTTTCATAGATCGTTTCGTACGATAACCATATGCCGCATTAATATCGGTCGGTGGATTCTTTTGAAGAATAATTGCCGCAAGTATAAAAATAATACTAATCAATATGCTTATTCCTATGTTTACTAGTGCATAAATCAATTATATCCCCCCTAACTTACACTTTCATTATACGACACAAACCTTATTTTTCCAATTTATAACACATTTACTTTCTTTCTTTTGATGTCTGGAACATACTTGGAAGTGTTACAAAACGTGCCCCTTTCGTTTTTAACTGCGGAATGATTTTGTCTAGTGCATCTACAGATCCTTGTAAATGCCCACCTGGTGTTGAATGTTGGAGGATGACACTTCCAGGAAATGAATTCCCTAACACATTATTTGTAATCGTATCAGCACTCACACCTTTCCAATCAACCGTATCAACACTCCACTGTACAATCATAAAATTTTGCTCTGTGGCCCATTTTAATTGATTTTCAAGTATTTCACCGTATGGCGGACGTATAAACTTCGGTGCATAACCAGCTAAACGATTTAATATTTCTTCCGTTTTTATAATTTGATTACGGTACTCATCCTCATTTACTTTCGCTAAGTTCGGATGACTATACGTATGATTACCAATTACATGCCCTTCATTCGCAATACGCTTTACTACGTTCGGAAATTTTTCTGCGTTTTCACCAAGTAAGAAGAAAGTCGCTTTTACATTATGTTGTTTTAACTTATCTAAAATTTTTGGCGTAAATTCTAAATCTGGTCCATCATCAAATGTAAGAGCTACTTCCGCTTTATTATACGGTCCGGAAAATGCGTACGCATATTTTTCAACCCATGAAAATGGTGTCCACGATCCACGATCATCTGCTTTCATTTGTACTTCATAGCTTTGAGGGATATATGCGTATGGCAATGCGCTTATATATTCTCCATAATAAAGTGAGTTATATGGCATATAAGCATACGAAACATCTCGTTCTAGTCCCCATTGATATGGAGTAAACATTTGTGGCGAATAAAAATAATACATGATAAAAAACCTCCCTAAATTTTCATATGTGATTCATCTGCACTTTGTTAGAGAAATTGTTATTCATAAACAAAAATAAGACTGTCCTTAATTAGGACAGTCTTACTGCTTTATATTATTAATAAATTGATGTACTATCTTTTGGCAAAGTTTTCACATGTTTTAAATAGTTCGTCACTTTATCATCATCTTCTTGCGGATATTGATATTCATACGTGTTAGCGATTTCGTTCGCCACTTCCCTAAATAAATCACTCATGACAAAGAATGACTCCCATATGTTTTCATATTCAGCATTAGAAAATGTCCTTTTAAATTGCTCCCACATATCTTCTTCAATATATTGCTCGAAATGCTTTCCAAACTTCCCTGTATTAACTGTAAAGTCTGTTTTCATACCAATATGCCATTCTAGCATTACGATGAACATATCTCGCACTGGTCCTTCAAGCATTCCTTTTGCATAAGAAAGTTCCTCTCTCCATAACCCTTTTGCCACATTTGTACTACACCACCAAAATTCATTACAGCAATCCAAAAACTCTTTTTCTGTAGGCTTTTTTATTAAGTAATCCTTATCGCTTGCTGGCGGGAATCCTTCCATACAATTATCTTTATCAAGAAGCAGTTTACTTAAACTATCTTGTCCAACGAACTTTTTTATTAACTCAACTGGAACTAGCGTTAAATCAATCCGATTCCCATCCATGAACTGCATTAAATATGGAAACTTCCCATCTTCATCTGGTTGAACTAACGACATTTCTTCTGGCATTTGTACTATCATTATTTCTCCAAATCTATGAACCCAATTATGATTAGACGTAAAAGATTGTATATCATTTACAACATACATAATATCATAGTCTTGAAAACAATCTCTTTTCACATTTGGATTTACACGCGATCCATTCATGATAACTGCTCGAATTCTTTCATCCTCTTTTGCTATATTTATAATTACGTCTAACATTTCTTTTTCAGTTCTCATCTACTTATATCCTCCAATTTTTTAATATATAATATAGTGTTATGTATATTGGAGGTCCACGAGCTAATCTCGTTATACACGATACATGTTATAATTTTTGAAACTTCTTTTTCATCCCTTTTTCCTCCTTACATCACTCTTTTACAACTGCCATCCCTTTCAATTTCCCAATGCTTTCTACCATTCACTTTTAATTATACCGAAAATTCTGTCTCGAATACAAAAAATAAAGAAAGGACATCTACCCCTTACAGAATAGATATCCCTTCTTTTAAAGTTAAATTTAATTCCTATGGATTAGTAGACCAAAGCCCAGCAGATTTAATAAATGTACGTTTATTTAATTTCAGCTGCGCTACGATAAATTCTGCAATATCTTCTGCTTGCATTACTTTATCAGGGTTTCCATCAGTTAATCCTAAATCTACAGCCATATCAGTTGCTACTGTACTTGGAGTTAAAGCTGTTACACGAATGTTATGTTTGCGAACTTCCATCGCTAACGATTCTGTTAAGCCAAGGACACCAAATTTAGAAGCACTATATGCACTTGTTACAGGTGCACCTTTTTGTCCTGCTGTAGATGAAATGTTAATGATATCACCAGATTGTTGTTCAATCATGCTCGGTAAAGCTGCACGAGTTGCATAGTATACACCCATTAAGTTTACTTGAATGATTTTTTCCCAATCAGCAACGTCTAGTTCTAAAAACTTACCGAATTTAGAAATACCAGCGTTATTAATTAAAATATCGATAGATCCTAAACCATTTTTTAACGTTTCAATCGCAGTTGTTACTTCTTCGCATGAAGAAACATCAGCAGTTGCAATAACAGCTTTTACACCTTCTGCTTCTACTTCTTTTGCTACAGCTTTTAAGTTTTCTTCTGAACGAGCTAATAAGCCTACATTTACGCCTTCTTTCGCTAATGCGATTGCTACAGCGCGACCAATCCCTCTACCTGCTCCTGTAATTAAAGCATTTTTACCTTGTAATAATTCTGCCAAGTATAACACTCCTTAATCATCTCAGTTATGTATTATATTAAAATTGTATCTATGTTTATGTAAAAAGGCAATGATGCACTTTCATGTGCGTAGGTTACTTGTAGGTAACTATAGAAAGTTTTTATTTATAAGTTTCATTTTTTTACCATTATTCATGTAAAATAAAAACAAATCCAGCATAGGGGAGTGTATGAGTATGAAAAGCGAAGGAAAAGCTTTTCAATATAATTGCAGTAACGGTAAATGCATTTTTAAAGAGAAATAGTGTTAGAAGGTTCTCCTTCTAACACTATTTCTCTTCATGATTCGGCATACGCACAATAAATTCAGTACCTTTTCCTTCCTCACTCTCCACTTTTATCTCTCCTTGATGAAGGTCGAGTACTTTCTTTACAATAGCTAAACCTAAGCCACTTCCTCCATAGGCACGATTTCGTGAAGAATCCGCTTTATAAAAACGCTCAAAAATATGTTGTTTCTGTTCTTCTGATATACCAATTCCTGAATCACGGATACGCACTTCCACTACTGTCTCATGTTCCTTTAACTGAATAGTAATCGTACCACCGCTTGGAGTAAATTTAATACTATTATGAATTAAATTAATCCACACTTGACTCATACTTTCTTGGTCAGCAATAACATATACTTTTTCTAAATCTAGTTCTAACTCAATTTCTTTTTCAGCCCAGAGTGGTTCACTATTTAACACAATTTGCTTTAATTGTTGATCTAATCGATAGCTCACTCTTTCTGGTGTATACTCTTCTGATTCTAAAAGAGTTAGCTTTAGTAAATTTTGACTTAGTTTAGATAATCTCGTTGTTTCAGTTTCAATAATGGTAAGATAATGCTTTCTTTTTTCCTCAGAAAGATTATCGTCTTGTAGTGCTCTAGCAAATCCTTTTATAGAAGTTAACGGTGACTGTATTTCATGAGAAACATTCGATACAAACTCTTGTCTCATTTTCTCCATCGTATTCAGTTCATCTGTCATATCATTTATACTTTTTACGAGCACGCCAATTTCACCATCATACTTTTCTTCATTTCTTATTTTTACGGAGAAGTCTCCTTTTGCAATTTTTTGTATCGGTTCAATAATAGTCCAAATCATCGCCTCTCGTTTTGGTCTCATTAATATTCCAATCAATGTCCAAATAAGAATAATAAAGACAAAACCGACCGTATCACTAATTAGAAAAGCAACAAACGGCGATACGTTTACGTCAAAAGCATTCAATATACTAGTTGCTACATAAAATGCGATAGACCAAATTATAGTAAGAAAAGAAAAGAGCGCTAATACCGCTCCAAATACTTTCAGCATCTTCAACTTACTCATTCGTTTTCTTTTTCTCATTTACTTACCTCTAAGCGATACCCTAATCCTCTTATTGTTTTAATACTAAATTTCGACTGCTCTTCTTGAAACTTCTCACGTAACCGATTAATATGAACGTCTAGTGTACGTTCATTCCCTTCAAAATCATATCCCCATATTTCTTCAATTAATTGCTCTCTCGAACAAGTTCTTCCCGATTTAGACCCTAAAGTAAAGAGCAGCTCAAATTCTTTTAACGGTAATGTAACCGTTTGTTCTCCAGATGTAACTTCGAATGTTTTACGATTTAATAATACATTTCCAACTTGAATCGATTGGGAAACTGTAATTTGGTAACGTTTCAATAATGCCTTTACTCTCACTACTAATTCTATAGGGTCAAATGGTTTTACAAGATAATCATCTGTCCCAAGGTGAAATCCTTTTACTTTTTGTGATGTTTCCCCTTTGGCAGTTAGCATCAGAACCGGGATATCATAGTATTTTCTTAATTCAAAACATACATCAAATCCATCCATATTTGGCATCATGATATCAAGAATAACCATATCAACTTTTACGTCATCCATTTTCTGAAGTGCATCTACTCCATCAATTGCCTCATATGTTTGAAAACCTTCTCGTTCTAAAAATACCGAAACGAGTTCTCTAATGTGTGGATCGTCATCTACTATTAAAATTTTAGGTATCAAAGGAACCATTTCCTTTCTACTTAGCATCTAATATATTTTATAATGCACCCTCTTTAATTTTCAATTGTTGCGTTGCAAACTCACGATACATATCATGCGTCTGTAATAATTCATCATGCGTACCACTACCTGTAAGATTCCCTTTTTCAATAAAGACAATTTTATCTGCATCTACAACAGTAGAAAGTCTATGCGCAATCACTAACGTTGTTCTGCCTTTCATTAAGTTATTTAACGCTTTTTGAACGACAGACTCAGATTTACTATCTAAGCTTGAAGTCGCCTCATCTAGCATAAGAATTTGCGGATTTCGAAGTAACGCTCGGGCAATGGCAATTCGCTGTCTTTGTCCCCCAGAAAGCTTCACACCGCGTTCTCCAACTTCTGTTGCATAACCGTTTGGTAAGTCATGAATAAATGCATCAACATATGCCATTGCTGCTACTTTTTCAATTTCTTCATCCGTTACTTCGCCCTCGACGCCATAACAAATATTATCACGAATTGTTCCATCAATTAACGGACTATCTTGTGATACGTAACCGATTTGACGTCGCCATGACTGTAATGAATAACTCGTAATTGATTCTTCCCCTAATTTAATGGCGCCACTAGTTGGCTCATAAAAACGTTCCAGTAATGAGAATAACGTTGTTTTCCCACTACCACTTGGTCCTACAATCGCTGTCACTTTTCCAGATTCAATTGTGAAATCAATATTTTTCAAAACTTGCTCTTCTTCGTTATACTCAAAATGTACATTTTCAAGAACGATCGGTTGCTTAGCATTTGTCACTTTCACACCAGTTTCATGATCTTCTACTTCATATTCTAAAATCGTACTAATTCTTTCCGTTGCACCAATTGCCTTTTGGAATTGTGTAAAGAACATAGATAATTGACTCATTGGCATTACAATTTGAACTAAATACAAAATAAACGCTACAAGTTCACCGGTTGTTAATGCACCGCTAGAAACTCGCATCCCGCCATACCCTACGATAATAACAAGTAGTGCCATTAAAACAAACGACATAACTGGCGAAATTAATGCTTGCACTTTTCCTTCTTTCAAACCAAATTGTAATAACTTTTGTATACCTGTATTACCCGTTTCATATTCTCTCTTTTCTGTATTTGAAGATTTCACTAAACGAATTTCTGATAACACTTGCGTTAACACACTTGTAAAAGATGCAGTTTCATCTTGAAGCGCTTTTGAAATCTTATACATTTTTCGTCCAAGTGGAACTAAAATTAACACAGACAACGGAATAACCGTTAAAAGTAACGCAGTCATTTTCCAATCTAAAACAAATAATACAATTAACGATCCAACAATTGAAATACCACCTGTTAATAAGTTTGACAAATGCTCAGAAATTAACGTTTTCACAACACCTGTATCATTCGTCATACGGCTAATCGTATCACCTGTTCTATTTTGATCGTAATAAGATACCGGCAAGATAAGTACCTTTTTCCACAAACGTTCTCTTAGTCCCGCTACAATCTTCTGCCCAATATAATTTAGTAAATATATAGACAACCCTGCCGCAATAGTTTGCATTACAAAGAAAGCAATTAACCCAACAATTTGTCCTGCACTAATTGAAGAAAGCGAAAAATTATCTACTAATCCTTTTGTCAGCATAGGAATAAATAAACTCGCTCCCGTAGAAAGCAAACTCATTAACAACGCAAAAACTAAAATTCCTTTCGGAGGATTTGTATCTTGAATAAGGCGTAAAAACTGCCTCCAACTCCCTTTTTTCTTTATTTCATTTCTAACTTCCATTCCTGTTCATCTCCTCACGTTAAACAAAACTGTTCTTTCTAAAATTAGAATACGATACAAATGTAAACTGAATGTAAACACACTTTTTCTATTTTTACAAAATATACATAAAAACTCATCTTTACAACAGATATAAACATCTGATATTATTACCTGGTACTTAATATTATTCTATGTAAATTATAGATAAATAATTTAAAACACGATATAAATCTCCAGTTAGTGAAAGGAGTATCCTTTTTGCAAACAAATATACATTCTGAAAAGGAAACAATTATTTTTATTCATGGATTAGTTGGTAATCGTCGCGCCTTCAAAAAAGAGCAAAAACGATTTTCTGCCTCCTACAACATTATAACTTATGACTTATTAGGTCACGGTGATGATAAAGGAGAAGCAATCGACTTTTCATTACAGCGCCTCGTAGATCAATTATTAAACTTATATGAACAAGAAGGTATTAAAAAAGCACATATTTGTGCGCTAAGTTACGGCTGTTACATCTCTACAATTTTTGCACAAATGCATCCAGAAAAAGTATTAAGTATTTGTCATATTGGAGGACATTACAATAACCCTTCTCGTTTATATAATGTATTTCAAAATTTTTGGGAGAAGCGAGGAGATGAATACTCTAAATGGCTCTCTCAATACGCAAATACTATTTTTCCAAGCGGTATATTAAAAGCAAATCCGTTCGCAGTCATTTCAAGAAATATTTACTACCGTTTCGGATTACAATTACATTCATCCATAATTGCCCAGTCATTACGACATCGGTTAGAATTCGATTTAAAATCTAAATTAAAATCACTTCCTCACCCTATACTATGGGTAATGGGAGAGCATGATCATCTCTATAAATCTTGTCTATTTGATTTGAAATCTATTTTGCCTAACGTTCTATATAAGGAAATACCGTTAGCGGGACATGCAGCGAACTTATTTCGTCCTAACTATTTCCATGACTTATATGATCGATTTTTAAATGGAAAGTTAAAATAAAAACTATTAAACTTCCAATTTATTCAACTATAAAAAGGCTTCCCAAGTTTCCTTGGAAAGCCTTTTCTCTATACGAAAAGTATATAAAACTACTTTTTCTTAGTATGCTTTTGTGTAACCTAATAGGTGCTTGCTCCAGTAAGAGTTACTTACAGAACTAATACGTACACCAGTTGCATCTGTTTCTGCACTAATGAACTGACCGTTTCCTAAGTAAACACCCATGTGAGAAGGACCTGATTTATAAGTATTTTGGAAGTATACTAAATCACCTGGTTGTGGATTGCTAGTTTTTGTTTTAGAGCTCCAGTATCCAGCAACTGTTTGACGAGCGCCTTTATGACCAGTTTGATTTAATACGTAGTGAATGAATCCACTGCAGTCAAAACCAGCAGGTGTTGTACCAGCAGTTCTGTATGGTGAACCATTTAAAGATCTAGCGAATCCAGCGATTGAAGATGTATCTCCACCTGTTGTTGGTTTTTGTACGTCTTTACCTGGTTGTTGAACGTTATTTGTAACATTATTGTTATTTGTAACGTTGTTTACTCCGCCTTTTACAAACTTAACGAAGTCTGCACTTACGTAACCTGTGCGGCCGTTATGGTTAATTTTGTACCAACCATTTTCAGCACCAGTAACGTTTAATACTTTACCATTTGTTACTCCACCGATTACAGCGTTGTATGTAGCTGGGCCTGTACGTACTTTTAAGGCACCAGTGTTAACAACATAAGAACCACCAGTTTGAACTGTTGTAGTATTGTTGTTTGTAGTTGGTTGTTGTGTTTCGTTAGATACAGCAGAACCACCTTTTGTTACGAAGTCTTTGCTTACGTATCCAGTTCCACCATTGAAGTTGATTTTAAACCAATCTTGTACTTCACCTACAACTTGTACTGTTTTACCTTTGTTTACAGAACCTAATACTGTATGAGATGTACTTGGGCCTGTACGTACGTTAAGTGAAGAAACGTTTACTGTGTAAGTACCTGTTCCTTGTTGAACAGTCGTTCCTGTTTTGCCACCAGTCGTTACGAAGTCACCACTTACATAACCTGTTTGACCATTTACGTTTACTTTGAACCAACCATTTTCTTGTCCAACTACTTGTAGCACTTGGCCTGATTTTACTTTAGAAATAACGTTATGTCCTGTACCAGCACCTGAACGAACATTTAATACATCAGCAGTTACTGTGTATTTTAATTCAGAAGTTGTTTCTACAGTTTTTGTTTCAGTTACAGTCGTTTGAGTTTGAGTTTGAGTTTGTCCATTAATTTCTTTTAGCGCTTCATTTGAAACTTGTGCATGAGCAGAATCCATTCCTGGAACTGCAACGCCAGCTACAGAAGCTGCTGCTAAACCTGCAATTACTTTTTTCATAAGTTGTCTTTACTTCCTTTCCCTACTATCCTCTTAAAAAAAACTAAAACTTTAATACTTTACAATATTATCAAAGTAAAATATTCATCCAGTTCCATTTTTTAGCAAGAGTTTTATTTTTCACACAGAGTTCATTTTAAATGAACAAAGTGAAATCCGTGTGAACTTCATGTGAACTTTATCATTAAACACAGTGTTTTTGCAATGTTTTTTTCAAATTTCTTATATATCGCATGAAAATTCGACATTCTATTTAATATTTTAATATAAAATATCCCTTTTCTATCTATTATAAAAAATTCTATTAACCTAATACAAACTCAAGTATGTATTTCCTTATAAAGCTCCTTACATGAAGTATACTTTCATCATGACAAAAATCACTCTATTTATCAATAGTATAATATTTTTAGAAAACTAAATTTCTATACTATCTACAATTTTGAAATAATTTGACGAATTGTAAGATTTATTTCACAAAAGCCATTTCTCCTTTAAAGAAAACACACACTATATCAACTGTTCTCTTTTTCTTATAATGGAATTTATAGGATATTTATAGTATTATATACATATCTTAATAAACAAGAATTTTAGCGAATTAATTAAAGTTTCATTCCCTTATAAAATGAAACTTTAATCAGGAAGGGTTTTATACATCCTCCGCTAATTATTAACCCTCACCACTCGGGCTGCCCATTAATGCGGAGTTTTATTGGAATAAAAAGAGGAGGCATATTTGTGAGAAATATAATAGATGATCCAATACAAAAAAACATAGAGCTATACTATGCTTTTATTCAATTCGTTTCAATGATAACATTACAAAAAGTATCAGCTATTGAAACACGTAAAAACGAATTAAAAAATCAGATGAAAAATGCCGGACAAAAAAACCCTTATTACGTATAAAAAAAGGTGAACAGGTTATATTCCTGTTCACCTTTTTAAATTATTTATAAATTTTCACACGGTCCTCTAGCGGTTGGAATTCTTTTTCACCAGCATGTACTACCGGTTTACCAAATGGCATTTGCGCAATAAGTTTCCAATTCTCTGGAACATCCCACTCTTTTCTCACTTCTTCATCAATTAGCGGATTGTAATGCTGTAACGTAGCACCAAACCCTTCAATTTCTAAAGCTGTCCAAATTGCAAATTGTAACATTCCTGATGATTGCTGAGACCAAGTTGGGAAATTATCTTTATATAATGCAAAGTTAGCTTGAAGGCTTTCCACTACTTCACTGTCTTCAAAATATAAAACCGTTCCATAACCACTTTTAAATGCATTCATTTTTTCTTCAGTAGGTGCAAAGTTATTTTCAGGTACAATTTTTCGTAACGTTTCTTTCGTAATATCCCATAATTTATCATGTTGTTCTCCTAATAAAACAACAACGCGAGCACTTTGAGAATTAAAAGCTGAAGGTGTATGTTTTACAGCATGATAAATCACTTCTTGAATTTTCTCATCAGAAACTACTTGCTCTTTACTAATTGCATAAATAGATCTTCTGTCTTCAATTGCTGAGTAAAAATCTTTTGCCATCATAATTCCCTCCAATTTTCAATTGAGGCTATTTTATATGTATATATCATATTACGCCCCTCAAACTTATTATTAATAAGCTTATAACTTTATAATATCACAGCAACAAACAAACTCAAATAATAACACTTATATTTAGAAGCTTTTTCCTTTTTAAAATAAAAAGACTGTTTGTTGTTATCTAAAATTAGTAACAACAAACAGTCTTACTTATGTAGCGATCTAGATTCGTATTTTACTTACTTAATTAACTAATCCAAATGCATACGACATTAACTTATTTGTCTCTGTAAAACGTTTTGTTTTACTGGATGTCCCCATGACCACTGTAATAATTCGATTATCACCTTGCTTTGCAGTCCCAGTAAAACAGTATCCTGCACTATCTGTAAATCCAGTCTTTAGTCCGTCCATTCCTTCTATATATAAACTTTTATTATTTTTGTTTAACATGTCGTTTGTGCTTATAACATTAATATTATTAAATGCTAGCTGACTTTGGCGTAAGTGAGTCACTTCTAATATTTCCGGATAATCTTTTATAAGATGATACGCCAATTGTGCTACATCACCAGCCGTCATTTTTGTTTCACTTCCATCTGGCTCTTGTAATCCAGAAGCATTTGCAAATTTAGCATGTTCCGACATTTTTAACTGTTTCGCTTTTGCATCCATAAGCTGAACGAAATCTTTCTCCGATTTTGCCATATGTTCTGCTAAAGCCACAGCCGAATTATTAGCTGACTCAATCATTAATGCATGATATAAATCTTTAACAGTTAATGTGTCATTAACTTGTACTGGGATTCTCGCTCCTTCTGTTTGTGCCGCCTTCGCACTCATTTTTACTGGATCTTCCCAGCGAACTTTCCCGTTATGTATACTCTCTAGTAAGAGATACGCTGTCATCATCTTAGACATACTAGCCGGTGCAAAAGCTTCATTTTCATTATATTGATAAATAATATCTCCATCACTCGCATCGATAATCATAGCTGCTTTTGCGTTAATTTCTGGTGGGATGTACTTTGGCGGGACTACTTTTTCAGTAAATCCTGCTTTAGGTAGTTCTGCCACTTGCAAAGGTTGTCCCTCTACATTCGCTATGCTCTTTTGATTTCCTTGGAATAAGAACCAACATATCCCTAAAATAATAACTAATAGGACTGTCATCCTTCCCCATTTTAACCGATTCATTTCAAAACTCCTTTAGCAAACCTTTTATACACTCACATTTAACCTTAACAACAATTCCTTTATATAGTCAAGGTAAAAGGTATATTTATTCATATACAGCAATGATTATTTTAATTTATTTATGTTAAACTTACAATATTGAAACGTAAGAATATTCAATAATAAAATCTCGTAAATAAAGCGAAACTTTAATCAGCCCCACCAATCGGGCTACCCGTCAAATAGCGAGATAAACTATTTAATAGAAGGGATTCATACAAATGCTACTTCCAAAATCATTAAAATACGGAGACACAATTGGGATCTACTCCCCTTCTTCACCAGTAACCTACACTTCTCCAAAAAGATTTGAACGAGCAAAATCTTACTTACAACAGAAAGGGTTTCATATATTAGAAGGTTCATTAACAGGTCGATATGATTTTTATCGTTCTGGTAGTATACAAGAGCGTGCTGAGGAGCTAAATGTCTTAATAAGAAATCCTAATATTTCTTGTATTATGTCAACAATTGGTGGGATGAATTCAAATTCAATATTACCTTATATTGATTATGATGCTTTTCTAAAGAACCCTAAAATAATGATTGGGTATTCAGATGCAACTGCTTTATTACTAGCAATTTACGCCAAAACAGGAATCCCTACATTTTATGGACCAGCTCTCGTCCCTTCCTTTGGCGAATTTGAACCTTTTGTTGATTGCACATACAAATATTTTGCTGAAACTTTACTACATGATCATTCTCTTCCTTATCATATAAAACAACCATTATTTTGGTCAGATGAATTTATTAATTGGGAAGAAAAGACGAAGGAGAAAGAACTTCGACCAAACGATTGGATTTCAGTAATTGATGGAAAAGCTACTGGGCGTATTATTGGCGGGAATTTAAACACGATACAAGGAATTTTGGGTAGCCCCTATATGCCACATATTCAAGAAGGCGACATTCTCTTCATTGAGGACAGTTCAAAAGATGCAGCTACTATTGAAAGAAGCTTTTCATTACTTAAAATTAACGGTGTATTCGATAAAATTTCAGGTATCATTCTTGGAAAACATGAGCAATTTGATGATTGTGGTACAAATCGAAAACCTTTTGAAATACTATTAGAAGTACTTCAAAATCAAAGAATTCCTTTTCTAGCTGACTTCGATTGTTGTCATACACATCCCATGATTACCATGCCTATCGGTATTCAAGTAAAGTTGGATGCAACAAATAAAACGATACATGTTGTAGAACCTTGGAAAAAATGAATGCATAGCTTCTATTGTTTTACAATAAAAGCCATGATACTATATAATTTGGAATGTGAAAGATTAAACAAAATACGTTCCAATATCTATTATTAGGAAAAGATAGATATAAATATATATTTATATGTAAAAGAGAGTGAATAAATGAAACCAACTATTAAAAATTACGTATTTTTACATGTAGCTTTTTTGATATATTCTATCATTGTGGTTTACATGAAATGGGCAGCTAAGTTTCCCATTGCTTCCATCTCATTTTTTATTGCTTATTTCGGACTAGTTGTACTTTTATTCGGATATGCAATTTTATGGCAACAAGTAATTAAGCATTTCGAAATATCGAAAGCATATTCACATCGCGGAATTATTATACTGTGGTCAATGCTTTGGTCAGTAGTTCTATTTGGAGATACGATACAGTGGAATCATTTACTTGGTGCGGCTATTATTATCGTCGGAATTGTGGTGGTGACAAAAGATGAATAGTTATATGTTGTTATTGATCTTTGGAATCGTATTGGCCAATTACTCACAAATTTTATTAAAAAAGGCTACTTTACAGCAATATGATTCTAAATTAAAAGAATATGTAAATCCATATGTAATCATCGGTTACTCTTTATTTGTACTTAACGCAGGATTCAATATTATCGCCTTAAAGGGACTGACAATAAATCAAGTCTCTGCATTAGAATCATTAAGTTATATCATCATATTAATTTTCGGTTGGTATTTTTTAGGTGAAAAAGTAACGAAAAGAAAAGTAATTGGGAATACTATCATTTTAATGGGTGTTGTGGTGTATTTTATTAAGTAATCACTTATACAAAAAGCTCCGTTTATCACAAACGGAGCTTTTTACTATTGACCTAAATTTTGCACTTTATCTTTCAAATCTCGAACTTGATCTACCGTCTGCATAAGCTCAGAGTTTTTAAATTGCTCTACATCCACTTTGCCTTCTTCTATCTTTGTCTTCGCCGTATCAATTAACGTATTTAACTTTTCGTTATATCCGACGATTTGTTGATGAAGATCCTTTGCTACATCAGGTGGCGTTAATTCATTGAATGCGGGTATATCTTGTTTAATTTCACTAAGCTTCGTTTCTAATTCTTTTCGAGCCTCGCTATCATTAACGGCCTTTTCTGCTAATGCTGGTGCATCATTTGCAAATGCACTTATTTCATTTACATAGTCTGTCGCCTTTTGAGCATAATCTATGGAGTTCTTTCCTTCTTCCACTATTGAACATCCCATTAAACCAATTGAAACTATGAATACTAATACAATTGATTTTATTTTCATTTTAGACCCCCTTCGTCCTTATAATTGTCTGTAATTTTCTCTATACATAACTTCTAGCTAAATTGTTTATAACCTTTTTCAAATAGCTATTTACCCTCTTACATGCCCTATTATCGTTACAACATCTATTTCTATATGTACGCTTATAATATCTTCAATTATATCCATATACCCTTGTCCTATAGCTGTTCCATAGTGTAATGTAAGCCCCTTCTTTTCATACACTGACTTTGGCACTGAAAAAATAAATCTCCTCAAGTTTCTTTCATCAGCTGGTTCCATAATTAAAACAATCCCATCCTCATCAAACATATACGCTCGCCCTCCAACTTTACATTCACTATGGCTCAGTATTGCCTTGGTCAGCAAAATTTAAAACATAATAAGTTAAGATACACTCTGCTCTATCATAAAGTGAAACTTTAATTAGCCCTCACAAGTCGACTCTTTATCGGCAAATAGCGGGATAAAAATAAAAAGCATTCATTCTTTTTTGTTAAGAATAAATGCTTTTTAAAAAATCAATTTCTAACTCTAGCATCTTTTTTTGACGAGGTTTTACTTTCCTTACGGGAACTCCAGCGTAAATATACCAATCATCTAAACTCTCTTTTACCATACTCATCGCGCCGACTGCCGTACCTTCTCCTACAATTACATTTGGAAAAATAATAGAATTAGCACCAATAATCACATGTTTTTTTAAAATAACTTTTTCTGCTTTCACATTCCTATATTGATTCGGGACGGTTGGCCCCATTAATGTATTTCCACTGAAATCATCAAGTACTGCATATACGATTGTTTTAGCTGAGATGTTTGCAAAATCATGCATTTCAATCCCAACTTCCCCTCCATATAACGCTGTATACGCTGATATGTGCGAATAACTTCCAATTGTGATTTTACCACTTAAAATGCAAAAATCATCAATTCTTACATGATTGCCAACTGATATAGCACTCGGATTATATATACTTGCTTTTTTACTAACCAATACATTTTTCCCAACAGATAAAAATCCAATTTCCTTTAGTTCTTCTTGACTATAAAAACTATTCATCTACCGACACCACCTTCTGCTCTAAACAGATTACAATTTGCTCTACTAGTTCTTTCGTCATTCCTTCCCATAAAGGTAAACTTACGATTCGTTTTGCTATTTTATTCGTTTTTGTTAAATCTGTCGACTTATAGTTTTTAAAAAGAACTTGTTGGTGGCAAGATGGTGAAAAGTATAATCTAGCTTCTATTTTCTGTTTTTTCAGTTCTTCAATTACTTGTATGTTGCGAACTTCTTCTGGACAAATGATAGGCATAAATTGGTGAATAACTGCTTCTGTCTTTTGGACTTTCCACCCTTTTTTCATTAACCCAGTATTTTGTAACAACTGTTTATACCATTCAGAAATACGGGTACGTTCTTTTAATTTTTGATCCCACTTTTTTATAGTCGCAATCCCAATAGCTGCTGCGTATTCAGACATTTTACAATTAAACCCCATCATCGTACATTCACGATTTTTATCAAATCCGAAATTCCCCATTCTTTTAATACGTTGTATATCTTCTTCGTTTTTACTATATATGAGCCCTCCTTCACCAATTCCGAATGGCTTTGTTGCATGAAAGCTATATACGATCATTCCACTAAAATCTTGACCGTAATGCATCCCTCCATTCATTAATCCAAATCCCGGCGCCGCATCTACGACAACCGGAATCCCCTTCTTCTCTAATTCTTCATATTCTTCTAAGTTCATCCATGATCCAAAAGTGGCGTACGGGACAACAATCGCAACCTCTTCTTTTAATTCTTCTATCTTATCCAAAAGTACGGTTTTATCCATATACCAATCATCTATTGAAATATCAATAAAGTAAGGTTCCAATCCACACCAAATAGCGGCTAAGGCAGTCGCAGGGAATGTAAAGCTAGGCATGAGAGCATACTTTCCCTTTCTTCTTTTCTTTAGTTGAATAGCCGCCATTAACCCTAACGTTGCGTTTGCTACTGTTGTAACAGCTCCCCTGTTTTGAAAAAATGACGACATAATTGTTTCCTCAAAACGTTGATTTATAGGTCCATAATTCGTATATATGTGAGATGTATCAATTTCCTTCAATTCGTCCAAATACTCACTTACAGGTACAGTTGAAGCACGTAAAAAAGGAATATTCTCCATATCTATCTATTCCTTCCTATCATTTTCGGACAATATAGAGCATATCTGTTTCAGATAATCCAAATTTCCTAGCACTTTTCATTCCTTGTTTTTCCGCTATGTTATATAATTCTACCTTAAATCCTGCATTCATTAATCGTTGAATAAATCCCGATTGATTGTAAATTCTCACATGATCTTCTTGACCAAAAGCTAATTTCCTCAATTGTGGTGTTACAATTAATTCATTCTCTATAATAAAATCTACATTCATTACGATTGGTACTTGAATAATTCCCCATCCATTTGGCTTTAACGCTCTATATAACTCTCGCATTGCTTTGTCATCATCAGGAACGTGTTCTAACACATGGCTACATAATATTACATCAAAAGTATTACTATCATATGTAATTCTTGTAACATCAATTTCCTTCATTAATGGATCCTTTGGTTCTAAGTCACCACATACATACGTAATATTTTTATACTCGTTAAACCAATCTCTTAACTTTGCTTCAGGTGCAATATGAAGCATTGTATAGTTTCTATTTAACAAGTCCGTTTCCGTTTCAATGTACGCACGGTACAATCTTTCACGATCCATCGAATTACAAACTGGACATATCCCTGTATCTTTATTCCACATTTCAAATTTATATTTCGGAAAATCATAATGTGCTGGCCAAGGTGAAAATTTTTCAAATTGTTGATTGCAATATTGACAATAACAACATTCTTTCTCGAACATATGAGCAACTAACTTGTTTAAGCCTTTTTTTATCTTTTCATTATAAATTTGATCTAGTTCGCCATTTCTTACTGCATCCTTAACTATAAATCCCGCATTTTCTAAACAATAAGATAAACTCTCTTTATACTCACTTTCGGAGCTTAAAAACCCACTATTATATGCATCTATAATTAATTCAATCCACTCTTCAATTGTCATTAAAATAAAATGCATTTGTTTTTGATTTTGTCCACTATGCTGTCTAAAATAACTAAGAGGTTCATGTATATAAACTACTTTTCCTTTCCTCATCATATCTAGCCAAGTTGCAATGTCATTAATAGCAGAATAAGCCTTTCCTTTAAAATATCCAAACTTCCCGTCAAACAAATTCCGATTAAACAAAACAGTTGTCGGCTCACCAACTACATTTTTCAAGTTTTTTAACATATAATTCCCTAATTCTTTTCCTTCAAAAAGTGTAGTTTCTTTCGCGATTTTCATATTTAATGTTGAAGGTGGTAATATCTCTCCATTCTCATCAATCAGTTCACGATATGACGTCACAAATGAAATATTTTCTAACGCCAAAAAGTATTTCATCATTCTCTCGATCTTTTCATGATGAAATAAATCATCATCTAATAAAAAGTTTATATAGTCCCCATTCGCAAGTTCTACACACTTATTAAAGTTTTCGGCAACTAACGGCGTTTCATTTTTTACATATGTAATACACTCATATTCACGTAAGTACGGTTGAATCATAGCATTGACTTCATTATTTGTACTGTCGTCAGAAATAATAATTTCAATATTTTCATATGTTTGATTCAAAGCGCTGTTGAGTGCTAATTCCAAGTAATAAGGTCTATTGTATGCAGGAATAAGTATACTTACTTTCGGTAAAGAAGAATTATTATTTATATGTTGTTTTTTCTTTTCTATGTTTATTTTCTTCGCTCTAATTTTTTGGTAATAGTCTAATGTATATAATATTGATGATGGAACTATCCTTCTTGCATAATCTAGAAAATTAGTTATCGCTTTGTCTAACTCTTTTTCAGTGGATAAGAAACCATATTGTTCTCCTGCTATAATACTGTGTGAAAAATCTTCTAACCCATCCATCATTTTATTAGATTCATTTAACTGTTGATCTGGATGTAATCGAAAGTAACTAAGTGTCTCTGCTATATATACAGCTTTTCCTTTACTTAATAAAGATAACCATGAAGCTATATCTACGTTACATAAATACCGCCTCTTATCAAAAATCCCAAACGGTTCTTGTAAATCATTTTTACGAAATAAAACTGTTGTCGGTTCTCCAATATAATTTTTTTGATCCACAATTACCTTATTTCCTAATTCTGTTCCCGCTATAGTGGTATCCTCTTCAAATAAACGGACAGTCGAATAAATATGTCGTAGCTCTTTCCCTTTATCATCAATGACTTGACGATGAGATGTTACAAGCTTAATTTCATTATCTAAATCCTCGAAAAAATACTTCATCATTTTTTCAATTTTATTCACATGAAATACATCATCATCCATTAAAAAATTTATATATTCACCGTTCGCTTCATTAAATAACATTAGCGCATTTTCAAATTGTCCGAGAGTTGATCTATTTTTTATATAAATAATATTTGAATGATCACATAAGTATTTTTGTAACACTTTTTCTGTTTCATCATTCGTGCTGTCATCTCCAACTATAATTTCTATATTAGGGTACGTTTGTTCTAACACACTACATAGCGCCTTTTCAAAGTAACGAGGACGATTATACGTAGGAATTAATACACTTACCAACGGAAGTTGCTCTACCACCTCTTCAGTTCTTTCAATACGAGTTCTCATTTTAACTCTCTCACCTCTTCGCATATTATTTATATACGCGACACAAAAATCACATTACTTTAACTGTATGGAGCCTATATACTTTTATGCAAACATGAAACAAATTATCATACTTTTCGTTCCTGAATAAACATATTTAATAATGCGGACATTTTATTTGCACCTTTTTTATTCATATGATCACTATCATAAAAATCATCGTCACAAAATAATGGCGAATCAAATAGATCTATGATTTGAAAAGAATATTGAGTTTGAAAATCATTTATAACTTTATAAAAATCTTCTTTTAATTTCTTACTACTACAATTGAAATAATGTGAAGTAACAGGGAACACAACAATTAGTGGCTTTATATCATTTTTTAACAGTAAATCTAAATATTTTTTAAAAATCATTTTATTTTCAACTAAAGTATGAGGGTACGACAGTTTAGCATGTGAAGTTGCTCTTATTTTCCCGTGTTCTTCAAAAGGAATGTGAAGAGGAGTGGTATTCCACTCAGCATTTATCCAAGGCAGCGTCAATGATTCATCTTTTAGTTCGTCTAATAAAATATATTCAAAATGCAAATTAAAAATAGAAAGAAGTGGTTTCGGAGTATTTAGATGGGAGAATCCATCAGTGGGTAGAGGAGAGTGAACTACAGTATGATGACCATCTTGAAACAATGGATAATATACTTTGTGAATTCTATATGATTCAGATGATAACGACATATCAAAGTAAAACGAGAAATAGGCTATTCCTATTAAACAATATTGAAATGAATGATTGTTTGATAAAAGTTGTGACGCTATTAAATAATCATAGTATAGATCTTGCGATGGAAGTGTTAATTTTATTGATTTTTTTGAGAGAAGCTCCGTACTTATGCCACAATGCGGATAAGACAAACCGGTAGCAAACAATTCATACGTCGGATCACTCTTTGCTTTTTTCATAGAAATGTATAAAGACATAAGATCCGGATTTATTTGATAGATAGAAATTAATTTATCCTTCCATTCATACATGTATTTTGTTAAATTAATAATTTTTGAACTTTGCACGCCCCTATTTATCAAGTCATTTGTAAGTTTTTCTGCGTCCCCTCTCCAAATGACTATATATTGAAAAGAACTTTCTATACGAACAACATCTGAAACGTCCACAACATGAACTATTGTTTTACATTTATTTTTGTCTAACGTATTTCGAATCCTATCCCCTGATAATTCATCACTTAAAACAATGATTTTATATTGCTCCTTCATGTACATCCCCTCCATTATATGTATAATATGAAATTCATTTTTAATTCGTAACAATCATATACACCTGCAATCTAACAAAAAAAATAGCTCCACCATTAGGCGTAGCTATTTTTACAATTATTGCTTATTCAAATTATATTCCTTTATCTAACTCATAAAGTTTACGATACTTTTCATTTTCTTTCAGAAGTTGTTTATGACTACCTTGCATGACAATTTGGCCACGATCAAGGAATATAACTTCGTCTACATGTTCTATTCCTACAAGATGGTGCGTAATCCAAATAACCGTCTTTTCTTCCGTTGCAGAAAACATTGTTTCAATTAAAGACAATTCTGTTTTTGGATCTAAACCGATAGTCGGTTCATCAAGTACAATAATTGGTGTTTCTTGCATAAGAGTTCTAGCAAAAGCAACCCTTTGTCTTTCCCCACCAGAAAACCGCTTTCCCATTTCATGCATTTTTGTTTGTAATCCGGCTGGAAGAGAAGTAACATGTGAAGCTAATTGTGCTTTCTCTAAAGCTTTCCATATCTCTTCATCCGTCGCCTCTGGTTTGCCAATTCGTACATTATTTCCAATTGTCGTATCAAACAAATGCGGCTTTTGATTTAATACAGAAATATATTTAGATAAAAGATTCGTATGAGCTCGTTCACCATTTAGTACAACTTGGCCATTTACTGGGCTTAACGCCCCTGTTAACAATTTTAGTAAAGTAGATTTCCCTGTCCCACTTCTCCCTAAAATAGCAATTTTCTTCCCTGCTTTTATTTGTAATGATACATCTTTTAATACAATCTCATTACTATCTGGATAACTATACGATACGTGATTCAGTTCAATATCTACATGTTTTGGTTCAATATAATCTTTCTCTCCATGCAAATCCGTTTCATCATGTAAAACACTATCACTTTCTACGCCATTAAGACGATGGGTAGATTCTACATACGACGGTATTCGATCGATGGCATCTGCAATAGGAATAAGCGCGTTCGTTACAGATAAAGTCATTAATACGAAAGCTGCGATAACTGTAGGAGCAATTTGTTCACTTGCCGCTTCATTCCCAGTCCATATGATCATCGAAATAACTACAATACCTACTACTAATTGAATGATACTGTCCCGAATATGATACCAGCGTTTCACTCTCTTTTCGATTTTTAACAACTGATCATTTTGTTTTACATACTCATTAATAAATTCATCTTTACGACCACTTGCTTGCCAATCAGATAATCCAAAAACAGCATCTGTCAGTTGTTGATACAAACGGTTTCTTCCTTGCTTTAAAGTAACATGATGTTTCTTCATCAAAAGTAATGATACAATCGGAAGAAGAAAAACGATAATAGCTAACATACAACCTACAATAAGTGCAAAAACAAAATCAAATGCACCGATAACAAGTACGAAGATACTATAAACAACTAGCGCTAATATGCTAGGAAATATTGTACGTAAATATAGGTTTTGCAAATGCTCTATATCTTCGGATAACACTCCTAACATATCACCCGTTTGAAATCGAGAACGGAAAAATAACGCCTGTGGTTCTACTATTCTATATAGCCTCGTTCTCATTTTTTCTAATATACGTAGTACGACATCATGTCCGACTAAGCGCTCTATATAATGAAATACAGCTTGCCCTATACTAAACGCTCTTGTTGCAACAATAGGAACATATACAGCCATTACATTTTCTGGTCTAAGGGCAGATTTTGAGATCAAATAACCTGAAATAAAAAGTAACATCGCTCCTGAACTAACTCCAAGAAGACCAAGGAAAATAGTTAAAGTCATTCTACCTTTATTTTGTTTTATATAAGGTTTAACCCAGTTACTCATTTCTCTCCCCTCTCTTCCCTATGAAAATGTAATGTCTCATTCTCTAAAAGTTCTTCATACGTCCCACTTTCTTTCATTTCCCCTTTATTTAAAATAAGAATATGGTCCATTTGTTTCATCCAATGTAGACGGTGGGTTGCTAAAAATACTAACTTTCCATTAAATAGACGTAACATCGCTTGCTTTATTTCAAATTCGGTTTCAATATCAAGATGTGCCGTAGGCTCATCTAATAAAATGATTGGTTTTTTACTTAAAAGCGCACGCGCCATAGCAACACGCTGTTCTTGTCCGCCACTTAGCATACGTCCACCTTCTCCAATTCTTTCGTGCATCCCATTTGGAAGTGATGTAACGAGTGAACGAAGGCCGACTTCATTAATAACTCTTTCAACTTCTTCATCTGTTGCATTTGTTTCATAAAAACGAATGTTATCCTTTAATGAAAGCGGAAAAATATAAGGTTGCTGCGGAATATAAGCGATATTTTTTTGCCAATCTTCACGAGTAGATCCATCAACTTCTACACCATTTACTAACATCTTTCCACTCGAAGGAGATAAAAAACCTGCTAATACGTCGATTAACGTCGATTTGCCTGCACCACTTTCACCAATAACACCAATAGCACCGTTACCTTCCCAAGTAAAATTAATTCCTTCTAATATAGCCTTTTCAGATTCAGTATTATTAACTTTGATGTCTTGTAATTTCAAGCTACTAGAGGCATTCCATACTATATCTTCATTTAAATCTTTCTTTTGTATTCCTTTTTGTTGTTGCAAAATCTCTTCTATTTGCTCCATCACAATTTGTCCATCTAATGTCGCATGATAATTTGCTCCCACTTGTTTAATCGGCAGAAAATATTCCGGAGCTAAAATCAAAATTGTAAGGGCTGGTAATAGTATAATCGTTCCATCTATTAAACGTATCCCTAATCCAACTGCCACAAACGCAATTGATAAACTCATAAAGAAATCTAATGCAAAAGAAGAAAGAAAAGCAACTCGCAAAGTACGCATCGTTGCTTTTCTATACCTTTTACTTACTTTTTCAATCTTTCCTTCGTGCTGTTCACTTTTCCCTAAATACTTTAATGTTTCTAAACCTTTTAACGTATCTACAAAATGGTTCGAAAGTACACGATATATCTCGTACTGACTATCTGCCATTTTTTGCGCTGCTAATCCGAGAAGAATCATAAATATGATCACGATAGGAATCGTTACAACTAAAATGATTCCAGACTCAATATCTAGCGTAAAAACATATAGTACAATTAGACCTGGAACGATGCTACTTCTAATCATTTTAGGAATCGTTAATTCAATATATGTTTTAAATTTCTCAATCCCTTCAATTGATAAGGTAACCAGATGACCAGTCCCAACAGTTTGAACATACCTTGGACCTAATGTGAAATATGCCTCTACTAGTTGTTTTCTCAGTAACGACCCTGTTTTTTCAGCAAAACGTTCCACTAATATTTGTGATGTTCGAACTACTATATGACGCGCTGCAAACGCGATACCAAAATAAACAATTTCACTTAATATTGTTTGTACTGTCTCTCCATGAAATAAAAACGTAATAGCTCGTGCTAAAAAGATTGTTTGCGCAATAATACTAAAAGCTTCTAAAATACTAATAATCGTTAACGCTACATATAAAATACGGCTACCGGGATAAGACGGAAGTCCTCTTTTTCTTTTCATTAGTACTCCAAATCGTTGTCTGACTTAACAGGTTGTCTAAATACATAATAACTCCATATTTGACTTCCGATAACGAAAGGCAAAATAGCAATCGCAAAGTAAGTCATAAGTTTTAATGCATAAGCTCCTGATGCTGCGTTGTAAATTGTCAAATCATTCATTGCTCCTAAAGAGCTAATCATAACACGTGGGAACATACCGATAAATACACTCGCACTTAGTAAAATGATTGTTAAACTCGTCATAAAGAAAGCCCAACCATCTCTTCTTCTTTTATTTAATAAAGTGGACACTAATAGTGCTACAAAAGCTCCGATTGGCACCATAATCCATTCTGTTCCATGAGCAGTGAAAATGTCGGTTTTCCATAACCCCACACCAGCAAAAACAAGAAGTGTAATTAATGAAAATGGTGCAATTTTTATTGCAGCAATTCGTGCACGTTCTCTCAATTTACCAGTTGTACGTATCGTAAGAAATTGTAATCCGTGAACAATACATAGTAGGAGAAACATTACTCCTCCAAGTAACGCAAATGGATGAAGTAATTGCAAGAATCCACCTACAACATTTTTACTCTCATCAATAGGTACACCTACCATAAAGTTTGCAATCGCAACTCCCCAAAGGATAGGAGGTAACATACTTCCAATAAACATCCCCCAATCCCATGCACTCTTCCACTTATGATTATCTATTTTCGCACGAAATTTAAAGGAAACACCTCGTAAAATTAAAGCAAGAAGCATAAATACAAACGGAATATAAAAACCACTAAATAAAGTTGCATACCAGTGCGGAAATGCCGCAAACATGGCTCCACCAGCACAAACAAGCCATACTTCATTCGCGTGCCAGAACGGTCCTATTGTATTTAAGTAAACTCGTTTTTCAAAATCATTCTTTCCTAAAAACCTCGAAACCATTCCTACCCCAAAGTCGAAACCTTCCAGTACGAAGAATCCAACAAATAAGATTGCAATAACTAAAAACCATAACTCATTAAGAGATAACATACTCTTCCTCCTTATCAAATGGATCATGGCTTTGATAATCCTTTTTCGTTTTCTTATTCGTATGGCCCTTAATAGTACGAACAAATAAGTACACACAAATTCCACCCATAATTAAATACATTGATGTGAATGAAATAAGTGAGAATAATACTTCACCGAATGTTACATTTGGTGATACAGCATCTTCTGTTTTCATTACACCAAATACAACCCAAGGTTGACGACCCATTTCAGTCATAATCCACCCTACTGTATTACCGATGAATGGAAGAGAAATTGCATACACCATTAATTTTAAATACCACGTTTTTTCCGCTAAACGATCTTTTCTTGATAAGAACCATCCGTAAGCTCCTAGAAGAAGCATGAATGTTCCACTCATTACCATCGCTCTAAAACTCCAAAACATTGTATGCACTGGAGGAATATAATCTCCAGGTCCATATTTTTCCTCATATTGTTTTTGAATTTGATTCATCCCTTCAACTTGACCGCTAAACTTATCATACGATAATAGACTTAGCATATAAGGGATTTGAATTTCAAACGAATTTTCTTTCTTCTCTGTATCAATTTTCGAAAATACTGTAAATGGTGCTGGATCCTCACTTGTATTCCATAGCGCTTCAGCTGCCGCCATCTTCATTGGATGTGTCTTAATTAATTGTTGCGCTTGTGCATGACCGAAGAATAATACAAGCGCCGTTGTAATTGTTCCAACAATGATAGAAATTCGGAAAGATTTTTTAAATACTACAGTTTCTTGTCCTTTTGTAATTTTCCATGCACTTACACCAGCAATAAAGAATGCACCTGTTGCAATTGCCGCTGTAATTGTATGCGGGAATTGTACCCATAGTTGTGGGTTTTGAATAATGGCTAAGAAATCATTCATTTGCGCACGACCATCAGCTGCCATTTCATACCCGACAGGTGACTGCATAAATGCACTTGCAGTTAAAATCCAGAATGCTGATAACATCGTTCCAATTGAAAGGAGCCAAATACACATTAAGTGAATTCGCTTCGGTAATTTATCCTCACCGAATACCCATAAACCCAGGAATGTAGACTCAATGAAAAATGCCAGTAATCCTTCAATCGCAAGTGATGGACCAAATACATCACCTACAAAACGTGAATACGTTGACCAGTTCATACCAAACTGGAATTCTTGTAAAATACCTGTTACTACACCTACTGCAAAGTTAATAAGGAATAATTGCGTCCAAAACTTTGCCATCTTCTTATATACTTCTTGCCCTTTTACCACATACAACGTTTGCATGATCGCAATAATAAAAGCTAAACCAATTGACAGCGGAACAAAAAAGTAATGGAAAATCGTTGTTGATGCGAACTGTATTCGTGCCAATTCGAGCGTTTCCATACTAAAATCACTTCCTTCATAGTTTTTATAATAAAAGTTAATTGAGCAATCTTATCAAACTCAATTATTAAGAAATACGAAAAGACAAAAACATTTTGTATGTATTGTCGAAAAATATGAAGTTTCAGTTTTTCAAACTATTGTAATGCTATTTTTTACCTTTTCACTATTTCTGTAGTGTTTTATTCGTTAATCGAATTGTATAATATACCTGCATAGTAAATTCAGGTTATTTTTGACGTATTATTGACATCATTTTGTCTGAAATATGTCTTTTGTCATTTTTTTGAATCAGATTTTTCTCATTAGCAAAATGTGTTTTTTCAATATACTTCTTACTTTTATATCTATAAAACAATCGTTTTTCTCTTCATACACTTGACTTTCACCCGAAAAAATGTCCTCGAAACCACCCTCGATAAACGCTTGTTTTTTGTCAAGAGAAAAATGTATTTTTAAAATTCAAACTCGAAATAATGTTATTCAAAAATAGAAAATAACTTCCCTCTTCCTCGACTAAAAGTTCATTTTTTTGTCATTTTTCCAGAACAAATAAAAAAACTGAAAGTCGATTAGACTCTCAGTTTTTTTATTTATTTTGCTGTATGTTTTCTAACGGCTGGTAAAATTTCAGTAGCAATTAATTCAATATTTTTCTCAATTTTATCAAATGGTACACCGCCAAAATCAATTTGTGCCATAAAGCGTTGTTGGCCAAATAATTCATATTGGTACAGCATTTTCTCAATGATTTGTTGTGGGCTACCAACCATTAAAGCATCACGGTAATCTATTGCATTTGTAAATTGCTGTTTCGGATACCCACCACCGCGCAGTGTAAGCATACCAGCATTAATGTGAGGGTAATATTCACTAAGTGCATCTTGTGAATTTTTTGCCGTATAAAATAAACTCGTTGTCGCAACTGGTAAACTAGCTGAATCAAATCCACTTTGTACAGCCGCCTCGCGGTAAGCATCTACTGACACTTTAAAGTTAATTGCTGGACCACCAAGTGTTGTTATCATCATTGGTACACCCGCGCGTCCCGCTTTAATTGCACTAGCTGGTGGACCTCCAACCGCACGCCAAATTGGTAAGTTATTATTTTTCGCTCTCGGAATAACCGATGCATGTGCGAGCGGTGCTCTGAACTGTCCATTCCATGTTACATGTTCCTCGTTATTAATTTTTAATAAAAGATCCATCTTCTCTTCGAATAATTCTTCATAATCATTCACGTCATAACCAAGTAAACTATATCCCCCAATACGAGATCCACGACCAGCCACAATTTCTGCACGTCCATTAGAAATCAAGTCAATTGTAGCGAAATCCTCATATACTCGAACTGGGTCAGATGTACTTAATATCGTTGCTGAACTTGCAATTTTTATATTTTTCGTAGCTTGTGCAATAGCTCCTAAAATAACTGTATGAGCTTGTGTTGTAAAATGCGTTTGATGACTTTCACCGACAGCAAACACATCAAGCCCTGCCTCATCTGCTAACTTAGCTGTTTCAATTAGTTCGTGAATTCTTTTCTCTGGCGTAATTTTCTCCCCATTATGTGGATTTAAAACATGATCACCAATTGAATATAATCCAAACTCAATTCCTTTTCTTATATCTATACGGTATTTTTCCATAGTTACTCTCCCCTTTAATAAAGTAGTATTCGTTTTTTTCTAAAAACGTTGGTAAGTCAGGTATATCTCCGTATTACCTACGCCTTCACTTGATTAGTCAATTGATAGTGTAAAAAAAATTACTCTTGCGGTAATTCTTTTTTTTCACTATGCTTATGAACTTTCGTCATTAGCTCGTATAATATTTTCTGCTCTTCTTCATTTAATACATCATCAAAAAACGAAGATTGAAATGCAAGTTGCTCTGGCAATGCTCTCTCTAAAGCTGCTTCTCCTTGCTCTGTAAGACTAATTGTTTTCGTTTTCCAATCTTGTTTTCGTACAATATATCCTTCTTTTTCAAGACGAGTTAACATTCGAGAAATGCCACCTTGTGTAACAGTTACCTTTTCAGCTAACTCCATTTGTGTTAGTGGTTGATACGTACGTATTTGCAAAAGCACATCAAATTGAGCTGTCGTTAAATCAAAACGTTTTAAAAACTCATTTGACATTTGATTACTTTGGTTCGTAAATCGTATTAAACGTAACCATATTAATGATCCTATCGTATTATCACGCATGCTTGATCACTTCCTATCGTGAATCTTACTATCACTTTACCACTCAAGTGATAGTAATGCAAGAGAAAATCACATTTTTTATATACCTCAACTTACTTTTACTTAACTAAAGGCATCACTCGTGTAGTATTAGGTCTACTTGCCATTCTCTACATCTCCATAAAAAAAGGATTAAGCTCCAACGCCAATCCTTATCATGCATTTATTTTTTGTTTCCAAAACAATATGTTTGAAATTCACATCGTCTTCTAATCTATTATTTTCTTTTATCGTACCGTAAATTCATTTGAGCATACCGTCTTCATGTAAAACTTGTATAAGTTTGCATAAAAGGCTCTTGTTTACACCAATGGGGCTCTTACGGGATAAATCATTTAAGTTCTACTTTTACTTCCTCTTTAGACATAACATCAGGTCTATAAATTAATTCAAGATTAGAATCACCTTTTTTCGCTTCAAATGTTATGGCTCCTGTTAACTTACCGTTTGGATCTACATCTTTAATTTTAAAAATATTTTTATTACTAGTTGAAAATGTATGGTCCACGATACTTCCATCTCCTCTTTCAAGGTAAAAATCTAATGGATTAATTCTAACTTTTTGATTACCAATATTCTCTACTGTAACATGAACAATAACAAACTCATTACCTTTTTCCAGCTTATCATATTCTGCCACTTGTGCTATTTGTACTTTATGGACTGTTAATTTTTGATTTCTAATTTGAGTAGTTTTTTCAACATTATATTCTCTTGTATCTTCATTCTTCGTATTTTCTTTTTTGGCACTACTTTGCTCTTCCTTCGTATTATTTGATACAGTTTTAGCTACTTCTTTCTTCTCATCACATGCCGATAAACTGAAAGCTAACGTCCCTGCTAAAGTGACTGTCGCGATTTTTTTAAACATAAATTCCCTTCCCCCAATGTAAAAATGATAAAAATCCCCAAAAACTATATATTATACTAACAGATAAATGAACAGCATATTGTCGTTATGTGTCGAATGTAATAAGGCTATGTATAAGTATGAAGTCTTACTTTGCTTCATCTCTCAACTGTTCGACATATAATAAAATTTTAACAATAAGACATCCACCTTACTTACGAACTCTTTATTCCCATAACTATGTGTATCATAAATTTTTAAATAAGAAAAAATTAAAATAAAATGATAAAATTAAACAAATCACTAATATAAAGGTGGGCAGAACATGCATATTTCTAAACAATTTATAAAACCATTCCCTGAATATGAAGACATATTTTATGATGATTTGGAACAACATAAAAAGCACTTTTTACCCATTTGTTCTATAAACTTACAATGTATTGAACCGGAATTGGACGAATGGGTACATATTGTGTCAGCAAAAGAAATCCATGATGGTTGCGTGGGTGATTTCACCAAACCATTTCACACAAATTTTACGAAAGCAGATACATTAGGATTCGATGTCATTAATGGAAAATATAAATTTGAAGCGGATTGGAATTATTTCGAAATCGAACAAAATAATTCTGACATAATAGAACAAGCCTATGAGAGTAATAAAAGAGATTATCAAATTCGTAAAGAGTATTTTCAACGTAATCAAAAAATTTATCCTTATTCTAGCTTAGGAAAAGAAATAACATCTGTAGAATTATTAGAACAAGAGTTTGCTGAAAAACAAACAAATGGCTGGGGATTAAATTATCCTGTGGTAAATGGTATCCTAGATGATGTTCGTTTTATGACAGAAGAAGGTGAAGAATTATTAGAAGACTGCGATAACGAAGACGAAATTTTTGACTTTACGAATCTTCTATATGTACCAAAAGATGAATATGGACATCCCTTTACATATGTTGGATTTGTTACAGGATATTATTTTCAAGCTTATGGTGCCGATCGTATTTACTTATTCTTTAATAAAGAATTAAGAAAAGCAGTAATTTGTTTTGAATATACATAAGATAATTAAGAAAAGTCCATTTTGAACATTATTACTTGAATCAAAATGGATTTTTTATAAATAATTTATTTCTATTTCAATTCCGCATCTACTGTGAAATGTGTAAAACCTCATATAATGTAATATCCCCTATCTCTTCAATTTCAGGCTTTACTTCATAAAATTCAAACTGACTATATCCCCACTTATCTGGGTTATACACTATTACATTCCCTTTACAATTTTCTGTATTCTGGACATTCTTATTAAAAAAGTTAAATTGAGTTTCAATCAATGAATTCTTTTGAGAAATACTCCCCACGTATTCAACAACATACTTACATTTCTTAAAATCATCACTTAGATTAACCACTAATGGAACACCTATATTTATTTGTTGCCATCCAAAAGATTGTAAAATGTTATCGTAATACCCTTCAAAGATAAATTTATTCATCCCTTCATGACCATTCCAAATATATAAAGGTGCATAGCAGTTATAAAAATCCCCGTCTTTCTCCGTTTCCGTAATTAAATAAGCTTTAAAATTTAGTGCTTGGAAACCATCAGTTTTATAACCATTATCCTTTACCCTTTTCTTAATAATTTCCATGTCATAATCCTTTGGCAAAATGACCTTATATTGCATTCCAATCATGTTTATCACTCGCTTTCAATCTTATATACATTATGATAAATCGATAAGTAGCTAACGTAAAATAGGTATAAATTATGTTTGGTATCATTTATAATGATAGTGCATAAGGGGCTGAGATACATGGAAATAAATGATCTTATTATATTCAAAACTGTGGCCAGTGAGGGTTCTATTAGTAAAGC
The DNA here is from genome assembly GCF_041360755.1 of Bacillus sp. RCC_6_1. Taxonomy (NCBI): domain Bacteria; kingdom Bacillati; phylum Bacillota; class Bacilli; order Caryophanales; family Bacillaceae; genus Bacillus; species Bacillus sp. RCC_6_1. Next base: position 532,759 of record NZ_JBFUPV010000001.1, read on the forward strand.
TGCTAAAGAGTTAGGATATGTTCAACCTAACGTAACTGAGCGAATCAAAAAATTAGAACAAGAATTAGAAACGCCTTTACTACATAGAGATAACAAAGGTGTTTCCTTGTTACCTTCTGGTGACATTTTATTAGATTACACGAATCAAATATTAACTCTATTAGAAGAAGCGAAAGATAAAATTAAAACAAGTGGGTCTTCTTATATAATCGCGACGTCACAATCGATTTTGACTAATTATTTAAGTAAGCGTATTAAAGAAAATTTCATGAATTATCAAATATATGTAGAAAATAGTAGTCATTTGCCAAAATTACTGCAGCAACAAAAAGTTGATATGGTCATCACTTATGAGGATGATTCTGGTGCAGGTTTTAAAAAAGTATTTACTACTTCAATTTCTATAGGCTTACTAAAAGATCAAGAAAAATGTATCATTGACTATTCAAAGGAACTCTTCTTCGTTAGTAATGACAAAAAGTGTCCTTTTAGAAATAAGACGATACAATTTCTAAAAGAAAATAATTTATCTCAGCGTCAACTTCAACAATTAGATTCTTATTCGCTTATGGAAGAGTTTATTCAGGACGGAAAAGGGATAGCCTTTTTGCCGATTAAAAATGATAAATTGGTACCAATTGAAGATGTTCCAGTTGAGAAATTAGCTGTTCATTTTTTTACAAATCAAAACTCTTTCAAACAAATCCCTGATGAACTATTTGGTTAATAAAAAATCCCTCCTTTATGAATCTAAAAGAGGGATTTTCATATTCTATACAATTGATTTTTCACACATTTTGCTCCACTTCTGCACTTTTCTCCTTCTTATTCCGTTTCATATTCTTCAGTCCCTTAACCGTCCCAACCAATCCTTTCGGAAAAACGAGTAACACGATAATATACAATAAACCTAGAATAATCGTCCATCTTTCAAAAATCGGATATTCCGTCGCTAGTTCTGATAAATAATATTTTAGTGATTCAATAATTCCAGCCCCTGCAATTGCTCCAATTAACGTTCCAACCCCACCAATCATCGTCATCAATAATGCATTTAATGTCATTTCAATTGAAAATACAGTCGTATTAACAAAACGTAATGTAATAACAAATAAACCACCGCTAATCGCAGCTACTACTCCTGCAACAATGCTAGCAATAATTTTATAATGAAGCACTTTATATCCTAGTGCTTCAACACGTTGTTCATTTTGTGAAATTGCCTTTAATACTTTCCCAATAGAAGACTTTGTAAAAAGACGTAATAGAATAAAAATGAAGCATAAACATACAAATGATACATAATAAAAAGTAAAACGATCACGGAATATTTCTGGTACACTAAATGTAAAACCATCTCCTCCGTGAGTGAGCCCACGCCATTTTTCAGCAAGGACGAAAAACAACTGTGAAATAGCAAGTGTTAACATTGCATAAAAATGACTTTTCAATCGTAAAGAAAGCAAACCAATTATATAACTAACGATTGCTGAAACGATAATTGCAGCTACTATTCCAATTAAAAAGTTCGTTATTGATACGCCTTGTCGATCAAATAAAAGCGCTACCCCATATGCTCCTATCCCAAAGAACATACAATGACCGAACGATACAATTCCTGTATACCCAAGCAATACATCAAAACTCATTGCAAAAATAGCAAAGATGAAGATTTGAGTGAACAAAATTAACAGGCTCCGTGAATCATTTACGAACGGAAATACACTTAAACAAATGAGCATACATACTCCGAAGTATACTTTAATTCGGTCCGATGTGTTGTTCACCATTTCACCCCTTTTCACCAACAAGTCCAGTTGGCTTCACTATTAAGAAAAATAGTAACATTAACATATTAATTGCAAGTGATAAATCCGGTATAAAATACGCTGTAAAAGCACCAGCTAATCCAACAATTAAAGAAGCAATAGCTGAACCTTGTACGCTTCCTAATCCACCGATAATTACTACTATAAAAGCTAAAATTGCATACTGCATGCCCATCTCGGCGAAAATAACGCCCGAATACGGTGCTAATAAGAATCCTCCCAAAGCTGCCATCCCTGCTCCTAATAAAAAGACGAAAGAAAATATCGCTTTTACATTAATACCAAGCGCTTGAACCATTTCTTTATCCATTACACCTGCACGGATCATAAGACCTATCTTCGTCTTTTTGAGTAATAGTAGTAGTGCGATGTAAATAATTATCCCAATCAAAATAACAAATAGACGATATTTAATTAATATAATACCTCCGAATGTAAAACTTCCTTGTAACCATAACGGTAATTTTGCACTAATAGGGTTTGGCCCCCAAAATATTTTAATACACTCACTAAGAACGAGCATTCCTCCAAGCGTAACGAGCAGCTGTCGAACATGATTTCCATATACCGGTCTAATAAGAAACCTTTCTAAAATAAATCCTAGGAACATTCCCATGGCTACTGCTCCAACTAAAGCTAATATATAACTTCCTGTCATATTAAATAACCAAACACCTGTAAATGCTCCCCATGCAAATAAACCACCGTGTGCAAAGTTTAAAACGCTCATTAGACCGAAAATAAGTGAAAGACCTGATGCTAACAAAAAAATGAGCATCCCTGTTGAAATCCCATTTACAAATAAATTGATTAACACATCCATCCTTTTCACCTCGGATTCATGTTAAGAGATTCCTAAATATTTATGACACATTTCCTTATCCTTTTTTAATTCATTCATAAAACCGTTATGAACAATTCGTCCGTTATCCATAATGTAAAAATAATCACCAATTTGACTGGCCATCATAAAATTTTGCTCAACAAGTAAAACTGTTGTTTTCTCTTTCATCTTCAAAATAGCTACCATTAATTTCTCCACCATTATCGGGGATAGCCCTTTGCTCGGTTCATCAATAAGTAATAATCCATCACTATTAATAAACGCTCTTGAAATAGCCAACATTTGCTTTTGCCCTCCGCTCAAGAGCCCACTTTTCTTATTCCAAAACTGCTTTAAATCCGGAAATAGTTCCAGCATCCACTCTATTTTCCCTTCTACTTCCTCACCTTTTCCCCTAGCAAGAGCGAATGTTTCTTCTACTGTCAAATCATGAAAAATACCTTGATTTTCTGGTACATACCCTATTCCTTTCCTTGAAATTAAATGTGTAGGTAATCCACTTACTTTTGCACTATCATAATAAATTTCACCATCTGCAATGCGGTGAAATCCCATCACTGAACGTAATGTCGTTGTTTTCCCTGCCCCATTTCTACCAAACAGTACAGTAATCTTCCCTTTCTCAACAGCAAGAGATACTCCTTGCAAAATATGAAACTGATCTAAATACGTTTCTATATTATTCACTTGTAATAGTGCCACTATATAATCCCCCTAAATAAGCACTTTGTACACGCTCATCTTTCATAATTTCTTCTGGCAATCCTTCAGCTAATAACTCTCCATGAAATAAAACGATAAGATGATCTGACAAACCTAGTATCATATCCATTTTGTGTTCGATAAGTACAATTGTGCTCTCTGGATGTTTCTTAATATTTTCAATCACTTGTAATATAGCAGGGACTTCCTCAACCGAAATACCTGCCGTCGGCTCATCAAGTAATAACACATCCGTTTTTAAAGCCAATAACATCGCAAGTTCTAGCTTTCTTTTCTCTCCATGTGCCAAATCTTTCGCTAATATGTTCTCTTTCTCGTGAAGTAATACTGTTTTTAAGAAACGTCTCGCCTCTCCAACTTGTTGCTTTAATTTTGCTGAACTCGGGAAAAAACTATAGTAATCTTGTACGAATGATTGAACACTTAAACGGACATTTTCAAGTACCGTTAATTCTGGGAATATGTTTGTAAGCTGAAAAGAGCGACCGATTCCTAAGCGTGTTCGATCTGAAATCGATAGTTTTGTAATATCTTGCCCTTTAAAATACACTTCACCTGTTGTAGGTGAAATCTGTCCACTTAGTAAATTAAATAATGTTGTCTTCCCCGCACCATTTGGCCCGATAATAGAAATGAGCTTTCCTTTTTGGACAGTTAAATTTACATCTTTAATAACTTGATGTTCACCAAAAGATACACTAAGATTTTTCGTCTCTAGCAAATGTGTCACGAAATCCCTCCCTTTAAAGCCGTGAGTATGAAGGAAATATGTATAAAGAGGGTCCCCCCTCTTTATACAAAAACAACAGAAAATTCAGTCTATTTATTTTGAACTGGTGGTTCTGTTTCTTTCATCGTTAATTCTCGCTCTAACACTGGCACCGGATAATCAACACCATCTTGCTTTTTCAATGTGATAGAATACAGCGTCTGCATCGCTTGGTGGTCCTTCTCTCTAAACTTCATCTTTCCTTTCGGTGTATCAAATTCCATTCCTTCCATTTTCTTAATCAAGGTATCTACATCTGTATCACCTTTTGTTTTCTTTAAGGCTTCTACAATAGAAATTGCTGCTGACATTCCTCCCGCTGTAAACAAATCTGGCACTACACCATTAAAACGTTTTTTATGCTCTTCAACTAGCCAATCATTCACTTTATTTTTTGGAAGTGTGTGATAATATACAGAAAAACCTTGCATACCTACTAATGCATCCATTGTTTTTAATGCTGGTATATCTGGCGCACCTGTAGAAATTTTAATACCTTGCGCTTCCACATTCATATCTTTCAACTGTTTCCAAGGTGAATTTGCCCCTGCCCAAACGATAAATAAATAATCTGGTTTTGAACTAATGATATTTTGAATATTCGCTGTAAAATCTGTTGAATTTGTATCCGCGTATTGCTCATTCACAATGCTCGCACCTAATTTTTTCGCACCCGCTTTAAATGCAGCAATCCCTTCACGACCAAAAGCGTTATCTGGGGCAAATGTCGCAATCTTTACACCTTTTTTCGCAATTGCCGCTGCTCCTGCAATCGCATCTTGTGAGGAACTTCTTCCAGTTCTAAAAATATATTTATTCCAGTTCTTCCCGGTAATACTATCCGCAACTGCCGGTTCTACAACCATAATCTTTTCATATTCCCCGGCCAGTGGTAAAACCGCTAACGTATCACTTGAACTAGACGATCCAACTAAAAAATCAACTTTCTCTTCTTCTAATAACTTCGTAGCTTTTTTAACTGCTACATCAGCTTTCGTTTCTGTATCTTCTACAACAAACTTAATCTTTTTCCCATCTACTTTCCCAGTTCCACCAGTTGCATAGTCTAACCCTAATTCAAATCCGTTCACTGTTTGTTTTCCATACGATTCTAGCGGTCCTGTTAAAGAAGCAAGAACTCCTACCTTAATCGTTTTTTCATCCTCTGTACTTGTTTTCTTTCCTGAACAAGCTGCCGTTATTAATAACGAACCTAAAACACAACCAGTAAACATTGTCTTTAGCCACTTACGTTTTTTCATCGACATTGTGATCCTCCCCATACTTTACTTTCTGATAGAATCAAACACGCCAAAATCCCCTGTCCGTAATCATGACTAACTAATTCGATAGATAATGGAAAACTCTTGTAGTACCCTCTACATTCGGCACAAATATATAATCACCTTCCTATGTAATGGAAACGGACATACAATCAATATATATTCTGCAATCCAATTGAAAATACTGTTTCATTTCAGTAATGATCATACAAAAAGACTAACTTATTTTTTAAGTTAGTCTTTTCACCTTAATTAGAGTTAAGTTCTACTTTCTCTAACCCTTCAGCCAATTGTTTCTTATCTAGTCCTTCTCCTATTACTACTAAGTTTGTCGGGAAACCGAAGTCTTGTTCTAATAAAGTTGGTACTCCGAACGAATATTGGAATAGGTGAGGGTATTTATCTCCACGGAATTTCACAAAACCTTTCACTCGATAAATACTATCTGGTAAATTCGAAAGCCATTCATATAATTTGTCTTGATCAATCGGTTTCGTAAATTGATATGTCATCGTTTGTATATGTAAATGCTGTTTGACATGTAGTGTCTCATGTTCCTCATCATTTGGAAATTCTGCTTCTTCTATATCTTTTAAAGATATATTACAATACTTTGTCTCATACATTTTCGCATGATCATTTATTGCCTTTACTTCTTCAAATACTGTGTTCTTATCTTCATCTGTTAGTAAATCTGCTTTATTAACAAGAATGTGACTACCAAATTTAAGTTGCTCATGCAATAGCTGTTGTACATTTGCACTTAATATACTTCGGTTTAACCACCTTACTGCATCTAAAACGACTACAATTGATTTCACTTCCAGAAAAGGAGCTAAAATTGGCGAGACACACGCGTCTAACACTTCAATTGGATGCGCAACACCTGTCGTTTCTATATAAATTACATCTGGTCTTTCTTGTTGGTATAACGAATGTAATTGTATTTCAAGCTCTTCTTTTAATGTACAACAAATACATCCTTTAAGAAGTTCTCTTAAAACATTCTCTTTTCCAATAATATCTGTATCTACCGAGTATTCACCAATTTCATTCATTAATACTGCAACTTTTCTATTCTTCTTTTTCTCTGCTAACAATAAATTTTGTAATAATGTTGATTTTCCACTACCTAAAAAACCACCTAATATATGAATCTCCACTTTATTCATTCAACCGACCATCCATTTCTTTACTTCAAATGTATTCAAAGCGTAATAATTACGATTTATATTTATCATTTTATTAAAAGAATGACCATTTGTAAATATAAGAGATTCACTGTTCATTTACTTCATATGCAACTCTAACTCCAGACTCAATTGCCCCTTGCATCCATCCATGTGTTAATGTCGTATGCTCTCCTGCAAAGTGTACTTTTCCAGATGGTGGTGTAATATACGGAAATAACTCGAGCTCTTGGCCTGGTTCGAAAGCTGTAAATGCACCGCAAGAATACGGATTTTTACTCCAGCTAAAAGATGTTCCAGTGACAAACTCACTATAGACGATGTCACCGTATATTTCCGCTAAATTTTTTAATGCGTAACGAATACGATCTCTTTGCGGGAGACTATCCCATGTTAACGCCTCATCTGCCCACGTATAACTTGCTATAACGATAGCTGGTCCTGGAGTATGAATGCCATAACTCGGATAGTATGTAAAACGTATCGGTAAATCAGTAATAGATTTACCTCCACACTGTCCCGCTTTCTCCCAAAATCTACTTTTAAACTCTATTGCAATTTTAGTTGCAGCAATATAATTTAATTCACGAATTGCTCTTTTTTTAAAATAAGAGAATAAATAGTATGGCTGAACTTCTACAAACCTTAACGCTGAAAATGGAATTGTAATAATAGCAAAATCACTTGTTATTGTAAATTGCTCTAACGTTTGTTCATGATTTCCTTGTAACATTACTTTATTATCTTCTTGTATAATTTTATCAACCTTATACTGCATTAAAATATGTTCCCTTAATTGTGGTAAGAATGCATTCGATAACTTATCCATTCCACCAGTTATTTCATAATATTTCGTTGTTGAAGTAAAGAAAATCATTTCACGTAATACTTCAATTAAGGACATTCCCATATAAGCTTCCATATCAAGAAGTACCCCAATCATATCTATTGCACCATCTGAATAATACTCCATTAAAAATGAACCAAGCGAATACGTTTTATACTTTTTTTCAACGATAAGCCAGTTTTTATCAGGATCCTTCTTAATATAATTTAGTATTGGTTCTAATACCTCAATCATTAGCTCTTCTGCCGTTTTTCCTCTTTCTTTATCCAAAACCGGATATTCAAGTACACTTGGATCATTTTCAAACACATTCAATCTCGTTTGAATGTTATTCGTATAAATGATATCTGCAAAAGTTTTATTTATAAAAAGGTTTAAAGGTAGTTTAAATTTATGAATATACGCTAAGGTTAACTTATGGGTGTCAGGGATTCTCATCGGTCCCGCATTAAAATATAAACCCACACTAAATGGTTCCCGAATCGTATACACTCTGCCACCTATTCTGTTATTTGCTTCTATAATCGTTACTTCGTGCCCAGCCTCTTTTAATAAAGAACCTGCAACTAATCCAGAAATCCCTGCACCTGCAATCGTAATCCGTTTTGGGTTATTCTTTTTAACAAGCCCTGCATGAATAATATGAAGCATTTCTTCCATTGTTAATGGGTTCCCCATACCATTTCCCCTTTTACAAAGGATTTTACTGAATTATATTCGGTTCACTGAATTCCTATGTTTTGTTCGCAGATTTGCACGGATACATTTTCAAATACTTGAATATCTTTTATAAAATGTAATAAACTAGATATGACTCTATAGAAGTAAGACGTATTATCTTACATAACAAAACCAATGAAATTGCGAGGAATTTTGAAATGAAAAAAGGTATTAACCGTGTTGTATTAGTAGGAACAGGAGCAGTTGGATGTAGTTATGCTTACTGCATGATTAACCAAGCCGTAGCTGAAGAATTTGTTTTAGTCGATGTAAATGAAGCAAAAGCTGAAGGGGAAGCAATGGATTTAAGTCATGCTGTTCCATTCGCCCCAGCTCCAACTAGAGTATGGAAAGGCAGCTACGAAGATTGTAAAGATGCTGACCTTGTAGTTATTACAGCTGGATTACCACAAAAGCCAGGCGAAACACGTTTAGATTTAGTTGAGAAAAACGCCAAAATCTTTAAACAAATCGTTCGCAGTATTATGGATAGCGGATTTGATGGCATCTTCTTAATCGCAACAAACCCTGTAGATATTTTAACTTATGTAACTTGGAAAGAATCTGGTTTACCGAAAGAACGTGTAATCGGTTCTGGTACAACGCTTGATTCTGCTCGTTTCCGCTATATGTTAGGTGAGTACTTCGATATTGGTCCACACAACATTCACGCTTATATTATCGGAGAACACGGCGATACTGAACTTCCAGTTTGGAGCCATGTTTCCGTTGGTATCCAAAAACTACAAACACTGCTTGAAAAAGACAACACGTATAATCAAGAAGATTTAGACAAAATTTTCATAAACGTCCGTGATGCAGCTTACCATATTATTGAGCGTAAAGGCGCAACTTATTATGGTATCGGTATGTCACTTCTACGTGTTACAAAAGCAATTTTAAACGACGAAAATAGTGTATTAACTGTATCAGCTTACTTAGAAGGTCAATACGGTCAAAAAGATGTTTATATCGGGGTACCTGCTGTTTTAAATCGCGGCGGTGTTCGTGAAATTTTAGAGGTTGAATTAAGTGAAGATGAAGAATTAAAATTCGATCACTCTGTTCAAGTATTGAAAGAAACAATGGCTCCGGTTCTTTAATTAAGATAAAAAGCAATCCAATTTATTTTGGATTGCTTTTTATTTTCATTATCTCCTATGACTTTTTAGTGATTTTCTATCATTTCTTATTTTTTAGTCGCATCCTCATTATTTATATCAAGTACATCTAATAAAAAGATAAAGATTGGTATCCCGATAATAAGCCCCCATATTCCGAGGAAATGCTCTGAGAAGATAAGAATCATAAATGTGTAGAATATTGGTAAATTTGTTTTTGCAGACATAAACTTCGGATTTAAAAAATAACTTTCAAGAGCATGGATTACTGTTATGAATACGAGTATGTATACTACGTACATAACTCCGCCTACGTTGTAAGCAATGATACAAAGTGGAAACAAAGAAATAATCACACCTGCAACAGGAATCAACCCTAGTAAGAAAATCATAACAGCTAATACAAGTAGCTGTGGAAATCCTAAAACGATTAATGCAATGACAGTAAGAATACAATTTACAACGGCAATTAAAAACTGAGCCTCAATTACTTTGCCGAACGATCTTGCAAATCTTTCACCAAAATATGCAATTTCCTCATAAAAGATTTTTAACTTACTATCTTTAAACTTAGATGTAAATGTAATAATACGCTCTTTTTCTAATAAGAAAAATAAGCTTAAAATTAGAGATAATAATATTTGTAAACTTACCTTCCCTATATTTGCTATCGATTGATAGATGACATCTACACCTTGTTCTATATATTTTGATACTTCCATCCCATTAATTGTCGAAAGTGCATATTTAACGATTTCATTATCAGGTGGATTTTGAAAAAATAGTTTAAACTGATAAATTAATTGTGAAATTTGTATCGTCAGCACAGGTAAATATTTATATAACGTTGTGCCTATAAAGGAAACCAATATTATATATAAACATGCAATAACAATTTTCCGGTTTACTTTCAATTTTCTTGAAATAAAACGTTGAAATCGATCCATTAAAAACGTCAGTATAAACGTAATTAATATTAAATTAATCATACTTTTTAATGCGTATAATACAAGCGCTACTATTATTAAAACGAGAAACCGTTGAAACCCTCTACTTCGAAAAAAACTCTTTACTTCATTCATTAAGAATTAACCTCCCCCTTCAATGGATGGAAATTGAATATATTACATTTTATGAACTCCTATAGACAATCTTTCTTACTAATTGAGAAGAATCCTTTTTTTCTTTTCATATTGTTAGATTCCAGTTATTTTTCATATAATCTTTTATAAACTAGGTAATTTTCTATTTTTAGACTGCTGTTCATACGCATATCCAATATTGAAAAGCTCTTTTTCACCAAACTGTTTCCCTACAAACACTACACCGATTGGTTCTCCATTTTTATCATATCCAGCAGGAACCGCTAATTCCGGATAACCAGCTACAGCTGATAGAAGAACTTCATCGTTATTAATCATAACTAGAGCATCCAAACCTTTTTCTACTAAATACCTATCTAGCTCTTTTCTTGCATTTTCTTGACTCGTTTGCACTACGTTTTCAAACTCTTCTTTCGTTATAACAGATTTTTCAGACCCTTCAATTAATGTTTGTCCGTATTTTATTCGTCTTTTACTATCCTTTTTATTAAACGCTATAATCTCTTCTAACGATTTTACCGGTACATTCTTTTGCTGTGAAAGATAGTCGTTTACATTATGCTTGAACTCATATTCTAATGTTTGCAAATTATCTACACCCTCAGCACTTAACTGGATATTATCAGTTAATATCGCACCTGCATCTTGAAGGTCTTTTCTAATTTTTTCTGCTACTGCTTTTCTATTTTCATCTTGTTGGTCTACAGAAAAAAGAAGCCCTATCTTTTTCCCTTTTAATCCATCTATCGATAAATCCTTTGTATAATCAATTCTTTCTTTATCTTTCATTTTTTCTGTCATAACATCTTTTTCGTCATAACCTATCATTGCATTAAATAATGTTGCTGCATCTTTTACCGTTCTTGCCATAGGTCCTGCTGTATCAAGAGTTTCAGCTAACGGAATAATTCCTGTTCTGCTTACCATACCTAAAGATGGACGTAACCCAACTACTGATTGCTGCGCCGCGGGTGCAACAATCGATCCCGTCGTTTCTGTTCCAATTGCAAGCGGTGCAAAATCTGCTGCAACTACTGTAGCAGATCCTGAACTTGATCCTGAAGTATCGAATGTAATCGGACCGTACGGGTTTAAATTTTGTCCTTTCTTCCCGCTATACCCGCTTGGCATTGTAAAAGATAAATAGTTCGCCCACTCAGACATATTCGCTTTTCCTAAAACAAATGCTCCTTCTTCTTTCAACTGCTTCACAATTGTTGCGTCTTGATCTGCAATCCAATCTTTTAATACATAAGTTCCTGCACTAGTCGGCATCACTTTTTCCGTCTGTACATTATCTTTTACAACGACAGGAATACCATATAAATTCGAATTTTTGTTTCTACCCCGCTCTTGATCTAACTTTCTTGCTTCTTCCATCGCATTAGGATTTATCTCTGTAACAGAATTTAATGTTATTCCATTTTGATCATGTTCTTGTATTCTAAAGAGATAAATACTCGTTAATTCTTCATATGACAACTTTCCATCATCAATCATTTTTTGAAGCTCATCTACAGTCGCATTTACGACTTCTTTTTCTTTTATCTTTACATTTTCTATATTGATTCCTTTAAGCTGATTATGTATCGGTTGTAGCACTCTTTCTTTATCATATACAATACGCTCAGGTTCCTTTGGAAAATAATTTTTATACACGTAATATCCACCAGCACACGCTAATAAGACAATGCCTCCAGTGATAGACAGCGTTACCTTTACCCATTTCTTCATGTTGCTTCCTCCACTCTATAAGATGCTTAGCTATACAAAAAAGAGAGTTACCTTTTACTTAACTCTCTCCAATCAAAATGCTAAATGAAAAAATGAAAGATTTCAATCTAATTACTTCTTTTTTTGCATTTGCTTTGCTAACATTTCTTTCACTTGATTATACGTTAACCCTGAATTTTTATTTAAACGCTTTACTTCCTCAACATCAGTACCTACCACTGTATATTTTTTCTCATCATTCATTTTTCTAATTCCCTTCTCACCGTATTATTTCTTATATTTCTTCCCTAAATACGCATAAATTAACACCACTACAAAAAAGGAAGCTGTTTTTAAGCACAGCTTCCTTCTCGTTACATATTGTATTTCTTAATAAAATTTCACTACATCTTCAGTAGGTAAGAACGTTCTTTCTGCTGGTTGTTCGTTTGGTTCACCAAATGGCATTTGACCTACTAAGCTCCACTCTGCCGGAATGTTCCAAGTTTCTTTCACTTCAGCATCTACGATTGGGTTGTAATGTTGTAATGACGCTCCAATTCCTTCAGCAGATAATAGCATCCACACAGTATGTTGTAACATCGCATTTCCTTGATGAGACCAGAATGGGAACTGATCTTTATATAATGGCGCATTTTCTTGCATTTTTTCTACAGTTGCTTGATCTTCAAAGAATAGAACTGTTCCTACACCTGCATGGAAGCCTTTTAGTCTTTCTACAGTCGCTTCAAAGTTTTCTGCTGGTACGCGGGCTCTTAGTGTTTCTTTAACGATATCCCAAAACTTTTCATGCTCTCCATCCATTAATACAACCATACGACCACTTTGCATATTGAAAGATGTTGGTGCGTGTAAAGCTGTTTTTAACACTTCTTCAATTCTTTCTTTCGTAATTGCATCGTTTTTTGCTACTTTACGAATTGAACGGCGGTTCACGATTGCTTCTTTTAAGTTTGTTGTAGTTGCTGACATTTTAATTCCTCCAAATGTTTGTTTTATAATTTATTTTGTTATTTCATAACAAGCGAATTAGCAATATCCATCCGTATTACATTGCATACCTTCAAATGAATTTGTTTTATCCTTTTCAATTTCTTTATCAATGACCCTTTCTAGTGTTTCTTTACTAGCAAGCCCTTGAATGACTTCATCTCCAATCATGACAGTTGGAACAGCCATAATATTCGCTTCATCATATGCGTGTTGAATTGCTTCTTGATGCTTTTCTTTATATTTACGAGTTACTAAAGCATCTTTAAATTCCGCCTCAGGAAGTCCTACTTCTACCGCTAATTTTGTTAACACATCAATATCTTCAATGTTTTGCTCTTCTTGGAAAAATGCTGTGAATACGCGGTGATGATACTCATTACCTAGTCCACGTTCTTTCGCAAATTGACATCCTTCGAAAGCTAAATGTGTATATGGATGTGGTGAAACACGTGGCAAGCGCATATCAATTCCTAACTTCTTCGCTGTCGGAAGAATGAAAGCATCCCATGAACCTAATTTTTCTGGTTCATTCCATGGATCTATTTTTGAATATGGACTTGGACGTAATTCAAATGGCATCCATTCAATCTCTACATCTTTCTCTTTCGCTACCTCATCTAATGGACCTTTTGCTAAAAAACAAAACGGACATATAAAATCTGAGTATACTTTCATTTTTACAGTCATAACTTTTACACCTTACCTTTATCGTTGTAATCAAATCAGTTACATTAATGACAAAAAAATATAAATATGATTTAAGCATTCATTTTTTCTTGCAAAGTTTCAAACAACTGCCCCATTGTAATATTTCTCAAAACTTCTTCCATCGCGGATTGTGCTTGAATTAAAATGATTTCTAACACCGCTTGAATATTCGCCCCAATTGGACAATCTGGATTCGGTTTCTCGTGAATATGAAATAGCTTGTCTTCTTCGACTACGTTCACTGCATGATACACATCTAACAATGTGATTTCATATAAATCCTTTAGTAATCCCGCGCCACCCGGTCCACGATTTACGTAAACAAAGCCAGCTTGTTTCAAGTACGACATGATTTTACGAATGACTACTGGATTTGTATTAACACTCTCAGCCATATAGTCTGAAGTACAATGTGAAGATGGATTGTTTTTCAAAATAGATAAAATATGAACAGCTATGGAAAAGCGGCTACTAATTTTCATCGTAATCACCACCTCGATGTAATCATTATAGTTACAACTAAAAAATAAGTCAATCCTTTTCATAGATTTTTTATAAGTAAATTAAAAAGTGTCCCATTATGATATATGAGACACCTCTTTTTATTCTGCAAATAGCGATTGAAATTCTTCAATAAATAGCTGCACAGCGATTGAAGAATCCTTTAATGAAGGAACAGCTAAAGCAATTTCTCTCCATACTTGTGGTTCCAATTCTCTCGTTTGCACATTTTTTGGTAAATTCGTTAAAGATAATTCAGCTAATATTGCAATGCCCAATCCTTCTTGAATCATATTTAAAGCTGTAGTAACTGTCGAAATTACATATTCAGCCCGAAGTGGTACGTTTGCTTGTTTAAACATATCAATAATGGGTGGTTCGTATCCACCCTTACATAATATGATCGGTTCATTCTCTAAATCACAAATTGTAAGAGCGTCCTTCTTACAGAGAGGATGATCCTCTCTTAAGATAGCAACCATTTTCCCCTTCGTTAATGGAACAATCTCCATATCTTTATTAGGCAAAATAACAATCCCTATATCAATAACCCTCGATACTAACCAATCTTCAACTTCTTTAATCGTCCCTTCACAAAGAACTACTTCTAAGTTCGGATACTTTTCCTTAAAAAGGTTTATCATTTTGGGTAAGAAATGTGCAGAAGCGCTCGGAAAACTCCCAATTCGAATCGTCCCAACTTCGTGTCCTTTCTCCATCGCAACTTCTTGTTCAATCTTCGCTACACCGTTCAAAATCTCTCTAATATGTACAAGAATCCTATTTCCTACATCCGTAACGAGTAGCCCTTTTCGTTTATCACGTATAAGAATAGTAACTCCTAACTCTGACTCAATACTTGAAATCGCATGACTAACAGCTGGCTGCGTCATATTTAACACCCTGGCAGCCTTCGTAAAACTACCTAAATCAACAGTTTTTATTAATACTTGCAGTTGTGTAATGGTCATAACTAATCACTTATACTCCTCATAAAAAAGATTCATTTTATTTATTACAGTCGATATCATATCATAGTGAAATGAATAACAACAAGGAGGTCTTTCAGTGACACAGCTTTCTCGAACTAAGACGGCCATCATCCTTACCTTTCTCGTTTTCATGTGGGGAATCAATTGGCCTTTATCAAAGTTTGCCCTGCATTATACACCACCTGTTTTATTTGCAGGCGTTCGAACTTTAATTGGAGGATTCATTTTACTTCTGTTCGCATTACCGAAATACAAAGAGTTACATTTAAAAGAAACGTGGCATTTATACGTTATTTCTTCCTTACTTAACATCATTATATTTTACGGATTACAAACTGTCGGCCTTCAATATATGCCTGCTGGGTTATTTTCCGCCATTGTATTTCTACAACCAGTTTTACTCGGTATTTTCTCGTGGATATGGCTTGAAGAATCAATGTACGGCTTGAAAATTTTCGGGCTTGTTCTCGGATTTATTGGTGTAGGCGTTATTAGCTCAAGCAGTTTAACAGGACATATTTCTGTTATTGGAATCCTTCTCGCGTTAGGATGCGCTATTGGCTGGGCACTTGGCACAGTATTCATTAAGAAGACTGGTCACCGTGTTAATGCCATTTGGATGGTAACACTTCAGCTTATTATTGGTGGTCTTTGCTTAATTGGATTTGGTACAGAGTTTGAAAGCTGGTCTAGTATCGCTTGGAGTATGCCATTTGTTAGCGTACTTCTCTTTATTTCATTCTTTGTTATTGCAATGGGGTGGCTTGCATACTTCACACTTGTTGGAGCTGGTGAAGCAAGTAAAGTTGGGGCTTATACATTCCTCATTCCACTAATAGCTATTATTGTAAGTTCAATTTTCTTACATGAGGCTATTACCATTAGCTTATTCATCGGACTATTATTTATTGTTGTGAGTATTTGTTTTGTAAATATAAAACCGAAAACACTTGCTGTAAGGCAGCAAGTTGAATTGAAATAAACGTAAGAAAGAGCCTACTGTTTGTAGGCTCTTTCTTACGTCTTACTTTTTACGACGTACTACAAAAACACACGCACTTACCGACGATACTATCGCAAAAATAGATAAGACAATTGCTATCAATTGCATATTACTAGTACCTTCATTCTTTTCTACACTAGAAACTTCACCATGTTCTCCTGTTAATGACGTACCTTTTGCAATTGTAGTAAGTGAATGCGGTTTTTCAGCTTTTTCATCGCCTGTCCATTCAACAATTTCTTCATCTTTATATTGTTGATATGCGTCCCAAGCTATTTTTTGCTCTTTATCCGGATTTTTAGCGACGAAAGTAAATCGCTGGAACTGACCGGGTAAAATCCCTTCTCCTGTTGCTTCCCATACTACAGTTTTAACTTTTCCAGCTGTATCTTTTTGCTCCTCAACTTTCCATCCTGGCACTGGTTCATACTGCTGGAACTCTACTCCAGACGGTATTTTCAGTGTAACTTTTGTTGTTGCTACATTTTTTTCAACTGGTACTTTTATCGTATATGTCTCCCAAGAACCAACGTCAGAAGTTGCTGGTTTTACAGTGACGTGCGCACTAACAGGTAACGAAAACATTCCCATTGCAATAATTGTTGCGATCATTGTTGTTCCTAATTTTTTTATACGTTTCATTTTCTATTAGCTCCTTTTCATACATAGCTTCTTTTTATCTGCCACCGACAATAAATTTAAAATCTGTATCGAAACTATCAAGAGATTTTGTTAATCCATGAACATGTATATTCCAGTTTCCTGTCATATTAATATACATACCTTCTGCTTCATATTC
This sequence comes from Bacillus sp. RCC_6_1, assembly GCF_041360755.1. Classification (NCBI taxonomy): domain Bacteria; kingdom Bacillati; phylum Bacillota; class Bacilli; order Caryophanales; family Bacillaceae; genus Bacillus; species Bacillus sp. RCC_6_1. Next base: position 549,918 of record NZ_JBFUPV010000001.1, read on the forward strand.
TCCTGGTGAAACTACTGAAACTTTAAATGAACCTTTTCCCATGTTCATATCTAATGATTGAGTCGTCAATATCATTTGTTCCATATCAGTAACAGGCTGTCCCTTTTCGTCCTTTAGTGTAATATGGAATTTATTTTGTCCTACCTTATTCGGACTTACATTTAGCGTAAGTTCATATCCATTATCTAATTGCTTACTCTCTGTAAATGGTCCAGTAGGAGGCATCGGTGGTGTTTGTACGTTTGTCATAAAAGCTACGATTACGAAAATGATAATTCCAATGACAAACTCTACTTTCACCGTAGCTCCTAATCCTTGCTGCGCTCTTATTCTCCCTTTCACATAATGAATAATTCCCAATATCCCCATGAAAATAAATAATAGTATCTTTGCTAATAAAGCCAATCCATACTTCGTATCAAATAACGAGTGGATTGTTGGAATAAGAAATGTACTATTAAAAAGGCCTGTTATTAAAATCACGATGACAGCACCTGTTGCCCACGGTGAAAAACGCTTAATCATATCCCAATACATATGCCACTTGTTATCCTCTTTACGTAAAAGAAGAATAATAGATGATAAACCACCAACCCATAATGAAGCTGCGAATAAATGTAGAAAATCCATAACGACAGCAATGTCTTTAAACTTTAAACCGTATGCGTGACTATTAAAGGCTTTCATAACAAGTAACCCTATAAACAATAGTATTGGAATACTCCATACTTTAAACGACGAAAACTTCTCATGCTTCACCGCAAAATACGTAACAATTATAAGCGTACTAATGAGAACCATTTGAGTAATCCATACATAACCAAAAACAGAAAGCTGTAATGTTTCTTTTAATAGTAAAGGATTGAATGCTTCTAGCCATGAAACATCAGCATTTATTTTCGCTTGCAATGGTAGGTTGAATAACAAGCTAATAAATATCCCAAATAAGGAGATCCATATTATGTTCTTACTCCTTGATCGAACCGAGGTTGCATTCCCTTTATACATAATAAGATTAAAGAAGAGAACTCCTAAAAATAGCGAGAAACTCGCATATAAAATTCCACGTTCCATAATCATATCGATTTGCGGGACATACCCCATCTCTTCCACTTGTACATCGTCTGTTCCCGCTTCTGCTAATCCAATACGGAATGGAATAACCCCTTGAATTGGATGTCCATCAGCTGAAATAGCTTTCCACTGAATAGAGTAAAGACCATTTTTGAGATTGTCTTTTAATCCAGCTTCTAATAGCTTTTTATTTTTTTTATCAATATGAGCATCTTTTAAATCGACCCTTTTACCTGATGTATCTCTCACGTACAATGTATTAAAACTTGAAACTTGTATGTCCTCATCGAATTCGATTTTTACAACAGATGGTGCTTTCTTCAATGTTTCATTTTCAGTAGGGTTTGATTTCACAACGTACGCATGAGCAGATGCACTTTGCGGTATCAATATGATAAGCACACACACAAGTAATAGCCATGTCCCTAATCTTCTCATTACTTTCACACTCATTTCACTTCTTTCTTCCTCATTGCTCTATTTTCATTACTTTAACTTCCGAAGTTTGATTCTCGGGCGAAATATTAACCTGATTAAATATAAACTTCTATAAAGTATAACTCTTATTTCTCTTCCACCTCTAAACTTCTAATATAATAGTAACTATCACGATAGATACAACTTACATTTTTAAAGCTGATTGTTATTATATCATAAAATATATTTATGTAAGTTATCAAAGAAGAAAAGTTATCGTGAATCATTTGTGAAGAAAATGTGAAATACATAAATAAAAAGGTATTACGTTATTACGTAACACCTTTAAAAAAATATCCCTCTTCTATTTCTCTTCGGGATAATCACAATACTCAATAATCGTTCCTTCTGTATCCGCTGGGTTAAGATATATTAATCTTCTACCGTGCTTATTAATCCGAAGTGTATGCTCTAACGTTCGAATTCCTTGTTCTTTCAATTCCTCTAAAGCTACATCTAAATCATCTACTCGATACGCAACATGATGTACACCTTTACCTTTTTGTTTTATAAATCGGGCAATTGGTGAAGTGGTGTTATTTGTCGGCGCAAGTAATTCAATTCTATCTCCATCCACTTCAAGAATGGCTACTTCGCTTTCTACACCTGGTGCCTCACTTACGTAACGATCTATTAATTCTCCTGATAGAACCTGTTCATAAAAACGTATGGTACTATCTATATCACGAACTGCGATTCCGATATGATCAATTGTTTTTTTCATTTTATTTCCCCTACTACTTTATTTTTTCTCATTATTAATAGTAACAAAAAAAGTTATAGAAACAAGTTCTATAACTTTTTTATTTAACCTATTTTCTTATCCGCTCTAGTTGCTGGTTGAACTTGATTTTTTGCTTTTACAACGCTAATGCCATATCCGATAAATCCACCGATAATCGCTGGGAAGATCCAGCCTAATCCTACTTCCTGCATCGGAAGGAATTTAGTGAACACTTGGCTTACTACTTCAATGTTAACTCCAGCTGCACTTAATCCATCGAATAAGCTGATGATAAATGTTACGATTAAGCTCACTTGATAAACTTCAGCTCTTCCTTTGAATAATGAATGGAAGAATGTTAAGAAAATCAATACGATTGCTAGTGGATAAATTGCTGTTAATACTGGAACAGAAACTGCGATTAACTGTGTTAATCCTACGTTTGCAACAATTGCACTAAATACACATAGCGTGATTGCAATTGCTTTGTAAGGAACATTTGGGAATAACTTATGGAAGAATGAAGAACATGCTGATACAAGTCCCACACTAGTTGTTAAACAAGCTACTGTAATCATTAATCCTAATAATACTCCGCCATATGATCCGAAATAGTAGTTAGAAACTTTCGCTAATACTTCTCCGCCGTTTTCTAAATGTCCAAGCTTTGCAACACTTGAAGCACCCATATAAGAAAGAGCTGTATAGATAATTGCTAAAATAGATGCTGCAATTATTGTCGCTTTTGCACAAACGACCATAATTTGTGTTTTCGTTTTCGCACCTTTTTCTTTAATAGCATTGATAATGATAATCCCGAATACAAATGATGCTAGCGTATCCATCGTTAAGTATCCTTCTTGGAATCCTTTAAAGAATGCATGTGATGTATAAGCTTCCACTGGTGCTTGCATATCTCCAATCGGATGTATAAAAGCAACGATTACTAAAATACCGATGAAAGTCAACTTAATTGGCGTTAAGATTTTTCCAACAATATCGACAATTTTCGCGGGATTTAGCGAAAAAAAACAAGTGATACTAAAGAATATAATTGTGAAAAGAATTAAAGGTGTAGAACCTACTCCTTCTGGCATAAACGGCTTAAGACCAATTTCATAAGAAACATTTCCTGTTCTTGGTATTGCAAATAACGGACCAATCGCTAAGTATAAAACTGTTGTAAACACAATCCCAAACACTGGGTGAGCACGACTTGCTAATGACTGTAAATCATCTTTACCTGAAAAACCAAATGCTAGTACACCTAGTAATGGTAATCCAACACCAGTTACTAAAAATCCAGCGTTAGCAATCCATACATTCTCTCCTGCTGATTGACCAAGCATCGCTGGGAAAATTAAATTTCCTGCTCCAAAAAATAGTGCAAATAACATTAATCCAATAACTACTATGAACGAAAACGGTACTTTATTCGCCATAATATAACCCCCATTCAAATTTCCTTATCTCATTTTCCAATTTTAACTAATTGAATTTTCTGAATATTTAATTTAAGTATCAACTATTCTTGAACTCATTATAGTTTGCTATATAATATTTTGCAATACTATTTTCGAACTTTTCTTTTATTTTATAAATATACATTTTTTAACATGAAAAATAGACTAAAAAACCAACACGGTCATCCATGTTGGTTTTTCCATTTACTATCATAAATTAAAATTTCGCTGCTACTTTTTTAACGTTTTCTAGACCTTCTTCAACAATTTGTTGTGAACGATCTGGATATTGATTGTGCCCTTCAATTACAACTGTCTCTGGATTTGTAATTCCCCAGAATCCAAGTACAGTTGTTACGTAATTAACTGCCATTTCCATAGGAGCCATTTGCTCTGAAGAGTAATCTGAACCACGAGCACCTAACACAACTACTTTTTTACCACCAACTAAACCTTCTGGGCCATTTTCTGTATATTTAAACGTTTTTCCAGCTTGAGATAAGTATGAAATATATGTGATTAATGGTGCTGGTACTGTAAAGTTCCATAATGGGAATGCAAATACAACCTTATCAGCTTCTAAAAACTGATTTAAATATTGATCTACTGTAGCAACTGCCTTCTCTTCTTCAGCTGTTAACTCCATGCCTTGGCTACGTTTATATCCACCTGAAATCGCGATATTTCCGTAATAAGGAAGATCTAATGCAAATAAATCTAATTCCGTAATTTCTGTATTTGGATTTGCTTCTTTATAAGTACTTACAAATGTTTCATACATTTTTGAACTAACTGCTTGCTCCGCTGGACGATCGTTTGCTTTTACAAATAATACTTTTGACATTTTTTTATTCCCCTCTACATTCGTATTTTCTTCTTTTTTACCAAATAATGAGCTAAATAGTCCCATTTTCTTCACCTAATCTTTCTTTTCATATTCATTATTCATCATCATAAAAATTCTTATTCTAAGAAAAAGTTCCAATAGATACCTTAAGTTACGCCGTTGCAACTTTTTGTTATTTAATTACCTTATGTAAGTGATTGTAATATAGTCACTTACTTTAGTCAAGTAACTTTTAATAAAAAATAAAATCTCGACTTAAAAATATTAAGCGAGATACAATTGAACACCAAATACATCTTTATTACTTGTATAATAAACTTAGAGAGGAAAATTCATATATAGAAAGGATTTATTCATGAGCACTATAGAAAAGATTCAAACTTTTATTATTCTTTTTGCTGTTACATGCGGCATCGTACTCGGACAATTTAATATGATACATACGTATTCAGACAAATTTATTGTCCCCTTCTTATTTTTCATGCTATATGGATTATTCCTCAGCATCCCATTAAAAGAAATAAAAAAAGGATTTCGCAATTTAAAATTTGCTGGAACAAGTCTTACTATTAACTTCTTATGGACACCTTTACTCGCTTGGGGGTTAGGGGCACTATTTCTTTCCGATCATCCAGCACTTTGGATTGGATTTATAATGTTAATGGTTACTCCATGTACAGATTGGTACTTAATCTTTACTGAAATAGCGAAAGGTAATGTAGCACTTTCTACTGCAATTTTACCTGTAAATTTAATTTTGCAAGTTCTACTCCTTCCCATTTATTTATTTTTATTTGCTGGTGTCATGAAAACTGTAGCGGTTTCTGTTTTAGTAGAAAGTATTGTTATCGTAATCGTCTTACCATTTATACTTGCACACGCTACAAAATTCATTATGAATAAAATAAAAAAAGCTGAAACTCTCGAGAATAAACTCATTCCGTTTTTTAGCTCTGCTCAAATTGTATTTTTAAGTTTAGCAATAGTAGCGATGTTTGCATCACAAGGTAAATATTTACTACAAAATATGAATGTTGTTTTATTATTACTCGTTCCTGTTCTATTGTTCTTCATCATTAATTTTTTACTAGGACAATTTATCGGGCGCATGATGCATTTATCTTACAAAGATACAGTAAGTCTAAGCTTAACAACGTTAGCAAGAAACTCACCTGTTGCACTCGCTATCGCTGTGACCGCTTTTCCAGATGAGCCTCTTATCGCACTTGCACTCGTTATTGGACCATTGATTGAGTTACCAGTACTAGCTTGTGTGTCACAAGTTTTGTTGCTTATTAAGAAAAAACGGCAATACGCATAATAAAAAACGTCCCATTTTGGGACGTTTTTTATTATGGAAAGATTACATACAACACTTATTTCTTATTTATCATTACAAATGAAATTACCGAAACTACAAACATAATACTACCAATTATAAATCGATGGGCTCTAAAAATTTTATATGTTATAGAGAATTAACCTTTCGTTACATTAACAGATCCTTTCTAATTAAAAATGATAGGAAACGTAAATATAACGAAAGCTGCCCAAAGTCCGTATATTGGCAAATACTTCGTAACGGCATCTTGGATAGCTTTTGGTCCTGATTTGTTTTGCAAGAAACGCATATAGGAAAACATAATCCAAATGAGATTTGCCCAAATCAGTACATTTACTCCTAAAACAGCAAGTCTATTAGGCGTAATCCCGTAAGAAGAAAGTCTGAATACTATGGCTGACAATGCGACAGTGTCAATAATAAGTGCCAGAAAAATTAAGGAAAAATTTATATAATCTGAAATGTTCTTTTTCTCGTCCGAGTCACTTTCAACGATAGAAAATATAGTAACAGCCAATACACCAAGGAGTATTCCGTTGAAAGCCATTAGGAAATTGCGATCCAAGAACGGATTTTTCCCGACCAAAATTATCGTTATAAGATAGATAAGCAACGTGATCAGGACGAGAGGACTAAAAATTTTAGATATGTATGGTGTAATATTTTTAGCAAGCTTAAGATTCATTGATACTAAGTATGCAGCCACAATAGCGAGAGCCGCTGCTCCAAATAAAACAACATTACTAAAATAGAATTCTCCTATATCTAAGTCAACAAAGCTAAATAAACGCATGGTGAATATTGCTAGTATCATTCCGCTCACTGCCATGCTCCCGTAGAGAAGACAATATTCTAAATTAAATTTAATATAGGCTAATCTTGTACTGCCTTTTGAATATTCATTTCCTGTAAATGCAAGCCCTACTAAGACCCATAAAAATATAGGAAGATGTAAATAAGCAAGTATGGTACTGTCTTTATAATTTATTGGCAATGTATTAAGATACACCCCGGAAACTAGGAATAACGCTATAAGGGAATAAATAATACTTTTTTTCGGCTTATTATTGTAAACAAAATAAGCAGCAATAAAGGGAATTACACCAAAAGCCAAGTTTATTGGAGCAATTGCTTCCTGCTCAACAAAGTGGAAAATGATCCTGGTGCTTATGCCGGCCAAAATAGCTAAAAGGCCCATGAATAAGAAACCTTTTTGAAACAAAGATGTTTTTTCTTTATTTACTTTCTCCTTGAAATGCAACCTTTCATACCAAGCACCTAGAATTTGAGAATCAGGGTTTTGGTCCCATGCTTGTGAGAATGCTTTTTTAAAAGCTTTCGGATCTTTTCTATACATCTTCTCCAACTCATGGGGGTTATCCATATGTTTAACAATCAAATTGTTAATATTCATAGTTATACCTCCTCTAATTTTAAAAATAAGGTTGTTACCTTTTAACAAAAGCACCTCACTCATTTATTATGATTTTGATTTTAATACAAAATTTATTGTTTTACAATAAAAAATTATTATTTAAAGGATTTTTTTTATCGTTAAATTTTATATAAAAGAAAAAACAAAAGAGCATGACAGTTTTATGTCATGCTCTTTTAACAAATTAATTCTCAAATACAAAATTAATCTTATTATCTTTCCACTCTAATTTCGCATCAAACGTTTTCTCGCCCTTTTTAAAGCCTTTAATTAAATCAGTCTTTTCACCTTTTAAGAGCTTTGTCATATTCTTTTGCGAAATTGTTTTACTTAATATCTTCTTTGAAATGGTGAAATCACATTGCGTTGTATTATAGTTAGAACAACCGTAAAACGTTGACTTATCAATTACATCGCCATCACATTTTTTACAGCTACCAACCTTTTTACCCGTTGTAAATTTCGATCCTTTTCGTTCAATCGATTCAACATGTAGTCCAGTGAAATCCCACTTCTCAGACATTTCCACTGCATCTTCAATAATTTTAGCTGATAGCTTTTTCGTTTGTTCCATAAAAGTTGCTGGTGATGCTGTACCTTCACCAATTTCCGCAAGACGTTGTTCCCATTTCGCAGTCATTTCCGGTGAAGCTAGTATTTTGTCACCAATTGCGGTAATTAATACTTTTCCTTTATCAGTCGCATACACTTGGTTTTTCTTTACATCTATATATTTACGGTCTTTCAGCATCGTAATAATACCCGCGCGAGTCGCTTCCGTACCTAAACCTTCTGTTTTCTTCAATACCTTCTCTAGCTCTTCATTCTCTAAATACTTACCGGCTGTTTTCATTAACGTAATAAGTTGTCCTTCTGTATAACGCTTCGGTGGCTGTGTTTTTCCTTCTTTCACTTTCACCTTTACAACTTTTCCTTCTTCACCTTCAGCTACAATTGGAAGAATGGTTTCATCATCTTTATCGTCTTGGAAAATAACTTTACGCCAACCTTCTTGAATTTGCTGTTTTCCTTTTGAAATGAATTCAGCACGTTCATCTACAAGCGTTACAATCGTTGTATAGTCAAAGATTGCAACTTCATAATGAGCTGCAATAAGCCTTCTTACGATCATATCGTATATTTTCTTTTCATCACCTGATAGTCTGCTTGGGTTTGTAACTTGCTCTGTCGGAATAATCGCGTAGTGATCTGTTACTTTCTTTTCATTTACATAACGCTTATTGTTCATAATGGATTCAACCGGAGCCGGTAATAAACCTTTATATTCATCAAACTGACTTAACTTCTGTAAAATATCAGGGAAAGTCGCTGCTTCTCCTTGAGTAACATAGTTAGAATCTGAACGTGGATAAGAAACAATCCCTTTTTGATAGAGTGCTTGCGTTATATCAAGCGTCTTTTTCGGTGAAAACTTAAAGGCTTTATTTGCCGTTGCTTGCAGTGATGATAAGTTGAATAAAAGCGGCGGCTGAAACTCTTTACGCTCCGTTTTCATTTCCTTCACAACAGCCGGTTTCCCTTGGCAAAATGCCGCAATTTTATTCGCCATATCAGGGTCTTTTAAGCGGGATTCATTATCCTTCTCCCATTTCCCGTCATATTTCTTTCCTTCTATATTAAAGGTTGCAAACACTTCCCAGAAAGGCTCTGACTTAAAGTTTTCAATTTCTTTCTCACGCTTTACAATCAATGCTAACGTTGGTGTTTGGACACGACCAGCAGAAAATACATCATTCATTCCTTTTTTCTTTAGCAAAATACTAAACACACGTGATGCATTCATACCAACAACCCAGTCAGCACAAGATCTTGTGTATGCTTCGTAATACGTATTAATTGTATCTGATTCATCAAGTAAATTTTTAAACCCTTGATAAATAGCTTGCTTCGTTAAAGACGAAATCCATAGACGCTTCATCGGCTTTTGCACATTACAAAGATTAATAATATTTCGTACGATTAGTTCCCCTTCACGCCCAGCATCGCCTGCGTGAATAATTTCTGTTACCTGTGGATTATGTAACAGCTGTTTCACAACGTTAAATTGCTTATACTTTGACTTTGTTACTTCAAATTGAAAACGCTCTGGAATCATCGGTAATGTATTAAGTGACCATTTTTTCCACTCTGCGTGATAATGCTCTGGATTACATAACTGCGTCAAATGACCAATTGCCCATGTACAGTACGCTCCATTTGGAAATAACTCATTTGCTTCTACTTCTAAATATCCATCTTTCCGGCGATATTTAAACTGTGAAACAAGAGCCAACCCTTGATCTGGTTTCTCGGCAATAATTAATTTCATTTTATAACTCCCTATCTGTATTCCAGTGTTACTTTCATTGTCTATATGTTTAGAAGCGATGATAAAACAACAATCTTATTTATCATTCGCGGTTTGTCTCGCAAATGTGAGACCTATAATATTATACGCTTATTCTTTATGGCTTCACAATAGAAACTCATAATATAACAATTTCTTTCACATGCTTACAATTAAAAAAGACGCCCTAAAAAATCAAGCGTTCCTTTGCTTACATCTATGAAATTGTGCAGATAATATGCAGATATAAATTATCATAAGTACACATATGATGAAATGAACGATAGGACAAGGAGGTATCATAATGTTTGCTTATACGTTAACTACCTTAACACTTTGCTGTACCTCAATTCTTATTGCATCCAATATTTCTAAACGTAAGGGTACCCTAATGGAGTATATGGTATTTATTATGTCTTTTAGTATGAGTATCGGTTTAAGTATTGGTTTTTATTTAGGCATTCTCTTTAAGGGGGAATTACTATATTCTACTTTACTTGCTATTTTAATTAGTGGTTTTATCGGTTTTTTAGTGGGTCTACGTTTTCACCTATATACTGCTTTAGAAGGACTGTTCTCTGGATTAATGGCAAGTATGATGGGAGCAATGATTACAGAAATGTTAAACGCTCAACAAGCTCATAGTATATTGTTCATTAGCCTTTTACTTACTATAACGATTACTATGTCCTGTGTGATTCAATTGTTATCGGAGAACTTTTCTACTTTTATCCAACAGCGTTTTTTGTTATTACTTTCAATTAGTGTAGTAATTATCGTTGCCGTATTCGCGACATTCCCAGATCATACTCCTGCACCTTCACCTGGGCATAATCAACATATAAATTAGTACTTGCAACAAAAATGAATAAGCAGCTATCCATAGGATAACTGCTTCCTATTATTCTGGCTTATTAGGAATGTTTTGGTTTGGAACATAGTCAGATTTATAATCTGTATAGTTCACTTCCGTTACCATCCCTGCTGAAGCATGATGTAGGTCGTGACAGTGGAACATCCACTCACCGGGATTGTCTGCTACAAAGGCTACTTCATATTCTTCTCCTGGTTTTAAGTTCAATGTATCTTTTACAATTGGAGAACCTTCTATCGGTTTTCCATCTTTACTCAACACCTGGAAGAAGTGACCATGTAAATGCATTGGGTGATCATCCATTTTAGAACGATTTACCAATTTCACTTTTACTAAATCACCCTTTTTTACTTGAATTGGGTCAATATCCGGAAATACCTTTCCGTTAATTGTATATACCATTTCATTTTCATTCATTTGCGTATTTAAGTCCATATTATATGTAGCAGTATACTCTTGATTTAACGTGAAACTTCCTAATTTTTTAGTACCATATTTCATTATATCTACTTTCGGTAATTTTTCTTTTTCGTCTGCTTTATCTTTCATCTCTTTACTGCCATCATATTCAATAACAGCTTTCATTCCTTTTGCACCTTTATTTTTCGAATGGTCTTCAACATACCATTTCCCAGTTTTATTAGCAGTAAATTCAATATCATAACGTTCACCCGGTGCGATTGAAATTACTTTATCCTTTATAACTTTTGGATCGTTTATTGGTTGACCATCTGTCGCAATTACTTTTATATCATGACCGTGAACATGTATATCATGTGATAGATAACCAGCATTAACAAGTCGAAGACGAACTTTATCTCCCTTATTCACTTTCAATGGCACTACTAAATCACCGCTTTTTCCATTGATTGTGAATAAATCATACATACTCATATCATGCCCTTCCATCTTCATATTTCCATGGTCCATTCCTGCCATATTGCCAGAGTCTTTTTGATCACTGCCCATGTCCATACCAGAATGATCCATGCCGTTCTTATCATCATTCTTTTTCGTATTTTCATCACCTTTAGATTTATTACCTATTTGCCCTTTTGTCATTTCTTTTAACTGCTTTTTAATTTCTTCTTTATCTGTAACCCATTCATCCAACATTAATGTGTAATCTTTATCATATTTTTCCTTTGTATCTTCTACAATGAGCGCTCCATACAAACCTCTATCTAATTGATTTACAGAATCTTGATGCGAGTGATACCAGTACGTTCCTGGTACGTTCGCTTCAAATTCGTAAGTGAAACTTTTTCCTGGTTCAACTGCATCTTGTGTCACGCCCGGAATTCCATCCATGTTATTTGGGACAGGATATCCATGCCAATGAATAGATACTGGTGCAGATAATTCATTTTTTAATGTCACTTTCACCTTTTCACCTTTTTTCACCCGAATTTCTGGACCAGGAGATGAGCCATTAAATGTCCAGACTGGAACAATAACACCGTTACTTAATTTTTGCTTCTCTTCTTTCGCTATTAAAGTAACTTCTGGTCCTTTTTCAACCTTCAATGGTGTTGTAGCTGTTTCAGTCTGTAGTGTTTTGTTATCATTCATATTTTTATGATCATTTGTTGTATTTGTCGTCACAGAACAGGCAGCAATTAAAAATATTACAGAGACAGTAACGGCTGCTAATACAAATCGCTTCATGGACAATCCCTCCTTATTCTTTTTCAAAATCATTATAGAAGTTGATTTTCAAGAAAATAAGGAGATGTAATTAGATCTTACGTAAGCTAATTGGAAAATTACTAAAAGCGGAGACATTACAAGAGACGAATATTTTAGTAATACAAAATGCTTTCCTTGTAGCGACTATATTAGCCGTTCTCGTATTTGTTTTGACGTTATTTCTTAAGAAACAATAACACTGCTATTATTAAATAAGAAAAATGTAGCTAAAATGCTCTTCACAAAAGAACTTAGATTTTTGTATAATAAGAACTAATGTTCCTCACAGACAATGGACTCAAATTACACAAATATATCAAATAGAAGAGGATTGATATACGATGAAAATTGATAGACCAAAAATTTCACCAGAGTTATCTTCAAAGAATTTTCAAGATATTTTTTATGAAGAAGATCCAACATTGGAAGTGTGTGAAATTATAGACTCCACTTTCGAAAATGAATCTGTAGATAGAGTGCGGTTATATGATGCGGTGATAAAAAACTGTAAGTTTACTAATACAGACTTTAGCAATATTGATATTACAGATGTTTGTTTTGAAAACTGTGATTTATCAAATGTTAATTTAAGCAATTCTTCTGTTCACAGAGTCGAATTTAAAAACAGTAAATTAATCGGAGTAAATTTCACAGGATCTAGCTTAGGAAATGTTAAATTTGAGAATTCAATTTTGAATTTAGCGGCATTTGGAAATTCTAAACTAGAAAAAATCATCTTCAATGAAACTTCATTAAATAATGCAGATTTTTTTGACTGTAAACTTAAAAAAGTTGAATTCCAATTATGTAGTCTTGATGAAGCTAATTTTGATCAGACATCACTGAAGGGGATAGATATTAGTTCTTCTACCTTTGATACACTTACAGTTTCAGTGAACGATTTAAGAGGATGTAAAGTATCGACATATCAAGCTGTTCAGTTTGCTACTTTATTAGGATTAATAATTAAAGATTAGTATTTCGAAGAAAAGAACCCTATCCCGAATCATGGATTTTTTAATTGTCCACGATTCGAGATAAAGTTCAAATAAATTAGTGATGACTCTTTTATTATTTAACTACAGCTTGGTTTCCTTTTACATGTTCATTATTTACACTCATAAATTCTTCAATTTCTTCAACTTCCCTAATGATATCTTTTGACAAGTTTTCATACCCGTCTTTCGTTACAAGAATGTCATCTTCAATACGAATTCCAATTGATTCTCCTTCAATATAAAGACCAGGTTCAATTGTTATAACCATACCTTCTTCTAACACTCTATCTTTATATGTTCCTACATCATGTGTATCTAAACCAAGGAAATGGCTGACACCATGATAATAGTATTTTGATAACTCTTCATCTTCTTGAATTAAACCAATTGCTTTACACTCTTCTGCCAGTACCTTTTTTGTATGCTCATTTAATGCAGCGAACTTTAATCCTGGCTTAATAATCTCTGTTGTTTCTTTTAATGCTTTTAATACAATATTATAAATTTGTTTTTGGCGACTAGAGAATGTTCCATTTGCCGGGAATGTATAACTAATATCAGCGTTATAGTAGTCTTTTTGAGCACCTAAATCTAGTAATACTAAGTCACCATTTTGAATTTGTGCATCATTATCTTCATAATGAAGAACTGTAGCATTTTTCCCACTCGCCAAAATTGTATTGAACGCATGGTACTTAATGCCAGATGACTTCAGTGTAAAATCAAATTGTGCTTCTAATTCATACTCCATCATGCCTGCTTTTGCATGCTTAAGTACGTTGTAAATACCGTCTTTCGTTATAGCAATCGCTTCTTTAATAATTTCAATTTCTTCCTCTGTTTTAAATACTCGTAATTCACAAATGTTCGGATATACATTACCAATTGTTACGTGTGGGTATTTTTCTCTTACATGTTTAGCAAATGCTAATGTTTTTGTCTCCATACCATTCCAATCACGACGTTCTATATCTAAATATAGATGCTTCGCATTTTCTGTAAAAAGTATATTTGACATTGTCTTTTCAAAGCTATCTAAATATACAACTTTCTTTATACCTGAAATTTTCTCTGCTTCTTCGTTAGAAACTGTTTTACCGACCCATTTTTCCATTACTGAATCTGACTTTTCAATGAAAAGTGTTTCTTCAACACTACTTCCAACCTTTTTCAGCATAAAAATAACATTTGGTTCATCGATTCCCGTTAAGTAGTAAAAATTACGATTCGGTACGAATTTATAATGTGCATCAGCTGACATATGCGGTGCTTGTCCCGCAAATAAAATCGTAATAGATCCCTCTGGTAATGTGTTTGCTAATCGTTCTCTATTTTGAGCAAAAAATGTTGATTTCATGATAATCCCCCTAGCGTTCTATGTATGATTAAAAAACTAATGATCTAATCAATTCATTTTATTATTGTTACAATTTTTCGTCAATTAATAGTACTCATAGAAAAAGGAAAATCCCCCCTTACTAGTGCCCATCTAATCTACATTATGCATACCACTCCACAATTTCTTGACATTTATTCCATATACTTAAAATCTCATATATAGGAAAGGAGCCACAACTTTGAAACATTATGTAGCAACAGGGTTAGCAATTACTTCCTTATTCATAATTACTGGATGTTCTAGCAACACCGAAACAGCACCCGTGAAGAAAGAAACGGTGCAATCTGAGTCAAAAAATATAGAAACAGCAAATACGAGTCCGCAAGACTTCTATAAAGAAATTACATCTGGAAAAATCGAGCACATTCACGGAATTGGCTATGCAGGAAATATATCTGGGGTTTCTATCGCCACTCATAGCGGGATAAAAGTTTATCAAGATGGAAAATGGCTTGAAACTAAGACTGGATTACATGATTATATGGGGTTTCAGGCAACGAAGAACGGGTTCTTTGCCAGCGGTCATCCTGAACCAGGAGCAGATTTAAAAAATCCTTTAGGATTAATGAAAAGTTCTGATGGCGGTAATACACTTGAAAAGCTAGCGTTTTACGGAGAATCTGATTTTCATAACCTTGCTGTCGGATATAATACAGAAGCAATTTATTTATACAATGAGCGTCCAAATTCTAAATTACAACAAGGTTTTTATTTCAGTACGAACAACGGACAAGATTGGGAAAATAGTAAGTTAAAAGGTCTTTCAAGTACGATTCATTCCTTTTCCGTACATCCGAATCAATCTAGTGTAGTCGCAGTAAGTGCCAAAGACGGTGTTTACTTATCTACAGATTACGGAAATACGTTTGAAATATTCGCTAAATCACTTGAATCGACCGCAATTACATTAAGTAATGAAGATGTTATTTACGCGCCTATCAATAAGCAAATCGTAACGAAGAAATCAATTGCTACAAATGAGGAGACAAACATACAAATTCCACCTTTAGATCCTAAAGATACAATTATGTATATATCACAAAACCCTCAAAATTCAGCTGAAATTGTATTTGCTACAATGAAAGCAAATGTGTTCCTTTCTACGGATGAGGGTAAAACATGGAAGCAGCTTACTAAAGAAGGAACATTCCAAATTAATTAGAAGGGTGAATATAACGTGTTTTCAATAATTAGTGAATGGAGCTATCAACTCATGTCTCCTTTAATAGATGTCGCGAATGCTACGAAATCAGTACCTCTTTTATTTGCGTTTTTATTAGGCATTGTAGGTACACTTGCTCCTTGCCAATTAACAGGAAACATTAGCGCTATTACACTTTATGGAAATCAATCTTTACAAAAGGGACATACCTGGAAACATATACTGTTATTCATTTTAGGAAAAGTAATAGCTTTTACGACACTTGGACTTTTAGTCTGGTTATTAGGAAAAGAAATTCAACAAACATTAACTTTGTATTTCCCATGGTTACGCAAACTGATCGGACCTTTATTAATAATAATAGGTCTAATATTATCAGATATTATAAGAGGAAGAAATTTCTTCTCTACCCTTTTCCCTATTAAATTTATTCGAAAACAAAATGAAGTCAGCTCATTTTTACTTGGTTTTTTCTTTTCTTTAGCTTTCTGTCCGACTATGTTTGTGCTATTTTTCGGAACGTTACTCCCTTTATCTTTACCCTATAATTACGGGTACTTGTTTCCTACATTCTTTTCGATAGGAACTGCTCTGCCTATCGTCGTATTAATGTCCATCATCTCCTATCTAGGATTAAATGGGGCACTACTTAAAAAGAGCCGAAAAATAGGAAAAAACATTCAACGTATAGCCGGTGTTCTCCTTATTTTAATCGGACTTTATGATACTGCTCTATATTGGTAATACATACAAAAAGGTAAGTTCAATTCATTTGAACTTACCTTTTTTAAAAATTATATTTAACTCTTCTACATGTCCTTTTGCTTCATCTCCCACTTTTTATACAGTAGTACTGCACCAAATAAAAATACTCCCGCAACAAATGAAGCTACTGGTAACATTTTTATCATTTCATCAGGAAATACGAGTGGCAATAATGGAAATGCATACGCTGCTGGAATACGTACTCCAACGATTTTTAATAAAATAACCATTAATATCATATTTAATAACGTGACTACAATCCATGAATCAATTGCAAAATACAATAAAGTTCCAACAGTTGCCGATGCAGTTAATACTAATATTTGTTTAAAAGCCATTTTTTCATTATACATCGGCTTTTGAAGTGATTCATACACAACAACTAATATTGGTGGAATAACTGCTAATTGTTCATAACCAGTTATCCAGCATAAACTGATCCATACGAAATTTAGTATTAGAAATACAGTCATATATTTATACTGTATTTGCACTTTTCGCTCAATACCGTTGTTCAATTTAAATATAAGAACACCTATCATTAAAATAAATGTTAAAGCAAATACCGCGATAACAAATGACCATTCCGTCGCATTTGTTACTAACGGTAATAAACCTGTCGCAATGGATGGTGCTAAATTGGATTGAATAACACATAAAAACAACATCATTAATATAAGTGTTAAGCTAACTTTTCCTATATAGGAAATATCCATTTGATTCACTGCAAAACCAATAACAGCTGTTATTGACGGTGCAATAAAGATTTTTTCTGGTTGTCTTAACCATCCTGGCTCGCGATACGCCCATAAAGCAATTACCATCGCTGCTATTTCCGGCAAAATGACTTCCGGATCATTTAATAACACACCAGCTGTTACCATAGCTAAAATAAATAAAATAGCAATCGTATATGAGATGATTGTTTCTTTCTTTGAAATTACTGCATTCATTATTGCATACTCCTTTTTACTTATTACTTTCATAATGTAAAACAACAACTCTTTATACCCTACCATAGTATTGTATATTAGCATCTTTTCTATTTCAAGTATTAGTATTCATTTACATCCTCTCTCATCCATACACATACAAAACAAAGCATTTTATAGACATTGACACTTATTAAAAGATAGGTTACAATAACTATACATTAGTAAGTAGCTAATGTAATTACATCTAACTAGAGGTGAAACAAATGAAAAACATTTTATTCCGTATTAACGAATTGTCAAAAAAAGAAAAAGCGAATGGATTAACAGTTGATGAAAAACAAGAACAACAAATGTTGCGCCAAAACTATACACAAACATTTCGTGGAAGCTTAGATTCCATTTTATTAAACACAAAAATTGTTGATCAAAATGGTCTTAACGTTACACCTGCTGCATTACAAGATGCTCAAATACGTTTAAAATTAAGCAAATGAGTTCCGCGCTAAAGAATTCTAATAAAACATAAAAAGAGCTGGATTTCCTATATAGAAATTCCAGCTCTTTTTATTGTCTTTTTTAATTTAGTAAACGAGCGATACATCGCAATTCTCCACGACACAATCATCGCAAATGCAAGTAAGAAAAACATGCCGCTTAACTCTGCCAAATCAATTGATTGGCTTAAATATGACTTTAATGCCACGCGTACAGCTAATAAGCCTACTAAAATAAATATGAATGCTTTTGACGGTTTCATAAATATATGTTCGCCTTTTATTTCGAACTTAGTTGTTTTAATAAGAAAAATAGAAAAGATAAGCCCTATACTAATTGCCTCAACTATTTCTAACGATGTTAATCGAAACTCTGGTAAAAAGTACATCGTTGCGCCTGTACTCATAAAAATTGGCGGCAATATAATTTTCTTTTTCGTTACCGGCTTTTTCGCTGCTTTAAAGCGCAGAAACATGACACCAACAGCCATACAAACCGCTAAAATACTTGATAAAAGTGCTATCATACTCTTCCCACTCCTATCTATTTAAAAGACTTTTTGAGCAAAATCATAAACCAAACGAGCCCGACACTTATAATAACATGACCTAATCCAGCCATATGGCTTAAACCGTAAAAGTCAGTTCCATTTACTTGTAGAAGACCTCTCCATAGCATTGTAGCAATAGTAAAGATTACTCCTACATTATAAACAACAAACCATGCACAAAAGCTCTTTGTTTCTTGTACATGAAACACTTTACATAAGGCTAAAGCAATTAAAAAGAATACAAAACCGAGCACTAATACATGTGTATGCACTAATTGCAACATTGTGGATCCTTTAATTCCTTGTGCTTTCGAATACTCTCTTGCAAATACACCTGATAATAAACCAATAATTAAGTAAATAAATGCCGCATTATATAATTTCTTCATTCTATTCCTCCTGTTGTAAACTTTCTATATTCGCTGCAATTATTTTAAGCAAAGTTTATGAACGGAGTATGAACAAAATATTACATTCAATTTTTGAAAATAAAAAAGCCATTCCACAAATAATAATTGTAGAATGGCTTTTCAATTTATTTTAAATCTTCTATTGAGAAAGCACCTGGCAGTAACTGCTCAACAGTCACTTCTTTTTCATCACCTTTTACATTCGTTAATAATACAGGCATTTTCGGATCACAGAATTCAGCAATTACTTGTCTACACGCACCACATGGTGAAATCGGTCCATCAGTTTCTCCTGTAATAACTAAGTAACTAAAATCGCGCTCACCTTCTGATACTGCTTTAAATATTGCTGTTCTTTCTGCACAGTTACATAAACCGTAAGAAGCATTTTCTATATTACAACCAGTATAGATTTTCCCTTCTTTCGTAACTAACGCTGCGCCAACAGGAAATTTAGAATACGGAATATACGCTTTCGATAACATCTTGTTTGCTTCTTCAATATATTTTTTCTTACCCATATTATTTCCCCCTCAAAGTAAACGAAATGATGATTAGTCAGTAATAACTGTATGAACTAATTTAGGAGCCACTGCTGTTTCAGCGATAGAGATGTTCTCATAAATTTTTGCTTTTACATCTTCTACATTTTCACGATTTGCGTAGATTGTTACGAATGGCTCGCCTTCTTTTACTGCATCGCCAACTTTTTTACGTAACATTAATCCTACTGCTAAATCGATTTCATCTTCCTTCGTTGCACGACCTGCACCAAGTAACATAGCTGCAATACCAATCTCATCTGCAACAATGTTAGAAATAACACCTGAAGTTTTTGCAGGTACATCAATTACATACTTCGCCTGTGGCATTTTTTCTGGATTGTCTACAATTGAGCTATCTCCGCCTTGATTGCTTAAGAACTCTTTAAACTTCTCAGTTGCTTTTCCGTTTTTCATCACTTCAATTAGCATTTCACGAGCTTCTTCTAACGTATTTGCTTTTTTCGCAAGTACGACCATTTGGCTACCTAATACAAGTACTAATTCTGTTAAATCTTCTGGACCTTCACCTTTTAACGTATCAATCGCTTCTTTTACTTCTAGAGCGTTACCAATCGCAAAACCAAGCGGTTGTGACATGTCTGAAATAACAGCCATAGTTTGACGTCCTACATTATTTCCGATACGTACCATTGCATGTGCTAATTCTTTTGCATCTTCTTCTGTTTTCATAAATGCACCAGCACCTGTTTTTACATCAAGTACGATTGCGTCAGCACCTGCTGCAATTTTTTTACTCATAATTGAACTTGCGATTAAAGGAATTGAGTTAACCGTTCCTGTTACATCGCGTAATGCATAAATCTTTTTATCTGCAGGTGTTAAGTTTCCTGTTTGTCCAATAACAGCTACTTTGTCACGGTTTACAATATCAATGAACTGCTCTTTCGTAATTTCAACGTGGAATCCTTCTACCGCTTCTAATTTATCAATTGTTCCGCCTGTATGTCCTAAACCACGACCAGACATTTTTGCTACTGGTACATCTAAAGCAGCTACTAATGGTCCTAATACTAATGTTGTCGTATCACCAACACCGCCAGTTGAATGTTTATCTACTTTAATTCCTTCAATTGCTGACAAGTCGATCGTTTCACCAGACTCAACCATCGCCATCGTTAAATCTGCACGTTCGCGATCTGTCATATCTTTAAAGAAGATTGCCATTGCAAGCGCACTCACTTGATAATCAGGAATACTTCCGTCTGTATATCCATTAATAAAGAATTTGATTTCTTCAGTCGTTAATTCTTTGCCGTCACGTTTTTTTGCAATAATATCTACCATTCTCATTACAATCACCATTCCTTTTTATATGATACGAATCTATTAAAATAATAAGCCAACGATTGTTGCTGATAAGAAACTTACTAATGTTGCACCGAATAGTAATTTCAAACCAAATCTTGCGACTACATTCCCTTGTTTTTCATTTAAGCTCTTAACCGCCCCTGCAATAATCCCAATTGAAGAGAAGTTTGCAAATGAAACTAAGAATACAGATATAATCGCTGTCGTTCTATCTGAGAAATTAAAGTTTCCTTGTGCTAAATCTGTCATAGCGACAAATTCATTCGATACTAATTTTGTTGCCATAATATTTCCGGCATTAACTGCTTCATGCCAAGGTACACCCATAATAAATGCAAATGGTGCAAATACATAACCAAGAATTTCTTGGAATGAAATACCGATTACACCTTTAAATACTGCATTAATGAATGCGATAAGAGCAACGAAACCGACTAACATAGCTGCTACTGTAATCGCAACTTTAAATCCATCAATAATGTATTCCCCTAATACTTCAAAGAAAGTCTTTTTCTCTTCTTCTTGTACTTCTAACATATCTTCTTCCTCAGTAACTTCATACGGGTTAATGATAGAAGCAATGATGAAGCCACCGAATAAGTTAAGCACTAAAGCGGTTACAACATATTGCGGTTTTAATAACACCATATATGATCCGACGATAGACATTGAAACGGTAGACATTGCAGATGCACATAATGTATACATTCTTTTCTCTGGCAATAACCCTAATTGTTTCTTAACTGAAATAAACACTTCAGATTGTCCTAAAATCGCAGAAGCAACTGCATTATATGATTCTAGTTTCCCCATTCCATTTACTTTACTTAATGCTAGACCGATAGATTTCACAATAATAGGTAATACTTTAATGTGTTGCAAAATACCTATTAAAGCTGATATAAATACGATTGGCATTAATACACTTAAAAAGAACGAAAACTCTTTTTGATTTACTAATCCACCAAATACGAAATTCACACCATCAGCGGCATATTTTAATAACTCTCCAAAACCATCTGCTATTCCGCTAATTAATATATTCCCTACACTTGTATTTAATAATAAAAACCCCAAAATAAATTGTAATATAACCATCGTTATGATTGGGCGATATTTGACTTTCTTTCTATTATTACTAGCAAGCCAAGCGATACCTAAAATCAATACGAGGCCAAAAATACCAATTAAGTATTTCATAAGCCGTCTCCTCCCATTCGTATCCGCTTACATTTTTTTCAATTATTAAAGCAATAGATACACTTTACTTTGTGTATCTATTGCTCTTCACTTCATTAATGATTAGTAGTTATCTGTAGCACCTTTTGCATCATTTAATACGATTGCAACACTAGCACTTGCTCCAACGCGAGAAGCTCCAGCAGCTACCATTTTGTCTGCATCTTCACGTGTACGAACACCGCCAGATGCTTTTACACCAACGTTTGGTCCTACTGTTTTACGCATTAATGCGATATCTTCAGCAGTTGCTCCGCCAGTTGAGAATCCAGTTGAAGTTTTTACGAAGTCAGCACCAGCTTTTACTGATAATTCACAAGCGCGTACTTTCTCTTCATCTGTTAATAGGCAAGTTTCAATGATTACTTTTACAAGAGCTTTTCCTTTTGCTGCTTGTACTACTTCATAAATGTCTTTTTCAACAAGTTCGTTGTCACCATCTTTTAAAGCGCCTACGTTGATTACCATATCAACTTCAGTTGCACCTTTTGCAATAGCATCTTTTGTTTCAAATGCTTTTGTTTCAGTCGTGCTTGCTCCTAATGGGAAACCGATTACAGTACAAACGTCTACATCATGTCCAGCTAGTTCATCAGCCGCTAATTTTACCCATGTTGGGTTAATACAAACAGAAGCGAATTTATATTCCTTTGCTTCTTCGATTACTTTCATAACATCTTCTTTAGTAGTATTAGCTTTTAAAATTGTATGGTCAATTAACTTTGCAATGTTCATTATCTTCACTCCTCATATCTTTTAACAACTTCATTCTAACTCTTAGTTGAACAAATGTAAATACACTTTTGAAATTTTGTTCATTCTTTTTTAAAAGGAATTTTCTTGTAGTAAATAAAGCGCATTCTAACAAAGAACATTTCAAATATATAATCAAAATTTTTATGTTAACAATGGTAGTATGTATCTCCATATCCATAATTATTTTTAAAAAGGCAATTTGTGTTCAAAAAAACTCCTATCATTCATACATAACAAAATAAAAGGCGTTCTCAAAATTAACATCTTGAGAACGCCTTTTATTTCTAATCTTTTTGATAATGTAACAATTCTTTCGCTGTATGCTGGTCGATAATTAATACATTTGCATACCCGCCACGTAACGCACCATCAATTGCTTTGATTTTTCTATTACCACCTGCAACTAAAATAGAGCGTTTCTTTAATTTCAGTTCTTCTAACTCAATTCCAATGGTCCGCTTATTAATTTCTTCACTACTAATATTTCCGTCCCCATCAAAGAATCGTGAACAAATGTCACCGACCGATTGTTTTTTGAGTAAACTCGTTTCATCCTTATCGAAATAACCTAATCGGAATAATAGCGCTTCGTCTCGCACTGTTCCTACAGTGAAAATTGCAATATTCGCTTGTTTCCCCATTTCGATAATGTGATGAATATGTCGATCCTGCTCTACTAATTCTTTCGTCACTGCATTATCAAATATAACTGGAAGGGGGAGATTTCTTGGCGTCGTTTGAAAAGCATCTGCAAATAAAGCGATTGTTTCATTCGCATATGTATTTACACTCGAATGACTAATACCACCTTTTAACTGAACAACCTCTACCCCTTTTACATGTTGCGGTACGATTTTTCTAGCGATTTCATACATCGTCATTCCCCAGCTTACACCAACAATATCACCGTTTTTAACCGTCTTTTCCATATACTCAGCTGCATATTTGCTAATATACTCTGTAATCGTTGCATATTCCGGAACTGGAGAAAATACAACATGTGCCTCTAATAAGTTATACTTTTCTTTCAGTAAATTCCCGACGTTATCTAAATCCGCAAATGGATCAGCGATGCTAATTTGAACAAACCCTTTTTCTTTCGCGTACTTTAACAATCTAGAAATTGTTGGTCTTGAAATATTTAATTTGTTAGCAATTTCTTGCTGACTATAATCTGATTGATAATATAATCTTGCAACTTCAACGCTTAATTGTTGTTTATCTTTTTCCATAGTAACTCATTACAAATCCCTTCCTGTATTTCCCTTTCGTTACAAGCATTATACAGCTTTATGCAAAAAAATTCGACTACCGAATTTTATCTATCTGAACTTCTACTACACTTAATATATAATGAAAACTTATTGTGTAGATTTACAAACTCAATATAGATACGCTTGAAACATGTAAATCAATTAACATTTAATTCACATTTTTTCTGTAGTAACGATAACAAAGCCGTTCAATAAGAAACATGAAACATCATCTAAAAACTATTCAAATACCCCTTATAAACAGAAGTTACTATTTATAAGGGGTATTTACTCAATTTAATTTTATAAAAATTGGATGGAAACAATGCAAGTTCTCACTTATTTAGAATAAGTGAAAAGATGATGTTTTATTTGTTCAATAAAATAATGATGGTGTATATTATCGTTAGATACTCGACTTGCCATAATAGCCCCCTCCATTGCAGAGGCAAGAAAGGAAGCGAGTGATATAACCTCTATATCTTCTTTAAATTCTTGTTTCTCTATTCCTTCTTTTATGAGAGAAGCCATTAACATTACTGTATCATCATAACCTTTTGCTGCTGCTTTTTGTAATTCTGGAAATACTCCAGTACTTTCAATGGCACTATTAAGTAATGGACAGCCTCCAGCAATAGGAGGATTATTAGCTGCATCTTGATATACAAGGAAAATTGCAAGGATTTTATCAATTGCTGTCTTTTTATTTTCCATTGCTTTATGAAAATGACTCCACATAATCTCACCACTTTTGTCGTAGGCAGCAAGGACAATTTCTTCTTTACTTTTGAATCTACGATAAATAGATCCTTTAGGTAGTTCAGTAGCTGTCATTATATCCTGAATGGATGTGCGAGTTATCCCATTAGTATTAAATAAATATAAAGATGTTTCAATAATTTTTTCTTTAACCTTATCAACTTTAGTCATGCTTTGTAATCCTCCTAATGAAAACGATCCTAATATTCTAGGTAATGTTTACCCTCTATTTTCTTAATTTTTTTGTAAGTATAAATAAGTTTGGAACAGAAATATCTTATCAATCCCTATCTTATGGAAACCTCAAAGAATACAGTTTGAAAAGAAGTTAATCAAATTGTATTACCTACATAAATTAAGTGAATTTTCCGTTAAAACAACATGACCAATTGTTTAATTCAGTCATATTATACAACTAATTTTATCTAAAATCGTAGAGGTGTAAAAATATATAGTTAATTTTAATGTATAGACATATGATTATTATATATAATTTTTATCAATATGTTTAGCTAAAGTGTTTGAACTACTCCCACTTTCACTTCATTCTATAAAAGATTAACCATTAATGATTACTGGAATTAAATTGTAACAAAGCAACCAAAATATAAATATATTTGCTTTTTTCCATTTTGATTTTGTTAATACTTTATAAAAAGGGTTTAAAAAACTAGAAACTTGTAGTATCATTAGATTTCGATCCGGACCGAACCGTCCGGTTTATAATCTTATATAAATATATTTAGAAGGAGAGCGTTATGCAGAAAGAAAAATCAAAAATTATAGGTAATTTAATTATGGGGGCAATACAGTGAACTTTATAAAAATGAATAAAAAAGAAATCATTATGCTAATAATCTTTACACTGTTTGTACCATTTCAAATTGGCTTGTACATACTATTTGGCATATCACTTTTAGCTAATGTCAATTTAGTTGAATCAGAATTTGTTCTTAGTGCCATCGGTTTTACTGTACCTGCTATTGTAGGAATCATTTACTTTAGGAAAGAAATTATTGAAAGTTTTACTTATTTTAAAGAGAAGACAATTTTGAAAATAGTAAGTATTCCTATGGTAGTTTTATTTACGTTAATTGTGGAACAGTGTGTTATGCATTTTCTAGCAACTGGTCAACCAGAGAACCAAGAGCAGCTCCTTGAAACGGGTGCAGAGGTACCTCTTGTATTTACATTGCTTGTATTTGGTATTCTGGGTCCAATACTTGAAGAAATTGTGTTTCGCCACATATTAATAAATCGTTTTTCTTACCATATTGGTACTGCTATTGCATCTATCATTTCGATTATGATTTTTACACTTCTTCATACGAACCAACTTTCGGATATTGCTATTTATTTACCTGGATCGTTGATACTTACTGCGGCTTATCTTATTTCTAAAAGATCCATTGCATATGTTATAGCGATACATATGTTAAACAATTGCCTTGCTTTCATTCTGTAAGAAACTAGACTTGTTTCTGATGCCAAAAATATTCTATGTTTCTATCAAGCATTTTTGGCACCAGAACTACTTTTTCTATGACATAAGAAAGCTAATCAAAAATTATAAAATATTAGGAGAGTGTCAGTCATGATTGTAACAACAACTTCTGGAATTCAAGGTAAAGAGATTATTGAGTATATTGATATTGTAAATGGTGAAGCTATTATGGGTGCAAATATTGTCCGCGATGTATTCGCTTCCGTTCGTGATGTTGTAGGTGGCCGTGTTGGTGCTTATGAAAGTAAACTAAAAGACGCTCGTGATATTGCAATGGGCGAAATGAAAGAACTTGCAAAAGAAAAAGGTGCGAACGCTATCGTTGGTATTGACGTAGATTACGAAGTTGTTCGTGATGGAATGTTAATGGTTGCTGTCAGTGGTACAGCTGTGCGTATATAAGTAAATAAAAAAACGGTTCCTCTTGGAATTTATACTTTGAGGGGAAATCCTGATTCTGTTGCAGATTTTAAAGAATAAAACGAGAAATAATCAACTTTTTTATTTCTCGTTTTATCTACATATTTATTTTTGGAAAAACAATCTAACTCCAAATACTAATAATACGGCGCCTGTAATACCCTCTATTGTACGGTTCACTCTTTCTTTTCTTAAAAAAGTTCTGAATTGACGTATGAGTGAGATGTAAAGTAAATACCATATTGCTGTCAAAGTCGTAAATGTGAGTCCTAACAAAAGAAATTGGAAGAAATGATTTTGATTACTCACAATAAATTGGGGTAAAAAACTAAGGAAAAATACAGCGGTTTTTGGATTTAAAATTGCCGTAGTAAATCCTTGTCTAAAGCTTTTAATTGCCCCAATATCCTTAGAGTCCATTTCTGCTGAACCTGACATATCTTCTTTTTTATGTAAGGCACTTTTAATTGACTTTACAGCTAAATAAATTAAATAAACAGCCCCAGCATATTTTATAAATGTAAATAACATAGCAAATTTCATTAAGATAGCAGAAAGTCCTAACGTAGCCATTATTGTGTGAATCATCATTCCAGATATCGTTCCTAAAACAGTCTTTATCCCGCCATTTTTACCATGCGAGATAGTATTTTTTGTAACTAGCGCAAAACCAGGACCAGGCATGATTATGATTAACATTGCTGTAAGGATAAATAACAAATAATTTTCCATGTTGTAGTATTTCCTCTCCAATTTTTAGTTTTGCTTACAGTATAGCTTTTTTCATTAAAACATTACATATAAAAGACTTGATCAGAAATTTATTTAGGTTATTCGTATCAATTTGATTAACTATTACCCAATAGCCACATTGATAAAACACATGACAAACTTATATATAATTGCAAGCTCAACTCTCACAAAAAACAGGATAAAAAATAAACAGCAGAACTAGTCCACTGTTTACTTTGCCACACCTTCATGTAATTTTTCTGTATAATCCTTTACATCTTTCCAGCTATCTTTCGCTGTATGTAAATCTTCTTTTATAAACGTAAACTCTTCCGGACTAATTCCTTTTACGTTTTGTAATAAATTATTATACTTTGCACCTACTGTATACCATTGATTTGATATGTTTTGTAGTGCTGTAATTGCTGCATCAATTGTTTCTGTCATGTTTGTTGTTTTATTTTTTACATCAGTCAAAATTACGACTTCTGCTTGTGCTCCTGAAATTCTATCTTTTAAATTGGCGATTTCTCTTTCTGCATTTGCGATATCTTTTTTCGCAACCGCAATCATCGGCCCGCCAGCAAGACATGTTATTAGAGCTACGCAAAGTACGCCACCAGCAATGACCATATCATTACTCTTTTTAATCGAATCGTTATATGTATTTATTTGTTGCTCTAGAGCTGGAATACCAGCATTCGTACTTGCCAATATCGCTGTTAACTGATTTGTATCCTCTTTGAAACTATTTGTATCTTTCGCCATTCTATCGCGAAAAGCTTTCAAATTTCCTAATAATCCATCTACCTCATTTTGATTCTTTACAATATCCGCATACAACTTTTCTAAATCCGCTTTTAATTTTCCACTATCCTTTTGATCAATCGCTATTAACATGTCATTATAATACGATTGAAAAGTATTATTGTAATTTATAATATTTTGATCTGTTTTCATAATTTGAGGCTTCATATTATTTAACCAATATGCTGCATTAATTTTTGCATCTCTTTGATGCTGAATCATACTCCCTTTAAATTCACTATTAATCGAACTTATTTTACTTAAATCCGTCTCTTGTCGATTTTGAATTAATTTTGCATATGAATCCATTGCAAATATGCTTGATGTCGTTTGTGCCATTACATCTTGGAATCCTGCTGGTCCAAGAGAATAGTTTTTCACATTTTCTTGTAGCACCGTTACATTTTGTTCTGCTGCAAAAGGATGTAAAGGAAATGCGTTACTCGTTGCCACCCCAGCAATCATTACCGCTAAAAGACATTTTTTATAAAATCGTTTCTGCATATTTTTCACCTA
The DNA here is from genome assembly GCF_041360755.1 of Bacillus sp. RCC_6_1. NCBI lineage: Bacteria > Bacillati > Bacillota > Bacilli > Caryophanales > Bacillaceae > Bacillus > Bacillus sp. RCC_6_1. The sequence goes on from NZ_JBFUPV010000001.1 coordinate 578,764, forward strand.
TTCTCTTTATAAGGATATCAAAAGCTCCTGCTCACAACTGAACAGGAGCTTCAAATCATTCATCAACACTTAACGCCCTAACGATTCGTATTCGATTATGCTTTTTTCGTATCTACTACTTTAATATCTTCAGCATAAATCTTTTCTGCATAGTCTTTAATGTTTTTCCAGCTATCTTTCGCAATGTTTAAATCTTCTTTAATGAAAACAAGATCGTTTGGACTAATTGAATCCACATTTTGAAGTAAAGAATTGTATTTTGATCCCATTGTATACCATTGGTTTGAAATGTTTTGCAACGCTGTAATTGCAGTATCAATCGTATTTGTTAAATACTCAGTTTGTGTTTTAATGTTCGTTAACCCAGCTACTTCTAATTGAGCAGTTGTAATTTGTCCAGTTATTTTTTGAATTTCAGCTTGTGCATTGTCAAGTTCTTTCTTCGCTAATACGATACCAGCTGTACCACCGCCTACAGCTGCTGCACCACCTGCAATTAATGCGACTCCTAGCGGTGTTCCTGCGCCCGTAGCAATAACTACTGCACCACCAATAATTGCAATTGGTCCTAGAGCTGTCGCAACAGATGAACCGATAATAATTGCATTATATTTACTAATTGCCTCATTGTACGTTGTAATTTGATTTTGTAGAAGCGGAATTCCTGCATCTTGACTAGCTAATATAGATGTAATTTGATTTGCATCACCCTTGAAGTTTTGCGTATCCGACGTCATTTTATTTCGGAATTTTTTCAAGTCTTCTACTAACTGATCCACTTGCGCTTTATTTTCATTAATACTACTTGATAATCTAGTTAGGCCTTTCGTAAGAGTCGCTTTATCTTTTGCATCTACCGCAGCAACTAAAGTATCATAATAGTTTTGGAATTTTGTATTGTAGTTAATGATGTTTTGATTCGTTGAAATAAGCTGTGGCTTTAATACATCTAACCATTGCTTCGCATTTCCTCTAGCTGTATCTTGGTGCTGAATCACTTTTCCTTTTAAAGCTGCATCAACAGTCGATACATTTCCAAAGTTAACATTACCTTGTTTAATAATTGTTAAAGCATACAGATCCATTACTAAAGCATTTGAACCTGTTCTTTCCATTGCATCTTTCAAGCCTTCTGGTCCTAATGAATATTCTTCATAGTCATTATAAGCTTTTGCTACCGCATGAACTGGAGCTTGTTTCACTGTACTTTCAGCTGCATACGTATGAGCCGGCATAATATTTCCTGCTGCAAATACTGCCATAAGTGCTGATAGAGCCATTACTTTATATGGTTTTTTTGTCATTTTTCTTCTCTCCCTATATCGCTAATTATTTTTCTATTTAATGTACTTCAACGTTTGTAACGTAATCTTCAAATTGATTTGTTTGCTTATTCATTTCATCACTTACTTTTTTAATTTGATTAAAATGTTTTTGAAGTAAACTACTGTCTGTATACGTGCCTTCTTCAACATTTGTTTGAATTTGAATCATATTATTATTTAAAACTTTCCAATCCGTTAATAACGTTTCTAAAGTTGTAATTTGACGATCAATTAATTCTGTAAAGCTATTTACTTGATCTTCAACGAATGTAATTTGAGTCGCCTCTGCTTCAGTTTGTGATAACTTTTGAATAAGTGGCAATAACTCTTTTTGCTTTTGCTGAATGCGAAAAGCTGCTTCTCTCGTTTGACTATCTGCAGCATTTACAATTTCATTACTTAAAGTACCGATAGAAACAAAATCGATTGTTTTCGTTTGTGCAGTTTGATTTGTGATTGTAAATACTTGTTTACCGATATTAATAGAACCTTTAATGATTTCTTGAGGTCTATTCAAAATAGTAGTTAGTTCAGCTTGAATTTCCCCTTGAATTCTTTTAATATCTTCTCTTAATTTCACAATATCTCCACTTGATCCTTGCAGTGTTTTTATTGCTTCATCGGCTTTAATTGATAAGTTGTTACTATCTTTGTCTAATACTGTTTTAAATCGATTTAACTCTAATAAATCTTGCTCCATACTCTCTTGGATGCTCTGTACTTGCAATTGTAATTTTCCATATGCACTCATAAAATCTGTTTTTGCTTGCTGATCTTCATTTACATTTCCTGCTAGTTCATAGAGCTTACTATAATAACTATTGAATCTAGTGCTGTATCTCATCATCTCTTGATTTAAGTCAATTAGCTTCGGATTATATTCATCAATCCACTCTCGTACATTCGCCTTTGCAAACTTTTGATGATTCGTTAAGCTACTCATCGCATTTACCTTAATGTCTGGCTGTTGCAAAATAATTAATCCGTATGCTTGAATAAGCGGTGATTGTGATCCTAACATTCTAATTGAATTGGATAATGTATTTGGAGCAATTACATTTTGCGCATATACTGTTTTCACTTCCGTTTGCCCCTCCTTAGCGTAAGCGCTTACAGGAATGAAGCAACTCGTAGATACCGCTGTAACCAATAACCCTGTAATTAAAGTCTTTTTCACTTTAACTCCTCCTATGTATTAGCAACTATTACTATCGCATTTTATTATTCTATTTTCTTGCCCATAATTTGAGATGGTTAAAATAGAGAACGTTCTCAACGTGATCTATGTATGAACCACCTCTCTCGTATTGCTACAGTACTTACTTATCGTCACAAAACATTTTATTATTTTTCATATGTGTTTAGTATGAATAATATTGTATAAATTTTCTATTTCATCGAAATTCCCACATTCACACAGTGAATATATTACATAAAAATATTATTCATTTTAAACTAAACAACATACGTAAATATGAAATTTCATTTTGTTTTCATCTAAGTTTTGTACTGTAAGGTCATTTAAACACAGCTGTTTATATATCGTAAAGAAGTATTTTCATTCCCTTTATTTTCAAGCTTTCATGTCCTTATTTCAAAATATAATCCGATTCACTTTATCGATTGAAATATCTACATATCACAACAGAAAACACTACTTTCAAATAACCAATGAAGTTATATTAGTATAATTTTTAACCCCATATGCAATTATGCATAGCATATACACAAAAAGGATAGCTTCATTTTCGCGAAGCTATCCTTAAAAAATTTTCTTATTTTTTCAAATGATATGGAACTGTCGTAATAACAACATTTCTTTTATAAAGTAAATACGCACGTATAAGTAAACTGGATTGATTATGAAGAATGTTATGCCAACCTTTTTTCGGAATGAACTGTGGTATAACGACCGTAACACGGTAATTCGATTCACTTGCCTTATATTGCACTGTATCGATAAACTTCGTTAGCGGCTGAATAATACTTCTATAATGAGAATGTAATGTAACAAGCCTTACTTCAGGTTGCCACTTCTTCCATTTCTCCTCAAATTTCTTTTCCTCTTCTCTGTCAAAAGCAACATATACTGCGATAACTTGATCTGCCGAAAGCGATTTCGCATAGTTCAATGAATTTTCTACTACATGCGTCATACCTGCTACAGGAACGACAATTACATTCCCCTCAATTGGAATAAGAGGCTCGCAAGTTTTTAAACTTAATTGATCACCCACTGCATCATAATGCTTCTTAATTCGATGGAATAAGAAGATAATAACTGGTAAGAAAATAAGAATCGACCAAACTTGTGCAAATTTAGTTAAAAAGAACATGCTCATTACGATAAAACTAATAACTGCACCAATTAAATTAACCGTTAATCTTAAAGCCCATCCTTCAGGCTTTTCGCGAAGCCATTTTAATACCATCCCTGTTTGAGAAAGTGTAAATGGAATAAATACACCTACTGCATATAGTGGAATTAAATGTTCTGTTTGTCCTTGGAAAGCTACAATTAAAATAATCGAAGCAACTCCAAGTATAATAATACCGTTTGAGTAACCTAGGCGGTCTCCTCTAATCGTAAACATTCTCGGTATGAATTTATCTTTTGCAAGGTTAACCGCTAATAAAGGAAATGCAGAATAACCTGTATTAGCAGCAAGAATTAATATTAAAGCTGTTGTACCTTGTATGAAATAGTACATGAAATTACGTCCAAATGTTTGTTCAGCAATTTGAGAAACAACTGTTACTTCTTTACTCGGAGTCACTCCGTAATAATAAGCTAAAAATACAATTCCTGAAAATAACACAGCAAGTAATGCACCCATTGCAAGCAATGTTTTTGCAGCATTGTTTGGCGCAGGATCTTTAAAGTTCGGAATTGCATTTGAAATTGCTTCAACACCTGTTAAAGCAGAACTACCTGATGCAAATGCTCTTAGTAATAAAAATAAACTAATCCCTGCAACTGGTGTACCAATTGGCGCATGTAAAGTGGGTGAAACATGACCAGTTAAAATATTATATATGCCCACACCAATTAATATAAATAGTGCTAAAACGAATAAATAAACAGGATATGCTAAAACGGAAGCTGATTCCGTTACTCCCCTTAAATTTAATATCGTAATTAATATAACAAATATAACCGCAATAATTACGTTGTGTGCATGTAAGCTAGGAAACGCAGACGTAATTGCATCTGTACCAGCGGACACACTTACCGCAACAGTTAAAATATAGTCAACTAATAAAGATCCTCCAGCAATTAAGCCTGGATTCATCCCTAAATTTTCTTTTGATACAACATACGCTCCCCCGCCATGCGGATAAGCAAAAATAATTTGACGATAAGATAAAATAAGGGCTGTCAATAATACTAATACCCCAACAGCGATCGGAATGGAATACCAATAAGCGATCGCTCCAACACCTGCTAAAGCAATTAAAATTTGCTCTGGACCGTAAGCAACTGATGACAATGCGTCAGAAGATAAAATAGCTAAAGCTTTCGTTTTATTAAGCTTTTGTTCTCCAAGCTCCGTTGATTTTAACGGTCTTCCAATTAAAAATCTTTTAATAGATGAAACCAATGCTGTCCACTCTCCAATAATTTTGTACGAACTTTTCTGCTTGTTGCAGCCAGTAAACTATTTACTCAGAAAACAAAAAATGTCTACAAGCCATAGCGAAATAGACTTGTAGACATTATTTTTTTTGTCGCACAAGCTCCACCTTCCTTCTCAATATAACGCTTACGAGGTTAGCTGTCGGATTCGGGCCTATGAGTAGCCCTACCTTTTTTAAGGATTCACCCCATCGGATTATGTACTAATCCGTAAAAACGGGTCCCCCGTACCATGCGGTTTCAGCGATTTAGAAAATTGAAACTGTGGATTATAATACTCCTTTATTTTCAAAAAGTAAACAAAAATTTTTAATAAGAAAAAAATTAAAATGATTGTGCATAATCCACTGAGAAATATACATAATGAATACTAAAAAATCCGCAAAGGAGACCCCTATGTCTAAAGAAAAGAAGCCTATTTTTTCCGATTCATATTTAGATGCAGTAGCAAATGAAATTAATCAGTTATATGGTAAACGTGAACAGGAAATAAATTTGACAGATAGAACGAAAAGAAATAAATAATTTGTCATACAAAAAAATAAAAAAGATAGCAATACACTTATATATTGCTATCTTTTTTATTTTTTCATACATCTAATTCTATTACAGATCTGTTAAAGGTCATCTCTTCATACACCTTTAAATTTTGATATATAGTGCCTAATAATGGTGCCGCTATAGAAAATTGCTCTGCTACATCCAGTAAATATCCTTGCAAGTGCTTCCCTTCAATAAACGAACCCTTCTCCATATCACGTTGCATCGATGACTTCATATCATACGAAATTTTATCAATTGTTTTCATATGTTCCTGGGCAATATTAACCTTTATTGGAGCTCCTAATACTTTCATAATTTGTACAGATTCCTCAAATACATTACGGATAAAATCACGGCCGCCTTCACTTTCACGAATTGGTCCAATTGGTGCACGCATTAACGTTGTCACACCGGACATTACAGTAATAAATAAATATTTATGCCACATATCTTGCGTAATATTTTCACTTAAAACAAAACTAGATTTCGTACCTGCAAATGCTTTAGAAATATGCTTTACTCTCTCTGAATTTTGAGACTTAATTTCTCCAAACACAAGTCTGTTGGCAGCGCTAGTTTGTACAATTTCTCCTTGATCGTTTAACGTCGTCTCGATAAAGCATAAACCGCCAAGTACTTTTTCTTCGCCGAATTCTTTTTGTAATAGTGATAAATGAGCGATACCATTTAACAATGGAATGATTACAGTACCTTCGCCAACAAACGGCTTCAAATCTTGAATTGCCTCGTTTAAGTGATACGCTTTTGTTGAAAATAAAATGACATCAAATGGAGAAGTTCTCTCTTCCTTCGTTATTAATTTCGGTTGAAAGGAAAAATCCCCGTTAACACTTCGGATTACAAGTCCTCTTTCCTCTAATTGTTTTTTCCGTTTACTACGAACAAGAAATGTAACATCTTCTCCCTTTTCGACTAATCTGCCACCAAAAAATCCTCCGACTCCACCAGCGCCTAATACTAAAATCCGCATACAGCATCCCCCTTTTCAAAATACAATTTTATAACTTTTAGTATACATAACATTATACATGTCCTCTGCTAAATAAGCTGAATTTTCACTCTCAATCGAGTATAAAACAGTGGTTATTTTCAAATAAATTTGGGCATGTTGTTTCTATAGCATATATGGAAAGGAAACAATGTAGATGGAGGCCATACAAGCAATTGAGGAAAAAGATGTAGCAACAGCTATATTTCAATTTATATTCCCGTTTTCGTTTAAAGCTGGATATGAACAAAATATGTTCCCTTTCTTACAAAAAAACGATTTCCGTCCTTTTCGGCTCGATCATCTCTATGATGAAAATACATATTATGGGGAGTTTAAAGTTTCACATCAAAATATGGAAGCATACTATCTTTCATTTACAAATAAAATTCTCTTTCCTCACTCAGAGCATCAAAAGGGCTTGCAACGTTATTCAAAGGACCTTAACTTAACTGGACATTTAACAACAAACCTTATTTCAATCCCATTCAAGATACACTCTATTGATGTAACACTTTGTCCTTATGAACTTGGCTTCTTAACAATTCGAACAGAAGTAAACACTGCTCCAAGCATGACTTTATCTGAAGCAATCGAATTCGCTGCTCGCTTCCGTGTACTTGAAACTAAAAATGATACAAATGAGACTATTTGTATTGAATGTAACGGAAAAAAGTATTCCCAAGTTGAAAAATTCATTTTTGGTTATTTATTTCATGGCGTAACTGATTTCTTTGAAAAGAAGAGATTACGAAGTTCATACTTTCAAACCTTCCCATTCTTCGAAGACCAAAGAATGTACGTCCAAACTTTATTGTCACTAAAAGAAGGTATGGAACTTAATGAAGTGGATGTTTATCGTACTTCTAGTCTTTCCGGATTAACAAGTGATGGTAAGCCATATGTGAGTGCAAATAACCTTCCTTACATTCATGACTATTTAAAAAAACACGCTTACCAGAGATGGGCTCCAAATCGTTATTTCATAATGGAAGAACATATTTTTACATGTGTAACAAATGAAGGAGAACGCGAAATCGCTAAACTTGCTAGTCAAATGTATGGAGAATTTTATTACGCTTTATTATTAAACCTATTCCATAAAATTGTTTTATTAAAAATGGCAAACGCCTATGCTGAGCTAAACATTGAAAAAGATACTAATGAAATAGAGAAATTAATTTATTCGATCAATTCGTTCACTGCTAATTATTTTTCTTTAGAATTAGTATCCCAATCACAAAGTGAAGATATTTTCTTCCGCTTAAGAAAACTTTTTAATATTGAGGTTCTATACTCGAACGCGAAACAAAATCTTGATAGTTTGTTTAAATATCAAGAAAATGTCGCCTCTAAAAAAGATAGCCTTTTATTATTAATTTTAACGCTCTACTCTGTAGTGGGCCAAATGTTAGGGTTTACTATGATTGACCTTTTAAGAAACACCGATTCAAACAAAATATCGTCACCTCTTGAATTTTTCGCTCTATTAATCGCGATTAGCGGCATTGTCATTTCACTTATTTTAGGAGCCCAAAGTTTATACCAATGGGGTTTACAGCATAAACGAAGAAAAGCTTGGGTAAAACAAACTGTACTTTCTGCCGTTAAAGAGAAAGAAGATAAAAATTAAAGAAAGTTATTTTCAAATTCTTGGTGCGCTGCAGTAAGTGAAATTTTTATCAGCGATTTTCCGATTATATCGGCGCAACTCGAAATATATCAGCGCAACTCAAAATATATCAGCGATTTTTTTAATATATCGACTTACCGACAAAAACCGACAAATAAAAGGGCCGGATAATAAAAAAAGGGTGCTCCAAAATTAAACTTGGAGTACCCCTTTTATTATACGAATTCAGTTTACTTCCCTGCTTCGCTTTGCTCTAATGCAGTAGCTACTTGCTCTTCCGTTAATTCATGTTGTATTACGTAGCGGTTACGTGGACTTACACGACATTCATGAGAACATGCACGTAAATATTTCGCTTCGTTTTCTTCAGAACATAAGATTTTCTTATTACATTCTGGATTTGAACAGTTTACATAGCGCTCACAAGGTTCACCTGTAAAGTGGTCTTTACCAACGATAACATGTTCTTTTTGGTTTACTGGTACAGCGATACGCTCATCGAACACGTAACATTGTCCATCCCAAAGCTCACCTTGTACTTCTGGGTCTTTTCCGTACGTTACAATTCCGCCGTGAAGCTGACTTACATCTTCATAGCCTTCACGAACTAACCAACCAGAAAACTTCTCACAACGAATTCCGCCTGTACAATAAGTTAAAATCTTTTTACCTTCAAGTACTTCTTTGTTTTCACGAATCCAATCTGGTAATTCACGGAAGGATTCGATATCAGGTTTAATCGCACCTTTGAAGTGACCTAAATCAAATTCATAATCATTTCGTGCATCAATGATAACTGTATCTTCTTGTTTCATTGCTTCATAAAAATCTTTTGGCTCTAAATACTTCCCAGTTATTTCGTGCGGGTTAATGTCATCTTCTAGACGAAGTGTAACTAACTCTGGACGAGGACGCACGTGCATTTTCTTGAATGCATGACCATCAGCTTCATCTATTTTAAATACGATACCGTCAAAACGTGGATCATTGTTCATTGCTTCCATGTATTTCTCTGTTTGTTCTACAGTTCCAGAACAAGTTCCGTTAATACCTTCTTTTGCTACAAGAATTCTTCCTTTTAATTCAAGTGAATTACAAAATGCTAAATGCTCTGCCGCGAATTCTTCTGGGTTTTCAATTGTTGTGTACATGTAATATAGTAATACTCTGTATGGTTTTGTAGTTGCCAATGTATTTCTACCACCTATCTAATTTTTTAAATCATGTATAAGTTAACGTTCATATCAAAACATATATAATAAGAAAATGAATCCCATTTTCTTTTCTTTATACTATTTTCTATCAGTTAACAAAAATAAAAAACAAGATTACACACCAAAACACTATGGTTATGTTGTAATCCCAATATATTATATATCATACAAATGCAATTCCATCAATTAATATGCTGTATTATCGGCTTTATGTTCACATAAATTTCAAAAACAGCCCTTTAATTCACTATGTTTCCCCACGTCATCACACCTTAAACTCCCAATTCATTTTACGTTATCACACCATCCATTGCATAAAGGCATATAATTTGCATTAAGGAAACTTTCGTGTTCAAATGAAATTACCATATAATATATTTAAATGTATTGAAATAATGAGTAAGAATAAATACAATAATTTCATCAAGTTAACATTTTAAAGGGGAAAACTACTATGAATAAAGATATAACAAAAGATGAACATCTCCCTTCTGAAAGTACAACTGTACAATCAGCTCACTTAGCTTTAAGTGGAGAAACAAAAGGCTGGAAAAGACTGTTACCATTTTTAGGACCCGCTTTTATCGCGTCCGTTGCTTATATTGATCCTGGCAACTTTGCTACAAATATCGCAGCTGGTTCACAATATGGATATTTACTATTATGGGTTATACTCGCTTCTAACTTAATGGCTGTATTAATCCAAACTTTATCAGCTAAATTAGGAATTGCTACAGGAAACAATTTACCCGAAATAGCTCGTGAAAACTTTCCAAAGCCTGTGTCTATCGGCTTATGGATACAAGGTGAACTAGTTATTATGGCTACAGATTTAGCGGAATTTATTGGAGCTGCTTTGGGGCTTTACTTACTATTTGGAATCCCGATGCTACCTGCCGCTTTAATTACTGCAGCCGGATCATTTATTATTCTTGAGTTTCAACGTAGAGGATTTCGTCCACTAGAAGCTATTATTACAGGAATGATTTTCATTGTAGTAATTGCTTTTGGGATTCAAGTTTTTTATGCAAAACCAGAATTAAGTCCCCTTCTTTCAGGACTATTTATTCCAAAATTCCAAGGTGTAGACAGTATATTACTTGCAGCAGGGATTTTAGGTGCAACAGTTATGCCACATGCAATATACTTGCATTCTGCATTAACACAACGCCGCGTGGTCGGAACAACTGACGAACAAAAGAAAAAGATTTTTCGTTTCGAATTTATCGATATTATTATTGCAATGGTTATTGCTGGAGCAATTAATGCAAGTATGTTAATTGTTGCTGCTGCACTATTCTTTAAAAACGGCTTGCACGTTGAAGATTTAGATGTTGCTTACACTCAATTTACCAATTTAGTAGGTCCTGTATCGGCTGCATTATTTGGGATTGGACTTTTATCAGCAGGACTATCTAGCTCTTCTGTCGGTACAATGTCGGGTGATATTATTATGCAAGGTTTCATTCGCATGCATATTCCGTTATACTTACGCCGATTTATTACAATGATTCCACCATTAGTTATTATCGCTTTAGGTGTAAATCCAACTTACGCTCTAGTCATGAGCCAAGTCGTCTTATCATTCGGTATTGCATTTGCGCTAGTACCACTTATTATGTTTACAAGTAACAAAAAGATTATGGGTGCACTCGTTAACCACCGTATAACAACATTTATCGCTTGGATAATTGCAGCACTCGTTATCATTTTAAATATCTTCTTACTGTATCAAACATTTGTAGGATAATGAAAAAGGGTATTCCAATTTTAATTTGGAATACCCTTTTTGGATGAAATGATTTTCTTCTAGTTACCACTTATGTATGTCCCTCTTTCTGGCATCATGACACCATTTTCAGTTCGAAAGTAAAGTGGCAATCCTTCCGCAAAAAACATACTTACCTTGGACGGATTTTGCCTTTGATGATGGATATGTAAATGTGGCTCACTTGAACTTCCTGAGTTACCGACTTGAGCAAGAAATTCTCCTTCATTTACACGTTGTCCTTCTCTAACTTTAATGGACCCTTTCTTTAAGTGGGCAAGAATCAAAAATGTCTCTGTTTCATCTATCCGTAAATATATGTAATTCCCTGCCATTGACTGAAAATCATCCAATCCGGGAATTAAATCTTTTTCATCATTATTGATTGATACAACCGTCCCAGAAGCTGGTGCCATTACTTTCGCTCCATATATTCCGTAATCCTCTAACTTACTACTTTTCACTTCAGCAGGTGGAATGAGGATATCATATGCCCACCTTTCATTTGGCTTTATAACATGATAGTTCGTTTCTAACTGATCACCGCCCCAGCCTATTAATGCTCGTTCATTCAAAGGAACACGAACTACTGCTTTAGGACTCATAGATTGTATATCTGCTGGGTAAGCAATTCTACCTATATTAGCAAACCAACCGACAGGCCAAGCTCCAATGATAGAAAACAGAATGATTAAAAATAGCGTTCTATCTATCCGCTTTCTAAAAATGCCTTTCCAAAAAAATATTATTACTGATCCTACCAAGAGGAAAACTGAAATAAAACTAAAAGCCTGAATACTCCACCAAACAAAAACTGATGTAACACCATTAGCTACATAAACTAAGATCCAACTTATAATTAAAAAAGAAACTATAATCACTAATAAAAATTTCTTCCACATGTCGCATCCCTACTCTCATATCCTTTTTCTCAATGATACAAAGTAAAAATTACGACATATAAAAGAAATACTTACGACTTTCTTACTTTTTTATACTGCGGTAATTTCACAGTGAAAACTGTTTCTTTATCGTTACTACGTACAGTTAGATCCCCTTGATGGAGCTCGGCTATACTTTTTGAAATTGCAAGCCCCATTCCTTTCCCACCAGTATAAGAACTACGTGATTTTTCACTACGATAAAATTTCTCAAAAACGTAAGGAAGGTCCTCTTCCGGAATACATTGTCCAAAATTTTTAATTTCTACTTCAACATTCATTGTTTTATTGGAAATTCCAATTGCAATTTCCTTTCCATCTTTTCCATACATAATACTATTACCTATTATATTTTCAAATAGTCTCACTATAAGTGCCACATCAACTTCTACATACAGCACTTCATCACTTTTAATATAAAAGCTCATATTAGCATCATCTAATTGTGGTACAAAGCCAATCATGATTTGTTCAATTAATGCTTTCATATCTACTTCATCTTTATGTAATTCAATCTCTCTATAATTTATTTGACAGTATTCTAATAAATCATCTACTTGATGTTTTAATTCATAACTTTTTCGCTTTAATATACTTACATACTGTTCACATTCTTCTCCATTCGAATGGAGTTTATTTCCTAACAGGTCCGCATAACCGATTAAAGATGTTACTGGCGTTCGTAAATCATGAGAAATATTACTAATCATTTCATTTTTCATTTCCTGTGATTTTTTTTCATTCTCGATAGACTCTTTTAAACTTTTGGCCATTCTATTTACATTCGTCGCTAATTCACCAATCTCGTCATTTTTTGAAATAGGTATATGTACTTCAAAATTACCATTACTTATTTCCTTCACGTTCTTATTAATTTCAGACAATCTTTTCATCATTGTTTTTGTCATACATGCAAAGTATGTCGTAGTAAAAATCAAAAAAACTATAAAGTATAAAAATGAATATTTTTCCTCTAATGCATTAACATGACTATATATATTTCCAACTAAAATTTGAAGCACTATTATACTTACAGTCGCTAACAAGATGCTACATATGAAAGCTAAAAAAAATTTCGCCCTAATACCCTGTAAAGACCTAATCTTCAATTTTATATCCGACTCCCCAAACATTTTGTATAAACTTCGGTTCTTTTGGATTCTCTTCAATTTTATTTCTCAATCTTGCAATATGAACCATTACTGTATTATTACTTTCATAGGCTCTTTCGTTCCAAACGCTCTCATATATTTCTTCAATTGTAAACACACGATTCCTTGCGGCTGCCATTAAGTGTAAAATATCATATTCAGTTTTCGTAAGATTCATTGTTTCTCCATATAACATTACAGTTCTCGACACTTCATCTATTTCTAAACCTCTAATATTTATTTTCTTTTCCATTACTTGGACAGCATTTTGGTTGAAATATGTATACCTTCTTAATTGAGCTTTCACTCTTGCGATAAATTCAATTGTACTGAACGGCTTCACAATATAATCATCTGCCCCAGTACTAAATCCAATTACCTTATCGACATCCGATGATTTCGCGCTTAAAAACATAATTGGTAAACTATGTTTCTCTCTAATCCTTCTACACAATTCTATCCCATCCATTTGTGGCATCATAATATCCAAAATAGCAAGTTGAATACTGTTATTATTTATTATTTCTAAAGCCTCTTCTCCGTTATGAGCACTAAAAACTTTAAAACCTTCTTGCATTAGATTCACTTTTATAAATTGAACAATATCTTGATCATCATCTACAATTAAAATTGAATTTTTCTCCATATACAAACCTCTTTTTGAAATATATTCCACAATCAATTTTATCATAAATTAAAACCATACTCCCCTCTTGAATAATCTTTATTTTCAGACTAGATTATATAATAACAACACATTCTAGTTTCAAAAGAAATGGAGTGAAAGCATGTTTCCTATATTGAAAACAGACCGACTCATTTTAAGAGAACTTACCGAAGAAGATGCACCGCGTATACTACAATGCTTTTCTAATACTAATGTACTGCGCTATTATGGCCAAAAACCGTTACAAGATGTTGATCAAGTGAAACAAATCATTCATAACTTTAAGTTGAGTTACAATGCAAGAAGCGGTATAAAATGGGGAATCGAATTAAAAGACACGAAAGAACTCATTGGTACCATTGGTTTTCACGATTGGTCTTCTGAGCATAAACGAGCCAATATAAGTTATGCCTTTTTGCCTGAACACTGGGGAAAAGGATATGCGACTGAAGCTGTTTCTGAGGTTATATCATACGGTTTCCATACGATTCATTTAAAGCGGATTGGAGCAATTGTATTTCTTGAAAATGAAGCTTCCAATAAAGTACTATTAAAATTAGGCTTTGAAAAAGAAGGCGTTCTAAAAAATTATATGTATCAAGATGATGTCCCATATGATACGAATTTTTACGCTTTATTAAAATCGGTTTAATAGAATTCATGTGTAAAAAACCTTACTTTTAAAAAGTAAGGTTTTTTGTATTTATTCATTAGCAATATAAGCATTCTTATAAGTATAAATACCACCAAATTGATGCTTTTCAATTCCTTTTACATAATCCTTTTGTACATATGCTGAGCCAATATGATAAAGCGGCGCTACCGCAGCATCTTCTAATAATACCTGCTCGGCTTCTCGCAACGCTTCCCATCGGTTTTCCGTATCTAGTACAAAATCCGTTTTCGCTTTCTTTATTAATTCATCGTAATGAACATTAGAATAATTCATTTTATTATTCGGATTCCCTGTCATAAATAACTCTAAATAACTAATTGGGTCTTTATAGTCAGGTCCCCAATTTGCCATAGTTATATCGTAATCACCTGTTTGTTCTAACTGTAATTTTTGCTTAAATGGCTGTTGTTTAATTTGTATCGCGATTCCTTGCAAATTCTTTTCTAAATCACCTTTTATATATTCTGCCATCCGTTTTGCATTATCTTGTTCAAACGTTAAAAACTCGAGGTTTACTTGCTCTACTTCAAGCTCTTTTTTCGCTTCTTTCCAAATCTTTTGCGCATTTTGCAAATCATATGAAGAAAGATCTCCGTTTTCTTTTCTAAAATCTTTACCGGTCACTTCATTTACATGACCAACTGGTACAAGCCCGCTTGCAGGTTTTGCTCCGTTATTAATAAAGTGAGCAACAAAATCATCTTTATTTAACGCTAATGAAATAGATTGACGCACCTTTTTATTTGCTAACGCGGTATTTTTTTCATTAAAACGAAGCATGGCAATTCCAGGATCACTCGACATATGTAATTCCTTATTCCCTCTATACTTGTCTACAATTTGCGAATTAATAGGTACTCGATCCAAATCTCCGGCTTCATATAAATTTACAGCTGTCATTGTATCCTTTACGATATGAAAGTTTATTTCGTCTAATTTCACTTTCTTTTGATCCCAATATGTAGCATTCTTCTTTAATTGAAACTCTTGTTCATGCTTCCATTTTTCTAATACAAATGGCCCGTTATATATGAGATTACTAGGTTCCAATGCATAATTGTTTCCTTGTTCTTTCAAAAATGATTCATGCTGTGGTAAGTATATAGGTAGTGCTAACAACTGTAAAAAATACGGAACCGGCTGTTCGAGTTCAACTTCTAACGTATAATTATTTATTGCTTTAACCCCAAGTGCATCAAGAGGCATTGTTCCCTTATTGATCTCTTTCGCATTTTTCACATAAAAGAGCATGGACGCATATTGAGATGCTGTTTCAGGGTTAATTGCACGTTTCCACGCAAATATAAAATCATTTGCTGTTACACTATCCCCATTTGACCATTTTGCATCTTTACGCAAGTCAAATGTATATTTCTTACCATCTTCACTTCTTTTAAACGATTTTGCTATGGCTGGAGTAGACTGATCTTGATCATTTAATACATATAACCCCTCAAATATATTCTGCATAACGTGGGCTGATGTACCATCCATTGTTTTCGCAGTGTCCAGAGAAGGAATTTCTTCTGATACTGTTACATTTAACACTTGTTTTTTAACCTCTGTATCACTTTTATTCGCTTTATTATTACAAGCTGTTAATAATAAAAATGTAACAAGTGCCATTACCATTAAATGGCTCTTTTTTCGCTTCATGAGTTGTTCTCCTTAAATATAAAATATTATAAAGCGTAATATATTATAGCAGAAATATGAACAGAAAGATGCGACATTCTTTTGAATATTTATTCGTTCAAGAAAAAAGCTATCCTTTTAAAAGGATAGCTTTTTCAACTGCCACATAATTAGTTATCTTTGCAAACCTCGTTTATAACGACTTGCTTCAAATATAATACGCTCTTCATCTAACGTTTTACATTCGCCATTCCAAACGACACGTTTTCCGTTAATAATTACATCGCTTATATCTTTTCCACTAGCAGCATATACAAGGTGTGATAACACTTCATCCGCTGGTTGTAAATGAGGCTTATTAGACGGATCAATTGTAATGAAATCAGCACATTTTCCAATCTCAAGTGATCCTGTTTGTTTCATCCCGATTACTTCAGCAGCCCCTTTAGTCGCAAGTGTAAGAGCTGTTTCAACTGGTAAAGCTGTTGCATCTTGGTGAATACCTTTTTGTAGTAAAGTCGCTATGCGCATTTCTTCAAACATATCTAAATTATTGTTAGATGCAACACTATCTGTTGCAATTCCTACTTTTATTCCTGCTTCTAGCATCGCTTTTACATTCGCTATACCAGAACCTAGTTTTAAATTACTATTCGGATTATGAGCTACTCGAACGTCATGTTCTGCTAAAAATGCACGCTCATCTTCATTTAATACTACACCGTGTGCAATAACTGTTGGGCGTTTAAACAATCCGCAGCTCGCTGCATATTCTACTGGACGTTTTCCATATTGTGCTTCAATATCACGTACTTCACGCTCTGTTTCAGAAAGATGGATATGAACCATCGTTTGATTCTCTACTGCAATCCGTGCGCACTCTTCTAACAATTCTGTACTACATGTATATGGACTATGTGGTGCAACCATCGTAGTTAACATGCCACTTTCGTTATAGTAACGCTTCACATATTTCTCAGCTTCTTCAATCGCTTTCTTTTCATCGTCTTTCGTTCCGAAGCTAAATAAAGTCCTTGAAACAGCAGCTCGCATCCCGCTCCTTGATACCGTTTCCATAATTGCGTCTTGATCTACTCCAATTGGATTAAACATGTCAGAGAATGATGTTGTACCACTTTTCACCATCTCAAGTAATCCTAATTCCGTACTAGCGACCGCAATTTGGGGAGTAAATTGACTTTCCAGTGGCCAAATTCTCGTCTCAAGCCACGGCTGTAATAACATATCATCGCCAATACCTCTTAGGAGACTCATTACAACGTGTGTATGTGTATTTACAAGCCCTGGTAAAACCCACTTTCCTTTCATATCAATTACTTCATCTACTTCAAAATCATTAGCGAATTCTCCGCTCTTTACATCTATAATTTGATCATTTTCTACAATGATATATCCATTTTCTATCACTTCGTTTTGTTCATTCATCGTTACAATTGTAGCGTTTACATAAGTTGTTTTCAAAAGTATTTCCCCTTTCAACTCTATGAAGTTCCCTTTAATAAGTTACCACCATTATAGTAACTTATTAAAGATTAAGAGTCAAAAGATAATTTGAATTCTTTCGTTACTTTTTCCTTCAAAATGCTATATTGTTTTTCATTTGTATCTGCAAATGCTTCTTTCCGATTTGATTCCACATCCATATAATTCAATTTCCCATTGAATTGAGTCTCTGTAAAATCAAATCTCTGCCCATCTATAAAGTTATAAAAGTGCCATACCTCTCTTACTTTTGTCTTTTTAATTTCTCCTCCATATATGTCTTGAACGACTAGAGCCGTTACACCACACTGTCCCTTTGCTGGGTTTTCAATTGTCCACTTTGAACTTGTTTCAATCGACCACGATTTTATTAGTGCTCCATATATTCTTTTTTCCTTTACATCATCCATTCTAATCTTCCCCTACTATTAATAGTTTTACACATCATATTTCAAAAGAGGCAGTAAACGACCCTTAAAGACAGTTGATGGTGTCTCTCCTATTAACTGTGCTCCCATTTTCAAGTAATATCCTTTTGCATTCGGATCACTATCAATCGTAAAACTTTTTAATCCTAGTTCATTGACTTTTTCTATTACATACTCCCAAAGTATTTTCCCGTAACCTTTTCCTTTGTAATCAGGATGAATGTACAAGAAATCGAGAGCTTTATCATTACGTAAAAATGAGAAAAAACCAATCTTCGCATTATCGTTTTCTAAAACATATACAAAATTTTTTTTTATGTATTCTTCTGTAATTGTTAAATCTTCCTTACAAGCAAATATGAATTCTTCACTATAATCCCACGTTGCTTTTGATTGTAGTGCGAGTTCACTTAATTCATTTGCTTCACTTAATAACGCTTCTCTTATCTTCATAATTCTTTTTCCTCACCTTCGATATGTAAACTACTAAATTGATTCGGAAAGCACTTCAAAAAACCTTTTTTTCATAAATTAGAGGTTATTTTTATAAATCTTTATTATAACCAGTACAATTTTTTTAAAGAAAAAGAACGCCATCCCTAAAAGTTGGCGTTCTCTTTTTCTAAAATTTAATCTTCAAACTCACTCATTCATTTTACTATTTTGTACGGTACAAACCTATACAGTTTCTACTATCGCTTCAAGCATTGTTCCATTTTTAGCATAATTCGTATGCCAAGAAAAAGCTTTTTCTAAAATATGAGGAGTTTGTCCACCTCTTGTTTTTGCTTCTTCGTAATAAGCTCGTAGCTGTTCACGATACATTGGATGTGCGCAATTCTCAATAATAAGTTCCACTCTTTCTCTTGGCGCAAGTCCCCTTAAGTCGGCATACCCCTGTTCAGTGACGATAACATCTACATCATGTTCAGTATGGTCTACATGAGAAACGAAAGGCACAATACTTGAAATGTTACCACCTTTCGCAATCGATTTAGTAACAAAGATAGCTAGGCGTGCATTTCTTGCAAAATCACCAGACCCACCAATTCCATTCATCATTTTTGTACCTAAAACGTGAGTAGAGTTAACATTTCCGTATATATCTAATTCTAATGCAGTATTAATTGAGATTAATCCAAGGCGACGAATGATTTCAGGATGATTGGAAATCTCTTGCGGACGCATCATTAATTTGTCACGATATTTTTCAAAGTTAGAAAATACTTGTTGCATTTTCTCTTCAGAAAGCGTGATAGAACAACAAGAAGCAAAATTGACTTTTCCAGCATCCATAAGATCAAAGACCGCATCCTGTAAAACTTCAGAATACACTTCTAAATCTTCGAACTCGGAATCTAACATTCCATGCAATACTGCGTTAGCAACTGAACCAATTCCTGATTGTAACGGCGCTAAACGATTTGTTAATCGCCCTACTTTAACTTCTTCTCGAAGGAATTCTATTAAATGCTGTGCCATAATAACCGTTTCTTCATCCGGAGGAACAATTGTCGATGGCGAATCCAATTGATTCGTAAACACAATTCCCTTTACTTTTTCAGGATCAATTGGAATACCGATTGTTCCAATTCGGTCATCTGTTTTCACAAGCGGAATTGGAAGCCTCTCCCCTTGTTTACCTGGTTCATATAGATCATGTAGCCCCTCTAATTGCGCGGATTGAGCCATATTCATTTCAATAATAATAGACTTAGCATTTAAGGAAAACGCTAAGGAATTTCCAATTGAAGTGGTTGGAATAATCATTCCGTCCTCTGTAATCGCAACTGCTTCCAAAATAGCGAAATCTATATCCAGAACGTCAGCGCGGAGTAACTCTGCTGTATGAGACAAGTGTTGATCCACAAATAAAAAGTCTCCGTTATTAATTCCTTTTCGCATCGTCGCGTCAGCTTGGAAAGGTAATCTTTTCCCTAAAATTCCTGCCTCAGCAAATAATTTGTCTACATCCGAGCCTAAAGAAGCCCCAGTATAAACATTTACTTTAAAAGATTCATCATTCTTAACTCGGTTTACAAGCGCAAATGGGACTGCTTTTACATCACCTGCACGTGTAAACCCACTTAAGCCTAAAGTCATTCCACTTTGAATCCAGGAAGCTGCTTCTTCAGGTGTAACTACCCGATCTTTTAGACGTTGATCTCTGATTCTATCTAAATTATTCTCCATATGTAATCCCTCTCTCATTGAATATTCATAATTATTTTACACATTTACACTATCAAAATAGGGATTTTAGTATACAATGCCGAAAATTCAGACAGAACAGCAAATCTAGGTTCTAAAGCAGAAAAATTTAGAATCCTAGAAGCTTACGGAAATAACTAGCGTATGATTGACTAACTGGTACTCTCTCACCATTATCCATCGAAAGTACAAAAGTAGAATGGGTATCAGGATAAATCGCTTTAATATGATTAACATTTACAATAAATGAACGGTGACATCTAATAAATGAATCTTTAGGAAGCAAGTATTCGAATTCTTGCAGAGAGTATTTATGTGTTCCTGATAACTCTTCTGAATTCACGTACGTCTTTTTATCTTTAGCCTCTAAATACATAACCTTTGAAAAAGGAACCGGAATCCAGCCATCTGTTGTTTTTAAAGTAACAACTGACTTTCCATCCGTTAAAGCTGGATAAATTGCCGTTACGCACCCTTCAAGCTTTCCATTGTTTGAAAATGGTACAGCCATTCCATGATAAGGAATACCAAAAACATCCCGATTCATAAACTCAGATGTTTTTTGATTCATCACCATCGCTTTATGAGCAATCGTTCCTTCCTTTATAGGATCCCCAGCGCTAATCTTTAAATCAATTCGTTTACTTGGCCGATAGTAAATATATTCTTTCGTATTCGAAACAGCAATTGAAATTTCATCTGAAAATAATTCACCAACAACATCTAGTAATAAACCTAATGTTCTATCTTCCATTCTATTAACACCTCATTCACTATTATACTACTATTATGAACGAGCATCTGTTGCTTTATAAAAAGTTTGATTTTAAGTTACTTTTAAAATTAGTTTTATTCACTATTACTTCGTTACTACAAAAAGCCTCACTTCAGAAAAGTGAGGTTTCCTCTCATACAATATTTCTTTATTTTTTAACGACTATAGAATAAGATTTATTTTTTATTAAGTAAAGTGAATTTAAGAATTTATTGCCCGTATTTCTGTAAAATAAATAATCCCAAACTACAAACAGTTTGGGATTATCTTTCTCATTTATTATGCGCATCTAACCAAAAAATTAAATCTTTAAATACTTCATCCTTATTTACTTCATGAAACATTTCATGTCTACCATTTTCATATAAACGTAGTGTCACGTCTTTCACACCACATTTTTTATAGTTTTCATATACTTCTTTTACACCTTTCCCCATATCGCCAACAGGATCACGATCACCAGAAAATATATGTATTGGAAGATTCTTTGGCGTCTTCTTGTATTCTTCTAGTTTATTTACTTCTAATACACCAGAAAATAATTCTCGGTAAAAACTCGTCGTACAAATGAAACCACATAACGGATCCGCAATATATTTATCAACTTGATTATTATCTGAAGATAACCAATCAAATTTTGTACGATTTGGCTTAAAGTTCGAATTGAAGTTTCCGAAAGATAAAAAGTTTAGCATTGGACTTTTCGTTTTTGCACCACGCAATTTCATTTCGATTGTTGCTACTTTATGACCAATAGCTCCTAAAAGCCCTGGATTTCCACCTGTTCCTGAAATCAGAAATCCATCATATAATTCGCCTCTAAGTTGCACAGCACGTCTTGATAAAAAAGAACCCATACTATGGCCAAGTAAAAATAACGGGCATGTCTGCTCTTTTCTTACCGTTTCTGATACAAAAATAACATCAGACACAGCCTCATTCCAACCTACATTTGGTTTAAAATGACCATAATCTTCTTCTCTTTTCACTGTTTTCCCATGACCTTTATGATCATGTGCATAAACACCATACCCTGCTTCTAATAACGCAGCAATAAAGTCTGTATAAACACCTGCATGTTCTGTCATACCATGTGCAATTTGAATAATCCCTTTCGGTTTACCTTCTGGCAACCACTTGCGTAAATAAATTTCTGATCCATCCAATGCCGTAACGAAACTTTCCTGTACGTTCATTTCGTCAGCTCCCAACTCTATTATGTATCTTTAAAAATGAATATCGATTCATTTTTCTTACTATGTATTATATGCAATTGCCTTCATTATGACAAATGACTCACTTTTCCAATTAGCTCAATAACTATTATGTTGACGAACCGAAAATAAAATTATATAGTTACTCACATAAAGTAACTATATAATTTTTAGGAGGTTTCTACTATTATGATGCCATCATTATTTTTAGCACATGGTTCGCCTATGCTCGCTATTCAAGATACAGACTATACACGATTTTTAAAAACACTTGGAGAAACATATAAACCGAAAGCAATTGTTATTTTCACTGCTCACTGGGAAAGTGAAGTATTAACGATTTCCTCATCAGATAACGAGTATGAAACAATTTATGATTTTGGAGGTTTTCCCCCTGAGTTATATGAAATTAAATATCGTGCGAAAGGCTCTTCTAGCATTGCATCTATGTTAGAAACAAAATTTAAGAACAAAGGTATTTCAGTCCATCATAATATGACGAGAGGTTTAGATCATGGTTCATGGACACTCCTGCACCGCATGTATCCAGAAGCAAATATTCCTGTCGTGCAAATATCAGTCAATCCATTCCTTTCTGCAAAAGAACAATTTAAAATTGGAGAAGCACTTAAAGGACTCGGACAAGAAGATATTTTAGTAATCGGGAGTGGTGTTACCGTCCATAACTTACGAGCTTTGAAATGGAATCAAACTACACCTGAAAAATGGGCAATTGAATTTGATGATTGGATTATTAAACATATGCAGCATAACGATAAAGATGCATTGTTTAATTGGGAGAAAAATGCTCCTCATGCACAATTAGCAGTACCAAGAGCAGAACATTTTGTTCCTTTATTTATCGCTATGGGAAGTGGTAAAAATAGGGGTGAAGTCATTCACCGTAGTTATGAGCTTGGTACATTAAGCTATCTATGTCTTAAATTTTAAAGAAAAGGATGAAGCAATCATTGCTTCATCCTTTTTTTATTCACTTAGTTAACTAACTTCCAAATGTCGTTTCTCTGATACCTCTTCGTTCTTATTATGAAAATAAACCCAGATACACGCAATAAATAATAGTGATGATGTAGAGAGGAAAACATATTGGAAGCCTGCATGTGCTGCAATTTGTCCCCCGAGCACTGGACCAATCATATTTCCTAAAAACTGAAATGATTGATTATATCCAAATATCCGTCCCGTAACATGGGTTGGTGTATGTTGTTTTAGTAGAGTTTGTACGGAAGGTAATAATCCTGCTTGTGCGATACCTAATAAAAATCGAAGAATTAATAGTTGCCAAGCTGAGGTTACAAATGCTTGCGGGATAAAAATAATTCCTGCAGCAAATAACGCTACAACTAACGTTTTTTGAGGACCGATATGATCTGATAATCTTCCTAGTCTTGGTGCTGCCAAAATAACGGCTAATCCTGTTGCTGACATAACTGCTCCCGCAATTGTTTCAATATGTGCAGTATGAGGACCTACTAAATTTTTCACGTACAATGTAACAATTGGTTGAACTGACATATTAGCAAGTTGAATAATAAATGTTGTTACAAATAAACTAATAATTAAATGCTTCGCTGGGACCATCGTCCATACTTTTTTCGGCTGTGTTTTTTTTGCTTGAGCAGAGTGATTTTCTTCATGCAAGAAGAAAAAAACGATGAGAAAGGAAAGGAATAAAAAAGCTCCTGTAACAAGAAAGACATGACGCATTCCAATTAACTCAGACAAATATCCACCAAGTAATGGACCAAGTAAAGAACCGCTCACGCCACCAGTTGAAATTGTAGAAATTGCCCAACCTGAATGTTCTTTCGGAGTTTCTGCTGCAATAAATGTCATTGCGGTTGAAAGGAAACCAGATACTGCTCCCATTAAAAATCTTAGTGCGACTAATTGATATACATCCGTTACAAACCCCATAAGCGTCATAATAATCGCCATACCGAGGCTAGCACGAATAAGCATCAGTTTCCGTCCATGTATATCACCAAGCTTTCCCCATATTGGCGATACGATCGCACCCATTAAAAATGTTACACCAAATGCAAGTCCCGACCACTGTGCAATACTTGAAGTGCCAGTTACTCCTAATTCCTCAATATAAAAAGATAAGAAAGGAATTACTAAACTCATACCGGCTGCAGTGGTAAAACAACCTAGCCAACAAATCATTAAATTTCGTTTCCAGCTGGCCATTTTCACACCTTCTTTCTTTAGATACCCATTCTACACCCTTTCTTGTAAAAAGTTTAGTAATTTGCTTTTTATGCAAGATTTACTACAAAACCCGCTATTTTCTAGTAAAAACCACTACATCTCTACATCATTTTCATAATAAAACTAACTCCTCTATATGAAGTTGGTTACTTATTATCTATCGGTATTAAACGAGCATTACAATTTCTCTCGTAAAACTCAATGGGACCTGCTTGTCCAATAATCGCATATTCATATCCATCTTGCTTCATATTATATAAACAATGATACAATAATTCTTTTCCTACACCTTTCACACGATTTTGTTTCGCTATGCCCATTGGACCAAACAATCCTTTCTTTCCTCTCACTACATCGTAACAGGCGAAACCAACTATTACTTCCTCCTGCTGTGCAATATAGATAGGTAACTTTTCATTATATGTCCGAAATCCGTAATCAACCGACTGTAACCACCGTTCACCAAATTCAGCCGCCACAAATCGTGATAACTTATCAAAATCAGAAGGACTAGCTCTTCTTACATGACAAAATAATGTATTATAAATAGATTTAAAACTATTTAAATCAACCGCTAAGTCTCTCGGTGCAGCTGTAATACGTAATATATCTTTTTGCATTTGTGTATGTATAAATTCACCAATATCTGTATCTACACGAAATAATGCATACATAACATGTCCTTCATTGATTACTACTTGCTGAAAGCGTTCCATACGTTGCTTCGCTATTTGTAAAATTTCTATCGCCTTATAAGATAGTTTATATTGCCCTATTTTTTTATACTCTTGATGATGTAAATCGAATCGTTTTCGTAACGAAAGTTTTTCTAAAAAATCTGGACCGACTTTATGAAACAAATACATAAATAACTCAGCGCAAACTCCTGTACCTTCTTTACACATACCTATGAACAGATGGACTGGTTGAATTATGTTATACTCACTCTCTTCTGCTGCAATCTCCAATATTTTATGCACACGTTTTGTAAATTGAAATTCCTCCATATGTGTTTCCACCCTCTACTAATTTACTAACAAACCGTAACCATAAATAATTGAAACAATTACACCTACTACCAATATACCTGGAAGTAAATTTGCCACTTTAATTTTAATAAATCCGAGTAAGTTTAATCCGATAGCAGATATCATAATGCCACCCGTAGCCGTCATCTCGACTATAAATTGGTTCATTAATTCTTTTGGGACAAAACTATTAATTTGTGTTGCAAAAACTGCAATACCACCTTCATATAAAACAACTGGAATCGCCGAAAATACTACGCCAATTCCTAGAGTTGTCGTTAATATAATAGAAATAAATCCATCGATAATTGCCTTTGTAAATAAAATATTATGATTTCCGCGAATCCCACTGTCAAGTGCACCAAGTATCCCCATCGCACCAATTGCAAAAATTAAAGTAGCTGTTACAAAACCTTCTGATATGCTTCCTTTCCCCTTCGATCCAACTTTATTTTCTAGCCAATCCCCTAAATTTTTTAACTTTTCTTCTAATTGTAACCATTCTCCAATTACCGTACCAATCACTAAACTCAGTATGACAACAAGAAAGTTTTCACTTTTTAATGCCATTTGAAGCCCAAGCACAGTAACCGCTAAACCGATTGCATGCATTATCGTTCCTTTCATACTTTCTGGAATCCTACTAAATAATTTACCAAGTAAAGAACCAAATATAATGCAAATTCCATTTACAACTGCTCCTAATATAACCATTTCTCATTCTTCACCCTTCGAATTCTTTATTTCTATATTTTGGTTTATACATTGATTTACAGGTTATCTATATGTTAACTTAATATTGAGAATATTAACAAATGTTTTCCACTACATAACCCGCTGTTTTTTTGTAACTTTAATTACCTTTAATAGATTCATTGTTAATTTAATTGCGGGATAATATTAAAAGGGAAGGTATATATGAAAACTTTACTAAAACGATTTTTGTTAATAGCCTTTTTCATTACACCGATTGTTTTATTAATCAATTACTCTTTTATTTCAAAAGCAAAAGACAAGCCCGATTTACAAAATAAATCTAGTAAAACCGCTTCAAAAAGCGAAAAGAAAATAGAAGACCAAGAAATCACACTCACCTTCTCTGGTGATACAATGTTTGATTGGCAATTACGTCCTATAATCGAAAAGAATGGGGCTGATTACCCATTCCAACATGTAAAAGAAGAAATAAAAAAAGCTGATATTTCTTTTGTGAATTTAGAATCGGCATTTACAACGAAAGAAAAGAAAGCACCTGGGCAACTGTTTTGGATTAAAAGTGATCCATCTACACTACAAGCTATTAAAAACACTGGATATGACATCGTAAATATTGGGAATAACCACACACTTGATTATGGGCAAGATGGATTATTAGATACGATTTCTCACGTAGAAAAATTAAAGTTCCCTTACATTGGAGCCGGAAAAAATGCGAAAGATACATATACAGCACGAGAAATGACCGTAAAAGGGAAAAAGTTTAAATTTCTTTCCTTCGTTCGATTTATGCCTGATTCTAATTGGGTAGCTGGTGAGAATAAACCTGGCGTTGCGAATGGCTATGATTTAAATCTTGTAACAAAAACAATTAAAGAACAAAAACAAGATGCAGACTATTTAATCGTCTATATGCATTGGGGCGTTGAAAAATCAAACCGTCCGGTAGAATACCAAAAGCAATATGTACCTAAAATGGTTGAAGCAGGAGCTAACGCGATTGTCGGAAGCCATCCACATTGGTTACAAGGGTTTGAGTATTATAATAAAGTTCCTATCGCTTACTCATTAGGTAACTTTTTATTCCCAAGTTATGTGAATGGAAAAAGCGCCGAAACTGGCGTATTAACTTTAACTTTTAAAGGAAAGGATGTCCAAATGTCATTCAATCCTTATATCATTCGCAACAACCAAGTTTCCCCTGTAAATGAGGAAGAAAAGAAAAAAGCTCTTCAATATTTACAAACAATTTCAACTGATGTAGAAATTGATGATACAGGGAAAATAAAAAATAAACGAAACTAGACAGCTCAAGATCTATTTCTCTGTAATCTACTTTACAGAATAGGTGATAAACATGCTGAAAAACTTATTAGAAAATGTAAGTTTGTTAGAAAATATTTATAAAATGTCTATAGCCGTTCTACTTTTATGTTCAGTTTTTTCTGTTAGATTTCTAAAAAAAATAAAACGCGAACGAAAACTTACTACCTTTGAATTTACTATGTATGTAATTATTCGCATTGCGATATTTTTTTGGTTAACTAGCTTTATTCTTCTTGAATTTAATGAGTATCTAGTTTAACTATAAAAAAGATAGAACAAGCACTATATTTCTTTGCTTGTATCTATCTTTTTTATTTAGATGCTTATTCTTCCCTTCTATTAAATAAGCAAATCAAACAAAACAGGGTTTTTATTAAGCTCCATAAATTGAATATTATTTTCTTTAAAGCGAGTAATTAATTGCTCATAATCTTCTTTATGTTTTAACTCTACTCCGACTAATGCTGGACCATTTTCTTTATTATGTTTCTTAATATACTCAAAGCGCGTAATGTCATCTTCTGGTCCTAATCCTTTATCAAGAAATTCTCTTAGCGCACCTGAACGCTGTGGAAATTCAATGATAAAATAATGCTTTAACCCTTCGTAAATGAGAGAACGTTCTTTCATTTCTTGCATTCTATCAATATCATTATTTCCACCACTTAGCGTACATACAACTGTTTTACCTTTTATTTCATCCCTGTATAAATCAAGTGCTGCAATAGAGAGTGCACCAGCCGGTTCAGCTACAATCGCATTTTTCTTATACAGTTCTAAAATCGTCGTACAAACTTTCCCCTCTGGTACTAAAACGATGTCATCAATTACATCTTTACAAGTTTCAAAAGTTAACTTTCCTACCTTTTTAACCGCTGCCCCATCAACAAAACTATCTATTTTCTCTAATGCGACATTATCATTTTGAAGAAAAGCCTCTTTCATAGAGGCAGCTCCCATCGGTTCTACACCAATAACCTTTGTAGTAGGACTAACACCTTTTACATATGTACCAACACCTGATGCTAATCCACCACCGCCGATTGCCGTAAAGATATAATCAACCGGTTTCTCCATATCATGCATAATTTCAACTGCCACTGTCCCTTGACCAGCAACTACATACGGATCATCAAACGGATGAACAAATGTCATTCTATTTTCTTCACAATAACACTGTGCTTCTTGGAAAGAGCTATCGAATGTATCACCAACTAATACAATCTCTGCGAAATCACCACCGAAAAATTGTACTTGTGATACTTTTTGTTTCGGTGTTGTTGTGGGCATAAATATTTTCGACGGAATCTTCAATAAATTACATGTATAAGCAACTCCTTGCGCATGATTACCAGCACTTGCACAAACAACACCGTTTTGTAACTTTTCTTTCGGTAAACTTTGAATCAAATTGTATGCACCACGAATTTTGAAAGAGCGAATTAATTGTAAATCTTCTCGTTTTACATAAACGTCACAATCATATTTCTCAGATAAAACTGTATCACGTTGTAACGGTGTTTTAATAACGATATCTTTCATGCAATTATGAGCCATTAAGATATCTTCAATTTTCACTCTCTCCTTTACCTTTTGCACCATTAT
The DNA here is from genome assembly GCF_041360755.1 of Bacillus sp. RCC_6_1. Lineage (NCBI taxonomy): Bacteria > Bacillati > Bacillota > Bacilli > Caryophanales > Bacillaceae > Bacillus > Bacillus sp. RCC_6_1. Next base: position 608,005 of record NZ_JBFUPV010000001.1, read on the forward strand.
ATATCATCCTTATCTTTTTTAAATTGGCTCAATCAAAATGTGGGATTTTCAGAACAGCCCCTGTATTCGCCGATGTTACCATTTGTGCATAACGTCCAAGCCAGCCAGCTTTCACTTTCGGTTCTGGTCGTTTCCATTCTTTTTTACGCTTATCTAATTCTTCATTACTCACTCTTACTTCTAGCAAGCGTTCTTCAACATCAATACATACAATATCCCCTTGTTCAAGAAGTGCGATCGTTCCACCAGCTGCTGCCTCTGGTGAAATATGTCCTACTGAAATTCCACGTGAAGCTCCAGAGAAACGTCCATCCGTTAATAATGCAACCTCAGCACCTAATCCCATTCCAGCAATTGCTGATGTTGGTGCTAACATTTCTGGCATACCAGGGCCACCTCTTGGTCCTTCATAACGAATGACAACTACATCTCCTTTTTTCACTTTCCCAAGCATAATGCCAGCAAGTGCCTCATCTTGTGAATTAAAAATAACGCAAGGTCCTTCAAAACGCTTTACCTCTGTTGCACCGCTTTTAATAACCGCTCCATCTTTCGCAAGGTTGCCTTTTAATATACGCAATCCTCCTTCCTCACTATGAGGGTTTTCAAGAGAGTGAATAACTTCCTTATCTTTAATCTCTGCCTCAGCAATATTTTCTCTTAATGTTTGCCCAGTAGCAGTTATTCGATCAAGATGAAGTACTCCTTCTTTCCGGCTCATCTCTTTCAAAATTGCACTAATCCCGCCCGCACGATCAATATCTTCCATATGCCAATTGGAAGCAGGGCTTACTTTACATAAATGTGGTACACGTCTTGAAACGGCATCAATACGGTTCATATCGTAATCTAATCCAGCCTCTTGCGCGAGCGCCAATGTATGCAACACTGTATTTGTTGAACCGCCCATCGCCATATCAAGCGCAAACGCATCATCAATTGCTTCTTCCGTTACAATGTCTCTTGGTTTAATATCTCTTTCAATTAAAATTTTCAATTTCTCTGCTGCTTGTTTAATTAACTCTTCACGTCTTGGATCAATTGCTAAAATACTCCCGTTACCAGGAAGAGCTAAACCTAACACTTCACATAAACAATTCATAGAGTTCGCGGTAAACATACCCGAACAAGAGCCACAAGATGGACAGCCATGATCTTCAATATCTTTTAATTCTTCTTCTGAAATTTTCCCAGATTGATAAGCTCCTACTCCTTCAAAAACGGAACTCAGATCAACAACTTCTCCTTTAGATGTTTTTCCTGCTGCCATTGGGCCGCCTGAAACAAACACAGTCGGAATATTAATACGTAGTGCAGCCATCATCATACCTGGTGTAATTTTGTCACAGTTTGGGATACAAATCATGCCGTCAAACCAGTGTGCATTTACAACCGTTTCTACTGAATCTGCAATTATTTCACGACTCGGAAGAGAATAACGCATACCGATATGTCCCATCGCAATACCATCGTCAACTCCAATTGTATTGAATTCGAATGGTACCATACCTGCCGCACGAACTGCCTCTTTTACAAGTTTCCCAAACTCGTTCAAGTGTTTATGCCCTGGAATAATTTCAATAAAAGAATTACAAATCGCTATGAAAGGTTTATCAAAATCTTCATCTTTCAAACCAGTTGCTTTTAATAAACTACGGTGCGGCGCTTTATCAAAACCTTTTTTAATCATGTCACTTCTCATCTTGTCAAATCCCCTCTTACATATTTTTCATTTATACTCTCTTACTCTATTTCTTTACTAATTCTTTCGGTGCATGAATCCAACTCATCATTTCACGAAGCTCTGCTCCCACTTTTTCTAATTGATGATTTTGTTCTGCTTTTTTCATTGCGTTATACGTCGGACGCCCTGCTTGATTTTCTAAAATCCATTTCTTCGCAAATTTACCTTGCTGAATTTCTGTCAGAACACGCTTCATTTCCTTCTTCGTTTCATCTGTAACAATTCTCGATCCTGTTACATAATCTCCAAATTCTGCCGTATCTGAAATAGAATGGCGCATATTCGTTAATCCACCTTCGTACATTAAGTCAACAATTAGCTTTAATTCATGCAAACATTCAAAGTATGCAATTTCAGGACGATATCCACCTTCCGTTAACGTTTCGAACCCGGCCTTCACAAGTGCAGTTACCCCGCCGCAAAGTACAGCTTGCTCACCGAATAAATCCGTTTCGGTTTCTTCTTGGAATGTCGTTTCAATTACACCCGCACGTGTACAACCTACACCTTTTGCATACGCTAATGCTACATGTAGCGCTGTTCCCGTCGCATCTTGATGCACTGCGACTAATGCCGGAACACCATTTCCTTCTTGATATACACGGCGAACGAGATGACCTGGACTTTTTGGCGCAACCATTGCTACATCTACGTAACTTGGCGGATTAATTTGGCCGAAGTGAATGTTAAATCCATGTGAGAAAAGTAACATTTGTCCTTCACGGAGATTCTCTTCTACTTCTGATTTATATACATGTGCTTGCTGTTCATCTGGCAATAACATTTGTACAACTTGTGCGGTTCGAACCGCTTCTGAAACAGACATTACTTCAAATCCATCTGCTTTTGCTACTTCATACGATTTACCAGGTCTAACACCAACTACAACTTCCACACCTGAATCACGTAAATTTTGTGCCTGCGCATGCCCTTGAGATCCATAACCAATTACCGCAACTGTTTTCCCTTGTAATAACTCTACATTTGCATCTTTCTCATAATACGTTTTCATACTCCATACACCCCTTATAATTTATTTACTTGCAGTACATCAATTAATTTTTTCAACTGACTAACAAGTAATGTCGCTTCATTTTCAGTACAAACTGCTGTGAGTTTCATTTCAGAAACGCCACTCGTATCTCTTTCGTTTAAATGTAAAGAAGAAATATAATAGCCACGCCGAGCAAAAATTCCACTTATACGTAATAAGACACTTGGCTCGTTATGAATAACGAGTGAAAAAGTATGACTCATTCTTCCCACCTCTTCATAATCATTTCGTTATTCCCTTTGTTTGGCGGAACCATCGGAAATACGTTTTCACCTTCTTCTACACAAAAATCAACTACGACAGGACCTTCGTGAGCAAATGCTTCTAACACCACTTGTTTCGCCTCTGTTGAATTTGTCGCCCTTAATCCCTTCACTCCATAAGCTTCTGCCACTTTCACAAAATCTGGTGAGCCAATTTTTGACTCTGATAAACGATTTTCATAAAACATTTCTTGCCATTGCCTTACCATCCCTAAAAATCTGTTATTTATAATAAATACTTTTACAGGGATGTTATTTTCAGCAATTGTTTGTAGTTCTTGAATGTTCATTTGAAAAGAAGCATCACCTGCAATACAAACGACGAGTTCTTCTTCTTTTGCAAGCTGAGCACCAATTGCCGCTGGGAACCCAAACCCCATTGTTCCTAATCCTCCAGAGGTAAGGAACGTCCGAGGTTTTCTTGCTTTATAGAAGTGAGCAGCCCACATTTGATGCTGTCCTACTTCTGTTGTGACAATCGCTTCACCATTCGTTAATTCACTTACTAAGTTGATCACATGCTGTGGTTTTAACTCAGATTCTTTTTGCTTATAAGAAAGTGGATATTCTTCTTTCCATGCCTTTACTTTCTGAAGCCATTCATCTGTTTGTGTATAAATAGACATATGTAACAACATGTGTAACGCTTTTTTCACATCACCAACAATCGGATGCTCTACAGTTACATTTTTATGAAACTCAGAAGGATCAATATCAATATGTACTTTTTTCGAGTGCGGAGAAAAAAGTTCTAATTTCCCTGTTACACGATCATCGAAGCGAACACCTAATGCAAGTAGTAAATCACATTCTGTTACCGCCATATTAGCAGCGTATGTCCCATGCATACCAAGCATCCCTAGAAACAATGGATCTCCCGGTGGATATGCACCAAGTCCCATTAAAGTTGAAACGACTGGAATACGGTTCTCCCTTGCGAATTCGAAGAGTTCATCGGATCCACCTGAATGAATGACACCTCCTCCAATATAAAGAAGTGGACGCTTTGATTTTGAAATTGCTTTAGCCACCTCTCTAAGTTTCATGCTGTCTGGTACAAGTTCTGGTTTGTACCCCGGAATATCAACTTCTTCATTAAAGAAACTGGTGACTTTTGCATTTTGAACATCTTTTGGAATATCGATTAATACTGGTCCCGGTCGTCCGCTTTTGGCGATGTAAAAAGCTTCTTGCACAATTCGTGATACATGATTTACATCACGAACTTGGTAATTATGCTTCGTAACAGGTACTGTAATTCCGACAACATCCGCTTCTTGAAATCCATCTTTACCAATTAAAGGCGTTGCAACTTGGCCGGTAATGACAACTAAAGGAATCGAATCCATATAAGCGTCTGCTAAGCCCGTAACTAAATTTGTCGCCCCTGGGCCAGAGGTAGCAAAGACTACCCCGACCTTCCCAGAAGCTCTCGCATATCCTTCAGCCGCATGAATGGCAGCTTGTTCATGACGAGTTAAAACATGTTTCAAACCACTTTCGTATAACGCATCGTATACTGGTAAAATCGCTCCGCCTGGATAGCCGAAAACGGTCGTTACACCCAATTTCTTCAAACCTTGAATCACGTGCCCAGCGCCTGTCATTTCTTCACACTGTAACTTCTCATACGCTGTATACTGCTGCTTCATTTCAATTAACTCCTCTCCTTATTTATGCTAAGCTTTCCGTCAGCCCGGGAACACGTACTCCTCTTTCTCTCGTTAATTTTTTAAATTCTTCGGTCAATTGTTTCGTTACACTTCCTGGTTTCCCATCTCCAATTTCTCTCGAATCAACTTTTACAACTGGAATTAACTCCGCTGCTGTTCCTGTTAAAAATACTTCATCCGCTACATATACGTCATGGCGAGTGAATGGTCTTTCCTCACACGGAATACTCAGTCGTTCACATAGCTCGATAACACTATTTCTCGTAATACCTTCTAATGCCCCTAAATAGGATGGCGGGGTTAATACTTTTCCATCTTTCACAACGAAAACATTATCGCCAGAACCTTCACAAACATATCCTTGTTGATTTAACATAAGAGCCTCTAACACTCCTGCTTGTGCCGCCTCAATTTTTACAAGTACGTTATTTAAATAATTCATTGACTTAATACGTGGATCTAACGCGTCTGGCGTATTACGTCTTGATGCAACAGATACAACGCTTAGCCCATTATCATAAAATTCTTGTGGGAATAACTTTAATTGTTCTGCAATGATAATTACGCTCGGCTTCACACAACTTCTCGGATCGAGTCCTAAGTCACCTTTTCCTCTTGAGACAATTAAGCGAATATAAGCATCAGCGTATTCATTTTTTTGGAGTGTATGTAAAACTGCTTCTTCCATTTCTTCTACCGTCATTGGAATTGTTAGTAAAATAGATTTCGCTGATTCATACAATCGTTTCACATGTTCTTTTAAACAAAATACATTTCCTCCGTAACTACGAATCCCTTCAAATACACCGTCTCCGTATAAAAAACCGTGATCATACACTGAAACAACTGCCTTTTCTTTTTCTACAAATTCCCCATTCATGTAAATGTACTGGTTTCCCATCTCACATCGCTCCTCTTTTTTCTCTATTTTTGCAATCTATTTCTACATCGATTGCTGAGATGAGTAATTTTAACAGAATATTCAGTATATAAACCTTAAAAATATACTCGTCTCAACAATCGATTACTTACATACTTGTAGCAATCCATTGCTGAGACGAGGGAATCGTGGTACCACTCAGCTTCCTTATACTTCTCACGAAATATAAGCTCTGCAAGTCCAATTAGACTTTTGTTTTTCTATCGGGAACAACCCCGCTACTTTTTACTAGTTTTCAAAAGTAGTGCTCCAAGGTGATTTTCAATGAGTGAATTGTTACCACCCTCACAGCCTCGGGGCAGCTCTCTGAAACAATCTTTATCATTTACTCTCCTCTTCTACGCATTCTCTTCTTCTATTTTTAAAAATAAAAACTCTCGCCTCAGCAATCAACTACTACAATTTAGTAGCTTTGATTGCTGAGGCGAGAGTTTCGCGTTACCACTCAGCTTCCTTATACTTCTCACGAAATATAAGCTTTGTAGGTCCAATCAGACCTCCGTCCTTTTACCGGAGACGATGCCGCCGCCCTCTACTCAGTTTCCCTTTCGCAAGCGATGCTCCGAGGTGATCTTCAATGATTCGATTGTTACTACCCTCACAGCCTTGGAGTAGCTCTCTGAAACGATCATAATCATCTACTTTCCTCTTCTTTGCATATACAACATATAAAGTTAGAAAATTCTTAATTAACTTTTATTTGTTACACGTATTATAGGACGTTGTTCTTTTCGTTGTCAACATGTTTTCTCAAAAAAATCAAAATTCATTCTATTTATTTTTTCTCAAATCAAAATTGGAATGCATTACTTACATACACTCATATATTACTTAAGTATGTTTGCATTACTACATAAAGAAAAACTTATAAAGTTTATGAGGAGATGAGGAAACTATGTTAAAAGGGAAAGTAGCGTTAGTTACAGGAGCAAGCCGAGGAATTGGACGAGCGATCGCTAAACGTTTAGCAAATGACGGTGCATTGGTTGCTGTTCATTACGGTAATCGAAAAGATGACGCTGAAGAAACTGTTCATGAAATTCGATCAGATGGTGGCCAAGCTTTTTCTATCGGCGCAAATTTAGAATCCTTACACGGTGTAGAAAACCTTTATAACGCTTTAGATACTGAATTACAAAAGCGCACTGGTGAAACACAATTTGATATTTTAATAAACAATGCTGGCATTGGTCCTGGTGCTTTTATTGAAGAAACGACTGAACAATTTTTTGATAGAATGTTTTCAGTAAATGCAAAAGCACCATTCTTTATCATTCAACAAGCACTGCCACGTTTACGTGACAATAGCCGAATTATTAATATTTCATCCGCTGCCACCCGCATTTCTTTACCTGATTTTGTTGCATATAGTATGACGAAAGGCGCTATTAATACAATGACTTTTACGCTAGCAAAACAGCTTGGAGCACGAGGAATAACGGTGAATGCAATACTTCCAGGATTTATTAAAACAGATATGAATGCAGAACTCTTGAGCGACCCGATGATGAAGCAATACGCTACTACTATTTCCGCTTTCAATCGCTTAGGTGAAGTAGAAGACATTGCCGATACTGCTGCATTCCTTGCTTCTCCAGACAGCCGCTGGGTAACTGGACAATTAATTGATGTGAGCGGAGGATCTTGTTTATAAAAAACATATATTTTCAAATCTTTTTTATTGCGCAATAAAACAATTTATATAATACTATATAAAACATATACATTTAGGAGGATTACAGCAATGTCCGAAAAAACATACGAACTCGCAACCTTCGCAGGCGGTTGCTTTTGGTGCATGGTAAAACCATTTGATGAACTTCCTGGTATTCATAAAGTACTTTCTGGCTATGCAGGAGGTCATGTAGAAAACCCAACATATGAACAAGTAAAAACTGGAACATCTGGACATTTAGAAGTTGTTCAAATTACATTCGATCCTTCTATTTTTCCTTATCAGAAATTACTAGACTTATATTGGCCACAAATCGATCCAACTGATGATGGCGGACAATTTTTTGACCGTGGTCCATCTTATCGTACCGCTATTTTTTATCATAACGAAACACAAAAAGGGCTTGCTGAAAAATCAAAACAAGCTCTTACAGAAAGCGGTATGTTTAAAGATCCAATCGTGACTGAAATTCGTCCTGCTGCACCTTTTTACGCAGCAGAGGAATACCACCAACATTTCTATAAAAAGAATCCAGAGAAATATGCTACTGAGCAAAAGGAATCTGGTCGTGAAGACTTTATTAAAGAAAATTGGCAAAAAAAATAATAAAAACGCATCGTGCTTTTTTAATACGATGCGTTTTTATTTTTGATAAAAGTACCATACAATGATGAGAACAACCGCTGTTAATGCCCAAAGCGCTACTTCATTTTTCACTCTACTCTTTTTCTTAGTCATTTCATCTCCTCCTAATAGCAATACAACGTATTCAAGATTTCCTCTGTTTCATTGTCCACCTTATATACATAAATACATCCTTACCAATCCTTATAACAAGACCACCAATGATTCCGATTGCAATTGAAATTACTAACATTTGTCCAAAGCTAAAAGAATTTGTGTACGTTATGTAAAGAACGATACATATAAGTAAAACATCCGGTAAAGAAAGCAAAAACTTTTTAAGCATTTCTTTATCTCCTCTATACTTTATTTATATCTTCTACTGTAATTTTGAAATATAGTTTGTTCAAAAATTCCATTTAGACCCTCATTTTATGAAAAATAATAAGAATCCCTTTTCAAAAGAGATTCTTATTCAGTAGATTTAAGTTTAATTATTTTCTACATATCCTATTCCATAATTACTCCTAAAATAGAATAATATTACTAATCATTTATTGTAAATTGACTATTTGCCAGGCAACCGAATGTCGCGCCAGCTACCTACATCGCATTGGCCAAATTCATTATTACCTACCGCTACCACCGTGCCGTCTGATTTTAGTCCGACTGTATGTGCACAACCAGCCGCTATCGCTACAATATCGCGCCAATCGCTTACGTTACATTGACCATACTCATTCCAGCCCACTGCCACCACGGTACCGTCTGATTTTAGTCCGATTGTATGATTCGTACCAGCCGCTATTGCTACAATATCTATCCAGCCACTTACATCACACTGGTTATGTTTATCATTCCCCACTGCCGTCACCGTACCGTCTCGTTTAAGACCAACAGTATGAAGATACCCAGCCTTGACCGCTACAATACCTCGCCAGCTACTTACATTGCATTGACCATATCGATTATTCCCCACAGTCGTCAATGTGCCGTCCAATTTAAGACCGACTGTATGCCAGTCACCCGCTGTGACTGCCACAATACCTTGCCAACTGCTTACATTGCATTCTCCTTCTTTATTTCGGCCCACCGCTACTACCGTGCCATCCGATTTAAGGCCAATAGTACGACGCCACCCTGCCGCAACCGCTACAATATTATGCCAGTCGTTTACATCACATTGTTCATGCTTATTCCAACCCACTGCTACCGCAGTACTGTCACATGTAAGACCGATTGTATGAGCATTACCCGTGTTCGTTGCCATATGAACATTGCCCACTGCAACTGCTTCAATATCTCGCCAGCCACTTACATTACATTCTCCTTCTTTATTCCGGCCCACCGCTACTACCGTGCCATCCGATTTAAGGCCAACAGTATGACAACGCCCCGCCGCTATCATATCTTTGGGCCATCGCTTCACTTTTTCTTTCGATAAAAGGTAATCCATGTTTTACCTCCTTGCATATAAGCAACTGTATCATAATAGATATTTTTATCAAATTTCATTATAAATCTACATTTACAAAGAAAGCTTATTTTACTTCTTCAAAAAATAAAAACCTCCAGTTTAAATACTAGAGGTTTTCTCGTTATTTCTTCAAGCGATCAATAAAATCGTTCAATTTATCTAGCGATTTCATATTCTGATTGCAAGCTACACCATCTTTGCAAATGTAGTTTCCCTTTTTAACGAAAGTTCCTGGTACATCGCCTTTAATTTCAACTAAAAACATTCCTACTTCTTCATGCCCATGACATAATGAACAAATGCTTTTTTTATTTAAACTTTGGAACGTTCCTTGCAGACCAACAAATTTATTTTTATCATTTTTCGCTATAATAAATTTCCTGCTTGATCCCTTATCAATCCAGCTTAAATAAGATATTTCTTTCATATCCATTTCTTCCATATCAGGAAGTTTTAACTTTTTCGCCTTAGGAAATAACTTTTTTAATGTTTGTGCTGTAACTTCTTGAAACGGAATTACATACGGATTTATTTTCATTAAAAATGATTCTGCATCTTCTCTATTTTGAACTGTTAATACCGTATCAATTAACTCTTTCTGTTCATCCGTTAAATTCTCAAATACATGTATTATCTTTTCAATCGCAAGCGATTTTAACGCTTGAATTACACCTCTATCATTTGCCGTTGCATGCCCGTTTGCTAAAATATAAGCTTGTGATTTTATAAAATTATATTGATCACTTCTAATAAACGCTTCCATCTTTATCACTCCATACAAATTGTTGATCTAGTTTTATTGTATACAATGATTACGTTTTTTGATATGTAAAAGATAACTTAGAAACAAACATTACATATATCACTTATTCTCTACCGATGCATTTCCTGACAAAAGAAGCCATCATCTGTTTTCCATTCCGCATATAATACGTCTTCAAATTTAGTAATTCCTTTTTGCTTTATTTGTTTATAAAGCCACCCTTCATCAAATCCCGCTTCCCTCAAATTATCCTTAACTACTTTTCCATCACTAATTAATGAAATTGGTAAGTATACAGGCTTATGTTTTAAACTTAAATCATTTATAGTAGGAGATTCGTATTTACTTTTTTTCAGAACGCTTATGTTTCCGTTAGGCTCCAATATCATATATTCAACTTCTCGGATTGAAAATATATCTTTTTGTTGCCTAAGCATTTGTTGTAATTGGTTTATATCCAAATGATTTACGCTTAATTGTTCACGATCAATCTTTCCATTACGAATAATAATTGAAGGATATCCTTCAAAAAACCTTCTTGTTCCTCTTACTTTTTGTGTTATCACTTCTATAGTATAAATTAAAATTACCCAAACAAATACTGAATATAAAATAGACCATACTTTAATTTTAGGATCATATATTGAATTTCCAACGAGCTCACCTAGGACGATTGCAGAAATAAAATCAAATGGCGTTAGCTGAGATATTTGTGTTTTCCCTAATATTTTTGTAGCAATTAATAGAACAAAAAAACCAACTAAAAGCTCTATCGTTATTTGTCCAATATGATTCATATATGTTCACCTTTCTACTTTTCAAGTGCTCTGTATACCATTTAATAAAAAAACGGCACATTTTTTCTATTATCATGCCCGTTCACACCTCATATATCCAATACAAATAAAACAAAAAGAGTCTGATTCAAAGTAATATATGAATCAGACTCTTTTCCTCTTATTTAGAATACACAATCTTTTTAATCGTTTCCCCAGAAAGAAAATATTCTTCTGCAAGTTGATGAATAGCAATCCCACTTTTAAACGCTTCTTTAATTGCTTTATTTCTTTCATCTAGTTGTTTTCTTCCGCCAGATCGTGTACCCCATTTATAATGTTTCGTTTCTTGTTTCGGAATGTAAATTGTTTCACCTTGTATATACTTTTGAATTTCAGTAATTAAACTCTCTGGTAAAACAGCATTAGCTTTTACGTATTTCATTTCTGCTCGCCCCTTATTTTTTATGGTTCATTTCAATAAGGTGCAAAGCCAAATATAAAAAATGATACGAGCTCATATAGGCGATTGTATATTACTTGTCTACCTCACGCAAAGTATCGCCATTTCCATACTTGGCTTTGCATGAGACGTTGCAGTGTCTGGCAATTGAATTATAATCGCCATATAAACACCTCCTAATATACCTTTTGCATTTTATTATATGATAAATTCCTTCTCCTTGCATCCACACCCTTCTTAAAGCACGAAATTTTATCTAAGAAGGGCTATCAGTTCGTAACAGTAAATGAATTGCAAAAAAGAGCAAAATAAAAAGGTAGCGTATCTTTGTATGATACGCTACCTTTCTTTTTATATAATGCCAAGTACATTTAAGAATACGATAATAATCGCAATTGGTGCGATATAACGAAGTAAGAATAACCATAATACGAATAGTTTATAACCTTTATTTTTACTTACACCTAGCTCTTTCATTAATACATCTTTCTTCATTTTTAAAGGAACAAAGATAGAAACTAATAATACACCAAGTGGCATTAATACGTTACTTACTGCATAGTCCGCTAAATCAAAGACTGTCTTCCCGAAAATCTTCAGATCACTTAATATACCGAATGATAATGCTGATGGTACCCCAACAACGAAGATTAATAACCCTACGATTAAGGCCATTTTTTCACGTTTCCCTTTACCTTTTGATGTTAAAGATGCAACACTAATTTCTAACATCGAAATTGCTGATGTAATCGTAGCGAAGAAGAATAGTAATAAGAAAACGATGAAGAATAATTTTCCGAATGCCATTTTACTGAAAATAGCTGGCAATACGATAAATAATAGTCCCGGTCCTTGAGATGGTTCCATTCCAAATGCGAACACAACTGGGAAAATTGCAAGTCCTGCAAGTAATGTAATAACAAGAGTTAAGGCTACGATAGAAAATGCTGAACGTGGTAAGCTTTCTTCTTTCGGTAAGTATGAGCTATACGTTACCATAACGGCTACCCCGACAGATAATGAGAAGAACGATTGCCCCATTGCGTATAATATAACTTCTGATGTTACATGTGAGAAATCAGGTTGTAAGAAGAAACGAACTCCTTCTCCAGCACCATCTAATGTAAGTGCACGAACGATTAATACAAAGAATAAAACGAATAGTGCTGGCATGAAATATTTATTTACTTTTTCAACACCATTTTGTACACCTTTACTTACAATAAAAATAGTAATAAGGATGAATAATAGCTGTGATCCAACTGCTAAATATGGATTGGAAATGATTTCACCAAACGTAGCTTCGTATGCTCCATTTCCTTCCCATAGTCTACCTGTAATTGCATTCCATAAATATAATAAAATCCAGCCTCCTACAACACTGTAGAAAGAAAGTAATATGAAACATGTTACAATTCCTAATTTACCTAACCAAGGCCATAACGTTTTAGGAGCAATCTCTCTATATGCATCGACAGCCTCTTTTTGTGTACTTCTTCCAATAACAAATTCAGCTAATAATAGCGGTAAACCAATTAATAATGTGAAACCGATGAAAATTAGGAAGAACGCTCCGCCTCCTCCAATGCCGGCCATATATGGGAATTTCCAAATCGCCCCAAGACCAATTGCCGAACCTGCTGCAGCTAATACGAAACCTAATTTCGATGTCCATTGCTGTGAATTCATTTGTTAATCTCCTCTCTATCTCTTTTTCTTTGTTACAATTCGGTATTTATATTGTTCTATCAATACTCTTTTCTAATACGTTCACTTCCTCCCTAATAAAAAAACGTCCCTACGTAAATACGTAGGGACGACAAAAATATCGCGGTACCACCCTAGTTGTGAAGAACACTAAGAAACCACCTAAATAAAAACGCCCCTACGCAAAAACGTAGGGACGATAAAATATCGCGGTACCACCCTAGTTATGAAGCCACACCAAAGTTGGGACCTAAATAAAAAACGTCCCTACGTAAATACGTAGGGACGATAAATATCGCGGTACCACCCTAGTTGTGAAAAAATCTTCACCACTTTATTTGATAACGGTATAAACTACCGTCTTTCATTTCCTCATAATGCGAGATTTATGAAAGATGCTCCAGGACGAACTTCATGAATAATCTATATACTGATTCACACCAACCATCAGCTCTCTGAAATAGGGAGATATTCACTACTATACCCTTTCATTGCCCAAATATTATTTTCCGAATTGATTACTATCATTTTTATCACACATTAAAAATAGTGTCAACTTATATTTCGAATTTTTATGTATTACAATCTATTCCAAAATTCAAAATGTGAGTTTTCTTTTAGGAACAATCGATAAAAATCTATTTTCTATTTCACAAAATAAAAAATAGATTTTTCTTGCTCATCCACATTTACTCCTAGCGCGTATGTATGAACTTGTTGCAACACTTCTTCTATTAGCAACTCTAACTCCTGCACACAATTTTCTGGACTCCCTATTAATGTGTCCGCCATACGTTCATATAAATTTTCAGGTTTAATAGTCATTCGTTCCACATTACTAGGCATCCATTTAAACGCTGGATGATGTACATACATTTTATTCAAACCAAATAAAACACCGAATACGTTCCTTTGTACTTCGCAAATAACATCATAAAGCATAAGCCAATCTTTCCGTTTTAAAAGCGCCTTTCGATTGTGCCAACGATTACTTAACCATAGATTTTCTGAAATCATTCGTTTTGCTAGTTCATCTGGATATGCCACTACTCTATCTTTTAATTCATTCACTTTCCCTTCTCCATACAAACTAACACCATCATGAACGGATGATACAATACATTGTTTTTCATAACTTATATCATATTGATCCATCACATCCGAAATCACTTTCTCTACTGTCTCTGTTAAAAAGTTACTAATCTCTAATTTAATTCCCTCTTTCGTTAAATACGTTTCCGACCATTCTTCTTCCTCATACGGATGATACGATAATATTGTCCCATCAATATGATAAATAGGGGCCCTACGATCCTCATCTTCTGGCGGTGTTGACCATAAAATATGTAATTCTATATCTGAATGTTCATCTTCAAGCTTTCTAGCTACTGAACCCGCTAAAATAATAGCTTCTACTTTCGGATTTTGCCTATAAATCTCTGACATCTCTATCGCTCTCTCTTTTAATCCCATTTCATTTCCCCCTAAAATTGCAGTAATCCCCTATATTTCATTTATCTATTTCGATATTACAGCTTGCATTACCTTTTCAAATTCCTACTTAATCATATTTCTATCCAATAGCGCTGAATAACTTCACCAGTACGAGAAGAAACTACTTCATTTTCTAACACACCTCCAACCTTTTGAATCGTTTTAGCAGAACCGATATTGGATTTATCGCAAGTTATTAATACTTTCTGCAATCCTAATTTTTGCGCTTCAGCTAATGCAAGTTGTAGTTGTTTCGTAGCGTAACCGTGGCGACGTTTATTCGGATGGACACTATATCCAATATGACCACTTTCCCGTAATAATTCTGGATTTAATCTATGTCTAATATTCACAAAACCTATAAGTTCCCCTTTTTCAAAACTTAAAAACTGACTAGATGGCACTCGATTAGCTAGTAAATTTTCTCCTAGTTCTTGTTTACTCACTTTTTCAAACCATTCATCAAGAGAATCAAAGTTTTGTAAAGAACTACTTCCATGTGGTTGTTCCCCTGAGTGTAAAAACGCTTGTCTATACGCCGTAATACGCTCACTATATTCATGGATTGGTTTTAATAGTTTCATTGTTCTTCTCCCCCTCTTCATTCCATAAAACAAACACCTTAATAGCAGCTATTCACTATTAAGGTGTTTCTATCCTTTTTATTCAAATAACCCCATGCTCAAATAACGTTCACCTGTATCAGGCGCAATACATAAAACTTTTTTACCAACGCCTAGACGTTTCGCTATCATGATTGCAGCGTAAACAGATGCTCCAGAAGATGGCCCAACTAATAATCCTTCTTGTCTAGCTAAGTTTCTCATTGTCGTTAAAGCCTCTTCGTCTGCAATTTGAATAATTTCGTTATACACTTCTGTATTTAAGTTTTTCGGAATAAATCCTGGGCTTGTTCCTACTAGTTTATGAGGACCTGGTACACCACCGGATAAAACGGGAGATCCTTTCGGTTCCACTACTGCAATATATAAGTTTGGCAATTTCTCTTTTAACGTTTCACCAGTCCCTGTAATCGTTCCGCCTGTTCCTGCCGTTGCAACAAAAGCATCAAGCTCTCCCTCCATTTGTTCGTAAATTTCAAGTGCAGTCGTATAACGGTGAATATTCGGATTAGCTGGATTTTCAAATTGTTGCGGGATAAAACTATTCGGTATTTGTTTTTGCAGTTCTAACGCCTTCGCAATTGCTCCTGGCATTCTTTGTTCTGCTGGTGTTAAAACTACTTCTGCCCCGTATGCTTTCAATAAATTAATACGCTCTTTTGACATATTGTCTGGCATAATTAAAATCGCTTTATACCCTTTAGCTGCTGCGTTCATCGCTAAACCAATTCCTGTATTCCCGCTTGTCGGTTCAATAATTGTATCCCCTGGTTTAATGAGACCATTTTCTTCTGCAACGTGAAGTAAATTATAAGCAGCACGGTCTTTCACACTACGTGATGGATTAAACATTTCTAGTTTCACATACACGTCCGCTGCGTCTTCCGGAATAAATTTAGATAATCGGACGACAGGTGTATCTCCTATTAATTCTGTTACGTTTTCACATAATTTCATAGTGCATCCCCTATTCTATCGTTTTCTTATCACTTGGTAATAACCATGAAGTAAGTCCAATTAACGGTAAACAACTACATAATATCATAATGAACTGAAGGCTATATATATCAGCTAACTTTCCTAGTACTACAGCACCTAGAGCACCAAGGCCGAACGCAAGACCTACAATTAGACCTGATACCATCCCTACTTTTCCCGGAACAAGCTCTTGCGCGTATACAACAATTACACTAAAACTACTTGAACTAATAAAACCGATACATAAAAATAAAGGTACGACCCACACAAGTGAGACATGTGGTAATAACAGCGCAAGTGGCGCTGAACCTAACATTGAAAATACGATGATGTTTTTCTTACCAAATCGATCTGCTAACGGTCCCCCGAAGAAAGTGCCTAACACACCAGCAATCATAAATGCGAATACGAAATACTGGGCATTTTTTATAGATAAACCATAATGCTCAATTAAGTAAAATTGATAGAAATTCCCGATACCGGCACCGTACCAAGAGCGCACAAAAGTAAGAAAAACAAGAAGTATAATAACAAATTTAATGTGTGTACTTACAATTGCATTTTCCGCCTCAAGCGCAGCTCTCTTCTTCCTTCTTACAGCGCCGGTTGCTAATTCATTTTTGTACCAATTCGATACGAAAATTAATAATGCAATTCCTACTGCTGCAAATGCTGTAAAACCTAATGAACCAATTTGACCGAGTGGAACGAAAATTAGCGCTGTAAAAATAGGAGCTAAAGAATTCCCCGTGTTTCCCCCAACTTGATAAATCGCTTGCGCTAACCCTCGTTTTGCACCTGCCGCCATATAGGCAACACGAGCGCCTTCTGGATGAAAGACTGCGGAACCTAAGCCAATAAATAAAACAGAAATAATAACAATAATAAAGTTTGGTGCAAACGCGAGTCCAATCATTCCAAGCATACTTGAAAACATACCGAGTGGTAATAAAAATGGTGACGGCTTCTTATCTGAATACATACCAAACACCGGTTGCATAATCGATGACGTCATATTTAACGCAAACGCAATCCACCCTACTTGCATATAGGATAAATTCATCGTTTTTTCCAAAATAGGAAACAACGCCGGCACAACTGCTTGCATCGAATCATTTAAAAAATGTCCGAAACTAATCGCAAATAATATTCGATATATTGTCGGTGTTTCTACTGTGTTTTTTTGTGAAACTGCCTGCATATGTGAATCGCTCCTTTCTGTACAAAATATATATTTATTACAGTAGGTGTAATAAATTCTGACTTTTGAAACATTTCTATTCTATACTGCTTTCATTTCTTTTTCCAGAAATATAACTTAACTCCCATCATTGACTTGCATCCTTGTAACTTTCAGCAGTAAAACATTATAGAAAAAGGCAACCCAATCACAAACTGGGTTGCCTCTTACATTAAATTGCAAAACGCTTATACTTCTCATAATCGCTCGTCTTACATTCCACTTCTAGTTTCGTACCTTCATTTTCATAACTCGTTGATAAAACGTGCGCATGATTATTGAAATACGCAACTACCTGTCCGTGATCATACGGAATTAACATTTCACATTTCGTATATTCTTTATAAATATGGGAACGAATCATTTCTACAAGCTCTTCAATTCCAACATGTTTCTTCGCAGATAAATACACGCGGTCTTCTTGTACTTTCGGAATTTCAACATCCACCATATCTGATTTGTTATAAGCATAGATCGTTGGAATATTTTCTACTCCAATTTTCTTTAACGTTTCATTTGTAATATCAATTAATTGTTCATAATTTGGATTTGCGTAATCTACGACGTGAATAAGTAAATCTGCTTCCGCTACTTCTTCTAACGTTGAACGGAACGCCTTCACAAGATGATGTGGTAATTTACTTACAAATCCAACTGTATCTGTTAATAAAAATGATTTATTATCTGGCAAATCAATATTTCGTACAGATGTTTCTAACGTCGCAAATAACATATCTTTTTCAAATACTTGTTTTTCTTCTGTACCATTATAAATTTCAAGCATTGCATTCATCGTCGTTGACTTTCCTGCATTCGTATAACCTACTAATGCTACAACAGGTATTTCATTTTTCTTACGTTGCTTTCGCTGCGTTTGACGCTGGGCAACGAGCGCTTCTAAATCTTTATTCAAAACTGAAATTTGTTCTTCAATTTTACGACGGTCTAACTCTAACTTCTTCTCACCGACACCTTTATTTTTCGTACCAACGCCGCCGCTCTGTCTCCCTAACGATTCACGAAGACCAATTAAACGAGGCATCATGTACTGAAGGTGTGCTACTTCTACTTGCAGCTGTGCTTCTTTCGTTTTCGCACGTTGCGCAAAAATATCTAAAATTAAAATGGTACGATCAATCACCTTACAATCTAAATCCTCTTCTAAATTTCGAATTTGTGAAGGAGATAATTCATCATTAAAGATGACCATATTCGCATCTATTTCTTGTACATACGCTGCTACTTCTTCAATCTTTCCTTTTCCGATATAATGCGATGGATTTACTCGTTGTAAATTTTGCGTTACTTGCCCAATTACCTCTACATCACAAGCTTCCGCAAGATTTGTTAACTCTTCCATCGAATATGCAAAATCATCTTCATTACCTACATTTACTCCAACTAAAACTGCTCTTTGTAATACTTCTTCCATATATTTATTCCTCCATTTCGATTACGTAAAATAAAAAACACAGGTCGCTGCCTGTGTTTTCGTAAACGGATAAGGGTTCACCAAAGAAATAGAAGAAAGCTATGCTTTCATCCTATTTTATAGTCAAAAAGTCCCAAGATCGTATACGTATACACAATAAGCGTTCACCTATACAATCCCATTCTATTTATAAAGGCAAAACAAAAAGAGGGCGTATTCGTCCCTCCCTCTTTTTCACATATAAGCTTAATAAAGGGTTCCTTTAAAATAGGCAGACCAATCCCGTTCACTCTGTACACAGACAGAGCCTTTGAGCGCTATTCAATTATTGGCACAAAGTATTGAGACGTAATCTGATTAAGATCAAAGGAAGCCCCTCCGTTCATTTTAAGTTACATAAAGTGTAGCATAAGTAATTCGCTTTCACAAGGTTTAACAACCTATATCACACTAAAGAAAATCGTTATTTTTTTACTTTAATCGTCATTTTTTGCGAGTTTTTCTCACAATAAAAATAACAAAAGCAATTATCAATTTTAGAAACTTCTCGTATATTATTTTTACAGCACTCGCCAAATTCCTTCATAGTAAGTTAAGTATTATCGTTTTAATACAACAAAAATCTATATTGACATTTTTATAACCTAATATTAGTATCAGGTTATAAAAATAAAAATTAGGAGATGTTCCTATGCATTCTAAATCTCGTATTACTGCAATTGGTACTTATGTTCCAGATCAAATATTGTCTAATAACGATTTAGAAAAGATGGTCCATACGAATGATGAATGGATTGTACAAAGAACAGGAATGAAGGAAAGAAGAATCGCTAGCGAAGAAGAATATTCCTCAAACTTAGCCATTAAAGCAATTAAAAATTTATGTACAACATATAAGAAAAACTTAGAAGATGTCGACTGTATCATTGTCGCTACTACTACTGCTGATTACGTTTTCCCTAGTGTTGCTTGCCAAATACAACAATACTTCAACATACCTCATACACTAGCTTTTGATTTAAATGCAACTTGTGCTGGTTTTACATATGGACTACACGTCGGTAATAGCTTAATCACTTCTGGATCACATGAAAAAATACTTGTCGTAGCGACAGAGACATTATCTAAAGTTACTGATTATACCGATAGAACGACCTGTATTTTATTCGGTGATGGTGCTGGAGCTATTTTATTAGAAAGAGATGAAGACACCCCAAGCTTTATCGCTGCTCACATGGGAACAAACGGTGATGGCGGCATTCATCTATATAGAACAAACTTATCTACTACTATGAATGGCACACCACTGCAAACAAATGAAAAAATCGTTCAAAATGGAAGAGAAGTATATAAATGGGCAACACGAACAGTGCCAAAAGGCATAAAAAATTTATTACATAACGCAAATATGCAAGGGGATGATATAGACTGGTTCATACCCCACAGCGCTAACTTACGAATGATTGAATCTATTTGCGAAAAATCTCAAATTCCAATACAAAAAACATTAACGAGCGTGGAATATATGGGGAATACCTCTTCAGTCACCATTCCACTCGCTCTAGATTTAGCTATAAAAGAAGGAAAGTTAAATAATGGAGACACACTTTTACTATACGGATTCGGTGGTGGTCTTACACATTTAGGGCTTATTGTAGAGTGGAATTTAATTTAAGTGTATAAAAAGAGGCTCTAGTCAGTAACTAGAACCTCTTTTTCATTTAATTTCTTGCCCCTTTTCGAGACCATATCACAACAGGAATAAGTAATAACGCTAACACGCCTCCAGCCAATGACAATGCCGCATAACTTGAATTCGCTACTACCATACCTGACATCGCTCCACCAGAAGCTCCAGCTAGCGCAATAAAAACATCTATTTTCCCTTGTGTTTTAGCACGTGTAGACGGTGTTGTGGAATCAACGATTTGTGCTGTACCACTAATCAATCCGAGGTTCCATCCTAGCCCAAGTAAAGACAGAGCAACGATTAATAGTAATAAAGAATCACTTGGCGCTATCGCAGCTATGACACCCGCTGCAAGTAAAATCACTCCACCAGCTATGCTCATTGTAGTTCGGCCAATTTTATCAATTAACATTCCTGTAACGAGAGATGGAAGATACATTGCACCTACATGAAAACCTATCACAAGTCCTACTGCACTTAAACCGTGACCGTGGTGTCCCATATGAACTGGCGTCATCGTCATAATCGCAACCATCACGATTTGCGTAAGTATCATTACGATTGCTCCAACTGTAATACCTCGTTTATTTTCTTTCACTTCTTCTGTTATTGGTTGCCCTTTATATGTATGTTCCTGTTTATATCTTTCTATTATGTTAGCAATAATTAACGGATCTGGACGAAGCATAACAAAAAGAACTAGACCCGCCAGTATAAATGCTGCTGCCGATAGTATGAACGGACCTGCAAGTTTAGGAACTCCAATTGAATGCGCAAAACTACCCATTACTCCTACTAAATTTGGTCCTGCAACTGCACCGAAAGTCGTCATTACCATCGTAATACTAACAGCCGTTGCTCTCTGCTTCTTATCTGCTAAATCTGTACCTGCATAACGAGCTTGTAGATTCGTGGCTGTACCGGCACCATATATGAGTAAAGAAATAAGTAAAAGAATAATGCTATTCGTTAAAGCTGCCATTACAACACCAATTGCTCCAAATCCACCTACTATAAACCCTGTTGCAAGACCTATCCGGCGTCCATATCGTTGCGAAAGCTTCCCTACTATGAAAGCTGCTAATGCTGATCCCAATGTAAACATAGCAGTTGGTAATCCTGCAAATGCATCTGTTCCAAGCATTTGCTGCGCAAGAAGTGCTCCCACTGTAATACCAGCAGCTAGTCCTGCACCGCCAAACATTTGTGAAATGCTGACGATTATTAACGTTCGTTTGTATAGTTTTTGTTGCTCTTCTTCTGTGTACACATGATTATCTATTAAAGCCCCTGCCTTATCTAACAATTCCCCATCCTCCTTTTAAAATTAATCCCTCTTGTTAATGTACTATGTATAACGTTACATATTCAATGGCATTTTCCATTCATCCCTTTCATTCTAAAAAACTTTCTAATCATACTCGACTTATCCCATGCTATATTAAAAATACTACTATTCACAATATGCAAGGAGAAAACAATGAAAAAACAGGCTAATAGCAGCCTGTTTCCCTTTACACTTCTTCTACTATCCTTCCCCTTCTCTTTTTACTCAAAGCTCTTCCTTCCCAAAACAACAAACTTACGAAAGCACAAATTAAAATAATTGGCACACTTGCTTTATATAAATCTGTAAAACTCATTGCCATCTGATTCTTGGCATAATGATTCACATCATTCGAAAATGTGAGTACCTCTTTCTTTATACTTTCCTCTTGTTTTTCAACTTCTTTTGTTACTTGCCTCATAACTTCTTCTCTTTTTACATCCCTATATTCTACTGGAACTTTTCTTAATATTTCATCCGTCTTGTCGCGAATCAATTCTTCCTTTTTCTCTTTACTTAATCCCATTGTCATTGCATTTTGTTTCTTATTTATATTCGACTCTAAACTTTGATTCTCTATTTTTTCTTTAGTCATTTGTAAAATTTCAGTTTGCTCAGTACTATTCACATGAATATTCCGCACCTTTTCTTCTGCATAATGATATACTTTTTCTTTATTTATAGTTAAATTATGAGTTAAGTTAGAGACAAATATTGCGACCGCCAATACAATTCCAACCTGTCGTAACATTGATACAACACTTTGAGAAGCAGTTAATAATTCTCCTTCAAACGAAGACGCACTTAAAACTGTAATTGGCCCCACTACTAAGCCATATCCGACACCTAATATCATACATGGAATAATAATTTCTATATTTGTTGAATGAACATCAATCATTTGCAACCAATAGTAGGAAAGCCCCATAACAAGAAATCCTGACAAAATAATAGTTACTTTTCCGAGTTTTTTAATTAAAGTTGCTGCAACTGGTGAGACAAAAAATATCATCGCTGAAATAGGTGTCACTAAAAAAGCCGCTTCAATTTCCGTTCGACCTTGTAGTTTCGTCAAGAACGTTGGAAGCAATACAGTAACTCCAATTAAAAATAAATTACTCAATATAACAACGATTGACGCTCCGACAAACATTCGATCTTGAAATAACTTTAAATTCACCATTGGGTTATGAATCTTTCGTTCTACTAAAATAAATAGAATAAGAGAAATAGTGCTAATTGCATAACAAGACAAAGCAATATTACTTTGCCATCCCCATGTATTACCTTTTACTAATATGAGAGTAAATGAAAAAATTGCTGTGCTACTTAATAGTAGTCCTATCCAATCTATTTTTGAGATAATACGTTCTTCATTTTTTATTTGTAGCATGATGCAACATAACACGATTCCTATTATACAAACCGGAACATTAACGAAGAACACCCATCTCCATCCTAAATTTTGCGTAATAATTCCACCTATTACTGGCCCCATAGCAGCTGACAATCCTTGTGTTACTCCTAAAATTGCAAGTGCAACATGCCTTTTAGCTAACGGCATAGCTGATACACCAATTACCATACTTGTTGGAAATAAAATTGCTGCCCCAATACTTTGTATAAAACGAGAAAAAATAAGAAAATCACCTGTATTAGCAAAAGCGCAAAGTACCGATCCACCCCCAAAAATCACCAGACCAAGAATATACATCTTTGCTTTTCCAAAGATATCAGCTATCCGCCCTAACGGAATGGCAAGTACTGCAATCGTCATTGTATAAACATTTAATACCCAAGACATCTTTTCTAATGAAGTATTTACACTCGATTGTATTGCCGGTAAAGCTATATTCATAATTGTCGTATCAATCATACAAAGAAAGATACCTAGACACATTAAAAAGACAATCTTAATACCCTTTGATTGCTCCATCTTTATATACCCCTTTATTTATTGTGAATGCGTTTTTCATTCTTCTGTTTTATTGTTTTCTTTCGCCTCAAACTCTTCTAATTTTTTCTTCAAAGTCTCCACTTGTGCACTATACGATGCAATACCTACATCTAGTGAAATTTCTTCGACGAAAGTAATACCTACTCTCCACTTTTCATATTTCAATCGAAGATCTGCAATGTACGCTTCTTTTCTTTCAATTTCATCTTTAATCCATTTTTTTATTGTTACATCATCACTATAGTTGCCAAAATACATTCTCATTAAAAAATCCGAACGTAAAACATCCTTCTCTATAGGCGTCTGCATGTATTGATAAAACTCTTCACGTCCTTCATCCGTAATAAAGTACATTTTCTTATTTGGCTTCCCCTCTTGCATGACAACCTCTTTTTTTATTTTCCCTTCATTCTCCAATTGTCGTAACGTTGGATAAATCATTCCAAAACTTCCATCAAAAAAATGAGTAAATACGTCTTCAAACACAATTTTAATATCGTAACCAGACAATTCCTTTTCCATTAATAAACCTAAAACAACATCTCTTCCCTTCAAAGTAAAACCCCCACATAGTATATAATCAATAATCATATTAACATTGTTAATATGATTATTGATTATATACCTTATTCTGTTAATTGTAAAATGTTTCTAAATAAAAAAGCCCCATAATTTGGTTTCACCAATTCACAGGGCCATTTTCTTATTTACTCTTTAACACCTACACCTTGCAAAACTTCAATATCCTCTTTCATTTCATAATAATAAGAAGGCAATTCTATACCATGTTCTAAGAAATAATCCTCAATGAATGAAATAATAATTTTTAACGTTTTCACACGAGCATACAATTTATCGTTACTTTCAATAATATGCCACTTTGCATTTGGCTTACTTGTTTTTTCAAACATGTCTTCCATTGCTTCAACATACTCATCCCATTTTTCACGATTACGCCAATCTTCGTCTGTAATTTTCCATCTTTTCAAAGGATTTTTCTCTCTATCTTTGAATCTCTTTAACTGTTCCTCTTTACTTATATGGTAGAAGAACTTCCCTATTATGTAATGGTCATCTGTTAGTAGTTTTTCAAAATCATTAATCTCATCATATGCTCTCATCCACTCTTCCTTTGTAGCAAATCCTTCAACACGCTCAACTAACACACGACCGTACCATGAGCGATCAAAAATGGTGATTTGCCCGTACTGTGGAATTTTGCGCCAGAAACGTTGCAAATAATGGTAACGTTTCTCATGAGGTGCAGGCGCTCCAATTGGATTTACTTGGAACCCACGCGGGTCAAGATGTTCCGTCACCCGCTTAATTGCCCCACCTTTACCAGCCGCATCCCATCCTTCCATAACAAGCATAACCGCGATTTTTTCTTCTTTCAAAATTTGCTGTAATGCTAATAAGCGCCTTTGATATTTTTCTAATTTCTTATTGTACTTAGATTTTGATTCAATTTTTTTCGTTAAGTCTACTTTAGCAAGATGTCCATTTTCCATAAAACAAATCCCCCTTGTTGTATGACAATGTTATTTTAACATATTTTTGGTAATTTTTTCATATCCTAAAAAAACTGTGTAGAAACATCTCTACACAGCTTCCTTCTCTAATTTCACATATATAAGCACATTTAACTACATTAAAATAAATAATTTATACTGAACTCTTAGTATATTCTTTTTATTAAAACGTAAAAATAGTCCTTTTAAAAAGGGCAGCAATCTAAGTATAGAAAAACAAATTTATTCTTTTTTACTACATACGTAATTATGCCGGCTATAAGAGTATTGAATAAGATATTGATTCACTACTCTTATAGCCACTTTACATTATATGGTATATTTACTCGTAAAAAGAAGATAATAACAAGTAAATCCATTAAAGAATGGGAGCTCTAAAAAAATGAAACGAAAAATATTAACTCTCTTTACACTTTTATGCTTAGCACTACCAATACAAGCTAGTGCTTACACATTTCAGTCACTACCGATTGCGTCAAAGTCTAAACAATGGTATGTCGAAATTGATAAATCTCATAACTCAAACAAGCAAGCAATCCAGCCAAAGCAAGGTGTATTTGATACGTATAGTTTACTCGTAAAAAACATCGGTCATGATGTATCAAACGTATCTGTGGAAATACTTGATAACAACCCTACCTCTAAAGCTACCTTTAAACCTACTACACCTAATGAAAATATTTCTAAAAGTCATACAAGCTTTGACTACATGGTATTCCCATTAGACTTTAATAGTCATAATTTTAAAGTTGTAATCACTTGGGAAGAAAAGAATTTCTCTTACAATGGCCATCCGGTAAATGAAGGTAAAAAAATGAAACAAACATTTGTATTTAATGAAGACTAAGTCCTAATTTCTTTAGGGCTTAGTCTTCTTTTTTGAAACCTGCTTGTATCGCTTCCGTCACTTCTTTTGTGATTTCTAATTTTGTTGTGCCAAATATGTACGGACAGTTTTTCATTACAAAGGTGTTTTATTAATACTAGTTGATTATATGCTAAGTTATTTTCTATATAGGTCTAGCCCTCTTTTCCCATATAATCAATTAAATCGACGAATACTCGGTACAGACAATGCTATTCCAATTGTTAAAATTACTAAACTAGCTAGTGTTATAATAGTTATTTCGCCACCTATGACAGTAGCTAACCAGCCTACAACTACATACCCTAATGGCAATAAAGCAAAAGAACCCAACATATCAAGGCTTGCCACTCTTCCGAATGCTTCTTCTGGTACAAGCTCCTGTAAACTCGTTTCCCAAATGAGTCCAAATATCATCATGCCAAATCCTTCAATTGCCATTAAGAATATTAAAGCGGGTGCCCAAGAAATGAATGGCATAATTAATAAAGCAATGCCACTCATTAAAACACCTCCATAAGCCAGTAATCCTCTCTTATGCCACCGCTCTTTCCCACCAAATATTACTGCGGCAATTATAGCCCCACCACCAGAAAAGGCCATGCCAAGCCCATACACGTAAGCTTCAAAATGATGATGAACATTAAATAACCATGGAATTAATACGACGATAATGCCGGCATAACAAATATTTATAAAAGAAAAAACTAAAATTGTAATCCACAGCCACGGATGACTTTTTAAAACTAAAACACCTTCCATAAACTCTTGTTTGTAAGTAAGCTTACTCTTTTCAATGGGTTTTACTTTTTTAAACTTAATTTCTTTTAAAAATAATAAACATAAAAATGATAATAAGTACGTTGCTGCATCTAGTCCGAAACCTATCCCTGCAGATGCAACCGATACGATTAACCCACCAAGTGCTGGCCCAATCAATCGTATACCTTGATTACTCATTTGAGTGAGTGCGTTAGCTGCATTACGAATTTCAGGAACGAATACTTTCGCCCTTACAGCAGAATATGCTGGTTGGAATATCCCTTCCATAAGTCCGTATATGGCAACGAGAATATATAAAATCGTAATTGTTAATAAATCCATAAATATAAGCGATGCAAGTAATAGCATTAATATACAGCGGATTATATCCGTAAATAACATTAATTTAACCCGATCAATTCGGTCTACAACTAAACCTGCAAACGGTAAAGCAAGAATATTAGGTAGCATGTACATTGCCATCGTCATCCCCATTACAACTGTTGAGCCAGTTAATGAATACAAAACAACTGGAAGTATGACCATAGTTATCGAACTACCTAAGGCCGAGAGTAATTGTCCAATCCATAAAAACTTAAAGTGCGTTGATACTTTAACTGGTAATAATAATTTTCCAATATAACTTAAACTTTTCTCCTTTTGTATTTCCCCTTGCATGTCTCTCTCCTCTTTTCAAATGACTATAGAATACATAATATACGACTGAAAATTCATAATATTATATTTCCAATTATATAAGAAACCATTATGTTATGGTAAAATTATCAAAAAAATATAAAGGAGAATGCATCATTATGCCTCCAAATTCACATAACATCGAACACCAAATCTATACAATGTGTATGATCCAGCGCAACAATGAAGTTTTACTCGTAAAACGACCCAATCATCGAGGTTTCCCTGGCTACATAGCTCCTGGCGGCAAAGTAGATTTTCCCGAAAGTATCGTTCAAGCCGCTATAAGGGAAGTAAAAGAAGAAACCGGATTACTTGTTTCGGATTTAAATTTTAAGGGATTAGATGAATATGTAAATCCGAAAGGGAATGTTCGGTACATGGTATTTAACTACTGGACAGACTCATTTGAAGGTGAACTTCTTTTAAACCCACCTGAGGGCAAATTATTATGGATACCAATCGATACAGCACTAAAGCTTCCTATGCAAGATTGGTTTAAAGAAAGATTCCCATTATTTTTTGAAAAAGGCACCTTTGAAATTCAACGTGTTTGGGATAATGAGCTAGATAAACAAGTTGCTATAACAATTACACATACGTAAAAAAGCTTGGAATCTCTCCAAGCTTTTCTTACTTCTCCTGTACTTTCTTAATCTTATAATCAATTTCTAAAAACTTAACTCCAAATATCCACATTCTATGATTAGCTTCTAGTATGTGATCCGTGCGCTCTTTTATAATAAAAGTCTCTGCTAACGGTAAACGGATTGTCAAGAACCGAGTATGTAAATAAATCCCCTCATCTCCCTGACCATTTTCTCTTAACTTACTAGTAATAATTAAATCATGACTATCATTATATAGTTTCAAAATACCAGTCATATTCGAATAAGGTAAAGGTAAGGCGATATTCATATATGTCTCATTCTTATTTGTATGCTTTGAATAAAGAGCTACAAAAATAGATTTACCTGCTTCATTTTTTCTTAGCCAAGCCCTTACATTCTCTCTTCCATCTTTCTCATCTATGACACTAATGATAGAGCCATGCATCGTTTCCCAATTGCCGCCCATTCCTAAATGTATTTGTTCTACACGCTTACTCATTTTCTCATAGCAAAGTGCGAACGGACGGAACCAACGAGCCCATTTAATATTCGATTGCAATTCATACTCTACTGTATTTTCATAAAAATGAATCATACTTAAAGGAACCTTCGTCACATCAAATGCCTCACTATGAAAGTCATTTACTTTATCAACTAAACCGTTGTATTCCTTACTGTCTACTAAATTGCTGCTATATAAATAAGCCTCACCAATTGCCATATTTCCTCTTAACTTACTCATTGGTTTCCCATAGTATTTATAATTCGGAACACTCTTTTCGATCACCCAGCCGACAAATGCCGGTAACGCTACTCCAATTCCGTTGACAACACCGTGAATCCAAACCATTTGAGCAATGGTAATCGTCAAGACATGCTTCAAATTCCCGTATGAATATATAAGTGAGAACATAATTGTAACCATGAGTGTACTAGACGAAACGATTAGAAGAATCTTTGCACTGATAGCATTAAATTTTGCTCTCCAAACGTAAAATCCATACCCATAAATCGCACATAAATATAGGAACACTGCAAAAAATTCAAATATTCTTGAGTATGTAATTCCTATTGCAACTGTCATAGGTGAAATCATGATGATAAACATAATAACATCATACACTTCACTTCTCTTTTCTCTTTTTCTCCCTATTAAACCAGCTGATAATGGCAATAGAAACGCCGAGTAATGAAAATGTGCAGCTGTGAGTAAAACAATGTCAGAGCTAAAATGCATAATTGAAAGTTTTGCTACTGAAGCAGAAAACCAAAAACCACCTAAAAACAAATAAATAAACGCACTATCTATGGCGATCTCTTCTAACGGCTTCCATCCTCTTTCTAGCAATCTACTTACACCAAATAACGCAACAATTCCTGTATATACAAACCAAACTAGCGCAAATACATATTGATTTGTGACGAAAGCTAGCATTGCACAAATTGCTGCGATTGGATATAAAAATGATACGGATTTATAAAATAATAATTGCGATCCATCTCTTTTTCTTTTATCAATAATACAAAATGACATTGGTATAAATAATAAAACAGATAATAATATAATTGCTTCAACAGGATTTATATTCGACCACTCACATATTAGAAAAACAACATAGCAAGCAAGCCCAAATATTATATTTTTCATATCGTTTATTCCCTTTCCACAAATGTTCCCTTATATGAAAAAAGTGAACCAATTAACGGGTTTCGTACTTGTACATGAATTCGAAAACACTGAAGTGTTTCATCATAACTTTCAACAATTTTTGCCTCACCATACAAAAATTTTGGTAACGGCATTTTTCTTCCAAACATATAAAACCATTGTTTCTTTGAAGAAATATGCATTGCCCCTAACTCATCGATATGAAAATGCAGTGTAGAAACGAGTAAATGTGGTTCGCCAAAATAATCTACAATTTCATTTTCATCAAGTTTCATTACCGCATTAAAATATCTTTTCTTATTATGAAAATAAAAAGTACGATTCCACCGCACAAGTTCATGTCCATGTTCATCACGCTCAGCGGTATTATGTATTGTAAATGGCACTCCCTTACCTCTCTCAGAGAAAAATATTCGAAACTTCGATGCAATTTTTAATATGAATTTTACGAAAAAAGAACCACCGTAAATTTCATCCATCTTTCCTTCTCCAGTAAAGCTATTTTCTTCTGTAATCTCATAACGTTTCTGTAATTTCGGATGAAGTTTTTTATAAGAATCCCCTAATAGTCTTTCGTAAATATTAGCCATACATTATCCCTTTCTCGTCCTCTTGCAATTTTTTGCACTTGGCAAATCGAAGCTATTTATATAACCGACAATTGATAACCCCATTAAAAGAACATTTAATGTAATCGGATTAAACGGTCCTGTAAAGCTTGCGATATTCGTAAATCCTGCCGCTAACGTTAAAACTAGTAATACAATAATATGCAGTATAAATAATTTTCGTTTTGTTAGTGGCAACAGCCATACGACACCGAAAATTATTTCTAACCCCCCAATTATTTTAAGTATACATACACTACTTTCATTTGAACCGATTAATAAAGAAAGCATCTTTACTTCTTCTGAATGAGTAAACAGTAGTTTTGGCACTATCCCTTGATATATCCATACAAAAGCAAATAAAGAACATACGAGCCAATACGTCATTGTTCTTCTAATTAGTAACCTAGGATGAAGCCCCTTTTCTAACCATAATTTTAAGGCATCAAAACTCCAAGCAGTCGCCCAACCTAATAACGGACGAAAAATATAGGAATCTATCACATTTCCTATACGACCAAATCTTGTATCATAATCATATTGTGTCTCAAAATGGATGTATTCTTTATTGGGCGTATACTTCCAATAACCACGTCCTATTTGAATAAGAGATAATGTATTATCCGTCCAAAATTTTAAAGAAGAAATTCTTTCACCAGTTTCTTTTCTTATTTCACCTATTGATTCCCCTTCTCCAACTATTTCAAGCCCAAATCCAATCTTTGTTTTATACAAAAATTTCTGTGGTTCTCCTTCTTTTTTCTCTAAATACGAAATTTCAGTAAAGCGAGCATCCCACTCTGTATGTATATCTGGTTCTTGCGTATATTCCCATAATTTTTCCATCGTCGTGTTCATTTTTGTCGCAACATAAATAGGCTGTTTCCTTTTCATTCTCCCCACCTCCTATGCACTATAAGTTTAATGTACATGCAATGAATTTATTTTGCTACATTTTTCACAAACTTCCTCAAAAAAAGAAAGAATTTTTAAAATATATATAAAACACTTGATTCCACGAAAAATTTAAATTATTATAAAACAAATGTTACCAACAACTTCATAAATCAAACACTCTCGCCTAAAACGTGAGATAGAGGTTGCGATACTTATGAGTATTCTAATGGAGACACAGAGATGTCTATGAACTTAGATGAAAGGAAGTATTGCCGAAATTGATAAATTTCTCTGCATTTATCAATTGGGGCTGTTTTCGAATAGAAACAGAACTGTCATATGTACAGACGTGTACGTATGAAGAGCTATCTACAAAAAAGAGATATCATTTTTTTATGATATTCCTTTTTTGGCGGTTTTTTTATTAGCTCCGTTTTCTGTTTCCCTTTTCCTGTAACAGCACCATCCTCACTTATTTGAGATGGTGTTTTTTGTTTGTCTTTCTGGTAACTACAGGAGTATTGGGATTTATATATTTCCTAATCTATTCTTAAAAATAGACGAAAGAAGGAATTTGTAATGGAAACAATTGTTCAAAAATTTGGTGGCACTTCTGTCGGAAGCGTCGAACGCATTCAACATGTAGCAAATTTAATTATTGAAGAATATGAACGAGGTCATAGCATTGTCTCTGTCGTTTCAGCAATGGGAAAAAGCACAGATGAACTTGTCGCACTCGCTAACGCTATCACAGAAAATCCAAGTAAACGTGAAATGGATATGCTTCTATCTACAGGAGAACAAGTAACTATTTCATTATTAACAATGGCACTGCAAGCAAAAGGCTATCATGCAATTTCATTAACAGGGTGGCAAGCAGGTATTACGACAGAATCTGTACATAGTAGTGCACGGATTACTGACATTCATACAGATCGTATTCAATCTTATCTTGCTGAAGGTACGATTGTTATCGTAGCTGGTTTCCAAGGTATAAGTGTAGAAAATGAAATTACAACGCTTGGCCGTGGTGGCTCTGATACGACTGCTGTCGCATTAGCTGCTGCACTTAAAGCAAAAAAATGTGATATTTATACGGATGTGACAGGTGTATATACGACGGACCCACGAGTTGTAAAAGATGCTTACAAATTAGACGAAATTTCTTATGACGAAATGTTAGAGCTTGCTAATCTCGGTGCTAGCGTATTACACCCGCGCGCTGTTGAGTTTGCTAAAAATCATAATGTAGTTTTAGAAGTTCGCTCAAGTATGGAACAAGAAAACGGAACAATTGTAAAAGGAGAATGTAACATGGAACAACAATCAATCGTTAAAGGTATTGCATTTGAGGATAACATTACACGTGTCACAATTAAAGGATTAGAACAAGGCTCGCTTTCAACAGTTTTCTCTACATTAGCAGCAGCACACATTAATGTAGATATCATCATTCAAAGTATTACAAATGAAGGAACTGTACACCTCTCCTTCTCCATTCATTCGAATGATTTAAGAGAAACTTTAGAAGTTTTGGAACAAAATCAAGAAACTCTTCACTATGAATCTGTAGAACATGAAAATCACTTAGCAAAAGTATCAATCGTAGGATCTGGCATGGTATCTAACCCAGGTGTCGCTGCAAATATGTTCACTACTTTAAAAGAAGAAGATATTCATATTAAAATGGTAAGTACATCAGAAATTAAAGTGTCTGTCGTTATTGACCGCCTTCATTTAGTAACAGGCGTTGAGGCGCTGCATCAATCATTTATGGCGAAAATTGAGCCTTTAGTGCAAATGAGCTAATCTGATATATTTAGTAATGCTAAAAAAATCATATTAATGTATTACCTTCCTATTAAATAAAAAGCTGTTCGTTAACACGATGCTATATGACATATTAAAAAACACCTTGTCACATTTTCCTATACTGTGACAAGGTGTTTTTGACTGAAAGGAATTTGTAACTACTTAGTAGTATAATTATGAGGATAATTAAATAATAGACTTTTATACATAAGGAGATAAGACTATGGCAAAAAACAAATTACTACGAATGGACAATGTCAGCATCGTTGTAGAATCCCTTGATAACGCAATCTCTTTCTTTGAGGAGATTGGCTTGAATCTCGAAGGTCGAGCCAATGTCGAAGGTGAATGGGCTGGTCGCGTAACTGGACTCGGTTCTCAGTGCGTAGAGATCGCTATGATGGCCACTCCAGATGGCCACAGCCGAATTGAACTTTCGCGATTTCTCACCCCACCTACTATATCAGATCACCGAAATGCTCCTGTAAACGCCCTCGGTTATCTACGCGTCATGTTCACCGTTGAAGACATTGACGAAATGGTATCGAGACTCACTAAGCATGGTGCAGATCTCGTTGGTGAAGTAGTTCAGTATGAGAACTCGTATCGTCTCTGCTACATTCGTGGAGTCGAAGGAATTTTAATCGGTTTAGCGGAAGAACTCGGTAATAAATAAGTAATGTTTTATAAAAAAGAGGGAATAGCTCTATATTTAAGCTATTCCCTCACTTCTATTAAAACAGATGAATGTTTTCTTTTTTACAAGCTGCACGTAAATCGTCAGGCCATACAGAAGATTGAACTTCACCGATATGAGCTTTACGTAAGAAGTACATGCACATTCTTGATTGTCCAATACCACCGCCGATTGTTAATGGTAGTACGTCTTCTAGTATACCTTTATGGAAATCATACTCACGTTTGAAGTCTTCACCAGTTTTCGTTAACTGCTCATCAAGTGATTTACTATCAACACGAATTCCCATTGATGATAATTCAAATGAAGATTGTAGTACTGGGTGCCAGAATAAAATGTCACCGTTTAATTTCCAATCGTCATAATCAGCTGCGCGTCCGTCGTGCTTTTCACCTGAACGAAGTGCATCACCAATTCCGATAATGAAGACTGCACCATGTTCTTTCGCAATTGCATGTTCACGATCTTTCGGTGTTAATTCTGGATATTTATCTTCTAATTCTTGAGAAGTAACGAAAACAATTTCTTCCGGTAAATACTTTCCAAGGAACGGATATTTTTCAAATAAGTGATCTTCTAAATCTTTGAATATTCCATAAATTGTTTGTACTGTTTTTTGTAAGTAATCGACAGTACGCCATTCTTTTTGAACGATTTTTTCCCAATCCCATTGGTCAACGTAAATGGAATGCGTTGCATCAAGTTCTTCATCACGACGAATCGCGTTCATGTTTGTATATAAACCTTCACCAGCTTCATATCCATATTCATGTAATGCAAATCGTTTCCATTTCGCTAGTGAATGAACAATTTCTAATTCTTCTCCTGAATGTAACATATCAAATTCAATTGGACGTTCTACACCGTTTAGGTGATCGTTTAATCCTGATTTTTTCGTTACGAATAATGGTGCAGATACGCGGAATAGTTCAAGGCGTTTTGCTAATTGGTCCTCGAAAAATGTTTTAACTTCCTTAATTGCAATTTGAGTCTCTCTTACTGTCATTAATGATTGATACATGGTGGTTTCCTCCTAAAATGTTTGGATGTTGTGAAAAGAAGCCAACAAAAAAAGCCCTTCTTTCCCAAAAAACTGGGACGAAAGGCTTTGGTTCCGCGGTACCACCCAAATTAGCAACAGAGGTTGCTCACTTATACAATACGGAGATGAAATATCTCGATACTGTTCTTCTTGTAACGGCGAAGTTCCCGGCTAAGTCTACTTTCCTATAAAGGATTTCGGTTAGCAACTCCAGGAGGTTCTTCATAATAGGCTTCGTATCAGGCTCACACCACCCCTGACTCGCTTAAACTACGTCCTACTACTACTCGTCCTTTCATAGTCGTTTTGTTGTCACATCTCTGAAACATTTTATTAATGATTATTCTATACAAAAAATAAAGAAAGTCAACAAAAAGTTTTAAAATATTTTTCAATTCTTTATTTTACGGCTTTATTGATTGTTGTTAATTTAACATCTTTACTTTTTCTGCCTCGTCAATCCAAAAAATGTTTCACTGACCGAAACTAACGTATAAACAATAATTAATGTGATCGTTCGGAATATAGAATCCGCAGTATTTCTTATTATTTTCATTTTCTTTATAATTCCTTTCAGTTTACTTGCAATTTCATGATATACTATAGCATTCAAGCAGTTTATTTTTACTTAAAGCAATCATAGTCATTTATAAAGAGTATTTTCTAAATCATTGACTATTATCAAATAAGATTTTTAAATAACGGAGTGATCATATGAGTAAAACGAAGGCAAAACCGAAAAAAGGTGTAGGACAAGGTACAGGAAGTAAAGGATGGAACCGTTGGCAATCAAGTGCAAAGAAAAAGGCAGCTGCAAAGCCATACAAAAGTAAAGGTACAAAGAAGTAATTTAAATAACATTTGATTTCTTTACTTTGCACAAAACAAAATATAATTATTACAACAAAAAGCTATGCTTTCACATGTGAAAGCATAGCTTTTTCATATTAAATCATTAAAATATCTCGTATTTCTTCCTCCGTGATGGATGCTAATTTTTCTTCTCCCGGCTCAATCACTTCAGCAATTAAATTTTTCTTACTTTCTTGCAGTTCATGCATTTTCTCCTCAATTGTTCCGTGGGCTACTAGCTTTATAACTTGCACTGTATTTTTTTGCCCCATTCGATACGCTCTATCGGCCGCTTGTTGTTCAACAGCTGGATTCCACCATAAATCGTATAATATTACTGTATCTGCACCAGTTAAATTAAGTCCGGTACCACCAGCTTTTAAAGAAATGAGAAATAGATCCCCTTCTCCTTCGTTAAACCGATCGCACAGCTCTACACGTTCCTGCGCTGGTGTACTCCCGTCTAAATAAAAGTATGGAATTGCTTGGTGATTTAACTCACGACCAATAATGGAAAGCATCTTCGTAAATTGAGAAAAAATTAATATTCTCTTTCCTGTACTTCTACATTCCTCTAAAATCTCTAACAGTTGTTCAAATTTAGCTGAACTTCCTTTGTAATCATCAACAAATAAAGCAGGATGACAACAAATTTGTCGCAATCTCGTTAAACCAGCTAAAATTCTAATTTTATTTTTACGTAACGTATCTTTGTCTAAATGCTTTAACGTTTCTTCCCTTAGCTTCGCTAAATAAGCAGCATAGAGACTCTTTTGATCGGGTAATAACTCCGATGATTGTAAGTGCTCTATTTTCTCTGGCAACTCATTTAATACGTCCCCTTTTAATCGTCTTAATACGAATGGTTTCACTCGCTTCGCTATATCTTCACGCCTTAAATCACCGAACTCTTTTCTTCCTGGTAATAATTCTGGGAAGACGACATGGAAGATAGACCATAGCTCTTCTAATGAATTTTCTACAGGTGTACCCGTTAGCCCAAAACGGTATTCAGCTTGAATTGTTTTCACAGCTCTTGCCGTTTGCGTTGTAGGGTTTTTAAACGCCTGCGCTTCATCAAGGAATAGTGTATGAAATGGTCTTGCATACAATCTTATATCTCTTCTCAGTAATGGATATGACGTAATTACGACATCAAATTCCGTTATATCTTTCAAAATTTTCCGGCGCTCTGCTTGGTTTCCATCTGCAATAACTGCTCTAATATGCGGGGCGAATTTTTTCAATTCACTAAACCAATTATAAACAAGAGATGATGGTGAAACGACTAATATAGGTAGTTTCTTTTCTCGAATCTCAGGCAAAACAGAATCTATAAAAGCAATGCTTTGCAACGTTTTTCCAAGTCCCATATCATCTGCTAAAATACCCCCAAAACGGTAATGAGCAAGTGTTTTCATCCATTCGAACCCATATACTTGATACTTTCTCATTTCTGCATTTAAAGTATTTGGCACAGCAAAATTTAATTTTTTCGGGTTTTGAATGTTTTCTACTAACTCTTGAACAGAATCATCTAAACTTAAAACATTGCCTTCATGAAGTCCGTTCATCCATTTTACACTCCGAATAAGTGGAACATTTACCTCTTCTCCATGTAAAAATTCTTTCCGAATACCTGATTCTTTTATAAACTGATTAATTTCATTAAACTCTTTACTCTCTAGCGATAAAAACGAACCATTCGCCAATCGATAATATTTACGTTTCTCTTCAAGGGCCGCTAATACACCTTTAATTTCTGCTTCTGGTATTCCTTTTATATCAAAACGAAATGACAACCAATCAATTCTTTCTTTTCTTCTCACTCTAATAAGAGGAACTGCATCCCCTTTACTAATTCGCAATTTGATTGCTGTAGTCGCATAAATATCAACTAAACCTTTTAATGTTGGCACGACGTGATATAAAAAATTATACTCAGCTTCTTCATTATGCATAAAGTAACCGCCTTCTGTTTTTGCAAAAGCACTTTCACTCATAATGTCTAAAATCTCTTTTTCCTTTTTCTCATCACGATTAAAAACAGACGGCTGTCCATCCTCTTCTAGCGGATTAATCATGACGTTCCCATAGTGAAATTCAAGACCTGCTAATAAGCGATTTTTCACGCGGTCTAAATACAATTTCGCTTTTAGCGAAGGTGTTTCAACACGATCCGATATTACTTCATCAATGTGTACAGTTCCGAGCTTCATTAATCCTGGTACAACTTTCGCGACGAAATGTTCCATCTTACTTTCTGGAATATAAAACTGATTACTATTTGAGCGACTCATCATCTTTTGTAATTCAATAAGTCGCATACAATCTTCAATGTGTAAGTGATATAATTTCCCATCGTAAAGTGCATTGTTATACATATCCATAACTTGTACACGATTTAAACCATCTATATGAAGTGTAAATCCGCCATTATTTCCCTTCGTAAATTCAAAGTGTAACGGCAACAACCCTTTTGAAACTTGTAATCCCTGAAACAGTTGTTCATTTTGTTTCAGCTGTACATATTCAACTTTAGAAAGTGAAGAGAGCATATCTTTCCATGAAGCTGGTGGTATAAATATCATACTTTCATCTTGTTTCGCATGTACTTCTAGCGTATCTTCATACATTTTTTCGTTATGATACATTTTAATGAGCTGCTGAATAATCGCATCCGTTTCTTGTTTAAAACTATGTACATCTGGTGTATATGTAAATTCATTTGAACAATGAAAAGATTCCCTTTTCTCCACCTTAGAAAGAAATTCTCTAATATGATTTATGAAATACACTTTGGCAAGTTTCAATTGAATTCCAAGAAGAGCCCCACCACTTCTCGTAGCTACTGGTGTACATATAAACTCAATATCTAATATTTCACGTGTATCAAAACGGTGTTGTTTACTTTTTGGCCTCAGTGGTTTGTCTGCAAACAGCTGAAACATACCACTTGTCAATTGATCATTTCTGCTACTAGTGGAGCTCATTCCACCTGTTTGTTGATTATAGTTTATTTGTATTAATACTGCTGCAACATGTTGACAGTACGTTTGAAAAGACGCTAATGAAGGACAACTACATTTTGCAACAACATCACCCTTTTTGGCTTTTGCTACTGTAACATGGAAATCCTCGTTCCCTTTTACTGTCGCCTCACAAATTTCTTTATTTTCATCGTACTGATCTATTATCACTTTATTTGATTTATAATAGGCTTCACCTCTTTTATATGAGGTCTCTCCGCACACTTCTTTAATAATCGATTTATTCAATGTGAAACTCATCGCTTTGACACTTCCTTAATATAAAACCATTTTCTCTTACTTAACATTTTACATGCTCCACGAGAAAATATAAAATGTTGATTTAACAAAAGAAGATGCTTATTTATAAGCATCTTCTTCACTCTATCTCCATCAACCTCTTCGCCTCAAAATACAATACTTGAATAAACTTCTTCGTATTAATTCGCGTATGACCAGAAGATGCGAGTTCATCTTTCGTCATTTCTGTCATCCGTTTTCTAACTACGGTAAAATCGAAAAATTTTGGAGCATAGCTTTCAAATTTTGGATTTGAAAAGTCTGTTAATCCTAAAGAAGCCAAATGATTTAACGACTGATAAATAGCTCGACGTACTCTTTGTTCAGACGCTTTTTTCTCTTTATCAATATCCGCCTCTAAAGCTAAATCCCCTAATTTTCTTATCGTAATATGATGGAAAATTTCTTTTAACGCAGGAAAGCCAAACTCAAATGTCTGTGCCTTTTCTTGACCATATAAATATTCCAGCATACTAAGTAAATCTTTACTTCCATTCTCTCCCGCAATACCGAGTTCTGATAGTAAAAAGCGCCCTAAATCCCCTATCTTTTTTCCTTCTTGCACTGGTTCAGTACGCAATTGCGGTTTTTCCCACTGAAACACGTTATTCAATGATTTTTGAATATCGTGTATAGAACGCTCCAATCTAATACGCTCCATCACTTTGCGTACAACAGATACAACTTCGATTTTATTTAATGGTTTTGTAATATAATATTCTACACCAAGTGTATATGCCTCACCTATAAGCTGCTTCGATTCCACTTGAGAAATCATAATGATTTTCCCCGTGAAAGTTGACGCAATGTGACGAACTGTTTCAATTCCGTCCCTCATCGGCATCAACAAATCAATAAATAAAATATCTACTTTTTTAAAATTTAGTTGATCCGCCTCAATAAAAGCTCCGTCATCCGCCTCACCAATTACTTCTCCAAGATCTCCATCTTCAATAATTTGCGAAAGCATCGAACGGAAAACTTCATCATCGTCTACGATATAATAAAACAAATCTATTCCCCTTCCCGCTTTAAACTACCCTCTGGTAAACAAACGATAAACTTACATCCTCTTTTATTTTCTCGGCCTTCTAATCTCACTTCTCCGCCTAGCTCTGTTACCATTTCATTTATGTAAGAAAGCCCAATACCAGTTGACGGTGTTCCCGTTTGATCATACTTAGAAGTAAATCCTGGCTTAAATACTAATTTCTTATATTTTTGTGCAATACCAGGTCCATCGTCAATTACTTCAAAAAATATATGTTGTTCTCTTTTATATAGCTTAATAATAATGACACCTTTATCTTCAATTGCTTCAACTGCATTTGCAGCGAGGTTATTAAAAATTGATAGAACTGTATACACGTGGTATGCAGCATGCTCACCTTCTATATGTTTAGAAAAACGTATATCCTTTTCTAGCATTTCAGCATACTTCTCGTTTATTCTAACAATCATTTCTGCTAACTCATGTCCTTCTACATATTCAGCCACATTTTTATCTAATAACAGTTTAGATAATCCTGCAAATATCCTTTGATTATCCTTTTTTATTTCATGCACTTCCCCCGCTATTTTCAATGCTGTTTTACTACTTGAATCAGCGCTTACTTGTAAATTTCGATATAGTTGATATGCTTCTTGTGTAATTAACTCCGCATTTTGTAACGTCTTTTTCAAATGAACAGATTCCACATATAAATTAGAAAGATGCATTAACATATTTTCATTTTCTTTTCGAACTTGCGATTCTTTTAATTTCGTTTCATATAAATTCATCATATTTAAAAAACCAAGTGCAAAGAAACTACGAAAAATAGCAATAATGATGAGTTTATTTACTTCAGAAATCGTTATTGTTGTACCTAGTACTAACATGTGATAAAACGCAAGTTCTGACATACTTGCAACAATTTCAATTGAAATCCCAAGGCATCCAATAATGATTGGTTTCTGATGGAACTTATTTACCCTGCAAAGCGAAAAAAAACTGCCATAAATAAAATAATAGAAGAACACAGGATAACGCAAATAAAATGATTCTGTCATATGAAATGAACCTTGCATGATCCAGTCAAGACATACTCGGAATAAGACTACAGATATACCAACAAGAATACCTGCAACTCCTGCTGGTACTCTTCTTAAAAATAATAATAAAAAGAAGAATAGCGGTGTACCGAAGCTAACTCGAAACGTATCATTAAAGGGATGAAAGTTCAGCTCCCCAGCAATCGGAACAACGACCATTAATATAATTAAAAGGGACATATCTTTCTTCCATAATTGATTCCAATTCAAAGGTGACACTTCCTATACTTTTTTTCAGTAGTAAAAGCGAAAGCCCGCTTATTGTTATAAACGGGCTTTTTTTCTATATTCTAACCTTTTCTACCGCTTTTATTTGGCGATACTCTGGCTTCCACATTGCTTCTTTCACTGCCATCTTGATATCGTTATCACTTAAGTTCACTCTTGCAACACCTTCTGCAACTGCAACTTTAGCTACTTCAATTGCAACCATTTCTGAGATATTACGTAATTCTTCGACCTCTGGTAAAATAGGTGCTCCTGGCTGACTTGTATCTACCATACTTGCAACTGCCTCAGCAGCTGCTGCGAACATTCCATCCGTCATGACACTTGCTCGTACTACAATTGTTCCAAGACCAAGACCTGGGAAAATAAGTGCATTATTTGATTGTCCAATCACATACGTTACACCGTTATATGTAACTGGTTCAAATGGACTTCCTGTTGCAACTAACGCTCTTCCTTCTGTCCACTCGATTAAATCTGCTGGTTTTGCTTCAGCAAGTGGCGTCGGATTCGACATTGGTAAAATAATTGGTCTTTCTACGTGAGAAGCCATTTCTTTAATAATCTCTTCTTTAAATGCACCTGCAACAGTAGATGTACCAATTAAAATTGTCGGTTTTACATGTTTCACAACTTCAGCAAGTCCGATCACATCATTTTCTTTCCACTCACTTACTTCTGCTTCTTTTCTTGCGTACGGAATTTGGAAATCAAGAAGATCTTCCATATTATCTGTAACTAACCCGTTACGATCAATACACCAGAAACGCTTATATGATTCTTCTTCAGATACGCCTACGCGGACCATCGCATCTCTAACTTGATCTGCGATACCGATTCCAGCCGTACCAGCACCAAATACAACAACGCGGTGTTCACTTAGCGGTACACCAGAAGCTTTCACTGCCGATAATACTGCCGCAAGTGAAACTGCACCTGTACCTTGAATATCATCATTAAACGTACAAACATCATGACGATATTTATCTAAAATTTTTCGTGCGTTACGAGAGCTAAAGTCTTCCCAATGTAAAAGTGCTTTCGGGAATTGTTTGTTTACCGCTTGTACAAACGTATCAATAAATTCATCGTAAGCTTCACCTGTTATACGAGGGTGACGATTTCCAATATAAAATGGATTGTTTAATAACTCCTCACGGTTTGTACCTACATCTAAAATTACCGGTAATACACGACTAGGATCGATTCCAACTGCAGCAGTGTAAACAGCTAATTTTCCGATTGCGATGTTAATACCACCAACGCCCCAGTCACCAATTCCTAATATGCCTTCTCCATCTGTTACAACGACTAAATCAATGTTCTCAGCTGTTGCACCGATATTCGTGAATGCTTCTTCAATACCTGATGGATCGTTAATTGATAAATAAACACCACGTGGTTTACGATATTCATGACTATATCTTTGAATTGCTACACCGACAGTTGGTGTATATACAATCGGTAACATTTCACGTAAATGATCTGTTAATATACGATAAAATAATACTTCATTTCGATCATGTAACGCAGTTAAGTATACATTCTTTAATAAATCATCCGGCTGAGAACTAAATTGTTCGTATGCTCGGCGTGCCTGTTCTTCTAACGTTAAAACCGCTGGCGGTAATAACCCTTTTAAACCTAACTCTTCTCTTTCATTTTGTGTGAAAGCTACCCCTTTATTTAAAAGTGGTGTTGATAATACTTCTGCTCCTCTTAATGTTGTTTCTAATGCACCATTAGAAGCTACTGTAAACTTGCTCATAACATCCCTACCTCTATTCATATATAGCATTTCTATATTGTAAACAAAAAA
Organism: Bacillus sp. RCC_6_1; assembly: GCF_041360755.1. Taxonomy (NCBI): domain Bacteria; kingdom Bacillati; phylum Bacillota; class Bacilli; order Caryophanales; family Bacillaceae; genus Bacillus; species Bacillus sp. RCC_6_1. The sequence continues at coordinate 651,418 of NZ_JBFUPV010000001.1, forward strand.
GAGGGGATTGTCCCCCTCTTCTTTTAATTTTTCTTTAAAAGAGTTGCTCCTGCAATCCCTGGGTGTGTCATTTCGAATGGATCTAGAATTAACTCTAAGTCTTCTTGTGACAATACACCATTTTTCACACAAAGTTCTCGAACGGATTGGCCTGTTGCAATTGCTTCTTTCGCAACGCGAGCTGCTGCTTCATAACCGATATGAGGGTTCACGGCTGTAATAATTCCTACACTTTTCTCAACATACTCTTTTAAGCGATCTTCATTCGCTTCAATTCCTTTTAAGCAATTATCTGTAAAGGCACGGAAACCGTTATTCATAATGCTAATCGATTGAAGTAAGTTGAAAACAAGTACTGGTTCCATAACGTTTAATTCTAATTGTCCTGCTTCTGAAGCAAGGCAAATTGTATGGTCATTACCAATTACTTGGAACGCAATTTGATTAATTACCTCTGGCATAACAGGGTTTACTTTCCCTGGCATAATAGATGAACCTGGTTGACGAGCTGGTAACATAATTTCCGCTAAACCAACACGCGGACCTGATGCCATTAAGCGAAGGTCATTCGCAATTTTAGACATATTCATCATACATACTTTAAGCGCTGCAGATACTTCAGTATAAGCATCCGTATTTTGCGTCGCATCTACTAAATCTTCTGCACCAACAAGCGGTAATTCACTAATTGCAGCTAAATGTTTTACAACTGCTTCAATATATTCTGGATCTGCATTTAAGCCTGTACCAACTGCAGTTGCCCCCATATTTACTTCATATAAATGTTGACGCGATTGTTGAATTCGTTTCATATCACGTTCAAGTACACGAGAGTATGCTTTAAACTCTTGTCCAAGACGAATTGGCACCGCATCTTGTAAATGTGTACGACCCATTTTAATAACATGGTCAAACTGTTCTGCTTTTAATTCAAATACATCATGCATATAACCCATCGTTTGTAATAAGCCTTCTAATGCATTTAACGTTGCGATATGAATCGCCGTTGGGAATGCATCATTTGTTGATTGCGCCATGTTCACATGACTATTTGGACTAATATAATGATAGTCTCCCTTTTCCATTCCTAATAATTCAAGAGCACGATTGGCAATGACTTCATTTGCATTCATGTTCATTGAAGTACCTGCTCCGCCTTGGATTGGATCTACAATGAAATGATCATGCCATTTTCCATCAAGAATTTCTTGAGCAGCTTCTGCGATCGCACCGCCCTTGTTTAATTCCAATCTTCCTACATCTGTATTCGCAAGCGCTGCAGCTTTTTTTACAACTGCGAACGCTTTAATTAAACCTTCATGGATTTTGTATCCTGTAATTGGGAAGTTTTCAACTGCACGCATTGTTTGTACGCCGTAGTATGCATAGTTTGGTACTTCTTTTTCACCTAAAAAATCTTTTTCAATTCGAACACCATTTTTAACTTCAGTTAATGTTGCCATGATTATTCACTCCTTAACGATTTCTTATGCTGCTTTTGTTTCTTTGACTGTTTCTACATATTGTTTTGCTTTCTCATTATCGAATTCGCCTTCCCACTTCGACATAACAATGGCCGCTAATGCATTTCCTAATACATTGACAGATGAGCGAATCATATCTAAAATGCGGTCAATTCCCGCAATTAATGCGATACCTTCTAGTGGTAACCCCATTGAACCTAACGTTGCTAATACAACAACGAACGATGCACCTGGAACTCCCGCCATACCTTTGGATGTTAACATGAGAACGAATAATAACGTTATTTGCTCCGTTAGTGACATGTGCACACCGTACATTTGTGCAACAAACAATGCCGCTAACGCTTGATAAATAGCCGATCCAGTCAAGTTAAATGTATAACCTGTCGGAATTACGAAAGAGGCAACTGCCTTTGGACAACCGAACTCTTCCATTTTTCTCATTATATTAGGTAAAACAGCTTCTGAACTTGCTGTCGTAAATGAAAGAATCAATTCTTCTTTTAAAATTTTTATTAATGTAAAAATGTTTACTCCAACCATTCGTGCATTAATACCTAATACAATCACAACGAATAGTATAACAGTTACGTATACAGCTAGCACTAGTTTTCCTAGCGGAAGTAGTGTTGCTACACCAAATTTTGCAACCGTAACGGCAATTAATGCGAATACACCAAATGGTGCAAATTTCATAACTTGATTTGTAACCCAAAACATGGCTTCGAGTACGCCTTCAAAAAAGTTAAAGACAGGTTTTCCTTTTTCCCCAATTGCCGCAACTCCTAAGCCGAATAATACTGAGAAGAATATAATCGGCAATAGGTCACCTTGTGCAATCGATTCAAATACGTTTTTCGGTACAATGTGAACAATTGTCTCAGCGAAACCTTTCTTCTCTGTTGCATCTGCAGTTTGTTTATAAGAAGAAATATCACTTTGCTGTAAATTACTCATATCAACACCAGTACCTGGTTGGAATATATTCGCTGCAAGTAATCCCATTAGAATAGCAATCGTCGTAATAATTTCGAAATAAAGAATTGTCTTACCACCCAGTTTCCCAAGCTTCTTCATATCTCCTACACCAGCTACTGCAACAATTAATGCTGAAATAACAATTGGTACTACAATCATCTTAATTAAGTGAATAAATATATCCCCAATTGGTGTGATATAAGAAATCGCCGTTTTATTGCCATAAAAGACTGCCCCTACTACAATCCCTAAAACAAGCGCGACAAAAATTTGTGTTGCCAATCCGAATTTTTTCATTTATGTTCATCCCCTTCATGCGAACGCTTTCAATTTGAATTTATAAAAGCTACTCACACATCTTATAAGCGAACCTACAAAATCATACAAAAACCTACAAGTTCGTCACAAAAAATTCAAATATTTTTCTTCTTTTTTTCATTGACACCATTTTGTTAAAAAACGATAAAATAAACTTGATAAGTAATCAGATTGTTTCGTATAATCAAAAAGATATATACTTAAAACAAATCAAAATGAAAAGGAGTGGATGTTATGAAAAACTATACAAAGCAATTCGTCCTATCTTCTTCTTTTCTTTTTCATTTTCTTAAAAAGGAACAAAGGCATTCGCCTTTGTTCCTTTTTTATTGCGATCTATATAGGGGGAATTGTTATGAGGCCATATAAACGTGTCTTAATTAAATTAAGCGGCGGTGCACTTGCCGATCAAACTGGAAATAGCTTTAACTCCAAACGATTAGAACATATCGCAAACGAAATTTTATCCATTGTTGATTTAGGTATCGAAGTATCCATCGTCATCGGTGGCGGTAACATTTTTAGGGGGCATCTAGCTGAAGAGTGGGGAATTGATCGCGTAGAAGCTGATAATATCGGTACACTAGGTACAATCATTAACAGCTTAATGCTTCGCGGTGTTTTAACAAGTAAAACAAATAGAGAAGTACGCGTTATGACGTCCATTCCATTTAATGCAGTAGCTGAACCATACATTCGCTTACGTGCAGTCCACCATTTAGATAACGGCTATATCGTTATCTTTGGAGGCGGAAACGGGCAACCGTTCGTGACAACAGATTATCCAAGTGTACAAAGAGCCATCGAAATGAATAGTGATGCCATATTAGTCGCAAAACAAGGTGTCGACGGTGTTTTTACAAGTGATCCAAAGCATAACAAATCAGCAAAAATGTACAGCAAACTAAACTATAATGATGTCGTTAGACAAAATATACAAGTCATGGATCAAGCGGCATTACTGCTTGCCCGGGACTACAATTTACCAGCACATGTCTTTAACTTTGATGAGCCTGGAGTGATGAAAAAAATATGTTTAGGTGAACATGTGGGGACGTTGATTAATGATGATGTTACGATGCTGGTGCATGAAAAATAATGATTTCCCACCAAAAAGGGTGCCTTTTGTAGGCACCCTTTCCTAATCCATCATCACAAATAGAACTCAACCAATCCCGCCACTTTCTCCTTACAACGCTCCCAAAAAGATAACTTTTCAAAAAACTCTTTCGTCATTTCTTTCGAATCATGAAAATCCTCTGTTAACGCCTTATTAACTTGTCCTACAATAGGACCACCATAAATATAAAAATTCATTTCATCATTTATATTGAAGCTACGCGAAGTAAAGTTTGTTGTACCAATAACGGTTAATTCATTATCAATAAGCATTAATTTGCCATGGAACATTCCTTTTTTATACCCATATACAGTAATCCCATTATTAACAGCTTGACGTATGTATGGATACGCCGCTTCTTTTATAAGAGGTAGATCTGGTTTATATGACCAAAGTATTTTTACTGTAACACCACGCTTTTGTGCTGCGATTAAAGCATTCATGGACTCTTTATTTTTTGCTATAAAATACGGCGTTGCAATTACAATGGAGTGCTGAGCTTGTTTTATGAGCTCTATATATTTTTCAGCAACGTAATGCCCATTGTAACTAGTCATAGTATGTAATGTATTCCCTTTACTAGCTTTATTCGTACTCCTCTTTATCTCTTCTTTCGTATCTCGTTTCCAATCTAAAGCGAATTGCTGTTCTAAATCTTTTGCTCCTTCTCCTTTAAGCCGTACATGATAATCACGCCAATATCCAAATCGCTTATCTTTCCCTAAGTACTCATCTCCTATATTAAATCCGCCTGTATAGCCAATATCCCCATCAATCGTCGTAATACGGCGATGATTACGATGGTGAAGTGAATAAAATCCGAATGGCAATGCAGGTTTTCTACTATATGTAAAATGCACACCACTTTCCCGCAATTCATTTATCATCTTTCTTTCAAATGATAAATCATTAATGCGATCAACTGATAAATAGACGTTTACTCCTTCTTTTGCCTTCTCTTTTAATAAGTTTAAAAAAGTATGACTACTTTTATCATCCGACAAAATGAAGAAATAAGTGTAGATGGAGCTTTTCGCTTTTTTAATATCTTCAAATAGCTGCTCATATAATGATTCCCCTTCTACATATAATTGAAAATCACTATAATGAGGCGCATACTCTGTCGGCATGTTTTTTCCAGCTTCCATTTTCCTACCTAAGGTAACATCGATATGCATACAAATTAAAATAAAAACGAAAATAGCAATAATAATAGAAGTAACTCTTAATATTTTTTTTATCATTTTGGTTTCCTTCCAATCATATTCCTTACTATTTCGTAGTGTTTCATTTAAATATGTTTTCATACGAAATGTATTTCTTATTTTTATTGATACTGAACAGTTAAAGGAGATACGAATATGAGAAAAGGAAAAACTCCTATTGTTTTTATCCCAGGTCTTTTCGGTTCAATGAGCAATATTATTATTCCCGGCACTGGTAATTGGAGTTTTGGACTTTCTGCATTTGTTTACGAACCATTCATCATGATGCTAGAAAGTATGGGGTACGAACGAAATAAAGACTTGTTCATCTGTTTTTATGACTGGCGGCAGCGTATTGTTCTTTCTACACAAAAATATTTATTACAAACGATTGCTTATGCTAAAAAGATTACAGGTTGCGATAAACTAAATTTAATTTGTCATAGTATGGGCGGCCTTCTTGGACGTTCTTACGTTCAAAGTGACGAATATAAAAATGATGTGAATCAACTTATAATACTCTGCACACCAAACGCTGGATCTCCACCAAATTATAGTTATTGGACTGGAGGCAGTCTCCCTATCCATGCCTCTTCTAAAATAAATATCGTTCATTTTTATATGGAACAATATATTTGTTACTTAAGCATCTTACATAAAATCAATAAAGTTGAGGCGATACACATTTACTTTCCAGGATTACAAGATGTTATTCCTTGTAAAGATTACGGAAATTATTTATTTATAAAATCCGACTCTTCTATTACATTTCTTCCTTATAGTAAGATGAAAATGAAAAAACCTTTCCTCGATATATTAAATACAAATAGATTTATTATACAAAAAAGAAATATTGAAACGACACTCATTGCCGGAGATGGAGAGGAAACAACTCAATATTTACAAGTCGTCCCTTCACATTCCAAACTGAAATGGACAGACGGCAAAGTCGTCGGTGATTTACTTACAAAACATGGTGACGGTAACGCTGTTCTACATAGCGTTTTTCTTCTAGAGGGAAATAAATATGTTTTGCATGCTTCACATAACGAAGTGCTCTACAAAAGCATTCCTATACTACAAAAGATACTCTAAGTTTCAAACAAAAAAGGTATGGCATTAAGCCACACCTTTTCACATTAAACAAAATTTCTCGCGTCATTATTTCTTCCAAACTTATAAATAGCAATTAAGAAGAATGCAATTGCGAAAGCGAATAAAATTAAAATGTTTAAATACAACTCCGAGAATGGTATTCCCTGCTGTAGTTTTGATATCGTATCTAACAACCAGCGCTGCGGAAGAAAATTAGCTACTTTTTGTACTGCACTTGGCATAATGTCATATGGGAAATAACATCCAGCAAGTAAGCATGTTGGTACAATGATCATATTTTGCATCGCATTTGCCGATGCTGAGTTTTTCGAAAAAGCTACAAGGACTAATGATATTCCAATTGCGATTAATGCAAATAGCATTAGTACGCCCATCATCACTATGAAAGGCATATTGATATTCGTATGAAAAACATTCGTTAGGAATAGGATTGTAATCAAAATTTGTACTGTTAGTATTATCATATTTACTCCGACATTAGATAATATAAACTTCTTCCCATCTATCGGCGTTGATAATAGTCTAAAGTACGTTCTATTCTCTTTTTCTTTTAAAATATGACCTGATAAGTTCGCTGCTGAAAACAGCATAAACATAATAAGGTAACCCATCGTTTGATTTGTCATATCTTTATTTTTCGAAGTATCTTCTAGCGTCTCAGTTTTCATTTTAAATGAACTTTTTTGATACCCTGCGTACATATTGTCGAATGTGCTTTGATCTGTTCCGGCTACTTTACTAATAGCTGCTATATTATCAATATAATTATATAAATATGATTTTATAAATCCTGTTACTTGATCACCTTTAATCGATGAAATTTCAATATGCTCTGGTTTCCCTTCTCGAACACTTTTTGAAAAACCAGAATCTAATGTAATAACTCCATCAAGTTTTTTGGAAGTGAGTTTATCTTCTATTTGAGACTCCTTAACCTTACTCACATTCACATGATTTAATCCTTCTAAAAACTTTATCGTATCATTTGCTATCGGCTCATTTTCTTTATTTACAATCCCGATATTTAACGTTCCTTGCCCTGCATTTCCGTATATCGAGAAGGAAATGAGCGTCCCTATTATCGGCAAGCTAATTATAATTAGTAAACTTTTTTTATTTTTCAAAAGCACAGATAACGTTTTTTGTATGAGCCATAAAATATCCTTCATACTATAGCCCCTCCCGTCTACGTAATGCAATAATTGCAATTAATAAAAAGAGTGCTGAAATTCCAATGTTTAAAGAAATGACTGGTAGTGCTGCCCCTACATCATTTGCATAAATAATTTTCATAACAGCTGTATTTGCCCAAGTTAATGGCGATAAATTCGTAACGAAATTTTCTTCTACTACGAAATATGCACCTCCAAAAATAGAAGCTAATTGCACAACAACCATAATAATTGCCCTAGACGCTTCAGCTGTTTTCGTGATATATCCGATTCCTAAACCGAAGCTAATTGCTAGAAAGACTTGTGTTAATAAAATAAGAAATATGATTCCAAGATGGTCGCCCCAATTCGCTTGAAAAACAAATTTACTAAATAACATGACGAGTAATATGCACAGGGCATTTGCTACTAGGCTACCAAGTACTTTTCCAATGAATATTTCAGCTTTACTTATAGGTGCAGCAATGAGACGATCTCCTGTTTTACGTATTCGTTCTCCTCGAATTAAAGAACTCGCTCCCATCGCAGCATACAGTGCAATCATCGTTGTCATTACAACCGCGTAGTAATCCATAGAACCTGGTTTTTTCGCAGCTTGTAAAGATGTTTCTTTTATATAATCATTATGGTTTCCGTTTGAAATAACTGTGCTCACCTTAGTAGGATCTACTTTTGCAACTTCGACCGCTACATTGTACTTATCAACAAATGTTGTAAGCATTCCTTCCACAATACTCCCCTCAATACTACTTTTGTCACTTCCGTAAAATTTTGCACCACCTTTATTTAACTCTACATAAGCAGCATATTTATTTTTCTTCACTTCTTCTTTCCCATCTATACTGCCGGAAGCTTTTTTAAAATGAATACCTGATTTATCCACTTCTTTCGTAAATGCTGCAAATGATTGAGAAAACGTGCTACTCGCTTCATCTTTATATAGCACTTGTATATCTTTAATCGAATGACTATCACTATTAAATGCGTTGGTTAACGCTGTTCCTAACACAAGCATAAGTACAATCGGAAATGCTAACATAAAAACTAAAGTTCTTACGTCTCTGAAATCTCTTTTAATATGCATAATTGCAATATTGAAGATGTTCAATTGATGAACCTCCCTTTACCTTTTCTTCATTTACCTTTTATTTATCTCGTAAGTTTCTTCCGGTTAACGTAAGAAATACTGTTTCTAAGTTTGGAGCCTGCTCCTCTAACGAACGAATTTCAATGTCATGATTAATGAAATGCTGAATAATTTGATTTAAATTATTTAATCCTGCATCCGAGTTTACCTTGATTACGTTCTCTTCAATTTGAACAGCTTTCACACCGTTTATCTCTTTTAACTTTTCTACATCTAAATTTTCTACTGACTTCACTTCAATCCAAATATCTTTCGTATCTGTAATAATCGCTTTTAACTGTTCTTTCGTACCTTCTGCAATCACTTTACCGTGGTCGACAATTGCGATTTTCGTACAAATCTCTTCTACTTCTTCCATGTAGTGGCTCGTGTAAATAATAGTGCTTCCCATTTCATTTAACTTCCGGACAGACTGAAGAATATAGTTTCTTGACTGCGGATCAATTCCAACTGTCGGTTCATCCATAATAATTAACTTCGGTCTATGTGCAATTGCACAAGCAATATTCAATCTTCGTTTCATCCCGCCAGAAAAGTTTTTCGGATAACTTTTATGTTTATCGCTAAGCCCCACAAATTGCAGTGCTTCCTCCACTCTCGCTTTTAGCTCAACTCCTCTTAATCCGTACAACCCAGCAAAGAATTTCACATTTTCATAGGCAGTTAACTCTTCATAAATCGCAATATCTTGCGGAACGATACCGATATTCATCTTCGCAAATCGGTTATGTTTCTTTATATTTTTTCCTAGTATGCTAATTTCGCCTTCATTACTTCTTAACAAACCAGCAATCATATTAATCGTTGTACTCTTACCAGCACCATTCGATCCTAAAAAGCCAAATATTTCTCCTTCTTTAATAGATAAAGACATATTATCAACTGCGATGAAATCACCAAATTTTTTCGTTAAATTTTTAATTTCTAATGTATTCATCATTTCACCCCTATTTCGGTTTCTCTGCTTTTAGTATAAACAAAAAGAATGAACCTGCTCAGTGCAGAAGTTCATTCTTTTCACATGAGATTATTCACTTTTTTCATATGAGATGATTCATCCTCATATCGGCAACAACATTGTTACTGCAAAACCACTTGTTCCATCTACAATAATTTTTCCGTTTACTGACGCTGTTCGCTCCTCCATCCCCATAATCCCGAGACCTTTCTTAACGAGAACCGCACCTTTTCCGTTATCCTTCACTTGTACTTTCACCATCTTGTTAAGTACATGAATATCAATTGAGATGACTGTCGCATCAGCATACTTCATCGCGTTCGTTAATGCCTCCATAACATTTTCACCAATAATTTTCCACTGTATCGGAGAAATCATATCTAAGTTCCCTTTATAAACGAAAGGAATATTCACATCATTCTTACCGGCAAATTCCTCTATGAATAATTTCATACGATGAATACCAATTTGCTCAGTTGGTGGCTTCATATTTTTCAATGTAATGCGAATACTTTCAATTCCATCTTTTGAAATGTGAATTGCATTTTGTAATAACTCCGCAGATTTTTCTTTATCTATTTCCATTAACCTCTTTGCTGCCTCCATTTGAATAAGTGCACCCGTCATCGAGTGACCAATTTTATCATGAATTTCTTGCGATAACCGATTTCTCTCTTCTAGCTTAAATGTGTATTCAGATTGTCTTATGTACTCTTTATTTTCATGTAAGCTTTTCGTAAGTCGTTGCATATCTTTTCGCATCTTATCATTTTGCGATTCAAGCTTTACTACACGCGATATATATCGATCTGCAATAGTTAAAACGAGAAAAGAAAATGCAACAATTAATCCATAAGTCATTCGAATACTTTCATCTGCAATCGTAATTGGGAGCATCATAACGACAAAGCTTGGCCAATTCTTTTCTATGTAATAGAATGTAATTTCGTATAAGTTCAAAGGTAAAAACAAAATAAAAAATGGATGAACCCTCCATGTAAATAACATAACTATGCCAATGGATATACAGATTAATATTTTTTTATACGTATCTTTTTTAAATATAGAAATCATTACGTTTACAGAAAGGTAAATAAGTAAAGTAAATATAACCCACGGTAAATTTGCTACATTTGCGTAAATATAACTGAACACAATATATAAAAAGACAATTAATTTACTTACAGTTAACCAAAATTCCATATCATTAATCTACTTTCCCTGTTAAGTAATAAATCGCAATTTGTGTGCGATGTTCAAGTCCAGTTTTCCCTAAAACTGACGTAATATAATTTGCAATTGTTCCCTCAGATATAAAAAGCTGTTTCGAAATTTCTTTATTTGAGAAACCTTTTGCAATTAATGCGATAATACTAAGCTCCCTTTCTGTGAAAAGGCTCTTATCAATTTTACATTCTTCCTCTTTACTTTCCATTAAATTAGACTTAATTTTATCGAGGACAACATCTTGCATAACAGTTTGACCGTTATATACTCCTTTTATCGCATCACGAATACGCTCCGGATCGTTATTTTTTAATAAATAACCTTTCGCTCCGTTTTTTACTGCATCCAAAATATATTCATCATCATCAAACGTCGTTAAAATAAGCGGTTTTGTTTTCGTCTCTTCACAAATGAACTTCGTCGCCTCTACACCGTTCATATTTGGCATACGAACATCTAAAAGAGCAATATCAACTTCATGCTTTTTACAATACGCTACAGCTTCTTCCCCATCATTTACAGTATCTACTACTTCAAACTCTTCGTATGTATTTAAAATAATTTTCATGCCTTCTCTAATAAAAGAGTTATCATCTGCTATTAATATTTTAATTTTCATGTTTGTTAGTATGGACCTTTCCCTACTAACATTCACATCCTTTCTCCGTGTAACATTTCCTACTTGCTCATTATATACTTCTCTTTACCATTTTTTCACACCTTTTTTCATCTAGCTCTCCCGCAAAAAATATATTATTCTTTTTTTACAAAATGTGTAGGGTGACTTATCATTCTTTACGTCTATATAATAGAATGCGTCAAAAAGGAGGGAGAGACCGATTGAGGAAAAACAATTAATTGAAAAAGCACAGCAAGGAAGCGAGCATGCTTTTCGTATCCTTGTACAAACATATCGTCATTATATTTTTCAAGTTATCTTTTCTATTTTAAGACATGAAGAAGATTCGAAAGATGTTACACAAGAAGTATTCGTAAAAATTCACACCTCTCTCCCAAATTATCAATTTCGCGGATTAAAAACGTGGATGGCACGTATTGCCACCAATCACGCTATTGATTATAAGAGAAAGAAAGCTAGAGAAAGTGAAGAACTCTCCTTATGTAAAGAAGCTGAGGAAAATATACAGTCCTCTCATAATATTGAGGCTTTATTATTGACGAAAGAGCAAAAATTACTCATTGCTCAAAAACTGCGAGAACTTCCCGAAAATTACCGTGACGTTGTTCTCGCACATTACTTAGAAGAAAAGAGCTATCAAGAAATTGCTTTACAGGAAAACATCGAAGTAAAAACAGTCGAAATGAAACTGTATCGAGCACGAAAATGGATTAAAAAACATTGGAAGGAGGAAGAGTTTCTATGATGCATTATTCAAAAGAAGATTGGCGCAATTATACATTAGATTTTATAGAAAGTAATGAACGTGAATCTATGGAAGAACATCTTTATGAATGTGATCATTGTTTAGCACTTTATATGGAAAGTATTGATGAACAACATGAAAACCTTCCAATGATAAATGATGATTCATTTACGAACGAAGTTATGACGCAAATTAATTTTGAAACACTACAGTCTAATGAAAATATAAAAACAACCTCACTAAAGCGCACGATCATTCATTACATAATTGCGACTGCGGCTACAATTATTTTTATGGTAAGTGGTTTATTTCAGTATATTTTTACAGCGACATCAAATTTAGAGAAATCTTCAAAACATAACGAGTCTTCTATTTCACAACAAATTGTAAACAAATCGGTAGACACATCGAAAAAGGACGGAGGTTCAAAGCATGAATAAAAATCCCTTTTTAGCACTTGTATTAGGGCTAATTCCTGGGCTTGGACATTTATACTTAAAAAAGCTAGGACGGTTTATTTTATATAGCGGGGGATCACTATTTCTATTCTCCTTTGCAGTATTTTGTACCATAGTAGTAAGAGAACGTGATATTGCTTTTCTTTCTCTATTTTTACTAGCTGTTCTATGGGTAATTAACTTACTAGATTTAGTTATCACCATTATAAACCAAACGAAAAAGCAAGAAGCTGGAGAAGTGATAAATTCCTCTAAAGAGAGCGAACGATTTTATATCATTCTCTTATCCATCATCCCTGGACTTGGCCATTTCCAATTAGGACTTATGCAACGCGGACTTACATTTTTAGTAGCTTGCACAGGAATCGGAAGTATGATCATTTTCGTTGCACTTTTAACATCGCAAGAAAGTTTTCTTATCTTCCTTATTACGTTACCTGTTTTATGGATTTATAATTTCTTTGACGTTGTTCAGCAACTACAGAAAAAAGAACGTGGCGAGCAATTAATTGACCGTACTATTTTCGAAGATTTTGAAGAACATCGAGAGCAGGGAAAGAAAAGTAAAACATTTGCTTCTATTTTAGCAATGTTCCCTGGAGCAGGTCATATGTATTTAGGCTTACAACGCCGTGGTCTTCAGCTTATGGCAGCCTTCTTACTATCTATTTATTTACTCGACTTATTAAGACTTTCTGCGTTTTTATTTTTAGTACCAATCATTTGGTTCTATAGCTTTTTTGATGCGTTACAGCAAACAGCAAAATACGGAAAAGAACGAGTTCAAGACGAACCCATTATCGATTATTTTATAAATCATCAAAGATGGATCGGTATCGGATTAATTACACTCGGTGGTTATTATTTATTAAATCAAACAGTCCTTCCTATTTTGAATGATTATTTTGTAACTATATTTAATATTCATCTTAGTGAACTATATTATCGCTATTTCCAAACATCTATCGTTGCGCTCCTTTTAATTGGCGGCGGCTTTAAATTGTTACTTGGAAATAAAGAAAACAAAGGTGGGACAAGCGAATGAGGACTTGGCGTGTTGGAACATTCTCAATGGGGCTTTCTATTATATCGTTAGGATGCTTTTTACTATTTTCAGTCGTAAAAGGAATTCAAGTATTAGATACACTAACTGCATGGTGGCCAGTTTTACTCATCATACTTGGAGCCGAAGTTTTACTATACCTTCTATTTTCTAAGAAGGAACAATCATTTATTAAATATGATATTTTTAGTATTTTCTTTATCGGCGTTTTAGGAAGCGTCGGAATTGCTTTTTACTGTTTATTATCAACTGGATTACTAGAAGAAGTTCGTCACTCTATTAACACAACGAGGCAAACGAGTAATATTCCAGACGGACAATTTGATATACCTGAATCTATCAAAAAAATCGTAGTAGATGCAGGACATCAGCCTCTAACGATAGAGGGAAATAATACAAATCAAATTCATCTTTTGGGAACTTATGAAATGACAACGAAAGCAAATGAAAAACTCAATTTAAAACGAGATGATTTCCTTTCAGTTCAAACGGCTGGAGAAACGATGTATATCACTTTAAAATCTTTACCTGTTCAGCATACATTATTTAATTCAGCACCACAGGTGAAACCAACGCTTGTTCTTCCGCAAAATAAAAATGTGGAAATCCGTGCTTCAAATAACGAACTATCTCTTTATCCAGGTCAATTACAAAATAATTGGTTTGTACAGGAAAGCTCAAGAGTGTCTGTCCATCTTGCAAAAGAAAGTGATGTATCTTTAACAGCAGTAACGAATCAAAAAGAAACACATGGAAGTACACCTTGGGAACAAGTAGAAGATTTAACGAAAAACGAAAATACTTCTTCAGAAGAACATCCAGAATTAAACAACCAAGAACATTGGTATAAAAATTCGATTAAAACTGGAAATGGGACGTACAAGTTAAATATTGAGAAAGCTTATAATTTGAATATGAGTGTTCTCGAAAAATAAAAAACCTTCCGCAATTGCGGAAGGTTTTTCTCATATAATCGCTTTAATTCCTTCTAACACTAATCCAATCATAAATCCGCAAACCGCCCCGTTCACTCGGATCCACTGTAAATCTTTACCGACGTTATTTTCAATCATTTCGATTAACGTCTTATCATCTAACTTATCAAGGTTTTCTTGTACAAGCTTACCAATTTTCGAATGGTTCTTTTCCACAAGTGTGACAACTTGCTTTTGTAACCACTTCTCTATTTTTTGAACAGTTTGTTCATCTTCTTTTATTTTATTCATTTGTTTTTGTAAAAATGGAATAACATATTTATCAGCAAATTCTTCATTATTTACAAAAGCAACTGCTCTTTGCTGTACTTGCTCTAGCATCTCTTTTATTTTGTCAGTAGCATTCCAATTCGCAATCCACTTTTCTTTCCAATTTTCTAATTCCTGTAATAAGGCTTCATTTTCTTTTACATTGATAATTTCTTGACGAATCTTCGCTAATATAAGTTGTCTTGTGCTATTATCAGCCTCTTGTAAGCTGTTAATATTACTAATGATAAACTTCTGCAAAATGCCGCCAATCTTATCTTCATCTACAATATTCATAAATGATTTCAAAGTAAACTGCAAGAATCCATCTACTTTTATATTTTCCATCGCCTTCATACCTAAGCTACCGAGCTGGTAACGAGCTTCATCTTGCGCTGTCCAATCTTTTACCTTCACTAATATGTAATCAAGTGTCTTTTCATCATATTCTTGCACAACTAATTGATCAACAAGCACTTGTAAAATGTTATTTGTATTAATTGTATGTAAATACGTCTTTAATTCTTTTTCAATAATAACCGCTAATTTTTCTGTATCGATTGAAACAATCGCCTTCTCAGCAATCGTTACAATGCCTTTTTTCACAGCATCAGACTGCATTTCTCTCTCAGCAATTTGCAGTATCATTTGTGCTAACTGCATCTCTTTTACTTTATTCGTAATACTTTCTTTCGTCAGCCATTCATTTTCTAACGTATTGATGAGCCCTTTCGTTACCCGTTTACGGTTTTTAGGTAACAAAGCTGTATGCGGAATTGGTATTCCCATCGGATGACGGAATAAAGCAGTAACCGCGAACCAATCTGCAAGCCCGCCAACCAATCCAGCTTCAAATCCCCCTTGTATAATCTCTCCTGCTACCGTTCCTTGAAAAGGGATAGAAGCCGCAAAGCCGACACCCATAACCCCAAGCGAAATACCCGCTATATATTTAGTCTGTAATGACATCGTATACACATCCTCTTATTATGTAAAATAAAGCTTTTTTGTTGTATTTATTCAATATTAGTTATCCTTTATATATACTATAAAGAACTATTGTGAAAATAACAAAGATTTTTATGTACATGAAAAAATGAGGCTACAACTAGCCTCATTTTTCTTATATCGTTAATTCCAAACCTTTCCTATAATATTCATTCATTACATCTTTAGGAACCATACTTCCACCCGTTCCCCACACAATATGAGTACCTTTTTTCAACTTCTCTGTTAACTGTTGCTTTTGTAAATACTCATCTTCTTTACATACTTTCACTGGCCCAATCATACCTGCTAGTGCAGAAGGCTCTAAATAAATATTCTCCGTGTCAGCTAGTTCTTTTAACAATCTATATAACTCTTCATCGCTTACTGTGTAATTCCCACTCAAAAATGGTTCCATCGTTTTACCGACAAATCCAGACGGTCTTCCTACCGCTAGTCCGTCCGCGTCTGTTACATTATCAATCCCGATATCTTGAACAGCAATTTTATCATGAAGTCCTGTCATTAAACCGAGTAACATACATGGAGAGTGCGTAGGCTCCGCAAAGAAGCAGTGCACGTTGTCTTTATACAATAACTTTAAACCAAATGCGACGCCGCCAGGTCCGCCTCCTACTCCGCACGGAAGGTAAACGAATAAAGGATGATTTTCATCTACTACAATCTCTAACTCTTCTAATTGCTTTTGTAATCGCGATGCTGCTACTCCGTATCCTAAAAATAAATCATGGGAGTTTTCATCATCTACAAAATAACAGCTAGGATCGGCATCTGCTTGCTGACGCCCCTCTTCTACTGCTTTACTATAATCAGCTTCATACTCAATAACGTTTACACCTTTACTTCTTAATAAATCTTTTTTCCATTGTTTCGCATCTGCTGACATATGAACCGTTACGTTAAAACCTAGTTTCGCACTCATAATCCCAATGCTTAGCCCTAAATTTCCTGTTGAACCGACCGCAATTGAATATTTGGCAAAAAACTCTCTACATGTATCACTATCTAAAATGGAATAATCATCTTCTTCTGTTAACATACCATGCTGCAATGCTAGTTGTTCAGCATGTTTCAACACTTCATAAATGCCGCCCCTAGCTTTAATTGATCCTGATATCGGAAGATGACTATCACATTTTAATAATAATTCTCCTAAAATAGGTTGCTTGTAATTTGTCTCTAAAGCTTCTTTCATAGAAGGTATTTTCACTAAAGATGATTCGATTATGCCGTTCGTCCCTTTCGTTTCAGGAAAAACTTTCGCAATATATGGTGCAAAACGCTTTAATCTCTCTTCCGCATCTTTTACATTCTCTTCATTCAATGGTGTATCTTTTATTGCTGTTGCATACTTTTCTATGTTTGGATTTATCCAAAATACTTCTTCTGTTGCAATAAGTTTATTCACTAATGGGTATTCTGCTTGTAATGCCCCTATTTCTTTCATTTTGTTTCCTCCTTATATCCTTGTAGCTCACCATATAATAAATTATAATTAAATTAATTTTAATATAGTTTAACACAAATCGTTAACTTTAGTTAATTTTAATTTAATTTATTTAAATATAATTTAATAACCCTTAAGGAGATTTTCATTATGGAAAATATAGATATTGGTAAAAAAATTGAAAACCAAAGAAAAGAAAAAGGTTTAACTAGTAAAGAACTAGCAAAGATGGCCGATATTACACCATCTATGTTAAGTCAAATTGAGCGTGGGTCCGCTAACCCTTCTATTCAAACATTAAAAGTGCTTGCTAAAGCTCTTGATGTGCCAACATTTAGCTTTTTACTTGAAGATACAAATACAGACGATTTAATTGTACGTTCCCATAAACGAAAGAAAATGATTATCGATAATTTATCATATGAAATGCTTTCACCTGATTTCACTGGAAATTTAGCAACAGCAATTATGACCGTCCCGCCTAATACAGCTTCATCAGAAAATGTGCTAGAACATAAAGGAGAAGAATTAGCATTTGTCTTAGATGGGAAAATCACATTATATTTAAACGAGGAAGAATACGTATTAGAAACTGGCGACAGTGTAAAGATACCTGCTTATTTGAAACATAAATGGGTGAATCATTTTGAGAAAAATGCGATAGTCTTATTTTCTGTTACTCCGCCGATTTTTTAATGTATAAATAAAAACAGGTTACTTCTTATGAACTACACCTCCAATTGTTAGACACAGTCTAACAATTGGAGGTGTAGTTTTTTTATAACTAAATTTACTTCAGAAAACAAAATGAATGCAGCAATACATTATCAAGATGGAAGTGAGAGTATAAAAGATATTGCGAAATCATTGAGAGCGAATCACGACGTGGTTCGAATATGTATAAAACAATTTGAATATCATGGAATCCGAGCATTTGAAAAAGGCTATACAACGTATTTTGTACAGTATAAACTAGGCTTACCAAATTATATGTTCGAAAATGGGACGTCTCCAAACGAAACGGCAGTTATTTTTAATATTTCTTCATCTGGACTTATTAGAAAATGGCGTATTCAGCTACGTCAAAAAGGAGTAGACGCCCTTAAATCTAAGAAAAAGGGGCGTCAGTCTATGACTAAGGACAATCAAAAATCAATTAAGAAAGAAAGAAAGAAAGAAAGAAACAAACACAAACAGAAGAGTCAGTAGAAGCATTACAAGCTGAATTGGAGCGTTTGCGTATGGAGAATGCTTATTTAAAAAAGTTCAACGAATTGTGAAAAAGTTAGGTTTAAAGAGCCTAGTTCGTATGAAAAAATATCGCTCTTATAAAGGGAAAGTAGGTAAGATTACGCCAAATATTTTAGAACGTAACTTTAAGGCTAAAAAGCCAAACGAAAAATGAGTTACAGACATAACAGAATTTAAATTATGCGGCGAGAAGCTCTACTTATCACCGATGCTAGATCTATTTAATTGAGAGATAATCGCTTATACAATTGATTCAAGACCAACCTATTCACTTGTATCAAAGATGTTACGATAATGCGATTATTGAAAGTTTCTTTGGTATTATGAAATCTGAATTTCTTTATCTAAAAGATTTTGAAAGCATAGAACATTTTAAATAAGAATTTGAAAAATATATCGATTATTATAATCACAAACGAATTAAGGCAAAATTAAAAGGCATGAGCCCGGTACAATATCGAACTCATGCCCTAAAAGCTGCCTAATGAAACGACTTGTCAAACTTTCTGGGGTCAGTTCAACTTTTAACGAACCCATACCACTAGTACTCAAAAATTCTTTTCTCTTAACTTTGATATCCCCTTATTTACCGGACATTTTACTTTCACTTCCCAGTGTCCATGTACTGTAACTCTCACCTGAGGATTAAACATTTTGATTTCATCTACACTAAAGATAATGCTTTTCTCCTCAAAATTTTTTTCCTTAGTGTTTACTTTCCCTATGACTTCATTCTGCCAAAACACTTCTAATGAAGCCTCACTTTTAGGATCTCCCAAGTATTTATATACAACTTCAACTTCCCCTGTACGTTCAATTAGTTGAAAAAAACACTTTTTCATATCTATGGGACTATTAAGAACAATATTAGTCCCACAGGTATACGGCTTAAATATTGAGCCATCAAGTTCTGTAAGACAATTGACTTTATGATACCAATTTCCTATATAATCATTCTTAATGACTATTTTATTTGGGTTATACCTGGGATCATAATAAAATATTATATCATGTGGACTATTAAAAACTACTCCATGCACGCGTGTATGAGTTTGTCCTATTGGTGTAGTAAGATCGTTAATCCAAAACACTTTAAATACAGAATCTACCCGCCTGCTTTGGTAGGTATTGATAATGATATAACCTGATTTATTTAAAGGTAATTCATGATAAATTTCTGGAACCGACGTATATAATCTTTCACCACATCCATAGGGTTTTGCAACAGTTCCATCTCCGTCATCAATAATGAATATACCCCCTTCTACCTCTAAATCCATTAAATCTGTCTCCATTGCACAAAAAAATGCACCATCTTCAAAAAAGAACATTACATGATAGAGTTTTTCTACTTCATAATGCCCTGTAAATCCTTTTACAAACTCTCCATCATATTTCAATTCCTTAGTAGGTGGATATATTATACCTTTTAGACCCTTATATGCCCCTTCTTTAACCAATGCTATTTTCCCAATATTAGGATCTCGGGGATCTAATTTTGGTCTAGGAGCATTAATAGTACTAATACTATTACGCGTATTTTCACTTATAACAAAATCAGACAATCTTTTATCCTCCCACAACATGTAGTTCTATTGATTCATCATTTAATACAGTACGGTCCACAGCAATAACCATCCCCTCACCAACTTCAATCATAATGGATTTTTCAGTGATGTCTTTTAAACCACCAATATATGCATTTTCTTTACATGTAAGCATAATAGCTTTTCCAATTTGATCTCCTAATTCACAAATCGGATGAGATTTCCAATTACTCTTCATATCATCACCTCTAAACTATTCAAGTTGTAATACCCGCTTTATAATCGCTCTTTATAATCAAACCCAAACTACGCAAGAATATAAACAATTAAAGCTTTCCATTATTAAAAAACTACGTGTTTATTGGATTTTATTTAATAGTATTATAGGTAAATTGGATTATTTTTTATCTGAATGTAGAATTATTTTTTATTTCCTTAAAATTCCCCCTCAACTTTTTCAGCATATAAAACGATACTTATAATAGAAAGAGGTGTTTTAATTGTATAAAACGATGCCAAATTCAAAAGAAAGAGAATTTATATACAATAGCTCATACAACAAAGGGCATATAAGCACTCCTAGCATGGTAGCTCACTGTATTGGCCTAAGTACTCACGCAAAATTGGTGTATTCTAACATTTTGAATTACATTTATAAAAAAGGAGAATTTGCATTCCCAAGTATTTATAGATTATCTATATCTTGTTCCTGCTCAATAAATACAATTATTCGTTATATTAATGAATTAGTTGAAAAAGGATTTATAAAAAAAGAGGTCCCAGGTCGCGGAAAAAGTAATCGATACTACATAATAGAATGTGATAAGATTCCACTCCTAAAAGTATCAGAAATGATATGGGAAATAATAGATACACTTGCAAAAAAATATGGTTGGAAGGATATTATGAAATGCAAGAATTCAATATTGTCTTTTCTTAATCAAAATAAATATTCATTACATCATATGGAGATTCAGCAAAATACAATAAATCACTTAAATGCTTTATTCCTTCATGTTTTAGAGAAAAAAGAATTAAATATTGAATTATTGACTAGTAATTTTATATTTAAAAATCAATCTATTATATAACAGTTTTGAAAGTACAAAATCATATAAATAATTTATAAGCATAATGGGTGGTGTGAATATTGAATGAACCTTATGTTACTTGTGCACAATGTGTCGTTAGAGATTGGTGCCAACGTAGAAATGG
The DNA here is from genome assembly GCF_041360755.1 of Bacillus sp. RCC_6_1. Lineage (NCBI taxonomy): Bacteria > Bacillati > Bacillota > Bacilli > Caryophanales > Bacillaceae > Bacillus > Bacillus sp. RCC_6_1. Next base: position 672,761 of record NZ_JBFUPV010000001.1, read on the forward strand.
TACTACTCCCCTGCCACAGGATTATACGATAAATCCTGAGTGTGGCGGTTATATCTTACTTAATCAAGCTATAAAGCTTTCTCAGATTCCTTTAGAATATCAAAATGCAAATAAAAGAAATTTTATAATAGACACGGATAACAAAATGTACAAAGATTACATTATAGATACTTTTAATTCAATAGAGGAAATTGTTAAGAATGGAAATAATCTCGCTTTTATACATCCACAAAAAGGAACTGGTAAATCATATACTGCTATAGCCTTTGCAATGGAATATATATTTAAATCAGTAATGAATCCTTCTTTATTTAATTTTGAGTCTCCGCTTGTACTCTATATTAAGTATGGTTCATGGGCAAATGATCTACGGCAAATTTATCAATTAAATGATGAAGATTTCACACAAAAAGTTTTACAACAAGTAAAACTCATGAAGACGGTTCCCCTACTAATACTTGATGATATAGGAAATGGAAGATTTACAAATTATATTAAGGATTTTACTTATGATGTGATTGATTTTCGTAAAGAAAACAAAAAATCAACATTTTTCACTTCTAATCTTACACTCCAACTATTAGAACAAGAGAATTGTCTTGGGGATATTATTACATCTCGTATGCTATTTAATACTGTTGTATATCAATTAGGAGGTCGTGATAGAAGACAAGAAAAAAGTTATATTCTGAAGCCAATTATATAAAGATCTCGTCATGTAACGGGTTCTTTCTAGAATCCATTTAACAATAATATGATAAATATGTAAAAATAGTATTACAATTAATATATTTCCATAGTATACTAATTTACATGATTAAATTTTCAGCTTATGAATTGAGTAGAAATGCATTAAATCCTTATATATAAATACCCGTAAAACAAAAGAAGTTAATCAGAACTTAATAAAGCATCAATATCTGTTTTGGATAGTAAGATGCTTTATTCCATTAGGGATCTGATTTAATCTTCTATTCTTTTACGCCCCAAAAACGAACATAAGTTCTTTTATTTTTCGATAAAAATAGAACATACGTTTTATTTCAAATCACAAAAGAACATACGTTTTATTTTTTCACCCTAAAAACGAACATAAGTTCCGTGTTTTGTTATTAAAAAAATCGCAACTATTTCCATTATCACATCGATTATTATGTCGAGATTAGATGAAAAGGAGTCTATATTATGCCATCCATTGAAGAATTACAACTATTAAACCATATATTAGAAAACAAAGATTGGTCTTCAGTTGATAAAAATGGCCTTGATGAAGAACACTTTCCTATACATAAAGATATTTTTAATTACATTAAAAATTTTAAAAAATCACAAAAACAACTTCCAACAATAGAAACCGTAATGAATATATTTGAAGAATTTGAAATGGTCGAATTAGAAAAAACAGAATTTGTAGTAGATGCTCTTAAAGAAGATTGGTTACATAGAAAATTCAAGCCCTTTCTTCAAAAAGCAGCAAACCTTGTCGCTGAAAAGAAAACTGTAGAAGCTATTTTAGATATTAAATTAAATGCCACGAATATGTTAAAACTTGCGAATATTGACAACAAAGGATACTCATATACTGGAATGGCGGATACACGTAAGAGTAAATACTTATCAATTCATGGTAGAGATGAAAATGAAATTTTAGGAGCGACTACAGGCTTTAAAACATTAGATTTAGTGACTAATGGATTAGTAAGTGATGGGCAAGAAACTGATTATTTTCTTGTTTTCGCACCATCTAATATGGGAAAAACATTAATATCCTCATTTATGTTAATGTCCGCTTGGAATAGTAATATCGAGTGGGATTTCCCTGCATACTTTGCTTTAGAACAACGTGCCGAAGAAATTGCCCGAAATTGGGATCATGTCCTGGCTGGTGTATCAAATTTAGGCATACAACGTGGTACTATGTCAGCTGAACAAAAAGACCGTTATATCTTCTTTTTAGATCAACTAAAGAAAAAGCAAAAAGATATGGTCATCTATGATATTCAAAAAAATGGTGGTCGCCCCTATACAGTTACTGAAATACAACGCATCCTTGAGTCTGAAGGACATACTCGCTTTGTTTTAGATCAATTATCCAAAGTACGTTTAAATAGCTCCAATAATAATTTTGGGGATTTAAGACAAAGATTATTTGATATATCAGCAGCAGTACGTGAAATGATTTTAGGAACAGGAATTCCAGGTTATGTAGTAGCACAAGCTAACAGAGAGTCCGCTAAAAGAATAAAAAAAAGTCTAAATGATAGCACGATGACTGGTGAAGATATCGGGGAAACTTATGCAATTTTCCAAGATGCTAGCAAAGGTGTATCTATTATCAAAATAAATGAAACTACCTTTAAAGTACAGGTTATAAAAAATCGTGGCAATGCTAGTGGTCAAAGTTTCATTGTGCGATATAACTTTGATACCGGACTGATTAGTACCATAAACAATCAGTATGAAAAACAGTTCTTCTAGTCTTAATAATGGAGATGAAAATACATGCAAAAAGCAAAAAATATAGAAATTCTCGAAAATACATCACTTGATATACCAAATCTAATAGATGATTTGCGTTTTAAGTATCAGTATTCCCTTAGATATCAAAGTAACCATGCAGCATTTTCAAAGAAAAATGATAACGGCAATTATATAATGTGTTGCTGTCCGAATCATACAGAAACAAGACCATCATTTGGTATTTCTAAAACCCCTCCCTATCACACACACTGTTTCTGTTGTGGATACTTAGGAACCATAGATTGTGTAATTGAAACCGCTTTTGTTTTAGAACAAGGCAACGGATTAAAAGCCCTATTATCGAATTACTATTTTGAAAATAATCGTAAACCTTTAGACATTTCAAAACTCTTAGCTACAAGAAAAAAATGTATAAAAGCAAATACGTTATCCGAAGAAACACTCAAAAAATTGGATGCGGAAAAATTTAAAAATCAAGGGATTTACAATGTAGCAATGTCCTATTTAATTAATCAGCGTGGAATAAACATGAAGACTTTAGATACTTACGAAATAAAAATAGATGTCAGAAATAAATGTATAGTATTTCCGCAGCGTACTCGAAACGGGGATCTTCGCTTTTTACAAAAACGAAAAATTGGAAGCAATTATAAGGGTTCAAAATTTATCAACGAAGGATTACCAAACAAAAAAGATATTTTATTTGGACTTCATTTAATTAATCAATTACGTACATCAGCCAATCGAATTAAAAGAGTTCGTATCGTAGAATCTCCTATAGATGTAATGAGTAACTATCAAGTAGGTATTCCTGCTGTTGCAATTAATGGGAAATTATTATTTAAAAACCAAATACGCGAATTACATCTAGCAGGTATAAAGATTGTTGATCTATTTTTTGACAATGACAAAGCTGGAAAAGATGCAACACAAAAAGCAACAAAACAATTAATACAGGAAGGATTCACGGTCAATCATACGCTCTATCCACCCCAATTCACTGAAGATTCAAAAATCGACTCCAATGACTTACTTAAAATGGGATTACTAGATAAATTAAATACAAATTCAATTAGTTTACTAAGCAGTAAATTTTAATTCATTCAAATAAAGGGGATTTATATAATGAACACAGCAACTATAAACTTTCAAGATTTAATAATGGAAATACTAAACTCTGAATCTATAGCTAAAATTTTTAATTTCGAATTATTTAAAGTGAGAAATCAAGACAAAGAGGATGTGAAACAAGATTGTATCTTGCGCATAATGAAATCTCTTCAACAAACAACAGTTCCATCTGAAAAGCTACCTTCATTCTGTCAAACAATTATTAAAAGAACCGTGGTTGATTACTATCGTTATACAAATAGAATGGTAGAACAAAATTCGACTTCTGTATTTTATTGTGATGGATTTATTGAAGACGAATCTAGTGAAAACAATTGCCCTACATTTTGCCAAGAGTCTTACGAACAAGGATATGAATTCTCAATTGTTAAAGCAGATTATGAAATACATAGAAATAAATTTACTCCGACTGAACAACATGTTATCGAATACATGCTATATGACGGCTTAGGAGTCTGTATGAATTTAGCTGAAATCGCAAACGAACTTAAAATTAATAAATCGCACTCAACAAGAGCATTAAAGAAATTGCGTAGCATTTATTGTTGTTAATATACTTAGTTCCCTACTATCTCAAACAACAATCACCTAAAAATATTGTAAAATAATTAAGAACATTTTGTAAACAAAAGTAACTTTTATTTTTATTATAAATTCTGCAACTTTTTAATTAGTTATTACGATAACTATTAATTAGTCTAGTATATACAACTAGTATACAACATCGACAATAATTTTCAAAGGCGTTTTATCTGTTTCTTATTAGATTTCAGCCTTCTTTTATATATAACACTTCATTACATGAACTTTACTGGAAAATTATTAAGCTTAATTATTGATTTGTTACTATTAAATATTAGCTAGATTTATAACTTACAGTCTGCATTTAAAAAATTAATTTCTGTTTATTTATATAAATAGAATAAACAAAATTAATTCAAATAAACCTTTATACCGATATATAACAATTTAATAACATTATATATCCTGTCAATTTAAGGAGGAAATAAAGTATGACAACAATAAAAGGATTAGATGCAATTTTAAAAGTGGGAAATACCTTTCTTACGTTTAAAGATAAAAAACCACTTACACTTTTATTTATCGATTGGTATGAAAATCTGGTTGGTATTCGCGAGCATTATGAACCCACCTTAAAACCCAAATATATACGTTGTCCAGGGACAGGTGTGTGCCCCCTTTGTCACGTTAATCCGAGTAAATATCCGAATTTAAAGATTAAATTACGTGTATATGATCCATTAGATAATAAGATTAAGCTAGTCTCTTTAGCGAAAACTCACATTCAAAAATTACACACAGATTTTAATTTTTACATGATTGATCCTACAAAAGACTTTGTCACTATTTCTAGAAGTGGAACAGGTGCTAATGATACCACTTATTCAGCTAAACCATACCATTATACTTCAGTGGATGAAGAACCTATATTAAAGAAACCAGACTTTAATGAAATTGAAATGCTTGATATATCAACATATATAACTTCTCATAGTCCTGATGAAATCCAAGAATTTATGAATGCAGCATCAACAATATATAATTTACAGCAAGCACAGTTTCAATGTAGTTCCCCTACTCTTCCATTGGCTACTGAAGGTTTTGATGAAAAGGAACAATTGAGAACTACTAATCATAAATTACCATTTTAGAAAACAGTATGGAATTTTAATTTCTATTATTAAATATAGAAAGGGACGATTATTTCGTCCCTTTTTGAAGTAAGGAGTTGTAAATTTTGTTTTTTAAATCAAATGAATCCAATCAGGACATTTTTACACTATTAAATAGGCGCGAAGTAAAAGAAAGCACACAAAAAACTCGTATAAAAAAAAATGAGAAAAAAAAGATTACGATAAAACAAAATCAATATGTTCACGGAATTAATCATTCAGTAAAACTACCTTCAAATTACTATTTAATACATACACCTGAACAATTTGAAGAATTTATTACCAAGTATAAGGTGTATAAAACCTTACATTCGCAAGCTTATACATTTATTGATACGAAATCCACTGGTTTTAATCCTTTTAAAGACTCAATCATCTCAATTACGATTGGATTTATTGATAACAGTTTTTTTTATATACCTATTAAGCCTTTTAAACATGGATTATCACAGCATATCTCTACATTAAGTCTAGAATACACGATGAAAAAACTCTCACCACTATTAGAGAAAGATACCTTATTAATACTTAGTAACAGTAAGCAACACATTCATGCTCTATATAATTGGTGTGATTTTGACATTACATATAATATCTTTTGGGATACTGAGATAGCTGCAAGCCTATTAAATGAGAACCATCCAAAAGGTGTAAAAGAATGGTATAAAGAATATGTATTACCTCGTCTTATTTCAAATGGAACCATTTTAAATACCATTGATAGAAAAAAATATATGATTGAAAAGACACTCTATGATCAGCTACAACATCATGTAGCTACCTACTTCGCTTGCTATGATATTTTTATGCTAAAGTCTGTATTCGAGTATCAGAAAAGAATTTTTGAAAACCCTAAATTTAATCTTGTTTCTATATATAAATTATTTAGGGAAATAGAGATGCCTTTAATAGCCGTACTTACTACCGCTGAAAGAAAAGGAATTAAAATTAGTGAAGAATTTCTAAGTAATGATGTAAAACAAATACTCCAAACGAAATTACAATCCGTAAAAAAAGAAATATTGAATTACCTAGGTTCCACTATCACATTAAATAATTGTATACACCCACCTAAGCAACAAAATAAATATAATGGCGTAAATAAATTAACAAGCACTTTGTTTAATATAAATTCTCCAGCCCATTTGGCCCAAAAACTTTATATTGATAACGCTATTCTAAAACCTATCATGGAATATGACAAAGGTTGCAAAAGTGTGATTTCCAAACTAAAAACAGATAGAAAAACGCTGATACATAATCTATCAAAGCATCCTGTAATTCCTCTAATTCTAGAATATCGTCGCTTAGTGAAATTAATAAGTTCTTTTTGTGACTCCCTACCCAAAGAACAACAAGGTACTATTGATAATAAAATCCATCCTATCTATAACTCTGTAGGAACTAAAACAGGCCGTATGAGTTGCTCGTCACCAAACCTAAAGTTGTGGGCTGCATAAAGGTGACTTTATGTGTAAGCAGATCGTTAATTCAGGGGAAACTAAGGGTAATTACCTATGTCAATCCTGAGCCAAGTCTAATAGGGATATTAGAAAGGTGCAGAGACTACTTAAATTAACCTAGAACAGGCGAAATAAGCACGAAAGCGATCCACCCTTCTACAACAGGGTGATGATATAGTCCGATACTCTTTGAAAAAAGAGAGCAAGGATAAAGAGCCTTGCATTACTACAATGACAACAAGTACCAAGTAAAGCTGATTTTATACGTATGGCCTTTAGAGCAGAAAGAGGTAGATTGTTCACCAGTATTGACTTCAGTTTACAAAACGTTGGCTGAAGTCGTTAATCTAAACCTACTCAAAACAGGGAACGCCCTCATGTAACGGTGGAGCGAATCCTGTGCTTCTAGTGACAAGAAGTGCAACGACTGCTTGTTAATTATCATCTCGATTCATAGTTAACAAAATAATGAGTCGTCTATCAACCAGAATTGATAAATCAATCGAACTCATTTATACGGTAGGCTATGGGCTTAGTGGTCACAAAATTCGCCCATTATTTGCAGGAATGCAACAGAAGGTATAGTCTAATCCGGCTCCTTTAAGGAGTGTTGAAATACCATGAAAATGGCGGTATACATACAACAAGAATTACGTTGGCTCGCAATAGTAACACAAGAACCGGTACTAATTGAAGCCTTTAAGAAAGGTTTAGATGTACATAGTCAAATCACTTGCCAAATTAAGGGATTTACTTATCACTTGTTTGAGGATATTCGAAATTATAAAAGAGAGACACTAAAAGAGACTCAGCATCATATAAAACAGCTTATAAATAAATGGTCAGATACTCCAGAATGTCTATATATCTTGAAGATATATAATATGAAGGAACTAAATAGTACTACCATTCCTACTCTAGCAAATGCTTTTGAATTGCTTAGAAAAGAAATGAAAAGCATTGTATTCGGTAAAGGGATTGCCGAATTAAAATCTCACTCAAAACAGGGAAACCTAAGTGTATAAGCATATGGTAATCCTGTGCCAAAGCGTTCATTTGAATGGCAGGTGCAGAGACTTATAGCGTTCCGCGGTTAATAAACAACCAATCTAACGAGTTCGCTTAATGTGAGAAGCAGCTTAAAATAGTTGCTAAGGTATAGTCCACTCCCTTAGGAAACTAAGGGGTTTAAGTGACCTTATATGGTATAACAGAAATCGGCTTATCTGATCAATTAAATATTACAAAAGTAGCAGCGACCTCGTTAATTAATCAATTTAAAAAACAATTACCCAACTTTTTAAGATGGGAAGCTGAAACACATAGAGAAGTTTTAACCAATGGTTATGTAAAAGATTTTTTTGGTAGAAAAAGACGTTTTAAAGAAACAATATTAAAAGCTACCAATTCTTCCACCTTTAAGAACAAAAATTCAGATTGGAGATTAGAGAAAATAAAACGGCAAAGTTGTAACTTTAAAATACAAGGAACGTCTGCGACACAAGTTAAAAAAGCCATGGTAAATTTATTTTATCCCACCCGGCCAGATGGTACAAAATGCTTAGATAGAGATGAATGGCTACAGGAGAATTTCAAATCTATACTTGAAGAGCATGATATACACATCGTATTACAGATACATGATGAATTAATCTTTGATGTACCACAAGATGTTTCCCAAGACGTTTTAAAAGAAATTTCAAACATCATGCTAAATGCCATTCCTTCTACCCATTTAGGAGTGACATTCCGTTCGGATATTCATACCTCTCCATATTGGGGTGGTACATTTTCAATCGAAGAAATTAAAGAGTTTTCTAATAGTGATGTAGATCTGAACAGATTATTTCATCAACAATTTAAACAGAAAATAAACAACTTCCTTAATTCAACGTTTTAGGTGAATTTAATAGAAAATAAATTAAACATTATAATTGCCACTTTGATCAAACGAGATAATAAAAAAACGTACACTTCTGTACGTTTTTTTATCTTTATAGTTCCTAATTATCTATACAAAAAATTGAAATACCATTTCAACTTCTGCCTCATTTGTATATTCAACCCTAGGCATGGTGCTCGGATTACCATCAATAGCTAACGATAACGGTGCAATACTAACCATTGGTGTAGGTGTTGTTAATAAAACCTTACATGCAGTTACCCATTCTACGCCATATTTCTGACGCGCCGAATCATTTAATTTCACATCAATTCTAGAAATATTTCCAAAGTTCGTTACTGACTCCCCTGTTTGCCTATTGAACCCTTTAACCGCAATACCATTACGTAACGAGTCATACGATACAATATACTTCTCTGATGCAATTGTAAGGATTTTATACGGCATTGCGCTCTTAACAAATTCAAATACATTTGGTCGTTTGTCGGGCTTTCTAGTACTCATCTCAAACACTTTAATTAATTCAATATCTTTAAGTAATAATTGTCTCTTTTTACCTCCGCAATTGCTTGCTGTATCATATGGTGCAGGAGCTATATCATGAGATAATTCACCTGGAATGTCAATACAATTAAAGCATCTTTCAATAGATTCTATAATTGTAACAAAGTTTAATAATTCAAAATCTATATTTGTACGTTCTAATTCATATAATTTTTGTTCAAGCATCTCTAATTCTATTTCCAAACGACATTTTGTAATAGAGGAACAATCTGAACTAGCTATATCATCTCTCATACGCTGCATAGCATCTTCAATAGCTAAAATCTCCTCATACAAATCTCCAAATCTAATTGTCATTATCACTTCCTCCTCACTTTTTTTTCGGAGCCTTAGTAGGATCTAATGTCCAAGTGATCCAATCGCTTACATCTTTTAAAGTACTTACATGGAAGTACTCTCTACACTGTCTAAAGAAAGGAATGATAGGACTATTCCAATTCCCTGGCCCTATTTTCCCAGGTCCGTTTCTTCCAGGAAGAACTGTATATATAGTTTTCATAGGCACTAATGCATAACGATTAAATACTTTAAGGCTATTTAGCTTCCCATCAACCTGATCGTATGTAACTTCTTTATACAGGCGATGTGAAGGTTCGCTACTGCCCTCTAACTTTTGTCTATCATCTGATACAAGAATAAGAGAATTCTCTACAGGTTTACCATTTACTACACTTTTATCTATCACTTGATCAATTGAATGATAAATTGCAGACATACCAGATTCAGGGAAATCCGATCCTCGCTTAAATGTTAGCGTACCAATATCAGAAAATGCTTGTGCTAACCCTTGTACATCTACACTTTTATTCAGTAGAATTCTCCAAAAGTTCGGTCTATTATCTCCTGCTCTGTCTGTTGGATCAGCGTAGGCCACTAATGATACTTTACATGGGATTTTAGCAGCTTTAGCATAACGTTCGATTTCATTTGCTGTGGCAACCAATAAGTTTCTAACACGCCCTCCAGGTTCAAGGCCCCCTCCTTCAAACATGGATTCAGAAATATCCACAACGAAAATAATATTAACCCCTGTGACTGTAACAGGTGGTACCCACGGATCCGGTTTTGGATAAGGTAAAACTTGTGGTTTTCGTGCATAAGAAGGTCTCACGCACTCCCTTATACATTCCCTGATTTTATACATTAATGTATCCAAGTTTTCACCAGATTCAAGTCCTGATTCCATGATTACTTCACGTATAGCTTCTAATTCATCTACATATTGCCGTAAAGCATCTACTGAATATGGATGGCTATGTGCCATACCCTTACGCAAATCTTTAATCATTTTATCTATTTCTTTAACATATCTCATAATACTTTTAAGTTTAGGCATATCGATTGTAACCTCCTAACTAAATATAGTAAGCCCATTATAGGAAAAGGTGTGTCAAATGACACACCTTTGTGGTATTACCTTTTCATGTTTCTTCTCACTTTAAGCATCTTTTTCTAATACTTCCTCTTCAGCCTCCATTTGGCTTGCTAATTTACTAGCCTCAATAAACTCCTGAATTTCTTGCTTAGGAGTAAATCCCACTTTCTTTTCAATATTTTTACCATCTTTCATAAACAGAAGCGTTGGAATCGTAGTAACTTCACACAATTTAGTGATATCTAAAAATTGATCAGCGTTAACTTGAATAAATTTAATATCGTCAATTTCTTTTGACAATTCCTTAATATCCTGTGTAATCATTTTACAGGGGCCACACCAAGTAGTATAAAAATAAACTAAAACAAACCCTTCTACTATCTTTTCTTTAAATTCTTCAACTGTATTAATTTCAAACATGTTATTCCTACCTCCTGTAAAGTATTTATAAGGAAGAACGCCAATAAATTCTTTATACCGTATATTAATATAAAATAATTATATATTTGCATACATTTATGTCTACTTAATTTCCACCACAGCCGCATCCAACCTTACGAGCTACCGTATATGTATTACCGTCATTCCACTCTTGAGAAATATTTAATGCATTACGAGCAGAACTAGCCCAAACTTCTTTTTCTACATATTTTCCTTCTGCATCATGACCAGAAACCATATATTTTCGCTTGCCTAACAAATTAACCCTCTCCTTAATTACTTTTATAGAAATTACCTAAATGCTCAAAGCGAGGAACTTTTACTCCGCATACCTCAATATCCGCCATAAAAGTACTCTGAGGTTCAATCCAAGTATTTCCTTTAGCATCTTCATAAATTACCATTTCTTCATCCGTTCCTGTTTGTTTTCCCTTACCAGTAACGAGATAAATTCCACCCTTATAATATCTATAGATTTTAACTTTTTTATTATCCATATCTCCTCAACCTAAACATAATCCTCATATAAATTTATTTAATAATTTCCTTCATTTCTTTTAACCAATTTACTAACACCATTTCTATTTCCTGCAAACGTCTTATAGAAGTACTTTCAATCATTCTTTTAGATGCTTTATTGCAAATATAGAGACGTTCTTTTTCAGTATCAAATACCAAAGAAAGATGGTAATCTTGTAAACCAAGTGAAGTGGAATCATATCTTACCATTCGCTTAATGGAATGTTCGATATGTATCTCCTTTAACTTACTAGCGAGGTTTTCTCTATGCTTTTTCCACTGATCCGTTGTAAATGTATTTAATAGCATATTAAATTATCACCAACCTTAAAATCATACCCTCTAAATCTCATTTATTAACTACACTAAAATTGCTGAATCATAATCCCCTGATACAATATAATTAATCCCTGAATCATTATGAATTTTAATTATAATCACTTCGTTAATTTGATGATTTATAAATGATCCATAAGGTACCTCAATATCTTTCATTGCATCAATAACATTTTGAATCTCTTTATTCTTAACTTTCATTGCATTTTCTATTTTGTTGCTACTATTAGAAAAATGTAATGGATACTGTAAGTTTTGCTCCGTTACATTTTTTACATTTAGTTGTTTCACTAAATATTTCACATAATCTTCTGCTTTTTTAAGCCGATTCTCCATATTACGATAGCTCTTTTCCAGCTCCGCAATATAAAGATTTCTACTCATATCTGCCTCATTATTAGAAACTGATTCAGAAGCATTCTTAGCCTTTTTATTCAATTGACTTTTTTCCTCAATGTTATCTCTTACTTGCAAATGTTGTACCTCAAGCAAATCTACATGTTTCAAGGCATTATTTTCACCTTGTTCTAATTCTTTTTTTATTGCCTTTTGCAAGTAATTAAACCATTGGACTAGCCATGTGTTATCAATATGACCATTAATAATTTTGTTTTGTTCTTCCATAGAAAAATCTATGTCACAAATTCTAGCAAGTCCGGAATTAATGTCGATACTAATGGACAAATTTTCGCCACTTTGAATTAACTGTACTAATCGACTAATTTTCTTAGATAATTCCATATCGTTTACCTCTCCTATTTCATACTGGTATTATAGTAGTCGAAATATATATCAATTTAGTTGCGATTTTTTTCTATAGCAAATTTAAATATTAAACTTGCTATAATACGTACTTCCTTATGAAAAATACTGTACTATGTTTTTACATTCACATTAAAAAATCTTAAGTAGTCGGTAATTCATCTAATGGTTTATATTGAAATGCATTAGATTTTTCAGACTCTTTACCCTCTAAATTAATTGCCGTCATTTCAATTACAGATACTTTATCATTAAAAATGTTATGATCTAATTTAGCAGGTGAATACTCAACACCTGTTAAAACTAATACACCATTTACAAAAATGTTATAAGTCTCACTATCAGGTGACGTACTATAATCAAATCTAACTTCTACTCCACTTTCCATATTATTCACAGAAGTAATAGCTGGTGGTTCAGGGGCTTCATTTCCTACGACTGTAATTGGTAAAAATACTTCATGCACCCCATTTGTAATGACTATATCTGTAGTTCCTCCACTAAGGCCTGTTACAATTCCTTCAGGGCTCACCTTTGCTATATATTTATCTTTGACAGAATAAGTAGTGCCTGTACTCGCCCAATATACATAAATTAACCAGTTATCACCAACTTCTTCTTTACCATCTGTTTGGAAAGTAATCCCTAAATAGTCACCATTTAAATTTACAATTCGATATTCATTTCGTTTATTCGTTGCTATAACTTGTAATCCTTGTGTTTCTCTATCATCACCCACACCAAAACCATTGGTAGTCTTTACTATTTCAACTGTTCGTTCTTCGTATTTATAATTACTAATGTCTACCGTTGTAATTAAACCTTTATTATTATATAAATTATCTATATCTTTAAATAACATGGCCGGACGAAGTTCAGCAGTAACATTCCTTGTAACCCCATCACTAGTTAAAGCTTCTACATTCAACTGAACTTGATCACCCGTGTTGAGATTTAAACTCTTGTGGGAAACCATTAGAAAAGCTGTTGATGATAAAGGCTCGAATTCTGTATTAAGAAAAGCATCAACTTTCTTCTGGTACTTCTTTAGAGAGTCCTCCAAAACTAACTTTGCTTCTCTATAGGAAGTCTCAATTAAAGCAGAACTTACCTCATCTCTCTTTTGCTCTAAAGTGCCTAACTTCGTTAAAATTTCTTTTGCCCTCATATTTCATCCTCCCTCTTGTATCGCATTCATTATAAGGATTTACAAAATTTTTTATTTAATTTTTTGTAGAATAATTCTAGCTTTTTGTATAGTCATATTGTTTAACTTCCCAAAAGGAAAGTTCTCTATATTCGAATATATATTTTTTGAATGATGCTGCCTTATTCATTGTTATTTTTTAAATGCAGGATGTTCTTGAATACTTCTTGTTGCTTTAGATTCATCTTCATTCAACTCAGTTGTATCTAGAGAGATATCTTTAGCTAAGCTAACTAACATGGTCATATATTCAACTTCTGCAAAGGATATGATAGAATTTTCACCTTTAGCATTTTTACGAATTATAGTAGTACCATTTTCTTGCCATTCCTTAAACTTACTTTGAAAAAAAACATCTGCTTCCTCTAAGCTAAGACCTTCAGTTAATTCTTGTGTCTCACTCTTTAATTTTTTTACTAATTTATCCTCCAACCAATCAACTTTCTTTGAATTTCCACTTTTAAAATAAAAGACTGCAGAAACGTTAAATTTATTTATTTTCATATTTAAATTCCTCCTAGATTATAATCTTTCATCTACACCTGATCTTACTCTAAAGCTTCAATAGGTTAATTAGTTTGATATGGAATTTATCCTTACAGTTATATATTTATAGTCGTTTTACTTAACTAGAATGTTGCGAACTTATTTCCTAATAATTAAAAACGAGCCAATATCATGAGAAGCATCTATAGGTATTGATATAGTTCCTTTAATATGAGAGTTACTTGATTTGCGAATTGAAATACTTCCCTCTAATCGCGATGCACTTGCTACATAAATAGAACTTTTTATTTCTTCAAACATACTCATTCTAATAATAGCAGTTCCACTAAGAGTATAACTCGCATACTGTCTTGTTAACATTGTAGACATTATTTGTGACATATCAGGGTACACCACTAAAATATTGCTATGAATCTCCATAAATTTATAATAAGTACCATCTGCAAATGGTTCCGTATTTAATACTTTTCCAATTAATAAATTGTATGCTGAGCCGCCAATTAAATTAATATCATGATGTTTCTTTGTATCCATGTGCTCAAACACTAATACAGTACGATTGTTAGAAAAATCATATACCCCACCTAATTTACAAAACACAGGAATGTTATTATCTCGAAAGATAGTTGTAATCATTTCAGGAATTTCACTTTCGAACTGCTCATGATAAGTTTTATATTCCCCTGTCTTTAATATGACATTGTATACTATTCCATCAATCTTAATTTCTAAGTTTTCATCTAAAATAGAAATAACATCCTCCAATTTTTTATCACCGTATATTCTATAACCATGCGGAGTCAATGCCACTTTCTTCACCTCCTAAGAAAATCCAACTTTTAACAGCTTTATTACTCTTTAAAAAGTTTTCTTTGCTTTTAGTTTTGTTTAACTGAAATTTAGTTTGAATAAAACAGAATCATTACTCCTCCTTTTTCATAGTAGCTATCGAAATATCCCTAATAATAGTTGTTAGATTTTAAAAATCTAATATAAAAATAGTTTTTTCTAACCTCTAATTCCATACTTACAAGTAGCCTCCATCTGTTCACTCGATAAATCTATATTTTCTTCCCCCTTTAGATCATTCTACTTTTTCCATCGCAACCTATTAACTTCTCATAACGACAGTTAGTATGCAGATTCAACAAATAGGAGGATTTAAAAATGACAAAAAACAAGTTACTACAGACATCATGTTTCAATTTGAACACTTTAAATCGGGACCCATACTTTGATTCATTACATCAACCTTATTTCTTAAAATTAACCAACAGTCTTTTCTTTGTTAATAGAGTTGGGGTGAATTAAAGTGCCTTCCCAAAGATATATTGACCTTAGAGAAGATAATTTACCTGACTTGCATAACAATGTGTTATTGAAAGCTTGCCAAGAGGATCCTGATTTACTCTCTGAACTTTTATATGAAAACAAAGAATTTCTCTTCTCAATCATTGCTCACTACAAAGGAAGCATTGAATCCCTAAAAAATAAATTCAACGTGGATGAAGAGGAGTTACTTCAACACGCTTATATAGCTGTTATTACAGCTATTAGAGATTTTGATTTTAATAAAGGAATTAAATTTACAACTTATATTTATCGGCCAATTATATGGGAAATTAACCAATTGCTCTATAATGATTCTAGACTAGTACGCTTAAGTCGAAGTGCAGTAGATCTACTCAAACAAATGGAGAAAGTTGAAAATGAACTAGGTTATTTCCCAAAAACTGAAGAATTAGCAAAATTACTTGATGTTACTGTAGAGCGCATTGAAAATGTTCTTCGATTCGCTTCAGAATTAACTTCTTTAAATTCACTTGAAAGCTTTGAACCCGAGGATTACTCAATAGGTTATGAAAGTAAAGTAATGGATAAAATCTATGTAGAAAATCTACTTAAAAACTCCGATTTATCCGAATTTGAAACTCAAGTGATCAATCTTATTATGGATGGTAACAATAACTCACAGATAGCAAAAAAATTAAATGTCTATCCAATGACAGTTAATCGTGCTTTAAACCGTATAAAGAATAAATTAGATAACAACTTTGAGTCAAAACGATTGTCCAAATATGAAAGTGAAATTGGACTAATTGCAGAAGAAATGATCGAATTAAACTGCATAATGAATATAGAACAACTCAAAGATTTATTAGATGTATGTGGTTACACTATAAGCAAGTATAGCTCTCGGGTTTTATATTATATTCGTCAACAAGCTATAAGTCGCTTAGATCAAAACCTATCTGAATGCAATAATTGCTCGCAATAAAACTTAATTAAGAAAGTATATAACAGAAAATAACAGAAAATTCAAACTACAACACTCTTTAAAAATCATTTTAGTTATATATATAAATAAGCAGATTCTTTAAAATAAAGAATCTGCTTATTTATTAAATTTCTTGAATCCACATACCATAGTTAGGAAGAGCTAATTTTAATTTATTAAATGTTTCATCAACCCATGATTTAGTATTAAAATCTCCTACGATAATTCGATAATTATCATTTCCTAAATTCTCCTCCCACAAACCATAACCAGGTAGAATTTCTTTTACTCTATTCATTGTGGAATCCTTCCACTCAGACGTATTAAAGTCACCAAGGTGGATACGATAAAACGTTTTGTTTTCCTCTTCTCCCAAGAACCATTTAAGAGATTTGTCACCATTCAAACGGTTAACATCACAATTCCCAATTCCAGACACATACCCACCTGTTGTATTGTCTGCATATTGCCATAAATCACAACTATATTTCGGCTTATTGCCGTAGCGTGGAACCCATAAAAAATCAGCTTTTACATTACTTAACCCATATTTTTCATACATATGGTGGCTTACATATAAACCAACCTTCCACCCTGCCGCTTTACATGTATCAATAAATGCTTGAGATGCTGCAGCTAATTTACTTGGTCCACAACTTGCGAGTGTATCATCTTCTACATCTAACACTAAGAATCTAGCATTTGGACTAACTCGTGCCATAAAATCTTTCGCTTCCACAATTGCATCATTAACACTCACATAACACCCGTAAGCATATGCTGCATGCGGGATCCCATATGCTTCTAATTTTTGCACATGCTGATTATACAATTTATCACGTTTCAATGAACCATATTGCACACGACAAATAGCAAGATCTAGATTTTTCGCCGCCACAGCCCAATTAATATTATCATTCCATTTTGAAATATCAACAATATATCCCATACTTTAATCCCATCCTTTTTTAACGTAAAATATCAAATTTTTTCAAAAATCCATTCGCATAATTTGCCCCTCTACTTGCCAATAATCCTGCAGATATAATGGATATATATTTTCCATATCCATTCAAGTCAAAGAAGTTTAAATTAAAAGCAAATGCTAAAGAAATACCTACCAAAATAGATAACAGATACGTGAAACGATCTTGAATGGTTCTATTAGGTATCATGTTTTTTAGAATCTCTGTAAGAGATTCTGTTAGAATTGCTAAAATCACTAACAATGCTCCATTCTCTAGCATTGACTGTAAAAGGTCATTCATTTTCTATTCCTCCAATTTAAAATAGTGCATACCAAGTTTGCATACCAACTACACCATCAATAGATAAGAAACTAGAATTACGCTGATACTCTTTAACCTTTTCTTCTGTTTCCTTACCAAATATGCCATCAACACTCACTTTTAACGTTCTTTGAATCGCCTCTATATTCCGTCCCCTATCGCCTTGTTTTATAGGCTTCCCTGGATATGGTCGAACAGGAGGAATTCTCATATACTCTTTTAGTTCTAAGTTGATGTAATTCTTGCCTAATTGAGGTGAACCTGGCTCGATTAAAATACTTTGTCCTTCATACAATGCATGGATGTCCAGTTCTGGATTTAATTTTTTTAAACAATCTGCTTTTATACCAAATTGTGTGGTTAAAGACTGAAGCGTATCAGTTGCACGTATTGTATATAACTTTCCATTTTTGACCGATACCTGTTTAGCTATCATATTGGTTTCCTTTGTACAACTTTCAAACTCGTCTACTACATCCATAATGAATTGATTAAAGCTTTTACCTACAAATTCTAGTCCTTTAGTGGGATCACTTCTCAGCTTAGAATCTAGTACATCATGCCCTATAATATCTCGGCGAGGATTTAGTCCAAACTTATAACAAATATAAGCATGCAGCCAAATATAGCGCTTATACGAATCTACCTTATCAATTTTTTCACCGTAGCATAATTCCACTCCGATGGCAGAATTATTAGCACATGTATCATATAATGCATTACTAGTATTAACATCATAAATTACATGAAAGGCATATTCTGGTTCATGTGTCACAGCAGGTATACACTCAATAATTTGTTTATCATCTACGAGAAAATGTACCGCAGTATTTGATTGATTCTGTGTACGTTGATAATAATCTACACTTTCTCTTGCTGTTAAGTTTGGATGCTCTATACCATGTGCCACAATAAATTGAACATAAATACGATTACCAGGACGCTTGGTTGATCCTTCATCCAGATAATCCGTTTCAATTTCAAATTTTTTCTTAAATCCCACATCAAGACCTCCTCATGCCTGAATAAAACGAAGAACATTAATCTCGTATTGCAATACTTGATTTGCATTATTATAAGGAGAATATTTAATGGTTTAACATTTACTAAGAATAATAAATATATTTAAAATAAAAACATATAGAGGTAGTCCTTGTTTTTAAAATAACTAATTATTCTGAATGCATTTCCCATGAGTCACCTTATTCCGTAATACTATTGCGTCTCCTTTGTACCTCTTCTTTTAATTCTCTATTCGCAGTGGTTAATTCATGCACTTGCGTTTCCAGACTCTCATTACGAGCCGTTAATTGTCTTACTTGTACTTCTAATTGAAGGTTCGCTTTTGTTAATCTAGCAACCTCTAGAGTTAGTTCTTTCACCTGATTTTGATATGTTAACATCATATCTTTGAGTTCAATTCGAAACTGCCTTTCGTCATCAGATAAAGAATGACGGTTTGTACTTGTATCGATACTGGTGTTAGAAGTTGGTTTGTTCTTAGAAGTTAAGTAACCAAAACCTCCTGTAATAAACATGCCTAATACAGAAGCAATTGCAGAAATTAAACTATCTTTCATTAACCGTCACCTACTTTCATCAGCTTAAGATAGAGACCTGCGGCCATAAGTGCCCAAACAAAATAACTTGTACCTGTTGTAGCACTATCACTTAACCATAAGGAAACGGAAACAAATGTCCAAAATCCAATAGAAATTAACAATCCAATACTTCTAATAATCTTATTATCTGTAGCCACCCCATATAATAAGAAGAAAGATATAAATAAGCATTGCATGCCCCATAACTGTTCCGGCATAACTTGCTCCATAGTACTGTATACAGAATTTTTAAATGTAGCAATGGGAGATAACAATAGAACTGCCCACCACAGTGCTATACTGATCAAACCAATTTCAACAAGATTGTATTTTCCCTGTTTAGGCATATATAATAGCCTCCTACTTTTAGAAATTCTCCTACCTTAGACATAACCTAATGTGAATTATTACAAGGTAAAGAGATGTTACACATGAAATACACTCAAAATTTTTATCTCCATGTATTGTCAGAGATAAAACGTATTCCTATTTCATTTATCCTTATAACTTAAGGCAGTTATCACTTTCTATCATTGAGTCTTATCTCGCTTCTTACGTAAACAAGTTAAAACAATTTTCAAGTCAGTATACATAAAACTAACTTTCTACATTGAATATATTTACGCTGTTAAAGAATTTAAGTAGAAAATGTATATATTCCCTCTCACATTACTCAAAAATAAAAAGATTACACCTTTCTTAGAGAAACAATATCTACAATACAATCCGTTAAGAAAAGGTACTTTAATTAAACCATTGAAAGTTCTTTAGACAATGAAATTTGGATTTTACAACAAAATCATAAGAATTTATAGGACTCATATATTTATAAATTTATTATCTTATTCAATACAAATTATAAGAATTTATTCATAAAAAATAGCCTACCCAGTGAAATGGCAGGCTACTTTTCTCTTTTACATTATATAAGCATAAGGATATGCTGTTACGACCTCAATACTACTCTCTAAATTGCTAACACGCTTAATTAAAGCTGTTACCGATATCTGTGATTTATCACTTTGTCTTACAAAGAAATTGTAAGCTTGTAGTTCACTTTTATCGGACTGTCTAACAGCTACTGTTCCAAGTTTATCATATACAGCTGATCGTCTTACTGCAATTGTACTGCTTAAATCTTCCTTATCACTCTGCCTTATAATAACCGTGGAATTTACACTGTAATGTTCAAATGCTTTAACTAAACCAACAAGATTACTATTCGAAGACTGTCTTACGGTAATTTTACCATTAAGTAAACCACCATCTGTTTGAGAATCACCCCATACTCGTACAGTAGCGTTCCCGAACAAATTAACATGATCATAGCAAGCTATTTCACAAGCTAAATCTGCTAAGGCAATTTGTCTTGCAGCAATCATGGAAGGTAAATCACTAACTTGTTTAGCTTGAATAAATCCATTTAATCCGATTTCAGCACTTCGTCTAATACTAATACTTGATTCTTGATTCTGGTTATCCCATATTCGAATAGCTATTGTTCCATCTAGTTGTCCACCATCAAGCCAAGAGTCACCCCATACCCTTACTGCAATAGAGTTTTCTAGTATCACTGCACCAGTTTGTCTTATTCTAATAGAAGAAGCTAAATCTCTATACCGTGGCTTACTAGCAGTAATGCTAGAGAACAAGTTAACCCACGGCCTTACATACCCCTTAATCGGAAGCCTATCTTCAGTATTTTGTTTAACTCTTACATAACCTCTAATATCTATATGACCTATAGCTCTTACAGTTAGTTCTGAATAGAAGTTACCTGAATTTATTTCAAATATACTGTCTAAATCTGAGCTTCTTCTTACTCGCGCATTTAACATGGAAACCAAATTTTTTTGCGCATTAATAGGAATCGTAATAAACGATTGTAAATTACCTGAATTTACTGTTACAATACCTGGAACATCATACATCATGCGTAGATTAATTGAAGAAGGAATTTCCTCCCACCCACCTAGCGGAATATGAATAGTCGCAGGAAGATTGTTCTCATTATTTTGTCTTGCAATTACATGGCCATTTAATAAAGATTTCTCCCAAACATTAATGTACGTTTTTAAATTAGGATTTCCTATGTTACCATAACCTTCTAAATCCACTCTATACTTAACGTACATTTCAGAATGTTGATCCGTACATTCTTCAACCCTAATTCCAATTGTACTATCTAATTCAACTCGCTCTTTAACATCTAAACTACCAGGCAACTCAAAACTACGTGTGATTTCAAATTCCATGAGTAGATTATTTTGCAAGTCAGTATCATTAGACCATACTCTTATATCAAAATTAGAAATGAGATCATCCCTATAAAGAACATAAACACTAGAGACTTTATTATTTTCAGTAATACTCATAGTAGAGACTATTTGCCCACCATTAACTATAGGGTTCCCCCATACACGAGCGGTAATATTAGTGCTCAAATCATTTCTATAAAGAACATAAATCCTCGAACGTTTTTCTATTTCATTGGCACGAATATAACCATCAAGGTCAGATGCACCTATTGTTTTAATAGCTATTTTTGCAAGAATTTCACTAAAATCTTTTTGTCTAGATACAATACTACCTATAATTTGTGGATGGTTAATCCAAATTCGGGATTCTAACTCCCTAGGTTGATGAACATGTAAACTAGATGATAGATTACCAAATCCTTTATTATCTCTAACAAGAATGTTACCAATTAAATCTTTTACCTTATTTTGAATAATTGTGATTTCTGCTGAAATATACGCATGATCATCAGAATATATCTGCATGTCATAGTATGTAACTTCTAACTCTGGTCTTCGCTCGATTGCTTCTTTTGTATAAAATCCTCTAGATAAATTTTCGGACTCTTCTACTGCCCGCACTAAGAAACCAAGGTTAGGTTTTTCATATATATGCCACTTCTTAACTAACTGCGTAACATCAAACTCTACGTATCCAGCTGCTCCACCTATTACTCTAGTTACAGAAAATCCATCTATTGCAGCTTGAGGTTGGTTAGCCCACGTTACACCTGTTTCATTCCATTGACTATTACTTTCAATGACCTGGACAGACTGAGAACCTTGTCCTCTCCCATCATAATACAGTCGTAAAATAGCTTTACCTATTTCAGTATTTACTGTAGGTATTGTTGAAATATCAAATCCCACAAGGGAACGATATTTCTCAGGAAACGGTGATCCAGTCCTACCTATATACATCTGTGTTTCTGAACCATAGTTTAATTTCGGGAAAAACTCACGAACAAATGCATCCTTATTCGGATACAGTTTCATATTAAACTTTGGCCTTTCCATCATGCCATAACTAGCCCTTAATACGAATGGCTTAGAGACAAACAATTTACATTGTAAATTTTCAGTTACTCTAATCGATAACTCAGATGATAACCACTCAAAATAAATAGGCGCTATTTCATAGGTAGCCATCATACTGTTTTTCAAATTAATGAACATGTCTCCATATAATTCATTCCACTCTTTAATCCCTAAATCCATAGGTAAATCTGCTATAAAGATTGGAGAAATTTCATAACTGGCAGACATTATTCCTTTTACAGCTACCGTTAAGGTACCATCGAGCTCTGAAAGACTAGTAATAGTAATTTTTGAAACCAAATCATCTATGATAATCCCAGACATACCATACTGTGCTCTCATGGATGAACGGGTCGTTACGTTAATGGTAGAGAGAAGTTCCTGTACAGCTCTTACAGTAAGATTTGCAGGGAAATCTCTAATGGTAATACCATCTACTCCATAGGTTGCTCTTATATATGAATTAGTCGAAATGTGTATACTTGATTCCAAGTTATTCGTACCCATTACAAAAATCTCGGAATAAAGATCACTATAATACGAAGGCTCAGTAAAGTATGTAGCCCTTACCAATCTATCTACATTTATATTAACTCCAATATTGGAAGGTAAATCTTTAAAATATGTTACAGAAATAGCACCTTTAAAGTCATGATATGAAGCTTTGTCCATTTCATACTTAGCAGACAAATGAATTTCTTTCATATTCACTATAATGTTTGATTTTAAATGTGCAGGATACGTCAATACATTTACTTCAGAAAGTAAACTTGAAATATATTGTTCATCAATCTCATAATGACCTACTAATTTGACATAAGGATTAATAGATATATTTGAAAATAGATTATTATGTGTACATACTCTAATTTCTGATTTTAAATCGCTAGATCCATAACCCTCCATATTATATTCAGAACGCATATAACTGATAGGATTGATATTCAATGTACATCTTAAATCTTTTTGGAAATGTGTAACACTAATTGTAGCAACTAAATCGTTTTCTCCGAATTTATCAATCTCATAGTTAGCGGCTATTCTAATACTTGGATTAATTATAATAGAACTTATCATATCTTCAGGTTTCATAATATCTATGAAGCCTTTTATATTTTGACTATCTACTTTGGCTGTCTCATATTTCGCTGTTGCTTGAGACATTATGCTTACATTTAAGGTAGCTTCTATCTCATCACGCCATAATACTAATCCCTTAGAAGATAGTTCACTTTTATTGTCGGTAATAAGAAAACCTGCATTATAACTATTCGTTACCTCATCCCAACTAAGTGACCTTTGATATATTCTAAAAGTTGCTATATTTCCTTCAAAATAACTATTATTTGCTGTTGATGATTTACCTAATACTAATGGGGCTGTTGTATTAACATATTCCCCCAATACAGGTAAGCTAAAGCCCTGCGGAGCTGCATTGATCATACCCCATAAGCGTTCTCCATCATACAGTAAAGTTATGTGTTGCCAAGCCTTTACGTTAACTTCAGTAAAAACAAAAGACATTTTCTTTGTTTCTGTCGTTATTTGAACCCGAATTTCACGAGTATCTAAGTCAAAATAAAGTGAAAACCCTCGTTCACTCCCCGCACCATAAGATGCGATATAACCTGACTTAACTGGTTTGACCCAAGTTTCAAAAGTAAAACCTGAGTCTGTTGGCAGTAATTCCAAATGATTAGGGATTACCACGTGATTGTTAAGGCCGTTAAAGTAAAGTGAATAAGGATCCGTAGGTATATTCATACCTGTCCAAGTTTTATCTTGCGAGAAGTTAAAACTTATCAAACTTCCGTTATGCCCTTTTCTTGCTAAATCAAACCAAGAATTAACAGGGATTGTATTTACACCCTGTGAATAACCTTGGTTAGCTAACGCAGAGTGTAAATGTAAGGTCAGTCCCTTTAACGGATATGCCATTCTAATCACATCCAATCCCATTGTATTGAGATGAAAAGCTCATTAAGCAGGACTTGCTTTTGCCTTCATATCAAATGTACCACCCTCTGTAACTGTAACTTCGGACAAAAACCTAATATAAAACTGTCTAGCATCTCCAATAGGTATAGTTCCAGAGAAAGGTATTTCACTTACAGGTACGAAAGGATTGTTTGATAAACTTAGTTGGACTGTAATACCTGGTTTTACTGTAGGTGGATCGACCCAAACTTTCATATCCTTAACAGGGAAATCAGCATTATTCTGCAGCCATATGGGATAAGCTTCTGAGGTACTACCAGCTACCAGTGTCCCATACTCTAAGTATCTTAGTATGTTACCGGCTTCATCAGTATAATACAGGCCTATTTCATTCCTAAAACCTAGTATTGGTAATTTTGGTGGAATGTGTTTAATTAGTACCGGATCTCCATCTCGATTTTTTTCATCAAACGTCCAAGTATTTACAAAATCATAGGCATTGTAAGTGGAAGGATGTCGAATTTCTGGTGTATATTTGGCTTGAAAATTGTAATACGTGCTGGCTGACACCTTATTCTTATTATAAAAACTGTTACTAACTTGCCAACTACTACTGAAGTAATATGATAGGTCTATTGCTTGTCCACTATAAACACGATCTGCTTCCGCTCTTAATAAATTAGAAGCAGAAGCAGTACCCGTAATAATGACTCGGGAAATATTGACATTCCATACACCTTTTCTAGCAGTATCACTGTTATAGTAATCATCTTTTCTATAGTGAATTGCAGCTATAGTCCCCCCAGCACTTGCCTTACTCATATCTGCATGGACCACACAATCATTTATCTTTATCAGTTGATTGGAAGAATTTGAATAAGTTGTATAAGCTATATTTCCAATAATTCCTCCCATATATCCACTGACTTGATCAAAAATTCCTGAAACAGTACAATTAGAAATAGTAGCTTTCATATCTACACAGCCAACTATACCACCAAAGTAACCGCTTTGTTGCTGTATTGGTGCATCAAATAGACAATTATCAATAACCGCATCGTTAGTTGCCAAACCTACTAAACCACCTGAACCATTTCCATCACTTGCACTAGAAAAAGTCTTGTATGAAAAAGAATTAAACATCCTTACACTCACATTAAGTAATTTTGCTTTATTCATGGAACCTGCGATAATACCACAATGGTTTCCTACTTCCATATCAACATCAATAATTATAAGATCCTTAACAACTGCATTAGTTGATAATGTTTCGAACATTCCACATTTAGAAGTAGAACGTCTACGCATATAAAGCCCACCTATAGCTTTATTGTTACCGTCCAACGTCCCTTCGAAGCTATTAGCCCACCAACCAGTTTCATGATTAGTCATGCCATCTCCAATTGGAAGCCAACCAGGACCCGATTTGGGATAGTTCAGTATAATATCATTTTCCATACGAAAATGTTTGTCCGCGAAATGACGGACTTGTTCTAAATCAAATTGATTATAAATGAGGAACGGATCATTTGAAGTACCTTTACCTTTCCTATACTTAATAAACTTCCTATTCTCAGGATATCCTTTATTAACTTTATAATCGCCAATATGCCAATAATTCTGATAATCAAACGAGTATGAAGAAGCTTTTTTCATGTCTGCTTCATTAAGTGCAGTGCCTCCACCTTTAGCTACTCCGCCTTGTTTTGTAAGATTGTAATAGCAAGAATATATGCTGCTTCCTGAACCTACAAACCCCCCATGATACGAAGCATTTTTAGCAACTGTTAAATCAGTAACAGAACCTGTTGAGAAACATTGAGATACAGATCCACCATTAACAATTCCTAAAAAACCACCACAGTTATTACCTGAAGACATCACATCCGCATGACTATAGCTTCTTACAATTCTCCCTGCATTTTGGTAACCAACTAAGCCACCTGTATATTGAGCAGAGCTCCCCTCATTTTTAACTGTTCCCGAAATTACGGCACAATCTTCAACATCTCCATCAGACTTTCCTACTAAAGCACCTACCATTGATCCGTTGGCCACAATATTTACATTAACTAATCGAACACGCTTAATAGTCCCCCCGGTTTGTTCACCAAACAAACCCACATTAGATTGGGTACGATTAATATATAAATCTTTAATATCATATCCCGCACCATCATAATAACCTTTAAAGCTAGTAATTGGAGCAAAACCAGAACCAGTTTGATAACTAGTCATAATAATATCCTTTGTTTGCGTGTAGTAAGCACCTAAGTTACTTCGGACATTATTTAAATCCTTTTCATCCTCAACTAAATAGGGACTAGATTGTGTTCCCCCTCCACCAGAGAAATGGTCAACATATATATATGTCTTACCTTTTTCTTTTACAAAGTATGGTCTTTCTTGATCCTTTTCTGTCTTTTGTTTAATAAAGACAATTAAAGGATTTCCATCTTTGTCCGGATCAGTAGCAATAAATACTTTGTCGTAGTCATCTTGTGGTAAAATAATAACGCCACTTGTTTCAGATGCCCCGTCTACCCAAGTAAATTCCCTCGGCAAAACAATACCTGCTTCAGAGATTAAATTAGATAAATCGCGAACTCGTTCACGACTTCGTACAGAAATACCTGTCGGATCATCTGTATCTAAAATAATTTCACTGTCCAGATGAACTTCTTGAAATGTTGAATATACTAGATTTAAATCTTCATCACTTACTACATTTTCAATATCACACCATTCGTTTTCTACTAAGATTTGAACTGGTATATTAAATGTTTTTAAGTGAACTTTCTTATCTATAACTTCTATTGTGTAGTTTCGAATCGTTTCAGTATCTTTTACTACACTCCCATCCATGTTATAAGACGTACCATAAAGGATATTTAGAAGTTGATCTCTTGTTAACTTTACTGAATGATCCAATTCAATTCACCACCTATATTAGGTTCAAGAGGCGCTTTAGTTTCAAAAGCTACTCGTCCATTATTTACTATAATCACTTTTCCATCTAATTTCTGATCAGCTACCATTCGTAAATTAATCATGGCAGGTTGATTAAGTGGAAGTTTTACAATGGGCTTAAAATGAAAGTTAATACCTTCTACATTAATATTCGTTTTATAACCTAAGCTGTAATGAGTGATACGATTCGATAACATTCCGTTTCCCTGAAAACCAGCTACAAGTCCTGATGCTTCTGCATCTTTAAATGTGATAATATCGTTAATGTCATACTTAAAATCGCCATTTAAAGGTATAGTTTTTCCATCAAACTCATAAAAGAACTGAATGCGATGACCTGCTATACTGAAAATACCATCACGTTCAAAATAAATTTTATTACCATGACCAATTAACCCGAATCTGAAAAGCTTATTTCTATCAATCTTATAAAAGCTATTCTCTTCTTTTGTATTAAAATCAAATTCTGGGAGATGAGTACCGTCAGGATACTCAGCCACCCAGATAAAATCCTGTGCCACAGGAGAATGTGTATATTTATCATTTTGTAAAATCAATTTGCTTCCCCCTACCTCATTGCATTGAAGTAACTATTTTTTATACGTACTGATATGCAACACGTGTTAAGAATGCTACGTTTCCTGCTGTCGCGTTACCTGGAACATTGGCACGAAGGATAACTTCTGCATAGTTACCTTTTGCACTAGTTTTATTACCATCATTTTTAACACCTAAAATTTCATTTGCATTTGGAGAAAACGTACCATCAGTATTCGTTGAATTTCCTCCTGCTTGGATTGGATGAGTAGAATTACCTCCAATAGGTGTACGACCAGTTTCAGCTGCCGATGCAACAGTCACCTCAACCCATTTATTTGTTACTAACTCACCCGTATTACCCCCTGCACTATCTTTTGTCGTAATAGTACAGTTTGTCATAGTAGATAAATCTGTTGTTCCCGTAAAGTTATTCCAAATTAATACTCCAAAATCAGAGGAAGGTGTTCCTGCATCAATGGTCCCAATATTCCAAGACGGTACAGCTCCTGAGTTGTCTTGTTTTCTCCAATTCACTTGTGGTGCTGGCATATAAATGACCTCCTAATTTTTATTTACACTTTAATTATCGCTACATCTCTTTATAAAGTTGTGATGAATTATTTATTATTCTTCGAGAGCTAATTCAACTACCAACTCTACAGTAATATCTTTTACGCCCTTACCTACCTCTTTGATATTGATTCTAAAGTGATCATCACGATTAACAGCTAGTTGTGACGGTTTAAAAGAATATGGTGTAGAGGACGTACGATTAGATTTGCTCTTTCCATCAATAACAAGTTCATCAGCAAGAATGCTATGCCAAATAGGTGTTGTATCATATGAACTTTGACTGCATCTTTCAATGTCAATACACGTTTTTGATTCTCCCATTGTGCCGCACGTTACATACGCATCAATTAACTCTCCCTTATAAGGGAAACGTAATTCTGTACGAACAATACCTACTTGTACAATAGATGGCACAACAAATACCATCACTTTATCGTCAAGCTTCCGTATACGCCTGTTATTGAGATGTGCTCTATTGTAAGCAATAAAATCCATAAATTTATCCTCCTTATAAATCGAGGTATGCACTGTCATTATAAGAACTTTCCATTGGAAATTAACAAAGGGATAGACTTAGCTATCCCCTCGTACTGTTGTCTTTAATAGTCTTCTAGTTGCAGGATCATATGAAAATTCCCTTGTAACCTGTTGAGATAGACTTCCAAGACCATCTGTATAATATACAGTCTCTGTTTTCAATTCACCCTTTACCATAGGTGCCTCGTTCTCATAATACGTAAACTCTCGAATAATAGTATGATCTCCCGTGATAATTTCACGAATAATTTGACCTCTTTCGTTATATTCATAATCTATATCTACACTAGAATTTCCACCGTACACCAATTCTAACTGGCGTTGTATTTCATCTAGACGTGCATCTAATGAAATATGAGGCTTATCACTCTCTCTGAATTGCCGAGCATCATAAACTTCCTTTTGTAAGTCATAAAATTGGGTTCCACTAATAGTAGCTTGCCCTCTACTACAATATTGGTTTTTATACACTTCTATGTACACCTCATCACCAATTTGTAGCTGTATAGAACGCTCTTCATTTTTTGAACCTACACCTAAATGGATGTGATAATCATCCAGCTCAATATAATCAACTCCGCTTAGTAAACGCCGGCCATTATAATACACTTTTAATAACCCTTTATTTGGTTCATAAGTATGACCAACTGGTAAAATAGGATTTGATGTACCATATGTTTTCACGAAATCTTGATCAACAACGTGTAATATTTCATCCCAATCTTTTGTGATAGGACTATATCTATGGAGCTTCATTCTTGTTCCCATTTAGCCACCCCTTATTCGTTTCTTATTTCCAAGAAGAAGTGCGAAGGTCTCATCTGTTGTTTTATTTTTTCAGGATCGGTTGTATCGACCCTAGCAATTCTCACCCAAAAATCCTTTGATTCTCCCTCATGTAACGTTCCTATACGTATTGTTGTATCTTCATATTGATTAGGAGTACCGTTGCTGTCTGTGGCAAGGTCACACCATTCCCAGCCAAACTCTTTGTTATAAACAGCAATCTGAATTTCAATATTCTCCGCTACATTTCCCGAAGTATCGTTTAAGACAGTCAATTTTTGTTCAATTATGTCACTTTTCAGTGCACCTAAATGTGTAGCTTTTGTTTCACTTAACTCTTGGCCTTTCCATTTGACTTTTAAGTTTGTACCTCTTAAAAACAAATCTCCGCCGTACATTTCAGCGTATTCTTTTTGTTCATCTATTAAAACATACTCACCAGTCTCACTCTTATCGTAAACTCTAATTTTCCCCTTAAAAGGAATGGTAGGTAATTCAATCTCTATACCTGAATATCCATCTGGAACTATTTGAGTAGTTACAACATTTCTTTCATAATCAATAAGCTCAACTTTATAAAAGCTATTTAAATTACCCACACTAATATTAGTACCCTTACACAGGATAACCCTTTCTACAATAAGGGGGGTATACCCATCCCTTGGCGTACCTTTTAATACAACTCCAGCCATAGCTGGATCGATACAAATTGTTGAGTCAAATAACTCCCACGCATTTCCTCGCTCTGCAAAAAAGGTCCACAGATTTTGTTTTTTTACTGTTCTCCAAATATTATAGGTATTCTCATGAATGCTATCTTCACTTTCCAAAAACTCAACTTTCTCAAGAGCGTTCTTCCAAATAACAAGACCACCTTCATCTCCCAAATATTTTGGTGTATAGTTCGAATGCACTTGTAGTAACAATTCATCTTCATTTTGAGGAAGAGAAAAAAGAGCATTTGTACTTCTATCAGTAGAGTTGTGTTTAAGTACTAATTGTTTATCAGAATCACTGTACGTATAAGAGTCAGTAGGGGATACGATCCAACGTGAATCAAGTGTTTCAAAATTATCATCAAAAATAAGTCCAGTCTGAACCCTATGAATGCTCAATAGTAACTTCCTCCTATCGCGTCTTCTTGATATTCCAACCATTCCATGCAGGGAATGGTTTACCCATAATGAGCCATACTTTATCCTTTTCTTTTTCATCCCATGGCTTATCTGGTTCAGGTAAGCCTATACCTGTATCATCTTCATCAATTACATTCATTTCATGCTGTCTTTCAATATTTAAATCAACTTCATTTTCTATAGAAATTATATTTGAATTCGAATGCATTCCCTCATCAATCTCATCAATAAATCCATAATTCCTTTTATTAATATTTAACAATTCATCATCTTCTATAGACATTGTATTTAATATTAATTTTTTCGTTGTAGTTTCACTATCTATTGTGATATTTGAAGCAGAATTAATGTTTATCTGTTCTTCTTCATCCAGTATCATTATAGTTTCATTACTTGAACTTCCCTCTTCTTCTTGGAAAATCCTTATTTTCTTCTTATTTACCTGTTCTGTTTGCATTTCATCTTCTATTGTCATTTTTCTATTTTTACGTAATATTGTTTTATCAAATTGTTCTTCGATAACATCTAAGAATACATTACATTCTGCTAAGGTACTTTCTTCTACCTCTGTATCTACATGAATTCCCGAAATTGCCATTTCATTATTGTTTATAATTGAATCTGTTTCTTGACTATTACTCGCAAAATCATAGTGATTTATAGTAGTTTCGCAATTACTTTCTGAACCTGCAAACTCTATTTCTTCTAATGTTGTTTCTCTATCATTACCACTATTTACGAATTCAATTGTTGCAATATCCACTTCATTTGATGCATTGTGATCTGCTAAATTCGCATCTATAACTACAGTGTCTATAGTTGCACCCATTTCACCTTTAATAGTAGGATCAATAATTGACTCATAGGTATCTCCCAAACTCATAAGAACCCCATCAGTAACTACAACTCCAATTTCATTTGTTTGATTACCTGAAACTGTATCTTCAATGGTAGCATCCTTTTCTTTCCCTACATTGGTTAGTACTTGATTGTTCATTTCAATATCAAATATGTTAAACAGATGAGCTAAATGTTTTCTTTCTACTGCAACGTGGACTTCACTTCCACTTAATGCGTTTTCTACATCTTGTATCATTGTTTCATATTCTTTATGAATAATTAATGGTTCTACCTCTTCTATTAACGTTTCATAAGTCTCTCCTACTATACCTTCTGATACATAATCCAATAGAATACCATTGTCTTTTTCAGCCATATTTGACATTGTATTTTCCTTATAGACAACACTATCAATTATCCCATCAGATTTTGCTGTACTTAGATTAATGAGGTAATTTTCCTCTTCACGAAGATTTTGAAATGCTCTATCGTCACTTTGCATATACACTTCTAGCGTATCTTCCAGATTCATATCTAGTAATTTATTGACGTGTAATTCTTCTTCGCGTTCAATTTGGTCTGCTATCTCACCATTTTGCACATACGTTTCTAGTGTTTTTTCAAGATTCATGCTTAGCATTTTATCGACATGCAGTTCTTCTTCACGTTGTAATTGGTCTAATCTATCCATACTTTGCACATGCATTTCTAACGTTTCTTCCAGATTCATGCCTAACAATTTCTCTACTATTGTTTCTTCTTCGCGTTCAATTTGGTCTGCTATTTCACCACTTTGCGCATACGTTTCTAGTGTTTTCTCCAAATTCATACTTAGTGGTTTATCGACATGTAGTTCTTCTTCACGTTGTAATTGATCCAATCTATCCATACTTTGCACATGCATTTCTAGCGTTTCTTCCAGATTTATGCCTAACAATTTCTCTACAGCTGTTTCTTCTTCGTATTCAATTTGTTCTGCTATCTCACCACTTTGCGCATACGTTTCTAACGTTTTTTCAAGATTAGTGCTTAATAGCTTCTCGACATGTAGTTCTTCTTCGTTCATTCGTTTTGCTTTATTACTATTTTGTACATACGTCTCTAGCGTTTCTTTTCTATTTTCATTTTGTTCTGCCATATTACCGCTTTGCACATACGTTTCTAATATCTTTTCATGTTTCGAACTAACTAACTTCTCAATATATACCTGTTCTTTATGATCAGTTTGATCCGCTCTACTACTATCTAATAAATACAAGTCTCTTGTATTATCTAGAACAGCATTAATTAGATATATTTCATTCAGCTCTTCTTCTCGTTCTGCAAGCGCTGCTGAATCGTTATTTTGAATATAGGTTTCAACTATATTTTCTAATTCCAATCCAATTAGATTATCAACATGAGCTTTTTCTTCTCTCTGTATATCATCTGCTATCATGTGGGCTGACACATCAGTATTCAATACCTTTTCACTTTTAGCATCTAAAAAATTCACTAAATTTATTTCTTCTTCTTGTTTCAATTGATTTACTACATTACTATCTTGAATATAAGATTCAAATATCTTTTCAAGTTTTGAATTGATTAGTGTGTCTTGCTGAATTTCCATGTTCTTTTCGGGTTTATTTACTACACTTTGTTCTTCTACATAAAGTTCTAAATTCTTCTCTATCTCCCCAAAATCTCCATAGTCATTCGAAATATCAACTACGATTTCTCTTTGATCACTTAAGATAGTCGTTGAAATAAATGTGTCAAATTCTTTATCTAGATGATACTTAATTTCATTTTCTATAGTTATCTCATAATCAGCTACACTATTTTTAACAGAAATATTTTGTTCAATTTTTGTTTCATTTGTTTTTTTCTTTTCACTCTTTTTTACTACATGTGTAACCACTACATCTTCACATTGTTCCAACACACTTGAAGAAAAACCATCTATTTTAGCGTCCTTTAATAAAGAGTGAGTTTGCATTGTATTTAACTCGTTAAGTTCAACATCTATCATATCCTCATTGCTAAAGACCTGTTCTATAGCTATTAATTCCCCTTTAAAAGCAAAACGATTAGCGCCATTCTCTAAATTATTCAAATGGCCATTTTGAATCTGGAATGTTTCACCGGAATTTATAACAACCTTTTCACCAACTTGGTAATTTCTATCTCCACTAAGTAGATTTAACTTTTCTGCTTCACGAATAAATTCTGTGCTATCCAATAAAGTAGTAACATTCGCTTGATAATGACTACTAAAGTTACTATTTAATACTGAATCTTCAAATCCATACTTAAATGATTTGCTTTGTGTTTTTTCCATATCCAGTGACTCAGAACCAGAATGGTAAACCTGACCTAATTCGAATCCTGATAAATTATTTTGAACATTTTTATACTTATCTGCAATGATAAATTTCTCACTATTCTTCGTATACTGATAAGATTTACTATCTTCCATTCTATGAATTAGCTGTTTTACAGACTTGAAAGAGGTACTACCAATATACTGACTAAAATCATTCAAAGTATAATTCACATTTGCCCTTGGTACTGTCATTGAATCTACTCTTACGTCTGAAATATTCTTACCTGCACCTAAACCCTGAATAATTACATCATGTACGTTTTGTGTTTCATCTAATGAAGCTTTCTGATTCATTAATCTATAGACTTCACTCGCTTCACTTAATGCAGCTATATGAGACACACCCTCGTAAATTTTAGGTTCAATATACGCCTCATATACATCAAATGGGACTAATCCATATAAATGATAATTCCCTCTACTATCCTGAGAAACGTTTCCTTCTAATGCAATTAAAGATCCTGTTTCCGTATTTGCAATCTTACTTGATAACAGCTTATTTCCATTACTCATTTCATGCTTTTGTAGAAAACCTAAAATTCCTTTATAGGATTCACCTATATCTCCTAAATTCAGAACGCCTTGAATTGGTGTATCTTTTCCTTTTAATATTCCTTCATCATGATAACTTGTAAAAATAACTTTAAAGTTCTCAATCTTATTGGGCTCTTTCCCAAATTCACTTAATTTGTTACCCTTATCCAATTGGCTATAGAGAGCATCCCAAACCACTTTTAAAAAATTAGCTTTTGCTATTTCTACAACTTTCTCGCCATATTGTAAGGTTAGTAATCTTTCTCCCGTATTAATTTTCCCACTTTTAAATAATACATCTGCTAACTCTTTTACTTGATTATGACCAAAACTCGGTAATAACTCGAGTAGTTCTAAACTAATATTTTCTCCAATTAACTCTTTCAAAAAGCCAAAATCATAAGAATTCCTTTCACTATAAACCCTCTTATTACTTCTCTTAAATTCAAATGGAGTTTCTGTATCATTCATCGACTTTTTACTAGATTTCAAGTCATATTTGTTTAGTTTCTTAACTAGATTTGTGTTTATTTGACTAATAACCTCTCCAAAATAAGCGTAAAAAATCCTTATTCTCTGTTATTTCTATTAAATCCCCTTGTCGTGCACTTTTATCCCCTCTAGTTAATGCTTCTCCTACCTCCGCTATATAAATAAGACTACCTTTTTCTAAATTTAAATTGGAGCCTTCAAATATAGTTTTGTAATCAGCTAATACAGAGTGCATCGCACCAGCCGCTCGTTTCACTTTTGTACCCATTTTCATATCATCTAAAGCTAACGCACTATACCTATTCCAAGGATCAAAAGCCAATGGGACAACATCTAGATTAGGTACATTTTGATGACGATTGAACCTGAATACATATCCCTTTTTATTATAAAAAAGGGTAGTGAAACTGAGTAAATAATGCTTACTGTTACTCATTTTCCACCACCCACCTTTCGACAAAGTAAGACTTGCACCGTAGTATTCGGTACAAGTCATGACTTAGTTGCGGTTATTATAAATTTTCTTTTAAGAAACCAAGTCCAATAGGAGCATATGGAGTCATGTTCGCTAAACGGAAAGGTGTTCTAGGTGTATCTGCTAAAGTGTAACGATATGTTTGGGCGTAATTATAAGAAACAATCACTTCTACGCGATCTTTTGGAGCATCACCCAAAATTAATCGTTTGGTAGAACCATCTACTGTAAATTTCCCAGCAGCTGGAGGTGTATCTGCTTTATATTCAACATAATTCGCTTTAGTTAACGTATTACATCCAGCTGAACTTACTAAGCGAACTTCAAATTCATCATCGATTGTAGGTCTATGGAATAAATGAAACTCTTTGATTGCTCCATCTCCTGTACCTACTTGCTCGTTTTCAGATCGTTCTTTTACTTCTAATTCATCTAATTGTGAGATATTTTTTGGATGAATCGCATAAACTTCATCTAGTCTACCCACATAACCATCAGAAGGATGAACAATATACATTGGCGAAATGTGATATTTATTAGAATATACAGACGG
Organism: Bacillus sp. RCC_6_1; assembly: GCF_041360755.1. Lineage (NCBI taxonomy): Bacteria > Bacillati > Bacillota > Bacilli > Caryophanales > Bacillaceae > Bacillus > Bacillus sp. RCC_6_1. The sequence continues at coordinate 709,386 of NZ_JBFUPV010000001.1, forward strand.
ATTAAAACGAGACTCATGGCTTGGATCTACGTCAGCATCATGAGTGATAAATGCTAAGTAATGTTTTTGATACATTGCCCCGCCAACAGTTCGTTGTACAAGTACAGAACTATTACCGTTAGATGTATTTACACCATAGTCAACTACACTACGTCCTAATTTCATACCCGTCTTATATTGAATCTCATCATCAGAACGAGCTCCACCAATAATTACATTATTCATTCGAGGAGTCTTACCAATTGTCGATAGACGTCCAATATATAATGGTGCAAAGAACGTACTTTCAGGATCCGGCGCAGGATCTAAACGGAAGTAAGAAACGATACGGTCCTTTGTAATATTTCCCCAATAATAAACTTGAGAATCTCGTCCCCATCCTAAACCGATATCATTTTGCGGAATAAACGATACGGCTGTTGGTAATGAAGGATACACAAAGCGAACTGCATCATAAGCGGCCCCCATAAGTTCTGTTGGAACTTGCGGATTAAACTTATTTACTTCAATATCTCCATAACTACCGTTTGCATCTTTTACATATTCTAATTCATAGTCAGCGAATAATGCTAACGGCTCAGTTCCTCCTGAAAACGTTACTGTACCGGCCTCATGGTCCACAGTATAATCAGCGGAATCAAGGGGTACTGTTCCAGTTAATTTATCATAGAACTTATATGAATTCTCGCGGATACGTTGGTTCCCTTTCTTCATTTTAAAGCTAAATACTCCACCTTTTTTGTCTTCTAACTCAGCCAAGTCAGGGCGTTCAGAACGTAAAATAAATCGAGTAGGGATAAATCCTTCAAACGTAAAGAACCATAAGCGTTTTACTAGATCCGGAGCATTATCTGTAAGCGAGTATGTAGAAAGAACCTTACCTACTTGACTATCATTGAATGTTACAGTCCCTTTCTCTCCATCTATTAAATACTTTGTTGTAGCTTGGTCAATCATTGAACCATCTTCACGATATAAAATTACACTAGAAGGAATAACTGGTTTAACCATAAATTCAAATACTGTCTTTGTTTTTTTGGCCCCACTAGGAGTTACATCCTTCATTTCACCTAAAAATGTATCTTTTGAAATTACAGGTTCCTCTCCAAGCTTTCTCACATTCCCACCATAACCTGTGGTGAATCCAAAGTAGCGATGTTGTTTATCGCTACCTTTCGATTCAAATAGAAAAGTTTCAGCAAAAGTTTTTCGGTATGGATCCTTCTTTCCATTTGCATCTGTTAAAGGCGATACCGCACGGTATTTCCCTAAAGTACTCCATCCTCCCGCATTAAACAACTTCTCTAAATCTAAAGGTAGAAGTTGCACGGACAAATCTACATCGAAAAATCCATCTGTATTAATTAATGACATATTGGTCACCCCTTCTATATTTATTAAGAAACCTCTATAGGTGTTACAGTAATACCTACAGATTCGTTACCGGCTGAATCCACCGTAGTAATTTTGATCTCAGGTTTAAATCCTGTGTTTAATCCCATTAATCTGTAATAAGTTGTTCCAGTAATTCCAGTAGCATAGATCTTACCATCTAAGTAGATATTGACATGCTTTAAATCCTTATCTGTAGGAAGGTCAAATTCTACATCAATAGTCTGTGACTTTGGACTTAATACTTTAGTAATCTTCACTTCTCCTGGAGGAGTTTTATCATTCTTATTGTCATGAGGAACTTCATTTGGATTAATGTCCTCAGAATAAATCCCCAAACCTACAGGACGGAAAGGTGTAACAGGTAGCTTCGTTAGAGGAGATACCGCACCTATACTATGTGGTTTATACATTTCATAAACCTTTTCCGGACAGTTTTGTTTTGCAACGCGTAAATTCGTTGCACTCATTCCTTGTGAGTTAAACCCGATTGCTTTATCTAAATATCCCCTCACACCCTCTTCAGGATGAACTACATAAATTCGAGAGGAGTGTACTTTATCTGAGTATCGGGAAGTATTAAATTGATATTTATAATTGTTAGTTTTTTCAACAGGATTATATGCTCTCGGATATTTCTTACCAATTTCATCTACTCTATTTGGTGGTAGCTGGTTCGAAGGTGCATTCCATGAGAGATAGTGAGCCTGATAACGTGCACCAAATCTAGAACGGGAAACCATTACAGAATCTACACCATTTGAAGAATGATGTGGATATAATTTAAGTAAAGGATAAATCGTTTCGCCAACAGTTGCGCCAGGATCATCAAAATCAAATAAAGATACTACATCTTCATTCTTCACTCGTTTGCTAGCGTTATTAGTCGATAGACGAGCAATTGTCGCACCTGTGTCCCAATAAGGTGCACGCATGAATGTTCCTAGTTGCGCACGTTCAACAGTTAAATATTTACCTTTTTTCTCAATAAGTTTAACTACCTCTGTACCATTAATCGTTAACAACGCTGGTGCCTCAGGTAATTTTGTTGCATCATTTACATAAAGGATTGTATCGCCAGGCATAATTTTCCGCCAAGAAAATGTAGTTTCTTTTCTAGTTGAATCCACACGCTTTACAGGTGGAATAGTTCCTGAAAATAATGCATAGCCTTCATCTTTATCTCCATCTAAAGAATTTACTTTACCGAAATATAGCGGTATAGTCGGAACCAAATTCTTCTCCCAAACAGGGGCTGTATCAGCTTGAAGAACTAGGAAAAATGTTGTGCTATCAATATGACCTTTGACACGAACTTCTGAATCTGTCCACCAGTTCGTATGCCATAAAGGATCATTTATATGCTCTAAAAATTCAGCGCGTAATGTAGTCTTAACGATTGGTGACTGCATTACACGAGGATCAGCTTTTTCAATTACCGCTTCTTGCATATCAGTATCCCAACGTGTTTCTAACACTTCAATATCTAGTGCTGAACGTATTACATGGAAAGGAGAAGCTGATAATAATTTTTCCTCATAAATTAAGTCTTCTGGATCGTAGTCTCTATCTTCTACATGGTAGTTTCCTTCAAAATATTCATACCACCACTTAGACCAGTCATCTCTATCCCTATCTCTGTCTTGCTCAAAGGATGTACCACCCATACCTGGCATAGTAACGATTGAAACAATACCATCTTCTTTAACAAGATTAGAGTTTGGTAACTTTTCTAACATATAGAAATACAAGTTTGTTCTTGTTGTATTATCTACATACTTTTGTTTAATCCATTCATCCCAAGTAGGTTTCATTTTAAAGTTAGGATCATTAGGATCGGTATCATCGTGAGGTCTACGAATAGGTTGTTTCTTCTCATACTTGTACTTAAGAGGGAATTGGCTAATTGTCGCAAAACCTAGTAATTTCCCATCTGCATTTCTAAAAATGGTATGTCTTGCAATTGCATAATTGACTTGATCCGTTCGGCGATTGTACGCCCTAGTATCTACCGCAGCTTTATAAAAGTTCCTCACTAACGTCCAACCGTTATCAATTAACATTTGTGCAAATACGTCCTGCAAGTTATCTTCTTCAAACTTAGAGGGATAATCCTGAGGAGTTGAATCAATATATGGCATCTCATCACCCGCTTCATCATTTTATTTTAATAATAGGTTAATTAGTTTTATAAATAGCAATTCTTCTATGTCATGTATATTATAGGTAGGTACCTTTCTTTCATAACATGTAAGTTGCATTACTACATTACGTTCACAGATACTTCAATACCTGCAGATTCATTTCCTTTCATGTCTACAGAAACTAGTTTAATTTTTACACCATTTCCTTTTGTCACATTTTTAATAGTATATGATTCTACTTCAGTGACACCTGTTGCATACTTCATACCATTTACGAAGATGTTAACCGTTGAGAGCTCCATATCATTCGGATTTGTCCAAGTAAGTAATACAGTTCCTTCTTGTGGATTTGTAGCTTTTAGGTTAGAAACATTAACTAGAGTCTTATTCGCTGCTGGTTTCTTAGAAGTATTTAGTGCTTCTTTGTACAACCCTAATCCCATTGGTCGAAATTGTGTGGATGGTCGCTTCGTTAGTGGTGAAATTGCACTAACTGGGACACACTGATATACATCAAAAACCTTTTCTGGACAACTCTCTTGACGAATTCTTAATTCACTAGATCCCATATTAATTGAATTAAATCCTACAGAGTTCTTTAAATATCCTCTTACTCCTTCTTCTGGATGAATCAGATAAATAAATGAAGTTTGTACTTTATCCGAATAACGTGAAGGATTGAATTGATAATTATTAATTCGTTCCCATGCTCGTGGGTATTGTTTATTACCTACTTCAGATACACGCTTAGGAGGCATATCTTGTGCAGGTGCATTCCAAGACAAGTAATAACTTTGATAACGAGAACCTAATTTAGTACGACTCACCATTACAGAGTCAACACCATTAGATGGATTAGAAGGATATTTTTTCAGGACAGGCATAATTTGACGCCCACCTTTAATCTTAATATCATCAAAGTTATAAGCAGCAACGCCATTTGTATCAGTACCTTTTGGAACAGTTCCTGCGAATAATGCGATAGCAGGATCACCTTCATCTATTGCTTCAATATCGCCAAAGTAAATCGGTACAATAGGTACGACATTATTTTCCCACATTGGTGTATTATCCGTTTGGATAATTAAGAAAAGACTATTACTGTCAATATGTCCTTTAATATTAATTTCCGAATCAACCCACCAATTTGTATGCATATAAGGGTAATCAATATTTTCAAGTAATGGTGAACGTAGAGATGACTCTACAATAGGCGACTGCATCACAATAGGATTCGCTTGTTTTACAAATTCTGAACCAGCACTTGTAGATTTAAAATCAATTTGTGTAACTTCAATATCTAAAGCCATTTGAAGTCGTTTTTCATCTGCACTAGATCCCGTTCCCCATGGGGTAAATAATTTATCTCCCTCTTTTACATCTGGTAATTTTTCCAACATATAAAAATAAAGAGATGTATTTACTTTTCTTTTTTCAAATTCTTTGGCCATATAGTTAATAAGGGCCTCTTTTTCAGTAGCTGTTGATTTAAAAGCATTGTAATATGGAATCCCTTTATCATGAGCAGTAAACTCCTTCCAATCTGCAACTACAGCAAAACCAAACAAATCACCTCGTGCATTACGTAGAATAATATGATTGGCAACTGTAAATTTTTCATCATGCCTTCCTTCTAAAGGATGATCTGTAACATAATAAGAACCTGTTACAGCTTTTTTAAACTCTACTACTTTGGTCCAGCCGTGTTTAATCAGTAAATCCATAAAACCGTGTTGTAAGTTACCTTCACGAACCTTATAAGGGGAAAGTGCAGGTGTGCTATCAATATACGGCATTTCTACACCTCTCTTTCTATTAATTAAGGACGAGATCTTACCCGCCCTTATTCTGCAACTTAGTTATCGTTATGAGTAGGTAATAAGTTGCAACTAATTACTTAAATTTATTATAAGTAGTCTTTTTATTCTGTTAACAACACTTATGTCTAATTAATAATTTTAGCTTTTAGCTTTACATCCGAAGGTACACTACTTCCACAATACAGGGTATAACTCCACCTGCTCCCTTTATCTTGGCCATCATTCATTACTACTCTTAATTCCCCATCATCAGGTTTATAATAAAAACCAAATGGGCTTCCTTCTTTATCCATTTTACGTGAAGTATCATAAATCAATTCATTATTAACAAATACTCGCATTCTATCTGGTGCAGAGAAGAAATCATACTCCACATAGCAGATGCCCTCTTCACTTACAGCATGAATATATTCCCCATATCCCATGCCACCCTGTGCTGTTTGTCCGCATTTTAGTACATTTTTACCTGGTTTCTCACCTTCGCCTTCTGGCTTTCCACCTCCGCCTTCTGGTTTTCCGCCTTCACCTTCTGGCTTTCCACCTTCACCTTCTGGTTTTCCGCCTTCACCTTCTGGTTTTCCACCTTCACCTTCTGGTTTTTCAGGGGGAATATTTTTTGAGATAAATTCAATATTCACTATTTTTTCGCAAACTCCAAAACCATAATCAACGATAAATTTAATTGAATATACTCCTGGTGAACTACTAGTAAAAGTGTAATTTCCTGTCTGCATGACTTTAGGAGGGGTTTGAACAAGTACACCAATATTTGAAGCTGAACTATTTTGTCCATGGTCTAAATGAAGAACAATTGAATCTCCTACATGTGATTTTAAAGAAGGACCAGTAATGTTTAATTCACAAATAAATTCGCCAATAATAGTCCCCTCAGTTATACATTCTTGTCCATCGTTATACGTTACAATAAATGTAACTTTATATACGCCCTTATTAATAACTTTAAACGTTCCATTCCCAAGACTCTTTAAACCATTCTTATCATAGTTCGTATCAATACGTAGAATACCAGATTTATTTGTGTGTACAAGCGAGAATGTAACAACCTCTCCTACTACCTTATTAAATCGTGATGTAATTAAATTTAAACCACAGCTACTAATTGGGATATCATTAATAATCTGTATTTTTGAAGGCCTTGAAATTGGTTCTAATACAGGAGTCTCTATTCTTTTAAAACAACCCGCATCTTTTAACATACCTATACCTGCCATTCTAAAATGGGTAGAAGGCCTTTTAGTAAAAGCTGAGTCCCCCTCTACAATCGTCACGTAATATTCATCATTATATTCTGATTTTTTGTTATCCTTGCCCGCATTATCAGAATCATGACCATCTTTTTCTGGAGGAATGCTAGGCACCAAGTTGTCCCATTGAAAAGGAACCCTTAAATGCATTTCTTTTCCTAACCCTGTAATTACTTTTATCCAGACTTCATAAATGCCTTCTTTAGACATATTCATAAAGTCGTACATAGGTGTACCATCACCTAAGTCTTTTTGCGTAAAAGCAATTCCTTTAACTCTCCTTAATTCATGGTTTACTTCATCATCCTCTAGAGCAATTACTGCCCCAGCCTCTCCAATTTTATAGGGTTCCTCTATTAATAGCTGATCTTTTTCTCTTAAAAATCTGATATATGCTGTTACTTCAACAATATCAGTATCTTTTAGGAAATAAACATCAAGATAAGATACACCATGCTTGTTAATATCTATAGTAAGTGGCCCATGAGAATGATATGTAATTACATCATCTACGTCTTTAAAAATGTACCTCGATGGTAAATGCCTCCATCTAATTGAATGTATAATTGGTAGTGAATCAGTTCCTTTAAACCCTTTATTTTGCGGTACTGATAAATTAGGAACGGGAGTTAATGCCATATCAAAATCACCTCTACGCTTTTATAATTTCCACGGTAAAGCCTTGTAATTCTAAGTCTCTTTTAAAATATTCCATAAGATATAATTTATTAGATTTATTGATTGTCGAAGGATTTTTTCCGTCCTTTGTAATTAATTTAGGTGGAATCCCCTTAATCTCTCCTCTAAACCTTATTCCAGTTTGAACATTCAAAATATTATCCAAGGATTTTACAAGAGATTCATTATTACCGCTTACTCTGACTTTATGCTGAATATCACCTTCATTATCAATAAAGGCAAAATCTTCTCCTCTTTTTATCTTAAGAATCATTATATTTTACCTCCTACATTTTTGAATCAATACCCATTTCTTTTAATTTATTAACTATAAAATCGTGTTTATCTTTAAAATTGCTAGCTAAAAACTGTCTATTAATGATATACATCATAAAGGCCTCAGCAAAGTCTTCGGCCGGGCTAAAACATCCATAATCTGATACCGGAGCAAGTTTTCCATTATCTAGCGCTGTACCCGGCGAGCTTTTCGTTAGTTCATTAAATGAACCATCAATATTCTCGATCCAACCACTAATATCTAACCATTCTTGCATTTCATGTAGTTTTTCACCTAATATGTCATATCCATAATTAGATAATGCATGGCCCATCTCATGTACAGCTACTTCTGCGGCAACGTAAGGTATATAATTATCATTAGTCATATCCGGTAAATAATATGCTTTATATTCTCCATCAACAACATGACTGCCAAAACCCAGGTTAGGTTTTATATAGTCATATGGGCGATGTGCCTTGGCAGCTGAAATATTATAAAGCAGCACCTGAGGTTCAAAGTTAACTAAAGAACGAAAAGAAGATAAAATATTTTCCTTTTTCCCATTACTATGCATGGCTGTAGCAAAACTATCCATTACCCAAGCTCCAACAAGACCTGTATCATCTTCGTTTTCAATAAATACGTTATTAAAGTCAATCCAATCATATATAGCACTTGGTACTTTCTTAATTAAAGGAAGCATTTTATCTAATATATCGCCCTTTAAAAACCCCTCTGAACCTGGGAAAAATAAGACAGGTTTATTGAGTTTAGCTGACATAAATACTGAGGCTTTTTGCAATTCATTTAAACAAGGTAAATTTGCCTTTCCCCACTCGTTAAAATCTAGCCATCTATCTTGTAAACTATAACCTTCCTCTTTAATATCTTTTAAAGTTTTCCATAAAAATTTATGAAAATCTTCAATTTTTATTTTAGAGTTATCCAAATGATACTGACTTTGAGGTTCCTGTAAATAATCTAACCAATCATTTCGCCCCTCCCAGAACGATTTGCTTAATTCCTTTCCAATACCATCTGTGCTGTTAGCCAAATAATCTTGCGTAATAACAGAGGGATTCCAATAAGTATCATCTACTGCTTGTGCCCTTACTGCCCCATCGCAATAATAAGAAAATTTATTACCTTTATCAGAATTGGAATTAGAATTATTGGTTGAATCTCCTAAATTCACATGAAGATTATTCAGTTCGCTTGTACTCTTAGCAATTCCCCACTCTAATTTAGTAGATTCTTTAGGTACCTCAGGTTGATATTGAGATTCATTACATTCTTCACACCAATAAGGGAACACTAACTTCTCACCTTCGGAAACATTAATAACGGGCAGAAGTACGATATTAGGAATATACCCTAATACCCCATCTTCAGGATGCATGACTGTTGCACGAGATGTATGAATCTTATTACTATACCTAGATGCATGAAAATCGTATTGATAGTAACCATATCTTAAATAATTCCATGCCCTTGGGTACTTACGAGCATATTCTTCCTCCTTCTCGGTTCCTTGTGCATTTTTGACCAGTCTTAATTCTTCACGAGTAGGTGGCATTAGATTAGGTGGCACGTTCCAACGTAAAAAATGTTCTTGATAACGTGCTCCATATTTTGTTTTTTTGATCATAACGGAATCTACTCCGTTTGATGGATGGTTTACATAATTTCTTGTGATAGGTTGTAAAATTTCAGTTTTAGTCCCTATACTATCGAAGTCAAAAAATTCTCCTACTTGCCTACCTCCAAGCATAGCGATTGGTGTTTCATTTTTCGAAGATGTATTTTTAGATACTAGATTTCCAAAGAAAAAGGGAATTAAAGTCACCATATTATTTTCCCAGCTAGGAGCCGAATCTACTTTTAATGTGAAAAATGCACTTGTCTCATCAAATACACCTTTTAACTGAATTAAAGAGTCCCCCCACCAATTCGTATTAGTTCGATAATTTAATTTCCCTATGGAGGCAACTAAATCACCTGTATCTCCTTTTAATTGCATGGTAATAATCGGTGATTGTTTCATACTTTCATAGTATTCATCCTCACCGTAGTACTCTATATCCATGCTATCCCTAAATATATCCAAACCATGATTTTCACTCATGATAGTAACTGGGGCAAGTTCACCACTAGGTGATACATAATGCGTATATCCAGCATATGTGTCTAGTGTGTATGAATAAACAGTTGTATAGTCTACAGATTTTCTATAAAAATTAGAAATCCATTCTAAGAAACCTTCTTTTTCTCTAGGAATATCTTTAGTGTTAATTTTTACAGCCCCTGTTGACTGTGCGAATGCTAAATACTCATTATCCCACCTACGCATAATCATATGCCGAGTGATGCATAACATACCTTCTCGAGATTCAAAAGGGGTTAGATATCCCTCTTCTCCTTTTACAAATAACCCTTTTTCAAAAGTAATTTTATATAGATCTACTTTTGAAACTTGATTGTTAAAATTCTGCCACCAGTAATTACCTGATTTATCTTTAAATCTTCTAAATACTTTATCAAACATATCATCTAAAAAATTATCGTGTCTTAATGTTTCCTCTACCCAAGGCATTTATATCCACCTCTCTTATTTGTTGGGATTATCCCTTAAACATTGAAAGTTTATCCAAACATATTTCGATTGCCCACCTTTATTATCAAAGCGGAATGTAATTGGGGTACCTGCTTTTACTGTTTTCACAGCCATTAAATAAGCACCTTCTGGTAAATCCTTCGTATATATTTCATCAAATATGTAGTTATTTTTATGATCATCTCCAATAAACAAACTCCAATTATCAAAGGAATGATATCTAGACGCTCCTACAGCTACGGAAACCAGCTCAATATCAAAATCAGGGATAAATTGAATATCAAAGTGCCCTAAAGTACCTAGTACCTCTAAAATTTTCCCCTTTATATAAGGAACTGTTTTTGTAGGCATAAATGGATAATCTAAACGTCCACCACCCAATCTACCTACTCTATCTATTTCCCCTCCAACTACTACATTTGCTCCAAAACTCATGTAGGACCTCCTCTCTAAATTTCATCTGTTACCTTTGGTCCGAGTTCCACATTCACATCTACAGGAGACGATGGATTGTATCCATCAGACCAACCATCTGGAGAGATTTCAATTTCTTCATTAGATGCATATCCTATTTCTGCATAGTCTACATAATCTTCTACTATCACTTCTTCATAATTACTATATTTACCGTTATAAAAATCAGATGGATTTTCATATTTAGACGGTATAGAATCTTCTTCGATTTCTTCCTCACTCGAGCCCCATTCCGAGTCAAAATACGTAAGTTTAACCTTTTTAAAATTACCGTAATCATTTTCCCTTATAATCTTTGCAACAACTTCTTGGGATTTACCAAACCACTCTGTTCTTATAGAAACTTCTGTAATCATAATATTGTTGATGTACTCATAATCTTGAATTTCATCAGATACAGGTGGATTGAGCCCACGGACTAAAGAGATTTTATCTATTGCACCATTTCGATAAATAATTCTAATCTCATTAATTACATGATTAGCTATTGAATTTTCTGTTTCCCTTATGACTTCAAATGACTCTACTTGCCATTGAGAAGAATTCAATGTTGTTACACCATTGTCGTTATCATTATTGAATAGCGGACTAGTAAAATGGTGTCTTGTTCCCTTTCCTTGATTAACTTTTCTATTGATCATATCAAGTATTGGATATACATCATTTACGTTCATATGACTCTTTTGCGCCATTTTCCCACCTCGCTTTCCATAGCATTATAAGAAAAAACAAGGAGATTCCTAACGTTCTGTAGGAATCTCCTTGTTTTTTTAGCTATAATAATTCTCTTTGTCATGCCAAGTAAATTCTAGGAAATTTAACATCCCTTCCTTATTTCCAACAAGTCGGTTCCCTTTTATGACATAATACCCTGCATTAGAAGTATTACTATCATAAACATAACAACCATCTAATAACTCTATCATTGGATTTCCTTTAACAACGGCATTAAAAGTACGGGCTTGTCTTTTCATATCAAAAAATAATTTGTTCGAAATATCCTCTTTGGTTCCTCTTGCATTTGAACCAAATCGCTCATCAATCCAATCAGCAACAATCTTAGCCGTTCTCATATTACCCTTTGTAGATATAAGAAGATCTTTATCTACAAAATGCTCAATTTGCCCACCATTACCAACAATAATAAGATGATTACGTATACGAGAATGGTCAATAGAAGTGGAAAGAGAATATAAATTCTCACCATCTATAAATGACCATTTTGCCTCACTTGCATTAATTTTACGGATATTTTCCAATCTAAATGTTCCATAACGATCACAGTAGGAGCGATACATAATATCTCCAATCACTTCATGAACCGCATCAGATGCCCTTGTACCTTCTAAAAAATCTATCGCCTGTACATAAGGATTTTTATAACCTTGTGCATCTTGTACAGTTGCTATATCTTTTTCAACATATTGTTGACTTTTAGTATCCCAGACGATTGCCTTTTTCCCACCCCTATCAATATCAATATAATACGTTTCTTCAATGATTGCATCAGCATATCTCAAATCATCTTCATGGATTCTCCATCCAATCATTCCTGCCTCATTTACGATATTATGAATAATAGATGATTTAACCCACATGGTTACTGGTTGTTTTTCATCACCATGTATCTCATCTCTTCGAGGAAAAGTTAGGACCCTATCAAAAACATGTTCTTCTAACATATCGTACATATCTACACAATTAATAGTAATTGTTTTTTCATCAGAATTTTGCTCAATTTCTCCTCTTATACGTCCTGTAAAAACCCTTACTAGGTTTTCACCATAGCCTGCATAAATACGTACTGGGGTAGCTTCACTTAACACATGTCTGATTGCACCATTCTCATAATATGACATCTCTGCTTCTCTTAAATTTTCAGGGAAGATATTGGCTCGTTCATATGTAGGAGAATAAATACCATGTTTATTGTCTAAAGTAATTCTTGCAGTTGCGACTCTGGCGTCAAAATGGCTATTTATCTCCCACTGTAATACATCTTGGTCTACTGTAAAGGTTTTATCGTATACAAATGCCCCTGTATCAACCCATACATCACGTTTACGAGCCTTAATTCTTTCATCAACATATTGTGCACCGTATTGAGTTTCAATTTCCACTACCTTAAAGCATTTTAGTCCAAATACAGCCTCACCACTTACATTATTTAAGGAGAAATCTAATATATGTGAATTGGTCCCTTGTATATCACTTGCAACCCATTTTGCATAAACTGGAGGTTCATATGTAGGTTGTGTTGTATTGTTCTCTTTTGTATATCGTTTTACAATCATTCCGTCATATGTAACCGTTACGGAATCTCCTTCTTTAAGATCTGCATAGAAAGCATATTCATAAAATCCATCTGAAGAGAAGTTATGTTTATATCCAAAATCTTCAACTGCTCCTTTGGCAATATTCTCATTAAAACCTAAATACTTTTCACCTGTTGACCAAGCTGTAAAATGGGTTATGTTCTCTTGTCCATGCCAATTCCCATCCAGATTTGCATCCTTATCAAAGCACTTATTAAACTTAATATTTTGGGTAATGGTCATTTGGGGTGGTGGTTGACTAACACCACTTCCATTTCCTGTACTATTATCATTTCCGTCCGTATTACCGCCTCCATTATTATCTTTACCGCTTGGTGCTACTCCTAATTTTTGAGCACCTGTTAAAACAGGATATGGATCAATATGATTATTTCCACCATAAATCCATTCACCTTTCCAAATTTCAAAGTGTAAATGGGCGCCATAAGATTGACCTGTATTTCCGACTTTCCCTAAACGTGTTCCTGGAGTAACTAAATCACCTTTTCGAACCTGTAAAGAATTATTTTGCATGTGGGCATAAACTGTCATATATCCATTATCATGTTGAATCATTACACAATTACCATAAGATGTACTTTTATAAGCCTTATGTACATGTCCAGCCCAAGCCGCTACTACCCACATACCATTAATCTTACCTTGGGATGTATGTACAATATCAGTACCCTTATGCCCTGAACGTGCACCTCCGCCCTTATGTTTCATATGGTGTGAAGATACTTTCGCACCATTTCCAAATGAAATTCCTTCAACAGGAAAAGTAGCACCGGATAACGCATTAGAGCTTGCATTATGAACTTCTTTCCTTTGTTCCTCAATTGTATAAGTCTCAGCTTTCTCACAACCACAGTCTTCCTTCTTCGAAACATTTAGATTTGTAGAATGCTTTGGAAACAGATTTTTATTAATAATAGAACCAGATTCTTTACAATGCCATTTTTTTTGACTAGATTCACCAATAATTCTATCAAAATAGCTTTTCACAAGTTTTTTCCAGTTAGGTCCATCTGCTGACCATTTCCATTTTTTATACCCTTTATCTCCACCTTCATGGAAATAATCAACATCACTAGCATCCATATATCCATTAGAAATTTTTCCGTATCTGCTCCTCATTGCCTCGGAAAAACGTTTTGCAGCATACTTCGCTTGGGTATCTATACCTTTATATGCAGGCTTGCATGAACCCGGGCAACCATATCCTACTATATAACTTCCATTTTCAGGTTTCCCTTGTCCCAATGTTCCAAATCCTGTTTCATGTTTCGCTACAGCTAATAGAAAGAAATAAGCAACATTGGGACACTTATAATGTTTTACCCATTTATTTAAGGCACATTTAATATACTCAAATCTATTCCCTGACTCTCCACCTTTTGTAACAGAACTTGGCTCAGCACCTGCTACTGGTGTTGTTAAAGTCGCCTCTGCTGCCTGATGCACAATAGATGCTTCTCGAATTCTGTCCCAAACTTCAAACTTATTTTTCATTCCTGGTACATAGGCCATTTTGTCAAATTCAATAATAACCCTAGGTTCATGACCTAAAGCATTAACTTTTCTCATTACGTCATTTAACAACTGAGGCGCAGGAGTTCTATGATCAAATACGTTCGGCATACCTTATTCCCCCCTATCTAAATCTTTCTAGTGCCCATTCTGTAAATCTATGTAAATATACAATTGCTTCAGCTCTAGTTACACATACCTCAGGTTGAAAGGAATCATCTGCGTAAAGTGGAAATACATAACAACCATCATTAAATTTTTCATCTAATATATTTAAGACTGATTCGGCATACCATTTTCCTACAATCTTATCTTTATCTTTAATGTATCTCTCTGTTTGCTTAATTGTATTATTCACATATCCTCTATCTGTATATCGATTATAAATATTCATTCTAAAACGTTGTAACAAAGTAAAAAACTCTCCTCTATATATCGTTATATCAGGAAAGAATCTATCATTATAGAGTGCGCAACTTGACATAGGGACAACTTTTTCTCCCTGCCTATTTTTGATTTGAGCACCCTTTTGATAATTATAATTTACATAAATAGGAAATTGATTTAAATTATAAGATACATAAAGATATCCATTAATTATAGTAAAACAGTCTCGTTTAAATCCTAAGGTTCTTGTAAGCGCATCTTGTATGGATTCATCTTCATTTACATCTACATGTATTCTCTTTAACTTCTTGTTCATGCAAACTGCTATTTCATTTAAAGAGTAAGTGATATCAAATACGTAATTATTTGCTTTTTCTAACTTTTTTGCCGGATATGCTAATGAGCATCCGCTCATCAAAGGATAAATCTGACAGTTTTCAGGTGTATGATCTCCTTCATGCATTTCCACTACACCAGATAAAAGAATACTAACTTCTCTTCCATTGGTTAACGGGTAACCAATATGTATAAAATTATCCTCAAGTTTAGATGGAAGTGTAGGCACCCCATCAATATAAACAAACACCATTTCCCTAGAATCAGGTTTATATCCACTTACTTCAAACTTGGTTTGTCCCTCTGTTGAAGTAAAATTATGAACCTGACGTGACTTGCCACCAATAAATTGGTTATAGGTTTTTCCACTAAATAAGGTTTCTTCTTTTTTTGCATCAATAAACATATTATCTGTTTCTAATACTGCGCGATAAAACCAATCCTTTGGACCCACATCTAACCATCGCTTTGGCATTTTTAATACCCCCTCAATATCTTTTCGATGTATTTAAAAGTCCTTGTCATATAGGATGCCGTTTGAGCCCTTGTAATCCAAACTTCAGGTTGAAAATATTGTACAGGTGTTCCATCACTAGCATAAGTAGTGACAAGGCCCCTTTTTTGCATTTCATCTATATACGTTTGCGCCCAATGATTTTCAATATCTATAAAAGGATATTGATGACGATATTCGAAATCTTGTTTTCGAATTAACATAAGGTTTACAGTAATGATATATTTCGTCTCAAATTCTGCTGTTTTAATATCTAAATCACCATTAACAATCCCTAAATAAATCGTGCCTTTTTCATCATAGTATTTGTGTTCTGTACCAATAAACTGCAGCCAATCTGCAAATTCCTCTTTGCTCGCAAATAAAAATTGAATGGTAGTAGAATAATGAGAAGTCCCTTTCCCTACCAATCCTGCAGAAGATTGAATATTTTCGTTTATATGGGATTTTAATACTGGTGTTGGTGGCTTATAATCGCCAGTCATACGCCCCCTTACTTGTACAAAACGAATCCCGTTATCATAAAATAATTTACGTTTAAATACATCATCATTAGATTTACTTGGTTTTTGTTGTGCCATTTAATCACCCCTTAGTATTATAAGAAACCCCACCTAATAATTAGATGGGGTTTTGTAATTAGAATGTTGGATATCCCCAAGGGGCTGAATTTAACTGATTTCGTAGTGGTGTTGTTCTACCTTGTGCTAACCCTTTTCCTAAATTCATTCCAAGATTCGCTAACTGTTGACTAGAAGTTTGTCCAGTTACATTAGGTAAAGTAATATTGACATACATATCTCCTGATTGAACACTAAAGTTTGAATGTGTACCTTTACTTGTTAGATAATCATACTGAGACATAACCTGTACGCCTTCAGGAAGATTAAACGTTCCACCCATTTGTGCTCTTAACTCTTGGTGGATACCAATCTGTGCTTGTAAAGATTGCTTTGTCAATTCTCGAATATCTTTCATGATTTGTTCGTATTCAGATGAACCTTCTTCAAACTTACCACTATTTCGCTCTGCAATTCTTACCGCTAAGGTCTTATCTATAAGTGATTTACGATCTTGTAATTCTCTTACTCTTAGGTCACGTGCTAAGAAACTATCATCTCCTATACTTGGTCCAAAGTTCACACGTTCCTGCATGTACTTAATTTCCAAATCATCCATATTATTACCGAAATCATGTCTCCAAGCTGTAAGCCTTTGTATCCTTAAATTTTTAACTTCTAATTCAGCACTTGCGATTTGTTGACTCAATCCTTGAATAGTATCTTGTAACTGACCATCTGGATCTGCTAACTGTTGGGATTGCAGATTTGCCAGTTTACTTTTCATTTCTCCAATCATAGATTGGCTTGAAACAATTTGCGAATCAATATAAGTAGGGCTCTCTGTGTTCATGCTAATAGCATTTAATGTATCCTTATACTGTTTCTTAGCCTGAGCTCTAGAAAACCCTTTCTGAGTGTCGTTAACATAAAATTCTGTTTTAATACGTTGTGCTTCAATTTGTTTTTTCTTATATTCTAGATCAAAATCAGCTTTTAATTTCTTTTCTTTGTCCTTACTTCTTTCAACAGATTCTTTAATTTTTTTATAATCATCCGTCTCTATTCTTTCTTTAGTTTCTGGATCCTCAGTATATCTTTTTCCGTTTTTTTCTAAATATTCCAACTCAGCTTCTCGCTGTTGAGTAAAATTATGAAGCTCGTCCATCTCTTTTTTGTAAGCTTCGCGCTCTTGTTGAATTACTTGTAATCTAAGTTTCATATACTCTTTTGAGTCAGCTTTCACACCATCTAAAAGGGCGGTAATTAAGTTAAGTTCTCCCTTATTATTAGCAACTTTCTGGCTCTCTTGAATACGAGATTTTAAATCATCATAAGAAAAGGAATCATATTGACCCTCACCTAACATTTTATTTTCCCGGGCTTTACGAGCTTTTTCTGCATCATCCCTTCGCATATTCTGCTCTGATTCAGAGATGGCTGCTTTCGTATATTGATCTATAAACTCTTCTTTTTCCAATTGCTGCTTCTTAGCATACATTCCAGTTTGATTTAAATACGATTGTGTTAAATCTGTTAAAGATGCTTTTGAATAATTCCCATCTTGACCTTTAGATTTTGCATCATTTGCCCTTTTCTCATTCTCTTTTCCTAAAGCTTCATTCCAATCTGATGTTCCATATTCTTTCTTAATCCAATTCTCAAATCCCTCTTTAAATCCTCCTTTCCCGATAATAGGCCAATCCTTAATTACTCCTACCTCGTTAATACCTACATCAGGAGTTCCTGGTGAAAAAAGATTTGTAATTCCATTCCACGCTAGTCCAGCTCCCCTTAGAAAGCCACTCCAGCCTTCATCTTCCTCATATTTAACATATGCTTCAGCGGCACCTGCGGTTTGATTATGATAATCTCGTATTTTTGTTTGCTTGGGCGTTAACCCTAAGCTCTCAGCAGAATTTGATAAAACATCACCAACAGCGGTTGCAATAGCTAATTGTTTAGCAAATTTCCCTACGCTGCGTGCAAGTCCCATAATAGCCCCACCAGCTCCTCTTGTTCGCTGTGGGATAGTATCAAGAAAATCAAGAAAACCCTGCATTCTATTCTTTGATGCACCTTCAGCTTCATCAGCTACTTTTTTTACAGCACTCGATAAATCTCTATACGCAGTGGTACTTTGTCTTGTTTGTATAGTAGCCTTACGGTTATTAGCCTCATATTCATCGAGTGCCTTGTTAAGTCCATCCATATTATTTATTGATTTGCCTACACTTTGATAGTTTTGATCTAGATAGGTCTCAAATCCAATACGTTTTTGATCATCCATTTGAGCCAAACGACCAGCTGTTGATTTTTGATTCTCATTCATACTGTCAAAGTTAGTTCTATTTGATAAGGTATTGACTAAATGCTCTGAGAAATTTGTGGTAAAAACATCTGTTAATAATTTACTTTGGGTAAGGTTGCGAGCATTATAGGCTGAACGAGTATGTAATTCATCAGCTGTTAATTCTTTCTTTTCACCCTTATAATAGCCTTTAGATTCATCCATGATGCTAAGAAAATCGGACATATTTTCAGCTTTTCCACCATGATCTTTTACATATTCTTTTATCTCATTCTTTCTATCCTCTTTTAAATTCGCTAATTCTTCAAAATAACTTTTTAACGTATCATTTTTCATAGCCGCACGATAGAACTTTTTGTTATTTACTTGATTGCGTAAATCTTGGCTCTCCCCCAAAACATGATCATTTAAAAACCCTATCGCTCCGTCCACTTTACGATTTGTTAAAGATGTACCACCAAAGAATTTGTTTTCCATAGTAGCTTTCTTGTAATGCTCTTCATAATTACTCAATTGACCTAATCGTTTTACTCCATGAATAGCACCAAAACCTACCAAGGCATTACCTAAAATCGTAATTAACTGTGCAAATAGCCCTGCATGTTTCTCCATTCCCTGGGCTAAGTTTGTAATAATTTTTGCTAAAGTTTGTACCTCTGGATTTAGCGCATCTAATACTGATACTAATGCGTTATTAACAGATACCCCAGCTCGTTCCATTGTCACAGTAGGTGATTTCATTGTCACAGCCATCATTTCTTGAAGACGCGCAGGATCTTTTTTAAATTCATTAATTTCTTGCTTAATTTTCCAATACGATAAATCCTTACTGTTATTTATACCCTCTTTATGCATGGTCTCTAAAAAGGACATCAGTTTTGGTGGCTGATTTGCCCCACCTTCTCCATACAGAATGGATTTTACTTTATCTTCTCCAATATATTTATTTTTGCTTGCTTTCGCGGTGTCTGATAGGATATCAATGAAATTCCGACGTACTTTCATACCACTCTCATTTTTTTCAAATACCTTTACACCATAATTTTCTAATTGTTTAGAAACAGATGGTAAAGTAATACGCTCTGCAATCGTTTTTATGGCTGCACCTGCATTCTCCCCTGTTTCTCCTGAAGTTTGAATAGCTAAAGCATTTAATGTCACAGCATCTTCTGCATTCACTCCCACTGAATGGAGTGCTGTACCCGATTTTGACATAGCCTTCATAACATCTTCACTGTTCGCTTTAGTTTGACTCGTAGCAACAGCAAAAGAGTTAACTACTCCATCCAACTCCCAGACAGATAATTTAAACTGTGCCATAATTGTCTGTAATCCTGGAGCAATTGTTTCAACTAAGTCTGATTTGTTATCTAAGCGATAAACCTTAGAAGCTTGATCAACAAATTGTCGTGCAGATTGTTTATCTCCTGTTACATTTGATGCTATACCAGCTACCTTAGACATTCTTTCATAATCAATACCGTAAAGAGTGGATAAATCACGTACATTATTCATTAGATTTCCAGTATCATTATCTAATTTTAACCAATCTGTATTTCCATTTTTGTTTTTATATTCTGGTTTCAAAGAGAAGTTTTGTGTAATCTTTAACTGTTCTAACTGAGCAATTTTAAAGGTTTCCATTGCCTTAGATATTGCAGCCATCGGATCTAGCATTGAGCCCGAAGCAAGGCTCCTAACTTGTTTGGTAACCGCTCCAGCCATTCCAAACCCGTCAAAAGGATTGTCTTGTTTTGTGGATTTACTTGTACTAGAATCGCTATTATTTTTATTTGTATTACTATGATTTGATCCACTTGAGTTATTTAAAGTATTAGCACTATTTCCTGCAATAAAGCTTACCTGTCTATTACTATTCGCCTTTTGAGGGTTAGTATTAATTTCTAGAATTTCATTTCTTATATGTGCAAACTGCTTATCAACGGACTCCTTGATTTTTTTAATAATTTGCTTATTCAGCTTGTTAATTTCACTAGTTAAATATTGCGTAATATTAGAATGAGGTTCAAAGTCCACAGCTCTTACTGATTGTTTCATTGACATCATTATTTTATTTGTTCCTGCAGTTAATTTTTTATTAATTGTATTTTCCATACCCTCAAACTGCCTTTTTAAAGCATATCCTCTTAGAGATCCTCTATCCACAGAATGAAAAGTATGAGCTAACTCGGCTGGAGAAACACCTAAATCATTTGCAATATACCTTTGAAGTTGTTTAGATATATTTTTCATAGGTACTTCTACAGATTTGAGATCAATCTTTTGCAGCCCTCCTCGTATGCCTTTTATATAATTTTCTATTAAACTATCAATACGCTTAGCTGTTTTTATAATCTCGCTATCAATGCTATTCTCTTCGCTAATAACACCCTCGAAATCAAATTTTATAGAATCTTTTATTTTCCCTCTTACTTTTTTCGTTAATTCAGATAAATCTTTCGATGAAATTGTGAATGTCTGTCCTTCAATAGCAACCTCAGGGTTCAGTAAAATAGGTTTTAATTGATTTTTAATACTTACTAAAATTTGCTTAACCGTTCCCTTAGAAATATCTAATTTAAGTCCACTCAAGTTATCTGCATTTACTAAATCCCCCCCATTTTCGCGAATGGAATTTACTAATTGTTTAATTTGATTACTAATTAACTTAGAAATTTCTTTATTAATTTTATTAAATTCATCTTTTCCAACTGGTACTACGCTATTATTCATAGCAGAATCCATATTAATGTTTATATTTTTGATCATCTTTACAATCGTTTTATTTAACTCTTTATCTACTTTAGACATCAATTGTTGAACGGTTTCTTGTTTAATACTTAAAGGTGCTGTCCCAACTGAAGATAAAGTAATACCATTTGCCTGGACGATATTATTTAATTCTTGCTCAAGTTTTGCTCTAAGGTTACTTCCCGCTGCCTTAGATGTCTGAGCCGATAACGAAGATAAAGAGCTTTTCATAGTATCTATACGTTTTTCTATACTACCAAAACGATGATCTAGCTGTTCCAACTGTACTCCAAACTCTTTCATATTTTTTATTGACTTATCAAACTCTAGTGCAATAGTAGCACCAATATTTTGATTATTGACTGTCACTTATTTCACCTTCCTTTTACATAATAAAATCCCGCCCTATCCTCAAATAAAAAGGAAGGGCAGGATTATTTATTAGAGAATACCTGCTAACCACTCCATGTCATCAGCATTTGCAACCTCATATCCGTCAATTACTTCTTTTCCATCACTATGTTTTAGATTATCCTGTTCGGTAGCTTGAGCTGAACCGCCCCCAAATAACCCAGTGAAGGACATTGAATGTACCTTAACTGTAAACTCTATATGCTTATGGCATTTCTTTAAGTAATAGTTTAACTGAGGTAATGTCAAATCCCATATATCCTGTTTTTTCATCCCCAGGTAGTGACCTAAGTTAAAGAAAATTTCTGCCCAATCAACGTAGGCATTTTCGTCATATTCTTTTTCTTCTTCCTCAGAGTCTATAAAGACTTTTTTAAGCCATTAAGTCCAATCATAATATCTATAATTTCTTTAGCTGTTACAATATCAATATAATCCCCTAAATACTGAGCTGAAATTTCTTTATAATACGGTTTAAAGCCCATCAATAGGACCTCTAATAGTTCATCATAACTATCATTACCTGTTTCATCTGCAATTAAATTAGCAATAATGACACCTGTATCAATTGTATTCAACTTTTTCATTAGGTTTTTAGCATCTTTTAATCCTAAAGGAGGGATAGCATAGGTTTTTCCATCACGTAATGTTACCTTTTCATCCTCTTCGAAGAATACTTTTTCAATAAACTCTGATTCCTGCTTAGTTAACTTTACTTCCTCTTGTTTATTAGGTTCTTGCTGTTCAACCTTTTTCTCTGCTTCCTCTACAAGAGTAGGTTCCTCAATAGCTTCTTCTCTACTTGGAATTGCTAAATTACGTTCACTCATTTAATCTCCCCCTATATTACTCTATTACCCCTTAATAAATTTATAGAGGACGCAAGGAAGGGGATCACCTAAACGACCTCGTAACTAATATAAGAATTTATGTGTTAAATGTAACAACCTTATGAAAAAAGGTTTAAGTGATAGATATTTTTTATAATCCATTCTCACCCTTATCTAAAGTTTTAAAAATGAATCAATAAAAAAGAGGATACATTAGTATCCTCCTCTCTAATTAACAAACATCGCCATTTTTTTCAATTTGATAACGCTTAATAGAACCTAAACGACTGTCTGTACGTTCCCCATCAATAACTGTAAGTGTAATACTATGAGTCGCTGCTGTTTGTCGTGCTGTGTCTAATGTAAAATTAGATTTCACTCGACAAGAATACAATTCAACTTGGAATCCTTGAATGCTACCATCCATTTGTTCAAAATGTCCATCATGAACAACAGATACTGTAAGAGGAAAATCACGAGAACCAATTGCCATTACATCTACAACTTCTGGTCGTTTGTAGTTCACATAAATTTGCTCTCCTTCAAGATAATCATTAAACTTAATCTCCCCTGTAGAAGGATCAATTGTATACTCACCTTTTGCAGGATTAGTTGTTACTTTCTTAAGTAATTTATTCTCTTTTACTAATCTTACAGATACATGCTCTGTCTTAGAAGAAGCTGAACCTAAAGATCCACCAAATAGAGGATTCTTAAGAGTTACTAGTCCACCTTTAACATCATGACGTTCTTCTAATACCCATACAAAACCATCAGGATCGATAGAAGATGACGCTACAGGATAATAAACTACTACAGTATCACCTTCAACCGCACCACCTTTTAGTGTTACTGCTGATCCATTTACTGTAATTGCTGATTCTGGTACAAATGAACCTGCAACTTGGTTGAAAATTTGTACTTTAGGTGCTCCGCTACCTGTTAATACTGGACTAGATAATTTAATAGAAACAGGTTCAGTATCACCAGCAATTGTTACTGTTTCATTTTTCAATTCATAGGCTAATCCGCTAACTCCTTCTCGAAGTTTTGCCCCTAACACAAGACGTACCATGTTTAAATCAAATTTTGCATCCTCTGCAGTAATATCAATTACCTTTTTACGTAGTAAAGTATCAATAGGTGCTGAAGAGTCTCCCCCTTCAATATCAACCATATCCAACTGCACATCAAGACGCATATTCGCCATGTGACCTAGTGTAATTAATTCATCACACCCTGGAATTTTAGCCATAAATTTACCTGCACCTTTAATAATCATTTTCTTATTTTTACTGTTAAACTTGTCAAATTGTGACATTAACTACACCCCTCAATTTCAAAAATAAATTCAAATCTAGTGAAATACTTATAAGAGTGTTCTATTTCACTTGCAACCTCTGCAAATCCTACATACTGACCCTTGAAAAATACTCCTTTAAATAACCGCAGAGATTGATTATCGAATAATTGATTTATTCTATCTGCAAGGTCTAATGCCAATTCCACACCATCATTTGTGTAAATATCGAAGTCAAATGTTACCACATGAATATCATTGTTTCGTTCCTTTTGAACAAATGAATTGTAAAATACAATTAAAGGAATTTGTTTATTTAGTGCCTCTTTAGGAGACATACGCTTTTGTATGTGCATATCATTTTCCATATCTACTGTAACATTATTAAGACCCATACATTTACGTATTACACTATCTTCTCTCAATGTCTTATATATGCAAGCATAAACATCAGTGATACGTGGAAAGAACAACTCATCAAACCCTCTTGTAAGTATTTGCAGTAACAATATAAGAAAATCACAATGAAAATTTAACATCACTTAGAATAAATTTAGTCAAACTCTATCTCACCCCATAATTACTCTTAACGAAATTGATTTTTAAACTTAGATTCTATTAAACACTCACGTACATTCTTAACTATTGAATTGACGTGATCAAAGATTTTCTTATTTATTCTTCAATTAACAAATTAGCAATTCTATTAAAAGAAGTATTTGTCATTTAACATAAAACATGTAAACGATTTATTTCTCTGAATTTGTTTATAAATTACACTAAATAATTAAATCCACTTTGAAATTGATGGAATTCAATATAAAAATAATGGTTTTAAATATTTTTAGTTTCTAAAATGAGATAGTATTGAATCTATTTTTATATCAAATAATCATTATTAAATAATAGATAATAATTTATTAATAATATTATTTAGCTTTAATATGGTTGATTCAGCTTTTACCTTTAAATTAAATGCTGCAATTTATACTTTGTGATTCAGCAACAACCTTTAAACTAATAAGTCTCTTTAAAATTCACTTGCAACTATAGTTACTTAAATCTCGATAACTACAGTGAGGTGATATCTTGAATTTACATAAAGATAGAAATTTAAATGCTACTGATATAAAAAAATATTTTTCATTTTTATACAATGATAAACAGATAAGGGTCGTTCTTACTACAAGTAATCAATTCTTATTTGTTGGATACGATATAGGAAAAAATGCGATTGGAATAAAAAATCCTTATAGCTTAATCGAAAATATGGACAATCGATCTAAATACAGTGCTGTAATTACCTTTAATCAGGATATTAACCCTCAACGCTATATTTTAGTTGATTTAGAGGGACTCCATCATATGGTCTATAGAGCCAGAAAAGTTAAGGTTAATAGATTAGATTTTATTCATTGGGCCATATCTATAGAAAAAAATATACTTTAATTCATTTTATTAAATTGGCTTTTACTGAAGTAACTATCCTTCATATGATTTAATAAATATCCCGGTTAAATATTAATTATTTTGTAACCCTCAACTTTCTAACAACTTATTACGACTTTTAAATAGGAATTGGAGGTGAGAAAATGAATTTAGATATAAGTATAAGCCTGTTGCTATTTATATCCTTAGGGGTACGCGCATTTTTATTTGAAATAAAATTTCAGTACACACGTGAAAGATTACGCAGTATTCATGAATTGTTTGAAATTTTTTTAGACTGTTCTTTTTGTAATGGCTTTTGGACTGGATTTTTTGGTTATGTAATTGTAAATGGTATTGATATTATTCTAATACCATTTGCTATTTTAGTTGGTTCTTCCTCATACTATTTAACGTTATTTGTTAAAAGTCTTACACAAAAAAATTAAGAAGCACAGTTTATGTCGTTTATTTCCTAAATTATCCATTCCACATCTTTATCTACTTAACCCTACTAAACTTTAGTAGGGTTTATTTAATATTCCTATTATTTCTATCTCTATACAAATTTCCAAACTAAGAAATTGCTCAAAATAGCAAAGTACATTTTGTACCTTACCTTGTTTACGCAACTAAAACAATAAATAAGACGACTATTAAAGTATCGATTACCTTTAGAAATGGAGTGAACAATATGATTTTCTTTTCAAGTAAGCACCGAATTAAAGATCTTTCTTTTCTAAATAAACTTTGGATGACACCCGTAGCTTATGGACTAAAATATCTTGCCGGAACTGTAATATACATTGCAGATAAATTTGATGAAAAGGTAAGATTTGAAATCCTAAAAAGACATATCTAAAATGGAGGAAATGAGAAAATAAAAAGAGGATTTATTCACTTTAAGAAAGGTTATAACGAATTGATAAAGGCCACTTTAAATTCCTGCCATCATGCAATGAATTAAAAAACATTTATAAATCCTTTCTTGAAAACTTTAGTTAGGGAGATATTATTCCTATAAACTATACAGGATAGTATTAGGTATCGCGGTGATTTCAAGTATAATTACGGACTTAAAAAGTTTAAAATTGCGTTAGTAAGAAAGAATCACTCTAAGGATATTTTTACTAACGCAATCTTACTTATTTTCGAAAAAATATTTTAACAATCTATAAATAGATTTTCTACCTAAAACATCGTATTATCATTAGCTGCTTCACTTGGAATCTCTTGAATTACATCCCAGTGTTCGACAATCTTTCCATCCTTTATACGGAAAATATCCACTATAGCAACTCCCTTATCTTGAGAGTGAGTACGAGAATGTACATGAAGAGCAACTGTATCTCCTTCAGCTACTACACGTTTAATTTCTGCAAAAGAATTAGGGTTCTTAACAAAATCCTCCTTAAAGAAATCCATGAAAGCTTTTCGTCCATCAGCTACAAAAGGATTATGTTGCTTGTAATCCTCACTTACATATTTTTAGTAAAAAAACTCATAGTTGAATTTAATGTATCTAATTCCTTTTATTATCAGAATAAGCCTTTACAACAACTATTTATTATTTATTATTTTGTATTTCATTAATTCTATGGTTTCTTTAATACACTTACCATTATCCATTGTTATATCTAATTTCTATTTAAAACCCTTCTTTGTAAGTTTACACCTATATATCGTGTTAAATTGTGTGTGGCAAGATAAAACAAGCTGTTAAATTTAATTATTGTTAGGTAGCTTCTACGGTATGATATTATCACACAATTAGTTATACATATAAAAAAGGTTTCCTGCCTTGTAACAGGAAACCTTTTATGTATTATTAACCTATAAACCTAAAATTTTAACAATCTGAGGTGCCTTAGCATTATCTATATAATAATGCATCTCTAACCCTCTTCTTTCTGAACGGAGTACGGTTCTCCTCAATTTTGATAAATGTTGTGAAACAGTGGATTGGGGGAGTCTTAATATTTCCGTTAACTGTGTAACATTACACATTTTATGATGCATTAATTCATTTACAATTTGTAATCGAACAGGATGTGCCATTACTTTTAATACATCTACATCGTCTTCATGGATTTCAGCTAGATTTCTTTCAGATATTAATGTTATCATTTCGCATTCTCCTTTATTATTAATTTCTCTTTTCCTTTTATCCTTATAATTAATACTTATAGCTGATTACCATTTGTCCTGTTGAGAAAATATATTCTCTTTTTAAAACAAAAAGGACACCAATTCATAAAAACGTTTTTTACTGCTTTAATGAATTGATGCCCTCTAATTTTTTGACCAGAATATATCTTGTTTTAAAGGATATCCTCAATTCCTTTTTCTCACATCTAGTAAAAAATATGTATTTTCTTTAAAATCCATATTAAGAATATTCTTCAAATCCTAAAAACATAAGTTTATTACAAAGTTTCTATCGAAAAACAATATGCAACTGGCTGGGGCTATTATGAAACTTGGTTTAATTGGAACTCTATGTTACCAGCTGGTACAACTTAAGAATTAGTCACTTTCTCAGACAATGGAGAAGATATTTGGGCTGCAGGCACATTCCGCTATAAAGTTGAAGTTACAAATGCTGACGGTTCTGTTGATACAATTTACATAGCGCCAATAACATTAGTAAATTAAATAATAGGTTCGCTTCACATCTTATAATATATACTTTAACAATATCATTAAATCTTCACATAGATATACTGGATCATGAAAAGAAGGATTACACCTTCCTTTTTTATATTTTAAAATAAAAACGTATCCCCACCTATATTTATCTATACCAATTTAAGAAATAAATAATTCAAAAAGAAAAACACTACAACAAAGAATGTCTATTTGTTTCTTTTCGTTAATTTCCCTACATGTTGTATATAAAAAAATAAAGTAATACCTGTCATAGTAATTAAAAAGATTTGATAGTAATCAATCAACTGTAATACCCCCTCCATACAAAAATAAACTCAACGAAATATTCACTATAAAACCAACGTATGTAAAAAAACAGCTACAAGTCCATTCATAGTTTTAAAAATTTGTCCTCCTCTTCTTCTAAGAATATTCAAAATCTCAAATAGATTATCTTATATCGCCACCTTATGTATGCAGAATTACATATCAAGCCATATCGAAAATCATTCTCATCGTAACTATGATGGTTTCAAGAAGTGGTATTTTTACTTCCTTTTCAAATCTCAAAATATATTAAAGGAGGCACTAACATTATGAAAAAAGCTATTTTAGCAGGGGCACTAGGAATTGTAATACTATCAGGTATGAATTTACCAGGAGTAGAGGCATCAAAAGCAAGTGCAGCAACTACAAATTTAGAAATTCAAGAAGTTACAATATACTACTCT
Source organism: Bacillus sp. RCC_6_1 (assembly GCF_041360755.1). Taxonomy (NCBI): domain Bacteria; kingdom Bacillati; phylum Bacillota; class Bacilli; order Caryophanales; family Bacillaceae; genus Bacillus; species Bacillus sp. RCC_6_1. The sequence goes on from NZ_JBFUPV010000001.1 coordinate 738,109, forward strand.
ATGAGTTCCTATGAAGTTTCCCAAAAAGAATCATTTAATCTTAATAAAGGGGAAGAACTTACTGTCTTTGTACAAAATTCCGGGTTTCCAATTTCTTATACAGTCTTTGATGCAGATAATCAAGTAATTGGCACATACAATGCTAATTCACAATATGGTCGCGTATTCAAAGCACAAAAAGACGGTAATATTTCTGTTCAATTTCAAGCAGGAGTAAATTCTTCTTACATGAAGAAAATGAATTTCACAGCTCAATTCGCAGTTTCTAAACTTAACCAACAATAAAAAATTTAACAATCCTCTTAAAAAAAAAATTTAAAAGGTATATCCCTTCAATAGGATATACCTTTAACTTTAGTGAAGTTTATATTGACCAGATAACCGCTCTTGCGCCATACGAACTAAACGTTTCGTAATCTCTCCATCTACTGAACCATTTGCTCGTGAAGTTGAGTCTGGTCCAAGTGTAACGCCAAACTCCTGAGCAATTTCATACTTCATTTGCTCAATTGCACTTGCTGCCGCCGCTACCAAAATCTCGTTTGAATTATTATTTTCTCGAATTTGCATTTCTAACACACCTCCATTTAATTGGTAATATCATGCTCTATTTCCAATTAAATACGAAAAATTTATATTCATTTAAGTAAGCGTGTAATTTACATTAATACATTCCAATTAAAAAAGGTTTTTCAAATGAATCAATATAATCCTTATTGAATTTTAAACTCTCCAATTAATTCTTGTAACTCTTGTGATAGCCCACTTAATGATGTTGCTAGTTCTGCAATATCTTGTACATATACTTCTTGTTCTTTCATACTAGTCTCTACATTACTACTGCTATCCACATATGTATTAACAATATGTGATAATTCATTTACAATCTGAATTATAGTTTGACTATTTTTAAAAATATCACTTGAATTACTCGAAGTCGCTTTAATTTGATTTGTAACAGCTTGTGCAGATTTTAAAATTTTTTCGAAGAAAGCACCACTACTTTGAACAGGAGTTATTCCTGATTCGACTTCTTTTGAGCTCTTTTGCATTGAAACTACAGCCTCTTCTGCTTCAGCTTGTGTTTCACTTAACTCTTTGATGTTCGGATATTAACAATATATTGTTAATAATCACCATTTTATAGGTACACCTACATATAGGCCAAGTATGCAATTACAGAACGTTTGTTATAGAAAAACGTAAACATGTCAAACAAAAAAGACTTAATTACTATATCTCATCCCTTCTTTTAAATATAAATCTACTACCTCGTTCTTAAATTCTACATTGTTAGTGACTCTAATTTTCCCCATAGAAAAATCCGCTCTTAACTCTCAATCAATTTCTTAAATTTCTTTTCTAATTGATCTGGTGGTAATACACCTCGTACATGATCTACTATAATTCCATCCTTATTAACAAAAAATGTCGTCGGTAAAGAGAATACTTTATAATCTAGTCCAGCTACTCCGTCCATATCTAGTAGAACCGGAAACTCAAATCCATAGCGATTAGCAAATGCGCTTGCTTCTTGTACTGGGTCACTAACAGTTGCATTCACCGCAAAAATTTCAACATCCTTTTTATATTTATCATACATATGAACTAAGTCAGGTGCCTCCATTTCACACGGCCCACACCATGATGCCCAAAAATTAATAATATATGGTTTTCCCTTGGCATCATTTAACGACTGCAACTTTCCGTCTAATCCTTTTAATGTGATGCCAGGTGCTTTAAAACCTACTTGTGGTAATACTTCTTTCTCTTGTAACTCTGCTTGCTTTGCTTTTCTTTCCTTTTCTTCTTTCTTTGAATTATAAAAGTTAACCCCCGCCCAAGCGAGAGCACCTACTAGTATAATAGCAATTAGTTTCTTCACTTTTCTTCCTCCTCATTTTTAAAAACCTGTAAATCCACCGAATAGACGAATAAAGAATGCTGTAATTTTCGTCATTTGATTTGTATACAATAAAATACCTGTAATATATGATAAATAAGATATATATAGCGATAAAAAGTATAATGATATAAATGACAACACTCTATCCACACTACATAGAGTAGTGTTTATCCTAAAAAAAAGAGGCTATATGCACTCTCCGACAATAAGTACAATCGACACACAGAATAACCCTACTGTTACATATACCGAGTTCGTATGTAACGGAATAGTAAGCTTAGCAACCTTTTCATTTAACACTTGCTCGATTCGTAAATTTATTGCTGTTTTTGCAAATGAAGCTGTAACACATCGATTCTCCATTGTCTTTATTTTAATTAATTTTAATAACGCGCTACCTAACTCAAATGAAGATTCCATTTTTTGCATCGCATATTTATCTGCTGCTAACTCTTGATACGTATGATATCGTTGTAACAATTCTTTTAATATCGGGATGTACATCATTCCTTCTGCTAATAACGTAAAACAAAATAATTTTAGCGGATCCCAATTATTTTGATGATATTCTTCATGGAAAATAATCGCATCAATCTCTTCATCTGAAAACGTCTGAAGCAAACCTTCCGACATGACAACTTTCGGACGGAATAATCCAATTGTAAACGCTGCAACTTCCGCAGTCGGCAGTATATATATTTGTTTTCCTTTTCTAATAAATGGGATAAGTACTTTTTGTACTTTTTTACTATAGAAAAATTGCCGCCAAATTCTTTTACACACAATCAATACAGTAATTAATAATAACCCCGCTACTATAATACGAACCATTGATAGTTCTTTCATATGTTTTTCTAACTGAAACAAGCAAAACTTTGAAAGGAAGAATGCCTTGTTTTGAAAGAGAAATGGATATGTAACATAATACAATAACAAGCTGAAAAAGAGGGTACTAACAATGAGCGCTAACAATACGATTTTACGCATTTGCCATTTCATTTCATCGATCCTCTTTTTTTAACTGATTCAATTTGTCTTCTAATTTTTTTATTAAATTCGGATCAGCCTGCTCTAGCTCATCTATCATATGAGTTACAACTAAATCTCCAAATTCCCCCACTAATTCCTGTGTCATTTTCTTCGTTTGATTGGATAAGAATTCTTCTTTTGTTTGTACAGCACGATATATGCCACTTCTTTTTACAGTCTGTTTTTCTAAGTGTAATTTCTCTACTAACCTGTTCATAACTGTCATAACAGTGTTAAAATTCACAGGTGATTCTTCACTTAATTTCTGCTGCACTTCTTTAATAGTAATACCTTCAGTAGACCAAATAATCTCCATAATTTTCGCTTCAAGCGGTCCAAAGAAATGATTTAATCCTTGCTCATTTAACCTATAGTTTTGCGTAAACATCGTATGACTCCTTTCACACTACGAATTGTAGTACAAATTAAATGAGAGGTCAAACGCGAGTAATATAAACTAAAATTCAGTACCTATAAATACGTACATCATTCTATTCATTATAAGCCTAACTTATCTCCAAATGTATCAAAGAGATACTGCTCTAATATTTGTACACTAAACTTCTCATTACGCCCAAGGGCAAATAATTCCCGATCTTTCGCTACGATAGTATCTAACGGAATAACTACATTATCCACTATTTTTACAATTTCGATTATATTACTTTTCACATTCACTTCTGTTTTAAATTCAACGTTTTCTAACACTATATGTGAACGTCTTCCTGATGCAAAAAAAGTAAAATTAGGATTTTTAACAACGCCAATTTCAGTCTCTAACGCATATAAATAGTGAAAAATTACATCTCTATGTCCATCTTTTATTATTTTTTCATCCTTCTCATCGTCTAAGTATTCTTTCAGCTTCGTTGTAAATTCAAATCGAAAATCCACTTTTTTCACGCTCCTTCTTTGTATTTCATATTAAATAAATATATTGAAATAATTTTACCATATTGTAATACAACTTCCTATTAAAAGTAAAAACTGTTTTAGAAAATCGCTATTATTTCCGATACCCTTTTAAAATATAAGTATAAATTCAATATGAATGAATGCTTCATTACATCTATTTAAACATATTTTTTCCATTTTTTGAAACATTAGTATGAAATATTATATATCAATGAATGGTTTCTAATTCATTGGTATATATAGTCAGTAGTTTCTTTACTATCCCGATATACTTAAACTACATTTTCTACTTATTCATTACATATAGAGAAGGAATGTAACTCTCTTCTATCGAATTTTTATATAACAAAAATAATTAGGTGGTGCTTTACTATGAAATTAGCTGTCATTGGTGGCGGTGATTTACAAGATTCAAATCACTTGCCTATTAATGAACGCCTTATAGAATTAACAAATAAACAGTATCCAAAAGTATTGTTTATTCCAACGGCTAGTCATGATGATGAAAGCTATATAAAATTATTTTTAGACACGTTTGAAAAACAATTACATTGTGAAGTACAAATTTTACGCATTACAACAGATTCACCTTCTAAGTATGAAATAGACGAGATGATTCATTCAGTCGATTTAATTTATCTGGGTGGCGGAAACTATATTCACATGCTTACGCAATGGAAAGAACATAGACTTGATGAAAAATTATTATTGGCTCTGCAACAAGGAACACTTATTGCTGGTTATAGCGCTGGTGCTATGTGTTGGTTCACGTCTAGTATCCGATCAGATTATGAAGGTTCTGGTTATATAGAGAGTAATGGATGGGGGATTGTTAATAAAAGATTTTGTCCACATTATAATCAATTAAACAGAATGAACGCCTTCCATTCCTTTTTACAAAATCATCAAGGGAATATAGAAGGAATTGCACTGGAGGATAATTGCGCTTTATATATTACAGAGGAATCCTTTGAGATTATCGGTGAATCAGAAAAAGCGTGGGAGTTTTATATGAGTGATAAAACTCTCATTAGACAACATTTTGATATAACTTTAAAAAGCTATTTGTAAACCTGCACTTAAGAAAAAATGTCCCTAAGTCTAATAACTTAGGGACATTTTTTCTATTTAACTAACTAATCGTGTAATTCGTTTCTTTTGCCATGAAAGCTTATAATATGCATACTGCAATAGTAAGCTGACAATAAATGCTGCTGGATACCCAATCCAGATACCTTCTATTCCAAGACTTGTATGGTAAGAAAGATAATATGCTACGGGTACTTCTACAAGCCAAATTGAAACAACTCCAATAACAGTTGGCCAAAGTACTGTACCGCTCGCTCGCATTGTCGCACTAATAATTTGTGCATGACCGAAAATTAAATAACTCCATAACGTAATCATAACTAAGCTATGAGCAATTTCAATTGTAGTTTGACTCGTTAAAAATAGTGATAAAATGTCTCTTGAGAATAAATAAATAAGAGATATTAACACACCACCGATGACGTAGTTCATAATAATTCCGGCCTTCACAACTTTCTGCAATCGATCAAATTGATTCGCCCCAATTGATTGTGCTGCAAAAATAGAAACTGTAATACCAAGGCTAACTGCTGGCATTTGTACATAACTTGCAACTTGATTCACAACGCCGTAAGCAGCTGTTGCATCCGAACCGTAACGATTTACAAATGCGATTACGGCAATCTCAGATAATGAAACTAATATCATATTTATACTTGCCGGTATACCGAGCCTTAGCAATAGCTTTAATAACTCCCCATCCATTCGAAGGTATTTTCTAACCGTTCCATCTAGTTGTAATGGGTGATTTTTCTTCTTTAAATACACAAGCATGACAATAAACGTAATAACTGTAGATATAACAGAGGCATAGGCTGCTCCATACACATCTAATTTCGGAGCTCCTAACCATCCAAAAATAAGAACCGGTAATAAAATCATATTTAGTGCTGTACTTACAATTAAAAAGTAAAATGGCGTTTTAGAATCTCCTGTACCTCTCATAAATGTTGTATATGCGAAATATAAAAATAATACTGGCATCGATATAAATAAAATCCGTGCATAATGTACACTTATTTCAATAATATTTTCTGGTGTTCCCATTAGACGCATAATATCCATCGCAAAAATACTTCCTATTATCGCCAACACAACTCCAATAATAAAGATAAATGTCAGCGTCGTACCAACGATAGCTTTTAAACGATCTTCGTTTTTAGCACCAAACGCCTGACCAATTAAAATAGAGCTTCCTGAACCGATACCAATTACAAATGAAACGAGCAAGAAAAATAATGGGAAGAATGCTGATATAGCCGCTAAATCATTAACTCCAAGCCATCTTCCTACTACTACCATACCAAATAATTGTCCAACTGATTGTAGTACATTACTTAATAATAACGGTACTAAAAACATCGACATCGATTTCCAAATCGGTTTACTCTCACTTTCCAACTTATGTGACTCCGCACCTTCTTTATTGTTATCTGCAGGTGGTTTCAAATTTCATTTCTCCTTTTATTAAACATCTATTTTCAATCTCTATCTCTTTGTATAGTTGTTATAATACTGTGCTTCTATTCATTTTCTTTTCGTATGATTATAACTTCACCCAATATTGACTTCCATCGGCTGTTCGATCTAAAAATCCATATTCGATTAAATATCTTCTTAATGTTACAAAATCAGGGTATACATTTTCTATCACTGTATTTACTTCTTTTTCAGTATACTTTTTATTACTATCAAACTTCTTCACTAAATGGCGCAATATAATTAATTTACGCTTTTGTTTCTTCGGAAATTTAGAGAGAGGTCCATCTAACCCTTCTGTAAAATGAGCTTTTAATACTTCATCATTTTCTTCTTCCGTAATATTGTATCGATCATCTACCATCGTTGCTGTTCTATGAATTGGCACAAATTTCGTTTGTACTTTTGATTTTTCTTCTGATAATTCCATTAGCGCTAAAAATACTTTTGCTTGTTTCATTTTCTCTCGCAGTGTAAATCGATGATTACGAATTGTTGATGTACTTCCGCCATCCATCTCTTTTACAATTTCTTTATCATTCAGTCCCATATAGAAAAACTGAACCATTTTCTTTTGTAAATCCGTTAATCCAGTAAATTTCTTATCCATATTTAGCAAATAATCAAACATAGACGTATGCTCATTTTGAATATGCAATTGGACGAACTTCTCTGCTTCATACAAAACTTGATTATCTTGATAAATAACACCTTTAATAAATGTTTCACCACAAGCTAAGCAAATGTACCCCTCTTTTTCTTCATCAAACACATACCCTTTCTTTAATTCCTCTATTGACGCATCCCAAAACTTCTCTGAAATATCGCTCATACTAAACACTCCTTCAAAATGTTTATTTAAAAACCAAACAAATCGCTATATCGTTTATTATCACTTCATCATCTTATCACAACACAAACAAACATTTCAACGTTTCGTTTGCCCATTTTATAAACTTTTATAAAAACATCTATCGAAAGGATTTAATACAACGAAAAGCGAATATGTTTATACAAATTCATTTTATAGGATGTAAAATAGAACATGAATATTCTTCAAGACCCTTGGTTTACCGTTAAGTAAATTGCACAGAACGCATATGCGATTAGTGAATATGGAACTGGTATTCACTCATTACAAAACTTCAGTATTCAATTTTAACTACAAAAAAGATGTTTTCGTATAAGAAAACATCCTTTACTTTTTATATATTCTATTTACAGTCTCTACTAAAACCTTACTTGCTTGTACAAATGTATGCTTTCGATTTCTATCTTCAACAAATTTATTAGCACAACTACTCATAATCATCATACAACTAATTATGACTAACGCTATCTTTCTATTCTTGTAAGTCACTTTATGCCACTCCACTATTACAAAACTTCTTTTGAATTTATCCCATCAAGAAATTTTACATGAATAATAAAACGTGTGAATATGCAATTCTGCATATTCACACGTTTTATCACAATGTTATGATTTAATTTAGTTAAAGAACAAGTATACCGAGGTGACTAACTTGAAATTTAAAGCGAAAAAAAATCCATTCCACGTCATTTTCATTACATTATTTATAATTATTTTTTTCGTTTCGTTATTCTTCCAAAATGAAAATTCTATTTTTTTCACTCTCATGATGCTGCTAAATATCGTGAATCTTTCTTCATTCTATTTCTCTCACTACAACGTAACGGAATCATCTCTTGTTGTAAAACACGGTTTCATTTTTCATACTGAAATTCCATTTGAAGATATTCGTCACGTTAAATACTCTGGTAAAAAACTTCATTCAAAAAAATGGACTAGACAACAATTAGAAATCCATTACAATTTATTTGACTCAGTGACCACTTTCATACCACTAGAAGAAGAAAAATTCATTTCACTCTTAAAAGAGAACTGCCCACAGATGAAAGTAATGAATACGCCTGCTAACAAATAATATATTTTGAAGCTTGTAGTATTGCAAGTAGATGAAACATAAAAATGAACATCAAAAAAGCCAAGATTCTATACTAAGAACCCTGGCTTTTTCTATTACTCTTTTGGAGCAATCATTTTCTTTGGATCTACAATTTCATCAAATTGCTCTTCTGTTAGTAGCCCAGATTGTAATGCTGCTTCTTTTAAAGTTAATCCTTCTTTATGAGCATGCTTCGCAATTTTCGCTGCATTTTCATATCCGATATGTGGGTTTAGCGCTGTTACAAGCATTAGTGAGCGATTCACATTTTCATTAATTACTTCTTCATCTGCTTCAATACCAACTGCACAATTGTCATTAAACGAAACAATTGCATCCGCTAATAAGTGAGCTGATTGTAAGAAGTTATAAGCAATAACAGGTTTAAATACATTTAACTCAAAGTTACCTTGGCTCGCAGCAAATCCGATTGTTGCATCATTCCCCATTACTTGCGCTACAACCATCGTTAACGCTTCACTTTGCGTTGGATTTACTTTACCTGGCATAATAGAGCTTCCCGGTTCATTTGCTGGAATAATAATTTCTCCAAGACCACTACGTGGACCACTTGCAAGCCAACGTACATCGTTAGCGATCTTCATTAGATCCGCAGCTAATGCTTTTAATGCACCGTGAGTATATACAACTTCATCATGGCTCGTTAATGCATGGAACTTATTTGGTGCAGAAACAAATTGTTTACCTGTAAATTGACTAATTTCCTCTGATACCATCTCACCAAATTTAGGATGAGCATTAATACCTGTTCCAACCGCAGTTCCACCAATTGCTAACTCTTTCATATATGTATTGCTCTCTGCAATCATACGCTCTGTTTTTTCAAGCATACGGTGCCATCCGCTAATTTCTTGCCCTAAAGTTAACGGCGTTGCATCTTGTAAATGTGTACGACCAATTTTTATAATATGTTCAAATGCAGTTACTTTTTCTGCTAAAGTTTCTTTTAATTTCGTAATTGCTGGTAATACGTGATTTTCTACTGCGATTACACAAGCTACATGAAGCGCCGTTGGAAATGTATCATTTGAACTTTGTGACATGTTCACATCATCATTCGGATGAATATGTACGTCAGATCCCTTCTCTTTCAAAATTTGATTCCCACGATTTGCAATTACTTCATTCACATTCATGTTTGACTGTGTACCACTACCTGTTTGCCATACGACAAGCGGAAAATGTTCATTCCATTTCCCTGCAATCACTTCATCCGCAGCTTCTACAATTGCTTCTGCTTTTTCTTCTGATAGCTTTCCTAATTTTTGATTGCTAAGCGCTGCACTCTTCTTTAAAATTGCAAATGCTTTTACAATTTCAAGCGGCATTTGCTCTGTTCCAATTGGAAAGTTTTCTTTACTACGTTGTGTTTGTGCTGCCCATAATTTATCAGCTGGAACTTTTATTTCTCCTAATGTATCTCTTTCAATTCTGTACTCCATGTTTTCATCCCCTTGAAAATATAATACCTACATCTCTTATAATAACAGACTTTCTCTTAAATGATAAGAATTCTCACTCTTATATATAGATATTCTATATTTATTTAAAAAAATTCCTCTTGACCTAAACTTAAGTTTAGGCTGTATCCTTTCCATTGTAACCTACTATAACATTACTGGAGGAATTCAATATGAAAAAATATGCTTTTATAACAGGTGCGAATAAAGGAATTGGATATGAACTTGTTCGTCAATTAGCAGAAAAAGATTATCACGTATTTTTAGGTGCTCGTAATGAACAACTTGGACAACAAGCCGTAGAATCTTTAAATGTTTCAAACGTTTCCTATATTCAAGTAGATATTTCAAATTCACAATCCATTCAAGAAGCAACAAAGAAAATTTACGAAACGACTGATCACTTACATTTATTAATTAATAATGCAGGCATAGCGCTAGACTTCAATATGCTACCTAGTGAATTAAATATTGAAACTTTACGCCAAGGATTTGAAGTTAATTTTTTTGGAACTTTCCAAATGATGCAAGCCTTTTTACCATTATTAAAGAATTCAAGCAACAGTAAAATAATAAATGTAACAACTGACATGGCCTCACTAACAATGTTTGCTAATGGTGAAACACATCCAATTAATACACTAGGATATAATTCTTCAAAAACAGCTATTAATGCTTTAACATTAGCTTTTAGTAAAGAATTTGCCACTAACGGTCCAGAAGTATTTGGGGTAACTCCTGGTTTTACAACTACGGATCTTAATGGAAATTCCCCCGGTGGCCATACAACCACTGAAAGTGCTAAAATTATTATTAAATATGCATTAAGTGAAACAAACTATAATGGTAAAATACTTAACAAAGATGGCATTATACCTTGGTAATAAAAGGATGAATGATATGTATTATACAATTGGGCAAGTCGCCAAAATGCAACACTTAACTATTTCTCAAATACGTTATTACGATAAACAAGGACTGTTTCCTTTTCTGCAAAGAAACGAAAAAGGAGATCGAGTTTTTGATGAAGAAGCACTGAAATATTTAGAGATGATTTTGTGTTTAAAAAACACTGGTATGCCAATTCAAAAAATAAAACAATTTATCGACTGGTCTATGGAAGGAGAATCTACCATCCTTCAAAGGTTAGAATTAATGAAACAACAGGAGACCAATGTCTTACAGCTCATTCAAGACACTGAAAAAAACTTAAAAAAGATACAACAAAAAATTGCTAAATATGAGAATGAAATAACTTCAGCAAATGCTATTAAAAAATAAAAAAATCACCTTCTACATATTGTAGAAGGTGATTTTTATTTTATGATGCTTGCTTTCCTTTATCTGCATCATCTACATACCAGATGAATTTGCCTGTATATCCGTAAATAACTGCTAAAATTAACGATACGAAGCTTAACCACATAAACGGAACGTATGAGAACGTTGCTACACCTAAAATACCAGCCATAAAAATACCATTATCAGACCATGGAACCATACCTGAAGTTAACGTTCCACCTACTTCTGAGTTACGCGCTAATACACGACGGTCTATTTTTAATTTATCATAGCTATCTTCCATAATTTTTGGTGTTAAAATTAGTGATACATACATCGCACAACCAAATATATTAGCTAAGAATGCCACGATTAATGTAGACAATGTTACATTACCTGCAGAATTTAATTTCTTCTCAAATTTTGATACGATTACTTTTAAAACACCTAGTTTTTCAAGTAATCCACCAAATCCTAAACCGAAAATAATAACGGCTACTGAGCCAAGCATGCCGTTAATTCCACCACGGTTTAATAACTTGTCAACAAACTCAACACCAGATTGAATTGAGAATCCGTTATAAGCTGTTCCAATCGCCTCTCCAAAGTTCATCCCTTGGAAAAGGGTTGCCCAAATTGCACCAATTAAAGCTCCCATTGCAATTGTTGGCATAGACGGTTTCTTCATCGCTAATAGAACGATAACAATGACCGCCGGAACAAGCATCCATATTTTAATATCAAATTGCTTTAATAAAGCTTCTTTTAAAAATTCTACTCGATTCAAATCTACATTATCGCCGCCATACATCCAACCAGCTACAGTAAACATAATACTAGTAATAATATAAGCTGGAACATCTAATACGAGCATAGCTCGAACGTGAGCAATAACATCTACTTTCGCCATAGAAGCTGCAAGAACTGTGCTATCAGAAAGTGGTGATAATTTGTCGCCGAAATAAGCTCCTGAAAGAACTGCACCAGCAACAAGCGGAAGTGGTAAACCAAGTCCTTCACCAATCGCCATCATAGCAATACCTGCTGTTCCCACTGTTCCCCAAGACGTTCCTGTTGCGATAGAAGTTATAGAACAAATAATTAATGTTGCTAATAGGAATATGCTAGGGTGAATAAATTCTAATCCATAATAGATTAATGTTGGTACTACCCCACCAGCAATCCATGTTCCAATTAAAGCACCTACTGCAACTAAAATCAGTATCGCTTCTAATCCGTTAGAAATCCCTTTCGTAATTGCATCTTGCAATTCTTGATAACGAAATCCTAATCTTAATCCAAGCGCAATTACTAAAAACCATGAAATAAATAGCGCTAATTGAATTGGGAGATCAAAAATCGTTTGGAAGGAAAAGACAACAGCAAGAAATAGTAATAAAAGAACTATGATTTCTAGCATCGATGGTAATCTTACACTTTTCATTTTTTTCTCTCCTTACAAGTCGATAACATGACGTATGTCGTCTTACATGTATGTAATATACAATTAGCGAAGACAAAACAAAATTTTCATATTATTTCGATTTATTTTTCCAGTATAATATATTCACAACCCTTTCTATTGTAAAAGTAGATTACGTTTTTCGCAATGAAAAATATAAAAAATGTTGTATTTTTATTTATCCCGATATTTTCGGCCAATAAGACCCCCGTCTCAAAATTCAGTAAGTGCAAAGCACTTAGGTAAGAAATTAACTACTGTAAAATTCCGAATTGATATGAACGTATTAAAGCTTCACTTTATTTACAAAGAAAAATCCCATACTAACTTTTTTAATATTTGCTGCAACAAAACTTTTTACAACTATCTTCACTTTTTAATTCACACCATAATTTCCCACACAAAAATAGGGCACACATCATTAAAATGATGCATGCCCTACCTTTATTTATACATATTTTGTATTTCTTCTTTATTTTTAAGTATTTCCTCAAACTTATCACTACAACCCTTCGGAAATAACACTCCCAGTCCATATGAATGCGAAAATTGAAAATGAGGGTACTTCGCTTTTACCTCATCCCAAAACTTATATACGCCGAAATCACTACTTCTAACTTCAATATCATGAAATAATACAATACCGTTTTTCGCGACTTTCGGTAGCCATGTATTATAATCGTGAGAAACAGCTTCATACGTATGATAGCCATCAATATGCAAAAGATTTATCGTTTCATCTTGAAACCGGTCTACAGCATCATCAAAAGTAGATCGAATTAAATTTCCTATATTAAGGTAGTTATCGCTCACTACTTTTTCTACTATTTGAAAAACCCCTTCTCCATATGGACCTGTATGCCCATCTCCAGCCCAAGTATCTACTGCAAAGCATTTAGTCGATAACCCTCCATCTTTTACTCCCTGACAAAAACTAAAAAAGGAAGCTCCTAAATGTGTACCTAACTCAACTAAAGTTTCTGGTTTTTCAAATCGTACTAAGTCATATGCAAAATCTAAATGTCCACTCCACGCAGATTGTGACCGAATAATAGGACTAAATGTTTCAAATTCAAATGATGGTTTATGAGTAACCCAGTTCATCGCATAACTCCTTCTGCACATATTTTTAACAAACCAAATTACTCTTATCTTTATTTTTTTATCGCCTTGATTATGATTCTATTTCATGAAAATATGAAGAATTTATTCTTTTCTATTGAGGTAAAGCATCATATACATATGGGTCAGTTGGCTTATTAATTTTCTCGATTTTGTTTACTTTTACAAGTGGAAAGACTGTTCCTTTATATGTCGTTTCATCTAATAATCCTGTTATTTTCACCCATGTTTCTTCTGGAATTTTTTCAATATTTTTCCCGGTAACAATCATCCCCCAGACTGATGCATCCGCAATACAACAAGTTATGCCATATCGAGCCACTACTGCTTTATTACCCGTCACATCTTTATCCTTATATATAAACCCTAAAAATGTAATTTCTTTCCCTTTAAACCAATTAATATTTTGACCAATTACATTCATTGTTTGAACATAATCCTTATCCTTTACTTGTAGTTTACGCTGTCCTAACATACTTTTTACTACTTGCTCTTCCGTTTTATAAGTCGTTGCTAAATTTGATGTTTCTTCTGAATCAACTAATACTTCTCGCTCATCAAACTTAACCTGTTTCCCCTCTTTTTCGTTTCTTTCCAGACTTCTCGCCTGTACACTTTGATTTATACCCCTTTTTCCTGCTAAACTTCCATCAATTGTTACACTTCCAAAGAGAAAAGCACTAACTATCGGAACAACAAATAAAACATATACAAAGAAACTTTTTATCCCTGATTTTGATGTTGTATGATGTTTACAACAATTACAATCATGCTGTTTTTCTCTTCCATCTCCCCAAACTTGTACAATACCAAAAATTAAAATTACTACAAAAGCTATATACGTAAATTTGATCATTTTTGGAGCGATAAAATTATAAATATTTCCTGTTACAAGTAGTTTAAATAAGAGCATTGCTAAACCAATTAAAATAATGCCACGTATATAGCGATGATACGCCTTCTGCTCCTCTTTCTCCATTCTTTCTCACCTCCTATAACATTATGATTTGCAGGATGGTATACACAGATACAATGACAATTCCCATCAAAAAGAATACAAATTTCTTTTGAAAATACGCAAATAGCATTAACGTATTTTTCATATCAAGCATAGGCCCAAACACAAGAAATGCGAGAAGTGCCTTTACCGAGAAAACATGTCCAAAAGATGCAGCTATAAAAGCATCGGCTGCAGAGCAAATTGATAAAACATAACCAAATCCCATCATAATAAAAGGGGCAATTACTTCGTTATGTGCTACTGCATCCAGTATATTCCGATCAAAAAACGTCTGAAATACACTTGCTAAAAAAGCACCTATCAATAAATATTTACCAGTATCAAAAAACTCATCTACAATGTGATTCATAACATCTTTCCAACTCTTTTTTTTGCTTATTTGAACTGAAACCTCTACGTCTTTTAAAACATTTCTTTCGCGATAGCAGTAATACACAATTAGCCCTATAAATAGAGCAACTAAAATTGTTATCCCAAAGCGTGCATATACAACGTAATCATTTTTTGGAAACGCATATACAGTAGATAAAAGAACAACTGGATTCATAATGGGTGCACTCAATAAAATAACAATGCCTACATGAAGTGGTAGCCCTTTTTGAATGAGTCTTCTTACAATTGGTATAATGACACATTCACACATTGGAAAAAGAACTCCCACAAATACTGCTGGAATCATTGCAACAATTGGAGATTTCGGCATGACTTTTTGAATCATATCTTCCGTCACAAACACTTGAATACATGAAGAAACAATTACCCCTAATAAAATAAAAGGTATTGCTTCAAAAATGATACTTAAAAATACCGTATTCACATTCAGCCATTCCTGCGGTATATTTGTGTGCAAATTTACTAGACTTGTAAAATCTACAAAAAATAATAAAAAGAGAAACATAGCGATAAGAGCTATGCCTACTAATTCTTTTGAAACTCTATTAAAGACCAAGCTTCTCGCCTCCATTTTATTTACATGTAAACATGTGCTTGTCCAAATGCTTCATACTACAGCACAAATTTTATAGTCTATTTCTATTCTTAAATCGTAATCATTATGATTTATTATTGATTTTTCTTTTCCTATCGTTTAATATAAAACGTAATCATTACGATTTAAAGGAGAGATCGTTTCATGAAAAAAGTACCTATCACTGTATTAAGTGGTTTTTTAGGATCTGGAAAAACTACCTTACTACATCACATTTTGACTAATAAGAATAACTTAAAAGTAGCTGTTATCGTTAATGATATGAGCGAAGTAAACATTGATGCATCTCTTATAAAAAAGGGTGGTTTTTCACGTACGGAGGAAAAACTAGTAGAGATTCAAAATGGCTGTATTTGTTGTACACTACGAGAAGATTTAATGATAGAAGTGAATCGTCTTGTGGAAAATGGTGATATTGACTATATTATTATTGAATCTTCTGGTATAAGTGAGCCTATTCCAGTTGCTCAAACGTTTACTTATACAGACGAAGTTCTTAACATTGATTTAACGAAAAATTGTCGCCTCGATACGATGGTTACAGTTGTAGATGCAAATAGATTTTGGGATGATTTTGCAGATGGAGAAAGTTTATTAGACCGAAAACAAGCAATCGATGAGAATGATACCCGGGAAGTTATTGATTTATTAATAGATCAAATTGAATTTGCAAACGTAATTATTCTTAATAAGATAGATTTGCTAGAAAAAGAAGATGTGATAGAGCTTCATCATTTACTAAAAAAATTAAATCCTAATGCAAAAGTTCTTGAATCTTCGTTTAGCAAAGTACCATTACAAGAAATTTTAAACACAAATCTATTTAATTATGAAGAAGCCAGTCAATCGGCCGGCTGGATACAAGAATTAAATAGTGACCATCATACACCGGAAACGGAAGAATACGGTATCAATTCCTTTGTTTACCGCCGCAAATATCCTTTCCATCCCGAGCGCCTTATGAATTGGCTAAAAAGATGGCCTTTAGATGTTGTAAGAGCGAAAGGATTCTTCTGGCTGGCATCTCGTAATAATATGATAGGGCTTCTATCTCAAGCAGGTTCCTCTATTACAATTCAAGGAGCCGGTGAGTGGATAGCGGCATTACCTGAAACTGAAAGAAATCAAATGATTACAGAAGAACCAGAAGTATTGAAAAACTGGGATAAACAATATGGAGATCGAATAACCGAACTCGTATTTATCGGAATTGATATGAACCGTTCTTTAATTGAACAATCATTAGATAGTTGTCTATTAACAGAGAAAGAAATGAAACAAGATTGGGATATATTTGTTGATCCTATTCCAGCTTTTACTTATACTTCATAACAATTAATAAAAGGCTTCAGTAGAATGAAGCCTTTTTACTTTATAGTACTCTTATTTAATAAGTTTGCTTTAATTATGAATACAATTGTACCTAAAACAATTAATATAGCATATACGATACCAACTACATTACCTATTTTTTCTAAGCCAAGCGGTAATATTATAGTAGCAACTCCAACTATATAAGAAAATGCTCCTGAAAGATTCGCTAATTTATTTTTATCTCCAACAAACGTTTCTTCTTGATATCCTGCTAACAAAAACACCCCCTTTTTCACATGTATTTGATACCCTAAAAAAATGATAAGTAACCCAACAAATAAATAAACTAAAAATCCAGCTAACATATACTCCCCCTCCTCTACAATATTTTACTATACATAAAAAACAAATTAGAAAATTCAGTTTATTAACACGTCATTCTGTGATATATTGCATATTGTATTCAATTTGTATTTTTAGAAAGGAGAATGTTAGATCATATGGATTCAAATCGATTAAAAGGAATTATAATGGTCATAATCGGTGCTTGTTTATGGGGCTTGTCTGGTACAGCTGCACAACAACTTTTTCAATATGACAATGTTTCAACCGAATGGTTAGTTACGATCCGTTTACTTATATCTGGAATTATTTTGCTCATTATTTCCTCATTCGGAACGAGAAAAAAAGAGATATTTAGCATTTGGAAACAAAAATCTGATGCTATTAAAATGATTTTGTTTGGTCTATTCGGTATGCTTGCTGTACAGTATACGTATTTCGCTTCAATTAAAGAAGGAAATGCTGCCGTGGCAACATTATTACAATATTTAGCTCCTATATTCATCACTGTATACTTACTTTTCAAATGGAACGTTCGTCCATCAAAAATTGATTTCATTTCAATTACCCTTTCATTAGTAGGCACTTTTCTCTTACTAACAAACGGGTCTGTTCATAACTTGGCTGTTTCTACACCAGCTATTATTTGGGGGATTTTATCTGGATTATCTCTCGCTTTTTATAGTTTATATTCAAAGGAATTGTTAGAAAAATGGTCTTCCTCCGTTATCGTTGGATGGGGCATGATTATTGGGGGTATTGGTGTAACGATTGTACACTTTATTTCTACAAACGAATTCATTTTATTATCAACTATGAAATATGTAAAACTAAGTACCCTACCGCTCATCACATTTGTCGTCATTTTCGGGACACTTATTGCCTTTTATTTATACTTAGACAGCATACGATACCTGACTCCGAAAGAAACAACATTATTTGGTTGCACAGAACCACTCGCAGCTATTATTTCTTCTGTACTTATATTGCAAGTGCCATTTCAATCTTTTCAGTTATTAGGCGCTTTTTGTGTCATTGTAATGGTGCTCATCTTAAGCCAAAAGCCGGATGAAGGGAAACAAAAATTAAAGCTTGTTCATGCAAAAAAGGAAAATATACAATGAAAGGATTGAATTCACTATGCCTGTCCCTCAAAGTTATAAAAAACCAGGAAGAGTTTCAGCAAAATCACTCGTTTTAAATCAACTACAAAATTGGATTATTGAAGGTGTACTGAAGCCCAATGAAAAAATTAATGATGGGGAATTGGCTGAGGCACTAGGAGTAAGCAGAACACCTGTAAGAGAAGCACTTCAAATATTAGAGCTTTCTGGATTAGTGGAAATGGTACCAGGGCAAAAAACGAAAATTGCTCCTATTAAGTTAGACGACGTATTTATCATTTATGAAACGATGGCTGGTCTTCACTCTATTATAGGAAAGCAAGCTCTTCAAAACATTACAAACGCTGATATTCAACTACTTTCTGAAATAAATGAGCATTTTCAGCAATCTATAGAGAAAAAAAACGCAAAACAAGCTTTAGAATTAGATATACAATTCCACAATACAATTTCTTCTATTGCTAAAAACCAATATATTGAACCCTTTCTAGAAAATATGCAACTTCACGTTTTACGTCTTGAATATTTGTTTTTCCAAAACTTTGTTCCAGCAAGTCAATCTATTGAAGAACATCACTCTATCATTCAAGCATTACAGAAGCAGGACGAAAAACAAATGGAACAAATAATGACCCAAAACTGGCTCCGTCCCATGAAAGAAATACAAAAAATAATTTCTACGAAATAAAAAGAGAGCTGGTTACACAAAATCGTAACCAGCTCTCCTTTTACTAATCTATATAGCTACACCTGAATATTCGCATAATCTTCCATATCTTCGTACTCTTTTTCCAATTCCTCTAAAGACAGCTCGTATAATTGTCGGTCGCGAATCTTAAACACACCTGCTCCAATTAACTCATCAATTAAATGCCTCTTACGATTTTCAACAGCAAAACGGAGTTGACTACTCATCTTTTAAAAAACTCCTTTCTACGATCATTGAAAATGATAATCTCTATCAATTACCACTTTTGATTATAAAAGATGACTCTTTATAAGTAAAGTAATTTCATGAAATATTTACCTTGCAAAGTACTTGTGGCCACATTATATATATGTATGGCGTGCGAAAAATGTTATGACACTTTTTCTTATCCTTTTTCTTTCATACTTTGCAAGTTGTCTCATCATGATTAAATTCACCATCTATTTCTACTTGAATGGTGACATGTTCTACATGAAATTTCTCCTTTAATACATACGTAGCCTCTTTTAATACACTTTGCGTTTCATTCCCTTTAATAATAAGATGACATGTTAATACTTGAAAATCTGATGTGACAGACCATATGTGCAAATCATGAACTTCTTTGACAATCGGAATATTTAATAACGTACTTTTTACCTCTTCAACATTTATGTGCTGTGGTGCACCTTCCATTAATATATGAACCGTATCACGTGTTACACGCCATCCACTAATAATGACTAAAATAGACACAAGAATACTAGCAATCGCATCTGCAGCAGTCCATCCGAAAAATTTAATAAGTAACGCAGCAATAATCGCTCCGACGGAACCCAATAGATCGCCTAGTACGTGCAGGAAAGCACTTCTTAAATTCAAATTACCTTTCACATCTCCGCCTCTCATTAATATCCAAGCTGATAAAATATTAATAAGCAGACCAAGGACTGCAATAATGAGCATCCCATTACTAGCAATCTCAACTGGTTCTTTAAAACGACGGATTGCTTCAATAAAAATGTATACCGAAATGACAATAAGAACGACACCGTTACATAATGCTGCTAACATTTCGACTCGCTTATACCCGTATGTTTTCGCAGTTGTTGCTGTTTTTTCTCCGAGTTTAAACGCAAGTAAACTTAAAGCTAAAGATACTGCATCACTTAGCATATGCCCCGCGTCAGATAGTAGTGCTAAGCTATTTGTTACAAATCCACCAACAACTTCTGCAATCATAAAACTTGTTGTTAGTAGGAAGGCAATTAGTAACGCCTTTTTATTTTTTGAATGACCATGATCATGCAAATGTCCCATACTTATACTCCTTTAAGTACAATATCTGTATGTTAGTATGAAACAAACTCCCCATCTTTATCCCGAATTGACTGATTGTAAACGCCCGCTTCCTCTGTATACACACTTCGCTATTTTTTAAACAATCCCTTTTTCTCAAATAAAACAAGACTACTTCTTTTTTATTTTCATATTGTTTACTAATGAAAGAATTTTTAAGGAGGTTACTTAAATGAAACGTTTATTTCTCTGTATGGAACGTGAACTTGTTGTAGTGAAAGAACACAATGATAACTATGAAACGACTTATCACTTACAAAATATGCAACCTACCTGTATCGCTGTTGATCCATTTCAAAAGAATCGTGTATATTGCGGAACATTTGGACGAGGTCTATGGTTAAGTGACGATAGTGGGGATTCATGGCGACCAATTGGAGATTCTTATCGTTACTTTGATTTCCCTAAAGAAGATGGTATTTTGCACTCCTCTATCACTTCCATAACAATAAGCTCAAATGAACAAGTTAACGGATATGGGGTCGTTTATGTCGGCACAGAACCGAGCGCTTTATTTCGCTCTGAAAATGGTGGTGAAACGTGGACTGAACTTAAAAATATGAAATCATTATTATCTTCTTATACATGGGCTTTCCCGCCTAGACCTTTTACCCATCACGTACGCTGGATTACAGTTGATCCAAACAACCCTAATACAATACACGTTTCAATCGAAGCTGGTGCTGTTATTCAAAGTAATGATAAAGGGCATACATGGATTGATAAAAAATTCGGTGCTCCTATCGATGCTCATCAATTACTTATGCACCCTGAAGCACCAAATCGCCTTTATGCATCATGTGGTGACGGATTTATGGGCGGACCTGATCGTGCTTATCTTGAGAGTTATAACAATGGAAACAGCTGGATCTCATGTAGTGCAGGACTTGAACATCATTATTTATACAGCATGGCTATTGATCCAGCTGATTGTGATACGATTCTCGTTTCTGCCGCGCCAAGTGCTGATCTCGCTCATCATCGTATCCCTTATGAGTCTTATATTTATCGAAAAACGAAAGATACTCCTTTCCAGCAAGTACAACAAGGACTACCATCTGCAATCGGTACAGTCATTTCGATGTTTGCTACAAACGAAGCCGAACCACATACGTTTTACACGTTAAATAACAATGGAGTCTTTCAATCCAATGATAGCGGCGAATCGTGGGAACAACTAAACATTCCGTGGAAAGATGAGTATAAAACGCAGCATCCGCATGCACTATTCGTCACTAGTTCTTAACGAAAAAAGACTGCCTAAATGATTTTAGGCAGTCTCTCTTTTATTTCTTTAAATCAATGACAATATCATCTAACACAATATCTTTGCTCTTCGCTTCTTTTTTCGGCACTTCTATTTTCTTCTCTTTCCCATTCACATACTCTACTCCACCATGATTTTCAGGTGTATGTACTCGCAAGTGCACGCGAGGTGTAACGATAAGCTTTGTTGCATTTTCGTTTAGTTTTTGGAAGGTGGCACTCCAACTACTTTTATGTGGCTCTGCTACTGTACTACTTCCGCCATTTCCTTCACCAGCATAATGATTTCCTAAATCATCTTTTATTTCTAACTCAACATCCGCACTATCCCATATACTTCTTAATACCTTAGATTCTTCCTGATTGAAAAAAACGATAAATGACATCGGGGTTACTTCCATTTTGTCTATATTTACTTTTATTAATTCATTTTCAGAAACCCCATTAACCTTTATTTCCTTACTATTCATTGCCTTTAAACTAAGTGCGAAATTCCAATTCCCCTTAATTGAATTACCTTTATAATCCATCTCAATTTCTTCCATATCCCACCAAACATTTGCAACATCTAACCTTTTACTACTATTCCCACTCATCGTAGTCATACCTACGTACTTTTTCTCTCCAACTTTTGTTACTTGAGAGCTTCCTCCCCCGCCATTAAACCCCATCACCTGCGGATATCCAAATATATTTGGCTTCTCCCCTAAATCTTTATCACTCTCAATAGAATATGTGATTGTAATTGTTCTACCATCGAACACCGCATCATTAATGGTAACCTTAACCCCATTACTCTCTCTCGTCATATTCAATTCAGTCGAAAACTCTTTATAATTTTCATATAACCCCGTTCTACCATTATCTAAAAATCGGAATATGTCCCCTACTATTGGTAGTCCTCCAGCGTATGTAGGAAATCCAATACCGAGTGTTGCAACTGATAACCCTACTAAAACAGATGCAGTAGCGACACCTTTTTTCCAACTTTTCATCTTTTTCTTCGTACGTATCGATTGTTTTACATTTCGTTTTACTTTTTCCTTTTCAATTTCAGAAGCCTCAATTTCTTCTAGTTCTTTTTCATCTATATCAATATCATTTAATAGTTCATAAATGTCTTTCATATTGCACTACCTCCAAAACTAATATTCGTAGCATTTTGTTGTAGTTTCTTTTTCCCCCGGTACACTCGATTATCAATTGCTGCCCGAGTTAATCCTAACTTGTCACCTATTTCCTCTGTCTTCATACCAAGTAAATATTTCATAATGAACACCTTTTGATCTAGCGGTTCTAATTGATTAATGAGCTTCAATAATTCTTCCCTATCTTCCATAACGATTAATTCGTCTTCTGCTGATTTTTCTGTACTGATATGAAACTCATCTGAAATGATTTCTACTGTTTTAGTCGATTTCCGGTAATAATCAATTGCTTTAAACTTCGCAATCGCTGCAATCCACTTTTTAAAATCACTCGGCTCTCCATGGAATTTATTTGCGTTATTCCAAATGGAAAGAAATATATCGTTTATACATTCCTCTATGAGTCCATCATTTTGAATGGGAAGTAGAACTTTATGCGTGATCCCCTTTATGAGTGGTAAGTATGTATCGACAACGAATTCTAACGCGTCTTCTTTTTGCCGCTGTAATCTTTTTATAAAATTTTTCTCATTTGATTTCATGTAGCGATTCCCCTTATTGTTTTGTAAAAGCTTTTACACCCTATATAACGTCTGAGAAAATTTTTTCTCTCATCTTTTTTATTTTTTGTATGTAATGGAATACTTTCCCTTAGCCATTTTCTCACATAACTATGCATTCAAAGAAAACTTTCTCAAGTCTGTAATTTAATTCATGTAGTACACTATTTATATAGTCACTCTTTAATTTAGTGTACATTTTATTTCATTAATCTATTTTAAAAATTAGGAGATGAGATGTGTATGTGTGGAATTACAGGTTGGGTAGATTGGAAAGAAGACCTTTCAAATCAACATGTTATTTTAAAAAAGATGGCAAATAGTATTGAGCATCGTGGTCCGGATGCTGAAGGATTTTGGTTTTCACCTCATGCGGCCTTTGCACACCGGCGTTTAATTGTAATTGATCCAGAAGGCGGGACACAGCCTAAGACATTTCGTGCTGGTGATTATACGTATGCTCTTACTTATAATGGAGAAATTTATAATTTCCGTGAACTGAGAGAGCAGCTTCAAAAATGTGGGCATGCATTTGAAACCCATTCAGATACAGAAGTATTACTACATGCTTATTTAGAATGGAAAGAAGACTGCGTACGACATTTAAACGGAATTTTCGCTTTTGCCTTATGGGATGATCAGAAGCAACAATTGTTTTTAGCACGAGATCATTTAGGTGTAAAACCACTCTTTTTTACAGAAAGAAATGGCAGTATTATTTTCGGCTCTGAAATTAAAGCATTATTAGCGCATCCATCTGTCCCTGCTGAAATTGATGCGAATGGAATAAATGAAATATTTGGATTAGGCTTATTTCGCACTCCAGGATGTGGCGTCTTTAAACATATTCAAGAAGTACGTGCTGGACATTCTATAACATTTACACGTCATAAAAAAGTAGTTACTAAGTATTGGAATTTAGAAAGTAAGTTCCATACAGACTCTATAGAAGATACATCTTCGCATATTTTATCTATTTTACAAGATACAGTAAAAAGACAATTAATTGCCGATGTTCCTCTCGTTTGTATGTTATCAGGCGGATTAGACTCTAGCGGTATTACTGCACTTGCGGGTAAAGAATTTGCTGCTGAAAATAAAACACTTCATACGTATTCTGTTGACTTTGTAAATAGCGCAAAAGATTTCGAACTGACATTTGCTCGCACTGGTTTAGACGCTCCTTGGGTAAAACGCGTTTCTGAACATGTCGGGACAGCGCATCATGATATCATTGTGAATGCTGAAGAATTAGCAAATCACTTATTCGTTCCCCTTCATGCAAAAGATTTACCGAGTGCTGGTGAAATGGAAACTTCACTATATTTACTATTTTGCGAAATGAAAAAAGATGCGACCGTAGCTTTATCCGGCGAATCGGCTGATGAAGTATTCGGTGGATATCCTTGGTTTCATCAAGAAGAACTACTATATGTAGATAAGTTTCCTTGGCTAACAAATTGGAAAAATACATCTCCTCTTCTACTAAATGAAGTAAGTAACCAATGTAATCTAGAAGACTATATTGATACACGATTCCAAGAAGCGATACTTGAAGTACCTACTCTTGAAGGCGAAAGTAAAAAATCCGCGAAACAACGTCAAATGTTTTATTTATTTTTAACAAGATTCCTTCCTTTCTTACTTGACCGTAAAGATCGTATGAGTATGGCTGTTGGATTTGAAGTTCGTGTACCGTTTTGCGATTATAGATTAGTTGAATATTTATGGAATGTTCCTTTCAACATAAAAAGTATTGATAATATTGAAAAAGGCATTTTACGTAGAGCACTACAACCAGCTTTACCTGACGATGTACGCAATAGAAGAAAAAGCGCTTATCCAACTTCACAAGATCCACACTACTTACAAACAATCCGTAATTTAACACTTGATATGTGTAACAATAAAAACAACCCTATTTTCTCACTTATTAACCATTCCATCTTACTTTCAATTGCTGATCAAAGTAATAAAGTGATTAACAATTTTGAAGCAAGAAGTGCCATGGAGTATATGCTACAAGTAAATGAATGGTTGAAAACATATCACATCCATATTGCTTAACAAAAAGGAGTTCAAGGATAAAAGCCTTGAACTCCTTTTATATTAATTAGCACATTGTTTATTATCAGTATCAATAGACCATCCAATAATCGTGGCACAGTCTCTACCTTTCCACTGCAGTACATTTGTTAATACTGGCTCAATCTGTAAGCTATTCCCGTCATGTAATATTTCTACTAAAGATTGATCATCATCAAACCTTCGTTTGTCACACCCTAAAATACCATCTGTTGCCATTACAATGTGATTCATTCCTTTTTCTAATCCCCTTACACCTGACGTAAAGCAAGGTGTATTTGCTGCAAAAATATTTTTCCTGCCAATATATTCGTAATTTTTCCGTTTATTTAATCGTCCTTTTCCATTTTTCGTTTTCTCAGAATGGAATAAATACGCGAAACAATCACCAACTGATAACCAATATAAAAATTCGCCTTTTCGTAAACAAATTAAGCAAGCGAGTTCCTCATCATCTTGATCACACTTTTTAATAAATAACTCATCTGTAAATAACGCTAATAAGTACATATGTGTATGATGAAAAGCTAAATGTATTGGATAGGAAAATAACTCTTTTAATTTCTCTTTTCTTTCTGAAATCGCTTCTATTATATAATCAATATTGTTTGTTTTGTGGTGTGTATCAAAAATCATAACAAATTCAAATTGTAATTCAGGGTCCCACCAAGCAAGTACCGCATCTCCTCGTTCATATGCATCACTTTCTTGATTTCCCCCATATACGCCGACTGAAAGAGGACCACATTTTTCAACATGTATTTCATCTACATACATCTGTTCATGACTCATCCATTTGAATGTATTCACAGCTATCATCCTCTCTCTTGCTAAATCTATACCTTTACACATAGATTACCTTATATTTCAATAAAAATAAACTTTTTCAACATTTTTTATCCAAATAAAAGGATTTTATTTCTAAAATGACGAATATATCTTACTATACGATATAAAAAAGGGGATTTATTATTATGAACAACATTAATCAACATTGGGAGAGCATTTATTATCACTTACGATACGAATACGAGGACAACCTTTCCCACCAAGCAATTCGTATTTTACAAATCGTTTCTCGTGAGAAAGATATAACAATTGGAAAAGTCGCTACTGAGCTTAGCCTTTCTCATAACACAGCATCTGAACATATAAAGCGCCTTATTCAAAAGGGTTTCATCGTTAAAGAGAGAAATAAAAAAGATGAAAGAGTGGTAAACCTTACATTAACAATTGAAGGAATTGAAGTATTAGAAAAACATACTTTACTAGATAAAGAAAAGATAAAAATATTAGAATCACAGTTATCAAAAGAAGAACTACAATTAATTGAAAAAGCATTTTCGTTATTAGCGAAGGAGGCAAAATATGCATTTCCTCGTTAAAGTAATCGTTTCGGCACTTATTATCGGCGTTATCACTGAAGTCGCCAAACATTATAGTACGATAGGTGGCTTTATTGCTGCTCTTCCTCTCGTAAGTTTACTTAGTCTATTTTGGATTTCATTCGAAGGCGGGAATAAACAAGAATTGAGTCAATTTGCTTTAGGAGTATTATATGGATTCCCCGCATCAGCACTACTATTATTTATCGTCTATATTGGTTTAAAAAATTCATTTACACTTAGTACATCTGTCCTACTCGGTATGGGTGTTTGGTGTATCGTTTTTGCTTTTCAAAAATTATTTCAAGCTTAGGGGGAATTAACATTCATAAATTTGTAGAAATAATGGGGCAAAATATAGAAGTACATATAAAAGGAGGTGGTAAACAAACTGTAGTCATTCAAACCGGAATGAGTTGCTCATTTTATGATTGGCTTCCTATTATAAAAAAGCTTTCACAGCACTTTACAGTCGTTTCATACCATCGCCCAGGTTACGGGAAAAGTGAGCTAGGAAATCAACCACGTACAATAAGGCAAGTTACAAAAGAGCTGCATATGTTACTAAACAAACTAGCTATTCAAGAGCCATTTATTCTAATCGGTCATTCCTATGGAGGATTATGTGCACAACATTTTGCGATGTTACATGAAGATAAGCTGCAAGCACTTATTTTAGTTGATTCTACTTCGATGAACTTACACCGTTTAGATGAACTTCATTTACCAATTTCTGATCAAACTGACTCGGATGATATGTGGCTTGAAAAATATAATACATACTCCAAAATGGATGTAGACACACTTTATAATGAACTAAAACCTATTCTCACCGATCAATCAAAACAGCAAATTGGATTCTCTACCTCGCCTTCATTATATAAAGCGACAGCTTCTGAACTATCGGAGTGGAAAAACTGTGCTCTCTCACTAAAAGAGCTATGTAAAACATTAGAAATACCATTAATCGTTATCGGTAGAGATCCTCAATATTCTATTACTCAATTGACTAATGGTGGCATGCCAAAAGAGGAAGCAACACAACTTGAAGCAATGTGGCAAGAACTGATCCATGAACAATTACAACTCTCAATACATAGCCAATATATACTTGCCGAACATGCTGGTCACGGAATCGAAATTGATCGGCCTGATATTATTATTGGGGCTGTTCAATCTCTATAAATAAAAAAAGGAAGCAACTAAAGTTGCTTCCTTACTTATCTATTCATAATCTTCTTCATCATCGATTTCTTCGTAATAAGCATTCCCATTACTTACATAAATAGGGCCATTCGCAACATCAATACGTAATACCCATGCCCATGGCACAGCTAAACGCTTATGTATTGCTCGCCAAAAGCTCATTGATTTTCTTTCGTACTCCTGGAACTCCTGAAGTAACTCTTTATAGGAGGAACCGTCTAACTGAATATTTGCTTCTAGCAAACGAGAATGGGCATAGTACTGCAGCTCTAGTTCAGCAGCAATTTCCATTTCTTCTTCTGTTGCCATACCAATAATTGTTCCATCTGCTGGTGCAATTTCATATACGTTGTGAACTTCAATAAGCCCTTCTTTCTCTTTCTCAAACATGTAAACAGCCTCCTTTAACATATAATTTTTATGTTACAAAGTCATACTTCTACAATAACTTCTCTCTTTCCTCTTTTTTTGATAAACTTTTACAAAATATTTAACCGATGACCTGTTTTCTCTATTCTTTCAGCAGAAATGAAACGATTTTTATCAAAAATTAATTTATACACATCAGGCATATGAAGTGTTTTCCAAAGCTCCAAATCATATTTCGAATTAAAATAATTCATTAGTAATACCATAATATTTCCATGCGTACCTATTACAATATTCTTACCTTCATATTTTTTTAATATATTTTGTATACATATTACAGCGCGCTTTTGTGCTACAGCATTCGATTCTCCGCCTTCGTATGCAAAACTCCAATCTTTCCACACATTCTGCATAGCATCATTAAAATTTGATACTGGCTCTGTGCTCAATAATCTTTCACGCAAATCTTCTTCAGTTTGTATTGATAATTTATATGTATTCGCAATTCCTTGTACAGTTTGGATTGCTCTTTTGTAAGGACTAGAAATAACAACATTAATATGTTTATCTTTTAATAAATGCGTTACATTTTCTGCATCACAGTGCCCTTTTTCAGATAAAGATCGTTCCCGTTCTTCTTTTGTATATGTAGAATGGGCATGGCGAACGAAATATATTGTTGTCATTTTTCAACCTCCTTTCTTATTTTCCATCTATATTCAATAATAAGATTGGAAAATCCTGTATTACAAAAGAGCACTTTTCATAAGTGCCCCTTTGTTTACATAATAAAATTATTTCATTATAATTTATTTCTGAATTCCTCACTTATGACAATATCTCGAATAAAGTAATCCATATTACTTAGAAGTTTTTCAAATGCTTTTTCACTCAAATTGTTCATCATAAAGACAATCTCAATCTTATCCCCTTTTTTATCAGTACCATAGAAACTATTTGTTAATACAAATGCCGTAGAACCACCTTTCTGTCCAGCAAATTCGAATATACCCTCTCCTACGGTTCCTTTAAATATATTCTCAACCTCACCTTGCATTTGTGGTGTAAAATAATTTCTGCTATTTATCTTTTCCAATAAACTCATGTAATCCTTAGCATTTGCACCTATAAACCGATCTGACCAAATACGCTGAAAATCCATATCGGCTTTTAACGATATCTCGCGTTTTGTCCATTCTTTCTCGTCTTTCATCCATTCATGTATTTGCCATACATGCTTAACATATTCATCATTAGACATATTACGTAGCTTGTCCAATGCTTTATTTTGAGGAATATGCAGTTCTTTTTCAACATAGCCCCTCATATATAATGCCCCTGTATACGTTGGATAAAATTCATCGTGACTATTTAAGCCTAACTCTTTCAAACTTTCATTTATCCGCGCTGCTCCAAGCTTGTCCAATAAATATGATGCATTCGCATTCGAACTATAATGGATCATTCCTTTCACTACTTCTTCTAAAGAAGTTTGACCACCCTTCACTAACTCTTTACCTTTTACATCATCTAGCCATGCAGGGTGTGCACCACCATCAGTATTTTTCACATAGTATTTTTCTAATTCTTTCAATGAAATTTTCTCGTCTTTTCTTATTTTTCCTTCAGCTACTTGCTTAGCATATTCAATTGCTATAACGATTTTCGACATACTTGCTAGCGGTAATTTTTCTTTTTCATTTATTGATGTCAATGTTTCACCATTTCTTTTAACAATTAAAGAAGTTGTTTTATCATCCTTATGTTCTTTTATGTAATTTAGCACATAATTAGAGTCTTCTTTGGAATTGACATATTCCTTCACTGAAAAGAAAGCTATACAGCCTACTATAGTAATTCCAGCTATAATTCCAACAACTTTTAATCCCCTCATGATACTCCCCCTAAAATAAACATATTATATATTATACTAAATAAATTTCCCTTTTTAAGTAATAATTAGATTATTTATACAAAAACATTTCTTTTCTTAAACAACAAAAAACATGCCTTCATTAGGAAAGCACGTTTTGTGATATTCTTCACATTGTTTAGTTAAAAAAAATGTTTACTTACCATGATGTAACATTAAATCACTAAGTTCTTCTTCAATGTGATTTAATTTCGCAACGCCTTCTTTCCATTTATGAATATAACGTGAAACCCCAACGAAAAACAAAACAATAATTGTGGAAAGAATAATACCATATACGATTGCTACAGTACTCATAGTTACACTTCCTTATAATTAGTAATGTGGTTATTAGTTATATTTTTATTATAAACCTTTTTCTTTTAAAATACTTCGATTTCAACTTTTTGTAACAAAATTGATTTTTCTAACATTTCGTTCGTGAAAATGGCATATTTTTCACAAATTATACAAAACTTCACCATATGTACTATTACCATATGAGTTATATTATTAAATAGAATAAAGGGGATGATATACTATGACGACTTGGTTTATTGTAATGTTAGTTGTATTTGGAGCATTTAAAATTATCGTTTCTAGCCTTCCTAACACTGTTATTGAATCCATTATTAGCAAGTACGAAACACATCCAAAACTTGAAGAAGAGAATGTGACTATTACAATTCATGGAAATAACGTAGAAGGCGAACAGAAATCAAAAATTATTCATGATTTTAACGAAGGTTTATTTTTAGATCGCTATTATGCACCACCACACAATGAGGGTACGCCTTTAATTATCAATGCAAAACGTGGCAAAAAGAATTTTACATTTTATATTTATAGTCACGAGGAGCATGTTGATGTTGTAAAACAATATAAAAAGAAGGTAGTTGCTTATAGTTTACGCTCTAAAAACCTTCAAAATAGTGATATGTTCGTGTCAGCTGACTTAGCTTAATACTCATATATTGGAAAAAGGAATCCACGAAATATGGATTCCTTTTTTCTCATTTACTGAAAAATAAGCTCTGTCTTCAAACTATCTTTCGGTAACAACCAGCCTTTTTTCTCTAAACTCGCCATTAATAATTCCCTTTGCTTTGTCGCAATACTTTCTTCATTTGTTTTAAATGACACTTCTATTACGAAGTCATCTTCTAATTTTCCGGTATTACTTAATGGCCAAATTTCAATATTTGCTTTTATGTTTTCAAACTCTCCTGTATATCGTTTCATTAATACAGGACCGTAAATACGGGAATTCTTTAACATTTCCTCTCCCCAATTTGTATACAACCATTTGTTCATTTTCCCTGGTAATTTTTCTATTAACATGTTTTGAGCAGCTTGTTCATTTGGTAAATCAAGTATCCCATATCCTTTAGCGCTGTAACTTTTCTTATTTGAAATGCTTAATGTTTTCTTCTCAAATCCCCAATCTATTTCCGCCTCATAACTATCCGTATTACTATCGAATCCTTCTTTTTTAGCTACTTCTAGTGCATCTTGAATTACACCATTTGGAGTAGGATATCTTTTTTTATATGTTAATTCAAAATCTTTACTAAATTCTTTCTTTCGAATTCTAGCAAACCAACCTTCCTCGCTTAAACTTTTATTCGCAGTATCTAAAAATTGCACTTGTATTCTTTCATATTTTGTACCAGCCTGGAAATGTTCTAGCACCTCTTGCTTCATCTCTTTGTTATCACCTAATACTTGTTCTGGCTTCAATAATAACTTTACTTCAAAACTAGGTTTCATTGGACTAGCTGCAAACCCTTCCTTAACGTTATAAAGGAAACAACAAAAGAAAATGCTGACGAATACAAATACTTTTTTCATATACCTATCCCCTTTACATTTCAAATGACTTCTATACGTTCCATTGCAAGTGAATATACATTTTCATACCCTGCTGTACTTAGCTTTTGTTGTAATCGATCCGTATCCTCTTTCAAAGCGTGCACTAACACCGTATGTTCTGGTAATAATGTATTTAACATCTCTTTAACGTCTCTTATACTTTGGTGAACTTTATACGGAACTCGCTTCACCCTACATGTACTCCTTACATGTTCTTTCATAACTTTTTCTGCAAAACTCCCTTTCGCAATATGCCCAGTAAAAATAACGGCATTCCGTTTTTCATTCCGAAGTTGTTCATAGTATAACTGTGCTCGTTTCGTTTGCATATTCGCATCACTCATTACAACTATTCCGTAACTATTTTGCATACTAATGTCATTATCCATAACTATTATGTTTCTTTTTAAACTCTCCATAATCCATTTAAGTTCTTCATTATTTTTTATCCAACCTTTATATATGAACATCTCTTCAAATCCAGCCAAAATTTCTTTATCTACTATAAGCGGAAATTCTTTATATCGTTCATATAAATACAATACTATATCTTGCGCCCTACCAAGTTGTGGCAGCGGTAATAATGCTATTCCTTCATTTTGCATAACTCGTTCAATTTCTGCACATAGGTCGTCTAATCTTTCATTTTGCGAAACATCATCTGTGTGATAAGCGGCATCTACAATTGCAACTTTTATATTGTGGCCCAATTTCTCAGGTAAATTAGCTCGTAGTATATTAGACTCTGCTGAATAGTCGCCTGAATAAAATACGTATGTATTACACATATCAACTAAAAACCAAACAGCTCCTAATACATGCCCACTATACCCCCACTGAAACCGCAATGTAGGAGTAATTTGTAACCATTCATTTGGATTGCTAATCTCATCAATACATACATAATTTAAATCTTTTATATGTTGGTCGCTATAAGGTAAATTCCATCCTTGCATCACATTATAGTTTCTCCATTTTTCATAATATAACGGCAGTTGCTCCTTCGTATAACGAGTCGTCCAAATTTTTTTCTTATAGCCATACTTCGCTAATAAAGGTAAACCCATCGTATGATCTTCATGAATATGTGATAAAAATACCGCATCTAAAAATGGAACAGCTTCTCTCTCTATTTTTGGATAACCATTCTCATAAGATCGATTAATACCACAATCAAATACTATTTTCGTCTCTTTATTTTTTACAAAATAGCAGGAGCGACCGTATTCTCCTGCTCCTCCCCATACTTCCACTCTCATCATGCTACCCCTTTTCGCTTTTGCTCCATATGTTGCAGCAGTAATAAGCACATTGTTGTAAGTCCAACAGAAACAACGGCCATCGCCATTCCTATAGATACTTCACCCTGTTCAAATTGAGCAAAAATAAACGTTGCTGACGTTTCTACTGATGGAGGTAATACGAGAAGTGATGCTACTAACTCTCTTATTGAAATTGTAAATGTCATCGCCCATCCGGCAAGAATGCCTGGGATAATAAGAGGCAATATTATTTTTCTAAAAATATAAATATAATTTCCAGAAAAAATACTTCCTGCCTGCACGAGAGAATCATCAATTTGTCCGAGTGATGATTTTACATATTGCACCGTGTAAGGTAAAAACAGAACAACATACGTTACGATAACCATGATTGGTGTATTATAAATTGACATAGGCATATATGGTGAATTCCAAAATAGAATAAGACCTACAACCATAACGATTCCTGGTACCATATTCGGTAACATACCGCACATATCAAGCCATTTTTCAGAGGTTTTTTTCCCCTTTCGAATCATAAGTGCCAAAAAGACTCCAATCATTACCGCAATAATCGCTGTTACGAGTGAAAAAAGAAAACTATTCCATAAAGCCTCTAATCCCGGAGACCCCATTGTAAACAATGCCTCATAATGACTTATTGTAAAGTTATTTACATGTAAACCGCCGCCTCTTAATTTTGAAAAAGAAGCAATAAGTATAGAAAAGTATGGAATTCCAATTGATACGATTAATAAACCAATTACATACATCCATGCTACAACGCGCGTAAATATAGACAAAGTATATCTTTTAGATTTCACACCTTTTCCACTAACCATTGCATATGAATACTTTCGATTCAATACATTTTGCATATACCAAATGAGCATACAAGCACTAAGTAATAAAGAAGATAATGCTGTTGCACTACTGAAATCAATTGGCCAACTCGAAATAAATTTATGAATTTCTGATGTTAACACGTGGAATCCTATTCTACGTCCGAATGTAGCCGGTGTTCCAAATTCAGCAATCGTCTTTACGAAAATGAGTAAAGCACCCATTACATAACTTGATACTAATAACGGCAATATTATTTTTCTTAAGCGATAGAAAAAACTTCCGCCATGAACTGCTGCAGCTTCTTCTTTACTACTCCCAATCTGAAGTAACGTGTTTTTCAGCATGAAATAAAGGAATGGGAATAAATGCAGACTCATAATTAATACCATACCTCCTAAACTAAAAAACGATGATGAAACTGTCTTTAGCATCGGGAAAAATTGTTCAAAATAGCCGTTAGGTTGCATGAACAAAATCCAGCCCATCGATCCAATATACGGCGGTGTCATAAATGGAATCATAAAAACAATATCTAACTTACTATACTTTCCTACATCTGTTTTGCTCATAATAAATGCCAATGGAAATGCAAATATTGTAGCACCTATTACAACGAGTGCACCTAGAAGCATCGAATTTAGAAAAATCCCAGCTAATCCACCACTCTGCATCACTTCAAAAGGCTTTAAAAAATTCCAACTGCTATTTTCATATACACTAGAAAATAAAATAAGAAAAAGTGGAATGACGATTAACATCGCCACAAGTAATAATGCTACCGTCATTCCAACTTGTCTTACTGATACGAATCGATTTACCATGGAATCACCATCTTATTGAAATACTTTCTTAAATTGTTTTCCTATTTCATCTTGCTCTTTCTCAACTGTTTTCCAATCAATATTTAATACTGGAATCTCTTCTATATTTGGTCTATTTTCAGCTTTTATATCTGTTCTACCAGGCAATAAATACGCTTTAGAAACTTGTTTTTGTACATCATCGGATAATAAATAATCAATAAACTCTTTTGCACCTTCAACATTTTTACTACCCTTCATAATCCCCGCTGCACGCGGACTAATAACTGTTCCGCTTTTTGGATATACAATATCAACAGGTTCACCCTTTGCTTTTGCGCTATACGTCATATAATCAACACCCGCAATGACCATATCTTTCGCACCTGTTACAACTGGGTCTAACGCTTCCTGGTTTGCTCCTGCTACTGTAACTTCATTTTTCTTAAGCTGCTCAAATAAATTCCATCCATCTTGTCCATGCTTTTTCACGTATCCTGTTACAAAGTCTAAAGCTGAACCTGAAAGTGCTGGATCTGGAAGATTCACTTTCCCTTTCCATTCTCCTTTCGTTATATCGCTCCAATCTTCAGGCGCCGTCTTCACATTTTTTGTATTGTACACAATCCCTAATGCTGAAGCACTATACCCGAAATAATGGCCTTTATCATCTGACCATTCAGAACGCAGCTTATCAGCTTGTTTCGCCTCTTTATAAGCTAACGTTTGACCCTCTTTCTTTAATCCTTCCATCGCTGGTAAGGAAGCGAGTACGACAACGTCAACGACTGGATTTTTCTTTTCAGCTTCCATTCTCGCTAAAATTTTACCAGTTGTCCCTTGAAACATTTCCACCTTTATACCAGTTTTCTTTTCAAAGTCTTTTTGAATTTTTTCTGCTAACCCTTTTGGCCCTGCACTATATACAACAATTTTCTTTTCATTCGTATTTTTACTTTTTGCATCTGCATTACCTGTCTTTGAACTACAACCTGTTACTACAGTAGAAAATAGTAAAGTACATACAAATAAAGACTTAAGCGAACTGAATTTCTTCATACGATTCTCCCCCTATATGATGAATACATTTTTTGGGTACATATAACAATACTGGTTTCCCGATGCTTAGCTTACTATTGTGATAGGCTGTCCAGATGCCTAAAGTCCCCATATTTACTTTCACTTCATAACGCTCTCCTACGTATGTAACGTGCTGAATTTCACCTGTATACATTTCGCACACATCATTTTTTGTCCAACTCACATGCTCTGGACGAATCATTTTTTCCCCCTCTACAAGCCAATTCGCCTTACCAACAAATTTGGCAACAAATTCATGAGACGGTTTCACATAAATATCTTCGGGTGTTCCTTTTTGTAATACTGCTCCTTGTTTCATAACAATAATTTGGTCTGACATTGACATTGCTTCTGTTTGGTCGTGAGTGACATACAGTGCAGTTAAACCAATGGAATGAACGATATCCATAAGCTCTATTCTCATTTCTTCTCGCAAAATTGCATCGAGCGCACTTAGCGGTTCGTCAAACAAAATAAAATGAGGTTTTGTTACAATTGCTCTAGCGAATGCGACACGTTGTTGCTGTCCACCAGAAAGTTCGTGTGGATACCTTTTCTCCATACCTTGCAGGCGAACTCGCTTTAT
Source organism: Bacillus sp. RCC_6_1 (assembly GCF_041360755.1). Classification (NCBI taxonomy): domain Bacteria; kingdom Bacillati; phylum Bacillota; class Bacilli; order Caryophanales; family Bacillaceae; genus Bacillus; species Bacillus sp. RCC_6_1. The sequence goes on from NZ_JBFUPV010000001.1 coordinate 775,053, forward strand.
TGCATCTTCTACTTTTTCTCGTAAATGATTCGTTTGCTTTGTAGCTCTTAAACCAAATGCAACATTTTCAAAAACAGTCATGTGCGGCCATAAAGCAAAATCTTGAAATACCATACCGATATTCCGTTCATGAGGAGATGTCTTTATCTTTTTTGTAGCAGAATACATGCACTGGTCTCCAAAATATATTTCTCCCTTATCCGGTTCTTCAAGTCCTGCTATCATTCTAAGTAAAGTCGTTTTCCCACATCCCGAAGGTCCTAAAAGTGTAGTGAATTCCCCTTGTTTCATTACAATCTGCAACGGCTTTAACGCTTGTGTTTTTCCAAATGTTTTTTCTAATCCATTAATTTTAATATCCATCGTCTCACCTCTCTCCCCTCATTCTTAACCTGCTTTCATTCTATATGGAAGATTTATACTTAATGTTAATGTACTGTAAAGATTAAATTAAAAAACTTCTAATAAACTATTTATTTCTATAGATTTTTTCTATAGTTAAAATAAAAAAGGCGGCAATTCATAATGAATCTCTTAAAATTAGAAATTGTAGTACTTATTAAGAAATACAAAAAGCTTACAATCGTTGCAGAAAAACTTGGCGTTAAACAACCAACTATTACTTTTCATATAAAAAGCTTAGAAGAAGAACTCGGTGTGTCTTTATTCGAATTACGTTCTGGAAGGTATTTCTTAACAGAGGCTGGTGAGGCTTTGCACCATTATGCTTGTAAAATAGATGCACTTATGAAAGAAGCTAGACGTGTCACGCAAGAGTTTAAAGATTTTCATAAAGGTGCTATAACAATCGGCGCTAGTTATGTACCAGCGACTTATCTTTTGCCAGCAGTCGTTCATCAATTTCAATGTGAATTTCCCAATATAAAAATAACGCTACTAGTGAAAACAGCCCCTGAAATTCGAATGATGCTACAAAATCACGAAATCGATCTTGGGATAATTTCCGCTGCTCCATTTGATGAACCACTTTTAAAACAAACGAATATAATGCCCGATACACTTGTTCTTGCCTTTTCCAAAGAACATCATTTTTCAAAAAAAGACAATGTATCGTTACAAAATATAGAAAAGGAACGCATACTATTGCATCGTAACCCATCTACAACGAGAGATTTACTTACACAATGGACGTTAGCGCACAACATTACATTCCAATCAGAAATTGAATTAGATTCATTAGAAACGATGAAACAAATTTTAAAATATGGTAATGGAATTGCCTTGATTTCTAAACTTGCTATCGAACAAGAAATACAACGAAATGAGCTATGCTATATACCAATCCCTGAATTTGAATTTCAGCGTAATATTTATACGATTCATCATGAGGACAGATGGAATTCTAAAATCATTTCTTTTTTACTACAGAGCATCACTTCATTTGCAACAAAAAATTAAAAGGCTGTCGTTATGCACGACAGCCTTTTAAACTATAAATCTATTTATTTTTCTTTGCCTCAATTTTTGCTTGCGCCTCTTCAGCCTTATCTAATGCTTCTGATACTTTCTTCTCTTTTTCTTTCACTTCATCTATACTATCGACAGCTTTAATAATTTTATCGATTCCTTCTTCTTCTACCTTTCTACGCTTTGCCACTCTTTCATTTACTTTCTCTTCCACATCTTTTGCTTTTTGAAGCATATTCTCTGCATTTGATGTTACAGCTTTTTCAAGTTCATCATCTTTTTTCTTTTGTAACACTTCATTTGCAATGTCTTTCGCTTCTAAATACTTACCGTCTTTTAATGCTGTTGCTCCATGATCCATTTTCTCAGCAACTTCTTTATATGATTTCGCTTCATTTCCTGATTTCTCTTTTTCTGCTTTTTCGAACCACATTGTTGCATCACTATACTTTTCATCTTTCAATGATTGCATACCTGTTTCAATATATGTGTCATAATTGCTACATCCAGCCATTACGACTAATAGAAAAAGCATAACAAAACTTAATTTTTTCATGCTGTTGTCTCCTTTTCTTTGCAAGCTCACTTTACTTTAACATACATGAAAAAGAGTTTCAAAAACTAAAATACTAATTTAGTCATTTTTATAATGATAAGTCAAATTTTTATTATTTTTAAGCGGACACATCTAGTTGTTTTTTCGCCATATGTTGCTTTACTCCAACTAATACAACTAACAATAAACCTACGCCTAATGTCATCATAACAATGCTAGTTGGCAACATATCTAATAGTAGTCCATATACAATCATACCAAGTGGTGCGATTGCAGTCGCAATTGTTTCAAGTAGGCCAAACACACGCCCTAGGTAGTTCGGATCTGTCGTTTTTTGCATATGTACTTGCATTGGAATGTTTACAATCATAATTGCTATACCAGTTAACATCATAAAAGCAATATAGTAAATAAAACTTGCTACTTTTGGAATGGTAACTAACAACGGAAAGACTGTACATAAACTTAAACCTGCAAACAAAAACAGTCCAGTATAAATTGAACGAAACGGATTATTCACTTCTTTACGCACCGATAAAGCAATCGCACCAATTAACATCCCGACTGCTAACATTCCCTCTACAGTACCAAGTTGCTTTGAAGATAAATGTAATGTATGTACGATAATGTATGGAAGTGCAACGGTTAGACCACACGCAAAAAAGTTTACCCACAATGCTATTTTCATTAAACCATATATTTCATGTTTTCGTTTTATATATGAAAAACCTTCTTTTATACTCGTCAAGAAATGCTCTTTACTCTCAGCCACTTCTTTTTTATATAAATCAAATACAATAAATAATTGCAAAATAACCGCTAAAAAGAATGTAATGCTATTCAACAAAAAGAACGACTGAATTGAAAAGAAACCAAATACAACTCCGCCAATAATCGGCCCTAAAATATTTGATAAAGAAGCCGCCGTTTGATTTAAAGCACTCGCTTTTTGAATACGTCCTTCATCTACTAAACTCGGAATAGACGAAGTTAATGCAACGGAATAAAAACTTGCACAAATTGATAATAATGCTGCTGAAATATAAATAAAAAGAAGTGATGGTCCAAATATAGTAGCAAGAATAAACATACTAAGCATCGTTAAACTACTTAATAAATCAGTACCAATGACAAGCCATTTTCGATTGACGCGATCTGCTACAGCACCAGCAATTGGACCACAGATCATCCTTGGAAGTGATCCGCAAATAAGCGTAGTTGCAAACCCCATCCCTGAACCAGTAGTCTTTAATACGTATAACCCCATTGCGAACGTATAAATACCTGCGCCTAATAAAGACGTCATTTTTCCAATCATCATTAAAATGATGTTTCTCGTTGCAATCTTCATTCTTGAATCATGTTGTCCTATACTTATATCTCCCATTTTTGACTCTCTCCCCTTAAAAGTTAAATTGTGTTAAACTTATTATATAATCAATTTTCCGATTTCCACAACATAAAGTTAAATATAATTTAACTTTTTAAATATAAAGGAGCAGTAATATGGCAACTCTCGGCGAAAAAATTAAAACATTAAGAAAAGAAAAAAAACTTACACAAACAGAGCTGGTAGGTTCGGAACTGACAAAAAGTATGCTTAGTCAAATTGAAAATGGAAAAGCTACACCTTCTATGAAAACATTACAATATATTGCTGAAAAACTTGAATGTGAAATGAGCTTTTTATTAGAAGAAGATGAAGGAGAAATTGTAGAACTCATTCAAAAAATGGAGCCATTAATAAAAGCAAATAAATGCGATGAAGTATACAAGACTTTACTACCTATCGTTCAAACAGAGCTACCTTCTACTTTAAATACAGCTCGCTTATATAAACAGTTCCTAACAGGAGCAGTTATTATGAACGATTATCATATTGAATATTACGTTGAAACTGCTGTTTCTATATTTGAAAAATATACTTTATATCGAGAAAGCACTGAAACGAAACTACTGTTTTACTATATGCTCTTCAAACGTAAAAAATATAAAGAATGTTTACAGATGATTGCTACAATTCGTGATGAATATAAAGCAAAGAATTTAGAAATGGATCTGATTACACATATACAACTATACTTAAAAGAAGCCATTATTTTACTCGCATACGGCAATTATGAAAAATGTGAAAAAGTCATTTTAGATGCACTTGCATTTTCAAAAAAGCATCAAGTGTATTATAAAACAGATGAATTTTACCGGATTTTATCTTACCAAAAAGTCATTACAGCTGATAAAGAACAATATTTATATTACATAAAAAAATCTGAGCAATTTGCCATTTTTACAGAAGATATTCTATCCATCGCAATTATTGATATTTTAAAAGCATACTATTACAACACAATTACTAATGAATATACAATCGCATTAAAACATCTAGAACAATTTCGAGAAAAACTAAAAGATGAACCAATCTTTCAAGACGATGGATTATATTATCTTGAAAAAGGAAAATCTTTGTATGGCTTAAAACGTTATAAGGAAGCTTTGGCAATATTAAAACACGCTACCATACCAGATTATATGAGTCATCCACTTGATCAATCGTGGGTATTAACAGCTGGGTCTTATCGTACCCTTTGCTATATAGAACTTCAAGATAAAAAATCTGCCTTAAAAGAGGCAAAAGAAGCCGTTCAAGCAATAGATAGCTATCCTGATTCCATCTTCACTTCATTTATTAAAGAAACATTACAAATAATACAAAAACTTTAAGAATGTCTCTAAATGGTATATTATTCCTCTTTTTTAGCAAAGATAATAATGATGGGAGGAATATAAATGAATATACAACGTGCAAGAGAGCTTTCTATGTCAGCAGAACAAGCCAATGTCAATTTTCAAGGCATGCCTGTTATGATTCAACACGTCGATGAAAGCAATGAAACCGCCCGCATATATGAAGTAAAAAACCCAGGACGCGAATTAACTGTTCCAGTTAATAGCTTAGAGGAAATATAAGAAATGCCACTTCTCTTTTGAAGTGGCATTTTTCTTCTTTCAGATTACTTATTATAAATTTCTTCAACCCTTTATTTTACATGAGCTGAAAAAATAAGAATTTTCTACTTCTTTTCTTTTTGTGACCTGCTAAAATACAAACTATGGATTAATTATTCGTACTATACATTAAGGAGGAAAAATAATGGCATCTACTTTAGAAAAAAACAAGCCTTATTATGCAGTTATATTCACTTCTAATTTATCAAATGATACAACAGACTATAATACCGTTGCCGAAGAAATGGAGAAACTTGCAAAGCAACAACCTGGATTTTTAGGTGTAGAAAGTGCAAGAGGTAATTCTGGACTCGGAATAACAATTTCTTATTGGGAATCACTTGATGCGATTGAAAATTGGAAAAAGAACACCTTACATAAAGAAGCGAAAAAAAGAGGTCGTGAGCAATGGTATGAAAACTTCCACCTGCGTATTTGTCTTGTTGAGAAAGAATTTAAGTTTCAAAGAGGCACAATATAACTATGAAGGAAAAATTAGCTCTCGTTATTGTTCATGAAATATATGGTGTGAACGACCATATGCATCACGTTACCCAGCACTTTACTTCATCTCATATAGACGTATTCTGTCCTAATCTTCTACACTTACAACATGCATTTCATTATCGTGATGAAGAAAAGGCATATGAACATTTTGTAAATCATATTGGATTTGATGATGGAAAAAAGCAAATTGAAGAATTCATTTCTCATCTTTCTAGTAGTTATACACATATTGGACTTATCGGCTTTAGTGTTGGAGCTACCATCTCATGGCTATGTAGTAACAATCCGAAAATAAATTTTATTATCGGATGTTACGGTTCTCGTATACGCGACTATGTTCACATAAAGCCTACATGCGCTACATTACTTATATTCCCTGAAAAAGAAGCTAGTTTTTCAGTATCCTCTTTCATTCAAACATTGCAGCAACAGAATAACCCTTTATTAGAAATAAAACAACTACACGGTGAACATGGATTTCTAAATCCGTACACTGAAAAATATAACGAGCACTCTACAAAACAAGCATACAATTTAATAGATTCATTTCTTGTAAAGTGAAACTTTAATCAGTGGGGGTTGTTCATCCCCCACATAACCTCTTTTCTTACGCTGAATTTTGAGGCGGGGGTCTTACTGCCCGTTAATGCAGGATAAAAACAAGCTTATGAAGGAGACTCAAATGACGCTGACATTACTCTTACTTGTTTTCATACTCATTGCCTTTATCTCAGCGCTAACTATCATTTTTATAACCGTAAAAAAAGGAGGATTTTTCAACCGCCCCTACTTACAATCTATTATCGTTTGCATTTTATTTTTTACTAATTGGATCTTATATGTAACAACTTTTTATTCGCTACTCCCCGAGAAAGTTAGTGAGTTCATATTCTTACCCATTTGGTTTTTCCTTTGTATTTTAGGTTTTATAACTTTCTGGCGTGAATGGGGAAATAATCGTGTATTCTCCATATGTATCGGTTTTCTTTCCTTGACTAGTTTTTTATTTGGATTATTGTTGTTAGTTCTTTCGGGGATGTAATAGAAGAAGGAAGAAAAGCTAACGTTCAACTTTTCTTCCTTCTATGTTTACCTTTAGTTTTCACTGTCACTGATTCACAAGGTGTATAATATATTTGAGGTGTCGCCTTATCAACAAACATCATAAACGTAACGAAACCGATAATAAAGAAAATAAATAACGTTAACAAAATTGCTCCTATCGTTAAAAGTATCATAACACCACCCCTATATTTTTCATGTTATTACACTTTTCGCTATGATATGAGTGTAATCCTTTTTAGAAAAGGAAACGTAACAAAATAATCACAATCACTCCCGTTAATACTGTACCTAATAAACTACGAGTATATATCGCTACAAGAAATGTTGGAATTGCTGCAATAAGATAATCCCACTGCATCGTTTCATGCATAAATAAAACTTGTGCTAAAAGCGCTGCTAATATCGCAATTGGTATGTAATTTAACCATTTTAAACCCCAGTCAGGAATTTGTAGTTTGCTAAATACGAGTAGAGGTAAAATACGTGGCACGATTGTAACAGCTCCTGCTGCTAGTAAAAGTAATAATACATCTAATCTCATTTCCATTTTTCAATCAACACTCCAATCGTCGCAGCTAGTAAGGTTGCGATAATAACCGCTATACTATCTGGCATAAATAGGTGTGAAACGTATGCGATAATAATCGCTACAATTGCAACACTTAAATGAATTGCTAGCTTTGGTTTACTACTTATGAGCTGAAGTACAAATAATCCGATAAACATTGCTGGTAATGCATAATCCATCCCGTATGTATGTGGATCTGGTATCCACTCACCAAATAGCCCGCCGATAATAGTAGCAAGAATCCAGTTTAAATAAGCCGTTACATTTAGCCCAATCATCCATCTTTCGCCTAAATATCCTTTTTGCGCTGCATGCTGCACTGCAACACCGAACGTTTCATCTGTAATTTGAGAACCGATTAGTAAGTTTTTAAATAGAGGCAGTTTCATAAAGTATGGCGCAAGTGCAGCACTCATAAGAAGGTGGCGCAAGTTAACAAAAAATACAGTAAAAATAATTGCGGAAGCAGGAGCACCGGCTGCATACATACCAGCTAATATAAATTGGGCAGAACCTGCATAAATTAAAGTGGACATAAACGCAATTTCAATGATGGAGAAACCAGCTGTTTTTGCAATTACACCAGCTGCTATACCGATGCTCAAGTAACCAAATACAGTTGGTAAACAATCTTTTACTCCTTGCTGAAATGTATCATCGCTCTGCAAAGCTACATGTGCCTGAGCTTTACTCATCTCTATCATCCTCCATTCCTTCTAAAGTTCGTTTTCCTGTTACGACATGAACTAAATCTATATTTTCACGCCATAACGTATCTAACTTATCCGCCCCAAATTCCTTTGTGATTTCTTCAACCATAATATCGTGCCGCACATACTCTGTAGCAACGAGAACTAGCGCTGGGTCATACGTTGTAACGGCCCATGAAGTGCTATCATTTGAAAAGTTCGCAATTAATACTTCCTCTCCATCACGAGCAATAACAGTTAAATGACCACCCATTCTCTTTTCAACAACGTGGGGCGTCATATAATTATGGTGAAATGTCGCTCCTATTTTTGTTTCTGGAGCTCCAAATAAGATTGAAAATATATGTACGCCTTCCTCTTCCTTTTGATGAATGTATGGCTCAATTTCATGCACTTGATCTTCCCATACAGAAACCCATAACTCTTCCTTAGCTCTACTAATTATATTGCATATTTCTTTCAAAACACGATCATTTGAACGAATATGCGAAATTACATCAATCTGTCTTTCTTGTTCTAAATCATTTAATTTCTGGTCTAAAAACTCAAAGGACTTCTCAAAGTCTTTTCGCATTCGATTCATTAATTCGGTAGCTGGTACTGGTACATATTTAACTGGTTCAGAAGGTACAATATGCACCGCTCCTTTATCCATTAACTTACCGAGTACCTCGTAAATCATAGAACGAGGTACTCCTGTTTGTTTACTCACTTCATAGCCTGTTACTGGGGAATGTTTTAGTAGTCCAATATACGCTTTACATTCATACTGAGAAAATCCCAACTTTTGTAATTCCTTTATAATTTCATCCATCGGTAACCCCTCACAATCTAAATCGCTCTTACTTCAAAACGACGATTTTGCTTCCCTTTACTTTTTACTTTATCAATAACAAGTGTTCCTATTTCACTCGTATTTTTCACATGTGTGCCTCCACAAGCTTGTTCGTCTAAATTTTCAATTGTAACAATGCGGATTTCTTGGATAGTAGTTGGCAGGAGATTTATTGCTGTTTTAATCATTCCTACAGCATTTTCTGCTTCTTCGCGGCTCATATAACGAGTGGAAATTTCTTTATTTTGCTTAATAAGTTTATTCACTTCCTCAACAATTTCTTCTACTTCCACGCTCGATAACTCTTGTAACTCATTAAAATCAATACGTGCTTTATCAGGATAAATTTGATTTCCGGTGCATAGAGCTCCATACTTTTCATAAACAACAGCTCCGATAAGATGAAGTAAAGAGTGATGACGCATTAAATTATAACGTCTTTCCCAATTTATCTCTAATTTAACTGGACCTAACTTTACTTGCGCCTCATCTTTTATATAGTGAACTATTTCTCCTTGCTCCTTCTTTACTTTTTCAACTTCAAATACAGACCCATCTTGTACAATGACACCCGTATCACATTCCTGTCCTCCACCAGTTGGATAAAAAATTGTTTCTTTTACAAATACTTTATTCCCTTCTACTCTTATCACTTCTGTTTCGCAACTCGTTTTGTATGCATCTTCTAAATATAATGCCGTTGCCATACTCTCACCTCTTTAGTAGTTATAGTTATACCTACTAATATAAAAAAGAAGCTCCGTAAAGTCAATTGATAATTCTGAAATTTGAAATTAATAAAAGACTCCTTTATTAGGAGTCCACTATCTCAATATTTCATTCGCTTCTTTTTCATAAATTTTATCAAATGACGTCATAACACGCTGTGATGCTTGAATCATCTTTTGATCTGTCATAAGATCGGCCATCTCTTTCGTCATATCTACATTTGAATTTTCTAGCATATGATTTTTTACTATTCCTGTTCCGTTCGGTAAATTAGCAATGTTTCCTTCTGCTAGTGTAAAGCTTTTGTTTTCACGTTGCACGAGACGTGCATTCGTTTCTGCATCTACTGTTTTTGTTTGTAATTGTGCAATTACTATTCTCTTAATATCTGGTTTTTGCAAAGTTCCATCGTTAACTTCTCTATAAATTTCTCCATTATTAGATACGAAGAACTCAACATTTTCAGGAATACGAATGCGCTCATTATTAACATCCATAACATAAGCACCTGAAGATGTTTGTAAATATCGATCACTATTTAATGTGAAACTACCATCTCTCGTTAAAAACGTTTCATCATTTTTAGAAGTAACAAAAAATGATGTTGTGCCGGCCGCGCCGTCATCTAAAAAGAAATCTGTAGCGCTATTTGTCATTTGTATATTTCCTTGTACTAAATTCACATGCGTTGCAGCTGGTACTACAGCGTAATCGACCGAACCGATATTTGTTACCGCCCCATCTCCGCGGCGATATGTGTCTTGTACATCAAATACTTTAGACGTCATATTTTCTGCTTTAAATCCTGTAGTTTGAGCATTTGCAACGTTATTCGAATGAACATTAATGCGCTGCATGTAATTCATCATGCCCATAGAACCTATATAAAGACCGTTCATATTCGTTTGAATAAGGCAAGCGCCTTATTCTTCACCTCTTTTCTACGATGTTTGTAACATTTGTTTTGCTAAATGTTCAGCTGTAGCGATATGTATATTTTTCTTTATGTCTTGGCCATCTGTCATTAATACAATAGGAGCTGATGATACTGCTGGAATTTTCAACAATTCGCCACTACTTGCTGTTTCATCAAATTTCGTAAACACAATACCATCTATATGAATATCTTTAAAGTTTGTAATAATTTCAATCATATCTTTACTTTTCATTGAAGCTGATAACGTTAAACAAATATAATCTGGTTCTACTTGTCCCATCGTTTCAATCATTTCTTCCACTGTTTCTGACGTACGATAATTTTTCCCTGCTGTATCAATTAAAATATAATCGACGCGTGCTTCTTCTTTAAAATACGTAAGCGCTCTTGTCATTGCAGCTTCATCACGCACAGCAATTACTTCAGATCCAATTGTCTTTACGTTATCTTGCAATTGCTGCACTGTCCCTATGCGCGAATGATCGGTCGTTATAAAACCAACTGTTTTTTTCTTACCGTGAAATTGCCATGCCATTTTCGCAAGTGTCGTCGTTTTACCAACGCCAGTTGGACCTATTAATGCAATTGTTTGTACTTCTTTTTCAAAGACGTTTTCCGTATTAAAATGAGATTTCATATCTTCCAATATGTACCTGATAACTTCTTCTTCCGTAATCATCGTTGCATTTTCAAACTTTATTTTTAACTTTTCAGCATATGCATGAATGAAATATTGTTCCACATCGTTTTGTTCTAGCATCCGAATTACTTTTTGAATAATAAACGGTACAGATTCTTGATTTTCTTTCTTTGGAGCTACTTCTTCTTTCTTTACTGGAACGACTTGTTTCACAACTTTTTTCTTTTTCGTTACTTCCGTTTCTTTCATCGGTTTCACAACGACGATTCCTTTTTCAAACAGCTTTAATAGTTTCTCTTTTTTTCTTGCCCATTCTTCACTATTTCCTGTTTGCATCGCCGCGTATGACATAGAAGTCGTTACGTTTTCTAAATTGTGCAGTACTGATTGAATTCCATTCGCCTTCACAATTTGTTCTGAAGGATCATTCACAACATCCATTAATTGTTCATGAAATTGAGCTGTACCTTCATTCACTTCTTCCTGTTTTTCTTCTGGAAATGCAACTAACATTTCATAATCCTTTTTCCAAAAAAACGGTATATTTCGTTTTACACTTTCATCGACAACGTAATAATAATCTGTACCATATTGGTCAAATAACTTTCGATACAATTCATTTTTCGAAGCTGCTTTTATTCGCATTAACGCTTCTTTCTTTTCTGTACTTTCCATTACTTCACCCCCTACTATTCAATATAGGCAATTTGATCCACAACAATTTCTGGTGCTAATTCACTAATACAAAGTACTTGTGCTTCCACTTGATAACGTTCTAGCAGTCTTACAATCGCAAATCTAAAATCTTTTCTACGTGTTAATAACACTGGCTCTCTTCCCATTAAACGTGCTTGCTTAAAGACGCGCTGCACTTGCTCAACGACACGTGTTTCTAAATCTAAATCCCAGTTTAATAAGTAACCTTGATATGAATTATTCACAACATCCGCATCTAACTCGATTGAATCAGAGAAGAGCGCTGCATATATTTTTCCGTCCGGATTTTTCGCGTTTTCACAAATAACTTTTGAAATACATTCACGAACAAATGATGTTACACCATCCACGTGGTTTTGATAAATTTCTTTGCCGTCAATAATACCTTCAATAATTGTTGGTAAATCACGAATAGAAATACCTTCTTTTAGAAGTTGTTTAATAACATTTTGAACGAGTGATAAATCAATTTCTTTTTTCTTAATCTCTTCTAATAGAACGCCATTATCATTTTCAAGCGAGTTAATTAAGTCTTTTACATGTTGGCGCTGAATTAATTCATGAAGATTACGTCTAACGACAACATCTAAATGTGTAATTAATATGCTAAGTGGCTCTAACACTTGATAGCCTTTCATTTGTGCATCTTGCACCATATGCTCTAAAATCCAATATCCATCTTCACCGAAAATTGGATCTTTCGCTGGCTCTGCATCTAAATCAGCCATTACGTTTGGTGTTTTCAGTGCTAATAAATAACCTGATTTTAAAACACCTTCAGCCGCCTTCGCACCTTTAATCCGAATAATGTAACGTCCGCGTGGTCTAAAACTCGTATTATCTTTAAAGTTAATTCCAGGAACATTAATACCAAGGTCAGTAATAATCGACTTCCTCATAAGAACAACTTTATCACGCGCTGTTTCCCCGTTAATTTTTTGCTTTACAAGTGCCGCTAAATCTAAACCGAGTTCTACTATAATTGGATATTTGTCCGTAAATACTCCGAATGAATCTTCCACTTGTTGCAGTTGCTCATCTTCGCCTTGGATCATTTCTATTTCTTTTTGAAGCTCGTCTTCTTTTTCTTTCTTTATTCGATTTTTATTACGAATTCCTAAGAAGATAATTGTTCCGCCAACGAGTGCGAATGGTAGAAACGGTAGCGGAGTAAAAATACCCATTGCGATAAATAAACCACCGAGCGCATATACAACGACTTCATGCGCTAATAACTCTTTAAAGATACCTTCTGTTACTGTATCTGGTGAGCCGTCAAATACACGAGTTACGATAATACCTGTTGAAATTGCAAGCATTAGCGATCCAATTTGGTTTACGATTCCGTCACCGACAGTTAGCTGCGTGTAATGAAGAGCCGCATCTGCAAAGCTCATCCCTTGCTGCATCATGCCGACAATTAAACCGAAAATAATGTTTACGAATAAAATGACAATCCCGAAAATAACGTCCCCTTTAATGAACTTTCCGGCACCATCCATCGCCCCATAAAACTCTGTTTCCATATTTAATTTTTTTCGTTTTGCTTGTGCATCTTTTTCTGAAATAATACGCTGGTTTAAATCAGCATCGATAGACATTTGTTTCCCTGGTAAAGAATCAAGTGTAAAACGAGCTGCTACTTCAGCTGTACGAGACGCACCGTTTGCAACGATAAACTGGAATATGATTAATACTGTAAAAATAACGATACCAATTAATAAGTTTCCGCCAATTACGAACTGGCCGAACTCTTCAATAACATGACCTGCATTTCCATCTGTCAAAATCGCTCGCGTCGTCGAAACGTTAATCGATACGCGGAAAATCCCGATTAATAACAACATCGTTGGAAATGACTTTAATTCATCCCACTCGTTAATACTTGTCGCTCGCATATAAATAAGCACTGACATACTTAGTAGAAAAACGATAATGATATCAAGTATAAATGGTGGAAGTGGAATTAAGAGCGCCACTACGAATGACGCTGCTAAAAAGATAGAAAAATAGGTTCTTGCAGACTCTATCTTAAACAAAGAGATCTCCTCCAAACGCGCTATTATACTTCAAGTTCGTTCGTCTGAATTAAATAGCGCATAACTTCAATTACAGCTACGTATAAATCTTCTGGAATCGTCTCATCTTCCTCGACTTGATAATATAAAGAACGAGCAAGCGGACGGTTTTCCACCATTGGTATTTCTTGTTCACGGGCAAGCGTTCGTATATATAATGCGAGCTCATCTTCCCCTTTTGCAACGACAATTGGTGCTGCATCAACGTGTTTATTGTAACGAAGTACGACCGAAATATGAGTCGGGTTGTTTACAATAAACGTTGCGCCATCCATCTTCTTCGCAATTGTTCCTTGCAAGATTGCATGCATAAAGTTTTTTCGTTTCCCTTTAACTTGCGGGTCCCCTTCATTATCTTTATGCTCTTGTTTCACTTCTTCTTTTTTCATCTTAATATCTTGCTCGTACTCCCATTTTTGATAAATGAAATCAATAATAGAAAGAACGATTAAAATAATTAAAATTGCTAAGAAAATAAATTTAATTTGCCTAATAATTTCAGTAAGTGACGCAGTCCAGTTAAATCCAATCATACTGACAATTTTCTCTAAATTCTTTTTAAAGAGAACGTAAGCGACGTAACCGATTAATCCCATATAAAATAGTGATTTCAAAATATCTACTAAACTTTTACGACTAAACAGTCTCGTAAAATAGTTTTTCGGATTAATACGTGACGCTTTCGGTTTAATGACTTTAGAAGAAAATAGGAAGCCGACTTGAATCATATAATTGAATAAATGAAAAGCGTATACGAGTATTAATATCGGAGCCGATACTTTCAGTAATAAAATCCCCATTAAATAAAAATACTCGGTTGAATCTGTATTTTTTCCAATTTGATCAAACAGCACCGCTACGGAATTTGCAATCTCATACCCTAGCCAATCTCCGAAGAAATAAACGACAACTGCTAATACGAGAATGGAAAATAAATTATTTAAATCTTTACTCCGGGCAATATTCCCTTCTTCACGCGATTTTTTACGCTTCTGCGGGGTGGCCTTTTCTGTTTTATTATCCTTTGCCATGCGCGTCCCCCTACTTCGTTAAGAAAAAGTTAAATAGTTTCGTATACTCTTCAAGTAATACATCCGTCATATTTTTAAACACATAACCGAGCATCGGTACACTCATCGCAATAAACAAAATACCGCACGTAATTTTAATTACGTATGCATTCATAAAAACGTTTAATTGCGGAGCGTTTTTTGCAATTAAAATTAGAACAAAGTTAATGATGAATAAACTTCCCATAAGCGGAAGAGCAATTTCAACCGCTGATGTGATCGCAAATAATAGCGTTGCGAGTAGACTATCTAAGAAACTAGTCGTCAACAATTTTGAAATCGCCTCTGTATATTGAAACGACTTTAAAATCGTGGCAACGAAATAATTAATGCCGCCAAGTGAAATAAAAATAATGAGAAAAAATATATCAAAAATGGTTGATAGTAAAGTAGACTGTGAGCCCGCATTTACATCAAACAAACTTGCTTGTGATAAACCGATATCAAAGTCTAAAATATGTCCAGCCATTTTCGGAATGTTCCACAGCATTTCTACAATTTTTGAAAGTGATAATCCAATTACAATTTGCGTTCCTGCATAAGCTGCAACGTCCCAAACTGTCTTGATGTGAGAGACATCCACTTGATCAGCCACTGTAATTGAAAGAGCAAGTCCAACTGTAACCTTCGCCATTGCTGGAATGGATCGTCCTGAGAAAAACGGTAAAAAATATAAAAATGAAGTAATGCGGCAAAACGCAAAAAACGTTGCCGCCCATAATTCCATATTCATTTCAGTTCACCTATCTTAGTACGAACGCAATAGCGATGGGATTTTATCAAATAAATCTAAAATAAGTGTCGTTAACTCTTGGAACATCCACGGACCTAAAATGATAATAACGAGGACAATACTCGCCATTTTCGGTAAAAACGTCAGCGTTTGCTCTTGAATTTGCATCATTGCCATAATAACCGCGATAATAATAACGACAATCAGACTTACAACGGCAATCGGCATTAAAATCATAACCCCTTTATAAAAAAAGGTTTGGAAAATATCTATAATTGGTGACGTATTCATTTATATGACTCCTATCACATAGCATCCAGCGCTTCAGGCGACCGTCTTAAACATAATATCGACGATTTTTGTATATCCACCTAAATATACGAAAACGAGTATTTTAAACGGTAAACTTAAAATCATCGGCGGTACCATCATCATCCCGAGGTACATTAAAAGTGTACTAATAATCAAATCTATAAATACAAACGCTAAATAAATGAACATCCCTGTAAGTAACCCTTTTTGAATTTGCGTTAACGTAAAGGATGGTACGAGTGTAAATAAGGAAAGATCCTTTAAATCTTTCGGCAACTCTTCTCCGCGTACTTTCAGCATCATTTTTAAATCATGCTTATACGTATGCTTTGACATATATTCTTTCATAATAGGAGCTGTCGTTTCCGCAGCTTGACTTACTGTTATTTTCTCTTTCGTCATCGGATCCCACACATCACTCTTCAGTTGCCCGAGTACAGGCTGCATCGTAAAGAGTGATAAAAATAATGCAAGTCCAACAAGCACTTGGTTTGGTGGTAAATTCATTACCCCAAGTCCTTGACGTGTAATCCCTAGAACGATCATAAAATAAGTAAAATGTGTAAATAATAGAACGATAGAAGAAGATAATGATAAAAGGGTAACGAGCGCAAATAGTTGTACACTTGAATTACTCGTAAACTCTTTTCCATTTTCGAAATTAATAAAACCGTTCGGGGCTGCATACGCTGGATTTACAAAAATAATTGAAAAAACGATAGAAAATACGAAAATAACGGCTAATAATGATAACTGTTTCTTTATTCTCATGATGGATCCTCTACTTTTTTCGTTTCACTCTTCACCGCGTCTTCTAGTGCTTGTTGAAACTGATTTCCTGTTCCGGTTAATTGCACAGACTGCACACCGTTATTACTAATAACAGTGAACACTTGCTTTCCGTCCACTTCAAATAAAAAGGCACTCGTTTGATGATTTAAATACACACCGTCTTTTACTTGAATATGGCCATTTTCACCCTGCTTAAAAAACTGCTGTTTGCGCGTCTTTTTCGTCATATAATATGCACCGTAGCCGAGCGCACCAAACAGTAAAACGACTTGAAATAAGGTCGTCATATACGACATATGACTCCTCCTCTACTCTTTATCTTGCATTTGACTTTGCGCTTTCATAAGCGCCGCTTGTTTCTTATCAGCTTCAATTTCAGAAATGATAATACCGAATTTCTCGTCCATTACGATTGCTTCACCGATGCCGACTTTCATATTACTTAAATACACATCTACTTTATGTCCTAAGTTTTTCTCTACTTCCAGAACATCGCCAACTTTTAACTGCTTTACATCACCAAGTGTAATAGATGACTTTCCAAGCTTTACACCAAGTTCAATCGAAATATCTGAAACAGTATCAATATGTGCTTTACCTGCTTCATTTCGCTTTCCTGCAAAATCTTCTAATCCCATTAATGACACGGGAGATACTTCATGCTTCATATGGATCCTCCTACTCTACAAAACTTTTAAATAGGAGCGCCTTACGCGTTCCATCTTTTCCAATAAAACAATTAAATTTATGCTTTCCATCTACATAACCAAGTAATTCATCCGAAACTTTCGTATGAAGCGGAATAATATCGCCTTCTTCAATTTGTTCAATCTCACTCATTGTCATTTTCTGCTCACCAATTGCAACGTGAACAGGTTTGTACACTTGATTTACTTTCATTTCCACTTCAGACGTATACTTTTTACGCTTGTCTGAAGAATGTTCGACAATATTTTCAGACGTTAACTTATCCATAATTTCTTCAACAGATAAGAATGGAATTCCGATACGCACCGTCGTATTCCAAAACTCTGTTTTCATATTTACGTTAAGTAATGAAATGATATCACTCGCTGTCGTAATCTTTAATGCATTCGGATCTGTTTCTGTCGTTACAAATTTCGGTTCAATCGCAACAACACTTTCAAATGATTGCTCTAAATTTTTACAAAGAAGTAAGAATATATTATCCAGCGTTAAAAACTCAAACGCTGTTAACGGTCTGCGCATCGTAAAGTTACGCTTACTATCTCCGCCAAGCCAACATTCATGAATATAAATAACGAATGCTAAATCAATCTCAATAACAATTTCTCCAAGCTCTGGTAAACCGAGATCAATTACGCAATATAAATAATAATCTTTCGGCATTTTCTCCACATACTCACTCGTAAATGGAACTTGCTCAACTGTTGAAGGTTCTAGTTCAATTGGAATACGCATACGCGCTGATAACGTCTGTGACGTCTGTTTTCCAAACGTAGAAGCAATCGCTTGCAAACTACGTAAATGCTCAACACCGAACTTCTCTGGTCTATTAAAATCATACTCTTGAAATTTCTCTTGCTTTCCTGCTTCTTGTGCGAAAGCTGGCATTTCCTCGCCTTCATTTACCGCCTTCAGCAGGGCATCAATTTGCTCTTGGCTTAATTTTTCGCCACTCATGACAATCCCCTTCCCTACCTTTTCAATTCAACGATTTCAACGTACATCTTTCCATTCTTCGTCAAAATCTTTCCGGTTCCAATCTCTTCATTCTCAAGCATAAGACGCACCGTATTTTTCGTTGAATTTTCAAGACGATACAATGTACCTTTCGTAATATGAAGCAGATCTTCAATTTTCTTTTTCGTATTTCCGATTTCAAAATAAATTGTTAACGGAATATCATCTTGTAATTTCAAATCTAGCCAACTCCCATATCATGTTCACGAAAATTTCATGTTCTCTCTATATATGAAACTTCTTATTTTGAAACGTCGATATTTAATATTTTTTTAATATATCCTTGCGTTTCTTTAAATGGCGGTACGCCTCCGTACTCTCTCACATTCCCAGGACCAGCATTATAAGAAGCAAGTGCCAATACTAAGTCGCCGTTATTTTTCTTTAAATAACCGCTTAACTCTTTCACGCCACCTTCAATACTTTCAGCTGGTGAAAAGGGATTCTTCACACCCATCTCCTTCACATTCGCTGGCATAAGCTGCATAAGACCCATCGCACCTGCATGTGACACCGTTTTCGGATTAAAATTAGACTCTACTTCAATCATTTTTTGAATTAACGTTTTTGGAATTCCATATGTACGACTTACTCGATCAATAATATCCTCATACTTGCCTTCATTGGAAGAACGTATTTTTTGAATATTATACTTCTTCGTTAATTCCCACGTATCAGCGGCCTCATTTTTCGTTTCTGGGAAACGTCGTTCAAACTCTTTTTGCGCAACTTGCACTTCATCTGCTTTCTTCGTTTCAGCCTTTTCTTCAAGCTTACTCGCTTCCTCTACTTTATTAATAGTTTCTGCCGGTTTATTAACAACCGCTTCTATTTTCGTAGATTGTACCGGCTGACTCATATCTTCTACTTTTGCCGGCTGCGTAGTAGCCTTCGTCTCCTTCGCAGGTTCACTCTGCAACTTCTCTTGAAAACGACTACTAACAAATGCTTGTGGACTACTTAGCTTTTGCTGAATTTGCCCTTTCTTATATGCAAGCACTTCTTTTACTATATTTCCAACTATCATAATATCACCTTTTCGGTAAACAAAGATAATCTAATATTAGAGTTTTTTTTTAAAGTTTGCAATAATCCTTTTAATAATTATGTAATAAAAAAATGAATATATTGTTAAACTGTTATTTTTTTATATTTATTAATTCGAATTTTTAGTTGACACCCGCTATGACAGGGATTACAATAAATCTCGAAATTGATTTTTTCGCATATTACCGTTTTTCAATTTGCAGAAAAGTCAATATAAAAAAATGGGGGTTTCTTAACATGAGAATTAATACAAACATTAACAGCATGCGTACTCAAGAGTACATGCGCCAAAACCAAGCAAAAATGAGCAATTCTATGGACCGTTTATCAAGCGGTAAACGTATCAACAACGCTTCTGACGATGCAGCAGGTCTTGCAATCGCAACTCGTATGCGTTCACGTGAAGGTGGCTTAAACGTTGCAGCCCGTAATACAGAAGACGGTATGTCTTTAATTCGTACAGCTGACTCAGCTTTAAACTCTGTGTCAAACATCTTACTTCGTATGCGTGACCTTGCAAACCAATCTGCAAGTGGTACTAATACTGATAAAAACCAAGCTGCAATGCAAAAAGAATTTGATCAATTAAAAGAACAAATTCAATACATTGCGGACAACACTGAATTTAACGACAAAAAATTATTAGATGGATCTAATAATACAATTAATATCCAAACTCTTGACTCACATGATAAAACTAAACAAATTACAATTTCACTTGATTCTGCATCACTTAAAAACTTAGATATTAAAGATTTAGCAATTGGTTCAAACACAGTTAACAAAAATGATCTTGAAACTCTTGATAATTCTATGAAACGACTAGAAAAACCTGCTACAGATGGAGCAGTACAAGCTCAAGACGTTAAAGATGCAAAAAATGCTTTTGATAAAGTCAAATCAGGTTACTCAGCAGCAGAAGTAGAGAAAATGAATGATCTTTTCAAAACTTATGATAAAACATTAGCTAATCCAACTGGTGATCCAAAAGTTGATGAACCTGCTCTTACAGCTGCTGCAGAAAACATTAATAAAGAATTTGCAAAACTAACGAAACCTACAGGAGCAGCATTCGATCCATCTTCAGCTGTTGAAAAGATTGATCAAGCAATTGAAAAAATTGCTTCTAGCCGTGCTACTTTAGGTGCTACATTAAACCGCCTTGACTTTAACGTAACAAACCTTAAGAGCCAAGAAAACTCTATGGCAGCTTCTGCTTCTCAAATCGAAGACGCTGACATGGCGAAAGAAATGTCTGAAATGACTAAGTTCAAAATCTTGAACGAAGCTGGTATCAGCATGCTTTCTCAAGCAAACCAAACTCCACAAATGGTTTCTAAATTATTACAATAAGCCATTTGAGTTAGTTTCCTGAATAAACCTCTCTGCTTGCAGAGAGGTTTATTTTTTCTATATAGATAGATTGAAAGATTTTTTTAGCTTAAAGAGAAGCTCTAGCCATATTTAGTAGCGGTCAGGGCCTATTTTATTCTCGTTCCGTGTATGAAAACAAAAAGATAAAGTGAGCATAAGTCTCTTTTTCTCTTCATAACCGTTTATTAGCTTTAGAACACTGACTATATCAATCTATAAGGAGTGTCTATTATGCGTATTGGTACGAATGTTTTAAGTAGGAATGCTAGGCAGTCGTTGTATGAGAATGAGAAGCGTATGAATGTGTCAATGGAGCATTTGGCGACTGGTAAGAAGTTAAACCATGCTTCTGATAATCCCGCTAATGTTGCAATTGTGACTCGTATGCATGCGAGAGCAAGTGGTATGCGCGTGGCGATTCGTAATAATGAGGATGCGATATCGATGCTTCGCACGGCCGAAGCTGCCCTTCAAACTGTGACGAATATTTTACAGCGTATGCGTGATTTGGCCGTTCAATCCTCAAACGGTACAAATTCAAATAAAAACTGTCATTCGCTGAATAAAGAGTTTCAATCTTTAACAGAACAAATTGGCTATATTGGCGAGACGACTGAGTTTAATGATTTATCCGTATTTGACGGTCAAAACCGCCCTATTACATTAGACGATATCGGTCATACAATAAATATGACGAAACATATTCCCCCTTCCCCTACACAACATGACATCAAGATTTCAACGGAACAAGAAGCAAGAACGGCAATTCGTAAAATCGAAGAGGCTTTGCAAAGTGTGTCACTTCATCGTGCCGACCTTGGTGCAATGATAAATCGTTTACAGTTTAATATTGAAAATTTAAATAATCAAAGTATGGCGTTAACAGATGCTGCATCTCTAATTGAAGATGCAGACATGGCGCAGGAGATGAGTGATTTTTTAAAGTTCAAATTATTGACTGAAGTTGCACTTAGTATGGTTTCACAAGCGAACCAAATTCCGCAAATGGTCTCTAAACTACTACAATCATGAAAATTAATCTTCCTTCTTTGGAACGATTCCATACAAAACAAAAGGGAAATACATATAAACTATGTATCTCCCTTTTATTTTGTACCCAAATTTTATTACTGTGTTACCGTCATAACTTGTCCGCTACGGTCAACCATTATTTTCATTTTTCCGTCTTGTGCATTATATAGCCCAAGTTTATGTAATTCCATTTTACAATCTTGTACGAAAGTTGGTAATTTACGAATTTGATCGATATCAGAACTTGTAATGAAATGAATTAAAAGCTGCGTCATACCTTTAATATCTTGTACAAGCTCTTCTTTCTCTCGTTTTAGCCTTTCATTTTCTAGTTGTAACGACTGCAATTCATCTTCTAGACTACGTGTGTTCTTTGCTTCTCTAGAACGCCCTGCTGCCATGCTAGAAAGCTTATAAATACCTTCCATAAACTGATGTAGTTCGTCTTCTTTCCTTTCACTACATTGATTAATTGTTTCAAAGTTATCAACGATACCAGATATAACTGTTACAAGATTTTTTTCATCCTCTTTATGCTGGATTTCTTCTTTTAATTCGTACTCGTTTTCTTGTTTTCTTGCAACGATTGTCTCTTTTACTGGTATATATTTTCGCTTTCGTCCTGGTTTTTGTTTTTCAATATTTTCAAACGGTATTTCACGTTTTTTTAATTTATAATACGTATTTTGCAATTGACTTTCTGTTTTTGGAAAAAGATTTAGTTCATTTTTACTTACGTATTTTGAAATATTTAAAATGTTTAAACCGTGACGTTGACAAAATTGATACACTTCATACAGTAGCTCTAGTTCAGACTTCAGCCATGTAATTGCTGATTTTTCATATGCTCGCATCCCGCCATTTTTTTCTATATCTATTTGAAATAATACCATTCTATTATGTAAATCAACTAACTCTTCATACTTTACTTGGAATTCTTTTTCTATTTTTTTAAATTCCGCTTCTAGTTGCATATCGTTCATTTTATTATTTGACATGTTTTGTAAAAGACCTAATACATTAATTGCTGTGTGGTGATACATAATCTGTGCCACTCCCCCTCATCCTTTCACAATTCTCATCTGACTCCCATGTCTTTTAAGAAAATAGCAATTTTTACATATCCATATTATAACAGTTCGAAATTATCTGTCAAATAATAAACATACAAAAATGTATAGAAAGTATAAAAATTTGGAAAATGTTTTTTATTAATATGCAAAATTGCATATTAATTACATTTAATTATATTATATGGTATTTTGAATATTTTTTCACCGAAAAAATTTGCGTTACCACGAAATATTACTAAAATAACAATCGAAAATACGTTTGCTTATATTTTTAAATCAAAAATCTCTAAATAAAGATTATTCACACATACAGCGACAAACACCCAAGGAACCTTTCATTTTTCTACCAATTTAAAGTATATAATACTAAAAAGGAACTAGCCAATACTACACATGGCTAATTCCTTCTCCTCTCTAACAAAATAGAGTTATAAACCCAGTCTTCAAATCCTCAATCGAAGTTTCGCTTCTTCTAAAGCTATCTCGGCGGCTCTCTCGTCCCATTTACCCAAAAAACACTCCATATCTCTGGTCTTACATCGCATGGGTCTCTATTAGGCACTGACCGCTGCCACACATAGCTAGTTCCTCTATTCCAGCTAAAAAAGTACTTTTCTTACAACACTAACTTATCAACTAAACCAATTAGCTCTTGAATATCTGGCTTACTTACTTGAGCATTTGCTCCTACAGCTTCACCTTTATGGAATAATTCATTTGTAATTAATGAAGAGAAAATAATGACTGGTAGACGATTCATTACTTCACTATCCTTAACCACTTTCGTTAAATGATGTCCATCCATTTTTGGCATTTCAATATCGGTAATTAGCAAGTGAATATGTTCAAACATTTTCTCTCCTTGCTCTTTCGCTAATTTTTCAATTTGCGCTAACGCTTCTGCACCATTGCTGAAGAAGTTCATTTTCGTATATCCAGCTGATGATAATGTTTCTTCTAATATTTGACGAAGCATCGCTGAATCTTCTGCAATATAAATTACTTTTTCAGCTCGATCTGTTTTTTGTTCTAACCCTGCAATTGATTTATTGTCATAACCAGTGCCGCTAATTTCACATACAATTTTTTCATAATCTAATAATAAGATGATTTTTCCATCTAGTTTTACAATACCAGATGTCGTTTCTTCTAGTCCCATAGATAATGAAGCTGGTTCATCAATTTGTTCCCACGAAATACGTTGAATACGATGCACTTCATCCACGCGGAAAATAACTTTCATTTGGTTTAATTCTGAGATGATAAATTTCGTTTGATCAAGTGGCTTTGTTGACTTTAAATTAAGAGCCATTGCCAAGTTAATAACAGGTAAAATTTCACCACGTACTTGAACAACACCTTCAACTGCATGATGAGATTCTGGCACAGTTGTAACAGGAAATGGATTAATGATTTCACGTACTTTCATTACATTAATACTAAATAGGTTTTCACCAACAGTGTACGTAACAATCTCTAATTCATTTGTTCCGCTTTCTAATAAAATACTTTGTGCTTGTGACATAAAGGTGTCGCTCCCCTTCCATTAATTCCGTATATCTAATTATTAAGCTTTATAAAAGAGAAAAAGTCAACTACCTATATAAAAAATATAGATAGTCGAACGATTCATTTTATAAAAAAAACAATTAATCTTGTATAAACGAAGCAAGTGCCTCTAATAAAACTTCTTGTGCACCTACAATTTCCGTCGGCATTGCTTCCCATTTTTTCGAAAGCTCTGTCTCTACTCTTATTCTCAGTTCAGAATTCATTTCTGCTAGCACATATTCTTTCGTTGCTATATCAACATCAAGTAGCGCGAGTGCATATAATTCCGGGTCATTTATTTTTTCGAATAATCGCTTTAATACTGCCGGTGCTATATGTTTTAATTTTTCAATATGAATTTCCTTATCCGAAAATAGTAACTCATATTGAATAAACGTAACATTTTCTTTAATCACTTTAAAATAACAATTATTTTTTTTATCATTCACAAAATAACCGTTTGGATCTGCGATAATACTTTCTACTTTACGAATTAAATCTGGCAAACTATTCGCCGCCATTACAGTCCGCTGCTCAACCTCACTCGGCGAAATGAATGTAACGCGATACTTATTTTGCGCCATCCTCCTCACCTCTCCTTTTATAAAAATCTATTGTCACATACTATCCAGAAGGCACTGTCCTACTATGAAATGATTATCTCATCCCCAACTATCTCAGTACGCCTCCATAGCTCTATTCTTACAACTAGGAGCTCTTCTGGACCATAACTGTTTATCCACACTAAACTTTGCTTACCTCTTTTTATACTACCCTAGTAACTCTCCATACCTTTGTCCTTACACACCAGTCGAGGCCCTATTAGGCACTAACCGCTCAAAAACAACGCTGGGTCCTCTCGTCAACCCTAAAAAGAGCTTTTTAGATCTTTTTAAGAACTTTTCAATAACTCTATGTTATTAAACCAAAACGCTATCTGCTGATCCGTAATATTTGGCAACATAACAAAAAACTCACGACACTTCATCTCATCCTTAAACAGTTGATACTTCCAAACAGTATCGCTACCAACACTTATGAAATAAAACTCATGGATACGGCCAATGATTGCTTGTTTTTCGCCAAATGAATACGGTGGCACTTGCTTAATTTCAAATTGATCTGGTAAATATACATGCTCTTCTCGTTCTATTTTTAATACTTGCTCGGCAAGTTCACGTTTATTTTCGAAAAAAGGCAATTGTAAAATTCGCTCTTGTCTTGTCATACGAATAAAAAACCCTTTCTACTCCATTACATTTTTTCCATGCGATATATATTATCGAATTAAGTTTACAACTTCATTTAATACTTCATCTGAAACTTTAATAACTTTCGCATTTCCTTGGAATCCGCGTTGATATAACATTAAGTCAACGAATTCTACAGATAAATCTACGTTTGCACCTTCTTGTGCACCACCACGTACTTTACCCGCACCGTTTTGACCAGATGTACCAAGAGCTAAAATACCTGTTGTATTCGTTGCTGTATAGTTACCATTACCTGTTTTCATTAGTCCGCCTTCGTTCGGGAACATCGCAACAGCTAATTGGCCTGCAGATTTCATGCTTCCATCAGAATATTTTACCATCACATATCCACCGTCAGCAATGAAGCAATCTTTAACCGTCGCTGCTGCTCTACCATCTACGTCTGTTACTGATAATGTTTTATCTGTTGGATGATTTGTTAAATGGCTTAAGTCTAATTTTATAGAGCCGCCATCAAATGGAATATTAGCTCCTTGCTCTTTCGGATTTGGATTTCCAACAGCATCAAATGTCATATTACCACCTGCACCTGGAACATCTTTAAACTCTGTTTCTTTTTTCGAGTCATTGCGCATTTGTACTTTATATGTATAGTTATGTTCACTCGTTTGTTTAAACTCTACACGCATTGTCCATGTATTCCCCGCATTATCATATACAGGTAAATCTTGTGTAATTTGTTTTTCACCAGTTGGAATATTTCCTTTAATTGTCCCTTTCGATGTTCGAATACCACCAATTGCTGTTCCCATTGGAATTTGCAACGGTCCTGGAATTCCAGATAAATCAACTTCACCAGTTGCCTCATTTGCAGGGTATGCAAACACGTATTGACCTTCAGTATTCGTAATATAGTAATCTGAAGATATCCCAAACGTACCTTTACGAGTAAATTCCATATTTCCGCCTTTTGAATCACCTACAACGAAGAAACCATTACCTTCCATTGCTGCTTGTGTTTTGCCACCTGTTAACGTAATTGTACCATCACTATAATCCGTAACCGTACCACTCATTTTCACACCGTTACCAATACTTTTCGGATTCGTTCCTGCGTATTTACCGTCACCTTTTGCACCAATCGAATTGTTATATAGTAAATCATCAAACATTGCTTTTTGTTTTTTATAACCTACTGTTTGTGCATTGGCAATATTATTTGAAGTTACACTTAATGCATTTTGTGTTGCATTCATCCCTGTAATACTTGTATATAACGCTTTAATCATAACGTATGGACACTCCTTATGAATTTGTATTTTTTACTTCTTCAGTTACTTTTTGATCGTCTTTCTTTGCGTCTTCTGGGTTCGTTTCCCCAATCGGTTTATCAGACACTCTCTCAACGAAACGAAGAGAGACAACTTTATTATTAATAACGAGCTGTACATCGTTATTTTCCGCAAGACGAACTGTTTCTACTTGACCGGTTACTTTGTTTCCGTCACCGTCAACACCTCTTACGTATTTCCCTAAAAACTTCATTCCACCATCAAGTGCTGTTGAATACATCGTTGATTGCAGCTTATCTACTGCTTTCGTCATATTCTGTACTTGTTCCATAAGAGATAACTGCGCTGTCTGATTCATCATTTGATTCATATCCATCGCATTAAATGGATCTTGATGTTGGAAACTTGATAAAAACAATTTTAAGAAATCATCTTTCCCCATTACCCCAGGAGTCTTTTGCGCTCCTGCTGAAACTCCATTACTTTGTTGCACTGGCGATTGTACACCATTAACAGGTACATTACTTTTTTGCGCTCCTGCTTGTAACGGAATATGATTTGTACTCGTTGTATTTAATCCAACTGTTGGCACGCTTTATTCCTCCAATAATCCCGCAAATTCTGTTGATTGTTGTTTTTCATGATTTGTATTTGCTAATTTCTGTTTTTGCCTTTGCTCTTGTTCTCGCTGTTCTTTACGATTTTCATCTTTATCTGAATAGCTAATTTGAATATTGATTTCTTTTTCTTTTAACTTTAATCTCAATTCATCAAAAATGATTTCAACACGTTTTTTCGCATCGTGTTTTTCCATTTCTACGTGAACGTCAATTTGATCTCCGTGTTTTTTCATAAACACTGTTAATGTACCAAGTTTTTCTGGATTTAACTGGAATAAAACACGTTCTTGTTTCACTACAAATTTTTGCAGCGCTTCTACTTGCGCTTCCATTTTCTTTCCTAAGTCAGGTAACGAAACTTTCTCAGCACCACTATTTGATTTCCCTATTTGTTCGGTACTCGTCGTTTTATTTAATAATTCTGCACCTGCAGAGCTCGAATCGTTTAATGCATCAACTTCTGGCAACTCTACCTTTGCATCATCGCTCTCAAGTTTCGGAAGATCTACCTCTTTAAACTCTTCTTGTTCCTTTGCAATATTACAAGTTTCTGTTTCTACAGCCTTCAATGCTTGCATCGCTTGCTCTGGCATCTTCATTTTTTCTAATACCATTTGCATTGTATCTTCTAAACATATAGCATTTTTGATATTCATATTTGAAAGAAGTTCTTGTAATTGTTGTAATTCAGCTGCAGGTAATTCATTAAGTTTAATATTGCCATATTCTTTATATAGCTCTTGTATTTTTTGTATGTATTGATATAACAATTCCGGCTGCACATGTAATTGCTCAATTGCAACCATTTGCTCAGATACAGCTAATAACAACTGTTCTGTCTCTTTTTTTTCTTCTTTCTTTACAATAGGTTCTTCTTCCGTTACCGATTTTTTAGAAAGAATATAATCTTTTCTCTCTTCTTTTGGTGCTTCTTCTCGTTTCGTTTTCTCCGTTTGCGGCTGTTTTTTATTTTCCATTCTCATCGTACGATCGAATGAAGAATCTTCATTTTTTGATTGTACTTCTAGCCCTTTTTCTTTTTGCGGAGGTAAACTTTGTTGCACCGGTAATACAGACTGTATCACTACATTCACCTCATCCATTCATACACATTTTCAAATCCAGAAGCATTTTTTCTTCCAGCTTTTCTTGTGCTTTCGCAAGCTTTTTGCAATCTTCTTGATACATCTCATCAATGACACGTTCTTTTTCTTTTACTTGCTCTAAAAGACTTTCATTTTTTTGAATAAAACCTTCCGTTTTTTTAATTTTCCGATTCCATTCTTCTATTCTTTCAGGTGAAAACGTATGTGAAGAAAGCATACCAGCCATAATACGTTGCCCAGTTTGTACGACTTTACTACGCGATTTCACAACATATAAATCATATTCTTTTTTTTGTTCTATTTTTCTTTTTTCAGCTGTTAATTCATACACTTCTTTTAAAATATGTTCTTTTTCTTGATTTATTTGCAATTTTATTGTGTCGTACTGCTGTTTATCCACCTGTTTTCATAACCCCTTTCTATTATAACGTTCTCTTTTTCTATTATATAGTTTTTTTCCAAAAAAATCTGTGAAATATTAAAAAACAAAAAAATAAGACCTCTTATGCAGAGGCCTTATACTATATGCTGTATCGCTTCAACGATATCATCAAATTGGAAACTATCCGATCGACCTTGCTTTAAAAATGTATTTATGCCTTCTACTTTATTTTTACATTCAAAAATATAAGCATTTTCTTCATTTTCTTGAATCGTTCCTAGCTTAAAATACAATTCATTTTCTTTATAAATTGATAAAATCTTTCTCATTTCATTTGCAAGTTGCCAATGATGTGGCGAAACAATTTCTTCCATAATCCTACTTACTGAATCTAATACTGAAATTGCAGGATAATGACTAAGCGTTGCAAGCTCACGCTTTAATACGATATGTCCATCTAAAATACCACGTGCTAAATCTGGTACAGGACCATTTAAATCGTCCCCATCAACAAGCACCGTATAAATACCTGTTATAGATCCCTTTTGTGTTTTTCCGGAACGCTCTAACAACTTCTTCATATAACTTTCCATTAACAGTGTTTTACCACCAATCGGTAACTCTTTAACAGCAATATCAACACTTCTTCGTGCATCGGCAAAACGAGTAACAGAGTCCATCATAAGTAATACGTTATTGCCTTGATCACGGAAGTATTCAGCAATAGACGTTGCAAGTTTCGCTGCACGAAGTTGCATAAGATGACTTTCATCTGACGTCGCTACAACAACGACGCTTTTTCGCATACCTTCCTCGCCTAACTCTTTTCGAATAAAGTCTTTTACTTCCCGGCCACGTTCTCCTACTAAACTAATAACATTTATATCAGCTTTTGCATTTTTTGCTATCATTCCAAGTAAAGTTGATTTACCAACACCTGACCCAGCAAAAATACCAATCTTTTGACCGATACCAATTGTTAGCATAGAATCAATTGATTTTATTCCTGTTTCAAATACATCGGTAATCTCTTCACGTTCAAATGCATGTATAGGTGGTGCATCTAGTTTTATTTTCTGTAATGGAATGTTTTCAGCTTCCTCATTTAACACTTCACCATTTGCACTTAACACTTTTCCGAGCAAGTGATTACCACGTGGTACAACAACATCTTCTGAAACTAATGTCACTGAATCTCCATAACATACTTTTTCTGTCTGTTCAAATGGAAGTAGCATATTATTTTCTTTTTCAATGGCAATCACTTCACATAAGACGTTATGTTCTCCAACGAAGCAAACATCTCCGATCTTCGCTTTCGGCCCTTTTGCTACGAAAAACTGTTCTTGTACACTATGAACTTTGCCTACTTTCGTATACAGCGGTGTTTCAATGAACTTATTCCATTTTTCGTTCTCATTCATTAACAGGCGGCTCATACATTTTGCTCCTCAAATAACTTCTCTTCTTCCCATTTCTGACGAAGTTTCGCAAATATAGGTGCAAATTTAAATTCAAAGAACTCTTTCTCTTCTTCCAGAACAAATTCACCAAACTGCAGGGAGAAATCATATTTCCATTCTACTAATTGTAGTAACCAATATTCTTTCGAATTCTCCTTCTCTTCTTGAATACGTTCAAACGTTTCTGGATGTACTGTAATGATTAATTTTTCAAACGAAGTTGGCAATGTTTGCACGATGCCAGTTAAAATAGGTAACACATCAAGCAATCGTGAATCTACCGCTTGATTCACGATTTTTTCTGCTAGATGAAAAGATTGATCCCATAACAACTCTGTCCATTCATACGCTGTTTCTTGTTGTTCTTTTTGAAATTGCACACGCGCTGCTTCCATCTGTTCCATTTGCTCATGAATATGCATTTGAAATTGTTCTTTATCTTGTAATAACTGCTGCCGCTCTCGTTCTAGCATTTGCTTCTCTTGCCTTAGCTGATTCATTTCCATATGTAACGATTCTTGCTGGGCGCGAAGTTCTGCATGATCAGCTTGTAATTCTTCCTCTTCTATTTGAACTGAAGCTGGTCTTGGAAATTGTAATTCATACGTTTCTTCAGAAAAAGAAACAGAATTCTTCGGAATTCTGTTTTTAAATAAGGACATCCTCTTCACCTCTTTGAACGATAATTCTTCCTTCTTTCTCTAGCTTTTTCACTGTACCAGTGATCGTTTGCTGCGCTTTTTCAGCATCCGTCATCTTAAGCGGTCCTAAGCCATCTAATTCTTCTAGAATCATCTCTTTACGGTTTGAAGACATACATGTAAATAATTTCTCTTTAATTTCTTCTTTTGCAATTTTAAGTGCTTTCGCAAGAACACCGTTATCTGTAATTTCTTCTAATACACGGCGAAGCGCAAGATCTTCAAGACCAAGTAAGTCTTCAAAGACAAACATATTTTCTTTAATTTTCTCAGATAACTCATAATCGACTTCATCCAGCTTTTGAAAGACTGTTTTTTCAACACCTCGTGAAACATTATTTAAAATATTTACGATTGTTTTCAAGCCATCAGTTTTATTAATTGCACTAAATGCCATATTATTTAATTTCGATTTTAACAACTCACCAATTTGATTAATTAATTCACCATCAACTTGTTCTAGTTTCGCTATACCCATTACCGTTTCAACGCGCTTATGATCTGGCAATCTCTCAATTAATTGAGACGCAAGTTGCGGTTTAATATAAGAAGCGATAATTGCAATTGTTTGTGGTGACTCATCATTAAGCACTGTAAGAAGTGGCTCTAAATCTGTAAGTGAATTTAAGAACTCAAACGGATTATCTTTGTTATACCAAAGATCTTCCAATAATTTTTCCAGTTCGTCTTCTGGCATGTTTTTAAATATGCGACGAATGTATTCTTTATCTGGAGTGACTAAGTTCAATTCTTTTACATTTAGTTCATATAAGAACTCTCCTAGTACATTTTCTAACGTTTCTGGTTTGTATACACGAAACTTTGCGATTTCACGAAGTAATACTTCTTTTTCCTCAGCTGTCATATATTCAATGACTTTTGCTGCCACCCCTTCTTCTAATGTACGAATAAGGATGGCAGCTTTTTCTTTGGAGGAGATTTCATCTAACATCATTGTTCCTCCCTTACTGTCCGTTTAACCATTTTTTAATTACTTTTGCAGTACCTTCTACATGTTCTTTCGTAGCATCCTGCACTTGTTCATCTAACGTTGGTTCTTTCGGTTCTTCTGGTTCAGGTTTTGGCTCTGGCACTATTTTTTCTTCAGGAATTTCCAAGATACTTTCATTACTTGCAGCAATTTCCTCTTCTGCTAAGTATTCTTCATATTCCTCTTCTTCTTTCTTTCTCTTACGTCTTGCTAATAAGAACCATACTAGACCACCGATTGCTAATAAGCCAGCTGTAATTCCACCGAATAACCACCAGTTCATACCACTTTTTTCTGGCTCTTTCTCTTTTTCGGCTTTCGGCTGATCGAACTGAACAGTTACAACGTTAACTTGACCATTTATAAAGTTACCGTTCGGATCAGCTTGAAGTCCTGCCGCTGTTCCGATTGCTTCTTTAAAAGTTGTCATATCAATTCTACGTTTTACTAACGTATCATTATCTACCCATACAACAACATTCGTTTTCGTTAATTCTGGGTGTTTCTTAATTGTTTCAACTGTTTTATCTATTTCATAATTTTCAATTTTGTTGCCATTTTTATTATCGTAGACAACTTTACCATTTTGATTATTGTTCGTACCGTAGTTTGGCACTTCACCGTTAGCTGTAATACCAGCACCTTGCTTCGTATCTGCCCCTTCTTGCGCAGTAGAGCTTTCCTCTTGCTCTTGTTTACTACGAAGTACACCTTTGTCACCATACTTCTCTGACTGACGTGTAACTTCATCGTAGTTTACAGATACTTTCGTATTCACTTTATATTCATTCGGTTTAAACATCGTCATTAACGTTGCATCAATGTCTTGCTTTAATTTACCTTCAAGTTGATGCTGCATCTCTACTTCTTTCTCGTAAGAAGAGGAACTACTAGAATGTGCTTCATCTGTCCCTTTTGAGATAACACCTTTTTTACTATCAATAACACTTACTTCTTCTGCTTTCACACCAGGAACCGCTGCACTTATCATTTGCTGTATACCCGCAACTTGATCAGCTGTTAACAATTGTCCACGCTTCACTCCAACCGTAATCGCCGCTGTTCCTTTTGCTTTTTCTTCATCAAAAATTGTCTCTTTTTCAGGCAATGTAATTTGAACATTTGCCGTTTCAACTGTCGCAAAGTTTCTTACAATATCTTGCTCCAATTGCTTCTTCGTACCGACAATTTGCTTCATTTTTTTATCTTGCTCACTTGAACCGAGCGAGCTTTCTAATAAAATTTCCTCACCGCTTTTCGAATTAAACGGTAAGCCCATCCCATTCATTTCTTTTCGAACCCATGGAGCATCATTCTTTTGCACACGAATTGAACCATCGGCCGCTAATTGGTAATCGACACCTAACTTCGATAATTCTGCTGTAATCTCTTGTTTATCTGCATCATTTAAATTTTGATATACAACAACATATTTATCTGGCAAGGTGAAGTATAAAAGTGCTCCTGTTACAATCGCTAAAAGCGCAGCACCGATTACTAACTTATGCCACGTTTTTAACGATTGGATAACATTTTTCATCTTTTCCATTTAAACACACCCGTCCACTTTCCTAAATTTGCATATTAATTAGTGACTTATAATTTTCAATAAGATTATCACGTACGAGAGCAGCCGTTTTCATTTGAGACTCAGCTTTCTTTTGCTGAATTAAAACGTCATGTGTTTCTCCTACCCCTTTAGTTAGTAAATCATATACTGCTGTTTGTGCATTGTTTTGTGTTTGATTCATATCTTCCAATAAATCAATAAACTTTTTCCCCTCAACTACAGATGTTTGAGAAGTTTTCGGTGCACCAATTGACTGAATTGCTCCAAATGGTTGTGTATGTAACATTGGTTGAATTTTCATATTACTATCTTCCTCCTTATCCTCGGCCAATTTCTAAATCTTTATCAAGCATTTTTTTATTCGCATTTAATACACTCGTATTCGCTTCATACATTTTTTGAGCAACCATTACATTCGTCATTTCAGCAGTTACATCAATATTGGGATAACGTACATATCCTTCTTCATTTGCGTGCGGATGCGTCGGATCATACACTAAATTTTCCGTTTTGTCTGCTTCAATACTTTTTATTTTTACTCCATTAGTAGGAGCCCCATCTAACATACTTGCAAAACTATTGTTTGATTCTAACACCACACTACGACGCTCATATAGATCTGCCCCCGGAGCCGCCGTCGTATTTGCATTTACAATATTGTTAGAAGTAACTTCCATCCACTTTCTCGCTGTCGTTAGTCCTGAGCCACTTGCATTAATTGCCTGAAACATCCGTTGTCTCTCCTTCTACTTTTAACGTCCGCGTGCCGCTTGGTTAATTGCATATTGTGTATTAATTGCGTTAATTGAAATACCGTATAACTGATTTGCTTTCATTAAATCTAGCATTTCTGTCGTTACATCCACACTATTTCCGTCTTTATTCGTTTGCATTGATTTTGTTTGAATCTTTGCATATGTATTTTTCGTATTTACTGTCGGTAAGTGCATTTCATTCGTTTGATATAAATCTGGATTGATCTTTAAATCAGCCGCATTATTTTTATATAACGCACTACTTTTATTCATCTGCTCAGCAAATGTTACATCCTGTGCTTTATAGCCAGGTGTATTTGCATTTGCAATATTACTAGAAACAGTATTTCGTTTCGTCACTAAATAATTCATATAATGGCTTACATCACTCACTAAATCTGGCATATTCCACACCCTTTCTTTTCTAACGTAATGATCCACTGATAGAAGTTTCACTTCATTATTTATTTTCTTATATGCGTTTATTAAAATATTTACTATTATGTACCCTTACATATTTTATTCCATTTTTTCATTGTTGTCTTTAGAAAAATACAAAAATATAAAAAAGAATGCAAAAAACTGTATACACATAGTAATCTATAGAACATTTCAATATATAAACTACAAACTAAAGTCCATTTTTCTATTATTTAGATTACTATTATTTTTTCATCACAGTCATAAAATGAAACCTCAATCAGTGGAGTTCTTTATGTAAACGAAGGAATAGACCCCCTTTTAAAAGGGGAATCTGTTTCCAGACGTTATTATTAATATTTACCGTAAAATGAATTAGCCTTCATTCGCCCATTGTTTTCCATAATCATTTCTTCTAAAATCCTTTGCTTATCCCGAATATGCTGAGCTGCCTTAATAATTAGCGGGCTTACTTCTATTGCAACTTGCGCACGCGTTTCTTCATCCAATGTCATCATCCAGCGATTTAACATCTCACTCTTCTCAGCAAACTCTCTATCTGACACTTGCAATTCACCGATTTCATTAAAACAGTCGACAAACGTCCGATAAATATCATTGTTCATTTTCAAGTGCTCCGCGGTAGCCGTCTATTAAATCTTGTAACACTTTCACAATTGCATCAATATCTTTCGCTTCACGCGTTACTTTCATCGTTTGAATTTGAATGCTAATCCAATCATATAAACCATAGAGACTGTCATATAAATCTTTCGTAATCTCAGGATTTAATTGAAGCTTTAGTTCTTCAAAAATACGTTCTAATTTTTCAAGAAGTGCGTCCCCTTCTTGTAGTTTAAAAGTATGTAAAAGTTCTTCTAAATTACGAAACTCTACAATACATCTTTCATAAATAAAAATTGTATTTTTAATTGGGTTACTCGTCATAATATCATTTTGCATATAACGTTGCCATGCTTGCATACGATCACTTCCTCAACTTTCATTAATCATCACTTTTTTGTTTTGTCATTGCTTTAATTGTTTTTAGTTGGCTATCAAGCGCCGCCAATGTACTTTCTAGCTTTTGATACTTCTTCACAATTTCATCTTGCTTTTGTTTATTTTGCATATCAATATCGCTAATTTTTCTATCTAAATCACTTACACGCGAATCTATACTCTTTACTCGTTCCCCAACGACACCTTTATCACCGAAAAGCTTTTCAAGCGGGGCCTCCATCATTTTCCCTAAACCATTTGAGCTAAAGAAAAACTGTTTAGCTGTATCTGGCTTTTCTTTTAATGCCTTTGTTAGAGCTTCATCATCGACTTCTAATGTCCCATCCTGCTTTATTTGGATACCAAAATTAAATAAATAATTATCATCTTGAGAAAATGTTACAACGCTATTCATTACTTGACGTATGCTTTGCATAATTACTTGTCCCTGGAAGGCTCCACCTTTTCCAGCAAAAAGATCTACTGTAGAAACCGCTTTATTATAATCTGCCACCATTTTTTTAATAAGGTTGGATGCGTCGGTTACATTTGAATCACTTACTGTAAATTTTAAATCTATTCCTTTTGTGTCTGTACCAGTTCCACCGTCCGTTACCTTCGATTCAGTTACTTTTAATAACTCCACTTTTACACCAGGGAGTGTTTCAATTGTATTACTAGCACTTTTCCCTTCAATGCCATTAATACTGTATATTGCATCCTGTGCTTCATTAATGACGTTCACTGCTTTACCATCCACTGTAGATAAACCCATTTTTTGGAACAAATCAGATTTTTCACTTGTAAACTTAATTTCGCCTCCCATTCCCTCATTTTTAGCAGACATAAATACTTTGCCACCAAGCGTATATGCAGAAACACCATAGTCACCATCATTAATTTTATTAATTAAGTCCTTATAAGTCATATCCGTTGTTACTTTAAGTGGTTTCCCTTTAATTTCTAATGTTTCTTCTGCAGGTAATTTTTCATCAATTTTAATATCATTTGAAGCAATTTGATGGCGTTGCGCAAGTTGCTTAATTGTCATATTGAATGTTCCCGAGATTGCTCCGCCATCAGCTATTACATTAATATAGCCATCCTGTGTTGTTGTAACTTTTTTTTCATTTCCTTTAAATGATGCTAAGTTTTTAAATGTTTGTGTAAAAGAACTAAATTCTGTTTTTAAACTTGTGTATAATTGTTTATCTTGTGTAAGTTGTTGTTTTTCCGTTGTATAGGGTGTTTTTTTCATATTTAATGCTTGTAGTTCTAATTCTACAAGATTAGAAGTATCGATCATATTATTTCCGAGGTTCCAAATTTGTTGTCTACCGCCAATACCTGTTAATGTTCCTGCCATGTTGTATCACTCCTTATTCGTTTACATATAATCTAAAATGCTCGTTTTACTCATCGTACTAACTGCTTTAAGCGTCGCTTCATACGTTGCATTTATATATGCTAAGTCAGAAATTGCGACCGCTAAATCGACATCCTCAATTTCTTTACGATTTTCTTGAAGCGCTAAATTTTGTTCACTTAAAATTGTTTTAAACGTCTCCATTGTGTTCATTGTTGAACCAACTTCAGTTGTACGGTTAATGATGCCATCTAAGTTTTTCTTATTTTCTCCTAATAACGG
Organism: Bacillus sp. RCC_6_1; assembly: GCF_041360755.1. NCBI lineage: Bacteria > Bacillati > Bacillota > Bacilli > Caryophanales > Bacillaceae > Bacillus > Bacillus sp. RCC_6_1. Next base: position 812,702 of record NZ_JBFUPV010000001.1, read on the forward strand.
TTGTAACGCTTTTTGGTCACCTTTTTGCATCGCTTCGCTCATCTGTTTTAACGTTTTTATAACCGGGGATAATAATGCTTCTCCGTTACGGAACGCTTTGAATTCATAACCGTCATTTAGTTGCCAGTTCACATCATTTTTTCCGCCCTGGTATGTACCATCTTCTGTAAATGGTGGCTTCTCTGCACTATCACCACCGAAAATATAACGGCCTTGCTCTTTCGTATTCGCTAAATATACAACTTGTTTTAAAATTTGATCAATCTCTGCACCGATTGCTTTCAATTCTTTTTCACCATTTTGCTCACTTAATGCTTGTACTGTTAATTGATCTGCTCTCGTTAAAGATTTCAAAACACCTTGTAAAGTATTTTCAGTTTGTGTTAATACATTTTTCGAATCCGCTATATCTTTTTGCATTTGCTCCATATTTGCCAATGAATGTTGAATCGCAAATGATTTACTCGCTGCAAGTGGGTCTTCACTCATAAGAAGATTTTTCTTCCCTGAAGTTACTTGGTTTCTATGGTATTGTTGTTGCACATTCAAATCCATTAACTGATTCTTTGCCCAGTTTGCATTTTGAAATGTAGATACTCTCATTTCTATCTCCTCCTTATATATTTCCAATCAATTACTATCACTTATCGAATAATCGAAAATAGACTATCAAACACTTCATTCATCGTAGTAATAGCTTTAGAATTTGCGACGAAGTATTTTTGGAAGGCCATTAAATTTACCATTTCCTCTTCCATATTTACCCCTTCGACGCTCATTTTTTCTTGCTGAATACCTTCTAGTAAGTCTCCATGAATTTTTTGATAAGCATTCACTGCACTTTTATCAGAGGCTACACGAACTATAAATTGGTCTAATGCTTGTTTATAAGAAAGACCTTCTTTATAATCTCCATCTGTAATTGCTGCTAGTTTATTTGCTGTTTCAGCAGATATTTTCATTTTCGAAACATCTTTTTGGAATTCTGGATTTAACTTCATATCCTTCGCATAATCTCCAACGAAGAAATCTTTTCCCATCACTGTATTCACTTGATTTTTCACTGAACTCATTAAGTCTTCGAGATTTTTTTTATAATCAACAATCTTTGCTTTCGTATCAATCGCTGACTTTATCGCTCCGCTAGTTACAGAGATTTCTGAACCGTAAATCTCAACTGACATTGGGTCTTTTTCTTTATTTAATTGAAGTGGATATGTATCTTGTCCATTTACTGTTAAAATACCATTCATTCTAACACTCGCGATATTAGGATTCATAGATTCATAAGATACTTCGATGTTTGCATACTTAGACATCTCTGTAACGATGCGATCTCGTTCGTCTAAAAGTTGATTCGGCACTTGTGTACCCGCTTGTCCAATTTTATGATTCGCTTCTGCTAAACTAGCAGCAAGACGATTAAATTCATTAACATGCGCTTCAATATCTTCTGCTGTCTGTGCTTCCACTGTATCTAAGTTTTTCGCAAGACGATTCACTTGACTTGTGAACTTCCCAGTTTCAGAAATTAATGTATCATAGTAGTTTGGTTGCTCTGGATTTTTTGCTACTTCACGAAAGGCATTAAAGAAACCGTCCATTAAACTAGATAATGAATTCTTCCCTGTCGTTCCAACCATAGACTCTACACGTGATAAAGTTGAATTCATGTAGTTATAGTAAGAGAGCTGAGATAATTGATCATTAAACTGCTTCGTTTTTACCTCATCAGTAATACGGTCAACACCTAGCGTTTGTACACCGTAACCAATTCTCTGTTCTGGCGTATGACCATTGCTTGCTCCAACAGATCCGTAATTCACCATTTGACGAACATAACCCGGTGTATGAATGTTAGACAAGTTTTGTTTCGTTGTTTGTAACCCCATTTGAGCCGCTAACATGCCCGATAGCGGTGTATTATAATCAGATAATCTCATAAAGCTTCACTTCTCCTTTACAATAGTTCGTTCATAAAGATTTGCGAATTATTGTTTCGCTCTAAGTTATATTCAGAAACAGAATCCACAATACTTTCTGTAGTTTTTAATAGTACGTTTAAGTAATATTGATTTTTCAAAAGAAGCATTTTTACATTCTCTTCTAATTCAGTTACGTTTTTTTGTAATTCTTCCATTTTTTCAATTTCTTCTTGAGAAAAATACGAAAATAACGCACTTACACGAAACGATTCAACCCCTTGTTCTTTACAGAACTGAACAACCATTTCTTCTAATGAGCTTGATAACCCTTTTAAACCATCAATGTACTGCAATTGCTCTACTTGCAATTTTTGAACTGCATTTACATTTTTATTTTTTAAATTCTCATATATTTGCTCTCCAAGCGCTTGAATATTTTCATACGCTTTTTGAATAATAACGAGTTTTTCATATAATTGTATGTACATATAGCTTCCTTCCTTTTACAAGACTAAATTCACAATTAAACCATGGATTTCTCCAATTTGATTTAACATTTCTAAATGTCCTGTTTTCGTATTAATTAAATTCATAACATCTTCTAATTCATTCAATCCCATTTCTGCCTGTTTCACAATCGTCATTTTCTGTGAATATCCGTAACGCGGGTGACGAGACATGACATCTTTATACTGCAATACATTATCCACGTAAAAATTCAAAAATGATTTTACTGTATTTTTGTATTCCATTACATTATCAAGCGTTAATTCCATTTCAATTTTCTCTTTAATTTCTCCAATATTATCGACAAACGCTTCCATTTGTTCTAGTAATTTATCTTTTTTCGGATCTGCATGCAAATTATCCGAAAATGCAAGTCCTGTTCTGACATTTGCTTCTTTCGGCATTTGAGTAGCAGGCGGTATATGCGATAAAATTGGATTATGCGAGATAGAACGTAGCATATATATCACCTATTTATTTTTTTATTTCTTCCTAAACTTAATCGTAAAATCCAGTTATTTATAATTATACTCTGAACAGTAATATTTTGCAGTTATTTTTTATAAAAGATATGTTACAATTTAGCATGAGGTGGCACAATTCTATGAATATTTTCCTTTGTGGTTCAAATCAATTAACAGCATTAGATCAAGAAGAAATTAAAAAATTTTTAACTGACTATGCTCACAAACATAAAATTTACATATTATGTTATAAATCTATCGAAAATGAGGTTCTTCGTTTTTTCGTTGAGAATGAAAGACTCGCTCAAAATTTATGCCTTTACACGCTGCAACCATTACAAGCAATAACAGATGAATTTCAAGAAGTCGTTGATTACTTAAAAAAACACGGAGCCGAATATGTTGCTTTTGATCATCCTTCCGACTCCATTTACCGATCAGATTATATGTTTTTTGTTAAACAAATTATTGAAGACACTGATTTAGTTCTCTGTTTTTATAACGGGGACAAACATACATCTGTCATCCCTGTCGATGTCGCAAAAGAAGCAGGTATTGATGCTGTCATTTATGATTTACCAGGATTACATGAAAAGCAAATGAAAAAAAGCTTTGAACAAAAAATTCGTATGATGTAAAGGGGGAGGCACAATATCATTATTGTGCCTATTGTAAATATGATAATTGAACAAGATTATGATCATTTTATCGCGAGTTTTAAACAACAATTCAATATGGATATCGCTTCGTATAAGCAAGATAGAATGCGCCGTAGAATCGATGCTTTCATTTCGAGAAAAGGCTTTGAAAACTACACTAATTTTTTAAACAAATTACGTGCTGATCAAAATTTATTTTTAAATTTTATTGACTATATTACAATTAACGTTTCAGAGTTTTTTAGAAATAAAGAACGATGGCAAACTTTAGAGTCGAAAGCACTACCAAAATTACTCGAACAAAATAGCGGAAAATTAAAGGTATGGAGTGCCGCTTGCGCTGCTGGTGAAGAACCATATACACTCTCTTTAATTTTATCAAAGCATCTAGCTCCATTTCGTTTTGAAATTCAAGCAACAGATCTTGATTTTCATATTTTAGAAACCGCAAAACGCGCTCAATATACAGAACGTTCGTTAAAGGAATTACCTACTGATTTGAAAGAACGTCATTTCACAAAAGAGAATGATCTATATTCATTGCACCAAAACATTAAACAAAACGTCTCGTTTAAACAACACGACCTTTTAATGCAGTCATTCGATACAAATTATGATTTGATTATTTGTCGTAATGTAATGATATATTTCACAGAAGAAGCAAGAGTAAAACTTTACGAAAAATTTAGTCGTTCTTTACGAAAAGGCGGTGTACTATTTGTTGGTAGTACGGAACAAATTTTAACACCCGAACGTTACAATCTTCAGCGATTTGATACATTCTTCTACGAAAAAATATAAAAGAGGTCGTCACAATGGAGTGACGACCTTTTTACATAACTCGAATTAAAATAATACCGACAATCCATATGAAGAGAAAAAGAAACGTCATAGACCATTTATGTTCTTGCATCGTTTGTTTCAATGCCTGTGATAATTGTGTCATGTTCATTTCCGCAAGCGCTCTCCATACACTTACATCCCGATCTTTAGCAATGCGGTCTGTAACGCTAATTAAAATCGTTTCGTTAGACAATTTCGTTATATAAGCAGTAATAACCGTTACCATCAAATTTATATTTCCTTCTGAAGAATCACTTTCCACTCTAGAGATAAGTGCACTTACATCTAGTAAAGGAATATGTACTTTTCTACCAAATGATAGTTGTACTTCAGCGAAATCATATGTTCCATCTAACAAAGGAAGTTCTTTTATATGCGCCTGCTTAATAAGTCCTTGCAGGCTTCTAATTACTTGTGCAAACACTTTTTCTGATTGCTTTCCTTCTTCAGATAACGTATGTAACTTTTTAAAAAGTTGTAACACTGTATCCATCTCTTTAGAAAGCATTTCCTTCATAATCTTTCCATCACTTAAACTTGCAAGTAAAATACCTATCTCATTATTTTTCGAAATAATTTTAGACTGTCCAGTAAACACTAAATTGCTACGCTTTCGTTCTTTCTGGATTTCATGTTCCGAAATAGCTGCAGGCTGTTTTAATGGTTGTAGCGTCTTATCTTCAATTGTCGTACGTTTAATCTCCATTTAAGCGCCTCCACTACTATGAAATAATTAGCCCCATTCTTTATTACTCTTTAAAACTAAAAACAGTACGAACAAACCTGACATGATAGTAAATACATCCGAAGCTTGTACCCCCTGTTCACCTTTTTCTTCTTCCTTGTCTTTCGTTTCTTCTTTTTGTTCTTTCTTTTTAGAGACAACCTGTTTGTTATTTTTCTCTTTTTGGTCCTTCGCCTTATGTACTTCCTTGTTGTCTTCGAACGGCTCTTTTATAACGTAAGTAAATTCCTCTTTCTCTTTCAACGGTTCTTTTATAAACTTATTTACTTTCTCATCTTGCTTCGGAATTTGAACAACTGGCAATTTTTCTTCTGGAAGCGGGTTTTTGATTTTCAAATCTTTTTGCTTCTCATTTTCTTTCTTATCTTCTAATTCATTTTCTAGTTTATTATCTAATTTATCTTCTTTCTCTTTCTCTTCTATCTTTTTATCATCTTCGTTTTTTGGCGCCAAAACAGAAATGGTATATTCACTTTCTTCAACAAGTTTATTACCTGCTGCATCTATTATCTCTACAAGTAATTCGTATGGCCCAGCCGGCAATGCTTCTGTTATTTCAAATACTTTTTGCCAATCCATATCATGCTTGTTGTAGTCTAATAAAAACGAAAGCTCTTTATTTTCTTTCCCTTTTAATGTAACGCGCACTTCTTTTACAACCGATTCTATATCTGACGCTTTTACTCGTATATGTATAGAATCTCCCTGTTTTCGTTCAACTAAGTTCTCTTTTACTTCATCAATAGTAACTTTCTGTAACTTTGGCAATTCTTTATCTATAGTTGGCGTTTCATTTTTAATACGAATGAGCGGGACTTTCACTTCATTTTTTACGATCTCTTCTTTCTCATTCTCTTTGTAACTTTGAACGAGCTGAAGATTCCAATCACCTTGCAAATCAAAATCCCCTGCTTTATAGTTAGCAACCCAGCTCTTCGTTTCTTCATCATACTCAAAAGATAGTATTCTTTCTTGTGCATATTGCTCGCCATTTTTTTGTAACTGCAATATACCTTTCATGCTTTGAATGTTTTTCCCATTTGGTTCTACAGCAATTCGCACTTCTTCGCCAACTTTAAGCTCCTGCTTATTTACTGTAATAATTCCCTGTTCTGTTTCTATCTTTCTTTCATTCAATTGTTTATTTACTACTTCTTGTTGTTCTACTTCTTGTTCTGCTTCTTTTTGTTTCTCTTCATCTTGTTTCGTTTCCACTTGCTCTGAAGATTCTTGAGATTCCTTATTTTCTTCTTGTACATTCACTTCATTTATTTTTTGATCTGACTCAATTTGTTCCTCAGCCTGACTTTGCAAGGGGAAGAACAAGCACACATGTATGCATAGCCAACTCATTAGAAAAAACTTTACGTTTTTCATCTACTAGTTCAAACTCCTATTTCAATGCCTTATAGTGATTTCGTCACTTTTACTCCAAAAAATCCATCTACATTTACAAGTTCACCATACGCCACTAATACATCATTTACATAAATACGAATCGGTTCATCAATATCCTCATCTAGTACAACTGCTTCATTTTCTTGTAAACTTAATATATCTTGAATCGTTTTCACTGTACTTCCAAATACAAATTTCACGTTCATTTCTACATTTTGTAGAATGGACGTGTCCATATATACTGGTTCCATTTGTTTTACTTCTTTAAATTCAATAGGTTGCACAACTGGTTCTACAATTTTTTCTTCTTCAATTTCTTCTGTGGCAATCTCTTCTTCCACCATCGGATACAGAAGTCGCCTTACCATTTCTTTCGCTTCGGAAATTGGCAAAATTTGATACATCTTCGATTGAAGCAAATCGCCAATTTCAAGATTGAACGTAATTTGAACGAGTTCGTCCACTTCCATTGACTCTCCCAAATATTCCATTTCTTCTTTTAACGTTACAAATTTAACATTTGGCGGCGTCATGTCCATTTTTTCTTGAAACATTTCTGACATCGCCGTAGCAGCATGACCCATCATTTGGTTCATAATTTCTTTAATACCGCTCAGTTCTAATTCAGTAAGCTCTTTTTCTGGGTCAACTTCCCCTGTTCCCATCATCATTAAATCTACCATTGTTAAGGCAACATCTTTCGTAAATACGAATACATTCTCATTCTTTAGTCCTTCAACAAAGTCGACATTTAAAATAACAAATGGTACTGGTACTCCATCATAATGACGAACATTGATTGCTTCCACATTTGGTGTACTAATTGTAACTGGCTGATTTAAAAGCGTTGATAATACTGTTGAAGCGGAACCAATTGAAATATTTGCAATTTCACCAAGAACATCTTTCTCTTCTTGTGTTAAATGCTCTTTTTCAACTTGTTCTTCTACAATCTCAGTTTCCACTACTTCTGCTGGTTCGTCTGTTTCTTCTACTCCACCAGATAATTGCATTAATTTATTTACCATTTGTTTCGCATGCTCAACTGAAACAATTTGTACAAGTTTAGAGTTTACAAGATTATCTATCTTTAAATCAAACGATACTTTAACAATCGTATGATTCCCATCGATTTCAGAGATTTTCTCCATTTCTTCTGATAACTTTACAACTTTAATCGTCGGCGGAGACATATCTACTGTATCTTGGAAGAATTCCGACATAGATGTAGCTGCGAATCCCATCATTTGATTCATCGCTTCTTGTACAGCACTTAGCTCTAATTCACCAAGTTCTTTTCCGTCCTCCACTTCACCTGTTCCCATCATCATTAAATCAGCAATGGACAATGCAACATCTTGCTTAAGGACAAGGAGGTTTTCCATATCTAATCCTTTTGTAAAATGAATGTTTAATACAACATGCGGAACTTCGACATCTCTTGAATCATATAAATCTACCAACTCTATACGAGGAGCAGTAATGCTTACTTGCCTATTTAAAATTGTTGATAATACAGTCGAAGCTGAACCAAATGATATATTTGCAATTTCGCCAAGAATATCGCATTCTTGAGGCGTTAAATGCTCATTTTCTTTTTCTAGCACAATCGTGCTCGTATCCCCTTTTGTGTGTTGCTCAGGCATTTTCCCTGCCTCCTCATTTCTGTTTTTCTATCAAATAATATAAACTCTTATTTTAGCAAACTCATTAGTATAAAACGTTACTATGTATCCATTATTAGATTCGTAACGATTAGCCAAAAAGCTCCCCAATTGTATACAAGTGGGGAGCTTTCCTTCATTCCTATTATAAACCTTCTGGGTTTAAAATGAGGACCACTCGTCCATCACCGAGAATCGTCGCACCAGAGAAATAGTTAGAACTCTCTGCAAAGAAGTCACCTAATGACTTTAAGACTATTTCTCTTTGACCGATAATTGTGTTTACAATAAGTCCATAGCTGCGATGTGTGTTACGAACAATTAACACAGGAACCATTTGACCATCATATGACGCAAACGCCTCATCTACTGTTTTTTCACCAAATACAGTACTTAAATGTTTCACTTCAATAATTTGATTACGATAATTTAACACATCTTTTCCTTGTAAGGATTGGATGTCTTCTCTCTTAATTCGAATTGCTTCAACGATATTTCCAAGAGGTAAAGCATAACGCTTATCATTCGTTTGAACAAGCATAGATTGAATAATAGACAACGTTAATGGAAGTTCAATTCTAAATGTACTTCCCTTTCCTTCCTCAGAATCAATAATTAAATGTCCACCTAAACTATGAATCGTATGTTTTACAACATCTAATCCGACACCGCGTCCAGAAAGATCTGATACAACTTCAGCTGTACTAAATCCTGGTTGGAAAATAAGATCAAACACTTCACGATCTGTTAATCTATTCGCATCCGCTTCAGTTACAACGCCATTTTTAATCGCTTTTTCTAATACTTTCCCTTTATTAATACCGTTTCCATCATCCGTAATTTGAATAACGACATGATTTCCACTATGAAAGGCTTCTAATTTAATCGTACCTGTCTCATTTTTACCTGCATCACGTCGTTTTTCAACAGTTTCAACACCGTGATCGATTGCATTTCGAATTAAATGAACGAGCGGATCACCGATTTCATCAATAACAATTTTATCTACTTCAGTATCTTCACCTGTAATTTGTAAATCGATTTTTTTCCCTAAATCTTTCGCTAACATACGTACCATACGCGGGAAACGATTGAACACAGTTTCAATCGGCACCATACGCATATTTAATAGTACATTTTGAATATCTTTTGAAATATCGCCTAATCGATTTAAATGTTCAATTAGCTCCTTGTTTTGAATCGTTTGAGCCAATTCATCAATGCGCCCACGTTCAATTACACTTTCTTCAAACATATTCATTAATCTTTCGATTTTCTCTAATTGAACACGAATTGAACGATTCTCCACTTTAGCATTTTTCGTTTTTGTAGTACTTTTAGCTGGCATAGCACTTGAAGGTTGATTCGTTGCCTCTATTGGTGATTCTACCTGCGTAGCCACAGCTGGTTGTAGCTTTCCTTCTACTTGCACAACTTCTTGTGTAACGACTTTTTTAGAAGCTACTTCCTTCGATATAGGTTCTCCTTGCTTTACTTCCACTTTCTCAATTTCAGAAACATGAAGTACTACTTGTTTCAATTCTTCTATACTACAATCAGTATCCATAAATACTGTAAATTCAAATCCGAAAGCATCTGCTTCAATTTCTTCAATACTCGGAGCTGTTTTTTGTATATTCCCTACATTTTGCAATGCTTCAATACACATAATAGCACGTACCGCTTTTAAAATTGCTTGCTGTTCAACTGTTATATGCACTTCATGCGAAACTGCATCATCGGTGTCTATATGATTTTGCTCTATATGTTCCGTAGGAGTTTCTACATTGCCGTTCAATAATGCTTCTAATTTCTGTTTAGTTGAGGCTACATCAATATTGCCCATTCCACCTTGTTGCACATCTGCAACCATCTTCTCCAAATTATCAATGCACTCAAAAATCACATCAATAATTTCCGCATTTACAACTATATTTCCATGACGAATTTCATCTAACACATTTTCCATCTTATGCGTTAAATCAGCCATTTCCGTAAATTCCATGCTCGCAGACATACCTTTGAATGTATGAGCGGATCGGAATATTTCTCCTACAACATCCATATCAGCAGGATTTTGTTCTAACACTAGCACATTTTCATTTAGCGACTGTAAATGTTCTTCTGACTCTTCGAAAAATATATTTAATAGATCTGTTTGCATTTTTATCCCCTACCTGTCTAACAAACATTTCATTTATGTATAACAATTTAGTGTTTTACAATGAGAAAAAAGGGGGCCACACGTCGATCCGCTATCACTGTTTTGATTCCTTGTGGCACCCCTTCTATATTAACTATTTGCTACTTTTGTTAAAGCTTCAATTACACGATCCGCTTGGAATGGCTTTACAATAAAGTCTTTTGCCCCGCCCTTAATTGCATCTAATACCATACCTTGTTGTCCCATTGCAGAACAAATAACAACCTTTGCACTTGAATCAATTTTAATAATTTCTTTTAATGCTTCAAGCCCGTCCATTTCTGGCATAGTAATATCTAATGTTACAATATCAGGTTGAAGTTCTTTATACTTTTGAATTGCTTCTACCCCATTCTCTGCTTCGCCAATAACTTCAAATTCAGCATTACTTTTTAATAAGTTTTTAATCATCGTTCGCATAAACATCGCATCGTCTACTACTAAAATTTTATGTGCCATTCTTTTTAATTCTCTCCTTCTATGTATAAATATATCTTAATATTTCACCTTATCATTCTCACTCATTATACAAAATAAAATGATAAAATTTAATATTTTTTTAAAAGAATTTTCGTGTTTTTATTATTTTATTATTAAAATAATAATATACTACTCTTTTATATAAATAACAACGCGACGGTTTTTTTCCCAGTTTTGCGGTGAATCATTTGGTACAATTGGCTTTGTGTCTGCATATCCTACCGCAGCTAGCCTTTTATCGTCCACATTATACACTTCAATTAAATGGTGAATCATATTTGCCGCTCGTGCTGAAGATAACTCCCAATTAGAAGGGAATTTCTCGTTATGAATAGGTCTACTATCTGTATGTCCCTCTACAACAATTGGGTTAGGTACGGATTGAAAAAATCCAACTAATTGACTTATTATCCCTTTCGCTTCGGGCTTAACGTTCGCATCGCCTGTATCAAATATTAAATTATCTACTATAACGACGCTTACCCCTGTATCCTCTCGATATACATTCACTTGACTAATACCATTATTATCTACATATGCTTTTAACTTCTTATATAATTCATCCATTCTCTTTTTTGAAATCATTTTTTCATCATTTTTTTCATGTGAAATATCCGGTATTGTATTTTCCATTACTTTTGCATCTACTTGCCCCGTATCACTAAACTTTTCAAGCATCTTTGACAATTTTACTGCATCTTGCTTTGATGTAGCAACTAGTAATACAAAGAAAGTTAATAATAACATCGTTAAATCTGTAAAAGTCGTCATCCAACGAGGCGACCCCTTTTGCGGTCCTTTACTCATCATACCACTCCTTGAAATATTAGGCTGCTCCTTTTACCTTTTTTACCTTTGTTTCGTATACGTATGTATCCAGTTTCAACTTTAATTTAGAAGGGATTTGTCCACGATACAATTCTGAAATTGCTTCTATTACAAACTTCTTCTCTGTATATAAATCTTCAATACCACGATATACTTTTTCCGCAAGAGGGATTGCAATCATATTCGCAAGTACAGACCCATATAATGTCGTTAACATCGCAACTGCCATTCCTGTACCAATTTGCGATGTATCTTGTAAGTTTTGGAGCATAATGATAAGACCGATTAACGTACCAATCATTCCCCAAGCTGGAGCAAAATCACCAATTTTATCTAATAATGCTGCTCCTTTTCTTAACTCATACACTTCCGTTTCAATATCTTTCAATAACACTTCTTTTAATTCATCTTCATCGTAACCGCTTAACATTAATCGAATTCCTTTTTGAATAAAAGGATTGTCTACTTGCTCACCATCTACCTCTAAAGAAAGCAAGCCGTTCTTTTTAGACTTTTTCGAAAAATCGACAAACAAATCCGTTAACTGTTCTAAATCTTCTTCTCTTCTATGTAAAACAGTAAAAATGCTTTTCGTATATTTTTTTATTTCTCCAAATCGATATGCCACAACAATTGTCGCTGTTGTTCCCCCTATGACAATTAAAATAGATGAAATATCTAAAAAGTTTTTGAAAGCTTTTATTCCACCGCCACCAAGCATAATTGCCGCTATCACTATAATGAAACCTACTATAATGCCCACTGGGCTAGAAATATCAAACTTCCTTTTTCTTCTTTGTGGTCTAGCTAATACTTGATTTTTCTCTCCCATATTTCTGCCCTTTCCTTTCCATTTTTATATAACATTTTTTTATTTTAATAATACGTTTTCACATATAACATGTATTATACGCTTATCATCTGTTTATCGCAATATACTCATAAAATTGACACATTTCATTTCTATATTAGAATTATGGTATGAATAAATGAGGAGGATCACGATGGAACACAACATTTTACAAGTCATTGCATTAGCAGAAAAACTAAAATATGAAATGCGACATAGCTGGCTTTCCAACGGACGTCAAGAAAGTGTTGCCGAACATACATGGCGGATGTCTCTAATGGCCATTTTAGTTGAACCTTATTTGGATCAAAAAGTAAGTATTGAGAAATTACTTAAAATGGTTATTATTCACGACCTAGTCGAAGCCGAAGCTGGTGATATTCCTGCTTTTGATACAATGAATAGTCACGAATTACAGCTACAAAAACAAAAAAATGAACTGGAGGCTATTTTAAATATTAAACAAACGTTAACAGGTTCTCTCGGCGAGGAATTATATGACTTATGGATGGAGTTTGAAGCGAAAGAAACGTACGAAGCAAAAGTTGCTAATGCACTCGATAAACTTGAGGTAAAAATCCAGCATAACGAAGCTGATATTGATACGTGGCTACCAATTGAACATAAAATGGCGTTCCAAGTAGCAAAGCATACAAACTTTGATTCTTTCTTATCTAAATTACAAAAAATTATTGAACAAGATGGAGAAAAGAAGTTAATTGCTGCCGGCATTGATGTTGAGGCATGCAAGCAATAATGAAATAAGACACTCAACAAGAGTGTCTTATTTCATTATTGTTGATATAGCCTGCTTATAAATAAGCTGTTGTTTTCCATCCACTAAGATTAAAACTGTAAATTTATCCACTCCAACAACTTCTCCTATTATTCTAACGCCACTCTTTAAGAAAATTGTAACTGTACCTTTTTCTTCTTTTATTTGTTTATACAATTCTTCCTGTAAATGTTCCAATTACTGTCCTCTCCTTTCTGTGAAACATCTTAATATAAAAAACTATAAATTTTTTATTTATGCACTTTGTCTTTTATGTTCATAAACTTATTAATAAGTATATCTAAATCACGACTAAATAACAAAACTTTATCATGATCCAATCCGTGTCTCGCAACAAGTTGAATTAACTCTTTCTTTTTGTTTTCTATTTTATTTTTTAATTGTCCCATCTCCATCTCTATACTAAAACTCCCTTTTCCCATAATATTACTTGTAAAATTATAGTACATATTCTCTCATAAAAAAATAAGAAAATGGTTTTTTTTACAATTTTTTATTTTTTATGCCTAAATTATGAATTACGTAAAGGTTTATTTACAAATCACTAACATGCAATCCTAATGAATCTACAGGCATTTGTCTAATTATAAATGAGACTGGCTCGTTTTCTATACAAAAAACATACTGTATATAGTAGTCCATGAACCATATAGATTAACTTACTAAAAAGGAGGAAAACATATGAGTTATGGTGGAAGTTGCGCTGGTTTCGGCGGTGGATTTGCTTTGCTTATCGTACTATTCATCCTTCTAATCATCATCGGATGTAGCTGTTGGGGTGGCGGCGGATACGGATATTAATATATCCTATCCTTGAAAAATGAACTAAAAACTATAGAAAAACAGCTCAAATATGAGCTGTTTTTTTTCATACTTTCGTATGAATTTATATCCCTCTTATTTGCGATTTCAACTAGCAACATATTGTTTACTATGGAATAAGAAACATTTTTACTAAGGGGGATTACAATGATTAGAGGTCTTTACGAAGCACATTTACCTGTCCGCAACTTAAAAGTATCAATACCTTTTTATGAATCACTAGGGCTAAAATTATATAAAAGAGGAGATAATATTGCTTTCTTTTGGATTAAAGAAAATGAGAGTTGGCTCGGCCTTTGGGAAGGCACAGAATACAAAGTGAATTATCACCCCTCTTTACGACATATCGCCTTTCAAGTAAGTTTACATGATTTAGAAAATGCGATTCATTGGCTAAATCAAAAAGGAATTTCAGCACGAAAAGACTTTGGAATGGAACCAATTGAGCCGATTGTTTTTCCGGAATTAGCACATGCAGCCGTATACTTTAACGACCCTGATGGAAATAGTTTAGAATTGATTGCACAATTACCTGTTGGACTTCCCACAGCGGAAAAAGTGTATTTAAGTGAGTGGAAAGAACAAATTCAAACATCGTCATTACATAAGGATTAATCTATTTATGTCAGTTTCTTATTCCACACTTCTTAAAACAAATAAAAACTTCAATAAACTATTTTATGGGCAAACATTAAGTGTACTTGGGGATTGGTTCCATACGGTTGCTTTATTAACATTTGTCTACAGCATAACGGAATCGCCGTTTATGATCGCACTTACTTTTATAAGTAAAAGTTTACCACAGCTTCTTCTTAGTCCATTCATAGGCGGAATTGTAGATCGTTTCTCTAAAAAGAATATTATGATTTTTACCGATATTACACGGGGAATTCTAGTCCTTACATACTTACTCGCAGGCTATAAAATTGAGATTATTTTCATTGCTAATATATGTTTATCTGTACTTTCTTGTTTATTTGAACCGGCTAAACAAGCAACCCTAAAAAATATCGTACACCAAAATCATTTCGTAACTGCTAACTCTCTTTCTAGTACAATTAATGGTTTTATGTCTATTATGGGGGCTTCTTTGGGCGGAGTAATTGCACAATCTTTACATATTGAGTTCGCTTTTTTAGTAAATAGCCTATCATACTTTATTTCAGCCTATTTTATTTATAACATGAGTATTCCTGCTCATGATACTTGTAACAAGAAGAAAGCATTTTTCACTGATATAAAAGGTGGTTATACATACATATTACAAACAAAAATCATTTTAACATTAATTCTTGTCGGCATTTCATGGGGGATTATTGGAGGTGCTTATCAACTACTTCTAACGATCTATGCCGAAAAAATTTTCCATACGAACATTGGGATTTTATATACGGTTCAAGGGGCTGGGCTTATGATAGGAAGCCTTCTCGTTAATCTTTATATATCCCATAATAAAGAAAAAATGAAAAAAGTATTCGGTTGGGCCTACTTATTACAAGGAATTTTCTTTCTCGGATTCATTCTATCCGATCAACTTATTATCGGTATCATTACTTTATTCTGTATGCGCATAGCAGGAGGAATCATCGTTCCACTTGATACGACATTACTTCAAACTTACACACACGAAAATATGATAGGTAAAGTTTTTTCATTCCATTATTCCATTTACGGATCTCTTATTCAGTTATCGATGTTTTTTACAGGAGGGCTGTTAGAAATTCTTTCTCCTCAAATGATTGGCTGTTTATTAGCTACATGCTGTATTTTTGTAAGTTTTATATGGCTGTTCTTGTTTTATCGCGGGGATCTCAGTGAATAATTTAATGATAATCAATACATTTTGATCCCATTCATTATTTGTTTCCCCATAATAAAATTGTTTAAAAATACAAGTCAGATTTTTTAGTTAAAGAGCCTTATATGGCAACACTATTTGAGAAAAAACTAGATATTTATGTTAAAATACAAATAAGTTTGTGAAACATTGCACTTAAATAATAGACTTTAACTAGTTAAACTTGATTAAATAGGAGGGCTGTTTTGGGTATCACATTCTTTTTCATATGTATTATATTAGTGGCTTCTATTCTGCAAGCAAGTACAGGTTTTGGCTTTTCCATAATGGCAACCCCTTTCTTACTTATGTTATTTCTACCACAAGAAGCTATACAAATAAACATTATTTTATCTTTAATTATCTCCATTTCACTCATTTGGAAAATAAGAATGGACGTTGATTTTGTTCTACTGAAAAGGTTTATTTTTGGAAGTATAGTTGGTGTTCCTTTTGGCATTTTAATTTTCATTTCCGTTAACATAAACACTTTTAAATTAGCAGTTAGCATCCTACTCTTACTATTAACATTGTTGCTAATATGCAACGTTAAGGTTAGATCAACACAATCTAGAGATTTCATAGCTGGCGGATTATCTGGTCTTTTAACGACAAGTATCGGTATGCCAGGTCCACCCCTGTTACTTTATTTTACAGGAACTAATACTGAAAAAGAGAAGTTAAGAGCAACTACATTAGCTTTTTATCTGTTTATATATTTCATTAGTCTAGTAACTCAAATACTCTTTACTGGCACAAACAAAACCATTTGGGAATCAAGTTTTTATGCCATTCCAATTGTATTTTTAGGTTTGTTTATAGGTCAAATTATTTTTAAATGGCTTAATCAACGGATTTTTAAAATATTTACGTACATTCTTTTAAGTTGTACAGGGGGTTATCTTCTTATTGAAAGTTTGAACTTGTTATAGAAGATGCTTTAGATCGTGCAATAACAGATATGTTCAAACGAAATTATTGCTGTATTTTCCGGCGGGGTATTCCATATCAAAACTTAAATAACTTTATTGACAGTTTACAATTAGCAATAATCTTTCTTTCATAAGGAAAATATTTCAAATCAAATACTAAATAAAACGATAAAAAGCGGCTATTATGCCGCTTTTACTTACTATTGGCATTTCATTCTCATTTTCTATCACTTTTGTAAAAAATTATTAATTTTTATTTCTATGTACATGATAACAAACAAAATACCTAAGTTCAGAAAGAATAAACAACTTTCTGGCCTTAGGTATTTTTCCTTCTCAAAAAGGCAAACCTGCATCACAGGTTTGCCTCTTTACTCACTTCTTATTTAATCCTTTTTCACTTAAAAACTCTTTCATATGCATTCTTTTTTCTTTAGACATAAACGAACTCATTGATTCCGTCCATGTTACGTTTTTCTTGTTTGATGATCTTTCTTTATAATACGCGTTCATCGTTTCATCATATTCGTTTAGTAATTCATCATATTTTTGTTCATCATATCCATTTTCATGAAGAACTGCTGCTACTGGTAAACGTGGTTTAACTCCATGTTCTTCATCTGGTACACCGACTGTCATTCCGAATACAGGATATACTTTATCCGGTAAATGAAGCAGTTCACTCACTTCTCTCGGATTATTACGAATACCACCAATATAACAAATACCGTATCCTAACGATTCTGCTGCTAGTGCTAAGTTTTGCGCAAAAAGTGAAGCATCTACCGTCGCAACGATAAAGTCTTCTACTCCCTCATGCTTTATCTCTGTACTATGTTTTTCACATGCAATTTCAAGTCGTTTTAAATCTGCACAACAAACAAAAAATGCTGCACAGTCCTTCACATGGCGATTTCCGGATAGCTCTGCTAGTTTAGCCTTTAATTCCTGATCTGTTACATATATAACAGAATACGCCTGTACAAAATGTGATGAAGCTGCATGTTGCGCAGCATGCACCATCTTTTCTACTACATCTTTCGGAATTGATTCTTCTTTATATTTACGAACTGAAACATGTTGCTCCATCTTATGTATGATCTCATTCATGAAAATCACTCCTTTTTTCTCTTCATAATGAAAAATTAACATATCTTTTTCAATTTTCACAACTTATAAGCACAAAAAGAGCAATTCTTTTTGAATTGCCCTTTTTTAAAACGTTTATCGATACGGTAAATGAAATTATAATTATCTTTTTACGCCGTTTTCAAAACTTTAATACCTTTTACGATATTCCAAATGAAGTAGTAAATTCCTACAAGAATGAACACTGCATATGTGATAGCCATTCCAATTCCAGCACCGTCAGATTGATTGAAACCTAAACCGTACATGCCTGATACTGCTAGTCCTCCAAATAAGATTGCGTATGGGAAAACATGTGACCAAAATGCTTTTTTCGCGTGATACTTCACTTCATCTTCTGCAACAAAGTACACGATAATTGGTAGTAAAAATGGTGCAAAAAAGATACTAAAGTAACATAACGAAGATAAAATATTATTTCCTTTCATCCGATTCACCTCTAAATAGTTTTTGTTACCTTCATTATGTCAGGAAATCATTCTAGAAACTATCGCTTTACCTTTCACGAACGTGACATATTTGTAAGATTTTCCTCAAACTAAATCCCGCCTGAGTTTCAGACGGGATCACTTTCACTATATTCGATTCATAAACCAATACTGTGTAATTGCTAAATATTCTCGTACATTCGATGGAATGATGATTGGTTTCGGTGTTTTTGCCGGAAGACCTTCTAATTGTAAACCTTGTTTGGCCGCTATTTTTTTCGCTCTAAACATGTGAAAATCGTTTGTTACGATCATACCTTTTTTCATATCGGCTGGAATTAACGGTTTTGAGAATGTAATATTCTCATCTGTACTCGTAGATTTGTCCTCCATTATAATGCGGTCTTCTGCGATATTTTGTTTTATTAGTCCTTGTTTCATTGCTAATGCTTCTGAAATGTCTTCGCCTTTTCCTTGTCCTCCAGATACGATAGCGATTGTTTTCTCATGTGATTTTAAATATTCAGCTGCTTTATCAATACGATATTGCAATGAATAAGATGGTTTCGTCCCATTTACTTTCGATCCTAGTACAATTATGTAATCAGCATCGTATGTTGCATTCATATGCCCATGCTTATAAATGTGATATTGTAAAAACCCCGCATACACGGCGCAAATTATTATAACAACTAAAATGCCCTTCATTATTTTCTTCTTTCTCATATTCATATACTCCTATTTTCTTTTACTTCCTTCATGATAATATCCATTTATTTGTTTGTATACAGACAAATTCCAATAAACCCTATTTTATCCTCTGAAAGGTAATATTTATATTACTTTCGGGAATAGTAAGTACAACTTTACACGAAGGAGTGTCTCTATTGCTTCTCTTTTTATGTAACGTGTCGTTCTTTTTCATCTTATTTTTGCTATCGCTTAAGTTACTCGGTAAATCCGCGTTAGCGCAACTAACTCCTCATGATTTTGGGGCTATAATTTTTTTATCTTATTTAGCTTTCCAGGCCATACCCGTCTCTGGTGCTTTACAAGCATTTCTCGGTATGGTTGTTATCACATGTTTACATTTACTCCTTACAAAATTAAGCCTATTCAACAAACTAAATCGTTTTATTCTCGGACACCCTATCATTTTAATTAAACATGGTGATATTATTTTTGAGAACTTACAAAAAAGTAGATACCCCATTGCAGAACTGCTTTCTAATCTTCGCGTTGCAGGATATCCAAGTGTTCATGAAATTGAATACGCTATTTTAGAAGCGAACGGCGCTATTAGTATTTTACCAAAAAGAGAACTTGTACCATTAACTCCAAAAGATTTAAACATAGATGTTAAGTATGCTGGATTACCAATTGCACTTATCGTCGATTCACAAATTCAATATGATAACTTAAAGTTAATACATAAAGATGAAAAATGGTTATATAAAGAATTAAAAGAAAAAGGAATTACAAATATTAAAAACGTTGCCTTTGCTTCTGTTCAAGAAACGGATGGATCTTTTGCTATTAGTTTAAAGGAATAAGAAAATCCCCTTAATTGCTTAAGGGGATTTTTTATCATATCGCTTCTTTCTCTCCTGCCATATTTAATGGAACAGGATGTTTCATACGATTCATCGTAAATACGATAATCGCTGTCATTACTTCTGCAACTGGCATAACGAGCCAAATTCCATTTATACCAAATAGTTTCGGCATAATCCATAACAATGGAATAATAAATAGTAATCCTCGGCTCATTATAATAAGTACTGATTTCTTCGTTTGTCGCACTGATTGGAAGTACTCTCCATACACAATGTTATAACCTAAAAATACGTATTGGATAAAGAATAAACTAATACCTGTTAAGGTTAACTCCAATAATTCTGGAGATTGAACATCAAATAAACCAATGATATATTTCCCGAAGAATAATCCGACAATTATCGCAACGCCTCCAAGGACAACTGCAATTTTCACAGCAAACTTCAATCCTTCACGAAGTCTCTCTGATAAATTTGCCCCGTAATGGAAACTAGCAATTGGCTGTAATGCTGCTCCAACACCAAAGAATAATAGTAATGTCATTGCATGAATACTATTCACCATCGCATAGGAAGCTACTCCTACTTCTCCTGCATATTGGACAAATGCGATATTAAAACCAATCGTTACGATTGCAACCGTACTTTCTGCTGTAAAACTTGGGAAACCAATCACCATAATTTGTTTGACAGTATCCCATTCAAAATGAAATTTCGTCCACTTTAAAATACTACTTTTTCTAAAGAAATGGGTTAATAATACAAGGAAACCAATCGCTGCCGAAAGAATAGTCGCTGAGGCAGCACCTGTTACGCCCCATCCAAAGATAAAAATAAAGATATAGTCAAACACTATATTTAATACAGCCGTTACAACAAGACCAGCCATTGCTAAATTAGGATTTCCATCATTTCGTATAAATGTACTTAAAATATTTTCTAAAACGTATATCATTCCAAATGTTAATAATACGTGTAAATAGTCTAACGCATATGGTAGAATCACTTCGTTTGCACCAAATAAGTATGCTAAATCTTCTATTCTCCATAAGCAAATCGCTGCTAAAATCCCTACGATAACAACTGCTACCGTCATTGATTGAGTAAAAATAGACCTTGCTCTTTCTCGTTTATTTTCACCTAATGCAATGGAGTATAACGTTGCCCCGCCCATTCCGATCCATAATGAAATAGAGAAGAAAATCGAAAAGGCTGGAATAGCCACGTTCACTCCTGCTAAACCGTTCGCCCCAACTCCTCTACTAATCATAACCGCGTCAATTACAATATTCACTGACATTAATACCATTCCAAGAACTGCTGGTATTAAATAAGAAATAAATAAGCTTTTAATTGGTTTTTCTCTTAATTTTTCTGTTGCTTCCATACTCTAATATGCTCCTTTTTTTCAACTCTCTTTTCTTAGTTTAAACCTTCAAGTAACTTTAAGGTCAATAGAGAATTAAAAAATAGGTGACTTAATTATCGCGTTTGATGCTCATTTGTAATTATACGAGTCCTATAACTTATTGCTTTGTTTTTTCATTATAGGAATTTGAATTTCTGTTACTTGCTCCTCAGGATCTTCTGTTACAGACCAATCAATTAATGCAATCTCAATTGCATCTCCACTTATTTCGTATCCTTCTTGATCAATATATTTCATTAGCTTCTTATATGTTTCATCAGTTTCTTCATATGGCCCATGATGATATACACAGGCAAACATACCTTCTTTAATTTCATCTGAACTCTGTACTTCAAAAGGCATATAATCCAAAAGAATAAATACACTGCTATATGCTTGAAACTCATTTTGCATTAACCCTTTTTTCGCAACAGTTACACCAATATCTCCAGAAAATAAGCTATCATCCATTTGCCTCATATTTTTTTGCAACGAATGAATGTAGTACTCAAACATATCATCCGTCGTATTCGGGGCAACCGCAATAGCTGTTATTTTTCGCTGCGGGATCTCTTTTATTACCATTTGTTCAGCTTTTGCTTTTGTTGCTTCCTTAATTAAATGAATTCTATGCTCCATTTTCGCCAAAGCATACTCAATTTCTCTTTGTTTCTTCAGCATCATCTCTTGTTGTTTTTCCAGTAAATTGAGTGCGTATGCTGGATTTCTTTCATCAATATATTTTTTAATTTCCTTTAATGGAATGTTTAATTGGCGTAAAAACTTAATCGTATCTAATAGTGAAAATTGATCGATTGTATAATAACGATAATTCGTTTGAGGATCAACAATGGACGGATGAAAAATTCCTTTTTCATCATAATACCTTAATGTAGATTCTGCGATATTATGCATTTTTGCCATTTCTCCAATTGTAAAACGTTTATTTAATAACATCTTTTATTTCCTTCCATTTCTATTTATTTCATTATATGTTCATTTTGTCTTCAAAACAAAAAAGAATTCCCATACGAGAATTCTTTTTTTACTATTAAACCTCTATTATTATAGGAAGAATCATCGGCTTTCGTTTTGTATTTGTATATATATACTTCCCTAACGCTTCTCTTACCTCCCTTTTCAAAATACCCCAGCTATTCACATTCTCTTTCTTTAAATTATTAATTGTAATAACAGCTAATTTATTTAATTCTCTTAAAAATTCTTCTGAATCACGAACATAGACAAATCCACGAGAAATAATATCAGGACCTGAAATTATTTCTCCATCCACTTTATTAAAAGTAATAACTATAACGAGCATTCCATCTTCTGAAAGTTGTTTACGATCACGTAATAATGCATTTCCAACATCTCCAATTCCTAATCCATCTACATATATATTTCCTGCCTGTATTCTTCTAGATTGAATTGCCACTTCATTACTTATATCTACAACATCTCCATTACGTACGATAAAGATATTTTCCTTTTCAATACCAATTGATTCTGCTAACAAACTATGGTGATGTAGCATTCTAAACTCTCCATGAATTGGGATAAAATATTTAGGTTTCATTAAAGTGAGCATTAATTTCAATTCTTCTTGATACGCATGACCAGATACATGGACTCCAGTAGAACTACCTGATCCATAAATTACTTTTGCTCCTAAAGCAAATAGATTATCTACAATTCTTGAAACGTTACGTTCATTTCCCGGAATCGGAGTCGCGGCTATAATAACCGTATCTTCTGGTAAAACATCAACTTGTCTATAGTTTCCACTCGCTAAACGCGCTAAAGCTGCCATCGGTTCTCCTTGACTTCCTGTACAAAGTATTGCAACCTGCTTTGGATCTAAACGATTTACCTCATTTGCTTCAATTAACATACCTTCTGGAATATGTAAATAACCTTTCTCTAGAGCAACTTCTACTACATTTACCATACTTCTCCCGAGCAAAGCCAATTTTCGATTTGTTTTTATGCAAGCTTCAACTATTTGCTGAACACGATTCACATTAGAAGCAAATGTAGAAATAATTACTTTTCTATTTGCTTTCATAAATATTTCCTCTACCCGTTCTCCTACTGACCTTTCTGATGGAGTAAAACCTGGGCGTTCTGCATTTGTGCTTTCAGATAATAAAGCTAGTACACCTTCACTTCCTATTTTAGCCATTTTATGAATATCAGGATGTTGATTATTTACTGGTGTTAAATCAAATTTAAAATCACCTGTATGTACTACAGTACCTTCTGGTGTATGAAAAACAATACCGAGACAATCCGGAATACTGTGGTTCGTTTTAAAAAAGGTTGCCTTAATAGAACCACAATCAATTTCTGATTCTGAATGAATAACGATTAATTCCGTATCATTTTGAAGATTGTGTTCCTTTAATTTAATTTCAATTAAACCTAACGTTAACTTTGTTGCATAGATTGGTACATTTAGTTGTTTTAAAAAATATGGTATTCCGCCAATATGGTCCTCATGCCCGTGCGTTACTACTAAACCGCGAATTTTTTCTTTATTTTCTTGCAAATATGTGACGTCTGGAATTATTAAATCAATCCCTAATAAACTTTCATCTGGAAATTTAAATCCACAATCAATGACGACAATATCATTTTCATATTGGATAGCATACATATTTTTTCCTATTTCATTTACTCCACCTAAAGCAACAATAGACAAGTTATTTTTTAATGAATTCAAATGATAAAACCTCCTTTTCACATTTATAATTCGTGAAATAGCATTTAGGCTTTATTATTTGTAATGAAAAAGGACTTCATACTATTTCATACATATAAAAATTCACACACTATTCTTATATGTATATCTCTAATAACACCGTCTCTCTCTAAAAAAGCTCCCATTTTTTCATTGATTTTTTGCAAAATATATTATATATTAATTACAGGTTCAAATTACAAGTTCAAAAGAACTCGTAATCAGACCCTTTTGTTTAATGGGTTTTACATATTTTCATTAGGCAAATTCCGAGAAATCGTATGATAAAACTAAAAATGATGAGGAGAGGATCAGATGGAATTCGAATTTTTCTTTCAAATCGCACTTATTTTATTAAGTACAAAGCTTGCTGGTGATCTTAGTGTTAGATTAGGTCAACCTTCTGTACTAGGTAAATTAATTGTCGGTATCGTTATCGGTCCAGCTGTATTAGGTTGGATTGAAAATTCAGAGCTTCTAACTCAATTAAGTAATGTCGGGGTTATTCTTCTAATGTTTATGGCTGGACTTGAAACAGACTTAGAAGAATTAAACGCCAATCGTAATTCTTCTTTAGCAGTTGCACTCGGAGGTATTATTCTTCCATTCGTAGGTGGTTACGTTTCCGGCCTTGTTATGGGAATGGAACAAGGAAACGCTGTATTCTTAGGATTACTTCTATGTGCGACAAGTGTTAGTATTTCCGTACAAACACTTCGTGATTTAGGTAAAATGAAAACACGTGAAAGTACGACGATGCTTGGAGCCGCTGTATTTGATGATATTCTTGTTGTTATTTTATTAGCATTCGCAATGAGCTTCTTAGGCACTGATGATGTTAACTTAACAATGATTATCTTGAAGAAAGTAGTATTCTTCGCTTCTATTATTTTAATTGGATGGAAAGGTGTTCCAGCAATTATGCGTTGGTTGTCACCACTGCGCGTATCTGAGTCTATCGTGAGCGCAGCTCTTATCATCTGTTTCTCATTCGCATATTTCGGCGAACTATTAGGAATTGCTGGTATTATCGGTGCTTTCGCTGCTGGTATTGCAATTTCTCAAACAAACTACAAACATGAAGTAGAAAAGAAAGTAGAACCAATTGCTTACGCTATGTTCGTTCCAGTATTCTTCGTTAGTATCGGTATGAATATTACATTTGACGGTATTGGCAATCAAATTTGGTTCATCTTAGCATTAACAGTAATCGCTGTATTAACGAAACTAATTGGTTGTGGTGTTGGTGCACGCATGACTGGATTTGATGCTAAGTCTTCTGCAATTATCGGTTCTGGTATGGTTTCTCGTGGTGAAGTTGCACTTATCATTGCAGGAACAGGACTTTCTTCAGGTCTATTGGCACAAGATTACTTTACAGCAATCGTTATTGTCGTTATTTTAACTACAATGATTACACCACCAATGTTAAAATACACTTTTGGTGCAAAAGATAAAGCAATGAAAGCAAGTAAGTAAATTTACTATAAGAATAAGAAAAGGAGATTACTATCTTACAAGATAGTAATCTCCTTTTTCATTTTATCTTTAAACAATTCCATTCGTTTTTAACCAGTTTTCAAAAATAGTTCGTGCTTCTTCATCATCGATGTCATTACTAAATGAATATACTTTAATACCATAGTCATCTATATATTCACCTAGCTTCATTTTCTCCACTTTTTTGTAAAAATCGTCTACCTCATAGTGCGGAAGATAAGCATCCCAAACTGGTTCATTTATTCTTTTGTACGCCGTCACTTCTAAATCATATCCGTCTTCATAATATCCGATGTGATAATGTTTGTTAGGATCATATTTCTCCATTAAAAGTCCCCTCCTACTAAAAAACAAAAGCGAGCCTTATATTACAGCTCGCTCCTCTCTCTATTTATTAAATACGTTCCATCGCCGTCTTCAAAGTTCCAACAACAAAGGCAATTTCTTCACTTGAAATAATAAGCGGCGGCGCTAATGTTAAAACGTTATTATATCCTGCTGTCGTCATACCGTTTCGTCCTATAATAAGCCCTTTTTCTTTACAAGCATTTACGACACTTGCGATTTTGTCGTTATCAATTGGCTCTTTCGTCTCTTTATCATTTACTAATTCAATTCCAACTAATAGACCTTTTCCTCTAATATCCCCAACAAGCGGATGTTCCCCAATTTCATCTTTTAGTTGCTCTAATAAAAGGGAACCCATTTGCGCAGATCGCTCAATTAAATTTTCATTTTCCATAATCTCTAAGTTTTTAAGGGCTAATGCACAAGCTGCTGGATTTCCACCAAATGTATTAATATGTCGGAAGAATTCATACTCTCCCTTCCCTTTAAATGCTTCATATATTTCTTTTTTCACAGCTGTTGCAGATAATGGTAAATATGCGCTCGTAATCCCTTTTGCCATCGTAATAATATCTGGCTTCACATCATAATTCATAAATCCAAATGCTTTTCCTGTACGTCCGAAACCGCAAATTACTTCATCACTAATAAGCAAGGCACCGTGTTTTTGACACGTTTCATGAACAGCTTTCATATAGTCTTGTGGTGGCATTAATATGCCCCCGCCTGTAATAATTGGTTCCATAATAAAAGCGGCAATTGTTTCACTTAATTCCCACGTCATAACACGATCGACTTCTTTCACACATTCTACATCATAAATATGCTGCCCTTCAATTTCAGGCATACGGTAACAATCCGGTGGTGTTACGTGTAAAAAGCCTGAAGCAAACGGTTCATATTGATATCTACGCTGCGCTTGTCCCGTCGCTGCCATTGTCGCCATTGTATTCCCGTGATACCCACGATAACGTGACATAAATTTATAACGATGTGGTTCACCTTTTTGCGCATAATATTGCCTTGCTATTTTAAAAGCTGTTTCGTTCGCTTCTGAACCACTATTTGAGAAGAAAATAACATACTCTCCCCCAAGCCACTCATTTAATTTTTCAGCGAGCTTTATAGCTGGTTCATGAGATTGTGACATTGGAAAGTATGATAATGTTTGTAATTGCTTATAAGCCGCTTCTGCGAGCTCCTTTCTTCCATATCCACTATTCACACACCAAAGACCACTCATACCATCTAAATATCTTTTTCCTTGTATATCTTCAACCCAGCACCCTTCAGCTTTTGCCCCTACCATTGTACTATTTGGACTAAAGGGACGCATTCCGTGCCAAACATATTGCTCATCTTTTGCTAATAATTCATCAGTTTGCTTCGTTTTCATCATTACTTCCACCTTCCATAACAACTTATTTTTCACAAAAGCTGCGCTGGTGCCATGATGACTTAAATTTCTCCCTGCTATTTTCATTCCACAAAATTAAGACAAATCCTACTTACAAATCAGTAATATTTACAAGAAAATGACAAAAGAAAAAAGAGCTTTTCTTATCTATCGAAAAGCTCCTCTTTTATTTAATGTGAAGACGCATCACTAATACCGTGACCAGTATTAGATTTCACAAGAATTTCATCAAATTTCGCTGCATCTTCTTTCTTACTAGATAAAACAGTTCCTAAATATGCTGCAAGAAATCCGAGCGGAATTGAAATAATTCCTGGTGTCGTATATGGGAATATCGCTTCCCCAACAAAAATAGCTTTTCCAGCTACAGGGTTCCAAACATTCGGACTCAACGCTACGAGAACAATTGCTGATACGAGCCCTACAATCATACCGGAAATAGCACCCGTTGTATTAAAACGCTTCCAATATATTGTAAATAAAATCACTGGTAGATTTGCACTCGCTGCAACTGCAAATGCTAATGATACTAAAAATGCTACGTTTAATGTTTGGGCAAATAATGCAAGTATGATAGATAATATCGCTACTCCAATAGATGCATACCGAGCCATAGATACTTGCTCTTTTTCCGATGATTTCCCTTTGCGAATGATCTCATTATAAAAATCATGAGCGAATGCTGATGCTGCCGTTAATACGAGACCTGCCACTACAGCCAAAATTGTTGCAAAAGCAATTGCTGATACGAAAGCAAATAAGAAGTCTCCACCTAACGCTTTGGCTAATAAAGGTGCTGCCATATTACCCGCTGGGTTCGCTTTAATAATCGCTTCATTTCCTACAAACGCTGCCGCACCAAATCCTAAGAAAATCGTCATAATATAAAATGCACCAATTAACCATGTCGCATATACGACAGATTGACGTGCAGTTTTTGCATCACGTACTGTAAAAAAGCGGACAAGTATATGTGGTAATCCAGCTGTACCAAGTACTAGTCCTAAATTTAAAGAAAGTGTATCAAGGCCATCCTTATACTTTACACCTGGATTTAAAAATGAATCTTTTAATGGTGTAGCTGTTTTCATTTGGGCAAACATTTCAGTCACGCTGAAGTTGAATTTTGCGAAAACGATAACAGAAATAATAAACGTACCGGCCATAAGTAATACAGCCTTTACAATTTGTACCCAGCTCGTTGCTGTCATACCACCAAAAATAACATACACCGTCATAAGTGTTCCAACGATTAATACAGATGTCGTATATTCAATCCCTAATAATAATTTAATAAGTGCACCCGCGCCAACTAATTGTGCAATCATATAAAAGATAGAAATCGTCATCGTATTAAGAGCTGCAACTCCGCGAACTTTTTTCGCGTCAAAGCGTGCTGCAATCATATCCGCCAAAGTGTACTTTCCTAAATTTCTAAGCGGTTCTGCAACAAGATATAGTACAACTAAATAAGCAACTAAAAAACCGATACTATAAAAGAATCCATCAAACCCAGTTAATGCGATTGCTCCAGCTATACCGAGAAATGAAGCAGCAGACATGTAATCTCCAGCAATGGCCAGACCATTTTGCCAACCAGTTAATCCCCCTCCAGCCGTATAAAATTCACTCGCATTTTTCGTTTTTTTCGATGCAAAATAGGTTATGACGAGCGTACCAAGAACAATAATTAAAAATAGTGCAAATGCAGTAGTATTCAAGTTCAGCCCCTCCCTTTTTGCATATCTTGCAAAATTTTTCGGGAGATTTCATCAAATGATTCTGCTTTTTTGCTATAAATCATACATAGTGCCCATGTCATAATAAATTGGGAAAAAGCAAATACCCACGCCCATGTAACGTCTCCAAATGCAGGTGTATTAAGCACCTTTGAATACGATGTTAGAATAGGTAATGCGATAAAAAAACTAAAAAAGAAAATACTCATTGGAATGATAAACTTCTTTTTCGTATTTAATAACAATTGAAATTCTTCCGACTGAACGACCTCTGTATAATTCACCTCATTTTGCAACTTACGTGCTGACGTATCGTCTCGTTTCATTAACCGATCCCCTCTCTTACTTAAAATACACTTACCCCTTGCATACCTAAAGACTAAATTTTATAAATATTCAGAAACTTATATTCATTTTAGACAATCCATGCATTCATGCAAAGATTTTTTGATAGACATTTTTCGGCAATTTCCCCTAAATTTTTAATATACTTTTTCAAAATAAAGTGACACCTTACTTATTTATCCTCATTAAGACAAAAGCAGTGCTTAACGCACTACTTTTGTCTTTTTTTCCTTTTCTAAATTACGAGCCGTTTCGCTTAACTCAACATCTTTTCCGTCTTTAAGTGTTCCAAATATAAAATCGAATACTGGATTTGAAACACCAAACCAAAACTTTTCGTTTTTATAATGATGTAATATATGTTGTTTTTTTAGCCATCTTCCAAACTTAGTGACGGGACGAATCGGTCTATGAGCAATATAATGTTTCCATTCGTAAACGAGCAGCATAATAATCATTCCGATTCCAAATGAAAGTGCAATAGTAACACTTTTTATAATACCATACGCTATAAGTAAATATATAGTAAAACTGGGTATACTAAACCATACAGGTAAAAACAAAAGTTTTAAATCATCTGGATATACGTGGTGATCATAATGCAATCTTCTTAACATTTTTAATAGAAATGTGTTTTTAGGTGGCTTTATATGGAATAAAAAACGATGTGTCATATATTCATTAAGTGTATAGAAAACAATCCCAAACATACATGCTAACATGCCAAACCACGTAAAAAATTGCATTTTTAAAATAATAATGAAAATAAATAGAATGCTATACATAATAACAATATCATGTTGTAAAAAGAACTCTTTCCCCACTTTCTTCATCTTGTTTCCCCCTTTTCCAAAAAAACAGCCGCAACATATCGTTACGACTATTTCTTTTCTATTCTTATTCTATTCACTTTACAAATTTGCCTGCTGTTCTATTGCCGAGAAAAAATTGTTTGATCCAAATATATTTTGCTTCGGAATAATATGTTCCACTGCAAACACTGTTACTTCTCCTCTTTGCACTTCTCCAATAATGAGCCCAAATATTTCATGATTTACTGCAAACGTCGGTTGCTTTGTTTGTAACAATCTTGCAGCATTATGAAATACCGCTTCATATAGTGGATTTCTATCAGTAATTTCTTTTCGGATTTTTGGCGCTAACGTAATTATAATTTCTTTTCCGTCAATAGTGGTTCGATACATAAAAATCTCCCCTTCAATCTTATGTGAACAACTGTAAAGCTTTGTATGCAAAATGTATAGAGTAACCTACTAAAATAATACCTGCTCCGGCTGTTATGTAGCCAAGCGCTTTTGGTTTTAATAAAGTTCTTCCAAAATGTACAGAAAAAGCAATATTTAAATTCCATAAAATAATACCAACAATAATGCAAAGACTGTACAAAAAAGCTTCTTGTTTCGTTACCTTCGTAAGTAATGAGCTAAGTGTACTTCCGTATATACCAAACCAAAAAACAAGATTTAATGGATTGGATATCGCAATTAAAAATCCTGCCATAAACGATTGCTTAAGGCCACCTACCTCTTCTTTTTTATATTCCATATTCGATTCGAAAATTCCTTGTTTTACACTTTGAAATCCTAAATAAAATAACAAGAAAAAACCCGTGCAATACATGAAGGCTTGTACATATGTATACATAAACACAGAAGATAAACCGAAATAAATGAGAAGCATAAATAAAACATCTGCAGTCATTCCACCAATTCCAACAACCCAAGCGTGCCAAAAACCACGTTCAATTCCTCGTTTTAACATTTCAATATTAATCGGCCCTACTGGCGCAGCTAATGATATACCTAATACGATTTGCTGTATAATTGCTCCAATCATCGCTCTATCCTTTCTACTCTCTTTACTACTAGTTAATGATGTAATTTTAAAAAATAGACTAGCTTTCATAATAAAATACCCTTTTTTATCCAAAATATACAAAAGAGCCATCTAGATGATGGCTCTTACTTTTCTATCCTATGAAGAAAAGGACATTTCCCTTTTATTGGCTCTACATCGTCTCCTATGAAATATTGTTTCCATTCACGATGCTCTGGGTCACCATAATGACTAATGTTAGGATGTTTCGGCAATTGATCCCACTTTTCAACTCGCTCACGGACCATTTGTCTTGAATATGCTCCTTTAGGACGATCTCCCTCTAATCCATCAAAAATAGTGCGTGGCTGAAACCCAATAACGAGAGAATTCCCTAAATGTCTAGTTTTTCGTTGTTTATAAGCTGGCGCATTTCCAAATGCGAATATTGGCTCACCACCAAATGAAAATTCCCATAAATAATGGTCTGGGTCTTCAGGAATTTGCTTTGGCCATGCTTGATTATCGTTTTCATGTAAATACTGTAACACTTTCCAAAAAGAATCACGGTAATATTCGAGTGATTGTTCTTCACATTCCGGTTCTACAAAAAGGAAAAAGCCCCTTCTTACAATCGGTCTCTCTTTCATTAACTCTAAAAAAGATAACATTGTATGCGGCAAATGACTCCAATCATTATGAGAAAGAAATGAATAACGAAGTTCATTCTTTTTCAAAGCTGTTAAACCGAAATAACATGGAAAAGTTGGTTCTAACACAACATTTGAAAAAATCTCAAATTCTTTTGCAACCCAATCCGGTATGTCGGTTCTCGTTCTCATTCCTTCATTATCTAATAAGTAAGACTTATTCATTCTTTCACCTCATTATGTATAGCATTCAATTAAGAATATTACATACTCGGCCTGTCCTATACCTATTTAAAAATTTGACTGGAAAATTATTTAAAAATACAAAAAAAATAAAATCGCTTACTTGACTAAATTCTCCCAATTCGTGTATATTTAAATTAATCATTTAGCAGAATATTCAAGAATATAGCATTTTTAGTTTATATTATTTTTTTAATGAATTTCACTAAATGAAAATAGTAAACGCTTTTAGGAGGAATTGTAACATGCAAGGAAAAGTAAAATGGTTTAACAACGAAAAAGGTTTTGGATTTATCGAAATGGAAGGCGCTGACGATGTATTCGTACATTTCTCTGCTATTCAAGGAGACGGCTACAAAGCTTTAGAAGAAGGTCAAGAAGTATCTTTCGACATTACTGAAGGTAACCGCGGACCTCAAGCTGCTAACGTAGTAAAACTTTAATCCAACATATAACAGGAGGTTGCCTTACTTGGTAACCTCCTTTGTTATTCCTTTGTATATTTCCGTTTTACAGAGCAAAAACTATGTGAAATGCGCACTATACAAAGGAGGAATTATTAATGGGATCAGAAGTAAATGATTTTGAAGAAGTGAAATTCCGTGTAGAAACAGCACAAAAAATGGTAGGATCAGCAACAATTTCAATGGATCCAGATACATTAGAGCATGCTACTACTGCTGTAGAAGCAGCTCGCTCTCAGCTTGAAATTATGAAATCTGTTGCAACTGATTTAGATGAGCCATTTTTAATGAATGAGGAAAAGAAATTAAATAAATGTGAGCATCAACTAAACGAAGCAAGACACTAAAAAACATCCAGAGAATTTTCTCTGGATGTTTTTTCATGACAACTGTTCTCCATACTTTTTCAATGTTTCTCCAACTGTACATTGCCGTATACAAAATGAATGGGCATAATATTTACTATTTGTCTTTCGATTATGTTCTCGCAAGAAACATCCTTCACAATACGTTTCTAATAAGTCATTTACCTCTGTAATGAGTTGCTTTTTATCCACCTTTGCACCTCTCTATTCAGTTATTTCTTTATGACTATCAATAACTGTTCCTTCCAATGCTTGCGTAGCTAATTGATGTGCTTCTTTATTTTGTTTTCTAGATATTGGTTCACATATAAGTTTTAATTTCATTTGCTTCGCCTTTTGTTCAATTTGATCTAAATAATGGTTTAAATGCTCATCATAACAAGGCCATTCTCCGGCTAATTGCTGCAGTACAACTTGAGAATCACCGCGAAGTGTGACTGCTTCATACTTAATCCCTAATTCCTCGAGTATATTCATACCGTATAGTAACGATGCATATTCCGCTTCATTATTATCATATATACCTTCTATATATGCATTGCGGCGAATCCGGTAGTTTGTATTTCCTTTTTTATAATACACACATATACCAACGCCAGCTTCTTTCGTTTGCACATCATACCCCCCATCAAAATAAACGAGTATTTCTTGGGGATCTTCCTCTACTTGCTTACTTAACTTTTTCATCTCTTTTAATGACCATTCTGCGTCCATTTCATCATAAAATGAAATTTCTTTTACTCTTCCTGTTTTCTCAAAATCCTCTGCAAATTGAAGTACTTCTTCTATGTTCATATACTCTGTTGTTAATTCCGTCTGCAATCCGCGCTTCGTTTTATACAACCAATGAATTTTATATTTCATACTACATTCCCCTTATGTAAGACTTCTTATTTATCCGGCTAATTGAAGCCTCACTTTATTTTATTATATTTTATCAAGAGTCACAGTATTATATTCAATATAATCACATACAAAAAGAGCCATCCTATATAAGGAATAGCTCTTTCATCTATTACATAAATCTTTCAAATTGTACTCGCTTATTAATCCAGTACATTACAGGCATACCGATCGCCATTACTACGAATTCACCTGCTGCACATGTTAACCAAGTCCACATAAATGGTAGGTCAAATGCAAGATGAAGTTCAATTGCAATCATAAACATTGTAACCGTAAAGATAACTGTATTAAAAATCATACGAGCCCAAACACCTTTAATAAACCGCATAGAAATAATCGTTGCAACTAATGCAAGAATAGATTGGCCTACTCCAAATACTAAATCATAAGCGATCATAGGTGAGAAAAAGAGATTCGTTAAAAATACACCTAATACAATTCCGTAAATTGCTTTCTTGTTAAATACAACGAGATGATTAAACATCTCTGAAATACGAAACTGTACATTTGTAAAGCCAAATGGCTGAATAAGCATAGAAACAGCAATATATAATGCCGCTAAAATACCATTACCGACTAATGTTCTAATATTCATGACAAAATCTCCTTAGTTTTTTTACGTGGGATGGTTTCGAACCACGTTATTCTTTTTTTTAGCAACAAGATTATATTTTACGTGGTAGCCCCTCTTTCGTCAATAGATTTCCTATCATAAACTACCTTTTTCCTTTTAGACAACGTATAATGAAACATATGAAAGATTTAGGAGGTTTCACTTCATGACAGCAACAATTCAAAATGAAAAAGTGATCGTTTCCATTTCTGACAAAGGTGCAGAATTACAGAGCGTTCGCTTAAAAGAAGACAACATAGAATATTTATGGCAAGGTGATTCTACTTATTGGGGACGCCGTGCACCAATTTTGTTCCCAATTGTCGGTCGATTAGTAGATAATACATACTACGTAGACGGTAAACCATATTCATTAACACAACACGGTTTCGCTCGTGATCTTACTTTCTCTGTGAAAGAACAAAGCGAAACAAAGATCACTTATATCGTTACTAGTAATGAAGAAACATTAAAAAAATACCCATACGAATTCGAATTACTCGTTTCTTATGAGCTAGATGGACAAAGTGTTCATGTAACATATGAAGTAAACAATCCTACTTCTAAAGAAATGTTCTTCTCAATCGGAGCACATCCTGGATTCAATTTCCCTTTATTGGACGGTGAATCATTTACAGATTATCACTTATCGTTTAATGGTTCGGAACGCTTAGAAACAAGCGTATTAGAAGGACCTTATCTTTCAAACAAAAAGCAATTAATCGCTGAAAATACGACTGAATTGCCACTTACATACGATTTATTCAAAAATGATGCACTTATTTTTGAACATATGAATACGAATGAAATTTCGATTCGTTCTCATAAACATAATAAATTTGTAAAAGTAGAATTTGATGGATTTCCATTTGTCGGCGTATGGACACCAGGGGATAACGCACCTTTCTTATGTATTGAACCTTGGTATGGAATCGCTGATGAAGTAAATCCAGCAAAAGATTTCAAGGACAAAAAGGGAATTCAATCTTTACAAGCGAATGAAACATTTACATGTCGTTACAGCATCACAATCGGATAACTACCCTATCCCCTACTTCAAAAAAATATTTAAGTAGGGGATAATCTTATAATTTGGAGGTTTCTCATTTTGATTGAAGTATATATTGATGGTGCATCAAAAGGAAATCCTGGTCCTTCTGGTGCAGGAGTGTTTATTAAAGGCGTTCAGCCGCCTGTACAATTATCAGTACCACTTGGAACAATGTCCAATCATGAAGCAGAATACCGCGCTTTACTTCTAGCATTAAAATATTGCATCGAGCATAATTATAGCACTGTCTCTTTTCGTACAGATTCGCAGCTTGTCGAACGGGCTGTTGAAAAAGAATACGCAAAAAATAAAATATTTGCACCTCTTTTAGATGAAGCACTGCAGTACATAAAAAACTTCGATCTCTTTTTTATTAAGTGGATTCCAAGTAGTCAAAATAAAGTAGCTGATGAATTAGCTAGAAAAGCTATCTTACAAAATTAACGGGGGTATGAGTGTGAAAAGAGAGTGGATTGCTCCTCTTGCTTTATTATTTGTCTCTTTTATTTGGGGAGCTACGTTTGTTGTCGTTCAAAACGCTATGTCTTTCGTTGGTCCATTTACGTTTAATGGTATTCGCTTTTTATTCGCTGGAATTATTTTATTATTCGTTCAAATTATTTTCTCACAGAAAACTTCAAAACAAGAATTAAAACATAGTAGTTTAGCCGGATTAATAGTTGGGTTCTTCTTATTTGTCGGCTATTTATTGCAAACATTTGGCTTACTCTATACAACATCTTCAAAAGCAGGTTTCTTAACTGGGCTAAGCATTGTTATGGTCCCAATCTTATCCTTTATCTTTTTAAAACAAAAAGCTACCATTTTCATCGTACTTGGTATTGTTGTAGCTACAACAGGTTTATACTTATTAACAGCTGCTGATTCTTTCCAATTAAATATAGGAGATATACTTGTTCTCGGTTGTGCAGTCGCTTTCGCTGCCCATATTCTTATTAACGGCTTCTTTTCTAAGAAAATATCACCTTTATTATTAAGCACATCTCAAGTATTAGCTGTTGGTATATTTTCTTCTATTTGCGCTTTTTTGTTTGAAGATTGGGAAAAGTTATTTTCAGTATCACTATGGACGAATCAATCCTTTTTATTCGCACTCTTTCTAACTGCCCTGTTTGCAACATCTATTGCTTTTTTCATTCAAACATCGGCACAAAAACACACTTCTCCAACGAGGGTAGCAATTATTTTCGCAATGGAGCCCGTTTTTGCTGCATTAACAGGCGTTCTCGTTGCAAATGAACAACTTTCTATTTCTGCTATTATCGGATGTCTATGTATTTTTCTAGGCATGATTTTTGTTGAATTACCTTCCAAAACAAAAAAAGAAGCGCAGGCTGCGTGAAGTTACGCTTGTAACTTCCGCATAAAAGCCTTAGCGCTTTTTTTATCTGTAATTTCTTCCTCTTTCAATCGTTCTAATAACGCAACGAAATAACTACCATCAAACTGCAATTGATGTTTAATTGTCGCTTCTATTGCTGCGTTCACAATCCCATCAGACGCACCAGTATATCCTTGTCCAAACATAATAAACCCTTGTGCTTCCTCTGATAATTTAAATCCTTTCGTATGTAAGAATGAAAGATAATCTTCTACTGTTTGCATGTTATTCCCACCTACTCAAAAATTCTCCATCTCCTATCATACATGTTTTTACACGCTATGAGAATGAAATTTCTTTGACAACTTTGTAAATCAATCTTCTACTTCTCTTACAATGGAGGATTTTCTAACAATCTGAAGGAATATGTACAGTGGAACTTATTTCATATTAAAGGGGAGACACGATGAAACAAGCACTATTAATTATCGACGCTCAGCAAGAATTAATTGATGGAAATGAGCAAGAGAATGAAGTTTTTCGTAAAACCGAGCTATTATCTACACTAAATATAGCCCTCCAGAAAGCAATAGATTCAAATGCTCTTATTGTTTTCGTAAGAGATATCGATGTTGCTTCTGGTAGTGGCGAAGGATTTGAAGTACATAATCAAATTCAAGTACCCCAGTCTGCAATCTTTATTAATAAAGCAGCAACCAATTCATTCTACGGTACTTCTTTACTTGAACTTTTAAAAGAAGAAAACATTAATCATATTGTTATAGGCGGATGTAAAACAGAACATTGCATTGACACTGCCGTTAGGACAGCAACTGTACAAGGATTTGACGTTACATTAATTAAAAACGGTCATTCAACAACTGATTCTAACGTATTGTCTGCAGAACAAATTATTGGTCATCACAATAAAACTTTACACGGTCATTATAACGTTGATCATTTTTCTATGGTGCGAGATATCGAGGAAGACCTCTTTCAGCCAACTCATGACCAATATCGTGATTAAATTGGCTCAAAAAAGAATCCTTCATTTAAAAGGGTTCTTTTTTATCCAAAAATTTGCGCTGCAATACTATATAGTTCACTATTTCTTTTTATTAACCGATTACTATTTTTCATCATAATTGGCGGTATATTCACCTTTTTAAAACCAGCAATCTCTAATTCTTTCATGAAATCGTTCTTTCCTTCTAGTACATCAATTCTTAATTTACCATTATGCCCTCTTGCTAAATCATGTACTATTCTCATTGCCATCTCATCATTTTTAGCAACAACCGGCCCTATTATCTTATTTTCTGGTGTTTGTATGCTTAAACCGTAACCTAATACATTTTGTTCCTTGTCCCTTACAACGATACACTGTTCACTTTGCATAATTCTTTTCTTTAAAAACTCTTTTCTATTTGTTCCAAACGCATATTCATCTATTTTTATTATTTTTTCTAAATCACCCTCTTCATAATTCATCACATAATCTTCATTTCTTACACAATAATCTTTCGCATTGTATGAGTTACATATGTATTTAGAAACATAACTTACTGCCCTAAGTCCTAACTTTTCATATAAAGGTTTCCCTTCATCCGTAGCAATCAGCATAATTGGAGTATGAGCTGATACGCTTTTAACGCACGCTTCCGTTATTATCTTTCCAATCCCTCTCCCCTTATAATCTGGATGTACAATCACCATTCCGATAGACGCTAATTTCTCCCCATATAATATTATTGCCGCGCTAGCAATAAGTTCCTTTCTCTCATTCCATACGCCGTATACAATACCTGAGTTAAAAATTGTTTCAACTTCTTCTCTGTTATAATCCCAGCCAATATAAGAAGATAATGCTACAATATCGCCTATTTGTTCTTCCCTAAGACGCTCCAACCTAATTTCTAATTCAATCATACTCCATCCCCTTATCTAGACATTTAAATCATTATTACGAAATCAACTTGTACATGTTTCGCTTTATTTGTCACACACATATGTTATTTTGACCAAGACTATATTGTAAATGAGGTGACAACATGCCCATTACGAATCGATTTTCTACCACCACTAACGGCGCACTCGCTATTACAGGTAATACTTTAGGCTTAAGTAAAATTAGCAATCAAAACCGTGCTGGTACAATCGGTGCAATTGGTGCATTCGTAACTACGAATACTGCTTTACAAGTACCTACTTTTCCTGCAGGTACAACGTTAAACTATACACAAAATAGTTCTACCGCTATTTTAAATATCCCTGCTGGTAGTACTATTCTTTACGCAGAACTCGTTTGGGGTGGAAACTATTTATCTCGTGATCAAAACATTACGAGTATTTTAGGGAATCCTGTTTCTTTCACAACACCTGTGTCAACATACTCAATTACCCCTTCGGCTATTACAGCTTCAAATCAAACTTTCGTTTCTGGATCTGTCACATTTGGATTCTATACACGATCTGCAGATGTAACATCCCTCGTTCAAGCTGCTGGATCTGGCTCTTATACAACCGGCTCTGTCCCTGGACTTGTTGATCCTTTAGATGCTTCTAATGGGGCTATCAATTCTTCTGGATGGACGCTCATTGTCGCTTATCAAAATGGTTCCTTACCTGCAAGAAACTTAACCATTTATGTAGCTGGTAACCGTGTTTCTGCAGAAACTGGTAGTGCCGATGTATCTGTTTCTGGATTTTTAACACCTTCAGGAGGACCAGTAAGCGGGAGATTATTTTTAAGTTCTACCGAAGGAGATGCAGATTTAACCGGGGATCAAGCTTTATTTGGACCAAATTTCAGTTCATTAAATGCTTTATCTGGACCAAACAATGCTATAAATAATTTCTTCGGTTCTCAAGTTAATAATGCTGCAGGAAACTTAGATACAACAGGGACATTTGGAACGCGAAATCAAAGTGCTTCTACAAGTACAAACATCTCCGCAGGAAGACAGGGCTGGGACATTACTTCCATTGATATTTCTCCTTATTTAACAAACTCACAAGTATCCGCCGCAATCCGTTTAACTACTAACGGAGACGCATATATGTTAAATACAGTAGGCTTACAAATTAATATAAACTCACCAAATATACAAGCGACGAAAAGCGTGAATAAAAGTGTTGCTGCAATTGGAGATATTCTCACTTATACAGTTACTATCCCTAACACCGGGCTTCTTCCTGCCAATAACGCTATTTTTATAGATAGTCTCCCTAGCGGTACTTCTTTTATACCCGGCACTGTAACAGTAGATAACGTACCACAAACAAATGCAAATCCTGCGGCTGGTATATCTCTTGGAACAATTAATAATGGTGCTTCTCGTACAGTAACTTTCCAAGCTACTGTCGTTTCTCTTCCAAGTCAAAATCCTATCTCTAACACTGCTAATATTACATTTCAATATACACCAATCGCCGGAGGAACAACTTTTAATGGTCTTGCAACAAGCAACTCTGCTGGAACACAAATTAACCTCGCAGATATTAATGGAACAAAATCAGTTAACAAACTTTTTACCGATATTGGTGAAACATTAACTTACAGTATTGCCTTAGCTAATATAGGAAATATCGCTGCAACGAATGTGATATATACGGATCCGATTCCTAGTGGGACTACTTTCATTCCAGGGAGTGTAACTGTGAACGGAGTTACTCAAGCTGGCGCAAATCCCGCTAATGGTATATCAATTGGGTCAATTGCCGCAAATTCCACTACTACTATTTCATTCCAAGTACTCGTTCCTTCTATCCCTCAAACAAACCCAATATTAAATAGTGGAACAACAACATATCAATACATTCCTGTACCAAATCAACCAGCAGTAAGTGGGACTGATAAGACAAATATTGTCTCCACTCAAGTGAATAATGCTACTGTAACAATGACGAAAGCAGTAGATAAAAATTTTGCAGATATTGGTGATACACTAACGTACACCGTTTCCTTTACAGCTACAGGTAATACAAATGCGAACAATGTTATTTTTACAGATGTCATCCCTACTGGAACAACTTTCGTTCTAAACAGTTTAACAATAGATGGCACGACACAAGTGGGCGCAAATCCCGCTAACGGCGTGAATATTGGATCCATCCCAAGCGGCACAACAAAAAATGTTGCATTTCAAGTAGTAGTAAATACAATACCCGCGTCAAATGTCGTATCTAACGGATCAAGTGCTTCTTATCAATATACCGTCAACCCTAGCCAATCACCCGTTACAAAAAACATTTCTTCTAATCTCGTTTCCACTCAAATTAACAATGCGAATGTAACATTAACAAAATCAACTAACAAACAATTTGCCACAATTGGCGAAACGATAAGTTATACAATTCTTATTACAAACAGTGGAAATGCGGCCGCTAATAGCGTTCAACTAACAGACCCACTTCCAAATGGAACGATATTAACTCCTGGTACTATAACACTAAACGGAGTTTTGCAAAATGTAGATTCTCTCGTCGCTTTACCTATCGGTACAATTCCTGGCGGGGCTACTTTTACCCTTTCTTTCCAAGTAACAGTCATCAATATTACGACCCAAAATCCTATCATTAATAATGCCTTCGCTTCTTATCTATATACTGTAAATCCAAATTTGCCACCGACTTCAAAGACAGCAAATTCTAATTCTGTTACATCAACAATTAGACTAGCAAATCTCCATGCTAATAAATCTGTAGATAAAACGTTTGCGGAAGTTGGCGATGTATTAACTTACACCTTTGCTTTTACTAACGATGGGAATGTTGCAGCGAACAATGTATTACTATCCGATTCAATTGCGAATGGAACCGCCTTTGTACCAAATAGCGTTATAGTTAACGGTGTTACTCAACCAGGCGTTACACCAGCTAGCATCAATATTGGTAGCATCAATGCTAATACTACAATTACAGCTTCATTCCAAGTAGTAATAACTAGCATTCCAAATCCAAACCCTATTTCAAATAGCGCTTCCATCTCCTATAACTTTATTGTTGATCCAAACGCTTCACCTGTAAGTAAGAACACTACTTCAACCACTACATTTACTCAAGTAAACGATGCAAATGTCATTTCAGCCAAAACAGTGGATCGAGCGTTCGCTACCGTAGGGG
The DNA here is from genome assembly GCF_041360755.1 of Bacillus sp. RCC_6_1. Taxonomy (NCBI): domain Bacteria; kingdom Bacillati; phylum Bacillota; class Bacilli; order Caryophanales; family Bacillaceae; genus Bacillus; species Bacillus sp. RCC_6_1. The sequence continues at coordinate 854,882 of NZ_JBFUPV010000001.1, forward strand.
ATATATTAACTTATACTGTTACTTTGACGAATGCAGGAAGTGTTTCTGCTGATAGTCCTACTTTCGTAGATACGAATCCAGACGGTACTACCTTTATTCCAAACACTTTTCTTATTAATGGTGTACTCCAAAATAACGCAGATCCAAATATAGGTGTTCCACTACCTTCCATTGCTGCTAATGGCTCACTTACTGTCTCTTATCAAGTAACCGTCACCTCTTTACCAACACAAAACCCAACATTAAATTCATCTAGTACACAGTATAGTTTTATTCTAAATCCGGGCGATCCACCAACTGTAGAAACATCTGTAAGTAACACTGTAAGTACACAAATTAATTTAGCAAATGTAGTGATTGTCAAAGAAGTAGATTTAACTATCGCCGATGTCGGGCAACCAATCACATATACAATTTATTTAGCTAATCTTGGAAATACTATAGCAAATAATGTTATTGTTACCGATATAATCCCTAATGGCACCACAATCGTACCAAATAGTATTTTTATAGGTGGTGCTTTACAACTAGGTGCAGACCCTAGTACCGGTCTTCAAGTCGGCTCCATTCCTTCAGGTGGTTTTACAACGATTGTTTTTCAAATAAGTGCAAATGGGCTACCTTCACCAAACCCAATTCAAAACAGCGCTTCACTTCAATATAGCTTTATCGCTGATCCAAATTTACCTGCTCTTGTTAGAAACGCTGCTAGCAATATAGTAACTACACAAATTAATACTGCTAATATCGTTGCTACAAAACTAACGAGTACAAACTTCGCTGATGTTGGTGATGTCATACTATATGCGACTATTTTAACAAATAACGGGAATATCCCTGCTGCTAATGTAACGTTTACAGATATCATTCCAGCGGGTACCCTCTTCATTCCTAATACTGTAACGATTAATAATGTCCCTGTAGCTAACGCAAATCCTGCTACCGGCATTTCAATTGGTACGATAGGAGCGAATTCATCACGCACCGTTGCATTCCAAGTTTTTGTACCAACTATCCCTGCTGTAAATCCAATTACAAATCAATCAGGCACAACATTCCAATATACGTATGATCCATCCAAACCTGCTGTGATGCAGATGGTTGCTTCTAACACTGTACAGACAACTATTAATAACGCCTCAATTGCCGCTACTAAATCTGCAGATAAACAGTTTGCTAACGTAAATGATATTATTACGTACACGACTACTTTAACGAATAACGGGAACACACTTGCATCAAATGTAATATTTACAGATGTAATTCCAAACGGGACATCATTTATTGCTAATAGTGTTACTGTAAACGGGAATACACTGCCTAATGTAAATCCAGCAAGTGGAATTGCCATTGATCCAATAAATCCGAATGCAAATACGATCATCTCGTTCCAAGTACAAGTAAATTCTATCCCGAATCCAAATCCAATCCCGAACCAAAGCAATACAACGTACCAGTACGTCATAGATCCTAACTTACCTCCAGCATCCGCCAATACGTTAAGTAACTTAATAACAACTCAAATTAATAACGCTACTATTGTCGCTACTAAGTCTGTGAATACACCGACAGCTGCAGTTGGTGATATCGTTACCTATACGATTGCAGTAACAAATACAGGTAATACCCCTGCTAGTGCGACTGTTTTAACGGATGGGCTTGGCGCAGGAGCTTCATTTATCCAAAACTCCGTAACGATCAATAATGTTCCACAACCAGGATTAGATCCATCACTTGGTATTCACTTGGCAGATATTTCGCCAGGGGATACTGTATTTATTACTTTTCAAGCACAAATTTTAGCGATACCACCTAGTGGCACATTAACAAATAATGCTCTTGTAAATTATGAATATACCGTGAATCCAAACCAATCTCCTGCTGTTGGTAGCACCGTAACAAATACAACAGTTACACCAATTATTGACGCTACTTTAGTAATAAATAAAAGCGCTAGTACAACTTTCGCTACAATTGGTGATACAATTACATTCACTTCAGCTGTTACAAACACCGGAAATACTACTGCGAACAACATTATTTTTACTGATACAATTCCAAACGGTACTACCTTTATCCCAAATAGCTTTAAGATAAATGGTGTAACCGTTCCGAATGCAAATCCACAAAACGGGATCAATATTGGTAACTTGAATTCAAATGCATCTGCTACACTCAGTTTTCAAGTAAACATTACAACACTTCCAAACCTTAATCCAATCCCGAACAAATCATCGCTTCAATATAGCTTTATTGTAGATATAAACGAATCGCCAGTTTCACGAACAGTTCAATCTAATAAAACTTTTACACAAGTAAATACTGCTTCTGTTATCGCAACAAAAACTGCAAGCAGTGCTTTTGCTGCTGTTGGAGATACAATTACGTATACAACTATCCTCACCAATAGCGGAAATACTTCAGCAAACACACCTGTTTTTATCGATATATTACCACCTGAACTTTCATTCGTTCCTGATAGCGTACAAATTAATACAATCCCACAACTTGGATTTAGACCAGATAGCGGAATCTCTTTAGACTCAATTCCAGTTGGAGGAACGACAACAATTAGCTTTCAAGCTATCGTTGGCTCAATACCAGCTACAAACCCAACTTTGAACCAATCTAGCACAACATACTCGATCATTATTGATCCTACCCAGCCGCCGGTGATAGAAACAGCTACAAGTAATCCAACTTTAGTTCAAATTAACGAAGCGATTATTCAAGCAACGAAAAGTGTAGATCGACTATTTTCTGACGTAGCACCTGGAAATTCATTTTTAACGTATACTGTTTTATTGGATAATATAGGAAACGCAACTGCTACGAATATCATTTTTACAGATCCGATTCCAAATAACACAGTATTTATAGAAGATAGCGTTCGAGTAGGCGGAGTTTTATTGCCTGGAGTAAATCCAGCGAATGGGATACCGATTGGGGATATTATTGCTGGAGATTTTATAAACGTTACCTTCCGTGTGCAAGTAGTTAGCATTCCAAATCCAATTTTCACAATTGGACCAGGCGGACCAAACTCACCGGTTGTAAACAGCGCTTCCATTAATTATCAATTTATGACAGGTCCAAACTTACCACTCGTTTCAAGAAGTACGACGTCCAATCCGGTTTCGACACAAATAAATTCTGGGGAAATTGTGGCAATCAAATCTGTAAATAAAACTTTCGCAACAATTGGCGATACAATTTCTTATACAATTACATTAAGTAACCCTGAAAATGTCACTTCACAAAATATAATTTTTACGGATACTTTACCTGATGGAACGACATTCATATCTGGCACTCTTACAAACGATTCTGGTACACAGCAAATCGGAAATCCAGCTAACGGAATTCAGATTGGAAATATAAACCCAAATGGAACGGCCGTGATTACTCTTAACGTACTTGTTACAAACATTCCAAGTATAAATCCAATTTCTAATTCTAGCTCTGTACAATTTGCACATGTGGTCGATCCTAGCCAACCTGCCGTATCGCAAACGAATGTATCTAATACGGTTTCGACAACTATTAATAGTGCAATTTTAACAACAAAAAAGAGTGCTGATAAATCTATAGTTTCAGTTGGAGATACGATTACGTATACAACTACTATTAGAAATACCGGAAATACAGCCGCAACGAATATTACTTTCACAAGCGCTATTCCAGCTAACACTACCTTTATACCAAATTCAGTCACAATAAATAGCGTTCAGCAGTCTGGTGCGCAACCAGCACTTGGAGTAAATATACCAAATATCGCTCCTGGTGAAACGGTAACTGTTACTTTCCAAGTAAATGTTATTTCCGTTTCCCCTTCCAGTTCAATTATGGGTAATGACACAATTTTATATTCTTATACTGTTGATCCAAACAGCGCTCCTGCTACTACCTCTACTTCAACGAATATTGCTACAAATCCTGTATTAGATGCTATGATAACGATGGTAAAATCGGTCGATCAAACCCTTGTAACACTAGGCGATACCATAACCTATACGACAATTTTAACGAATAACGGTAATACAAATGCAACTAATATTACTTTCACGGATCTTATACCAAATGGTACAACATTTATTACTGATAGCGTTACAATAAATGGACTCACACAAATTGGATTGAATCCTAATACAGGCATAACGATTGGATCAATTGCCCCTAACAGCTCAATATCTATAGCATTTCAAGTGACCGCTACTTCTACCCCTGTTCAAAATCCTATTGCCAATTCCGCTACTGCTTCTTACACATTTATCGCTGATCCCAATGCACCTATTGTTTCAAGAAACGTTACTTCAAACACAGTGTTTACTACGATTAATACAGCTAACATTCTTTCATTAAAACAAGTCGATAAATCCTTTAGTCGTATTGGAGACACACTCACTTATACTGTCGTTTTAACAAACAATGGAAACTCATCCGCACAAAATGTTATATTTACAGATACCGTACCAAGCGTCACTACATTTATTGCAAACACATTTTCTATTAATGGAGTTCCTCAAAGCGGGGCGGATCCATCGAACGGTGTGAATATTGGGACAATAACAGCCGGGACTACAGTAACAGTTTCGTTCCAAGTTACTGTAACATCATTACCAACCGCAAACCCAATTGTAAATTTCTCATCAACATCGTATCAATTAGTCTCACCACCTGAAGCAGAAACTTCAATTAGCAATCCTGTTTCAACCCAAATTAAAGAAGCCATATTATCTATGACCAAAAATGAAAGTGTATCCTTTGCAGATATCGGGCAAACTGCTTTTTATACTACTTCTATTACCAATGTAGGCAATACCGATGCAACTAATATTGTATTCACAGATGCATTACCAAGTGGACTCACATTTGTTCCTAACACATTAACTGTCGATGGCGTTTTACAACCTAACGCGGATCCAAATACAGGTGTATTACTTGCAACACTTCCACCAAATGAAATATATAGCATCGTCTTTCAAGTTACAGTAAACAATATTCCCCCTAGTAACCCAGCACCAAATAAAGCATCAACGACGTATGAATTTACTGTTGATCCTGTTAATCCTCCCGTTTCAAGTGCAGCTACTTCCAACACTACACTCCTTCAAATAAACAACGCAACTATTATTAGCACCAAAACAGCAAATCTTACTTTTGCGGATGTTGGTAATACAATAACATTTACACTTAACCTTCCTAATACCGGGAATGTGACCGCAACTGATGTAACTATTATCGATATTCTTGATAGCAATTTAAGTTTCGTTCCAAATAGTTTCACAGCTAATGGGCAAACCATTCCAAACGCCGATTTATCAACTGGTGTAAATATTGGTTCCATTAATGGTGGTAATACGGCAATCGTTACATTCCAAGCAACTGTTATTACACTTCCAACACTTAATCCCATTTCTAACTCTGCTTCTACCACATATCATTATGTCGTTGATCCTAGCCAGCCACCTATTACAACTTCCAATCAATCTAATACAACGACAACACAAATTAATAGCGCTATCCTTACTGCACAAAAAAATTCAAATGTATCTACGGTAGATATCGGGCAGGATATTACCTACACCGTTACAATTACAAATAGCGGAAATGTGAGTGCAACGAATGTTATTTTTACCGACCTTATTCCAGACGGAACTTCCTTTGAACCGAATAGCTTTACACTGAACGGAACTAGCATCCCAAATGCAGATATCATTACAGGCGTTCCAATCGGTGATATCGCGCCAAACGAATCTGTCATCGTAGCATTTCACATTATCGCCAATGAAATTCCGCCTATAAATCCAATTACTAATCAAGCTAGCGTTAGCTTTCAACATATCGTTAATCCAGCTAATCCTCCAGTTTCAAAAAATATTATTTCTAACAACGTTACAACAAAAATTGAAAGTGCTATTTTAAATACTATTAAAATAGGAGATAAAACTTTTGCAACGATTGGTGATACGATTACGTATACAACGACTATTACGAACACAGGCAATATTCCTGCTAACAACGCTATATTCTCAGACCCTTTACCATCGTGGACACAATTTGTTGCAGGATCAGTTATTGTTGATGGCACTCCATTACCATCCGCTTCGATTATTAACGGTGTTGGCATAAATACAATCAGTCCAAATCAAACTGTTACAATCATATTCCAAGTACAAATCGTAAGTAATCCAACAACGTTCACACCTGAACTCCAAAACTTAGGATTTGTTAACTTCCAATATAACGTAGGCAATGCATTACTGGCTCAGCCTGGCAATGTGGAAACGAATGTCTTCGTTACTTCTATTAATACAGCCATACTTTCAGCTGTAAAAACTGCTAATACAGCCTTTGCAAATATTGGAGATACGATCACTTATACAGTTTCGATTCAAAATAACGGCAATACAAACGCTACGAATGTAAATTTCTCAGACCCAGTTCCAACTGGAACGACCTTTGTTGAAAATAGTTTTGCTGTAAATGGAAGTACCATTCCAGGCGCAAATCCAAATAACGGAGTGAATATCGGAACAGTTAGCGCAGGTAGTTCCTTAACCGTTACTTTCCAAGTCATAGTTACATCTACTCCACCTTCAAATCCGATTACAAACGTAGCATCTATTCAATACGCATTCATCGTTGATCCGGCCTCTCCTCCTGTTACAGGCACGATAAATTCTAATAGCGCTTCAACACAAATTAATAACGCGACTGTTACAACTGTTTTACAAGCAAATCGTTCAATTGTATCTATCGGGGATGTAATTACGTATACAGCAACATTAACGAATACTGGAAACTTCCCTGCAAACTCTGTATTACTCATTAACGGAGTTCCTGAAGGAGCATTATTTGTTCCAAATAGTGTTACGCTCAACGGGATTTCACTTCCAGATGCAAGTCCAACTCTCGGTATTCCAGTTGGTATTATCTCACCAGGTGATTCCGCTACTATTACGTTCCAATTTCTTGCAAGTTCTATTCCACCGCAAGGAGCGATTATAAATCAAGCACTTACAAGTTACACGTATATTGTCGATCCAAGTCAACCTCCTGTTACAGCAACATCCTCGTCTAATACGGTTAATACAGCTGTTGTTGATGCATCGTTATCCGTAATTAAAAGTACAGATTCTCTCGTACAATCTACTGACGGTACAATCACTTACACAGTAGTCGTTCAAAATAACGGAAATACTACTGCAAATACAGTTACTTTAACAGATTTGGTCCCAGAAGGAACTGCATTTATTCCGAATAGCGTTACCATTAGTGGTGTTTCTGTTCCAGGTGCCGATCCTAACGTAGAAATACCATTAAACTCCATCACACCGTCAGAAATCGTCACTGTAACATTCCAGGTTATCGTTCAATCTATACCAAGCGTGAACCCAATTTCTAATACAGCCCGTATTGACTATACTTTTATCGCCGATCCAACTGCTCCTATCATCTCTCGAACAATTACGTCTAATCCTGCTTTCACACAAATTTCGGATGCAACTATCCTTTCTTTAAAAGCAGTCAATGCACCTCAAACAACAACAGGTGATATTTTGACTTACACAATAACACTAGAAAATACCGGAAATATTCCAGCTACGAATCTCATATTTTCAGATACGATCCCCCAAGATACTACATTCGTAGAAAATAGTTTTACACTTAATGGAACAACTATACTTGGTGCCAATCCAAATGTAGGTGTTACTTTACCTACCTTAGCAGCAAACGCTACTCACCTTATTTCGTTCCAAATTCTTATTAAAGATTCATTCTCGCGAGAATCGATTACAAATCAATCCAATACAACATATACAATCCAACCAGACCCAGGGCAATCGCCTATTACTGAAACATCTACTAGTAATATCGTCATTACAAATTTCGTGCAAGCACAATTGACAATTACAAAAACATCCAATCCAACAACTGTAGATATTGGCGGAACTATACTTTATATTTCTGAAGTGAAAAATATCGGTAATGTTGACGCAATAAATATTGTTTTCACAGATTCTATCCCAGCTGGGACTACATTCGTTCCCGATAGTGTCACAATTAACGGTGTCCTTCAGCCAGGTGTAAATCCTGAAAACGGAATACCGATTGGAACAATTCCAGCTAACAGTTCCAAAACGATACTATTTCAAGTGCAAACAAATAATCCACCTACTGAAACCGAAATTGTAAATCAATCTTCAGCAACTTACCAATATGTAAGTATCCCTACAGCCCCACCAGTGAATCGCTCTGCAAATTCTAACATTGTTACAACATCACTTCAAAACGCAAATATTATTTCTGTTAAAAGCGCGGATGTAACTTTCGCATCAATCGGGCAAATTATTACCTACACAAATACACTACAAAATATAGGAACCGTTCCAGCTAACAATACCGTGTTCATTGATAACATTCCAGAAGGTACTATATTTATTGAAGATAGCTTAGCAATAAATAATGTAATTCAGCCTGGCGCTAATCCTGAAAACGGAGTAACTCTCGGCACGATACAACCAAATGAAACAGTCACTATTTCATTCCAAGTACAACTTACAAATATACCAGTTGGCAATGTAGTCATTAATATTTCAGACACCTCGTACGAATACCAAATTGACCCTAGTTCTCAAATTATTCAGCGTAGATCGTTATCAAATGCAGTAAATACTGAAGTGCGGACGGCAAATGTTAGTGCAATTAAATCCGCTAACAGATCCATTACACGTATCGGTCAAATCATCACATATACACTCGCAGTTACAAATGCTGGTACAATACCTATTACAAATACTCTCCTACTTGACGCAATTGCTTCTGGCACCACATTCGTTCCAAATAGCATTCTTGTAGATGGCGTACCAAGACTTAACGAAAATCCAATTACAGGTATCAATCTTGATATAATTCTTCCAAATAATACGATTATTGTTACGTTCCAAGTAAGCGTAGTCTCTATACCGCCACAAAATAACATTAATAATATCGCCGTCATTCACTATGAGTATCGACCAGACCCAAGCACACCACCAATTTCAGAAACGACCTCTTCCAATGCTACAAACATACAATTTATTGATGCTATTCTTATTGCTACAAAGTCCACTAATACTGTATTAGCTAACATTGATGAAACCATTGAATATACAGTATTCATTCAAAATAATGGATCGGCTACAACTAACTCCATCTTTTTTACAGATACTATAGCGGATGGAACAGTATTTATTCCAGGAAGTGTAGTAGTTAATAATACTGTACTTCCTGCAGCAAATCCGAATATCGGCTTTTCCATTCCTAATGTCGCAGCAGGTCAAATGGCTACAATAACATTCCAAGTTTCCGTTACGAATTTACCTGCTGTAAATCCAACACCTAATACTGCAAACGTCGTCTACGACTTTATTTTCAATCCTGACTTTGCACCAATTCAAAAATCTACTACTTCCAATACTACTTTTGTTCAAATTAATGATGCTGACATCGTTTCACTTAAAACTGTTGATTTAACCTCTGTAACGATTGGTGACATTTTAACTTATACAACAACTTTAACGAATACAGGGAATACGGATGCCACTGCTGTTGTATTTACAGACAATATTCCTAATGGAACAACCTTTATTGACGGTAGCGTTTTAGTAAATAACATTCCTCAGCTTAATGCCAACCCAAGTGCAGGTATACTTGTAGGAACGATTGCTCCTAATATTTCTATCCCAGTCACATTTTCTGTTACCGTCGTAGCTCTTCCTGCTAGCGGCCATGTTCAAAATCAATCAACTTCTCGTTATACAATAAACGTGGAAGAACAAATATCCACTAGCAATATTACCTTCACTGAAGTTATTTCTGCTAATGTAATTGCGACAAAAACAACACCTATCCAATATGCTGACCTACAAACTATTATCCCTTACACTATTTCCATTACAAACAATGGGAATATACAAGTAGAAAACATTATTGTTACAGATATCATCCCAGCAAATACGAGCTTTATAGAGAATAGTGTTATCGTGAATGGCAACGCTCGGCCAAATGACAATCCACTTAACGGTATACAAATTGATAACATTCCCCCTAATACGACAGCAACCATTCTATTCCAAGTACGGGTTACTTCGATTCCACAAACAAATCCAATCTCTAACACGAGTACAATTGAATATGAATACACGGTACCAAATCGACCACCTATTACCGAAACTATTATTTCATCAGCTGCTTTAACAGAAATTAATCATGCGAATTTGAATAGTAATAAAGCTGTTGACCTTGCATTTGCAACGGTTGGTGATACGTTAACGTATACGATTACACTAAATCAAACCGGTAATGTTGCAGTAAATGATGTAATCATTCAAGATATTATTCCTCAAGGTACTACGTTTATAGAAAATAGCGTCATTGTAAACGGAGAAACTCTTCCAGGAGTGAATCCAGTAAGCGGCATACCAATTGGTACTATAACTATTGGTGGAGATGCTATCGTTTCATTCCAAGTAACTGTGACTTCTATTCCAACACCAAATGAACTAAACAACAACGCAATTACTACTTTTAACTATATAGTCAACCCAAATAACGTACCTGTTACAAATACGACTACAACAAATACTGTCAAAACTAATGTCCAAAATGATAATGTCATTGCTTTTAAGTCTGCTGATGTAACAAACGCCTTACCTGGTCAAACTTTAACGTATACAATTACGATTACGAATAGCGGTAATGTAACGATTGAAGACCTTCTTGCCATAGACGCCGTACCAATAGATACGACTTTTGTTGCTGGTAGTGTTACGATTAACGGAATCAATCAGCCTAATGAGAATCCTGAAAATGGTATTACGTTAGGAAATCTTGCTCCTAATGAATTTGTTATTATTACGTTCCAAGTGACAATATCTTCTTCTACTCTTCAATCTACAATTAATAATGATGCTTCTGTTTCCTATACCGTTATCATTGATCCAACAAAACCACCTATTACAATTACAAAACAAACAAATACCGTTACAACGACAGTTATTGATCCGATGGTTCGCATTGAAAAAACAGCTGACAAATCTATTGTCGTTATAGGAGATATCATTACATTCACATTAGCGGTATTCAATCATTCCCCAATTCCTACAATCAGTACTTCTGTTATAGACACAATTCCAGCTGGTACAACATTTATAGAAAACAGCGTAACCATTAACGGCACTCCCGTTCCAAATGTTCGTCCAGACACTGGTATTAATATTGGTTCTTTATCTGCAGGTACAGTAGCAACTATAACATTTCAAGTTCTCGCAACTTCTATTCCTTCAAACAGTACAATTATAAATTCTGCAACAGTTACCGCTGCTTTTCAGTTGACACCACAGGATCCAATTATTACTTTCATTGTTAATTCAAATATCGTTCGTATACCAGTTCAATTTATAACTGCAACAGTCACGAAAAATGCTTCCGTCAGCTCAGTTTATTTAAATCAATATTTTGATTACACGGTACGCATTACAAATACTTCTGAAATTTCACTCTCAAATATTTCGTTACAAGATACTATTCCAGCAGGTTTACAATTTATAAATGGCACTGTCTTTATTAACGGTGAACGCTCTCCACTAGCGAATCCGAATATCGGTTTCCTAGTCGCTACTAATTTGGAACCAAACGAAACAATTATCGTGTTATTCACAGTACAAGTGATAAGCCCCCCTGTTAATAATCCCTTTAAAAATACGGCCAATATTTCGTTACAACTTCAAGTCTCGCCTACCGACCCACCAATTACAGTAACCGTTACAAGTAACGAAAACATCGTCACCTTTGTTCCAGAAAATCCAGATGAAGCACTTCCAAATTTAAATTGCTTCTTTGACGGTGAACGCTTCATTCGCATTACTCCTCGAAATGTACGAAATTACCTTTGGACTTGGATTTGGTGGAAGTAATTGAAACAAAAAAGAGATTGTAGTTTGGTTCAAACCAAATTACAATCTCTTTTTCATTACCTATATCCCACTACGTTGTAACTCGTCCAAGGATATACGATTAAACACCATCTCAAGTTATTTTAGTCGTAATAAGTTGGCCAGCTTCATTAATAGTAACTTTCCATTTCACTCCACTAGCAGTCTTCATGATTATACCTTTACTTGCCTCTATTTCAATATCTCCAAACATTCTTCCGCCAGTCGTCGCTAACCAAGCACTCCCATTTTCCATAGAAGATCTTGCAAAGATACGATTAATTCGAAAACGTTTATGATCTTGAGAATAACCACTTAATGTAATTCTAACTTTATATAACTGACTGGCCTTCATATTCGATATAATTGTATCGCCAACATTTAATGGAACATCCAACGCGATAACCCAACTTCCAGTTGCACTTAATGCATATTCAATTTTAATTTTCTTTGGGCTCTCTCCCCATCCAAAATACATTCCAAAACAATTTAACATTTGTATTGGTTTTTTCGTAAAATCCATTTCAATTACAACTGGATTACTATCTGGAACGTCAATATAGTTTACACTTTGTTCATCTATTAAATTAAAGCAATTTGTGAGATTTCCCCCGTACGGCACTTTTCCACTTACTTGCTTAACGTTATATTTCTGCTGAGCATTTACTAAAATATCATCTTGATTTCCTATTAAATGAGGTCTATTTAACGTCAAAGGTAACTGAATTCGTAGGGATTCTTCATAAGTAGACTTACAAACATTGTATTGTCCTTTATCTACAATAGTTGTCGAAAGCAGATTTGAAAAAAGGTAGTTACGATGAGAATTGGAAGAAAATTCAATAACAATTTGTTCACTACTCATCCGGTACGTATCCCAGATCATACAATCAAATGTATTATACGCACCTGAACAACGAATTACTTTTTCCGTTTGTTGTCTACATTGCACTTGAATATCATGAAACGTATTTCCTGAACTTTCATTTGGCAAATCACTATTTCCATCTACTTCAATCCCATACACACATCCATCAATAAATATAGATTGAAATACATTGGCGTTAATCCAGCAAGGTGTATTGATATCATTTATATATTCTGTCTTCAAATGTATTGCAGTTTGAAAGTTTTTAATTTGAATAAATTTAACTTGAAAGAAACTAATAAAATCCCATGCCTTTTGACAATAAAAATGTATAGCTTTTCCTTTATACGATGGAGTTGTATTTATTATATTTATATTTGATATAACAGATTGATTAGGTACTTCGATTTGTTGTGAACCAGAAACATAAATAACAGCAGATTGAAACAATGGATTTATAACTTGAAGAGTACCACCAACTATCGAAGCGTTACTTTGTAGCTCAAATGCATTAAAATCCCCATCAATTTGCAGTGTTACGGTAGGATCCAACTCTAATCTTACGTTTGATTTAATAACAATCGGCTTTACAATTTTGTACGTATTTATCCCTGTAATTCTAACCGTCGAAATTCGATTCGCTACACAATAATCAATAGCTTGCTGAATTGCTAATGAGCTATCATTTCCCGAGTTTGGAACTGCGCCAAAACAATCAATATGAACGCTACTTTCTGGCGCACAATCTTCTTGGGATGAAATATATTCTGACAAAATAAATTCACTCCTCATATTACCTTTTTCATATAATATGTGAGTTGTCTCTTAAAAGTTTCTATAATAAAAAAAACAAACGACCTACTCGGTCATTTGTTTAATTCATATATATTTTTCGTTTCCTCTATCATTTTAGTTAACGAGAAATATCTCATTGCTTTCTCTCGTGCTTTCAATCTAATAGCAGTTACCTTTTCTTCATTCCCTTGTAGTTCCTCAAGCGCACTTGCGAATTCTGATTCGCAATATTCAGATATCAAAACACCTGACTCTCCATCTATTACCGCTTCATGTATTCCACCAACATCTATTGAAACAATTGGTGTCCCTGTAGCCATCGCTTCAATTACTACCATTGGAAACACTTCACGAAAAGATAATAAAAGTAAGGCGTCCATATTCCCTATAAACTCATGCGGCTCTGAAATATTCCCTAGCATCTTCACCCTTTGCTGCAATCCATATTTTTCTATTTCTTTCATAATCGATTCTTTCTCTGGTCCATCACCAGCAATATAAAACATAAAATCATTTCTCTTTTTCAATACATTTGCAATTTTGACAAATAGTTGATGGTTTTTCTCTTTGGATAATCTAGCTAATATCCCTATTTTATATGTAGATTCTTTCTTTTTCTGCTGGAATAAAAACTTTTCAATATCAACACCGTTATAAATTGTATTTATTTTTTCTTCTGCTACATGAATTGAAATTAAATTGTTCTTTTCAAACTCACTTACTGTAATAATATTGTTCACATATTTATTCATGAAATACCGAAAAAGCGTTGGCATTTTCTTTTCTAATATCGTTACATTGTGTTTCGTATAAACAATTTTCATCTTTTTTTTAATAAACTTTTGAAGTAGAAAAGCATATAATACCATTCGCAAACTATTTGCATGAATAAGTTCTATCTTTCGTTTACAAATTTCGTTTCGTAAATAATAAATATTTCTCAAATGATTCCATCGACTAAGTAAGATAAAATTTTCTTTTCTAGTAAGGGATTCATATAGTTCTCCATCACCTGCAGCTGTATAAATCTTAAAATCCTCATAATGCAAATTATTTTCTAATTTACAGAAATAATTTTCGGCTCCGCCAGTTATCAATTTATCAGTCATCAACAGTATATTCATAATTGCGTCTTCCCAACTACATTGATTTTATTTTTTTTATAAGCATGATAAGCATACTTACTAAAATAGTAAAAGCTTTGCACTGCATTAAGACTTTTTTGGTCCCTTAATAATTTCCAATACCGAAAAGCTGCTCTAACTTTATTTCTCGAAACAGAATTTGCTACAATTCGATACTTCGCTAATACTTGCTGTATCCCTTTTGCTTCATGCCCTTCATGTAATAAGTTCAGCCATAACGCTGTATCTTCCGGCTGTACACTAGGCATTTCGACATACGGAATTTTTTCACGATCAATCATCACCGTTAAACACCCGATAATTGTATTTCCTACTAAATAATGATAGTCAACAGATTTTGGTACACTCACTTCGCGATTTAATTCATTACCATTTTCATCAATTAAACTATACGACGCATATGAAAAAGCAATATTCATTTCTTCCATAAATAACAATTGTGTCTTCAATTTATGTGGCAACCATATATCATCACTATCTAAAAAGGCAATGTACCTTCCTCTCGCCTCTCGAATCGCTAAATTCCGAGCTTTAGCAGCACCAACATTTTCTTTTAATGATAATAACCTAATACGTGAGTCTCCTTCTATTATCTCTTTAATTTTTGCCGCAGATTGGTCGGTTGAACAGTCATCAACGATAATCATTTCCCAGTTTTCATACGATTGATTCTGTACAGATAAAATTGTCTCACCTATAAATCGTCTACTATTATAAGAAGGTGTTATTACAGAAACATGAGGCGCCTTATTATGTGCTGATAGACATTTTACCATCTATCTTTCCCCTTCCTTCATATATTGAAATATACTTCACAACAACTGCTAAAAATAAAAAGAACGCTTCGTTAATAATGAGTGACAATGACATCATCTGAAATAAAAATGCAATCATAGTCAATAGAAGGTATGGTTTTTCACGAAACAAAGTATGCTGCGCTAACTTAAACATTAATATGAATAAAAACGCACTATATAGAAGAAAACCAATTGTACCCGACTCAGACAAAATTTCTAAAAATGTATTGTGTACATATAATTTTTCATTAAATTGATACTCATAATAATTCGAGAAGTTAAACGCACCAATTCCGATATATGGATTGGATAAATAATATTTAAAAGCAGCTTCCCATAATGTAAATCTACCACTTCCATTATCATGGGAAAAATCAGAAATTCGTTTATTTAATATGTCATCTAATTGGCCCCCCATTACACTATTCGATAAACTAAAAATAACTACACTAAACAATACTAAACTCATAATTATTTTTATTTTTTTAGCGAAACTAGACATACATATATATACAAAAATGACAAGCACAAGCGCTAATATTCCCCCTCTTGAAAAGGTTAATAGACTCGTCGTAACACATAAAATTAACCCTAAGATGTTAGTGATATTTTGCAAATTCGTCATATAGTACATAAAAAATATTGTATTATAGAAAATAAAAATGTTAGGATCATCTAGCAATCCAATTAACCGTGGATATCCTCTATCAACTAATAATCCAGCAAAAATTTCTCTCTCTTCTCCACCGTATAAACTAAAGTATTGTAAACCGATTATATAGAGTAGTAGACTTACAACATTAAATACTATTCCTACATAAGCAATAGATGATTCAAGTACCACTATTTCAGTATTCCCCAATAAATTTCTCATTATAAAATAGCATCCTAAAACGAGTAGCACGCCAAAAATCATACGAATACTAGCATTTAAATACATAGAAAGAATTCCGCTTAAACAATAAATGAAATAAAACAGTAAAAATATAACTTCATGAAAATATAACTTTTGAATATGAAAGTCTTTAATTGTTAAACAAAAATATATGACTAAAAAAATCATATATATCTTCAATGAAAATCCAATATATAAATTGTATTTACTTAACATGACAAATAATATTAGAAGAATAATCCATCCCATTGATACTTTCATATTATTTTCCATAGGCTATATCCCCTGTTTCGTAATATAATCCTTTTTGCGTATTTTTCTTATAAAAGAAAGAAGAAGTTTTTTTAGCTCATAATCATATAGGAATATGGCAGCTACTACAATTAGTATATTAAGAACAAGCGCAATTAAATGATATGTATGCAATATATATTGCACTCCAATAAAGGTTACACCAAAATAAATTGTATACGGTATTACAATTTGGAATACAATTTTTTTCTTCACTACACTTACCGCTATATATCCCACTAAAGCGACTATTTCAAATAAAACCATAGCGTATGCCGCTCCTATCACTCCACCAAGACTACTAAAGCTATAAAGCATAACCCCACCTATCACCAATGCTACACACTGCACAACAGTCCTCTTATTTTGACAACCACTCGTCGTTAAACCGTCAGCAATGGCAATATTTAGACTTTGTAGCACAATAAGAAATGATAATATTTGGAGTGGTTCTACTGCATTCCTCCATTCTTCATGAAAAAATATAGAAATAAAGTATGGTGCTAAATGATATAAACCGATCGTCATACATATTCCTACAATCGCCATTGATTTAATTTGAAGTAAATTTAATTTCGTATGCTCTTCTATATTATTCTGGTTATAATGCTTAAAGAGCACCGGAAAAAATGCACCTGCAATTACCCCTGGTACTTGATATAAAGCTGCCGGCATCCGGTACGCCACTGCAAAAACACCTACCATACTTAATGGCAATGTATAGTTAAGCAAGATAGGCGCTAATTGTGGCGTACTCATTATTAAAAAACCGCTAATAATAAAGGGAGTTAATTGCCAAAATAACGCTTTATGAATTACGACTTTCATATTCATTTTCGTCTTTCTTCTCATGATATATATACTGAATAAACCACCAATCATATACCCAAAAGCATATAAGCGAGCTGTTACATACACCGGTAACTCTCCGAAAATACAAAAACATGTAATTATAATGACAACTGATGCTGATACAACTTTTATGAGCGCTATATACTTCATACGTTCCGTCAGTTGAAAATAGGCAATCCCTATGTTTTGCCAAGTTAATCCTATTAACATGAAAAACATTACGTTTATCATCATATAAATTAAATTTTTATCCGCATACATATAATGAATAGCAATATAACCGATGATAGAAACAAAAATAAGTAGAATCATCCTTATTTTTATATACGATGATAAAATCTGCTCTAAATCTGCTCCATCCTTTGCCCCTTCTCGAAGAAACGTATTACTAAGTCCTAAGTCTGTAAAAAATAACATAACAAACGTCACTGCTATGGCAACACTAAACATCCCATAATGTTGTGCGTTAAAAAAGTTTGCTAAAACAATTAAACTGACGGCCTGAAGAAGGTTAGCTAAAATCGTACTATAAAATAGATGGATAATATTGCTTAGAATAGATCTACCCATACAAGTTCTCCTTTGCAAGTAACCTACTTACATATGTTGTTTGTTTACATATATATTTATCTTGCACCATTACCGTTCAATACAATTAAAACGGTTTTACATAAAATACGGATGTCCATCCGAAATGTTTTCATTTCAATATACTCCATGTCCAGCCTCAACTTTTCCTTTGGATCAAGATTATACCCTCCATTTATTTGTGCCCATCCTGTTAAGCCTGGTTTTACTATTAAACGTTCCTTAAATTCTGGAATATACGCATCAAACTCATTATAAAAAAACTCTCTCTCTGGTCTAGGGCCTACAAAAGACATATCTCCTCTTAAAATGTTTAAAAGTTGCGGTAATTCATCAATTCTCGTTTTTCTTATAAACAATCCAACTTTTGTAATTCTTTGATCATTTTCTTTTGCCCATTGTGGTCCGTTCATTTCAGCATCCTTTACCATCGACCTTAATTTAAATACATTAAACTTCTTCCCGTTTATACCTAAACGTTCTTGAAAGTATATTGGAGCCCCTGATGTTTCTAAGGTAATCATAATACAAAAGAACAACATAATTGGTATTGTTAATAGTAACAATATGATTGAAAATATAATATCAAACAAGCGTTTTACACTTCGATTCAATATGCTAGGCTTTTCTTGAGCCGGAATCGTATACAACTTGGCTTGATTTGTTTCACGAATCATGGATCGTTACCCCCACATTCAAGAATATAAAATTATACCTATTAATTCACATTCTTTCCTATTTATATCCGCTATTACTTTTTGCACTGTACGTAATGAATCTTTTTGCTTTTTAACTGCTAAAACCACTCCATCGCATTTCCCTGCAATAATGTGCGTAGCAGGAAGTTCAAATACTTCAGAAGAATAAACGAAAATGTAATCAAAATCTTCTTTCCACTTAGCAATCGCATTATCAAATTCATCCATAGCAACTAAAGGCGTCCCTGTATGTACTGTTTTTTTTGCAGGAATACAATATAAGTAATTAGACAAATTACTAGAAAAAGATTCATAATTGCAGGAGGAAGAGCTTATTATATCGTTTACTGTTATCATGTGATCACTTTGTAATAATACATGTAGTTTAGGGTCAGAAAAATTCACATCAATAAGTAACACCTTTTTTTTCATTTCCGCAAACACTAGACCCATATTTACTATAAGCGAGGCAACAACACCTCTGTCCTTCGTTGAACTAACTGTGAACAGTTGTTTTCCGGATTTTTTCAGCTCGTGATACACCGTATAAAACTGCTCTTTCATCAGATCATCATGCAAATTGAATGGCAGCTGCTTCTTTGTTCTAAACATCGACATGTTCACCTCGATATATAGATGATTTTTTATCAACCTCTGTAGGTTTCTTTTTTCTATTTGGTTCCATATTTATGTGACCAATAACAGAGACTGTTGTTATTTTCTCTAAATCCTGTTCCGTGTATATACGTTCATCAAAATAATCTCGAAATACAGCTAAACCTATCCCAACAAAAAAACTAACAATTAAAGAAATAGGAATGATCAGTTGAAATTTCGGAAACAATTTTTCAGCCTGTTCCTGTAACTCAGGATCAGTTAATACTTTCACCCCTTGTACATTTGTGTACTGTTGAAAGCTTTTTTGTGATTGCTCTGCCAATGTCTTTACAATGTCTTTCACGATTTTCGGATTGGAATCTTTTACTGTAACAGTTACAATTTGTGAGTTGTCCGTATTCACAACCGAGATTTTTTGTGCTAATTCATAACTTGATTGCTCTAATTTCAAAGTTTTTTTGACTGTTGAAATAATTAATGGGCTTTTTAAAATATCAACATACGATGTTACTAGTTGCTTATTTTCTTGTGTTTTATTTGTTGAATTTTCCTTATTAAACTCATCTAAATTCCCAACAAGAATTTGCGTTGAATATTGATATGACGGCTTTAAAACATACATAGAGATAAGAACTAAAGAAGCGGTTAAACAACACATCGTTAAAATAATCGTTACGAATCTTCTTTTCAGTAATTGTTGAAAATCTTTTATACTCATTTCTTGCTTCAATTATTTCACCGCCCTTTTCTGAATAACATCCTGCAATTCACTCTTTACAGATAACCCTTTCTCTCTTCTATCCACTTGTTTTGTTACATACTTTCCGACTCCGAATGCAAATTTTTCTACATATACATACGAAAGCATTGCAAGTATAAACGAAAAAACAAGTGAAAAAATTAAAATAATAGGCAACGGTAATATTTCATGGAGCATGTATATAAGGGAAAACAACGATATAATATGGTATAAATAAAGACTGTAAGAAATCTTCCCCAAATATAACAAATATTTATTATGTAGCAAGGACGACAAAGTTGATATTGACAAACTTAATATGACAAATAAACATGCACTTATCGCCACTACGTAGTCTCGAAATATAAAATTATTGAGCACTTTAATTTCTCCTATAAGCCCTTCATACATAAAAAGTAAAATCGCAAATAAAAACCATGCAATTTTCGTGTTTTTAGTACAATTACTATAAAAAACTATTAAATTATTTTTATACTTCGCAACTAGTGCTCCTAGTAAAAACAGTACTGTGTAATGCAATGTTAATGCATAGCTTGTTAATGTTAAGCCCGAGCGAAACAAAAATAATATTACGACAGAACATATACTAAAACTAAACAATAATAGTAATGAACACCTTAACGTTTTTCGTAAGCAAATCATCAAAATTAACGGGAAAATTATTGATATTCGCATTTCATGGACAAGTGACCAAATCACACCGTTATATGCATCTGTATTATATTTCCCAACCAATAAAATATGTTGTGCGATTAAGCTTGAAGAACTTTCAATCGTCCATGAGCGATTAAACCATTCACTTAAATAAGAAATACCATATTCACTAATTGTAATCTGGCATACAATAGCTATAATTATTGCCACAATATAAGGAATATATATTCTGCATATACGTTTTAAAAGGTATGACCCATAGCTACTATAGTTTTTTTGAATAGATTCATACAAAACAAATCCGCTCAAAACAAAAAAGATAATAACTGATTCGTTACCACTACTAAAAATTAGACGAGCAGGCGTTTCTTTTAATAGATACACAACAAATGGTTTATTATCTTCATAACTGTAATTTTGAAATGCTGAAAAAATCATTAAATGATGACCAATCATTACTACTAATGAAGAAATCCCTCTTATAGAGTCCAATTCTTCGTATCTTTTCATCTTTTTACATCAACTCCTAATGAAATGATAATAATCATTTCAAAGCGACATCTTTATTCATATTCCTCTCCTTTCTTTTCATTCCAATTTTTCATATTAAAATGATTTTATAGTATAAATTTGAGTGTATTGTAACATTTTTTGTAATATTTTGAATAGAAAATCTCAAAAATTGGTATATACCAATTTCAACCTCGAAAAATGAGTAATATTGATAGAAAAACGCTATAAAAATATCTTGCATATTTACAAAATTAAAGAGCTGAATAGCGTTTTTTCAATATAAAATAAAAAAGATAGCCTACATAGGCTATCTTTTTTATTTTATTTAATTACTGGCACCACTATATGCTACATGTCGTTTCTCAATTCTCTCTTCAATTTCTTTCATATTTTCTTTATTATTTAATAGTGATTGTTTATTTTCAATTAATAATTGTTTAAAAGATTTTCTCACTTTTTTTCTCATTTTCATTGTCCTCCTTGGGGGATGGTTTATATAAAAGATAAAGAATTATCTGTGTGTTCTTATAATAATTGATTGTTGTGAATTCTATTTGAACTTCATATGAAAATCTCGTTTATTTTCTGACAACTTTGTGAACACGAAAAAATGATTATCTAAAACTATGTTGAAATTAATTCACTTCATGATAAAAGTTATTATTTTCATCAACTTTTATCATTATATCTTGTCGAAATATTTATATATTTAAAATTGAGTTCGACATAATTTTATTTATTATAATACTGTTTACAAAAACAAAAAGAAGGTGTCACTAAGTCAAAGTTCGACTTATGCAACATCCCTCTTCCCAAACTATTTATAGCATATTTATTAATATTTCAGGTCTTCCCCAATTCATTTCTTCACAAACAAATCTAAGTTTTTCTTCATCCATTGTGTGTAATCCTTCTTCTAGTGAACATGAAATTGGAACTTCACAGTGAATTTGGGCTAATTGTAACGAAATATTTAAGTTCTCTAAATCACTTTCAATCTTCGTACGCTGCGCTTTTGTTAATGATTCTACATTTTCTAGTACAGCGGATACTGTTCCGTGCTCTTGAATAAGCTTATACGCTGTTTTTTCACCGATACCTTTTACCCCTGGATAATTATCACTTGTATCTCCCATGAAAGCTTTTGCATGGACGATTTGCCACGGCTCTACACCTTTTTCTTCCATGATTTTCTCCGGTGTGTAATATTCGTAATTTCCAATTCCTTTACGCAGAAGCATGACTGTAACGCTCTTATCAACAAGTTGAAGTAAATCCGTATCACCTGTTAAAATATAAACTTCAGCTTCATTGCAATATTGTTTTGCAAGCGTACCGATACAATCATCGGCTTCGTAGCCTTTCATACCGATAACTGGAATGGATAATTTTGCAGTCATTTCTTGCACTAAATCAAATTGAGGAATTAATTCTTCTGGTGGCGCTGCACGATTTGCTTTATAATTCGAGAACGATTCTGTTCTAAATGTCGTACTTCCCATATCCCAGCATGTAACGATATGTGTTGGTTCGATCGCTTGCGTAGCTGTTAATAAGTGTTTCATATAACCATGAATCCCGTTCGTAGGGGTTCCATCTTGTCGTTTCATAAATTGTCCGTAGACACTTGTTGCGTAAAAAGCACGAAATAATAGTGCCATACCATCAACTAATAATACTTTTTTCATAATTCCTCTCCTATTAAAAAAATAATAACCTTACGTTATCACGTAAGGTTATATAAATAGATTACCATTCTACGTTTTTGCTCAACTTTGTCTA
Source organism: Bacillus sp. RCC_6_1 (assembly GCF_041360755.1). Classification (NCBI taxonomy): domain Bacteria; kingdom Bacillati; phylum Bacillota; class Bacilli; order Caryophanales; family Bacillaceae; genus Bacillus; species Bacillus sp. RCC_6_1. Next base: position 878,116 of record NZ_JBFUPV010000001.1, read on the forward strand.
TTATACATTGTTTTTGTATATTTAGCATCATTAACACATTAAGACGTTCTACTACAACAAGTATGCAAGATGCCTGAATACGTATTTTTTCCAGTAGAAACAACGATAGCTTTTGCATTTCCACTAACGATATGCGAACCTTTAAAACATACATTTTCAAGCTCAAGTGGATTATAATCTTTCATCCGTTTTAATGGAATAAACCGTTTACGTTCAAGGTGATAGCAGCTCTCAAACTTCTCTATATTCGCTTCGTTTCCCGTTAACACAGACTCATTCACTAATAAATCATCTGCATAAATAATACGTACATCAGCTGGCACAGCATCTCCAGCCGAAAGAAAAATCATATCTCCAGGTACAAGTTCTTGCACAGGTATCTCCATCATTTTCAGTTCACTATTTAACCCTGTACTACTAGAACATTCTACTCTAGATACAGTAATCGTTTCACGTTGTAATTCATCACACACACGTTGTTTTGAAAAACCTGGAATCATGCCACCTAGCTTCATCATTACTTCTGCAAGAAGTGCTCTTTTTGAAGTTAGTTCATTTCGGCCATATACTTGAATACGTTTTTGTGCCTCTTTCATTGATAGTCCGTCTCTTGTTGTTTTAAAATATGCAAATACAGATTTTACATCTCTTGTTGCAATTTCAATTAATAAATCTTTATTTTTTTGGAGCATTGTTTGTTCTTTTATTGATTTTTTACTTAGTTTATATGACGTGTTACCCACAGTTTTGTTTACATATAACATATTATCGTCTCCTCCTTTACAACATAGGAAGAAACGCTTTGTTTCTCAATTTATCCACTTTACTGTGAAAGTGTCTCGCGCTTTATAAACGCTATATTGTGATAAATATAGAGGGAGGAACAAATCGTTTCCTGCCTACATCATATATTTTTGATTTGAAGTATATGGGTAACGGAACCGAGTCAGAATTTGACATGCTCCTCACCTCCTCGTTTAATTTTATAGTTTATAATATGAAATTACTCATAGCTTGGTAACAAAAAAGACCCCTACCCTTAAGAGAGTAGCGGCCATTACATACACAAATAAACGATTTCTAATATAATTAGAAATCTACGGACCTCTCCCTCACCGAGTTTTAGCACTGTATAGCATAGGTACATTACCAGCTACGTTAAGAAAAACCTTAATTCGATCATTCCTGTTGACCCATTGGCGTCTCTCGACATTTTTGGGCAGTAGCATTTCTCTATACAGGAGCCTCACCTAACAGAGACTTATTTTCATTACATTGAAAATGTTACTCTTATTTAAAATAGATGTCAACCGTAGCCTACAATTTTTTCAAATGGTATGGCAAACTAACGTATATAAAGTGAAACTTTAATCAGTGGGGGTTTTGTTCATCCGCCACTGATTATTAGCCCTCACCAATCGGGCTGCCCGGCAAATAGCGGGATAAAATAAAAAACTTTACGTTTAAACGTAAAGTTTTTAATAAGTTATACAACCAGCGATTACAATCCCAATTGAAAGCGATAAAAACATAAGAAAAAGACCGACTGCTTGATTATCTTCTTCGAGACTTTTGTTTATATTAAAGCGTGGTGTAAGCCACTCAGCTAAATAAAAGACGATAATTTGAGCCAAAATCCCAACTGCTCCCCACGAAATCATATCAAGAAGTGAAATTGAATTAGCTGCTGTCGAATATAAAACGATAGCTAACCCAAGTAATCGCCCTCCAAGCACATAGCTTACCGCCTTATTACCTTGAGCCATTAACTTAAATTCCTTAACTTTCGTTGTCACTTCCATCAAGAACAGACCAATACATAAAAGTCCAAGTGTTACTGCTAAATATAATAAAAAATTAATCATTTTTCCCCCTCCTTTTTATACCTACCGGTAAATAGTACGATTCATTTCCTGTAATCTTTTCTCCCGCGCGAATACCGATACTACTCGCTTTTCCAGCAATTAAAAAAGACCCAAACACATAGGACAGTTTCTCCATCCCTTTTTCTGTTTCCAAGGATACGACTGGCAGTTCTGTATACTTTTGAAATATCGGCAGTGCAGTTTTATACGTTTGATGTGCATTTTGAAGCATAATATTTTCATCCTTATCGCGAATCGTAATTGTATCTCCTTCTCTACCAAATGAAGGTTTTTGAACGAAAGAACCTTTTCCTAAAAATAAATCTGGTTCTAAATATGTAGGTAACATATATTCTTTAATCCACTGTTGTTCCTCGTTTGTATAAAAGACCTCTTCTTCTGCTAACCCCCAAATAAGACACTGAATTGATTTTGGCTGAAGTAAAAATGCTGACAAAGGATTTATTATAAAAAGCTTTCCGGCTTTTACAAGTTGCAGCAGTTCCACACCTACCAAATCTCCTGTTTCAGGATCTTGATCCTCAATTAAATCTTCTATCGGATATGTTTGGCGATATAAAACATCAATCTTCGCCCCATCTTTATCAACTAGAGCATCTTTTGTAATTCTAAGTTCTGACATTGGCACTACTTTATTTTCAACATGGCATAGCTGACTTAAATACATAGTGGTATTCCAATCCTCGATATGTTCATGATGTGCTGTAAAAACAACATTTGGATTATCTAATCCCTTTGTCGCTTCCATTACTGCTTTCGTTACACCAGAAGATAGCAATCGTTCTTGATCCGAGTTTGGATCATCATAGCCTAGATTTTCACATACTTTCCCATTCATTTGAAAACATTCCACAATAAAAGTTGGTGTATCACTATTAAACTCAAGCATTTTGATTTTGTTATCCTCTGTTACAGCAAAATCAAATCGCGAAATTACAGATTCAGGATAAAGCCCTTTCATTCTAATGAATGATAAACTCGGGGATGGAAAGCCAAGATCTAGAAGCTGTTCGTCACTTAGATTACGCAGCAGTCTAGCAGTCTTAAAAAATATTTTGCCCATTCGTTCAGTCGCTAAGTGTAATTGGTCCAAAGTCTGATTTGTTATAGAAAAAACATGAAACAAACTATACTCACATTCATATAAATCCGACCAAAAATTCGGATATTTTAAATAAAATTCTTTTCGATCCCTTATGTATTGCGACATATTTTAGCCCCCAAATCCTCCCTTTGAACCGCTTCCAATTCCACCTTTAAATTCAGCAGACGATTGATACGATTTAAACGCCGATGAATTTTTAAAAGTGGATTTATTTTGATAGTATCGCCCACCATAGAAATAATGCCCACGATAACCTGAACTACTATCATCACACTGCCATACCCCAAGTTCATCATCCCAATCCCAATCAGAACAACTATTATCATTCGGTTTTGGGGGAAGATCTTGTGCGCAACCAAATAAAGTGCCAGTCATTAAAGACGTTACGACACCACCTACTAGCCATTTCGTTTTTGTCACCTTCGCACTCCCCTTTTTAAATTCTATTCCTATTATATAGGATGGCATGATAAAGTAGAAGAAAAAGGAAGAAGAGGTATAAAATGCGCTTAGAATATCGACTTAATGATGAAACGAAAGGGTATCCTGCTTTATGGAACTACGCCAATATTTCTAATTCTGAAATTATCGCACGCATGACTTGTGAATATTTTATTAAAGAGAAAAATACTTATGTTGTTACTGCAACTTCGGTTGATCCAGACGGAACAGCAGTTATTTATATTCAAAAAGAAGTTTTCGCCAATGACCCTTCAGACCCTACATACTCCCACATCGGTTTTGAAATTAGAGAACTAAGTGAAACGAGTTCAAGCTTAGTAGATAGTCAAGATGTATGGAACTACGAAGAAATTTTACCATCTCTTCATTCAGATATTATATATATTCAGCGAGACGGCATTTCTATGGAATTCTCCTTGGATTCAAGAGAGATTGATGAAGACAGAAAGTGCTACATTTATTACGGAAACTTCACAGGTGAATCAAGATAATATTAATATATCTATGCAACAAAAAAACCTTACGTATAAAACGTAAGGTTTTTATATAGCCCCACATATGCCGTTCTCTCTAGATGTCCATAAACCTGCTCTCACAGGTGGATGCCCTCACAAATGTTTGTAACTTCCTTCTTAAAAAGATGGCATGTTAGCTACATTTAAATATTGAACTTCCATATTAAACTTATTGGTTTAAGACATGCATAAGCTACGTACACCGTAGGAATTTTATATAAGGTTAGTTGAAATAAGACCCCCGCACGTGCCGCTCCTCGTAAATGTCCAAAAACCCGCTACTCGCAGGTGGATGCCCTCACAGTTACCGTACATCTTCCTCCACAAGGAAGGCTTGATGATGGTCGCTAAATATTGAGCTTCCGTATAACTAACATCGGTTTTAGACATAAATAAGTTACGCACACCGCAGGATGTATTATTTACTTGTCGTTATATTATCACATTGTTTCCAATGTGTAAAATACAAAGTTTTTCGAGCAATCTCTTGCTTGTGACCTTATTTTAATACAAATTATTTTTGCATGCAAGTGATTAATCTTCTTCTTTTGCAATTTGATTTTCTGGATAAGAGATCCAATCACTCCAGCTACCTGCATACAATTTAACATTTTGGAATCCAGCCAATTTTAATGCGACGATATTTGGACATGCCGTAACACCAGAACCACAATATACAATGGTTTCCTTATCTTTCGACAGATTTTGGAATCGTTCTTGTTGCCCAGCTTTATTCTTAAATTGTCCTGATTGCAACATTCCATCCTTCCAAAAATGGTTTACCGCTGTTGGAATATGTCCTGCTTTATGATCGACAAGTTCCTCTACACCAGCATAACGTTTGGGCTCTCTTGAATCAATTAATGTAACATCCGCACCTGCACGGATATTCTCTCTGACCGTTTCCATCGTTACAAGCATATGATCTTGTATATTAGCTTTGAATGTTTTTCGTATAGCAATAGGAATTTCCGCTGTTGTCGGTAGTCCATTCTCTTTCCAAGCCTGGAAACCACCATCTAATATATATACTTTCTCATGTCCTACATAGTTACATAACCACCATAAACGAGCAGCATTTGCACAGGCTTGACTGTCATACGCAATTACTGTCGTATGTTCATCAATACCAGCCTTCGAAAGCTTGTCTGCAAACTCCTCAATATTTGGTAAAGGATGGCGGCCACCATGTTCTGCTATAGGACTTGATAAATCTAAATTCAAATCAAAATATAACGCATGAGGAATATGTCCTTCTTCATACTTTTCTCTACCCCAATTAGGATTCGCTAAATCAAAACGACAATCGATTATACGGACATTCTCATCTTCTATATGCTCACGTAACCATTCGACTGTAACTATCATCTTTAACGACCTTCTTTCTCTTTCAAACGACTTACATACTCCATAACCATTTCTTCTGTAACATATTTACGCTGCAAGGTAACACCATTTTTTGCAAGATCATTAATCTGCTTCGTTACAACATTAATGACATCAACCGAAAATTCTTTCCCATTTGACGCAAGAGATACGGCAGCTTCAATAGCTGCTTCACGCTGTGCATCTAATTGTAAACATGCTTTTACACTTTCATTTTGTTTACGAGAATGTGCTGTAATTGCTTTATGTACTTCCATCTTCTCTTCCCCCTAAATAGTTATACGTTTTTATTCAATTCCATTGCAAGCCGGATCATATCACGACATACAATCCCATTTTCAATAATCTCTTCTTCATAATGCTTCGAAAAGTAATCAAAATCAATAGAAAAAATACGAAATCCACATTTTTGATATAAAGCAAGTTGTGAAACACTAGAATTGCCTGTACCAACTTCAAGTTTTGACATACCATATCCTTTAGCAGTTTCTACAGCATGCCTTAATAGCTTCTTCCCAATCCCTTTTCCTTGCAAATGCTCTGCAACCGCAATATTCATGATTTCCATCGTCTTTGGCCTTGTTTCCAAAAGAACATATACACCGATAACGCTCCCCCCCTGCTTAGCTACGTATGTTAATCCTCTTTGTACATACGTAGCTATTTGCCGTTCACTTGGATCCGCAAGTAACAATAAAGCCTTCGGTATAGCCTCTTTTGGAATACGTTCTATTACAACAGACATAAAAAATTCCCCCTTCTCTATTGTTCTAAACACTCCTTGTCTACCATAAATAATAGAAAGGAGGGATTCACCATGGACAACAATGAGAAAAAATGCAACGTCATCTCTATTGATGGAAAGAAGAAGAAAAGCGACACGTATTCCTATCCAAAATTAGTAGTTGAAAACAAAACATATGAATTTTCTTCATTCGTCTTATGCGGTGAAACACCAGATGGCAGACGACTCGTTCTTACTCATATGATTTCTACCGATGAATTTGCTGGATTTGTAAAATCTTTAGATACTGTACTTCAAAAGAAAATTGAACGAATCTTTTTCTCATAACGACTATATAACATAAATTTCTTTTTCAATCTCTACTAACTGCTTTTGCAATTGTTCTTTACTTTGTTCATATAGAGATACATCGATCGTTTCAGCCAATGCAAACAATATACTTTCATAATAGTTCATCACATCTTGCTGCATCACTTTTTGGAATAAATTCCACTTCATATCCCACTCTTGCTTATAATGATGAACAAATAAATGTTTTTCATCAGCTACATAGTTTGATACGAGCGGTTCTAATACAGATTTAGCGTCTTCTTGCATAAAAGCTTTGTCATTCTTTTCAAAAAAGCTTTTCTCATTTTTAAAATGTGCCAGTGCTTTTTTGAAATCTTTTATTTCAACTGAAGGGAACGGTTCTTTATGTGTAATATCTTTGTATTCATACTCCACTGTTCCATTCATAGAAATTGATTCATTTTCTACTTTACAGTTCACTACAATTTCATCCTTTGCACGCTTCATCGCTTCGTCTATCCATTTTTCAAGGCGTAATGATGTCGCACGCATTTCTTGTAATAAATCATGCTGAATAAATGCTACTAATTCCATAACACACTGTTGCAATTGTGTTTTCACATTTCCATCCGTTCGAAGTGATGCCGGATTAATAAATTCAGTAAACACATCATTATAGCGGAGGAATAGACGCTGTTGCACGTAATAAAGCAACTCTTTCACTTCATTTTGCATCGCCTGTTCTTCAGCAAGTACACTATATGAAGAAATGATATGAAGTAGTTGATCACGCTCTGCTTCATATTTTTTCGTTTGCTTCTCTTTCTCTTCATTCCCCTGCTTTGCACCCTTTATCATGTTTACTAAAAGCTGATCTGCCCCTTGCAACGCACCATATAGAGCATGCACAGAAACAAGCATTAAATCTCTCATCATAAAGGACGTAAATGATTCCTCAAACTTAGTAATCCCAGAGTTTTGTAAAATACCATACTTCTCTTTTTCAACATTCTTTCCTTGTTTCTCTTCAAGCGCACATAAACTTGAAATTGCAAATAAACGCGGATTTCTAATACCGTATTGCAGTAGCTGATCTGCGATATAACCTTTTACCATTTCAAGTTCTTCTTCAGACTCTGCTAAATCCGCAGCATTAATTAAGAAGAACATTTTATCAAGGGCAAAAGTATCCTTTACACGACCAAGCTGAATTAAAAATTCACGGTCAGCACGAGAGAATACATGGTTATAATATGTTACAAATAAAATAGCATCTGCGTTTTTAATATACTGAAATGCAACATCCGTATGGCGAGCATTGATAGAATCCGCTCCAGGTGTGTCTACAAGCGCTACTCCCTGCCTTGTTAAAGCACAATCATAATAAAGTTCCATATACTCAACGAAGCATGATTTCTCTTCATTCGCTACATAATCAGAGAACTCTTCTAATGTAACTTGTACTTGTTCTCCTAAATAAGTAGAAACTGCATCATACCCTTTTTGTACCGCTCGTAAAAAGCTAAATGTTGTTTTTTGCTTCCCAGTTGGTGAAGGATATTTCATAACTTTATCAATTTGTGCTAACGCTTCATCTAACGTAGCAATCTCATAATGAAACAGCTTATAAACAGCTTTCATATCTTCTAATAACGCTTGCTTTGATTTAAACTGAACAATTACTGTTCCATGTGGTTTTTCCTCTGTAACCGGCAAAATTTGATTAATCGTTGCCGTCGTCGGGTTTGGTGATACAGGAAGTACTTTCTCACCGAGTAAGGCATTGGCAAATGATGATTTTCCAGCACTAAATGCCCCGAATAACGCTACTGTAAATTGTTTTGTTTCTACACGTCTTCTTTTCTCTATTACCTCTTGCTGTACATGTTTCAGCGCTGGCAATGGCTCTAATATCGTTTCAGCTTTTTTCACTTTCTCTAATATCCGCTGAATATTTAAAGCCGCCGTTCCTTTCAGCTCTTCTTCATGAATCGCTACGTTATCGTTTACGATTTCCTGCTCTTGTAGTGTAAATTTCTCACTAACAATTTGCTTTTCCCTTTGCAATATCTCATCTATTTGCAAACCTTCAGGCGTAGCAACATGATCGTGCCAAACATTTCGTAAATAGTCTTCATATGCCGCCAAATTGTTATTGTATTGTAATTGTGTTTCTTTCGCCGTTTGCAACATCGTATATGTTTCAATCTCTTCTTCAATACGAGCAACTGCTTCCCTCACCTTTTGCTTTAAAACGACCGCACTTTTATCAAAAATTTGCTGTGCTTTTATAAAATAACGCTTCTTTAGTTCATTCGCTACATCCGCTGTATAAAGAAGTAAGTAATCACCTGTGAAACCTGCGCCTTGTTTAATTACCTCAGCCAACATTTCTGGTCCGAAAGCAATTTCTAACCCATATATGTCTTTCCCAATTTCCTCCGTGAACAATCCTTCTTCTTTTAAGAAGGCTACAATAAATTCCTTCACATGAAAATCAAGCTGCGTTTCAACAGTCTTTTGAAGGGCAGAATAAAACGCCTCTACACGCCTTTGTTTTTCTTGCTCCGTCTTTCCTTTCGCAAATAGCAAACCGACTTTAAACTTTGTTAATTTCGTTTCTAAGTACGCATTTGCCAATTCTCTCATTTCAAATGGCATTAAATACGCGTTATCTAATATAGCTTGTAGGCCTTTTATAAATTCATTTCTCACATGAGACTCTTTACTTGCCTCACGATTTTTCGCTTCCGTTAACTCTTCCTTCTTTTCAACTACCTCTGAAATAGAAAGTGGTGATGCTAACTCTTCCTCATATTTCAAAAGAGCTTTTTCATTTTCAGAAACAATAAACGAGAAATGTTCCCCCATTAAATATTCTGTTTCTCGCTCCATTCCAGTCCTTACATACTGCTCTTTTTCTTTCATAATAGAAGTAATTAACGTTTCTAAGCTTCCAATTTCATTATGTGGATGGTTCATCATTCGTAATGACGTATAATATACTCCATCTACTTCAATATCCCAGTTAGAGAACGATTGCTTTACACTATCTTTATAATTCTCAAACGACAATTCATTTTCTTTATGTTTATCTATTTGATTGACAACGAGATAAACCGTTTTATTACGTTGTTTCAATTCTTTAACAAATTGCAAATTCACTTCCGATTGGACGTGATTATAATCCATCATATAAAAAATTACGTCTGCTAGATGTAGCGTTGATTCTGTCGCTAATTGATGGGCATCATCTGTTGAGTCAATCCCTGGTGTATCTACTAACATAACACCTTCAGGAATTGGCGCATCATTCCGATAAATGTGAACACCAATTACCTCATCACCATCTTTACAAATTTGTTTTAATTCTTCAGCTGAATATGCACCGTCATACTCGTACTGTTCTCCAGATTTAACCGTTACAACAACACGATCCATTCCTTTTTCAATTTTGACAACGTTAGCGCTTGTCGGAATTGGACTTGTTGGTAACAGCTGCGCTTTATATAGATGATTCATCATCGTTGATTTCCCCGCAGAGAAGTGACCACAGAACGCTATCATAAGCTGTTCTTGTTTATATTTTTGAATCACCTCAAACAACTTTAAACTATTCTCTGCATCGCCGTGTTTTTGCCACTCTTCATAAAAACAAACAAGTTTTTTCATACCGTTTGTCTGTACTATGTTTGTCATCCCCTTGTTCCCCTTTATCCAAGATGTATATACTTTTTCCCGCTAATTGCGAGCTCATAACCAGTGAGAGTTACACCTACCCATTGATTACAGTTTCACTTTACTATCATACTAAATTTTCAGCATATTCTCATTAAAAATAAAAAATCCCTTTCATTCTTTTTACAAATGAAAGGGATTTTATGTCATATCACTCATTTTGCTGTTCCTACTCCATTTAAAACATACTTCGCAATAACTGCATATACAGCGACTGTACCTGCTACTAATGCATATACCATACTTACGCACCAACCTTTTTTGATAATGATTATCAATTTTAAATATATTTTATCATTAAAGAGAATCATTATCAACACTTTTCATAAAGAAAGCTCCTTATAAGAAGGAGCTTTACTGCCTGTTTTGAAAAAGGGTAAAACTTATTGTGCACTCTTATTATATCTTATCCTACATAACTTAACAGTTTAAAAAAATGGAAATATCGCCTATCCCCTCCATCTTACATTTTGTATAATAAAAGGGAATTACTTAACAAGGAGGAAAAAAATGACGCAAAATCTCACACATGGCGAGAGGATACACTCCATCGATATTATTAGAGGCATAGCTGTACTAGGTATTTTTCTTGTGAATTGGCCTGTTATCGCCGGGGTTGACTCACGTGATCTTTCAGGAATTTACGAAGGGATAGACAGCTATATTCGCCTATTTTACGATATATTTATTCAAACGAAATTTTATACAATTTTTTCGTTTTTATTCGGATTAGGTTTTTATATTTTTATGAGTCGTGCTGAGGCGAAAACCGACCGCCCAAAAACTTTGTTTGTTCGCCGCTTACTTATTTTATTATTATTCGGTTTCTTACATTACGTTCTTTTATGGGACGGTGACATTTTACATACTTATGCGATTGCTGGATTTTTCTTATTTTTATTTTATAAGAGAGAACCTCGTACTATTTTAATATGGGCTATCGTTTTATTGAGTATTTTTCAATTCATTATGCTAATGGCTGGTATTACGGTTGCATTGGTACCAAAGGAAGAGCTAGGTTTTTCCTTACCTATCATGCCATTAGAAGACTGGCTGTCACAAATACAAAATCGTTTCCATGCATTTTACGCTGATGGAATTGGATTAAATTTACTTATGCTTCCAGAAACAGTTGGGCTATTTTTGCTTGGTTTATACGCCGGCAAAAAGGATATTTTCCGCCGCACGAAAGAGTTAGATCCAAAACTTAAAAAATGGCAAATTATTATGTTCCTTTTAACATTACCAATGTGGTTCTTCATGGTCCGTTACTTCTTATCAAAACCATTTTATGAACCAATTTATATGCAGGTCTTTACAATGTTTAGCGGAAAAACGTTATTCATATTCTACATTTTCACGCTCATGCGTTTATTACAAAAAGAAAAATGGCAAACGTTATTACGTCCATTCCAATACGTTGGACGAATGGCATTAACAAATTACATCTCGCATACAATTGTTACATTACTTGTATTTGGTCTATTCCTTAAAAATTATTATCCTGCTCCATTATGGGTTGGACCAATATTCTGCATTAGTTTCTACACGTTACAAATCTTTATTAGCCGCTGGTGGCTTTCACATTACCAATACGGGCCACTTGAGTACATTTGGCGTCTTGGTACGTACGGGAAAATAATGCCACTTAAAAAGAAAAGCAAGGTCTCATAACGAGACCTTGCTTTTTCACGCTTCTCTTACTGCACTTTGCATAGATACTGGCTCTTCTTCTACTTTCACTTTGCGCTGCGGCACCATATTAAATACGATATTTAAAAGTACTGCTGACGCACTTCCAAGTACAATTCCGTTATCTGTTAAAATACGAATGCTTTCTGGAAGTTGTGAAAATAATGTAGGAACGACTGTTACGCCAAGCCCAATTCCGACAGAACATGCAACGATTAATAAGTTTTCTTGTTTACCAAAATCAACGCTACTTAACATTTTAATACCATATGCCATAACCATACCGAACATCGCTAACATCGCACCGCCCAGTACTGATTTTGGGATAATTGTGGTAATAGCTGCGATTTTAGGAATGAAACCAAGTACGATTAACATACCACCGCAAGTATAAATAATAACGCGATTTCTTACTCCAGTTAATTGAACAAGTCCTACGTTTTGAGAGTATGTTGTATATGGGAACGCGTTGAAAATGCCACCTAACACCATCGCTAATCCTTCTGCGCGATAGCCTTTTGTTAATTCTTTTTCACCGATTTTTTTATTGCAAATATCAGATAATGCAAAGTATACACCCGTTGCTTCTACAATCCCTACGCAAGCAACTAAAATCATCGTAATAATTGGCGTCAATTCAAATGTTGGTGTACCGAAGTAAAATGGCTGAATACCATGGAACCAATCTGCTTCTCCAACTGCTTGCAAGCTTACTTTCCCCATAAACGCTGCAACGATAGTACCGAACAACAAACCTAATAGAATAGAAATGGAACGGATAAATCCATCAAAGAAACGATACATAATGATGATAAATAATAACACTCCAAATGCTAACGCTAAGTTTTCAAGACTTCCGAAATCTTTGCTTCCTACTCCGCCAGCCATATCATTAATAGCAGCTGGAACAAGTGTAACTCCAATTACTGTAACGACAGATCCTGTTACAACAGGTGGAAATAGTTTTACAAGTTTTCCAAATAATTTCGCAAAAATAACAACGAATAACCCAGCTGCAATAATTGCTCCATAAATTGAAGACACACCGTATTGTTTTCCAATCGCAATCATCGGTCCAACGGCTGTAAATGTACAACCAAGTACAACGGGAAGTCCTATACCGAAAAAGCGATTTGATAATGCTTGTAAAATTGTCGCAACGCCGCACATTAATAAATCAATTGAGACTAAATATGTTAACTCTTTTTGATTTAAACCAAGTCCACCGCCCACAATAAGCGGAACGATAATTGCTCCAGCATACATTGCAAGCATATGCTGCATACCAAGCGATGCAATTTTAAATGGATGCTGCTTCATCGTTTATTTCACCTCCGCAGTTTCTTGCTGTACAAATGTAACTGTGCCGTTATCAAGTGATGCAATTTCTGCTAGTGATTCAACACGAACGCCTTGTTCACGAAGCTTCTTTCCTCCATCTTGAAATGCTTTTTCAATAACAATTCCAATTCCTGCAATACTCGCTCCGGCTTGCTCTACTAAACTCATTAAACCTAAAGCAGCCTGACCATTTGCTAAAAAGTCATCGATGATTAATACACGATCATTTTCATCGATATGATTTCGAGATAATGAAATTTCATTTGTTTCTTGTTTTGTAAATGAATATACGTTTGCAACGTACATATTATCTTGTAACGTTAACGATTTACGTTTTCGTGCAAAAATTACTTTTACACCAAGCTCTAATGCAGCCATAACTGCTGGTGCAATGCCTGAAGATTCAATCGTCACGATTTTTGTAATGTTCTCTTCTTTAAAACGTTTAGCAAATTCTTTTCCGATTTCTTGCATAAGTACTGGATCAATTTGATGATTTAAAAAAGCATCTACCTTTAATACGTCACCAGATAAAACCTTTCCTTCGTTCAAAATCTTTTCTTGTAATACTTTCATGTTTGTTCCCCCTCTTATGCAATAAAAAAACTCCAAAAGCCGCCACCACTCGTTACAAGTGAGAGACGCGCTTTTGGAGTTTCGCAAAAAAAGAATGCTAAACAAGCAATTATATTCGTCCTCACTCATAGTCAAAGTATTTACGGTACTTCGGTAGAAACTTGCAGGCCATATCCCCGCGATTATATGAGTGTAGCTAACTATTTATTTTATAGAAGGATTATAACGTACTTTTTATGCTTTGAAAAGCATTTATCAAAAAAACACGTACAAATTTTTAAAAACCACTATCTTTGTTCGAGTTTTGCAAACTCTTTCATTCCCAATTACACCTTCGTTAAAATGATTGGCCCATCTTTTGTAATCGCAATTGTATGCTCATATTGAGCTGATAATTTCCCGTCCATCGTTCGTGCAGTCCACCCATTTAAATCTACTTTAGAATATCGCATACCTATATTTACAATCGGTTCAATTGTAATTACCATTCCTTCTTGTAACTGAGGTCCTTGTCCTTGTTTCCCAAAATGAAAAATTGCTGGTTCTTCATGAATCTCTTTACCAATCCCATGTCCCGTAAAGTCTCTTGCGACAGAAAAACCTTCATTTGTTACATAACTTTCAATTGCATAGCCAATGTCTCCTACATGATTACCAATTACCGCCTGATCAATCCCTTTACACAAAGCATTCTCAGCTACTAACAACAACTTTTCTGCTTCATCAGAAACTTTTCCAACTCTATACGTCCAAGCAGAATCTGAAAGCCCCCCATTTAAGTTTACTACCGTGTCAATTGTTACAATATTACCCTCAGTTAAAGGAACATCGGCCGGAAACGCATGACACATTTCATCGTTTACAGATGCACATATCGCATATGGATACCCGTTGTAACCTTTCTGTTCAGATGTGGCACCATGCTTTTTTAAATACATTTCAACAAACGTATCAATCTCTTGTGTCGTTATACCTGGCTTTATCATTTTCGCAATTTCTTTATGACATGAAGCAAGTAATTTTCCAGATTCATGCATCAAATCTATTTCATTTTTCGTTTTAATTGTAATCATACTACCTCTACCTTTCCTTGCTAAACCTACTATTTGCTACTAAACTTCTATCATACACACCCTCTACCAAAATTTCAAAACCCTCAATTACAACAAGTAAAAAAATATGTATCATATATTTCTAAATCAAAATAAAAAAACAGAAGATCCTTTGTTTCTTAATCACGTTTACATATATAGTTCATTTTCAAAAACTCAAAATAACTACCATTTGTTTTCTGTATAAACGTTCCAATCGCTTCAAACCCTGCTCTTTTATACACTTTTATCGCTCTCTCATTAAATGTCGCTACTGATAGTGTTATATAATTGCACCCGTATTTTTCTTCACTAAAAGCTAGTCCAGCATTCACGAACTGTAAACCAAATCCATTTCCAGTTATATCAGGCCTCATTCCAAGTCCTATCTCAACCGTTCTATCATTCATTTTACAAACAGTAAAAAAACCAATGAGAATGCCATTTTCCTTCACAGAAAATGTATGATTCCCTCTACTCTCATCATGTAAAAACTCATCTAAATCTTCTTCATCTGCCTCTATATCGTAAAAAGAATATTCCCCTTCATAATGCCAGTTATACGCGATTTCCTCCGCTTCTTCTTGCTTCATTACTGTATATGTATACCCCATTCTCTCATCCCCTTTAATAAAAAGAGCTGCAATTAAGCAGCTCTTTTTTTACAACTCATAAATCTCTTTATATTTCGTTTCTAAATAATCGGCTAAGTAGTTTGCATTTAAGCCTTCGCCTGTTACATCTTCTAAAATTTCAAGTGGCTTTTTCGTTTTACCATATTGGTGAATATGTTCTGTTAACCATTCACGAATTGGTGTTACGTTTCCTTCTTCTAATAATGCATCAAAGTTCGGAATGTCTTTTAACATTCTTTGCTTAAATTGCGCTGCATACATGTAACCAAGCGCATAAGATGGGAAGTATCCAAATGAGCCACCAGCCCAGTGAACATCTTGCAATACACCTTGCGCATCATTTTCCGGACGAATTCCTAAATATGCTTCCATCTTATCATTCCAAGCTGCTGGTAAGTCCTTCACTTGTAATGTACCATCAAATAATTCTTTCTCTAATTCATAACGCACCATAACATGAAGCGGGTATGTAAGCTCATCTGCTTCTATACGAATGAATGACGGCTTCGATTCGTTAATTGCATCATAAAATTCATCGACTGACATATCATCAAATTGACCATTGCTATACTCTTTTAATAAATCATAATTTTTCTTCCAGAATGATTTATTACGGCCGATAAAGTTCTCAAAGAATAACGATTGTGACTCATGAATACCCATAGATGTTCCACTACATAACGGTGTACCTTCAAATTTCTCTGCAATATTTTGTTCATATACAGCATGACCACATTCATGAATTGTTCCAAACACAGCCATGCGGAAATCCTTTTCGTCATAGCGTGTCGTAATACGAACATCCCCTCTATTTAATGTAATTTCGAATGGATGTACTGTTTCATCAAGACGGCCTGCTTCAAAGTCATAATTCAATTGCTTTAATAGTTCTAATGTAAAGTTCTTTTGTTTTTCTTTTGAAAATTTTTCCGATAAAGCACTTGTTTTTAATCCTTTTTTAGACTCAGAGATTTCTTTTACAAGCGGCACGATGCGCTCACGAAGTTGACCAAATACGTGATCTAAAACTTCTACTGTAATACCTGGCTCATACATGTCTAATAATGTATTGTATTTATATGTTTCGTAACCCCAATATGTAATAAATTTCTTTTTAAATTCAACAATTTTTTCTAAGTACGGGCGGAACATTTCGAAATCAGATTTTTCACGAGCTTCTTCCCACACACTTTCCGCTTTCGCTTCTAATTTCACATACGCTTCATATTCCGCTTGTGGAATTTTTTTATTTCTATCATATTCTTTCCGACACTCTTCAACCATTTTCTTCGTCGTTTCAGAAAGTTTGTCTTCACTTATTAAAGCTCCAAGCTCTGCTAAATAATTTCCCATCTCATCTGAAGTCGACATAGCAAACACTTCCGATGAAAGCATACCAATTACTTCTGAGCGCTGGTCCACACCTTTTTTAGGTGCACCTGTTCTTAAGTCCCAAAACATTAAGCTTAATGCTTCTCCGTAATTTTGTATCTTCTTCACGTATGTTAAAAATTGTTTTTCTACTTCATATGTAGCTACTGTCATTGTATAAAAACCTCCTTTTTCTACCTCAAACTTAATTCGACATGAAAATCTAATTTCCTTTTATAATAGAAAAAAAGCTTGGCAAGCGCCAAGCTTTCTCCTTATAATTCTTTACCTTCTACTGGTAGTACGTTTTTCACCGCTTCTATCACTTTCTCATCTTCTGTATCAGATAAGAAGATTGATATAGCACCTTTATCGTCGCTCGTACGAATTAAACGGCCAATCCCTTGACGAAGACGTAAAATCATATACGGTACATCTACATCCCAGAATGGATCATTTACATGTTTACGCTTCGCCTCAAACACAGGATCGTTTGGAGGGAATGGTAATGACCAAATGATAACATGTGATAATGATGAACCAGGAATATCTAAACCTTCCCATAAATGAACGGCACAAAGTACAGTCTCTTCTTCATTTTGGAAACGAGAAACGAGCTGACTAATTTCTTGATCCCCTTCATATAAGAACGGAACTGACATTTGTTCTTTACTTACATATTCTTTAAACGCTGCAAGTTCTTGCGTTGTACGGAATAATACAAGTGTACGTCCGTTTGTTTTCTGTATATTTTCAAGTGTATATTGACACTTTCTTTCCCACTCATTTTCTTTCGTATGCGATAGTAAGTTTACTGCCATTTGCTCTTCATAATCAAATGGTGAGGCAACTGAGAATGATAAGTAATCTTTTACCCCTAGGCTATTTGCTGTAAATGCGAATGAATCGTTATTAGATAATGTAGCAGATGAGAAGATATACGGGATTTTCTTCGAGAATACTTTCTCTTGTAATACTTCTTCAACTGCACGTGGCATAATTACTAACGTGAAGGCCCCATCACCTTCTTCACCCCATGTAATTACATTTTTCTCATGCATGAATAGACGAAGTGAATGTTCTAATACATCTAAATGTTCATCAACGATATTTAAATCATACGTATTTACTGTATGCATTTCACTTTCAAATACTAACGCATCACCGACTTCACCAATTTTCGCATAAAGTCGTTTTGCTTCAGCTGTTACTTTTTCTGTCACAGTAATTTCTAAACGATCAGAACCAGCAATTTCTTTTTTGTTTTCTTGTAACACATCAAAGAATCGCTCTGTTTGCCAAATTGTTTCTTCTACTAAATGTGCAAACTCTTCACGAATATCGTTTTGTAATAATCTCGTTAAAAGTTGCTCCATCATCGTTTGCTTTAAACGATATGTTAAAGCTTTTTGAGCTGCATATTCTACAAGATGTCCTTCATCGAATACAACACAGCTACTTTCTGGTAATAACGGAATTTGCCCTTCACGCTTACGAGCATCGTACGTCCAAATATGATCCATATAGAAATCTTGAGAACAAATAATTAAATCTGCTGCTTTACGATAATGTTCACGAGAAAGAGTTTGTCCACAACGATGACGAGAATCACAAGTAAAGCAATCTTGGAAGTAATCCCAATTTACTTTTGACCATTCTTCGTCATTTAAAAGTGGAAATTCTTTTCTGTCACCATAGTGAGTAAAGTTTTGCATTGTACCATGATCAAATACGAATTGTGGTAATTCATAATATACGTCTTCAATTACTTCTGGAGCTCGTCCACTCATAACATCTTCAAGTTTACGTAAGCATAAATAATTATCCATTGATTTTGCAAGCCTTACATCAACAGATAGCCCTAATGCTTCAGATAACTTAGCAATGTCCCCTTCTTCTTTCACAAGCTGCTCAATTAACGTTTCATCTGCACAAGCAATAATAGCTGGTTTCCCAGTATAACGCGCATAGCAAATTGCATATAGAAGATATACAATAGTTTTCCCTGTTCCTACACCCGCTTCTGCGAACATAACTTTCTTTTCTTGGAAAGCACGCTCTAATTGAAACGCCATAAAAATTTGTTCATCACGCTCTTCAAAACCTTTTTCCGGAAGGATGTCGTAAAACACATCTCCAATCCACTCATTCAACTTATCATAAAAATTGTCTTGTTTTCCTACTTCAAATGGTAATCTCTTCTCAGTAAACATCCTTAGCCTCCAACCAAAAAGTTTTTCTATAAAAAGATATAGTAACCGCTACTCATATGTGTGCAGCTACTTTCCCCTGTTGCCATACATATAAATACACGAAAAAAATTTTCCTTTCGAAAAAGGAAAATTTTCTTCTATATTAATGACTTTAAATACCTTTTATCAATCGCTGTTTCATGTGAAAGAGCTGACAAATATTCTTCTTGTGCTTTTTGTATTTCATCTACAATCGCATCTTGACTATCCACTTCTTTTCCGAGCTCATCATACGTACGGTGAATAGCTTTTTGAATCATTGATAATTGGAAATTATCCATATCACTTCCTCCTTTACGCATTACATAATAGCCAGTATATGCGCGCTGGAGGAGTTTTATACTATGAATTACGCGGTGGACGTTTTCCGAAGTATTGGTAGTAATCTGTACGGATAAATCCGTTAAACAGTTTACGTTTCTTCGATGCATCTTTTCCATAGCACTTCTCAAATGCTTCGTAACTTGTTAATACATACGCTGACCATGTATCTAATGGGCGGAATACTTGTCCCATTTCTTTGTACAATTGTTCAACAAGTGCTTTTTCACTTAAACGTTCTCCGTATGGAGGATTCGTTACAACGTAGCCATAATCCTCTTTTGTTGTGAAATCTTTTACTTGCATTTGTTTAAATGTAATTAAATCGCCCAAGCCTACTTCTTCTGCATTATCTTGAGCAACTCGAATCATACGATGATCAATATCGGATCCAATGATTTGTAATCGTTGATCATAGTTCGCTAAATCTTCAGCTTCTTGACGAGCTTCACGCCAGTTTTGTTTACCTACCCAGCCCCACTCGTCAGATGCGAAACCACGGTTAAATCCTGGTGCAATGTTTTGTCCAATTAATGCTGCTTCAATCGGAATTGTACCTGATCCACAGAATGGATCAACAAATGGACGATCCGGCTTCCAGTTTGTTAATTTAATTAAAGACGCAGCTAATGTTTCTTTTAACGGAGCTTCCCCTTGATCCATACGGTATCCACGTTTATGAAGTCCAACACCGCTCGCATCAATTGTTAATGTCGCAATATCCTTTAGCATTGCAATCTCGATACGGAATAACGGGCCATCTTCTTCAAACCAAGTTGTACGTTTATATGTTGTTTTTAATTTTTCAACGACAGCTTTTTTAACGATACGTTGGCAATCCGAAACACTGAATAATTCAGATTTTAAAGATTTTCCGATAACAGGGAATTCACCATTCTCTGGAATATAATCTCCCCAGTTTAATGCTTTCGTTTTTTCAAATAGCTCATCAAATGTTGTTGCTTTAAATTCGCCAACTTTAATTTTTACACGGTCCGCAGTACGTAACCATAAATTCGTACGACAAATCGCCTTTTCATCTGCTTCAAATGTTACTTTGCTGTTTTCTACTTGACATTCATAACCAAGATCGCGAACTTCTCGGGCAACTAACGCTTCAATACCCATTGCCGCTGTTGCAATTAAAGTAACTTTTCCCATTTGCATTCACCTCTTATGTATATTCAAACAATAATTAATAGCAATTGGTCCTATTAATCATTACATTTTACGAAAAATTTTCTCATTAACCATTTTAACTCATACTTTATAACTTCATACAAATAAAAAGCCCTCCTCTAACAAAGGAGAGCTGAGTTATTTCATAGTTGGTTCATAACGTTCTGTAAGCCATGTTCTGTTCCTTTGTACTACAAACGGCCCACGCCTCGTACTCCGGTGGCAATCATCTATCTACAGGTTATAAAACCTGTCCTTTCCCGTCGTTCATTTCCTTGGAAAAGATTCCCCTACCATTATTTGGGTTTCTCGCTCGTGGGGTTTACCTCGTTCCACTCCTATCATTTCTTCAAGGACTTCGTCACTGTGGCACTTTAAAGGTAGTCAAACCATATCCGAAAGGACTTAGGTTTTTTCCCTGCCGTTAAACCAGCCTTACAGCCAGAATACCCTAGCTTATGAATTGGCTAGGCACGAACACTACAGCCATCTCAGGCCGTGCGAGCATGGACTTTCCTCTACAACGTTGGCGTTGCAGCGATTACCCAAACGTTATGACATCCATTAGTATAGTGGAAACAAAAAGATTTTGCAACGTTTTTTTCTATGTAAAATGCTTAAACCTTTTCCCACCTTACATCATTCGTATAACTTACTTCCAAATACAGCTTTTTCTAAGTTAGATAAGCGTTTTAAAATATCCGTATTCGTGTTGTTATAAACTGGTTGTGCAACTGGTGTTTGTACAGGTTGTTGTGGAACTTGCGTTACTGCTAGTTTTTGTTCCTCTAATTCACGCTTTAAACGAGCATTTTGTTGCTTTAATTGCTCAAACTCTTTGTGGAAAGCTTCATAGTCTTTAATGATCATATCAAGAAACTTGTCTACTTCTTCTTGCTGATAACCTCTCATACCTGTTTTAAATTCTTTTTCTAAAATATCTTTCGCTGTTAATTTAATTTTATCCGAAATCATTTTCTTCACCTCAAATTTTTACCAAAACTTTCATTAACTAAATTTTTTCAGAAACAATGCTTTTTGTCAATCATATATACGAGTACTATATTACATATTTACTCTGCATTATTCCACTGTTCCTCTTCTATTATATCTTGTAAATCAGAAAAAAGAATGAAATAACTGTGATAATTTTCTATTTCTCCTTTTTTCTTTGCTGCTTCTACAATATATTTGGGACTTCCTGTTTTTTCTTCATCGTATACCGCTAAAAGCGCATCACTTTTTTCAATAAAAAAGTGATTTTTTAATTTAAATTGCTCTGGACTTTCATACTTCCGTTTCGTGATACTATCAACATGGTCTGCTTGAGAAAGGATAAATTCGTAATATTCACGATTATCTTCTTTCCAATTTTCTTCTTGTTCTAAAAACGGAGTGAATACCGCTAATTTTAAATCTGGATATTCTACTTGAATTTCAAAAACAACTTCAGCAGCCCATAATTCTACACCTAATTGGCCACTTATTATAACCCACTCTAAACCATCTTCTACAAAATTGGTTAATTTACGGTGTAACGCTTTCTTTATACACTCCACCCCTGGATGATCATTTTTAAATATTCCAAGTTCAAATGGCTTATATCCTGTTACTGCAATAACTTTCATATCAACACTCCAATTACAAAAAAAGAACTAGCATTTCGCTAGTTCTAACATATCATTTACTTTTTAAACATTCCACCAACGTTTGGTCCGATATTTGGACCAAATGGTGATACGTTTGGTCCAATATTCGGTCCGAATGGTGATACGTTTGGTCCAAACGGAGATACATTTGGTCCTGGACCAAATGGTGATACGTGATGTCCATGATGTCCATGATGTCCATGATGTCCATGACCACACGGTCCACATCCGCCACCGAATCCTGGGTCGATTGGGTCCACAACATTTACATTTGAATTTGTTTGTGGGAAGAAGTTTTGGTTTTTAATTTGTTGATGATGTACATGTGTTGTATGTGTTGGAAAAATGTGTGGCACCACCGTTGTTGAAAAAGAGTGTGTTACGCATTGTTTCGTCGGATGAATGACAGGAGCAGTCGTACAAATAGGTCCTGTAGGCTTATGCCCTCCAAAGCAAGGATGACAATGATGCATAGTTTTTTCTCTCCTCTCTCGTTAAAAAATCTGATTACACTTTACAGTATGAGAAAAGAGAGAAAGCCGTTTGTTATATATACCCATTTATTACAAGGAAATTTGTCTAGTCCTTTATTTCATTTACATTGTTTTTATAGACAATCCTTCAACATCACTTACCAAAAAAGCCTCCAACTTGCTTTACAATACCTGTCACTTGATTCATCGCATTCATCATTTGTCCAGCTGTATTCATCATTTTATTTACATCATAGTTACCATCTGATGTTTTAAATTGAGAAACAAAACTAGAAAACTGGCTTGGCTGTTGTTGCTTTTGCTTACCCTGCGTCGGGTACGGTTGTTTTGGTGGATAAAACATCGCTTGTTGATTAGCATACGGCGATGGTGGTGGCATATAATATTGCGAATTCATATAAGGCTGCTGCTGTGGTTGATTCATGTATGGTTGCTGAGCTTGTGATTGTTGAGCTTGATTCACATAAGGTTGCTGCTGTTGTGGTTGTTGAGCTTGATTCATAAAGGACACTTCAAACGGTTGATAATAATTTTGATTTCCATAATAAGGCTCGAAAGGATACATATTATACCGTAAATATGTATCCGTATTATATTGGTACATATTTTGCTGTGCATATGGATTCGTTTGCTGATATACGTTAGGTTGTTGAAACATGCATTCTCTCCTCCTTCACATAAGTTTCTACATATATAATATGTACCTATAAAATAATATGTGTGATGGAATATATGTCTATTTTTGTCGGAAGTTTAAATTTTTAAAAAATTAAAAAAGAAAACCCTTCCATGCTATGATAATTAAGAAGAAGATTCTCATGGGGGAGGAATCAACATGGTATTAGGGGATTTAAAACAAGCGTTTTCTCAAAAAAAGGGGTATTGCACAGAGAATGCAAATGAATTATTAGACTTTGCGAGACATTGGTATCTCGAAGGAAAAATATGCATATCAGATTATCGAACATTAATAAAAGAATTAGAAATAAACGGCGCAACAAAACCTACAACAATGACTTAAGCATAAAAATAACAAGAGGGCTCTCCCTCTTGTTATTTACATTGCTCAACTATATTTTGCAAAGTATACGAAATGGCTTGGTGTGTTTCAAAGAATCGTTTACCTTTACCTTTATTTACAAAGCATTGCAACACATTCGTTTGTAAATTATCGTATACTTGATCAATTTGCTGTACATGTATATACTTTGGCTTTTCTTCTTTAATCCACGTATAAGCTAGTTCTTTCCACTTCTTTAATTCCTCATCTACCATATCTACAAACGGTTTCATATCCTTATAAAAGTCGTATTCAGTTAGTTCTCTTTTTTTTACATTCGCTTCATTATTATACTGCATGAGTTTTTCTGAAGACTGTATTAATGCTTCATTCTTCATTTCTTTCCCACCTTATTATGCACTCACTACGACGGTTTGAAATGTCTTCACCCAATTCCCTTTTTCTTCGTGATGCACTAATTTATTTTCCATATGTTCAATATGCATTTCTGTTATTTCTATCTTATTACATATTTTTTCACTCGCATCCTTTAATGCATGATTCATTCTAATCCCTATATTCATTTCCAGCAAATCGAGAGAACTTAACATTTGATCCATTTTTTTCATTACATCTTCCTTCTGAACCATCGCCATATACAAAACGCCTCCTTCTTTGCTTTTCCTTTGTCATGTAATTTCGCCGAATGATTCACCACTCCTGCCCACATGACAAAACTAGTTGTTATTCGTCAAAGAAATCATTTCGTATGTCATTTATAGAAATGGTAACAATACAAAAAGGAGGTGTATTACAATGGCAAAGAACAAAAATGAAAAAAAGAAAAACCAAAACAAACAACAAAATAAACCCGAGACTGGCAATCCAAAGCTAGATGGTCCAAACTTCCCTGCTACATAAAGCGAGACTTTATTACGAACATTTAAATTTCAAATCATCCTTAATCTCCTACTAGCATTACGTTTTGAAATTAAAGTTGTAGCACGCATAGCAGGATTTTTTCAAATTAAGAAGTCCCGTCTTCAAAATGGAAGACGGGACTTCTTTTTTATTATATCATGAACTCATCGATCCTTTTAGCAAAACGGTTTACGATAGATAGCCTATAGATTTGTTCTCTCTTTCTTCTATACCATTCTGTTATATTAACTTCCCCTTTAGGTTCTTCAAGTACAAATAGCACATTCATTTTCATATTTGCACAAAACCAATCTCTCATTTTTATTTCTTCATGTAAAATAACAGGATAAATATCTCTAAGTGTTGGCGTATAAGACTTTCGAGTTTCCTTTGCGTAAACTTCATAATCTTCTCTAGACCCAGTATGTGTAGTTTGCAGTGCAAACTTATAAAACGAACCATTATAAATTGGATGAAACAATAACCATGCTAATTTTTTTCCTAGTTCTATACGCTTTTGTAACGTTTCAAATTGATAAACCGAAAACCCATACATTCTCCCTTCAATTGTTGGGAAGATAACTGCACTAATATGAAGTCTTTCTTGTACTTTAAAAAGTGCAGTATGGAATACATGTTTTTTAAAATATGTGTTCTCAATGACTGGTTTTTGAATTTTATTTTGTTCATTTATAATAAGCGCTGTCATAAGTCTATTCATATCTCTTCTTTCCCAGAAAAGTAACCATTCTTTTTCCATAAAAATTGATACATTGAAGTATTGCAACAAATGAAAGAGAGGTGCATGTCTCTTCTTACTTTCCTCATACAATAATAGCTGAGGAAATGCATCTAAAAAAATAATCCAATTAGCCTGTTCGTACAGAAGAAATAAATGTTTTTTTACCGTTCTAGGTAAAACAGTAGCATAATATCTCCCTTCTAAATCAGTCATATTCCAGCCCGCATTTCTCGAAACCATACTCGCTAAAAAGGCCCACCTGATTTCACTATTTCTTAAATAATATTCTTGATAAGATTGTGTCCGAGAAATATTGTCCACATTAGCTATTTCTGTTTTCTTTTTAATATTGTGAATGATTGCTTTTTCTTCCTCTATACAAAAATTTTTTTCTCGATTTTGTTTAATTTTCATATAATCATTCCATGTAAACATAAATAAGTCATCATACCTTTCATCAAAAAGGTCACATCTTTTTTCATTTTTTGATATAATCACCTTTGTAAGTAATTCTTAGCAAGTTGGGGGTGGACACACTATGACCATTCGTTACCCAAATGGAAAAAGGTATAATCAAGCTTCACAACCTCAAAAAACACCTATAAAAACACATACTTATAGTAATAGAGGTATGTCCCTTGAAGAGGAATTGAATGAAACAAATCAATATTACTTAACCCATAATATTGCATGTGTACATAAAAAGCCTACACCTCTTCAAATTGTAAAAGTAGATTACCCCGCTCGAAGTGCTGCAGTGGTAAAAGAAGCGTATTTTAAACAACCTTCTACAACAGATTACAACGGTGTATACAAAGGGAAATACATCGATTTTGAAGCAAAGGAAACCAAAAATAAAACTAGTTTCCCACTTCAAAACTTCCACCTTCATCAAATTGAACATATGAAGCAAGTGGTTGCTCATAATGGAATTGCATTTGTTATTATTAAATTTACACTTTTTGATGAATTTTATTTACTAGATGCAAAACATATTATTGCATTTTGGAATCGTCAAAATACTGGTGGACGCAAGTCGATTACGAAAGAAGAAATAGAAGAGCATGGATCCTTATTATCATGCGGTTATCACCCTCGGATTGACTATATCCGTGTACTAGACATGGTTTATTTTTCGTGATAGAGTCATCACTAAGGCTCTTTTTTCGACTTTTGGGGGAGAGAATGAAAGGTAGGAGAAAGTATAATGTCAGATAATTATCGTTCTCGTACAGAACGAAATCATGTGAAAAATCAAGAGAAAAAAACACATAAAGAAGAAAAACCAAAGAAAAAAGGCTCCTTTTTCAAGAAATTCCTTATAGGTTGTCTACTTCTTGGTATCGTTGGTCTTGTAGCCGGCGTTTCCGCTTTCTTTGTTATGGTAAAGGACGCTCCAAAATTAGACAAATCCAAACTTGTTAATCCTTTATCAACAAAGTTTCTCGATAAAAACGGAAATTTCTTTTATGAATACGGTGCTGAAAAACGAACACATGTTACTTATGATCAAATTCCAAAAGTAGTTGAAAATGCATTTCTTGCAACTGAGGATTCGCGTTTCTATGATCATAATGGAATTGATTTTAAACGAACTACAAAAGCAGTTATGGAAAATGTCACTGGTGGTTTCGGTTCCCAAGGTGGTAGTACGATTACACAGCAAGTCGTTAAAAACTACTTTCTAACGATGGACAAAACTGCTAAAAGAAAAGTGCAAGAATGGTACTTATCTTACAAATTAGAGCAACAATACTCTAAACATGAGATTTTAGAAATGTACTTAAATAAGATTAATTTAGGTAACCGTTCATACGGTATTGCGACAGCAGCGCAAAAATATTATGGTAAAGATTTAAAAGACTTGCAATTACATGAAGCTGCTATGCTCGCTGGTTTACCCCAAGGTCCAAACATTTATGATCCAACAAAAAAGGAAAATGTTGAACGAGCAACAAATCGTCGTAATGTCGTATTATCATTAATGAATCGACATGGTTATATAACAAAAGAAGAAATGAATAACGCCGTTAAGATTCCAGTAACTGAGGGCCTTCAACCGTCTTCAGAAGTAACTGAGATGAAGTATCAAGCATTTTTAGATGCGGTTGTAAAAGAAGTTGAAAAAGAATATCCTGATGTAAATATCGGTTCAGATGGTTTAACGATTCATACAACACTTGATCAAGATGCTCAAGATTACGCCGACAAAATTATGGATGGCAATCTTATTAAGTATCCGGACGATCAATTCCAAGGGTCATTCGTATTTATGGATACACAGTCTGGAGAAGTTCGAGCAATTGGTGCTGGACGTAAAGAAAGTAAGTCTACTTTCAAAGGTCATAATATGGCAACTGATTTAAAACGCCAAGTTGGTTCAACAATGAAACCAATTTTCGACTACGGTCCGGCAATTGAAAATTTACAATGGTCTACATACCATCAATTAAACGACTCAGAGTATACGTATTCCAATGGTAAGAAAATACAAAATGCAACAAAGAGTTACAAAGGTGACGTTTCACTACGTGAAGCTTTGAAAAAGTCATTAAACATTCCAGCTTTAAAGACAGCACAAACAGTTGGTCTTAATAAGTCAAAAGAATTTGCTGAAGGTTTAGGCATGACCTTTAAAGAAGGAAAAGTCTACGAATCAACAGCAATCGGTAGTAACGATAGTTCTCCATTAGAAGTAGCAGGTGCATATGCAACCTTTGGTAATAGTGGTAACTATAATAAACCACACTTCGTAAAAGAAGTAACCTTCCCGGACGGGAAAAAGAAAAGCTTTAAACCGAAAGAACATCGCGCAATGCAAGACTATACAGCTTATATGGTTACTGACGTTCTTCGTGACGTAGTAAAACCTGGTTCTGGTGGTACAGGTCCAACAGCATACGTTTCAGGTGTTGACGTAGCAGGTAAAACAGGAACACAAAACTTTGATGAATCAGTTCTTCAAAAATATGACATCCCAGCTGATGCAAACAGAGATAGCTGGTTTGCTGGATATACGCCACAATACACAATGGCTGTTTGGACCGGTTACGAAAAAGATGGTCCAAAAAATTATGTTAGCGATCGCTCCACTAGAATTGCACAGCAAATGTTCCAAGTAATGATGAGCAAATTCGCTACAGATAAATCACGCTTTGAACGTCCTTCTTCTGTACAAGAAATAAACGGAGAGTTATACGTAAAAGGTGCGAAAAAAGATGCAATTAAACAAATTAAAGTAGATGCCCCTAGTGGTCTGAATGTCACTTTTGATGGCGCTAGCACAGTTACACTAAACTGGTCTGGACCAGCAGAAGTTGATGCATATGCAGCCAGCTATAAAGCAACTGACGGTTCAAGTGGTAGCCTATCAATAAGTGGTACGACAGCTACTCTTGGTGGTATTAAACCAGGTGTTACTTACAGCTTCTCTGTAGTAGCGAAAAAAGGTACTGGCACAAGCCCAGCAGTTGGTGCATCCTTCACTGCGCCTGGCGGAACTCCAGATGCAAAAAAAGCTGAAGAAGAGGCTAAGAAAAAGGCCGATGAAGAAGCTAAGAAAAAAGCTGATGAGGAAGCCCAGAAAAAGGCTAATGAAGATAAAGTAAAACAAGACGAAGCTAAGAAAAAGGCTGAAGAAGAGGCTAAGAAACAACAAGAACAGCAACAGCAAGAACAACAACGTAAACAGCAAGAAGAAGCTCAAAAGAAAGCTGATGAGGAAGCTAGAAGGAAAGCTGAAGAAGAAGCTAAGAAAAAAGCTGAAGAAGAAGCTAAGAAGAAAGCTGAAGAAGAGGCCAAGAAAAAAGCTGAAGAAGAGGCTAAGAAACAACAAGAACAGCAACACCAAAATCCCGGAGGAGATACACCTCACGCAGACGGTGCTGTTGTTACAACAGAGTCCTAATATACAAAAAAAGAAGTCCGTTTCTCTTAACGAGAAGCGGACTTCTTTTTTGTTATCATTTTCTTTACATACAGCTTTTCTATTTCGATATACAACTGCGCTAATTGAATATAAGAATGATAATTACTCGGTTTCTTTATAATGAATGAATATCTTTCCATAAAATTAACAGGTTGCACTTTTAATTTATTCGTATTTATTTGCATTTCATTCAAACTATGAACAGGTTGTTCATTTAGCCAATAGACAACCGATAACAAGTGAGCTGCAAAAAGAATCATTGGTCCCTCAGCCTCTTGCTTATTTCTATTTCGAAACAGTATAGCAATGTCTTCATGCTTATTTTTCCATACATTCAACATCACTGGAATGCTGTTTTCAATTTCCTTCCATGGCTCATACTGTCTTTCAATATCAAATATAAAGTAAGTATTTTGTATTATCTCTTCAAAAGAATTGTCTATATGATACTTAATTAAATTTACACTTTCTTTAAAAAATGGTAAACAGTGAAATTCTTTCGGTATTTCTATAACTCGTTCCATCCTTTATTTCACCTTCATTCGCTTCTTTCCTTCACGACATACTTCTAACAGTCTGCATTCCTCACATTGCGGTCGTTGTGCTTTACAATGATAACGTCCAAAGAAAATCATACGATGATGTGTAACTCCCCACTCATCCATTGGTACTTTCTTCATTAATGTTTTTTCTACTTCTAACACAGAGTCTTTCCATCTACACATAGCTAATCGTTTACTCACTCGCTCCACATGTGTATCAACAGCAATTGCCGGAATTCCAAACGCTACGGAAACTACAACATTCGCTGTTTTCCTTCCTACACCTGGTAATTTCGTAAGTTCATCTCGATCGTTCGGTACTTCTCCATTATAGTCATCTAATAACATTCGGCATAATTTTTGAATGTTTTTTGCTTTATTTCTATACAATCCGATAGAGCGTATATCTTGTTGTAATTCTTCTAGAGAAACACTTAAATAATCTTCTGGTGTTTTATATTTTTGAAATAAATTTCTTGTCACTTTATTTACAAGTACATCCGTACATTGTGCAGATAACGCCACCGCGATTACAAGTTCAAATGGATTATCATGAACCAATTCACAATGTGCTTCTGGATACATATCCGCCATTGTGTCTAAACAATAACGGATTTGCGTTTTGTTAAGCATATTTTTCCTCCTATATTACTGCTCCAACCAATTATAAAAAGGCACTTTTCCAGTAAATTTCGTCTCTTGTTTTGTCATTTGTTGTGCCCTTTGTTGATTCGCTCTAAATTTTTGACCTTGATTTTGAGCCTGATCTACCGTTTTAATTCCATTCTTTTTCCACTCAAATAAAATACGATCAATATATCGGAAATTTAGTTTTCCACTCATTACAGCTTCTCTAAGAGCCGCTTGAATTAAATTTGGATGATGTTGATCTTGGTCCTCCCACATCCCTAACGTTTCACATTCGAACGGCGAAAGTGGTCTTCCAAATTCTTTTTCAAATACTGTATATAAATTTACTTGTAGCTGTTTTTTTTCTTTTTGCTCTTCCTCTATTGATTCATCCATTAAGAAATGTAATATTTTTTCCCATAACGGTTGTAAAGAATAACTTTCGCACATCATCGCTTCTGATCTTTGTCCACCTTCTAGTGATAAAAAACCTTTTTGAATCAACGTCTGAATTACTTCCATACATTTCATTTCCGTTATCGTCATCCGTTCAGAAATCTCTGAAGGAGTCGGAAACGAATTACCTGATTCTAAAAATGTGTGTACATGAAGTACAACCATAAATTCCGTCTCATTTAAACCTAATTTTTTATAATGCATCATAAGCAATTTTGGAATTGCAATGCTTCCCTGCTCAAACCACTGTAACATCATTTTCTTTTTCATCACCAAACACCTCGCTCTCTAGTATAACACACCTTTAGCTATTTCTTTTTGCCACAATCCGTCAAAAAAACCTCCCCATTAATAGGGAGGTTTTTTATATTACATGAATGAAATATAAAATTAAGCTTGCACTTTACTTTTCATAAATGTATGGATGCGCTCTAATGCTTTCTCTACTTGTTCAAGAGATGTCGCATATGATAAACGAACATTATTTGGAGCACCAAATCCTGTACCTGGTACAAGAGCCACTTTTTCCTCTTCTAATAGAGCTTTTGCCCAATCATCAACTGTTGCATATCCTGATAAAGCTACAGCTTCTTTTACGTTAGGGAATAAGTAAAATGCACCTTGCGGTTTAATACAAGTAAAGCCAGGAATTTGAATTAATTTATCATAAATGATGTTTAATCTCTCTTCAAAGGCTTGGCGCATTGTTTCCACAGGTTCTTGTGAGCCTGCGTATGCCGCAATTGCGCCGTATTGAGCGATTGAAGTAGGGTTTGACGTACTATGACTCGCTAAATTCGTCATTGCTTTAATAAGCTGCTTATTTCCTGCAGCATATCCAATACGCCATCCTGTCATAGAATGAGATTTAGATACACCATTAATAATAAGTGTTTGTTCTTTTAATGCATTAGAAAGCTGGGCAATTGAAGTATATTCTACGCCACCATAAATTAATTTTTCATAAATTTCATCAGAAACGATTAAAATATCATGTTCTAAACATACTTCTCCAAGCTGTTGTAATTCTTCTTTGCTATAAATCATTCCTGTTGGATTGCTCGGTGAATTAATAATAACTGCTTTCGTTTTCTCTGTAATTGCCTCACGCAGCTGCTTTGCTGTAATTTTGTACTCATTGTCTTCTAAACCTTCTACATAAACCGGCTTACCGCCAGCAAGCTTTACTTGCTCTGGATAGCTTACCCAGTAAGGAGTTGGGATGATAACTTCATCTCCCTCATCAAGTAATACTTGGAATAATGTATATAATGCATGCTTTGCACCATTACATACAATAATTTCAGATGGATCATACGCAATACCTTGATCGCGAGTAAATTTCTTCACAATTTCTTGTTTTAACGATTGTAATCCACCTGTTGGTGTATACTTCGTATGCCCTTCTAACATCGCTTTATGTGCAGCATCCATAATATGCTCTGGTGTATTAAAGTCAGGTTCCCCTGCCCCTAATGCAATTACATCATGACCCTCTGCTTTTAATGCTTGTGCCTTTGCTGTAATTTCTAAAGTTGAAGACGGTGTTAAAGCAGCTACTCGCTTTGCTAATTTCATTTGTAGTTCCCCCTACATCTATTTTTCAATGCTATATCGTCTTAAAAATTTTCCATCTTTAAATTCAAGATAGTAATAACTATAACGATTGTCATCATCAATATATGTAACTTCCCATAGTGGTACATCATTTTCAAAGCCTAATTTCACTTTCATAATCTTTTTCGGCTTACTTTTTGATTCCTTACTTTCATTGCCGACTTGCTCTATTGTTCTTTGTATAGCCTCTTTTTCAGAAATACCTTCGCTCTTTTTCCTTACTACAGTATCCCCTTTTTTCTCAGGCACCCAAACGATAAGTTGTTCTCCCTTTTCATCTGTACCTTGCACGACTATATATGCAGATTTTCCGTTGTAATAATCAACAGATTTCACCTTTGTAAGCTTTGCTTTTTCTTTAGCAATTTCTACAAATTTCGACTCTTTTGGAATTTTCTTTCCCATCGCTTTATTATAAACATACGCCCCATATATTCCGCTAGCAACGATAACAATAATGATTGCAAAAATCCACTTTTTCATTGTATCACTACGTTCTGTAAATCGTAAATACAGCTGTTTCTTTATCTTTTTCGTCTAATGCTAGTCCGAACATGAGGTCCTGCTCTTTTAACGTACGATTTAAACTATCAACAATTTTATACAAATCCGACGAATATTTAATACGCGTCGTTGATAGTACTTCGATTTTCTTCTCCATGAAAAAACTCCTCCGTTACACAAAAATTTCTAATTATAGAAGAACGCAATGCGGTTACAATAAGAGTACATTCTTTACAACCCCTGCTTCATCACCCATCTATTATAGCAGGACATGTACAGCAAAAAAAGGTTTCAAGTCGAAAACCAACACATTTTGTATACAAGAAGTAAGAAAAATAAAATTCCTCCTACCCACATTTTTTACGCCTGAAGTTTATAAGTACTTCAGGCGTATTTTTCTTCCATTTTTATTCATTTGATGGTTCTTCTAATTGTACTAACAATTCTTCTAATGGTCCTTCATAAAGAGGTACGTTAGGAATCGATTGTAGAAATCGTTTTCCATAGGAAGAACTCGTCAAACGACGATCTAACACTACTACCGTTCCTGTATCTGTATTTGTTCGAATTAAGCGGCCGAATCCTTGTTTGAAACGTAATATTGCTTGTGGGAGCGCTAATTTAGCGAATACATCTTCACCTTGATTTTTTAGCCACTCACCTTTCGCTTCCATCATCGGCTGATGAGGAGGTGTAAATGGTAGACGGACTATAACAAGACAACTTAAGGCATCTCCTGGAATATCTATTCCTTCCCAGAAACTGCTCGTCCCTAATAAAATTGATTTGTCGAACTCTTGAAACTTTCGAATTAAGCGGCTTCGACTTCTATTATTCACACTTTGGGTGAGTAATAAATAACCCTCTAATTCATCATTATTTTTTAAATTCGCATACGCTTCTTTTAACATTTCATACGAAGTGAATAAAACGAGCATTCTGCCTTTTGTGGCTTTCGCTATCTTTGCAATATGTTCCGATACAGATTCAATATATCGCTCATTACTTACTTGCTTAATAAAAGGTACATCCGTTGAAACCATTAATTTCATTTGTTCATCATAACGAAATGGCGACGGAACCTTTAAAGTATTTGGAGCGAAATCATGTAAACCAAGTTCCTCTTTTATATAATCAAACGTATCGTTAACTGTTAGTGTTGCGGATGTAAAAATAACACTCTTTTTTTCTGTTAAAAACTCATCAGCAAATCTTTCACCAATATGAACAGGCTGTGCATATAGAACTGTTGAATGAATCGTCCCTTTCGTTTCAGTCTCCATCCAAGTTACATACGAATTCTTTTCTAATACGAGTAACTGTAATGATTCTGCCATCTTTCTCAGCAACTCAATTAAATGCATAAATTCACCTGTTACAACATGCATCTCCCATTCTAACTTACTTTGCAATATATCCACTTGCTTCTCAAGAGCAGTTACTACCCTTCTTAATTCATATATAAAACGATTTGTTAATTCGACGATACTATCCCACAACTTACCTTTTTCTAGTTCTGCGTTATACCTATAGATGAGCGGCATATTATTCGTTCCTTGCTCTTGCTTTGTTTGTTTAAATATAAAAGTACGTAACATTTGGAAGAGTTCATCCGCATCAAACTTAAGTTCCTTCAAACTATAACTTATCATCCGGAAAGTTGAACGAGATGTTTGCTCTGATTTTTTCATCATTTTATATACTTTGGAGAGTACATCTTCTGTTTCTAGCGTCCCAAGACGAGATATAACCAATTGAAAATACATACAAGAGAACTGTTCACCCAATGTTCTACTCGCAGCTTCTTCAATATGGTGAGCTTCATCAA
The DNA here is from genome assembly GCF_041360755.1 of Bacillus sp. RCC_6_1. Classification (NCBI taxonomy): domain Bacteria; kingdom Bacillati; phylum Bacillota; class Bacilli; order Caryophanales; family Bacillaceae; genus Bacillus; species Bacillus sp. RCC_6_1. Next base: position 913,013 of record NZ_JBFUPV010000001.1, read on the forward strand.
AAATAATATGTTCGCATGAAGCAAACAACGGTTCTTCACTTGAAAAATCTTGAAATAATAACGCATGATTTGTAATAACGATATCTGCAAATAAAGCTTTATTCTTCGCTCGCTGATAAAAACAACGACTAAACCAATTACTTTGCATACCACCTGGGCTATAGGCATCGCTACAAATACGATTCCAAAGTAACTTTCCGCCCTCAGGAATATTTAATTCGTCTCGATCACCTGTTTCAGTTTGCAATAGCCAAACTAAAATCTTCGCCTTCGTAAGTGCCATATCATAATTTTTTTCTTCCTCTTGCAAAGCATACTCAAATTTATGTAAGCATAAATAATGCTTTCTTCCTTTTAGAAGAGCTGCCTCAAATGAAAATGGCATTATTTTTTGTAATAACGGAATTTCTTTTTCTAATATTTGTTGTTGGAGTTGTACCGTTTGTGTACTTATAATGACAGGTTCTTCTTTTCTCTTTGCAAAATAAAGACTAGGAAGCAAATAAGCAAGAGTCTTTCCTGTTCCTGTACCCGCTTCAATTAGTGAAAAACGAGAATCTCTTAACGCCGTATATATCTCTTTCATCATCAGTTGTTGACTTTCTCTTCTTTCAAACTTTGGCATATGTGATTCCAATTTATCCATCGTTTTATTCAAGAAAGCATCAAACTTTGATGAACACGTTTCTCCAAGGTTTAAGGAATAGTTCCGCTTTTTCAGCGCAATATTTCGATGTATTTCATACTCCGCTATATCTTCTTTACCGTGCATTACTTTCTTTAAAATATTTTCAGAAAGCACATCAGCTATATCGCTTTGGAACACATCACTTAATTCATAAAGCGATTGCAACGTGACAAGTGGTAACTTTTCAATTTCATTTAAAAATTGTAAAAATAATTCCGCTGTTGCAAGAGCATCACTATCCGCACGATGTGGTTGATCGTGCTCTAGTTCATGCTTCTTAGCTAAATCACGTAATTTATAACTATCGGCTGTCGGCAAAAGAATTTGAGCCAATTCAACCGTGTCGATTTTCGGACAATGTATTTCTGTATATCCAGCTTGCCTTAATTCTTCATTTAAAAAATTCCAATCAAAGTGAACATTATGCGCAACGAAAGCCGCACCTTGTAATAGCTCAACAATCATCGGGGCTACATCTTGAAATAACGGGGCTTGTTTTACAAGACTTTCATCAATCCCTGTTAATTCTGTAATAAATGGTGGGATCTCTCTCTTTGGGTTAACAAAAGACGAAAAAATCTCCAATATCTCTCCATCTTCTACTACAACAGCTGCAATTTGGGTAATTTTATCCTTCCCATCTTTCCAGGAGTTCCCTGTCGTCTCTAAATCAACAACGACATAACGCTTACTCATATATGTAACACCTCAATTTCTTACCTTTCAAACAACAATAATTTATATAATGTTACTATACCACGTTTTATCTCATCTTAATGAAAAGATGCACAAAAAAGCTATCTCCGCAATGGAGATAGCCTTTCTACTTATAATATCGTACCCGCTTTTTCAGCACCTAACATTTCAATAATTTGATTATCATCGTCTAATACTGCAATTTTTGGTTCTTGTTTATGAATCTCTTCTTCCGTAACTAGCCCATAACAAATAATAATTACTTTGTCCCCTGGTTGTACAAGCCTTGCCGCAGCACCGTTTAAACAAACAACACCACTACCGCGTTCCCCTTTAATAACGTATGTCTCTAAGCGAGCACCATTATTATTATTTACAATTTGGACTTTTTCGTTTTCTACAATATTTACTGCATCCATTAAGTCTTCATCAATTGTAATACTACCTACATAATTTAAATTTGCCTCCGTTACAGTTGCACGATGTAACTTTGCTCTCATCATTGTGCGAAACATAGATGCTCCCCCTTATTTAACTGTTAATGTTATATTGTCAATTAATCTTACATTTTCAAACTTAACTGCAATAGCTAAAATGATTCTTCCTTTGACTTTCTCTACCATTGTTAATGACGGATATGCATATAAATCTGCATAATCTACAGTGCCTTTCGTATGCGTCTCAATATACTCTTTCACAAGATTTGTAATGATTTCGGGATTACGTTCACCTGCCTCAATTCTTTCTTTCGCTATACATAGGCTGCGGTATAAATGAAGAGCTTCTTCACGTTCATCTTGTGATAGGTACACGTTACGAGAACTTTTCGCTAAACCATCTTCTTCCCTTACAATATCAACTGGTACGATTGTAACTGGAATATTGAAATCAGTTACAAACCCTTCAATTACTGCAACTTGTTGAGCATCTTTCATACCGAAATAAGCACGCTTTGGCAGCGTAATATTAAATAGTTTCATTAGTACAGTTGCAACACCAGCAAAATGACCAGGTCTTTGTTGACCGCATAATACGTCCGTGCGCTTCACAACTTCTACCGTTGTTGTTTGTTCTGCTGGATACATTTCTTCTACACTCGGATAAAATAAATAATCTACACCGTTTTCTTTTGCTACATTTTCATCTCTATCAATATCACGAGGATATCGATCTAAATCTTCATTTGGGCCAAATTGTAGTGGGTTTACAAATACACTTAAAACTACAATTTCATTTTCTTCTCTTGCCTTACGTAATAAAGTAGCATGGCCTTCATGTAAATAACCCATTGTTGGAACAAAACCAATACTCTTTCCACTTGCACGAAGTTCGCTCGTAATTTGCTGCATCTCTTGCACTGTAGTTACGATTTTCATTATTGTTTTCCTCCGTATAACGCTAAGCATTCTTCCTCTTTCATTGTGAACGAATGTTTTTCTTCAGGAAATTGCCTTGTCTTTACTTCAGTAACATATTGTGAAATCCCACGCACAATCTCCTCTTGAACAGACGTATATTGCTTCACAAATTTCGGAACACGATTTACGCCGTATGAGATAAGATCATGATAAACAAGCACTTGCCCATCTACTTTTTGTCCTGCACCAATCCCAATTGTCGGTATTGTTAGTTGCTCTGAAATAAGTTCTGCTAACTGCATTGGTACACATTCTAACACAAGCGCTATTGCACCAGCTTCTTCACATTTCTTTGCATCTTCTATTAATTTTTTTGCACTCTCCGCATCTTTTCCTTGCACTTTATATCCACCCAACACTCCTACAGATTGAGGGGTTAAACCTAAATGCGCTACAACAGGAATTCCTGCGTTCGTCAAATATTGAATCGTCGATATAACTTCTCCAGCACCTTCTACCTTCAGTGCGTGTGCCCCGCTCTCTTGAACGATGCGGCGTGCATTCACCATCGTTTCTTGTAATGATACGTGATACGACATAAATGGCATATCAGTTACAATAAACGTCTCTTTCGCTCCGCGGCGTACAGCTTTCGTATGATGAATCATATCCTCTACTGTTACAGGTACTGTTGAATCGTATCCGAGTACAACCATTCCAAGAGAATCTCCAACTAGAATCATATCAACTTCAGCTTCTTCTGCTAATTTAGCAGATGGATAATCATACGCCGTTAGCATTGTAATCGGCTCACCTTGCTCTTTCATCTTCAAAAAATCTGTTTTTGTTTTCAAAAACTACTCCTCCTTTATGCAGGAGAGAGGAGATGGCCGAAATCATATAAAAAAACCCCTCTGGCCATAAAAGGGCAGAAGGGTTGTGTGTTAGTCGGCATTATTCATCCCTCTGTCCCAGTCCGTTATTGGATCAAGGCAGAATCCAAGTTATTATTTTTCGTATGACTTCGAATCATGGTGCAGTTCGCTCTGATACTGCCCACATTCGAACTAATTATAGCAAACTACAAAAAGGAATTACTACATTTTTTCGAAAAAATAATTTTTTATTCTTATTACGGTATATGAAATTTAACACGAGAGTATATATGCTATACAGTTTTTATGGATAATTCAATCCTGAAAAGATACATGTTTTTTCAACGCATGTTAAAAAAGTCCAAGTTAATTTTTTCTGTAATCAATTTAACTATATAGTATAACTCTTAAACTAATGATGCAGGTTAATTGAGGAAAGTACTTAACAAAGGAGAATTGCAGATGTCTATGAACAGGTGGTTATTTCGATTCAGCAGTTTGCTTGTAATGATTGTATGGTGGATGTCTTTAGGATCCTCCCAAGTATTTGCCTCAGTTCATGTCGTAACACAACCCACCGATTTAACGAAAGTGATTGAGGTTGAACTAAATGATGATTACTTTAATCCAAATGTCATCACGATTCCGCTTGAAGGATCAACAACATTACTATTGAAAAATAAAGGTAAAAACGAGCACACCTTTACAGTGAAAAAACTCGGTATTGACGTCGTAGTCCAGTCAGGAAAAGAAAAGAATATTACCGTGAAACCTAAAAATACTGGTACATATGAATTAATATGTCGATACCATCTTCTTAAAGGAATGACAGGCAAAGTAATCGTCAAATAACATGCCAGGTCAACTCGACGGAAGCTATTTTGAAATGAACTTTAAATATGAAAAGAATTTATTATCATGTTACAAATTCAACTCAAAACTATTGAAATAAAAAGAAGTTCCAAAAGAGGAACTTCTTTTACTTAATTTCGATATCTGCAGAATGAATATGATGTACTTTCCCCTCATGATCCTCCAGAAGTAATACACCATCCTCTGTGATTCCTTTTGCTAACCCCGTAATTGTCTCTCTCATCGTTCGAGCGGTAATTTCTTTCCCGATGCTCACAGCGTAACTTTCCCAAAGAATTTTAATGACAGAGAAACCATTTTGTAAATATTCTTCATATAATTTTTCTAGTTGTAAATAGATTTGTTGCATAAGTTCTGCACGAACAATCGGCTTACCTGATTCAATCGCTAATGAAGTAGCGATGTGCTGAATTTCTTCATCAAAATGTTCTTGCTTTTGATTCGCATTAATACCGATGCCCATAATGACAGCATTAATTTTATCAGGATCCGCTTGCATTTCTGTTAATATACCTACAGCCTTTTTACCTTGAATTAAAATATCATTTGGCCATTTTATTCCTACGTTTACACCTGTACATTTTTCAATTGCCTGTGCAACACTAACAGCCGCTAACAAAGTAAGTTGCGGTGCATGATGAACTGGGATTGACGGGCGTAAAATAATACTCATCCAAATCCCTGTTCCTTTTGGTGAATGCCATTTTCTGCTTAAACGACCTCTTCCCGCTGTTTGTTCTTCTGCTACAACGACAGTTCCTTCTTCTGCACCTTCATAAGCAAGTTTTGCTGCAATGTGCTGCGTTGATTCAACAGTTTCTTCAAAATACACTGTTCTACCAATCCGCTTCGTTTGTAGCCCTAACTGAATTTCATTAGCAGTCACTTTGTCTGGCTTACTTGCAATTCGGTAACCTAATCGGCGCACAGCTTCAAGTTCATATCCCTCACTCCGCAGATCCTCCATATGTTTCCACACAGCAGTTCTTGAACAACCAAGTTTATCACTAATTGTTTGGCCGGATACAAACTCGCCATCCGCTTCAGAAAAAACTTGCAATAACTGCTTTCTTATAGTAGATTGCATCCTTGCAGCCACTCCCTTATACGCTCTTTCTCATTAACTACGTTTCCTTGTACGATTGCTTCTTCGATTTTCTGAAGCATTTCAGCAACCCACGGACCAGGCTTTTTGTTTGCCCAGTTTAATAAATCATTACCAGTCACATTCATTTCTTGACGTTCCTGGATTGGCAATGCATGAAACATTAATTGTACTCGTTCAACAGATGTAGGGTCATAGCTTTCAATCATCGCTTCATATACTCTCTCTGCCATTTCAGCGATATGAATTCCCGTTTTATAAAGAAGGACTGTATCCCAATCCTTCTCCTTTCTAGTACGAATTGCCAATAAAACTGCAACAATATCTTTTATTTTTTTATTCGAAAACTTCCATTGACGTAAAAAGACAGATGGATGTTCTTCTCCGATACAATATAAGAAAAATGCCCACGCCTCAATATCCGTTTCGAAAGAATCCCATTTATACTGCGTAGCTTTTAACAGTCTCTCTTCTGACATTTGTAAATATGGCAAATGAGAAAATAGCTTCGTCTCTACTAATTCTTTGAGACCTTTCACACAATATGTACCAGTTAACAGTTTCTCAAACTCTACTGTAATACGCTCAATTGCTATATGTTCTAGCAAATGCCCATGCGTTTCAATCGCTTGCTTCGTTTTCATTTCTAATGAAAAACCTAACGTGCTTACAAACCGAATACCACGCATCATTCGCAGGGCATCTTCTTGAAAACGATCCGCAGCATTTCCAACTGTCACAATTTCTCTCTGTTGAATGGCTTCCTGTCCAGCAAATAAATCAACCATTTTGCCTTCTTCTGTCATAGCAATTGCATTCATCGTGAAATCACGACGTTTTAAATCCTCTTCTAATGAACGAACAAATTGAACACTACTAGGTCTTCGAAAATCTTCATATTCGCTTTCTGTTCGAAAAGTAGTTACCTCATAAGGCTCACCATTTTCTACAACAATTACAGTTCCATGCTCAAGACCAACAGGAACATTTCTTGGGAATATAGCCATCACTTCTTCTGGTAGAGCAGATGTCGCAATATCAATATCTCCAATCGGCCTATCGATAATAAGATCTCGTACGCTCCCACCAACAAAGTAAGCCTCATGTCCTTGTTGCTTTAATGTCTCAATAATAGAACTAGCTTTTTTAAATCTTTCCATTTTTGTCATCCCTTAGTACGTCATAGTAAATCGTTTCATATTGTGAAACAATTTTTTCTGAGCGAAATTGCTCATAAACACTTTCTCTTGCTCGTTCTCCCATATTACGGTGAAGTTCCTCGTCCTTTAATAGCTGAATAGCTTGATTTGCCACTCCTGTTGTATCGCCAACTTCACATAAATATCCTGTTTCCCCGTGTTGAATAACCTCTGGAATACCTCCAACCCGCGTTCCGATACAAGGTACACCACACGCCATTGCTTCTAATAAAACAAGACCAAAACTTTCCTTCTCTGATAGAAGCAACATTAAATCACTCATCGCAAGTAGTTCTGCAACATTATCTTGCTTCCCTAGGAATAAAACGCGATCTTCAATATGTAAATTCTTCACTATCTGTAAAATCGTACAGAATTCTGGTCCGTCTCCAACAAGAAGCAACTTCGCATCTACTTCTTTAACAATTTTAGCAAATGCCTGAACAACATCCTGCACACGTTTCACTTTACGGAAATTCGAAATATGAATAAGTACTTTTTCACTCTCACTTATACCGTATTCTTTCTTTAATTGAGACATATTACGCTTGAAATATACACGTTCGTCTATAAAGTTATATACCGTTTGAATTTCTTTACTTGGTTTTACAAGCTCATGTGTTTCGTTAATTAATGAATGCGAGACAGCAGTGACAACATCCGATTGCTCAATACCAAAACGAATTAAATTATTTAACGAAGGGTCGGAACCTAACACAGTAATATCTGTTCCATGTAAGGTTGTAACAATTTTAATACGCTCTCCGATCATTTGTTTTGCTAAATATGCACAAATTGCATGTGGTATTGCGTAATGCACATGTAAAATGTCTAAGTTTTCTCTTTGTGCAACCTCGGCCATTTTACTTGCTAACGCTAAATCGTATGGTGGATATTGAAATACAGAGTATTGATTTACCGTCACTTCATGAAAATAAATGTTTGGATATACTTTATTTAACCGGAATGGTAAACCCGATGTAATAAAGTGAATTTCATGCCCACGTTCCGCCAATTGCTTTCCTAATTCTGTTCCAACAACTCCAGAACCACCTACAGAAGGATAACATGTAATACCTATTTTTAATTTCATTTACATCCCCCTAATAAATCAGCATGTAATAAAACCGGTTTCTTACTCATAAATCCCTCGGCATACAAGACTCCAACTTCTTTTCCAAACATCTTCTCACGAGCGATTACAGTTTCAACGTAACCTTCTGTTAACGGTGTCTTAACACCATCGCTCCCTGTTGAAAACTGACTTTCATACGCTTCTAATGCTTCCACCTTTATAGAGAGGTACTCACTTATATCTATACAAAAATTCGGTTTATGAAAACCATTAATCATATAATTATAAAAAGACTCCACACGATGTGGTGAAAGTTCCGGCATATATTTACGGATTCCTGCTGAAAAAATAGCCTCTTCCACAAGCTTTGCACAATTTGCATGATCTGGATGGCGATCTTCATAGTACGGTGCAAAAACTAGTTTTGGTTTATATGTACGGATCACCTTGACAATTTCACGTATATACTCTTCTTTCATATACAAACCACGGTCTGGCATCGCTAAATTCAGCCTCGTTTTTACTCCCATTATACGAGCTGCAACCTTCGCTTCTTCTTTTCTCAACTCTATCGTTCCATTTGAAGAAAGATTAGCTTCTGTTAAATCACAAATACCTACTTCATACCCTTGCTTTGTATATTTAGCGATGGTACCAGCCATGCCGATTTCAACATCATCGGCATGAGCACCAAACGCTAATATATGTAATCCACTCATAATTGTTCCCCTCATTTTCTTAACTTACGATAATCTAAATCTCCTCGCTCTAATGCGTGCATTAACATTTCAGCACTTGCCATATTCGTTGCAAGTGGAATCGCATATACATCACATAAACGAAGCAATGCATTCACATCCGGTTCATGCGGCTGTGCTGTTAATGGATCGCGGAAGAAAATCACCATATCTAAATCGTTCTTTGCAATCATTGCACCAATTTCTTGATCTCCACCAAGAGGGCCAGATTGATATCTTGTTACAACTAATCCAGTCGCTTCCATAATACGAAGCCCTGTCGTTCCTGTTGCAAATAATTCATGTTGTTCAAAAATTGGTTTATATGCGTATGCAAACGAAACCATATCATTTTTCTTTTTGTCATGTGCGATTAAGGCAATTTTCATCCGTTGTCTCCCCTTTAGTCGATAATATTTTCTAAACCGTACACAAGATGATCAAGGTTCATTACTGTCTCAATTGATAGTTTTACACCTGACATAAATGATGCACGATTGAATGAATCATGACGAACTGTTAACATTTGTCCATCTCCACCGAACATTACTTCTTGGTGTGCAATAAGCCCTGGCAAACGTACACTATGAATGTGAATACCGTCTACATTTGCACCACGTGCACCTGCTAGTTGCTCTACTTCTTTTGGATGACCTTGCTGCTTTGATTCACGATTTTGACGAATTAACTCTACCGTTTTTACAGCTGTACCAGATGGTGCGTCTAATTTTTGATCATGATGTAATTCAATTACCTCAACATCTTGGAAATATTTCGCTGCCATTTGTGAGAATTTCATCATAAGAACTGCACCAATTGCAAAGTTTGGAGCAATAATTGTTCCTACTGCTTTTTCTTTTGCATTCTCTGTTAAACGTGCCAATTCTTCTTCTGTAAATCCAGTTGTACCAATAACCGAACGAAGTCCACGCTCAACTGCAAGTGTAACGTGTTGTTTCCCCACTTCTGGTGTTGTTAAATCTAACAACACATCTGCTTCTACTTCATCTAAACAAGTATGTAAATCAGCGTAAATCGGTGCATGTAATGCTGGCATGCCAGGTAAATCAGAAATCTTCTCACCACCATGCTTATAATCCACTGCTGCTACTAAATTAAAATGTTCCGTTCTTTCCATAAGAAGAACTGCTTCATGTCCCATACGTCCTCTTGGTCCGGCGATAATTACTTTAATTTCTTTCATTATTCTTTCTCTCCCTCATCAATACGTGTCCAGCGATCTTTATCACGTGTATTAAATTTATTCATTACAATGTTATGTGCTGTCTCTAAATCAATATTTAAACTATTTGCCATACAAATCATAACAAATAATACATCTCCAAGCTCTTCTTCAATACTTCTTTCTTTTTCAGTTGTTTTCTTCGGTTTCTCACCATAATAATGATTTACCTCTCTTGCAAGCTCTCCCATTTCTTCCGTTAAACGAGCCATCATTGCAAGCGGACTGAAATAACCTTCTTTAAACTGACCAATATATGCATCTACTTCTTTCTGCATATCTTTCATCGTTTTTGCTTCCATACTATTCACCTCTAATCCTTCCTCTTTCATGTTAGCCAATTCATCGCGATTTGACAAATATTATTCCCCGCCAAACACCTATTTGCGACCCATTTTTGGATAGACTATAATAAAGTGAAACTTCTTTTGCGTTTTTTTGCAAAAGATTAGTTGAACTAATCGGGTTCCTACGGCTGGTTCGCCTTTCTTCAGAGCTTTATCTCCTACCAGCCGTTGGTACGGGGTAAAGTGAAACTTCTTTTGCGTTTTTTTGCAAAAGATTAGTTGAACTAATCGGGTTCCTACGGCTGGTTCGCCTTTCTTCAGAGCTTTATCTCCTACCAGCCGTTGGTACGGGGTAAAGTGAAACTTCTTTTGCGCTTTTTGCAAAAGATTAGTTGAACTAATCGAGTTCCTACGGCTGGTTTGCCCCTCTTCTTTGCTTCATCTCCTATCAGCCGTTAGAGCGGGATAAAGTGAAACCTTCTTTTGTGCTTTTCACAAAAGATCAGCCCACATCAATCAAGTTCTTACTATTTTCACTAGCAACTAGAAATTACTTATTATTATGTTTTACTGTTTCAGCGGAGCAATGCAATCATTACATAATTAGGGGGATTTCTATATGACATCAAAATTGAAGATGCGAAATATTATTTTTATTTTAATCGGTTCCGCTATATTTTCTTTCGGTATTGTCAATATCAATATTGAAAACCACCTTGCAGAGGGTGGGTTTACTGGTATTACACTATTATTGTATTTTTTATTTAAGTTTGATCCTTCCTACTCAAACTTAATTTTAAATATCCCTATATTTTTTATTGGTTGGAGGTTACTTGGCAGAACGACATTTTTATATACATTAATTGGCACCTTTAGCGTATCTTTATTTCTATGGATTTTCCAGCGTTACGAAGTACTCAACTTACATTTAAACTTGCAAAATGATATGACACTCGCAGCTTTATTCGCCGGGGCATTTATCGGTATCGGCCTTGGAATAATATTTAAATATGGCGGGACTACTGGCGGTGTAGATATTATCGCACGACTAGCTCACAAATATGTTGGCTGGAGTATGGGGAAAACAATGTTTATGTTTGATGCTGTCGTTATCGTAGTCTCTATTCTTACCTATTTATCATACCGCGAGGGCATGTATACGCTAGTTGCTGTTTTTATCGGTGCTAAAGTCATTGATTTTATGCAAGAAGGAGCTTATGCTGCCAAAGGAGCGACTATTATCTCAGAGAAAAACGATGAAATTGCTGCCAAAATTTTATCTGAAATGGAGCGCGGAGCAACCTTTTTAAAAGCTGTTGGATCGTATACAAAAGTGGAACGTAACGTATTGTATTGCGTTGTTGCTAAAAATGAAATCGTGAAATTAAAGAATATCATTACTTCTGTAGATCCTCATGCTTTTGTCGCTGTAAGTGATGTACATGATGTAGTTGGTGAAGGATTTACGTTAGATGAAAATAAAAACCCTTTACATAATTAAATGTAACTAGAAAAGCGCCTTAGCTTTTCTAGTTTTTTATTACAAGTCTTTTAAGCTTCTCAAAATCCTCATGAATAAGCTCCAATAAACTCCGATTATAAAAAATGGAAGCTGGATGAAAAGTCGGAAAAACATGATATTCTTTCTCTGACCATGTAAACTCTGCACTTTGCATATCCTTTAATTTTTGAATGGGCTGTTTTAATAATTGCCCGTGTACATCTGTGATTTTTTTATTTTTTCCTGTTAAACGTTGAAGACCGATATTTCCAAGCGTGACGATAAGCTTCGGATGTATTTTCTCTAATTCATAATCTAACAAAGGCGCATGGGCAACTATTTCTCCCTGATTTGGCGTTCTATTATACTTTTTTTGTATGATTTCACCATTTCTTTCTTTTTTCTCTCGCCATTTATAAGGTCTACTTCGAACAGCGCTCGTAATATATACTTCTTCCCTTGTAACATCAATACGCTCTAAAAAATCCATTAATTGTTTTCCCGCCCTCCCGCTAAACGGAATCCCATTATGAATTTCTGTTTCACCAGGCGCTTCTCCTAACAACATAAATTTTGGATTTTCAGGACCTTGTCCACTTAAAAAACCTTCTAGTTGATAAGGAGCACTGCGCTCTTGCACTTGTTTTACTAAATGGTCTGGATATTTCATTTCCCCCCACCGCCTTTCCGCATTACTTCTATTATTTCTATTTGCAATACATTATATAATTCAATCCATACAACAAAAAAAGACTATCAAAATTGATAGTCTTTAGTCGTCGCTACGCTGCATACCAGTATACATTAATACGAGACGTAATAATTCAAATACCGCTACAGCTGCAGCTGCTACATATGTTAATGCTGCCGCATTTAATACTTTACGAGCTTGCCCATATTCATCTGTTGATACAATACCTAACGCTTCAATTTGTTGCATTGCGCGCTTTGACGCATCAAACTCAACTGGCAATGTAACGAGCTGGAACACAACACCTGCTGCCATTAAAATGATACCTAATAACAACAAACCAGACATTTGTGCAAATATACCGATTAGGACGAAAATCCAAGACATATTCGAACCAAAGTTTGCAACTGGCACTAACGAATGACGAACGCGCATAAATTTATAATCTTTTGCATCTTGAATTGCGTGTCCTACTTCGTGTGCTGCAACTGCTGTACCAGCAACTGAATGTCCATAATAGTTATCTGTTGATAATCGAACCGTCTTAGCGGTTGGATCATAATGGTCTGATAAATGACCTGGTGTTTCTTCTACAGCTACGTTGTATAATCCATTTTCATCTAAAATTTTTCGAGCCACTTCCGCTCCTGTCATACCTGATGTTGAATAAACTTGTGAATACTTGCTATAGGCACTACGTACTCTTGACTGTGCATACAACGGTATGATCATTATGATCGCGAAGTAAATTAAATAAAACATCATGAACCTCCATTGAAGTTTTAATTATAGTACTTCTCATTCTATTTTCTTCTGCCACTATTGTCAATGAATAAACCTTACAATCCATATCTTTATTTATTGCATTATCTATTTTTAGAATGTACATTACTTTTTCTTTTTTCTCTCTCTCCTTTATACTTTCTCCATCCAACATAAGTTAATGTGAAGAAAATAAGTCCCCCAGTAATTGTCATAAACCAAATGAGAGAGGGTGCAATTTCATCTTTTTTTACTGTGTGAAATATCTTTTGCAAATCCCCTTTAATAATCCCTAATTGCATTTGGCCGCCTTTCGTTTTTAACATAACGTTACGAAATTCATCTAAATAAGATAAATGAACATTTACACGCTGAACCTCGTTTTCTGGCAAAGCAATCATTAGGCTTGGATAAATAATATTGAATTCATTTAAAAACGTATTTAACGTTTGTTGAAACTGCCCAGCATCTTCTTTTTCCATCGCTTTTTCCATTTGAGAAAAGGCATCCATTACTTTCCTTTCTCTTTCCATCCAAAGTGGTTGATATTTCGATACTTGTGCATCAACAGCAAGTTGTAATGCCAGCACATTATCAATTTTAGCTTGCTTACCTAAACCTTCTTCAGAGAGCGATTGTTGCGCCTTATCGTAAGCTAAAGAAATAACTCTAACTTGATCTGGTGTTACTTCCTGCTTCTTTTCATTCCCCTTTATTAAAAATTGCTCCGAGAAATGTTGTAATACTTGTACCGCTTTTTCATCTTCATTACGCTTCACTAACTGTAACGAGTCGTCTAACAACCCTGTTAGCTCATTCCACTCTTCAGCATATATACGTAACGGAAACATTATAATTAGAAATGCTATCAATCCAATTAATGTTCTCTTCATCCCGGTCCCCCCTATAACTACTAGTACAAAATATGTTAATTTGGACAAGAATAGAACAGAACTAGACCGAAAAATATATTATCATTTTACAAAGAAAAAAATTCTCTTTAAGCAGAGAATTTTTTCTGTGACATCCTTTTCTTTTTTACGAAATATCGATATAAACTGTAACAAAGTATACTACCACCTAAAATGAATAATAAAATAGCACACGCAGCATGCATAAAGAACTCTTCTGGTAACATTAATATAATTGGATCTTTTTCAGGATCAAAAACCCAATAATCATTACTAAATAAAAGTTTATGGAATAATACAAAACTCTTTTCAAAATTAATAGCAATTGGTAACATAAGCGCTATCGGAAAAATGATTGTTAAAATCGATCCATGCAGTAAAAACTTTTCATTTTTCTTTTTTAATAAATAAATTCCGCCTATCACTGCAATCATAATTGTCGCATACATCACATATTGAATCTTTACTAAAATATTTTTAACATCTACAAAATGAATACGGCCATTTGTGGACATATCTAATGTTGGCAAATGTAATGCTCCGTCATAAAACGGGGATAAATATGTAATAAGCACATCGTAATTTCTTTTAATTTCATCCTTCGTCATATCCGCTAAATCAGGAATATTTAAAAAATCAATTTCAAAATAATACAGCCATTTTCCATAGACAACTGCCGTTGTTGCGAGTGCAAAAATAGAAAATGCTATGCTATATGAAACAACTAAAGTAATCAATCGATCCAGTATTTTTGTACCACTCTTATTTTTCTCCATGTTCTCCCCCTAAATGTTCTAACCATCATAAAGAAAATTGTTTCCTTTGCTCACGTAAGCAACAATAATATGTAATACATAGTACAGCAATACTTAACCAAAACGTAAAATAACCAATTTCCTCTACAAACAAATGCATAATTCCATATCGCGGCATTTGCCAAAATAAATAATCAATTGCATCGTTATGCAACGTCCACACAGCTGCTACTATAAAATGCCATTTTTTTATACGATAGAATGGAGCATATAAAAATCCTTGTACTGCCATCGCAAAGTGCGAAAGCATTAACATGTAGCCCATAAGGCCAATAGGCCCTTTTACGTAAATCATAATCCCGTTTACAACAACAGCCCAAATACCATATTTTATTAAAGTTACAATCGCTAACGCTTCTATTAATCCCCAGTTTCTCTTTGCCAAAAAAGCAATTAAAACAAAGACAAAAAAGAGACTCGCCATAGGACTATCTGGTACAAACGGCCAAAATATAGGTGACGTTTCTTTCAATTGATTTCCGTACCATATAAATCCGTAAATTGTACCTAATATGTTAACAATTAATAAAAATAATAATACCGAGCGTTGTCTTAACATTGCATACAAGTACACCAATCCGTATGTCCAACACCTTTCAGGCAAAGTAATTCATTCATTAAATCCTACTCTATTATAACAAACTTCATCCAACTAAATAGAAAAGCTGACTACAAATTTTGTAGTCAGCTTTTTATTATTTTTTATTATACTTTGCAACGAATTCCGAAAGCTTCTTCAGTTCCTCATCCGTACCTTTAAATACACCTTTAGGCATTGAACCTTTTCCCTCTTTCGCAATTTTAGCAATTTCTTCTGGCTTTAAAGTTAAGTTTTGCAGTGCCGGTGCTGCTGCCCCGCCTTGTAAATTGTCACCATGACATGTTAAACAAGTATTTTTTTGCATTAATTTATAGCCATCATCATTTTTATCAACTGGCGCTGTTTTTACAATTGCTCCTTGTTTTTTTGCAGCTTCCCAGTCGTGGTGTGCTACAGATTCCCAAGTTAAAAAGATAATCGATGCAATTGCTAAAAGCATAAATCCAGTTGCCACAGGACGCTTCAATGGACGTCTTTCTGGACCTCGATCAAGAAATGGAGCTAACAGTAATGCTCCAAACGCAATCCCTGGCATAATAAATGCTCCAATTACAGTAAATGAACCGGAAGCATACGAATACTTTAATAACTGATACAAGAATAAGAAATACCAATCTGGAAGTGGTATATATCCAGCATCTGTTGGGTCCGCCATTCTCTCAAGCGGCGACGGATGCGCCACTGTTAAACATAAATAACCGATTAAAAAAACTGCACCAACCATCCATTCTTTTAACAAGAAGTTCGGCCAAAATGCTTCTGTTTTCCCTGGGTATTCAGAATAGTCTTTTGGAATATTTGGTTTCCGAGCTACTGGTACCCGAGAATCTCCTACAAACTTCATCCCTTTGCCGCGATGCATAATCTCCCTCCTTTAGTTCTTTCCCCTTTAATTTAGCAATCTCTTATAGTGGACCGGAAATACCTTGTTTGCGAATCATGATGAAGTGGAAGGCCATTAAACCTAGAAGTGCTGCTGGTAAGAAGAAGACGTGAATAGCAAAGAAGCGAGTTAATGTTTGAGCGCCAACAATTTCGGAATGACCAGCGAGTAATGTTTTAATATAAGGACCAATGAGCGGTGTTTGCTCTGCAATTTGAATCCCTACTTTTGTAGCAAATAAAGCTTTCATATCCCACGGCAATAAATATCCGGTAAAACCAAGACCTAACATAACAAAGAAAATAAGAACACCAACAATCCAGTTTAACTCACGGGGCTTTTTATACGCACCTTGGAAGAAAACTCTGAGTGTATGTAAAAACATCATTACAATTACGAGACTAGCACCCCAGTGGTGCATACCACGAACAATTTGCCCATAAGCAACTTCATTTTGTAAATAGTAAACTGATTCCCAAGCATTTTTAATATCAGGCACATAATACATCGTCAAAAACATTCCAGATAAAATTTGAATTACAGTAACGAAAAAGGTAAGTCCTCCAAAGCAATAGACGAATGCAGAAAAGTGATGTGCCGGGTTTACATGTTCAGGTACTTCATGATCAGCGATATCACGCCATATTGGTGTAATATCCAATCTTTCATCCACCCAATCATAAATTTTATTTAACATCTACTTTGCACCCCCTCTTGGCTTCGCTTTTCCTAGATACAGCGTTCCATCTTTCACTTTAGACTCGTACACATCAAGCGGAGCAAGGGGTGGCGTACCTTTAATGTTAATCCCATCTTTTGTATAACGCCCCCCGTGACATGGGCAAAAGAATTGATTCGGATGTGCTTTGTCCGAATTCCAGTTAACTGTACATCCTAAATGTTTACATACTGGAGAGAACGCAACAATGTCTCCGCTTTCATCTTTATGAACCCAAGCCGATTTTGGTTCTTCAGACTTGTACCAACCATCAACCTGCTTCACTTTAAAATCGAAACGCTTCGGCTCTGTTGTAATATCCTTTACTTGCGCAACAGCAACCATATCTGTTCCCGCTTCTTTTCTTAACACCGGATCAAGCGCAAATCGCGTCATCGGCATTAAAATACCGGCAGCCATAAAGCCTCCTACCCCTGTGAGTGTGTAATTTAAAAATTGTCTTCTTGACACGCGATGTTCTTTGTCGCTCACGAAAATTTCCCCCCTCTATCAGAAATTGTCCCCTCGTGATAAATTATATAAAAAATAAAAACTAGGACACTATCATGATATAATACGCTCATGCACAGGTCAATATCATACTACTCATAATAATAAGAACTTTCTGTTTATTGCGAGTTTCCCCATTTCTCTTCCAACATCACCATTATATTTTTTATATGCGCATGAATAACTTCTCTTTTTGCTTGATCACTAAATTGTTCTAACGCTAATGAAGGAAACCAAAATAAATCTCCCTGTAACTCTTGCATATCCTCTTTCCATGAAAAATCACTTGTAACATAAGCAATATGCTTAAAACCTTCACTTCGTAAATGATTTGTCCATTCTTGCAAACGACCTTTTTCATTCTTTTGACTTTCTACCAAATACGTAAACGCAGGCAGTAAAAGCACTCTTCCTTTATACTCTCTTTCCAATTCCGTGCTCAACAATTCGATAAATTCACCTTGTTCTACAACCATTTTCATTTCTTTTGCTGCCGAAATTGATAACAGCGGTATTACTCCTGTATCAACATACTCTCTTGCTTGCTCAAACTGTTCTACATCTTTTACAATCCACTTCAAATCCCTTCCCTCCTTCACTTACAAATGACAGAACTTTCACTTTATATATATTAAACCACACTAAAAGAGGTAAAAAAAGAAAAACTACCCAATATAGGTAGTTTTTCTTTATAAAAGTCTGAAATTTGTAAAAATTAATTAATCCAAATAAATTCTATAAAGTCTTTAACTCTGCCGTTAATCTATGAAACGCTTCCTTATCTTGCTTATCTAACGCTTCATCAATTTGTTTCAAAAGGCGTTCTCTCCTAAACGAAAATACACTTTCTTCCAAAAACCTTTCTGCAAGTAAACGATCTTTTTCATTTACTTCAATATGCTTTGGTAGATATGGGTTTTCTTCTAATACAGCTACATAATTCGCATTTTGAAACGATGATTTAAAGTTGAGTTGAATATAAATATCCTCATCTCGATTTAAACGAATATCATGAAACGATTTTTCAGCATCTGTTGTCATAACATTTTGTTTAAAAAAGTGAAACGGTGTGTCTTTCACACAATTCGCTGACATCACTAAACCACGCGGACAATATTTTGCATGCTCTACGAAGTGGACTTTATGCATCAATTGGTCGTGACTCATTAAATAATTCAGAATCCATACACATTCACGCTGTTTCAGTTGGTAATTATTCAAAAACCATTTTACAAAATCCTTCTTCTCGTTTACAGAAACAGGGGTATTCATAGCAATTAAGTCCCTCCTCTGTCTTTCTCTTTTCTTTTTAGATTCAAGAAGCGGCATTCAGTTTCCTTCCAACTTATGAAAAATCCTCTAAATTATATAACAATTCTTCAATATGAATTTGTGTCGGGTCTAGTTGTAATAACTGGGTAAATACTTCTTTCGCCTCTTTTCGTTTTCCTTCTTCCAATAAGAAATAACCGTACTCTTCTAAGAAGTCTGGATGATTCTTAAAAGAAGTATATGCACTTTCATAGTGTTTTAATGCATCCGAATACATTTCTAATTGTTTTTTTGCATACGCAAGATCCCAAAGTAGTTGTGTATCTGGTTCTCCACTATCAATAGCACGCTCTACAATTGCAATTAACTCTTCGTACTTTTCTTGTTCTTTTAAGATATATGCATATTTTAATGTTGCACCTAAATGCCCTGGATCTAACTCAAGCGCTTTTTGAAGAACTTCCTCTGCTTCTACTATTTTCCCTAATTTCGCCGCAATGTTCGCTAACTCTACATAAAATGGAACTGAAAGCTCATCTACTTTAATTCCTTCATGAAGCGTTTCATAGCTTTCTTGAAGCATTCCTTCTTTTTCATAGCTTTTCGCTAAATACATGTACAGTGATGCGTACTCAGGGTCTAATTCTTTTAGTTCTTGCCAAGCACCAATTGCTCTCTGATATTCTTCACCTTGGTATAATGTAAAGGCATATCCAAATAATGAGTGAATATCTTTTTGTTCCTCTAGGCCTGCTTCATAATAAGAAATCGCTTCTTCCCAGTTTCCGATCGCGCTTAACGTTTCTGCGAGGCGAAGTGCGATCACAACACCACCCATTACTTTATGTTCCGCTAATAGCGATTCATAATAAGTAATTGCCTTTTGTTCTTCACCTTTACTACTATATAATTCTGCTAACCCAAACGTAATAACAGGTTCATCAGGCATCATTTCTTTCGCCTTTAATAGTTTTTGCTCTGCTACATCATCAAAACCTTGCATTTGGAATAAATCTGCAACAAGTAATAACGATTGAACATATAAATCGTCATTTTCTGGAATATCATGAAGCACTTCAATCGCTTCATCTTCTTTATCTAGATCAATATATAATTCTGCTAAAAATACAGTGAATTCACTTTCTTCTGGATACAGTAAACGTAAGTCTTCAGTAATTGCTAATGCCTCATCTGTAAATCCAAGCGTATGATAGTAACGAGCGATATCATACTTCTCTTCATCATTCGCAATTTTTAATTGTTCTTTTAATAATTGTAATCCTTTTTCCGCTTCACCATTTTCAATATATGAAACAGCTTGTTCAAACTTTTGCATAAACGTCTCCTTTAATTCTAAAAAATATTCTCTTCTGTTCATTTATCATAAGCAACTCACTGTTAGAACGCAACCTTTAGAATGAGCATACTTCTTCTTATACTTCTTCTTACAGAGTAGTTAATTGTTCAAAAGGTTCGGATATGACACCGATACCTTACCATCATCTTCTATTGTACCGCTTTCTTTTATGACCGTGCAAATAACTTCTCTCACTAATTATCGAGCCATACAAACCGTGGTTTACAGAATAACTTAATTAGCAGTCTTCAACCTTTATTTTGAATGCGATAAAAAAGGCTCCTATACTAGGAGCCTTCACAATCTCTTAAGAATATGTTTCTTCTTTCTGTACTTGCTCATTTACAAGCTCTTTCAGCAACTCTATAATTTCATCATTTTCTTCCTTCAAACCGACAGTAATACGAATACCATCATCGATACCAAATGCAGCACCAGAACGAACGATATATCCTTTTTTCATTAATCGTTCGAAAGCTTCATTACCCGGTATACCAAGTTTTAAGAAAATGAAATTTGTTTGGGATGGATAATAGAATACGTTATATTCTTTACAAAATGCATAATACTGATTTAAACCTTCAGCATTCTTTTGCACACAATCTTGTAAAAAGGCTTGATCTTCTAATGCAGCGAGTGCTACAGATTGGGCTACAGTTGATGTATTGAATGGTAACCTAGCTACTTCTAGCTGTCCGATTAACTTCGCATCCCCAATCGCATATCCGATACGAAAAGCAGCTAAACCATATGCTTTTGAAAACGTGCGTAAAACCATAAGATTTTCATACTTTTCAAGAAGTGGTAATGTTTGCGGATAGTCTTCTGCTTCCGCGTATTCATAATATGCTTCGTCCATAATAACGAGAGCCGACTTAGGAACTGATTCTAAAAATGAAAGTAATTTTTGTTTCTCAACATATGTACCTGTTGGATTATTCGGATTACAAATCCATACAATTTTCGTTTTCTCATCTACTTGCTCTAGCATTGCATCTAAATCGTGAATACCATCTTTAAGTGATACTTCACGAACTTCTGCTCCTTCAATAACAGCATGGTGATGATATTGTGAAAACGTAGGATTCGCCATTACAACGTTTGTTCCTTCATGTAGTAACGCTCGGCTAATCATTTGAATGACTTCATCTAATCCACTACCAAATAGTAGTTGTTCTGCTTTTACACCTAAATGTTCCGCTACTTTTGTCCGAAGTTCAAAGGCATATCCATCTGGATAAAGGGCATATTGGCTCGCTAAAGAAGTTAATGCTTCTGTCACACGTGCTGAACAACCGAATGGATTTTCGTTGGATGCTAATTTCACAATTTTTGATAAACCATATTCTCTTTTTACTTCTTCAATGTTTTTCCCAGGCACATACGCTCTCAAAGTTAACAATTGCTCTTTCACTCTCATTTTTCTTCCCCCAGTCATTTCATTCAATTTGATTACAATACGGTTATAGCCCCTTACTGTAATCTTTTGTCATAACCGTCACTATTACGAGAATACCTCTAAATGAGCACTTCACAGCACTTCGCTATCATTTTAAACCATATCTTTTTGAAATGCCTCTAACGCAATATGAACAGTCTCATCTGAAATAGATACGACATTCACTACCCCATATTCCTGCATAAGCACCATATGAATTGCTCCTGCATTTGCTTTCTTATCTTGTTTCATCAATTGAACGAGGCGCTCTACATTCAAATCCCTTGGCATTTTTGGATAGCCGTATTTCAAGAACCACTGCTTCATATCTTCATAAGCAAGATCAACCTTGTACACTTGCTCACTTAAAAATATGGCGAATAACATTCCAACCGCTACACCGTCACCGTGAGTAATATTTCCATACCCTAGCTCTTTTTCAAGAGCATGTCCTAACGTATGTCCAAAGTTCAAATGAGCACGTACACCCTTCTCTGTTTCATCTTGTGACACAACATTTGCCTTTACAGGAATCGCCTTCGTTAATATATGGATTAACTTCTCATCATGAAGATCCGCTAATGTTTGCACTTCTTCTTTTAACCAATGGTATAGCTCCACATCACCAATAAGAGCATGCTTTATCACCTCTGCATAACCTGAACGCCACTCTTTTTCAGGAAGAGACTGTAAAAACGGTGTATGATATACAACTGCTTCTGGCTGATGGAATGCACCAATCATATTTTTACCTAACGGATGGTTAATCGCTACTTTCCCACCCACTGCGCTATCGTGCGCTAATAAAGTTGTCGGAACCTGCACAAAGCGAATACCACGCATAAACGATGCAGCAACAAAACCAGCTAAATCTCCAATCATTCCGCCTCCAAGTGCAAGAATTAAAGAATTTCTATCTAATTTATTTTCAAGAGCTGACGTATGAGCCGCATAGAAATTTTCGAAAGACTTCTCTTTTTCGCCACTTGGTACAACAAACGAAAACACGTGCTGCTCTACTTGTAATGCATCGATAACTGTCTGTAAATGTAGTGATGCAACAGCTTCATCTGAAATGATCATTACGTTAGATACCGCTGGCTGCATATTTTGAACGATCGTTGTTAAGTTTGACAACGCTTCTTTACCAACATGTACATCATATTCTTTTGATTTCGTTTGAATATGTATGTTTCCCATTAAAATCCCCTCGCATATTCATTATGTTTCTCAATATTTTCACGAATTAGTTCCATACGATCTAATCCGAATTGTTCTATTAAAGCTGTCGCTAATTCCCAAGCCACAACCGCTTCTGCAACGACACTAGCTGCTGGCACTGCACAACTATCTGAACGTTCAATACTCGCTGTAAAAGGCTCTTTCGTATCAATATCTACACTTTGAAGAGGTTTATAAAGTGTAGGTATCGGTTTCATCACACCGCGCACAACAATTGGCATTCCAGTCGTCATACCGCCTTCTAGTCCACCTGCATTATTTGTTCTTCGTGTATATCCATGCTCCTCATCCCACAGAATTTCATCATGAACTTCACTTCCTGGTCTATGCGCTGCTTCAAAACCAATTCCAATCTCGACACCTTTAAAAGCATTAATACTCATAATTGCAGCTGCTAATTTCGCATCCAGTTTTCGATCATAATGCACGTAGCTACCTACTCCAATTGGCATCCCTTCCACAATTACTTCAACGATTCCACCAATTGAATCACCATTTGCTTTCGCATCATCAATCGCTTTCATCATTTGGTTACCAGCTTCTTCATCTAAGCAACGTACAGGAGATGCTTCTGTAATACTCTTTAATTCTTCAATTGAACTATACGTAATCTCCTTAGCTTGTACACCGCCAATTTCAATTACATGGCCCGCCACTTTAATACCAAGTTCTGCTAACACCTTTTTAGCAACCGCACCAGCAGCAACACGCACCGTCGTTTCGCGCGCTGACGAACGTTCCAGTACATTCCTCATATCTCTATGACCATATTTAATCGCACCATTTAAATCAGCATGCCCAGGCCTTGGTTTTGTCACTTTCCTTTTCATCTCTTTTTCTTCTTGCTCAGTTAAAGGCTCCGCCCCCATAATTTTTGTCCAGTGTGCAAAATCACGATTTTCAACAACAAGTGCAATAGGGGAACCTAATGTTTCTCCATGTCTAACACCACTTAAAATTTGCACTTGATCCGTTTCAATTTGCATGCGTCTACCGCGCCCATATCCCTTTTGCCTTCTAGCTAACTCTTCGTTTATATCATCTGCTACTAAAGACAATCCTGCCGGAACACCTTCTATAATCGTTGTAAGTTGTGGACCATGAGATTCACCAGCTGTAATATATCGCATACGTTATTCCTCTTTTCGTATATGTATTTATCTCACTATATTAACTTTTATCATTCTAAAAATATTAAAGAAATTATATCATAAATCGACCATTTTCTTATTCTATATTTCCGATAGGCCTAATTTAAATATCAACATATCATAACAGCTCAAACTTCGTAACTAACTGAAAATAAAAAAAGTGCAAGAAGAATACCCCTATTCTCCTTGCACTTTTTACTATTATCACAGTGATTAAAGCGTTTACAAATTATTTCAAAATAATTAGTAAATCCATTCATTCATTAATTTTGAGTAGTCAACTAATTCTTCTTCTTTAAAGAAAATAGCAATCTCGCGCTCTGCGCTTTCTAAAGAATCAGAACCATGGATAATGTTTTTCGCAACAGTTACACCGAAATCTCCACGAATTGTTCCAGGAGCTGCTTCATGTGGTCTTGTTTTCCCCATCATGTTACGCGCTGTATCTACTACACCTTCACCTTGCCATACCATTGCGAACACAGGTCCAGATGTAATAAAGTCTACTAACTCACCAAAGAAAGGTTTTTCCTTATGCTCAGCGTAGTGTTGTCCAGCAATTTCCGGAGTGACTTGCATTAATTTTGCACCAACTAATTGAAAGCCTTTTTTCTCAAAACGAGCTACAATTTCCCCAATGAAGGCACGTTGTACACCGTCTGGTTTTACCATTAGAAATGTTTTTTCCATAAAAAATCTCTCCACTTCTGAATTATGTATGTAATTGTATATCCCCACACACATATTATCACCCTTATCACAATTGTGCAATAGTTTTGAAATAGAGAGATTATTTTATTTTTTAGAATAAACATTAAAATTTTCGTTTTCCAATATACTTTGCAACATTTTGTAATGCGTACTTTGCTTTTCCACGTGGGAGTGGTTTTATTATTTCTAAAGCTTTATGTAAATAACGTTCACTAAATGCAAATGCTTGATCAATTGCTGTACTATTTTTTACAGCATCAATAATTTCTTGTATTTCACTTGCTGTTGAATTTTCATGTACAGATGTGATTTTCTGACGAAGTACTGGATCTTCCATCGCATATAAAGCAGGAAGTGTAATATTCCCTTGTAGTAAATCTCCGCCAGCAGGTTTTCCAAGTTTCTCTTCTGTAGAAACGAAGTCTAAAATGTCATCAATAATTTGATAAGACATTCCTACAAAATACCCATACCAAAATAGACGATTTACCGTATCACGATTAGCACCAGCAGCAATCGCTCCCAATTGACAACTCGCGGCAATTAATAATGCTGTTTTTCGCTTTATTCTTCTTAAATACGTTCTTAAATTTTGGTCATAATTGTATTTATCTTTAATTTGTTCAATTTCACCTTTACAGACTTCTAAAATAGTATGTGATAACGCTTGATGCGCCTCTGGAATTTCGATATTTGTTATACATTCAAGAGACTTAGCGAACAGATAGTCCCCTGTATACATCGCAATACGATCTCCCCATTTCGCATTCACAGTCGCACTGCCGCGTCGTAAAAATGCAGCATCAATAACATCATCGTGAACAAGAGAAGCCATATGAATAAGTTCTAACGCAACAGCAACATGCTTAATCGCATCTAACTTATAATCTCCAAATTTCCCTGCAAGCAACACAAATACAGGACGAATTCGTTTCCCACCAGCTTCAATAAGCTGTAATGCTGCCTCTTCTACTAATGGCTGTTCAGAAGCGACTGTCTTTTTTAATTCTTTTTCTATCACATTAATATCCGATCGTAAAAAAGAGTACATAAGTTGTAACTTCATATTGTTCACCTTAACCTAAAACTTCTTTTTTCTATTTTGATTCTGGTTTAATACCTAAATGCATCGCTGCTACCCCAAAAGTAAATGGTTTCACTTGCACACGTTCAAGTCCAGCTTGCTCAAACATTTGAGCCAATTCTTTCATCCCTGGGAACGTACTAGCAGATTCTTGAAGCCATGAATACTCTTTATAACTTTTCGCAAACATCTTTCCAAATAACGGCATGATATATTTAAAGTATAAAATATACCCTTGGCGAAAACCAATCATTGTTGGTTGAGATGTTTCTAAACAGATTACTTTTCCACCTGGTTTTACTACACGCGTCATTTCTTTTAATACGTGCATATAATCCGGTACGTTACGTAAACCAAACCCAATCGTCACATAATCAAACGTATTATCTTCAAACGGAAGTTCCATTGCATTCCCATGTAGAAGTTCTACTTGTTTTAATTGTAACGCCTCTACCTTTTGCTTACCGACAGATAACATATTTTCACTGAAGTCTAAGCCAACAACCTTTCCTTGTTCACCTACGGCTCCAGCTAGCGCAATTGTCCAATCTGCGGTTCCACAGCATACATCAAGCGCTTGACTGCCTGGTTGTACATCCATAATTCGCATCGTTTCTTTACGCCACGCTTTATGTCTTTGAAAACTAATTACAGAATTCATCACATCGTATTTATCAGAAATCTTTTCAAATACGTCATGTACTCTTTCTTCTTTTGATTGTTGCATGCTCGTACCTTCTTCCAATGTAAAATTGCTTATGTCTTCTATTTATTCCTTAACACAGAATTTATTTCATTTATGTCTGTGTGATTTTCTAAAAAATTTTTTTCTTTCTTTCTCAATTCCTTCATCCAACCATTAATCACTACTTCTGCTTTATCCCCTAAAGCATCTTGCATAGCTTGAAAAACAGGCGAATGTTGCTTATCAGCATACAATTGAATTTCTTTTTGAAGGCGATTTCCACCTAATACGTATGTGATAAATGGCTTCCAATGTGATAACTGAAAATGGTCACATGTTTTTTGAAGGAGCGCAGACTCAATCATTACTATGCTTTTCATTATGTCATCCGTCGTTTCATGCGCTTTTTGGTATAACATAATTTTGTGTTCATTTATCTCTTTAATTCCTTCAGCAAGTGCACGAATTAAAACAATATCACGATTCATAGACAATAAATAATAATATAGTCCACTATAGTAATCGCCTGCAAGTACTGTTAATTGACGACATTTATGGAATTCAATCTCTTCCTCGCCTGCTTTATTTGATACCCTTTCATGCGTATCAAGCGCAATTTGTACAAGCATAATTGTTACTACGTAATGCTCAATTTGTTCTATATGTAAGTTTGCACTCTTTAAAGCACCATATAACAATGCTATCTTTTCTTCATCAATAAATGGTTCTTCAATATAGTTTATAAAGTAAGGATGGCGTAATTTCTCCATCAATTTTTCTTTTATACCCGCATACCCTCCGTAGATGTCACACACAAAAAATCACCCTTGTTTTCTAATTCATAAAACTTATTATAACACATACACTCTATTTTCTATAACCAAAACTTGGCTACACCTACCATTCATGTAAGCAATCTTTCTAATCTCACTCTGTCTAGTTAAAACTATATCATTTATTTACTAAAAAAAAAAAAGAAAAGCAGTTTCCCGCTTTTCTTTACTTCGTTTTAATAAACGATAAAATTTCACTGCGCGCTGCAGCATCATTTTCAAGCACACCACGCACTGCTGTCGTTACTGTTTTCGCACCTGGTTTTTTTACACCACGCATCGTCATACACATATGTTCTGCTTCTACTACTACCATTACACCATGAGGCTCTAGTACTTCCATAATAGAGTTCGCTACTGTTGATGTAATACGTTCTTGCAGTTGTGGGCGACGTGCAATTGTATCTACGGTACGAGCTAATTTACTTAACCCTGTCACCTTTCCACCTTGCGGAATATATGCAACGTGAGCAACTCCATAGAATGGAACTAAATGATGCTCACACATCGAATAAAATGGTATATCTTTTACTAGTACAAGCTCTTCGTGATCTTCTCCGAATACTTTATGCAAATGCTCTTTCGGATCTTCATGCATACCTGAGAACACTTCTGCGTACATTTTTGCAACACGCTTTGGTGTATCAAGTACTCCCTCACGATTTGGGTCATCCCCAATCGCCTCTAAAATAAGGCGTACTGCATGTTCAATTTGTTCTAAATTAACTTTTGCCATCCGCTAGCCCTCCCGAAAACCTAAAAGTGATACGAACACATTCTAGCATATTTATGTTTTTAAAAGCAAAAAGAAGAGTTCCCAAAAAGGAAACTCTTCTTCCCTGTTAATATGTAAGGATTATTTAACCGCATCTTTTAACGCTTTACCAGGTTTGAATGCAGGTACTTTACTTGCAGCGATTTCAATCTCCTCACCTGTTTGTGGGTTACGACCTTTACGAGCCGCACGCTCACGAACTTCGAAGTTACCGAATCCGATCAGTTGTACTTTATCACCTTGTTTTAAAGCTTCTAAGATAGAATCAAAAACAGCGTCTACTGCTTTTGTTGCGTCCTTTTTAGAAAGGGAACTTGCTTCTGCAACAGCATTGATTAAATCTGTCTTGTTCATGCCATTCACCTCCTCCCAAAGATAAGACTGTATAATGATCATAAAATGAGTCTTACTTTCATTTGTAGGCAATTTTTGCAAATTCTATACTACAAAGATGTAGATAAATCATTATCAACGCCTATATTATACGATTCTCCTTTATAATTCAATATTTTTAAGGAAATTGTTACTCTGAAAATGTGAAAATCTGATGAAACTTGACAATTTACAACAATGTATTAGATAATGACTGTTTATTTTTCTATTTTATAATCAAAAAAACAAAAAATCCCTCTACAGTGAGAGGGATTTTTTCTTATAGTATAATCGCAATTAATCCGCCAGATCCTTCATTAATAATTCTTTCTAGCGTTTCTTTTAATTTATATCTAGCATTTTCTGGCATTAAAGATAATTTCGCTTGAATTCCTTCTCGAACAATCGAGCTAAGTGAACGTCCAAATATATCAGAATTCCAAATTGATAACGGGTCATCTTCAAAATCTTGCATTAAATAACGAACTAATTCTTCACTTTGCTTTTCAGTACCAATAATCGGCTCAAACGTTGACTCTACATCTACTTTAATCATATGAATAGATGGCGCTACCGCTTTTAACTTCACACCAAACCTTGAACCGTGACGAATAATTTCTGGCTCATCTAAGCTCATATCCGCTAATGCAGGCGCTGCTACACCATATCCTGTTTGCTTAACCATACGCAGTGCATCCGCCACTTGATCGTACTCTATTTTCGCATGAGATAAATCGAGCATAAGCTTTAATAAATGATCTTTCCCTCGAATTTCTACTCCTACTACTTCTTTTAAAATCTGATCATATAATTCATCTGGCGCATATAAATCAATCTCCGCCACACCTTGCCCCATATCAATGCCAGCTAGGCTCGCTCGATCAATAAATTCATATTGACTAAACTGCCAAACAACGCGATCCACATCACGAAGACGTTTTATATCCTTCACAGTTTCTTGAACTGCTTCTTGATAACTTTGACGCAACCAATGCCCTTCATTTAGCACCATTACCCAGCTCGGAAGGTTCACATTCACTTCTAATACAGGGAATTCAAATAGCGCTTCACGAAGTACATTATATACATCTGTTTCTCTTAAACTCTCCACACTCATTGCAATAACCGGGATATCATATTCTTCTGATAAACTTTGGCGTAATTGCTCTGTATCTGGATGATACGGCTGTACCGTATTAATTATCATAATGAAAGGTTTTCCTACTTCTTTCAACTCATTTACAACGCGTTCTTCTGCCTCTATATAATCTCTTCTTGGAATTTCACCAATTGTTCCATCTGTTGTAATTACAACACCAATTGTTGAATGTTCTTGAATTACTTTACGCGTGCCGATTTCTGCAGCTTCATGGAATGGAATAGGTTCTTCATACCAAGGGGTATTAATCATGCGTGGGCCATTCTCATCTTCATAGCCCTTCGCTCCAGGAACCGTATATCCAACACAATCTACTAATCGAATATTCACTTCAAGTCCTTCATCTACTTCGATAGAAACCGCTTGGTTTGGAACAAACTTCGGTTCCGTCGTCATAATTGTACGACCAGCAGCACTTTGAGGCAATTCATCCTGCGCTCTTTGACGGTCAGACTCATTCTCAATGTTTGGAATAACTACAAGTTCCATAAATTTTTTAATGAATGTTGATTTCCCTGTTCGAACAGCTCCTACAACTCCAAAATAAATATCACCGCCTGTTCGTTCTGCAATATCTTTAAAAATATCTACCTTTTCCAAGTGATTCCCTCCCTCAAAATTTTTGGGAATAATTCCGCGTTTATAGTCAACTAATACCTTCTCTAACGTTGCCTATAATATCTGATATAATATAATGGTATTCTAGAAGTTCGGACAATATATCATATAATTTTGTCCAATTTCATATGACTATTAAAAAATATCTTTTGTTTGCATCGTAAGTTGTATAACATAAAAAACCTTTCTTCTAGAACTTATTCACTAAAAGAAAGGTTCATGACTTATCATTTTAAAAAAATTGGTTCTCCATCCTTTACTGTGTACGGTAAAGAATAAGCTGGTACAAACGGGGAACCTTTCGAAAGTATATTTCGAATATCTTCTCCCTCCGTAAACTGCCCTTCATTTTTTTTCAAAGCGTCATATAAGTCGATTCTATAATCAACAAAAACTTCTCCTTTTTCATTAATTACAAAAGGAAGTCCTTTACCAGAATATGGACTTGTCACTTGTGGCACATCTTTATATCCTAGTTTTTTGAAATCCAATTCATATACACCATCTGAAATTACTTTTTTAAAAGGTGGATATTGATGTTCATCACGATACATCCTAAGCTTTAAAGATAGTTCCTGAATTTGTTCAGCCATCCTAACATCAATTAACTTTACTGTTGGATTTGTTTCAACGTCTATTAATACGTATTGATATACTCCTCCACTTTCATACGCATTCCCTGGCGCTTCTTGTATGTAACGCGGGGCAATCTGTTGAAAATCGATCGGATACTTTTGATAAATAGGTGTACTCATATCCCTCGTCTTAATTGGCAATATCCCATCATTTTGCTCCTTAAATGTCACAACAGCTTTTTGAACAACCTGTAGCTGATCTTCATAAGGAACCGCATTTTGCTTCATATTTTCTTTCGGATACAGACACCCCGTTAAAAGGCTCATACAACAAAATATTAAAATAATATGTAATTTTTTCACTAGCATCACCTTTTCATACTAATCTAATTTGCTCTGTATGTAGTATTTTCGAGACCATTCCATTTACTGCTGTACAGGTCCACTAAATACAACAAGAAAAATAACAATTCCTGACACAATCATAAGGGTGTACGCTACTAATGCTGTAATCCCTTTCAAAAATTTATTCTTTATTTTATGTCTACTTAATAAAATAAAACTTACTGCAAAAAACATAAATCCAATTGCCCCTAAAGCTAACCACATTTTCATAAGCCCTTCTGACATATACACACCCCTTTTTATCAATCTATTTTTATACTATTTTAACAAATTAAAATCTTTAAACAAATACAAAAAGAACATTTTACTACAAATTGCGAATATATAACTTTAATCAATAGGTTTTCCAGCATTTTTCACCAATCTAAGCAAAAATAAAACCGAAGCGATTGTACCTCTCGCTTCGGTTGACCAAATATGCCCAAAAACAGCTCTATTCCCATTCTTTCATGGCTATCATATGCAATCTACAAACTCTTTGTTTCTCATAATTTATTTTTTAAACATTTTGCTTAACGAGCCAAAATCTGTTGGCATATTATTATTAATAATCGCTTTTACAATTTGATCCTCTTGCTCTTTCGGCACTTCACGTCCCGCCATAAGAGCCACTTGATGAATTAATTGACGAAGTACAGTTTCATCACGTAAATTCGCATTTTGCACGGATGATGCTAATTTAAAAATATCCTCTTTATTTACTTTCGCTTCCTTCTCAATATTATTAAAAATATTATTATCCATTCTTTTCACCCTCTCCTCAAGTTACTCTTCATCCTATGCAAAAATGAAAAAATGGTGAAAAGACCCAAAAAATAAAAAAGCGACAGAAGTACAAATGTACTTCTGTCGCTTTTCTTTACAGTAAATCAGGTATAGCTTCCACTTCATGTTTTCGAACACGCCCCATCAATGAGCCTACCGCATCTTTTACGTTATTCCCATTGAACAGTACGTCATATAAAGCAGCTGTAATCGGCATTTCAACTTCCATTTTCTCTGCCAATTCATGAGCAGCTTTCGTTGTTCTTACACCTTCCACAACCATACCCATGCTTTCTAACACTTCTTCTAAAGAGTGTCCTTTTCCAAGCATATTTCCAGCGCGCCAATTTCGGCTATGAACACTTGTACACGTTACAATTAAGTCTCCCATACCAGTTAGACCAGCAAACGTTAACGGATTCCCGCCCATTTTTCTTCCTAAACGAGCAATCTCTGTTAAACCACGTGTCATCAATGCCGCCTTTGCATTATCACCTAATCCAAGACCATCAGTTATACCAGCAGCTAATGCGATAATATTTTTTAACGCACCACCAAGTTCAACTCCAACGATATCTGGATTTGTGTATACACGGAAATAACTATTCATAAATAAATCTTGTACTTCCTCAGCCGCTTCCATACGCTTTGCTGCAGACGTAACTGTTGTCGCTTGTCGTAAACCGACTTCTTCAGCATGACTCGGTCCAGACAGTACAACAACATCTTTAATTAAGTGCTCTGGAATTTCTTCCTCAATCACTTCCGAAATACGTTTTGACGTACCAGGTTCAATTCCTTTGCTCGCATGAATCCAAGTAATTGGTTCAGTAACAATTTCTTTCATCTCTTGTAATACATCTCTGTACGCTTTCGTTGGTACTACTAACAGTACTGTATTTACATCTACTAATGCTTCTTCTAAAGAAGAGTAGGCTACGATTGTGCTTGGCAATGTAATGCCTGGGAGATATCGACTATTCTCATGTTTCGTATTAATTTCATCCATAAGTTCTGGGCGATTTCCCCAAATACGTACATCATGTCCATTGTCAGCTAATACCATCGCTAACGCTGTTCCCCAGCTACCTGCTCCTACTACTGTGATTTTTGTCATAAAATCACATCCTCTCCATTAGTCTCTTGCTCTAGCGATAATGTGAATCGGCGTTCCTACGAAGCCAAATGATTCACGTAAGCGATTCTTCAAGAAACGCTCATATGAGAAGTGCAATAATTCTGGATC
Source organism: Bacillus sp. RCC_6_1 (assembly GCF_041360755.1). NCBI lineage: Bacteria > Bacillati > Bacillota > Bacilli > Caryophanales > Bacillaceae > Bacillus > Bacillus sp. RCC_6_1. Next base: position 946,229 of record NZ_JBFUPV010000001.1, read on the forward strand.
GTTTACAAACACAACAAATGTCGGTGGTTTTACCGCAACTTGTGTTGCATAGAAAATTTTCAGACGGCTACCATTATGAGTTGGCGTCGGATTCATCGCTACCGCATCCATAATTACATCGTTTAATACGTTCGTTTGAATACGGATACTATGACTTTCATTTACCTCATCGATAACCGGTATTAATGTTTGTGTACGTTTTCTTGTTTTTGCAGATAAGAAAACAATTGGTGCGTATTCTAAGAATTGGAAATGAGCACGGATATTTTCTTCAAATGCTTTCATTGTTTTTTCGTCTTTTTTCACTGCATCCCATTTATTTACAACGATAACAACAGCTCGCCCTGAATCATGAGCATATCCAGCGATTTTTTTATCTTGCTCAATAATTCCTTCTTCACCATCTAAAACGACTAAAACAACGTCAGAACGTTCAATCGCTCTTAGCGCACGAAGTACACTATATTTTTCTGTACTTTCATACACTTTTCCTTTTTTACGCATACCAGCTGTATCAATAATTACATAATCTTTTCCATCTTTACTATATGGTGTATCGACAGCATCACGAGTTGTTCCTGCTACATTACTAACAATTACACGCTCTTGACCAAGAAGAGCATTTACAAGTGATGATTTCCCTACGTTTGGACGTCCAATTAAAGAGAAACGAATTGTGTCTTCATCATATCCGTCTTCTTCAATCTTTGGAAAATGTTGTGCAGCTTCGTCTAGTAAGTCACCTAATCCTAATCCGTGTGTACCTGAAATTGGGAATGGTTCGCCAAATCCTAATGCATAAAAGTCATAAATGTCACTGCGCATTTCCGGATTGTCCACTTTATTTACTGCAAGTACAACCGGTTTATTTGAACGATATAAAATTTTTGCAACTTCTTCATCAGCTGCTGTTACACCGTCACGACCGTTTGTCATAAAAATGATAACATCCGCTTCATCAATTGCTACTTCAGCTTGTTGACGAATTTGTGTCAAAAACGGCTCGTCTCCAATATCAATTCCGCCCGTATCAATAATGTTAAATTCATGATTTAACCATTCTCCAGCGCTATAAATACGATCGCGCGTTACACCTGGAATATCTTCTACGATTGAAACTCTTTCTCCAACAATTCTATTGAAAATAGTAGATTTCCCTACGTTCGGGCGACCTACTATCGCTATTACTGGTTTCGGCATATACTTTCATCCTTTCAACTTGCTTCTGTTTATTATGTAAAAAACCCTTCTTTGTGCAAGAAGGGATTTGCATTCCAGAATATTTCTCAACGTATCAAAACACCTCACATTATAACACACGTTGCTAATGTTTCACAATAATATATACATTCTCTTGTAAGCGATGTGCAATACCATCTAAAATTGCCTCTAAATTATTTGCAACAAATTCTAGTTCCTCTGTCGATTCGCAAACGAATAAAGGAGCACCACCTGCAAATTTTTCTGGAGTCGTTGTTATAACTGCCAGAATAACGCTTTCTAACATCATCTCTTATCTCCCCTTCCTTTCGGGGCTTCCGATGACATATGGACAGCACTTTCTAACGTTGGTACATTTCCTATGACACCTATCGCTTTCTCTGCATCTTGATCTTGCGGCAGGACAAAAATCCCAACCCTGCCATCCTCTAAATCACGCTTTGCTAACGGTACAAGCGCTGGTGTACCAGAATCTCTATAAATCCCTAACGCTACTGAAACATCGTGTAAAATAGCTTGTCGTTGCCCTAAATTTGAGATTGTAACCATCGCATCAATTGATTTCGGCTTTAAAATAAAACCCATACCATATTTCATAATTTCTTCTTGTCTTGCTGGCAATCCAATATTCATAATGTAAATATTGTCAATATAAAGCCCTGCTCCTTCAAAACGAAGCGGAACGTGCTCAATTTCAACAAGATCATGTAGCCTTTTACCAGACATTAATTTTTTCGCAATAAAAAATGCGATTATAGCCATAATTACTCCTGCAATCCATGAACGGAATCCTATATACGCAAACGTCGTTGCAAACGACGTTAACATTGCCAAATAGTTGCGACTTTCAAAAACCAATGCAATTCCTTCAATGTATGTATTTCCACGCGGTACGAGCTCATACCCATCTAATTGTTGAAGCGTATTTCTTTCCATATTACGTACATCACGAAATTGTGTCGCTGCTAATGTAAGAAATGTAATGGCAGAAAAATCTTTTTTCAAAATAGACGGGATTGCAATCGCTCCTAAAGCAGCTGCAATTAACCCCATTGCAATATGAATAATTTTCCCATGTAGCCTCGTCGGATATTGCCGTGTATCCGTCCGAAGCATTAGCACCCTTGTAACTGTCCCCGCTATTACGCCGCATAAAATGGCTGGTGTATATTCAGTCATGTATTACCCTCGCCTTTCTTTTACGTGTTTTTCTCTTAAACCGTTCCATGTATACTGATGCTTTTGCAATCCAAAACAATATTGCCATGAATAATGTAGAAATGGCGACGATATCAAAAAATGCTAAACTACCGTAATCATATGGAAAATTCAATTTCCTAAAAATAAATGTCACTAGCAGCTCTCCTTGTAACATCCCTACATATAGAGAACATAATCGTAATATGCGATCTCCATGCAATAACACCGATGCATACACAAGACCACTACTTAGCAGAAACACTCTATCCACCACAATCCAAATCGGATCATATATTTCTAACAGATGAAAACTTGTATATAACATTGCAATAATAAGCGCCGAAAGTAAGCTATATAATTTTTTCCAGACAGAATATAGCGTGATCCCTATAAAAGAAATAATACAAAGTAAAAGAGCATTTACTGATACCACGAATGAGGCGATCGTTACATGTAACGGAGAGCAAATTATAAAAATCAGTATACAAGCGCCTAACTTCCACCGAATAAGGTCCTTTTTCATAAAAAAGGTTACAATGATCCACCCTATCCAAGCTACAAAATAAAAAGTACTTCCATCCATCAACTTCACCTCCTATGTTTTCCATTATGGGAACTTTTTATGAAAGTTAATCCACTTTATTTACGCATAGTTTTTTCTTATAACAGCAACACTTTTAACAAGGAGGTGTTATTCATTATGGGTAAAGATCGCCAAGAACGAAAACTACGAGAATCACGCCGCGTTGAATCCGATCGTGATCAATCACTACAATATCCAGGTGCAACTGGACTTGATACACCAGAACAGGCTCGAAAACAAAACCAGCACTAATTAATGCAAAAAGACGGTTTCAATATTGTACGAAACCGTCTTTTACATAATCAGTTTAATGTTTTCTATTTATATTGAAATAATATTTCGCACACTATATCCTCCCATTACTTCTTTTTATCTTCACCTATTCCTATTAAAAATTAAGTTCTCTCCAGTAATTCGGCAACACACCATCTACATTTTTCAACCCTTTTTCAATTGCAATTTTTACGAAATGATATTTTTATATAATACTAATTCCTTTCTCCACTTTATATTACGAAAAAGAATAGAACAAAAAAAATCAACCGAACGGTTGATTTTTTATCTCCTACTATAATGCGCAGTATCAATACCACGCTGCATTAACCAATGATATGTTTCACCCTTTACAACAAGAGGTACAGATTGCAACTCTTCTATCGTCTTCGCACCAAGAGCTGTCATTATAAATTTCAAATCTGTATGTAGAAGCTCAATTTCATCCACTAACTTCTCGATACCATCTTGCATTAAAATACGTAAAAAGTAACCAGCAAACGCAGTTGTATTCGCCCCTAATGCGATCGCTTTCGCTACGTCAAGCGCTGTTTGTATGCCCCCAGATGCAATAAAAGAGAGGTTATTATTTGTAGAGGTTGCTTCAATAATCGAGGTTGCTGTTTGTATGCCCCAGTTATTAAAATAAGAAAGCATTCGCTGTCTTCTTTCATTTTCAACAGCAGCAAAATTCGTACCACCTTGCCCACCAATATCAATTGCTGTTACACCTACGTTCGCTAACTGCTGCACTGTTTCCTTACTCATCCCAAATCCAACTTCTTTTACAATGATAGGAACTTTACTATTTAAAACAATTTTCTCAATGCGCTGAAGTACTCCAGTAAAATCACGGTCTCCTTCTGGCATCGTTAACTCTTGTATGACATTTAAATGAATTTGCAATGCATTCGCTTCAATCATATCAACGGCACGCTCTGCCTGTTCGATAGTTGCCTCACTACCTAAATTAGCAAAGAAAATACCATTTGGATTTACCTTTCTGATCACCTTATAAGAAGCAGCTTCACTTTCATCTTTTAACGCCGCCATTTGCGAACCTACAGCCATAGCAAGGTTATGATGTTTCGCTACATATGCTAATTGCTCATTAATATGTAACGTTTTCTCTCCTCCACCACCAGTCATCGCATTGATAAAAATCGGCGAACTTAGTGAAAGTTCGCCGATTTTTGTTTCACATGTTATTGTGTCATAATTTGAATTTGGCAAGCTTTGATGCACAAAATCAATATCATGAAAGCCATGCGTACGAGACTGACCAGTAGAAAGAGCGTATTCAATATGATCTAATTTACGTTTTGCCCTTACCACTTGTACCCCTCATTATTTCTTTAATTTTTTCAGTTGTTCACCAATAATATCACTTAATTGGAAAGTAGCAGAATCAGCATTTGGCTCATACTGACTATAATCTTCAGTTACATTATTTTCCTCAAGCGCTTCTTTTATACTTAAAGAAATACGTTTCTCTGCTACGTGAACTTCAAGTACTTTCACTTTTACTTCTTGTCCCATTTCCAATACTTCATTCGGATTTTTCACGTGACGATTTGCAATTTGAGATACGTGTACAAGTCCTTCAACGCCCGGTAAAATCTCAACGAATGCACCAAATGTAACAAGGCGTTTTACTACTCCCTCACGAATATCTCCAGCTTTTATTTCGCCAGCAACGTTTTCCCAAGGTCCTGGTTGAGCTGCTTTAATTGATAAAGAAATACGTTGTGTATCAGCATCAACAGATAACACCTTTACCTTAACCTTTTGACCTTGCTCTAACACTTCAGAAGGTTGCTCTACACGTTCGTGTGAAATTTGTGAAATGTGAACTAAACCGTCCACTCCACCAACATTAACGAATGCTCCAAAGTCAGTTAATCGCTGTACTGTTCCTTCAACAACGTCCCCTTCTTTTAATGAAGAAATTGCTTCTTTTTTCTTAGAATCTAGTTCTAATTCTACTACCGCTTTATGCGAAAGGATTACACGATTTTTTTCACGGTCTAATTCAACAATTTTCACCGCTAATGTTTTACCTTTATAGTCAGTAAAGTCTTCTACATAATGTACTTCTACAAGTGAAGCTGGAATAAAACCGCGAACACCAAGGTCCACAACTAATCCGCCATTCACAATATCTTTTACAGTAACATCAAATACATGACCAGAAGTAAATTTCTCTTGTAGTTCTACCCATGCTTTTTCTGCATCAACAGCACGTTTAGATAAGACAAGATCATCTTCTTCTAATTTAATAATTTTCAACTCTAGTGTTTGATCTAATTCTACAACATCGCTTGCTTTTTCAATATGAACGTTAGCTAATTCACTAATTGGAATTACGCCATCTGTTTTGTATCCAACATTTACAAGCACTTGTTTCTCTTCAACCTTCGTTACAGAACCTGTAACAACGTCACCAACTTGTAATTCTTTTGAATCCATAACTTCTTCATTCATTTTCTCTACCATGGAAATACCTCCCTACAGAATTGACAAAGCATTTTTTATGTATATACGAAATGAAAACAAAGTTTTCATTTGCATGTTTAAGAATTTCTCATCACATACTCTTTTTCAATAACATTCACAAGAAAATATATTAAACCTATATAAATAGTATACAGCAAAACCAGCTTGAAAAAAGTATGTTTTGAAATATAATAGCGAATATATTCTGACAGTTTTATTCCTCTTTAACTAACTTCTTACAAATCAGCTCATTTGTCAAGGAAAGAGACTCACAATTCACGTATCCTTTACATTTCTATTTAAACAAAAAAAGAAAGAGGATTATCCCCTTTCTTTATTTCGCAAACACTCCAGAAACAATGCTCATAATTTTTTGGACAACTTCTTCAATTGATAAAGAAGTCGTATCTAATTCCAATGCATCATCAGCCTTTTTTAGTGGAGAAACTTCGCGTTCTGAATCTAATTTATCACGCTGAGCAATTTCTTCTTTTAGCTGCTCTAAATTAGAATCGAAACCTTTATTTAAATTTTCTAAATGCCTTCTTTCCGCTCTTTCTTCAACAGAAGCAAGCATAAAGATTTTCACTTCAGCATCCGGTAATACATGTGTACCAATATCACGGCCGTCCATTACAACGCCGCCTTTTTTCGCTAACTCTTGCTGACGACGTACCATTTCTTCACGAACAAGGCGATGTTTCGCTACAATAGATACTCGATTCGTCACATCAGGTGTACGAATTACTTCAGAAACATCTTGTCCATTTAAAAATACAAGCTGTGTATTTTCTCCTTGCTGAAACTCAATATTTACATTCTTTACAACTTCCATTAACTGCTCTTCATTTTCAATGTCTACTTTTTGTTGAAGGGCTGCATATGTAAGCGTACGGTACATTGCGCCTGTATCAATATAAACATAAGAAAGTTCCTTCGCAACAACTTTTGCCACTGTACTTTTCCCTGCAGCTGCTGGACCATCTATAGCAATTGAAATTCGTTTATCCATTGTAACACCTCATTTTTTCACTTATAAAACAAAACGAAAAGCAGGTGTTCACCCTGCTTCTTCTCATTTGCTTCGCGTCATTAAATCCTCAATTATTGTAGCATAATCCTTCATAGAAGAAAATGAAAACTACCGATTCACCTGCAAGATTTCCACTTTGTTTTTTACCATAACACCCTCATAATAAACAATTTTAGATAAATATTTCACTGATGACTTATGTATAAATAACAATTGTACAACAGAAAGACAAATGAATTGTATTATTAATATACGAATAAAAATTCTCTCCATCTTTTTCACCGTAATTTCTCCCTCCTATACTATATTTGCACATTTCGTTTCGTAATTTTATACATCGTACATATAGCAGTTAATTTTATTGTCATTTTCGAGGCATACTTTTATACATTTCCATTGTCGAATTTACTCAAAACATGTTATGTTCTAAATGTATTTTTTTACTTGAAAGGGGTATAAGCATTGAAAAGAATCCTAGTTTTACACACAGGTGGAACAATTGCAATGGAGGAAGATAAAGAAACTGGGGTCGTACAACCAGGTAAAAAAAATCCTCTTTTAAAATTCATTCCTGATTTAGAAGGCGATGTTGATTTAATCGTTGAAGATGTGTTCCATCTACCATCTCCTCATATGACACCGAGCGAAATGTTACAATTACAAGTCATCATTGATGAAAGAGTAAAACAAGACAACATTCATGGCGTAGTTATTACGCATGGTACGGATACATTAGAAGAAACAGCTTATTTCTTAGATTTAACAGTACAAGCAACTATTCCGATCGTAGTGACAGGTGCAATGCGCTCTAGCAATGAGTTAGGTGCTGATGGTCTATATAACTTCTTATCAGCTGTAAAAGTTGCTAGTTGTGATGAAGCTGCAGAAAAAGGTGTTTTAGTCGTATTAAACGACGAAATTCATTGCGCTACAAATGTAACGAAAACACATACAAGTAATGTCGCAACATTCCAAAGTCCACAATACGGACCAATTGGAATGGTAACAAAACGCGGCGTTGTCTTCCATCACGCTTTAGTACATCGCGAATCATATACGATAAATAAAGTGTCTAAAAATGTAGTTGTTCTAAAAGCATATGCTGGCATGGATGATACATTATTAGCAGCAATCGAAAATCTTCCTGTAGACGGCATTGTTATCGAAGCTCTTGGACAAGGTAATCTCCCTCCAAGAACACTACCTAGCCTAGAAAGATTATTAAATAAAGGTATTCCTGTCGTATTAGTTTCTCGCTGTTTCAACGGTATCGTTCAAGACGTATATTCGTATGAAGGTGGCGGTAAACACTTAAAAGATATGGGCATTGTATTCACATACGGCTTAAATGCACAAAAAGCACGCATTAAATTACTTGTTGCATTAGAGAATACAAATTCTCATGAATCCATTCAAAATATGTTTATGCACGAATAAAAAGGAGCTGTCGAGATTTTCCCGACAGCTCCTTTTTATTTTTCTCTTGATGCAATGGTTTGCGCAATCGCATCTCCATGAAATCTACCGTTCTCGATAAATATTTCATTTGCATTATTTCCAGCAGCAATGACACCTGCAATGAAAATATTTTCAGCATTCGTTTCCATTCTATCCTCTGTATAAATTGGACGTCCTGTTTCTTCATCAATCTGAACACCCATCTTCGTTAAGAAGCTATGATCAGGATGATAACCAGTCATCGCAAATACAAAATCGTTTTTGATTGTAAAAGCTTCACCATCAACTGTAAACGTTAATGTATGCTCAGTAATCTCTTTCACATGAGCTCCAAAATGCATTTGAATTGTACCGTTTCGTACTAACGCCTCAAATTCCGGCAAAATCCAAGGCTTTATGCTTGGTGAATACTCACTTCCACGATACAGTACCGTTACACGTGCACCAGATTTAACAAGTTCTAACGCGGCATCTACACTCGAGTTTTTCCCACCTATAACTACTACATCTCGATCAAAATAAGGATGCCCCTCTTTAAAATAGTGAGCTACTTTCTTCAATTCCTCACCTGGAACATTCATATAATTTGGATTATCATAATATCCAGTTGCTACAACAATATATTTCCCTATATACATTTCCTTACTTCCATCACGCTTTGTCGTCTCAACCTGAAAAACTTCTCCATCTTTTTGAACTTTCTCCACTCGCTCAAAAGCATTTACACGTACAGATTTACGTTTTACTACTTCACGATAATACGCAAGCGCTTGATTTCGAAATGGCTTACGATTTTCTGTAATAAAAGCTACATCACCAATTTCTAATTTTTCACTAGAAGAGAAAAATGTTTGATGAGTTGGATAATTATAAATGGCATTTACAATGTTTCCTTTTTCAATTACTAACGGATTTATCCCTACCTTTTGCAACGAAATTGCAGCCGCTAATCCGCACGGACCGCCTCCGATTATAATAACTGTTTCTTTCTGCATACTCGTCCACTCCTAGTCTTCTACCAATGCACTATTTATAAAAACAAGAAAAAACCTACTTACAGCAGTAGGCACCTATCTTTATTGTATTCATTTTTCATATATTTGTCATCTAAACGAAACGTACATCCGATAGACATCTGCTAAAAACTGCTGAAATTTAATACCTTGTTTCCCTAATACATTCTCAGGATCAATCTTTCTAGCTGGATCAAGCGTTTTATGTGACACGATATCTTTTTTCGGATTTAAGCCAAAGTTTTGGCATAAATACGCATGATACCATGTAAAACGATTATACGCTTCCCAAAAGTTAACATCACCACCATAACAAAGTTCCACTCCAATGGCCGCCTTATTCGCGTCATAGCCATATAAGTCATTATCCGTCGGCACACCATATCGAACATGATACGCAACTTCATTTATAGGAATAATCTCCAATATTGTTTTATCATCTATAAATGTATGTGCCGAAGCTTTCGGTTGTAATTCATTAAAGTAATCTCGATTGCCTATCGCATTGCTTCCAGGATTCCCCGTATCATGGCTTACGATAAATCTCACTTTAGTCAGAGGAATCCCCGGTCGTGAACTTCCATATCCAATATAATTGCGCTCTATAGGAAACATCGCCATTGCTACCAACTCCCGCTCTAGAAGATTACCTTACTTCCTTATATATGTATTCGGTAGCAATGTCCTTATCGCATATTTCTTACGCGAAGAGAAAATCGAAAATATTTGAAGTGAACACCATAAACAACAAGATACTTACAGCCACTCCATAAAAACCGTAAAACCAAACACAATCTTCTTTCGTATCTAAACCGAAAAATTTATTTACCGATTGTAATAATGTGCCACGCTTGCTTTGTTTGTTTCGTAATACTTCCACTCGCTCTACAACATCTGCTGGCATCATAAATCTTTGGTCTACTGTCATTTTCATCATTTATCTCTCCTTAAAATCATTTCCGTTTTGTTTATCTAAGGAGAGTATAGCACGTTTGTTCGTGTAGAACAAGCGTTCTTTTTTATTTTTATTTTATTTTATTTTTCAGCAGGCCAAGTAAAAATTGAGATTACAACGGCAATAATCGGCCCTACTACAACCACACCAAATATCAGAAACAGTAGCCCTTCCCCGAACATCCGAACGGTACTTATTTTGCGAGCTTTCATCGTTCTTGCGAGTTCTCCCTCTAACCTATTAACCTTTTCTTCTAATTGTTCTACTCGTTCCAACATTTCATTCTCCATATACAACACCTCATTTAATACTTCAACAAAAAAACGTGATTCCCTCGAAAGGAAATCACGTTTTCTCAAGATATAATATTTTATACCCAACCTCTGAAGCGGCTTGCTTCAGCCATTTTACGAACACCAACCATGTACGCCGCTAAGCGCATGTTCACTTTACGAACTTGTGCTGTTTCATAAATAGAATCAAATGATCTTACCATTACTTTTTCTAAACGTTGTTCTACTTCTTCTTCAGTCCAGTAGTAACCTTGGTTATTTTGTACCCACTCAAAGTAAGATACTGTTACACCACCAGCACTTGCTAACACGTCTGGAACAAGTAAAATTCCGCGATCTGTTAAAATTTTAGTCGCTTCTAATGTTGTTGGACCATTTGCTGCTTCAACAACGATTTTCGCTTTAATATCATTAGCATTTTCTTCTGTAATTTGGTTCTCAATTGCAGCTGGAACTAAAATATCGCAATCAAGTTCTAACAATTCTTTGTTTGAAATTGTATTGTTAAATAGCTTTGTTACTGTACCGAAGCTATCACGACGGTCTAATAAATAATCAATATCTAATCCGTTTGGATCATGTAACGCGCCGTAAGCATCTGAGATTGCAATAACTTTCGCACCTGCATCATGCATAAATTTAGCTAAGAAGCTACCAGCATTACCGAATCCTTGAACAACAACGCGTGCACCCTTAATATCAATGCCACGTTTTTTCGCAGCTTCGCGAATACAAATTGTTACACCTTTCGCTGTTGCTGTTTCACGTCCATGTGATCCACCTAGTACAAGCGGTTTACCTGTAATAAATCCTGGTGAATTAAATTCATCAATACGGCTATACTCATCCATCATCCATGCCATAATTTGAGAGTTTGTGAATACATCTGGAGCTGGAATATCTTTCGTCGGTCCTACGATTTGGCTAATTGCTCGTACATAACCGCGGCTTAATCTTTCTAACTCACGGAATGACATTTCACGTGGATCACAAATAATTCCACCCTTACCTCCACCATATGGTAAATCAACAATACCACATTTTAAACTCATCCAGATTGAAAGTGCTTTCACTTCATTTTCTGTTACATTCGGATGGAAGCGAATTCCACCTTTCGTTGGACCAACAGCATCATTATGTTGCGCACGATATCCTGTAAATATTTTAACAGTCCCGTCATCCATACGAACTGGTATTTTCACTGTCATCATACGAATTGGTTCTTTTAATAATTCATATACTTCGTTTGGATAACCCAATTTTTCTAACGCTTCACTAATAACAATTTGTGTTGAATTCAATAGTTCAAAATGTTGTTCCCTTTGTTGTTGTGTTTTTGTTTGAGTTCCCTTTTCGGCTACCATAGTAAGTAAACCCCCTGTAATTTCACTTGTTTAGTAAACCTTCATTGCCTAGTATACACCCTTAAATTTGGAATGCAATAGAAAACGCTAACAAATATATACAAACTATTTTCTGTTGCAAGCGTTTTCACTATTATTATAGTCCTTTTATTACTTTTAGAAAAGTAAAATACTTAAATATTTAAATATTTTTTATTTCCATCAACCACACTCCCATAAAACTGCATATTTTATTTTCAAAAAGTATGTTCGAGTATTTACAATCATCCCTTCCCTTCTCCAAATAAAAACAAAACCTCAGCTATGTTGTATTAGCTGAGGTTTTGTTTTTTCACAAAGTAATTGTGTATTTGCTCTATCGCGTTAACATCCATTAATTCTTTACCGTACTCCATGATGCGATAAATGGTTGCTGTAGACGGATTACCGTATTCCGCTAAAATAGCTATAAAATCCGCCTTTAACAATTGAATTTGTTCCTCTTCTTCCACCCAAAGATAGAAGCGCTCATCCCACGTATATAGCTTTCCGCCAGTTACACCAAGGTTATATAAGCGATTCGACAGGTTAATTACGTCATCTAGCGTAGCAAACTCATATAATATATGCTCACTTTCATCTAGAGTCACTTGCATTTCAATAAACTCGTCACGGAACTCATCATCTGTATCCATTTCTTGATTTTCTTTCGTTACAATTACAACCATCCCTTGTGCTTGTAGAGAAAACACTTCAACTGCAATCGGACCATCTGCTTCAAACCCTAATTCCTTATTTGCTTCTTGCATCATATCACGAAATAATTGCTGTACTTTCGGTGCATTTCTCCATAAATCTTCTTTCGTTAATCCTCGTTCAGATAAATCATCAAATGTTAGAAAAATTTTTATCTTATTGTAATTTAATCGTTCCAGCCTCATCTCATACCCTCCCTACGTAACCAATGCATCTAATTTTTATTATATGAAATAGAAAATAGATGGTTCTTTTCGAACAACTATTCCGACATTTTTAACCATCCATCCCATTCTTCTTTCGTATCACCAATTAGGATTGTTTCAATGTCCAACTGGTTTAGAACGCCTAGCTTTCCGATAAATCCAACTAAAAGAGATTCCCTTTTTTCTTGTAATAAATTTATAAAGTTCATCGTCTTTTTCATTTCTTGTTCGTCAGCAAAAGATACAAATACATATTTCGGCTGTATTTCCTCTACCGCTGATAACATACCATCTTCAGCTAAGCTTGTCCTAATATATATCGCCTCATATCCTTTTAAGCGTAAATAAGTTGAAAAAATAAATCCTTTCAATGCATCCTTTTCTAACACAATAACTTTGTGTAAAGAGGAAAACATTGAGGCATTGTGATACACCATCCCTAGACGCGTTTGTAAAAATGATAGTGCATATTGAAATTGCACCATTGAAATCTCATTATTATTTTTTGACGTTAATAATTTGTCTGTCACTCGAAGAACAATACTGGCAACAACCTTCTCTGTTGAATATATACTAAAAGCTTCGTTTAATAATGCAGCAATTGTAATTTCATCAAATTTTAACAAAGCTTGTAGCAAATCGTCCACTAAAACAACTTCTTTATCGAAATGTATCTCTTTTTGAACTGTACTCTGCAAACGATTCTCTTCTAATAATCGAACTGCTTGTCCAATCATCATACCGGAAGAAACTTTTTCCATTAACCATTTTAAAATTTGAATATGCTCTTCTGTATATAAACGATGCCCAGCTTGATTCCGCTTTGGGGCAATAATTTGATATCGTCTTTCCCATGCACGAAGCGTACTCGGCTGAACTCCAATTATATTCGAAACGGCTTTTATATTGTATTTCCCATTAAGAGTTGGCATCATTTCCCTCCGCACAATGTAATGATGTGTGTTTGAGCAGGTGCTCGGAAACGAAGTGGTATCAATGTTGTTCCATACCCATTACTAACAAAGAGAATCGTATTTAAATGGTTATATACGCCACCTTTTAAATATTTTTTAGATGGGAATAATCGGATTTGCCCTCCATGCGTATGGCCACTTAACACAAGTGAAATCTGTTCATTTCCAGACATTTTTTTTATTATATCAGGGTTATGACTAACTAGGATACGAAAACCATCTTCTTTACAATCCGCCAATGCCAAATCTAGACGATCACGGTGCAATCCAACATCATCTATACCGAGCAAACAAATTTTCTCGCCTAATTCAGACTCAAATACCACTCTTGTATTATCTAAAACTTTTACGTTATTTTCTAATAATAACGCATCTAATTCATGATATTCTATCTCATAATCATTGTTTCCCCACACAAAATATACAGGAGCTATCTCTCTTAACTTTTGAATATTCGCAGAGATTTTTGATAAAGAGACACCTTTCTCTGCTAAATCTCCTCCGATAATTACGAGATCTACTTTTCCTTTTACTTGTTCAATTAACAAATTCGAAATGACTCTTCTATGAATATCAGAAATAAAAAACACATTTACTTTTTGAAAACTTTTCGGAAATTCTTTAAATACTAAAGTATGTTCCAACACCGTATTACGCATCGCTTCTTTATACATCACAAGAAGCAATAAAATCCCCATGCCTATGAGAGTACTGAATAATATAATCCATATCATATTTTTGACTCCCCTCCTCATAAAGATAATCCTAGGCTTTTATAACAAACGGTGATCGCTTAACTCACTAGCTTTCTTGCTTTGTGGACTTATCTTTTATCGGAATTTTTAATTCTTGACCTGCACTCACTTCATCTTCTTGCAAGTTATTATACTTTTTAATTACTTCAATTCCATTTCCATCTGAAAAATATTGCTTCGCTATACTTTCTAAAGTTTCTCCCTCTTTCACAGTATGCGTTATTACTTTTTCAGAATGTTTCTGCGACTCAGATTTAGCTGAATCAAAGAAGATTACTTCAAACGCACTTTTTCCGGCATTATTACTATCACCCTTCACCTGAATATATTTATCCGTGTACCACAAAATACTAATCGGCAGCAGAATGAATAGAAATGTTAAAACCCGGACGAAAATGTGATTTATTTTAAACTTTTGTTTTTTTTCTTTATTTCTATGAATTTCACTACGCGGCGGTAAACTTTCTTTTTCTTCCACTCGCTCAACTTCTAATTCCTCTTCAAAATCAGGAATTCGTTTCCTCATGTTGTTCACCACCACCTTCCATTTATTTTCTTAATTGGAGTCCCATTATAAAATCAACAAGAAAGTGTGCAAAGATTGTTATAAACAAATTTCCTGTCCATTCAAATACATAACCAAAGACAAAACTAATGAAACAGACGAAACAAAACAAAAATGGCTTTGTTATATAACGAATATGTAACACTGCAAATACGAAGCTCGCAATTACAATTCCAAAATGAGTCTGTACTACACCTCTAAATAAAAATTCTTCTGCAAAACCAATTAAGAACGTAATAACGAGTAAGTGTAGAACGGACATTCCTCGAAACATCTTATCGTTAATACCACCATCATCAAACCAAGACTCCGGAAACACTCGCATTGCAACATAATCTAATAACACAATACCAATCGCTAACAAACCACCTATAATAAGTATAGATACTGGTTCCCATTTCCATAAATTAAAGACTTCTTTTACATCTTGAAATAATATATATGCCAGTAAACAGCCAATACCGATAATAATTAACTGTGTTATATATAGATTCAGCCTTATTTCCTGCGGACTCATATCTTCAACATTATGCCTTTGAATGTTCATCATTCCTCCATCTTTTCTAGGCCGAAAAGCTTTTGTAACTCTGTTTCCCAATTATAGTCGAAATCCGATTGTTGCGCTCGTCTTTTTTTATAATCTTCTTTTATAATACCGCAATAATCGCAGCAATTAATTAACTCTTGCTCTTTCCTATAACCGAACTGTTGCAGCACATATTCACGTCTACATCCTTTAACTTGTATCCATGACTTCATATTTTCTAGCTCACTATATTTATTACGCAACCTTATTTCTACTTCAGCTATTAATCGGTTCATGATTTCATCTGACAAACCTTCTAATAATAATCTTCGTTGTTGTATAATTCCAACCTGTTCGAGATGATAACGAACGAAACGCCAATATTGCTCATTAAATCTTGCTGCATTATAACAAATTTCTTCTACATCTTCTATTGGTAATTCTTTCGTTTGAAACATTCTTTCTTGTAGTAAAGAAAATAAAAATTGTATTTGTGACTTACTTGGCAATTCATCCTCAATGATCGAAATTGGTAAATCATGATCCAACGGACTACATAATAAAATAGCTATACTCGGTTCGCCATCTCTTCCAGCTCTTCCGATTTCTTGTAAGTAAGAAGCTATATTAGTTGGATAATGAAAATGAATAATATATCGCGTATTCGCCTTATTTACCCCCATACCAAATGCACTTGTGCATATTACAAGTTGCAATTGATCGTTCATAAACTGCTGTTGAATTAACATACGCTCTTCATGTTCCATACCACCATGATAAAAAGCTACACCAGTAACACCTTTCCCTCTCAAGTATTCCGTTAACCTTTCTGTCCACGCTCTACTTGAGCAATATACAATCCCCGGCCCTTGTAAATACATCACCTGCTCTAAAAGCGCCTCTTTCTTTTCTTCTATCGTCTCTACAAATTGCACATCCATTGCAATATTAGGACGGTCAATAGAGTATACATGTTCCGCGGCACCCTTTAAATTTAAACTATTTGCGATATCCTGCAGTACCCCTTTTGTCGCTGTGGCTGTCAATGCTAATACTGTAGGAGAACCAATATTTTCAATAACTACATTTAGTTTTTTATAGTCCGGTCTAAAATCATAACCCCATTGAGAAATACAATGAGCCTCATCAACAACAAATAATGAAATATGAATTTTCTTCAATTCCCTAATTAATAACTCCGACTGTAACATCTCTGGTGAAACAAAAATAAATTTATATGAAGATAATTTTTTCATCGCTTCTCTTTTTTCATTTAATGTCCGAAAACTATTAAATGCTATTACTCGGTTTTTCACAACATACTTTAATTGTGTTACTTGATCTTCCATTAAAGATAATAACGGTGATACAACAAGCACTGTTCCTTCTCGCATAAGCCCCGGAAACTGATAGCACATAGATTTCCCTCTTCCAGTCGGAAGCATTGCTATCACATCTTTTCCTTCTAATAAATCTGTAATAACTCCTTTTTGACCTGGACGAAATTCAGAATATCCAAACCACTTATATAAATATTCTTCAAGTTTCATTTACACCCTCCATCCGCGCTAATACAAGACGAACTTCAAAATAAGAGATATCTTCTCCAACCGCTTGTTTCAAAACACGTAACTTCCGCGTTTGCAATGCTTCAATTACTTTTATTACTTTGTCTATCTTTTCTTTTTCCATAAACATTTCAATAGAAAAATCTTTTTCTCGCAAAGCAATTTCAACAAAATGATCTTCTATCGTTGCAACCTTTAAATTCCGAATCGTCGCTATTTCTTCTAAAGAACGTCCTTGTCTCCAAAAATTATATGTTTTTTTCGTCGATAAACTAAATAATTCAGCTCTTTCATTTGGATAAGATATAATTTCAGCTAATAGTGGAAATTCATTTTCTTTATCACGAACTTCTTGTATAAAGAAATGCATTGTACCCCAAAATAAAAAATACACCCTGAATATATCTTGTTTCGTAATTTCTGCTAATTGTTGCAATGTACAACCAATACGTTCATAACCCGTTAGTCGATATGTTACAATCGTCGCTTCTATCGTATTGCTCTTTTCTAAAAGATTATATACTTCCGTCCATAGTTTTCTCGCCAACTCACTTCTCTTATATGGTATTCCTGTTAGAAAACGTTTCACCCACATCATTATTTCTGTATCTTGCTGAATTGGGATAAACTTCGTATTATTCTGTTGTAAATTTGATATAGTTTGAATAATTAATGATAATCTTTTCCAAAATGTTTCACCTAATTCACCATAATGTAAACCATGCAAATGCGCCGGAAAAGCATAAACTTCCTCCCATTTATGTAACTGCATTTTACCCGTAGGTGTTAACACATATGTATTTTCATGTATTTCTTGAATAAAATTCGCTTGCAACAACTTTGCAACTTCACCATCATAGTCATTTCTATTCAATGATTTGTATATTCCGAACAAAAAAGAAATTCGGAACATATTTCCATCTTGTAAAGTTTGCGAAGAACGTTTGCCCTTTAGTAAATAATAAATAGAAGAAACGGTTCTTTCACCATTCAATTGTTTTAAACAATGCAACAAAGTATATTGTATTTGCATGACCGCTTCCACCTTCCAATCTTAACTTCATTCTTTTCAGTACAATTACACTATCTACTTTCGCTCATTAAACTTATCATATGAGAACTATATACTTGTATATATTCTATTGTATCAAACGAAATCATATTTACGTATTTTGAAAATCTTATGACATAATTCAAAAATAAGTTGACACTCTAATTGATAAGCATTATCATTATAATTTTATGTTGAAAAGTTTTACAAACCGTTTTACAATAAGGTTATAATTTTTATGGCGAGCTTTTCACATACATATTATCAGGAGGGAAAAAAGATGGCAAAATATACAATCGTTGATAAAGATACTTGTATTGCATGTGGTGCTTGTGGCGCTGCTGCACCAGACATTTATGACTATGATGATGAAGGTATTGCATTTGTAACATTAGATGATAACCAAGGTATCGTTGAAATTCCAGATGTATTAATTGAAGATATGATGGATGCATTCGAAGGCTGTCCAACTGACTCAATTAAAGTTGCTGACGAATCATTCGACGGAGACGCTTTAAAATTCGAATAGTCTTTTATTAACTTCAAAAAATGCCCCTCATATTGATGAGGGGCATTTTTTGTATCTAAATTTTATTTTCCTTAATAAAAAACCATTAGTAGTTTCACACTACTAATGGTTTTAATATATATTATGCATTTTTCATTTTTGCAAACACCCATACTTTCAGGCGTGAGAATAATGCTACAAATACAATTGTTACAACAATCCCTTTAATTAAATTAAATGGTAAGATTGCCGTTACAACCGTTGTTCTTATAGCTTCGCTAGACATAGCCGGTGAATTTAAAAACCAAGTGTAAGCCGGGAATATGATGATGTAGTTTAATACACTCATAATAAGTGCCATTGTAATTGTCCCTAGCATTAATCCTGTAGTTAAACTCTTCACAGTACGATACTTTCTAAATAAGAAAGCTGCTGGTCCAATAAATAAGCATCCTGCAATAAAGTTTGCAATCTCTCCAACTGGTACTCCCGTTAAACTTCCTTGAATCCCGTAATGTAAAATGTTCTTTATCGCCTCTACAATCACTCCTGCTACTGGTCCAAAGATAATTGCTGCAATTAGAGCTGGTACATCACTAAAATCAATTTTCAAAAATGGCGGAAGCCCTGGGAACGGAAAATCTAACATCATTAGTAAATATGCAATACTACTTAGCATCGCTACACTCACCATCTGCACTACACTGTTTTTTTGTTTCATCTTTCTCTCTCCTTTTCCATCGATCATCTCATGGAAAGTGGAAAGGTTCTGCTATGCCTATTTTTTCATAGAACGAAAAAACCCTTTGTGTTTTACACAAAGGGAGAATTTAAGGCACATCAAACAGACGTTCAAATCCATATCTTTTTTGAACGCTTGAACCTCCATCTTCTCCCATCCAGACTATACTGTCGGCTTTGGAATCACACCAAATCCTGCCTTAACGGCTCGCGGGCTTAGAACAAAATCATAAATAGTTCATCACCGCCGGTCGGGATTTTCACCCTGCCCCGAAGATAGACCGATATTCTATTTTCCCCTTCATTATACAACAACCTCATAACATTGTGAACTAAAAAATTGTAACTTATTTAAAATTAGTTATTTATTTTTCGTAACAAAAAAATAAATTGCGAGATATTTTACAATACAATCCATATTTTTTATTATTCGGCATTTCTCTTTTGAATTACCTAGTCATATATAATTAAAAGTGATAAGATATTGAATTGTTAAGATAAGAACATTTTCTGAGTTATGGAGGAAATGTCATGAAAAAAGACAAGAGACATTCTATTCGAGAAGCAATGAAAAAAAACTTAAGAAAAGAATACTTTTACTTAAAAAAAGAATTACTTTTCTACTGCCCAATTGATTTAGGCACATTCTCAAACGAGACATACTATGCTACTTTCGATGAAGATGGCATCAGTATTTATCAGTATGATAAAAAAACAGAAAGTAAATTAAAATTGTGTGAGCGTCATCCGTGGAAGAGTTGGAATAAAGTGAAGATTGATCACTATTTGACAACTTCTCAATTTATTTTTCAGGGTGAGCGAAATTGGATCTTATCTCTTTTTCAAAAAGGAAAAGAAGCTCAAAAAATTATTGAAGAGCATACATCTTTACAAACAGAAGTTGTTTCCCGCTCTTTCTTAAAAAAACTTCCTGGTTTTCGTTCTAATACACCACTGAATAAATACATCGGTAGTATTTGTTACACTGCACTTATTGCATTTTTATTAAAATGGATGATTCCATTTCAAGCACCACAAATCGCCCTGTATTCTATCTCGATTGGTTGTATGCTTCTTGGCCTACTTTGTTTGACAATCGGTTTAATTGAACCGACTATCGTACTGTTTCGAACAAAAGAGAAAACAAGAACAAAAGTTTTTTACTTATATAGCTATTTAGCTATTTCTGGATTTATATGTGTCTTTATTTTTTGGTAAAAGAAGCCGTCCCAAAATAAATTTTGGGACGGTTTTCTTTTAGATATAGATGCTCTAATTCACTCAATAGTTCTAGCAAAAGCGCCCATATAATTTCATTTACATTGAACCTTATTTAAGAAGAACATAAATTTGTTCAAAGTTTAATTTTTGAGATGTTTCCTTCACTTAACATATAATTGTTGATTAGGATAAATTAGCTCTTGCTGCAATCCATTTTTTTCTTTAATTTCCTTAAGTGTCATACTAAATTTCCGTGCAATACTAACTAAAGTATCCCCTTTTTGTACGACATATAATGATGAAGAAACAACTTCATTTCTTTGTTCATTTAAAACAAGCAATGGGTTCATCGCATTCTTTTTCGCCATCGTCCATCTTCCTTGATGAAGTTCTAGATGTAAGTGTGCACCTCGCGATTCTCCCGTGTTCCCTACTTCTCCAATTTTTTCTCCTTTGGAAATATAATCTCCCTGCCCCACATATCTCTTATTTAAATGTGCATATACAGCCTCATATTCTCCGTGTTTAATAAATACAACATTTCCATAACTACTTGAATAATAAGACTTCGTTACCCTACCATCTTGAATAGCTGCCACAGGCGTTCCAATCGGCGCAGCTACATCAATACCATAGTGTTTTCCATGCCTTGTCCCAAAATAATCACTTATCTGACCTTCAACAGGCCATGTCCATCGATTTTCCTCTGCATAAACATGTAATTGAGATACAAACAGTATACTCAATAACATGACGCCGCATTTTAAAACTTTCATATACATCCTCCGTTTTCTAATTACCACCATACCTTCTCTATTTTGGTATATTACAGAAAAAAGTATACAAAAAAAGAAAGTGAATTACTCCACTTCCTTCTCTTTCTTATCACGAAAAACTAATGCACTACGGTTATACTCCACATCTTTCACTTGTAATCGGGCATTTATTACTCGAGCTATCGCAAACAAATAATCAGATAATCTATTTACATACTTTAAGACAACTTCATTTATTTTCACTTCTTTTTGCAATGATACTATAGAGCGTTCTGCTCTCCTTACAACAGTACGTGCAATATGAATAGTAGCCGCCGCCTCGCTACCACCTGGCAAAATAAAGCGTTCTAATGGCGGGGCTTCTTCTATATATAAATCAATCTTTCTTTCTAAACTTTCAACCATCTCAATTGTCACTTTATAAGGAATTTTTTGTTCCACTATTGCCAAGTCTCCTCCGCAATCAAATAGTTCATGTTGAATATTTTCGAGCTCATTGTAAATATCTCTAAAAGCCTTGCCTTGAACCTTAGTCATTGCATATCCAATATGAGAATTTGCCTCGTCTATTGTTCCATACGCTTCCACACGGATATCATCTTTATCAACCCTGCCACCTATTACACTTGTCGTTCCTTTATCTCCTGTTTTTGTATATAATTTCATTTCTTCACAGCACCTCTCTTATTATTTTTAATTCGACCAAGATAGAAAAAAGTTCTACCATTCTTTATTTAATTGAGTTTACAAAAAAATAAAAAACAGCAGAACTTTATTCATTATCAACTTTAAAAAAGCATATCTAAATTATACGATTCGGTAAATATACAGAGAATGTAGTTCCTTCTCCAACAACACTTGATACAGAAATTTTACCGTCATGGCCTTGAACAATATTTTTCGCAATTGCAAGCCCGAGTCCTGTTCCACCCTTTTTCCCACGTGTTCTTGCTTTATCAGCTTTATAGAAACGATCAAATAAAAATGGAATATCCTCTTCTGGAATGCCTACACCCGAATCTTGTACTTCAAAAATGAGGCCATTATTTTTCGTATCAATTACAAGCGTTACATGTCCACCCGCATTCGTATGACGAATTGCGTTATCAATCAAGTTCGTCAACACTTGTTCCATCCGATCTGCATCAAACGCATATTCTTCAATCTGATTCCGGAAATCAACTGTTAGTTCAACTTCTTTATCCTTTGCAATCCCTTGGAATTTACGACCAATTTTTTCCACAAACGGATGTATGTCCACTTCACCAATATGTAACTCTACGTGACCGCTTTCCATACGAGCTAAATCTAACAATTCATTTACAAGTTTACCTAAACGAA
This sequence comes from Bacillus sp. RCC_6_1, assembly GCF_041360755.1. NCBI lineage: Bacteria > Bacillati > Bacillota > Bacilli > Caryophanales > Bacillaceae > Bacillus > Bacillus sp. RCC_6_1. The sequence goes on from NZ_JBFUPV010000001.1 coordinate 969,085, forward strand.
CGGATTCATCATAAATGATTTGAACAAACTCATCTATTTCCTCTTTCGTTTGCACAATATCATCTAAAATCGCTTCACTATACCCTTGCAGCATGACCATCGGTGTACGAAGTTCATGTGATACATTCGCAATAAAGTCTTGACGCATTTTCTCAAGACGACGTTCTTCCGTCATATCTCGCAGTACCGCTACAGCCCCACGAATTTTCGTTTGATTGTAAAGTGGTGTCATAAGAACTACATAGTTCCCTTTTTGTAAATTAATTTCAACAACTTGTTGTTGCTCGCTTTCTACAACGAGATGGAATAGTTCCACAAGTTCAGAAGGTAATTTTTTACTTAACTCTATCTCTTTTTCTTCTTGCCAAACTTGTAAGAAATGTTCAGCCGGTGGATTAATAACTACGACTTCACCTTCTTGATTTAACGTAATAACTCCATCTGCCATACTACTCAAAATACTAGCTAACTGTTCTTTTTCTTGCTGCAAAGCATTCATATTAAACTTCAACTGTTTACCCATTTGATTTAAGGCCGTTGCCAGCTCACCAATTTCGTCCTGAGATACCATAGGAGCCTTTGCATCAAATTTCCCACGTGACACTTCAAAAGCAACCTCACGCATTTTACGAAGCGGTGCTGTAATCCGAGTAGATAAGAAGAACGCAAAGAAAGTTGTTAATATAATCGCAATCCCAGCGGCTAAGAAAATGAAATCAGTCGTTCTCTCCATATCTTTTATTGGCACTTGTAAAGATTCATATACGAACACTGCGCTTTGATTTTTTGATTGCACTGGTTTCCCAACGATCACAATATCATTTTCAGTGCTTTTATTCTTTCTACTATCAGAAGCTTTTCTAATGTTGTTCTTAATTTCTTTTTTGTCCGTAAAAACAGCGGCTAATTCTTTATCTTCTTTTAAATTATCCATTGTAAGGGTGACTAACCCTTCTTGTTTCGGTGAAGAAGAGATTTCCTTGCCATCTTCTACAATAATAATCCTTGAAAGTGGATCAGAGAATTTGTACGCGATGTTCTCAATCGTTTTTACATCGGCACCTTCTTCAATTAATTCCGTAACACTTGTTGCGACTTTTTGAAGTCTATTTTCACTCATATCAACATAATACGTTCTAAAAAATTGTGAAAGTAAAATCGCAACAAATCCAAGAACAAACGAAACGAGAAGTAATATGGTCATCCATAACTTCCCTACTACACTTCTCCAAAGCATCAGTCGTTCACAACCTCAAATTTGTAACCTACACCCCAAACAGTAACAATCATTTTCGCTGCATCTGGTGATTTTTTGCTTAACTTCTCACGTAAACGCTTTACATGTGTATCAACTGTACGTAAATCTCCGAAGAATTCATATTGCCATACTTCTTTTAACAGCTGCTCACGATCGAATACTTTATCAGGAGCTTTCGCTAAAAATAATAGTAACTCATATTCTTTCGGCGTTAAGTTTACTTCATTGCCATCTGCAGTAACACGGTGTGCATCGTTATCAATTGTTAAGTGAGGGAATACAGTAACATCTTTTGTCGTTGTATCTTGTGTAAAGAATGTTGTTGGTACAGCACGACGTAATACCGCTTTCACACGTAGCACGACCTCACGTGGACTAAACGGCTTTACAATATAATCATCTGTTCCAACTTCAAATCCTTGTACTCTATTTACTTCTTCACCTTTTGCTGTCAGCATAATAATTGGTGTCGCTTTCTTCTCACGAACCCCTTTACATACTTCAATGCCATCTTTACCAGGCATCATAAGATCTAATAAGATTAAATCGTAATCATTTTGCAACGCCATTTCTAAAGCTGTATCACCATTATCTGCTTCTTCAATCGTATATTGTTCTCTTTCTAAGTACATTTTCAATAAACGACGAATACGATCCTCATCATCTACAATTAAAATTCTTGATTCATTTTCCATCTCTACCCGCTGCGTACTCTCACCTCAGCGGTTCACACCTACCCTTCTTTAACTATTATGTTGCGCTATTCTCGTTTATTTAAGCAATCTTCTAAATGTTTCACTTCCCATATTATGCTTCACAAGAATAATAAATTTTGTTCAATTTTTTTCCAAAACTATGTATTTTTTTTGAACTGTATATAATGTCCTCGACATCATTTTACAAAATCAACCGCTACTTTGTCATGTTTTTCTCAAAAAAGAAGAAAAGTTGACAAAAATAAAATAGGAAAGTGACATGCACTCTCCTATTTTATTTCTCTATGCATATGAATGTAAACCGGCAATAATTAAGTTTACTACAATAAAGTTAAACATAATGATTGCAAAACCAATTACTGCAAGCCAAGCTGATTTCTCCCCATGCCACCCTTTAGATAATCGTAAATGTAGTACTGCAGCATAAAAGAGCCACGTTATAAGTGCCCAAACCTCTTTCGGATCCCAGCCCCAAAAGCGCGTCCACGCTATTTGAGCCCAAATCATCGCAAAAATTAATGCACCTAATGTGAAAACTGGGAATCCAATTGCAATAGATCGATATCCGATTTCATCTAGTAGATCACTATTCGTATTCTTTACTAACGGCTGAAGTGCCGCCGATACTCGCTTCCGTAAAACGAGTCTTAATACAATATACAGTAATGTTCCAACTAACACTGACCAAATAACAGTATTTAATTTTTTTGCATTTACAATTGCTGGAACTTCAACTGCCGGTTCTAATTTATTTTCTGTCAGTAACTTCCCTTCATGCGGTCCAACTAAAGCCGGAAGATTGTACTTCATTTCCAGTTGTTGTTCATTTTTATCAATCCATTGAAACTTCGCTTCATATTTCATACTAGAAAATACCGTTGTTACTCCAATAAATCCAACTGTACAAACAAGTGTAAATACTACCGTCTCTAGCCAAAATGTACGTTTACTTCTCGTCGATTGATCTACATTTTTCAATAAATACATAACGCCTGTAATAAAACTAATCGCTAAAATGGCTTGTCCTGCTGCTGCAGTCGTCACGTGAATATGTAACCAATTACTTTTTAAAGATGGAATAAGCGGAGATATTTCCCTCGGAAACATACTTGCATAGGCAATTAATAAAAGCGCAACTGGTAATGCAAATAGTCCGATTATGCTTACACGGTACATAAAATACATGACAATAAATGCTCCTACAAGCATCATGCCGAAAAATGTACCGAATTCAAAAAAGTTACTAACTGGCGCATGCCCTGATGCAATCCACCTTGTAACAAAATATACTGTTTGTGCTATAAACCCTAAAATTGTAATCGTTATTCCTACATTTGCCCATTTATGACCCTTTTCTTTAATGGCTCCCCCAAAAAATAGAGTCGCAATTAAATATAAAATAAATGCGGTAAAGAGAAAGTTACTACTTATTTGCACCATATCGTTTCCCCACCTTAACTAATTTTTTTATCAATTACTTTATCATTTGGCTGTGGAATTGCTGTACCTTCTATTACTCTTTCAATATCTTTCTTTAAACCGAACCAATTTTTATTTGTATGCCCTGCAATCCACCATTCATCATTAACACGTTGTATCCAAATACGGCGATGATTCCAATACATACCTTGAATGACACCAACCATAAATATAAATCCTCCAATGCCGAGAATCCAAAGCGTTAAATCTTTTCTTACAGTAAGTGCTGTTGCATTTTGCATTTCAACACCTGCAAACGACATTTTATATTTGTTGTTTCCATCTGGTTCTATATTTTGCTGAATACCAACAAAACTCACTTCACCATCTGGTGTTTCAGGTGTAAACATTTTAAATACAAATGCAGGATTGTTTGGTAATTTCGTTTTCGTATTTGGTTTTCCATTCTCATCAAAATAAAAATCAGGAAAATAGCTTAATAGTTCTAGAGAATAACCAGTTCCTAAATCATATTTTTCCTTAGGATTCGTTAAATCTACTTTAATCGGTCCCCACTTTTGATTATTTTCTTTATTTTGTAAGTTAAAGGACATACTTTTAAATTCACTTTCTTTATAATCCACTTGATACACTGCAAATTGATCAAATTTCAGTGGTTCATTCACTCGAATTTCCGCTTCTTTTACTTTTTCTAATTTCGGTTTTTGTCCTGCTATATTTTCTCCTACTGCTTTATATAATACGGCATTCGTTTGGAAGTTTTTCGCAATCATTTTATCGCCTACACGATCAATCGCTTCATCAAAAACTTCCTTGTCCTTACTTTTATCATAAACTTCTTTTATAAATTTCTCGTTTTTTAAGTAGTATTGTCCATCCGTCCCTGGTATCTCTTTCGTTTCACCGTCACGTAACCAAAGTGCTTCGTCTACGTACATACTCGGTAAAAAACGAAGCATCGCACCGAATAAAAAGATAATAAGACCGATATGATTTACATATGGACCCCAACGCGAGAAGCGTCCCTTTTCTGCTAAAACGTTTCCGTCTTCCACTTTCACGTTATAGTTTCTTTTCTTTAAATTCTTTTGCACTCTTTCCAGGTCACCTTCTTGCGGTGTACCAGTCCCATATAATCTCTGTCTCTTTAAAAAGCTAGGATGTCTTTTTACGCCTTGCTTTTTTAAAGCTTTATAAAGTGGAATAACACGGTCTAAACTACATATCACAAGTGAAATACCGATAGAAGCAATCAAAATCATATACCACCATGAACCGTATAAATTATTAAACCCTAATTGATAGTATAATTGTCCTAAAAATCCGTATTCTTGTTTATAATATTCAGCTGGTGCAATCCCTGGAGTTATGTACATTTCTTGCGGAAAAATAGTTCCTATCGCTGATGCAGCTAAAGTTATTACGATTAGCCATACACCCACTTTTACAGAAGAGAAAAAGCTCCAAATTTTATCGATTATCGTTTTTGTCTGCGTGAGAGATCTCCGTGCACTCCCCTCATAGCGCATATCCAATAGTTTTGTATTTTCATTGCTTTCAAATGGTTTCCCGCAAGCTTCACAAAAAACGGTTCCTATCGGATTAACATGTCCACATTCACATTTAATTTCTTTCAACACTCTCACCGCCCCTGTATCTATATGTACTATTGTATATTCTAACCTCAAGTTACCGCAATACTCAGAATTTTTAAACCAGAGGCACTATAGACACGCACCCCTTATGTAAAGGCTTTCTTTATTACGGAGTAATTTTCTTTAAATACCCTTCTAACTGTTCTTTCGTTTGTTCACCTATAATTTGCTCCACTACTTTTCCATCTTTATCAATCAAAAAGCTTGTCGGTAATGGACCTACTCCATATGTTCCTATAATCTTTTGTCCTTTATCAATGGCAACTGGGAATTTCAAACCATACTGGTTCACAAAGTTCTTTACTGCAATATCCGTTTCATCTGCATCTAACGCTATGATTTCAACACCTTTTTCTTTATACTTTGGATATAATTCATTCATATAAGGCATTTCTTTTTCACAAGGTTTACACCACGTGCCCCAAAAGTTTAAAAATACACCTTTTCCCTTTAAATCTTTTAGTTCAATTTTCTTCCCTTCTAAATCCGTCACAACAAAGTTAGGTGCTTCTTTTCCGATTTGCATTTTCTCTTTATTAGCAAAGAATCCTTGATAAAGGGTAAATCCTACAGCACCACATAAAATGAGTAGAATAATAACGCGAAATAATAAGCGATTTTTCTTCATATTACTTCTCCTCTCCTCGATAAATGTTATGTATTATCTTCTGTAAATGTTGTATTGAATAAATCACCAGCAGAGCACTCCACTGGTGAATTTTTAACTCTATAGCTTATCTTGGCTTTGTAGAAGCAAGCGCGCGTAATTGTTTCACCTCATGTGGTGTCAATTCTCTCGCATCACCAGGTCGCAGGCTTCCTACTTCTAAGAAAGCATAACGTTCACGTTTTAATTTCACTACTTTACAGTCTAACGCTTCAAACATACGACGTACTTGACGATTACGTCCTTCATGAATTGTTAATTGTACAATAGCCATTTCTTTACGCTTGTCCCAAGAAATAATTTTCACACGTGCTGGTGCTGTTTTACCGTCTTCTAACGTAACACCGCGTTCTAACATGCGAATTTTCTCACCTGTTAATGGCCCTTTTATTTTTGCAACATATGTTTTTTCAACTTTATATCTAGGATGCATTAATACGTTTGCGAAGTCCCCATCGTTTGTCATTAATAATACGCCAGACGTATCATAATCTAAGCGTCCGATTGGGAATAAACGTTGTGTAATTTCCGGGAAAAAGTCCGTTACAACACTTCTTCCTTTATCGTCTGATACACTTGAAATTACGCCAGTTGGTTTATATAGTAAAAAATAAACAGGTTCTTCTTTTTCAAGAGGGATGTTATTTACTTCTACTTTATCTTGAGGAGTTACTTTTGTCCCTAACTCCTTCACTATTTTTCCATTAACTTTCACTTTTCCTTGCTGAATTAATTCCTCAGCCTTTCTTCTCGATGCAATACCTGCTTGCGCAATCACTTTTTGTAATCGTTCCATTTCTTTTTTTCACCTCGAATTTATCTTACCTTACATTAGAAAGACTTGGCAACCGCATACGCTTTACGGCTATTCGCTTCATCTTACTTAAACAACATAGCGATGATAATAAACATATAAAGGTCAAATCATGTTTTTACCCTTTATTATTGTCCATATTTTTCATATTTCTCACAATAAAAGTTCATCATTTTGTCAAAAATACCACATAAAAAAACCACTATTAAGCTACACCTTAATAGTGGTCGTATACGTATTATAAGCGAAATAGCGTAAAAAATGAATAGTATTACTGAAACAATAAAGAAACGAACACAATTGAGCATATAATCCCGATTAAATCTGCAAAAAGTCCTACTTTTAGTGCATCCCCCATTTTTCTGATCCCAACCGCTCCAAAATATACAGTTAAAATATAGAAAGTCGTATCTGTACTCCCTTGCATCGTAGAAGCCAATCTCCCAATAAACGAATCTGGCCCATATGTGGCAATTAAATCGGTCGTAATACTTAAACCAGCAGAGCCTGAAATAGGGCGTATAAGTGCTAGTGGAACAATTTCTGCTGGAACATGGATCAAATCTAACATTGGCTTCATTACCGATATCATTGCGTCTAACGCACCTGAAGACCGGAATATAGAAATAGACACAAGCATTCCAACCATAAACGGTAAGATGGAAATTGCAATTTGAATCCCTTCTTTTCCTCCCTCAACGAACGATTCATACGTCGGTACTTTCTTTATTGTGCCATATAAAAGGATAAAACCAATTACACAAGGAATTACCCATAAGGAAATTGTATTTACAATACTCATTTTTTCCGCCCCTTTCTACTCCTTCTTCGGTAAAAATAGCGGTCAATCCAAATTGCTCCAATCATAGAAAGTACTTGTGCAATAAATGTTACCCCAACAATTTCAGTAGGATTCGCTGATTCATACGTCATTCGAATGGAAATGACTGTCGTAGGAATTAATGTAATGGCTGATGTATTTAATGCTAGAAACGTCACCATAGAACGGCTCGCCGAATCCTTTCCTCCATTTAACTCTTTCAGTTGTTCCATCGCTTTAATACCAAGAGGGGTTGCTGCATTACCTAGACCAAAAAAGTTTGCCATCATATTTGATAGAATAAATCCCATAGACGGATGATCCTTTGGTATTTCTGGAAACAACCTTTTTACTATCGGCATAAAAAGTGTAACTAATTTTTTTAACAATCCGGCTTCCTCTGCAATTTTCATTAAACCGAGCCAAAATACTAAAACACTAATAAGTCCTATACAAATCGTTACCGCATCTTTTGCTCCGTCAAATACAGCTTTATTCACTTCTTCCATCGTTCCATTTATCATGGCGTATACAATCCCAATGACAGCCATCGCTACCCATACGAGATTAACCATCGTTCCCAACACCTATCATGTAAGAAAAAATTTCTTTCACATTATTCCAGTAAAGTCCCGTTGTAGCTACTAACTTCCGTTTACTATAAAATAAATTCCGTTCTCCAACTTTCTCATTACCAACATAAATGTCTGTCTTCCCAACCTTTACTCCATCCGTAAGTTTTATACTTTTATGGAGTTCAACTTTTAATACTACGTTCTTTTTTTCTTCTTCAGTTAACGGTACCGAAAAACTATTTTTCGTATAAACATGGTTGGCATACTTCTTTTCATTTATTTCAGCAATTGCTCCTTGTCCTAAAACTTTCGTTTGTTTGAAACGTTCAAAACCTTTATCAAACAAATTCATATGATCATCCCAATCACTAGAGGCACTCAAAGTTACGACAATTAAATCTAGTCCATCTTTTGATGCCGTTGTCACAAGCGTTCGCCCAGCTTTCTTCGTAAAGCCTGTTTTTCCTCCTGTTGCAAATTCATAATAAGACGTTACCAGCTTATGTTTATTTTTCCACGGGTAATCCCAAGAATCTGATTTATATGTTTTGGTTCCAAAGATTTTCTTAAATGTCTCGTTTCCCATTGCATATTTCGTTAATAATGCCATATCGTAAGCCGACGAATAATGTGATCCATCTCCATCTAAGCCATGAGGGTTTGAGAAGTGCGTATCTTTCATTCCAATTTCTTTCGCTTTTTGATTCATTAAATATACGAATCCATCTATACTCCCACCCACACTTTCAGCAATTACTTGCGCTGCGTCATTACCAGATCTAAGCATGAGTCCGTATACTAAATCTTCTAACTTCACTTTTTGTCCAGGCTTTAAATAGATTGCCGATCCTTCCACCCTCACCGCTTCATTACTAACTGATACCATTTCTTTCATCTTCCCTGATTCAGCAGCTAATAAGGCGGTCATAATTTTTGTTATACTAGCAATTTTTTGAGGCTCATGTTCTGCTTTTCCGTATAATACACGACCAGACTGTTGCTCCATTAATACAGCATTTCGAGCACTGACATTGCTGTTCATCTTTGCATATGTAGGAATCGGCATAACGCTTGCATACATCATAAGAAGCGTAATGATTACACAAATTCGTCTCATATTTCCCCCCACGTCCTTTTGGCACTTTTTGTACAAGTGTATGCTTGGCCTTTTAAAATATGAACGAAATCTTCCTTCTACTTCCATTAAAAAAGACGCAGAGAATTTGCGTCTAATATGGTGTCCATTCAATTTGTTTCGCAGTTTCAAACCTTTTTTCTACATCAGGCCAATTTACAACATTCCACCAGTTTTTAATATATTCATCTTTTCGATTTTGGTATTGTAAATAATACGCATGTTCCCAGACATCTAGTACAAGGAGCGGTATCGTATCCCATTGTGTAAATAATTGATGAAGTGTACTTTGCAAAATTTCTAACCTTCCAGACCGGGGTACCCAAACGAGAATTGCCCAGCCTGAACCTTCTACTTTAGAGGCCGCTTCTGTAAAATGTTTTTGGAAACGTAAAAAGCTCCCAAAATCTTGTTCAATTTGTTGTGAAAAAGCTCCTCTTGGACTTCCACCACCGTCTTTTTTCATGTTATTCCAAAATATCGTGTGTAAGTAATGACCTGACCCATGAAAAGCCGCTTCCCTTTCCCAATGCTTAATTAAATCAAATTTATTTGTTTTTCTCGCTTCTTCCATCATCTTCTCTGCTTTATTTAACCCTTCCACGTAACTCCGATGATGTTTATCATGATGTAACATCATAATTTCTTTAGAAATATACGGTTCTAATGCATTATACGGATAAGGTAATGGCGGGAGTGTATGTCCTCCAATTGGGACAGCTCGTTCACTATCCCCTCTTTCATATAATTCATATTCCTCTTCTTCTTGCATAAATACTTCCTGCAAGTGATGCTGAATATGTTCTACATCATCGCTTATTTCATACATAAACTCTGCATCTGTTTCATACTCATGCTCTTTCATACGCTCTAATAACGTCTGAATTTTATAAGCAAGCATATGGACATCATACACTTCCATTGCGCGGCTATCTAATACGTGAAGAACACTTTCACACCAATTTTCTACTTCATGAAAGTAATCTGTAAATACACCTTGCTGATTCATGTTGCACCTCCCTAATGCTATCCACTTAACTATATTCAATGAAAATCCCTTATATAACTGTACAAAAGGAAAAGAAGCTAAGTAACCTTAGCTTCTTTTCCTCAATCAATATTTGTGTAACATCTTTGTCTGATAATCCGTCTCATAATATTCTAGTTCTTCACGCATCAATTGAAATTTACCTTCTAAACTCTTCATCACTTGCTCCAAAGATGCAGGTGGTGTTTGTTGAAAAACGATAGAATTTTTCCCTGTATATGCAGACCGACTATTTTCATACCAATGATCACTCTTCGGTGAAAAAAACTCTGCAATTACTTGATGGTAAATCTTATATAAAATTTTTTCAGCTGCTGTTTTTCGAAATGGCTGGCTATTCAACAAAACAAAACATGCATCCTGTCCTTCTTCGCAAAAAACGAGAAGTCGTCTCATTGATGCTAATACCCCTTTATAATATTGCTCATTCCCTGCTGGTGTTTCCTCTAATAAAGAAGGTAACGTATGATAATTTACATAATTAGTTATCAAATTAATAGCATCTTCTAAAAATATAGAAACTTGTTCTGTTTGATTTTCAACCATCAAATTAGACATTTTTCTCTCTCCTTTGCCATTTCACGCTATTTCTACTCTTTTATTTTTATGTAATTCAGCCAATATTTCTTGTACTTTCGACACCGTTCCCTCATCAAAATATTGTTGAAATTCTTCCATATTATTTAAATACAAACGTTTTTGCGCACGAAGCTCCTTATCTTTCACTAAACAACATATCGCTACAATATCACGCAAATATATGTTTTGTTCTTCTACTTTATACACTGGATTTCCTTCAAAAGGAGTAATTTCTTGTAAAACTTCTTCAAAATATCGAACGTATAAAACCGAAAAAGTTTTCTCTTTACCATTTAATATATATGTCACTTCAGATCTGTTAAAAAAATCTTCTGATGTATTAGGTTTCGCTTTTTCTAACTCATATCCTACGTAACCTTTTATAATCATATACTCCCCTCCCCCTCTTTCATCTTATTCTAACTTAATTTTCTGATAAACAAAATATTCTTTTAAATATACCTATATAAAAAATAGCTCGCCTATACAGGAATTTACCTTTTTATTTTTCTTGAAGTTTGTCATAATAATATTATTGTCTCAGTTTTCTTATACAAGGAGAGTTGTATTTATGTCGTTTTCATGGAAACGTTTCTTACAAATCGGGAAAATTGTCTTCCCATTTGTTGTATTAACAATTGTATTCTTTCAAGCAAAAAAAGAATTAGCGGGCATTTCTTTTTTAGAAGCGATTGATACAATTAAAAACATTCCAACTGGAGGAGTCTTTTTAGCAATTACACTTGGTGCATTCGCTGTATCAACAATGTTCTTTTATGACTATGTTATGCTTCGTTACTTAAAAGCTGATATCCCTGTCCAAAAGATTTTCCGTATCTCGTGGATTGCTAATACTTTAAATGGATTTATCGGGTTTGGTGGTCTTGTTGGAGCCGGCGTACGCACAATGCTTTATCGTCCATATATAAAAGAAAATGGAAAACTTATTAAAAGTATCGCTTGGATGACAACTGCCTTTATTAATGGATTAGCCATTCTTTCATTTCTTGGTCTCATCGGAATATTAGACACGAGATTTATTTTGCATGAAAAACCATGGCTATGGCCTGTTCTTATCTTCTTCGCTCTTTTCGTCCCTATATATATCGGATTTTCTAAATTAAAAAATAGAAAAGCGACGCAAACAGAGGAACAAGAAGAAGAGGAGAAAAAACCAACTGTTTTATACTCATTAGTTTCATTAGTCGAATGGGTATCTGCTGGTATTGTTATGTACGTCATATTACTATTATTTGGCATTGAAATCGAATTCCAAAAGTTTTTAGGCGTATATGTTATTGCTGCTTTAGCTGGTGTCGTTAGTCTTGTTCCTGGTGGCCTTGGATCATTTGATCTTGTCTTCTTAACTGGGCTTGGGCAATACGGCATCGATACAGGTGTTTTACTCCCTGCTATGTTATTATATCGTCTCGTCTATTACATCTTGCCCTTCTGCCTTGGTCTCATTTTTGCAGCTTTTGAAATGACAGGAGTAGCCATTAAAAAGTTTGAAGATAAACCTTTTATTGCGCCTGCATTAGAGACAACTGGTGTTATATGGACTTTGCAGCGTGACTTTCTAGGAAAGTTAGGTTCTTGGGCATCTGCTGCTTTAACAGTATTTGCTGGCTTAATGGTTATTTTATCAACCATTCTACCGACAAGTATAAATCGGGCACACGCCTTACATATTCTAGCTCCAAAACATCTTATTCAATTTTCTTTTAGCTTATCGCTAACATTCGGTATTCTCCTCCTCATTCTTTCGCGGGGGATATATTACGGAACAAAACGTTCTTATTATATGACGATTGTTTCTTTAATTGGAGCGGCTATTTTTAACACACTAAAAGGAATTGATGTTGAAGAAACTTTTATTTTATTAATCGTACTCGCTGTATTGTATATGCTTCGTAAAAGGTTTGTACGTGAGAAAATGGAAGTCTCACTTTCCGATATCGTAAAAGTTTTTATATTCCTACTTGTAACGTTATATTTATATAAAAACTTAGGTATTTTATTTGCAGGTGCAAAAGAAGCTTTCAAACCTGATTTTGTCGTTCGTAATATTACACAAGTGAAACGAAGTGCATTAGCAGCTGCCTTTTTTGTTCCTACTTTTTTACTAATTGGTTCACTCATTGCAAATCGTTATCGAAATGAATTTCCCGGGCAACCAGCTAATGATAAACGATTACAAAACTTCTTAGATGAACATGGTGGAAATGTACTTAGTCATTTAGGTTTTTTAGGAGATAAACAGTTCTTTTTCAGTAGTGATGGAAAAGCACTCATTCTCTTCTCAATAACTGGAAAACGACTTATTGTACTAGGTGATCCAATTGGGGACCCTTCCTCCTATCGTACTGTATTGCAAGAGTTTTTAGCTGAGGCTGATCGATTTGGATACATTTGTGTATTCTATCAAATTGAAAGTAAATGGATGAGTTTATACCACGATTTTGGTTATAACTTCTTTAAGCTTGGTGAAGAAGCTGTTGTTGATTTAAATACCTTTACAATAACAGGAAAGAAACGCGCTGGCATGCGAGCTACTTTCAACCGTTTTGAAAGAGAAGGCTATACATTCTCTATTCATGAGCCACCTTTCTCCGACGAATTATATGAAGAGTTAAGAAAAGTTTCAGATGCATGGCTTGGTGGAAAAAAAGAGAAAGGTTTTTCACTCGGATACTTCGATCGTGAATATATTAGTCGCGCTCCTATCGCAACATTATCTGATGCGGATGGAAAAATTATTGCATTCACAACATTCATGCCTGTATATCAAAACGGATCATTATCTGTCGATTTAATGCGATATTATCCAGATGCGCCTAGCGGCATTATGGACGCAATTTTCATCCACTTATTCCAGTGGGCAAAAGAAAATGAATACCACTCCTTTAATATCGGTATGGCACCACTTTCAAATGTTGGTTTATCCACACAGTCTTTCTGGTCTGAACGAGTGGCTGCTGCAATCTTTAATAACGTTCGTTATACGTATAGTTTCAGCGGATTACGACATTTTAAAGAAAAATATAAACCAGCATGGAGCGGTAAATATTTAGCATTTAGGAAGAATCATTCTTTACCAATTACAATGCTCTCTGTAACAAAATTAATAGGAAAAAGAAAAAACAGCTAAATTCTTAGCTGTTTTTTCTTTTTTGAACTTGTACAATAAATTCTTTTTCATACTTCTTACCATTTATATAGAAATTCCCCCACATTTTATACGTGCCCTCGGCAGGAAATGTAATTCGGTATTGTAATTGTTCATCCGTATCTACAGGCATAGCGTATAAAAAATTCTCCTTCGTTTCATCCACTATATAGAGTGACTCTACTTCTCCTCTCTCTGAATGTAATTTCAATTTTTCACCCTTTTTCGCTTGAAACTGAAATGTTAACGTAACTGGTTCATTCGGATGTAATGCACCAAATAAAAGAGAAACTTCATACTCTCCTATTTTTTTTGTAAGTACACTGTCGATTGGAAATTTCACTTTTTTCTTATTGTTCTCCTCTTTCGTTCTACCAAAATTCTTCCTAGCGAATGACTCTACGGACTTATTTTTGTCTTCGTATAAAAATATTGTATATTCTTCGTCTTTCGCTATTTTGGAAGATAACTTATATGACCCGTTCCCTGCAAATGTGGGTTTAATTTGTTGTATGTTTTTTAACTGTCCATCTACAATCACTGCCCGCATTTGATCATTTACACCACGAATTTCATTATTCTTGTTGTTTAACAACTGAAATACAATATCTACTTTCTCATTTCCCTTTCCATTCGAAACATCCCACTTTACTTCCTGAACATCTCCTACAGTCTCTTCGTTTTCTTGATATTTTTTTATGTAAAATCCTCCTGCCACAATAAGTACTAACGCAATAAGCCCGATGACAAGATTTTTCAAAACATCACCTACCATTTTTATTGTCTCTATTCATACAAAACTTCTTAAGATATATATTCTAGATTATGATTTATGAAATCCTCCTATTTTGCACATATTACAAATAATAAAAAGATTTTAATTGAAAGGATTCGTAGTGTATAATGCAAATGATATTGATTTCTATCAATACATTATAAGGAGGACTTTTTTATGAGTGTACATATCGAAGCAAAACAAGGTGAAATCGCTGAATCTATTCTATTACCTGGTGATCCATTACGTGCAAAATATATCGCTGAAACATTTCTAGAGGACGTTACTTGCTATAATAATGTGCGTGGTATGTTAGGTTTCACTGGAACTTATAAAGGAAAACGTGTATCTGTTCAAGGTACAGGTATGGGTGTTCCTTCTATTTCTATTTATGTAAACGAATTAATCCAAAGCTACGGAGTTAAAAATTTAATTCGCGTTGGAACTTGCGGTGCAATTCAAAAAGATGTAAAAGTTCGTGATGTTATTATCGCAATGACGGCTTGTACTGATTCTAATATGAACCGTTTAACATTCCCAGGATTTGATTTTGCACCAGCTGCAAACTTTGACCTTTTAAAGAAAGCTTATGATGCTGGAACTGAAAAAGGATTACACGTTCGTGTCGGTAACGTTTTAACAGCAGATGTGTTTTATCGTGAAAGCATGGACATGGTTAAAAAACTTGGAGATTACGGTGTATTAGCAGTAGAAATGGAAACAACTGCTCTTTACACATTAGCAGCGAAATACGGTGTAAATGCATTATCAGTATTAACAGTTAGCGATCACATCTTCACTGGCGAAGAAACAACATCTGAAGAGCGTCAAACTACATTTAACGAAATGATTGAAATCGCTTTAGATGCAGCAATTCAACAATAGTACACTAAAGAACTTGTCATACGTCTGGCGAGTTCTTTTTATGTGACTTTTTATAAATAACTACTTTATAAAGAGACAGATTTCTCCCCTCTACTTTCTTGTAACGTTTGTTATAATAAAGTGAAACTTTAATCAGTGGGGGTTTTTTCCATCCCCCACTGATTATTAGTTGAACCAATCGGATTTAACGGGCAATTGATCTCCCACTTAACTCCCTTGTATTCGCCGAATTTTGAAGTGGGAGTCTTATTGCCCGTTAAAGCGGGATAAAGAAATCATTTACAGTATTTCTCATAAGAGGTGACGCAGTGAAAAACAGAAGTATCGTCTTTAAACTATTTTTATTAACATCCACTTTATTTACAATCATATTCCTACTTTTTTTCCTAGGACAATCTCTATTTTTAGAGAAATTTTATATTAATAAGAAAGTAAAAACAGTCCAAACTGCTTTTGAAAAATTCGTAGATAATTATGATAAAAGTGATAAAAGTTATGAGAAGGTTAGAAAACTAAAACAAGAATTTCATGATAAAACAAATGCCGATATGCAGTTTTTAGATTCTAACGGTATTATTAAAAGTGATAACAATTACTATATCGATGTATTTAATCCCAACAATAATAAACAGTATTCCATTCCACTCAATAATCTTTTAACACCAGAAGAATATAATAAATTCGAAAATTTAGGTTTAAAAAAAGATGTAATAATCAATGTTGATGGAGTCGTGCAAGAGAATAATATAATCACACCACAAAAATTAGGAACGAATTATAATCAATGGCAAAACGAACATTTCTATTCGGATTTTCAATCAATTAATGGAAATCCTTCCAAGAATAGACTTGCGAGCCGATACAAATCTACAACTCGAATCGTCTTTACAGGTGTTATAACTAAGTTACAGCTCCCATCCAAAGCTGAGGTTCGCCTTGCAAATGATATTGAAACATTACAAGCCGTTCAATATTTTGCTGATATGATTAGAGAGGGCACTTCTAACTCGAACCAATTAAGTACTTTCATATTAGATGGCGGAGAAAATATAAAAAATAGTATCTTTGTAAAACCGATTATAGAAAATGGAAGGATTACAGAATATGCTTTTGCGATAGCATCTTTGCAGCCTGTTAATGAAGCGATGCTCGTTTTAAAAGATTATTATGTCTATGCCTTAATCATCGTGTTTCTCGTAATTATTTTGTTATCCTTCTACTACTCAAAAATTATTGTAAAGCCATTAATTAAAATAAATCGTGTTACAAAAAAAATGGCTAATTTTGATTTCAGCGAGAAATTACCTGTTACAGCTGACGATGAAATTGGCGGGCTTTCTGGCAGTATCAATACATTATCTGTAAATTTAAAAGATCGAATCGATCGATTAAATGTTGCTAATACAAAGTTACAACAAGATATTGAACGTGAACGTCAATTAGAAAAAACAAGAAAAGAATTCATTTCTGGCGTATCACACGAATTAAAAACACCGCTAAGTGTAATTAGAAGTTTTGCAGAAGGAATTAAAGATGGTGTTAGTAAGGATACTTCGTATTATACTGATGTTATTTTAGAAGAAACAGAAAATATGAACAGGCTGATTGTTGAAATGTTAGAATTAGCAAAGTTGGAATCTGGTACTTACAAACTAGATATGACGACGTTCTCAATCGGTGAATTAACGCAACAAGTCTACACAAAATTATTATTTAGCATGGAAGAAAAACATTTACAAGTGAACATCGATGCAGACCCTTCTATACTTGTTAAAGCAAATCGCAGTCGCATTGAACAAGTAGTTGTGAACTTACTAAGTAATGCAATCCGTTATACGCCAGAGGGAGAAAAAATACAAGTCTCCATTATAGAAGCAGAAGATACCGTAAAAGTCGAAATCGAGAATACAGGAAACCCTATCCCTGAAGAAAGCCTTGAAAAAATTTGGGATCGCTTCTATCGTCTAGATGCATCACGTAGCCGTCACACCGGAGGTACCGGTCTCGGATTATCTATTGTAAAAAACATTTTAGACCTCCATCATGCCGAGTATGGTGTGTATAATACGACTAACAGTGTTGTATTCTATTTCAATTTACAAAAAGTAAAAGAAGTCAAATAATTTGTCTTAATTTCACTAGGAGTTCACATGAAATTCACACTCTCCCTTTATAGTAAGAAACAAGTTAATCCTTTCCTTTACACATATAAAAGAGGAGAGTGCGTGAAATGAAACAAGCAGGACAACCTATTCAAAATGAAAAACAATTAGAAACTATCAAAAATATACTTTTACAATCTTCGAAACGCGATGGCTTATTATTCGTATTAGCTGTAAATTCTGGCTTAAAAGTAAGTGAAATCTTACAATTAAAAGTTAGTGATGTAATCGATGAAAATGAAAATGTTCGCCATTCCATTTTATTTTACAATGAAAAAGTGAAGAAACATAAATGGTTTGCTGTAAATGAAGACTTACAGCACGCAATCGAAGACTACATGAAAGAACGTAAAACTTGGAAACGTAATGAACCATTGTTAAAATCTCAAAAAGGAACAAAATCTATTACGAGACAACATGCATGGTACATTTTAAACAAAGCTGCAAAAGAAGTTGGATTAGAAGGGATTAGCTCACATACACTTCGAAAAACTTGGGGTTATTGTGCATACAAATCAGGTGTTGATATTGCGTTTTTACAACACTTCTTTGATCACAGTACTCCATCAAAAACTTTAAAGTATATCGGTATTGCTTAATAACTCTTATACATAAAAAAGGTTACCATTTTAAAATTTGGTAACCTTTTTTATATTTCATATTCTCTTTTCTTGTCTCTCCTATACTGTAGTGGTACTCTAATAATAAGGGGGAGAAATTATGAACACACTTACAATTGAATTACCAAAAGAAACGGCTGAAAAACTTGATTTATTAAAACAAGCTTATGAAAAGAAGACAGGTGCTTCTATCTCTGAGAGCACTCTCGTTCAAACACTTATCTCAAAAGAATTTATCCAAGCGATAACTCCTTTTGATTTACAACAATTCGTCAATGGAAAAGAACAGCATTAATCGCTGTTCTTTTTTTATCTCTATTTAAAATATATAAAGTTTTTTATATATTTTTAGAAAAACCATTGACAATGATAATGATAACCATTATCATTTATTATGAAGCCAACAATTGATGAATCAACCAAACGCTCAGTAACATTGTTACCCCTCTTTTTCATATAGAAAGGCACTGTACATTCCCCCTGTTTGTACAGTGCCTTTCTTGTTTATTATCATTCAAAAAAATTTAATTGCTCCGGCTTCGGCTCACCATATGTAATGTTCATCATTTTCATAAGCTGTTTCGCATTATCTGCTGCATCCCCACCTGAATTGTTGTTAAACAGTACGTATATATCCTTTGTTTTCTTTTTTAATTGCTCTAGTCGTTCAACCCATTCTTCCAGTTCTTTATTGTTGTAGCGATATAAACAGCGAACCGCTCTCCAATTTTCCCCTTTATCAAGCCAACCATGAACATTTCGACCGTGAAAACGTATTAATGCCATGTCTGAATTCGTAACCTCTAACACGAGTGGCACAGAACCTATCCCAGCCTGTGGTTCATCACAAATTGTATGAATCCATTTCTCCTGTTCTAGAAACTGTAACGTCTTATCTCTCATTTCTGGATAAAACCATGTTTGATTTCGAAATTCTATTGCACATGGTAAACCTTCCATTTTTTCTTTCGTATATCGAAGAAAATCTACATTTTTCTTTTTGCAATCAAACCATGGTGGATATTGAAATAAAATTGTTTTTAATTTATCAGCTTCTATTAAAGGAAGAATAGACTGTTTATACACATCAAACATCTCATCGAACGTAGAAAAAGGAATTTCACCTTTCATATGTCCTGTCATTCCTTGATACGCTTTTACGACAAAAGAAAAATCTTTCGGCGTTTCCATTGCCCATTTTATATAATTTCGTGCAGGTTGCATCGCGTAAAATGAACTATCCACTTCCACAATAGGAAAATACTCGCTATATGTTCGTAATTTATTTCTATTTTCATAGGGATTTATGTATAAAGAATCATGATCTCCCCATCCTGTCACTCCAATAAACAGCACATATACCCCTCCCTTTTAACTTCATCTTCAATTCACTTTCCAAACACTTTGCATCATGTAGCCTTTTCTTTAAGAGTATCCTTATAAAAATATGATATACTATATGGAAGAATTTTTAAAATGAGGGGTTATTTATTTATGCTTCCAAACGATGCTACTGTATCTCATGAAAAACGAATTGAAGAACTAGAAAATAAAGTACGTTTTTATGAAGAACTTGTGAATCAATTACCACATCATTTCACATACAAAAATCCACATATTGGTTTACGAATAAAGAAAACTAGAACGACTCATTCCATTCAAGAAATACCAAAAGAGAATAAAGAGGCTCATTTTCAACTTACTTGTGATTCATTATTTTTATTTGAACAACTTGAAAAACACTTTGTACATATTTTTGATGCCTTTTCACATCATGTAACCTTTATCGATAGTAACGGGAATATTACTTTATGTAATCAAGTTGCTGCAGATGATTTCGGTATAATACGAAATGATATTATCGGAAAACCGATTCAACAATTACTAAACTTGCCGGAAGAAAAAATTAAAGCAATTGAAACATTAAAAACGGGAACAGAAATATATAATGAAGAAGTTTTAGACAAAAACTATGGCATTATAAATAACCGAATTATTCGCGATTATAACGGGGAGATTTTTAGAGTTATTAGTGTCTTTCATTATTTAAATACAGAACGTGATGCAGAGAAGTTTTCGTTAGCAGGGCGAATCGCAGCTGGAATTGCACACGAAGTACGAAATCCTCTTACAACAGTACGAGGATACTTACAATTTTTACAAGAAAGCATTTCTCCATCAAATAAAGAGTTATTTAAAAACTTGCTTATCCCTGAATTAGATCGTGCAAATAATATTATTACAAAATTTTTAGCCATTTCAAAAACACGGGAATTTACAAGAGAACCGTTTCCCATCAATACATTTTTACGTGACTATATTCAACAGTTACTAGCTAGTGAAGTTTCCTTGCATAATATTTCAATTGATTATAACTTCTCTAATGAATTAGATGATATTTTAGTCAATATTGATCGACATGAACTTGTTCAAGTGTTTTTAAATCTATTTCAAAATGCCGTCGATGCTCAAGGCGACAAACCTCTTTCTATTCAAATTACTAGTTATCGCCTTAATAACTTCATTCGGATTACTTTCACAGATAATGGAATTGGTATTCCTCCAGCTATTCAAGAATATATCTTTGATCCATTCTTCTCAACGAAGGATTCGGGAACAGGACTAGGCTTGTCAGTAACAAAAAAAATCATCCAAAATCATAACGGCACATTAAAAATGACTAGTAATGAAGATGGTACAACTTTCACTATTTCAATTCCAATCTTACCTAAAACAACCATTGAAAAATTAAATCAATGTAAATAAAGGACTAATCCACGAACTACATGCCAATTGTTAAACACTCCCAACAATTAGCATGTAGTTTTTTATGTTGCACTTTTCTTCTTTACATTATATAAACCTTTCTCTATATCTTACTTATTTCTTTCGTAGGTGGGCCAATTTCTTATTTTTTTTAGAAATGGTAGTTTGTCCATCACGAATTTAGTATAAATTTCATTTTAATATATAGTAATGACTGATGATTCTATGAAAGAAAAGAATGAAAAGATGAACAATAAAAATAAAGGAAAAGTATTTTATGGTAATAATTGTTGCGAAGTAAGAGCATGTAACCATATTAACATCCCTAAGTCAGAACTTACAGAATTTGTTAGACTTCTTCAAGCTCTTGGTCAAGCTATTCTAGTTCAATATGGATTTGGTTGCCTAGGCGGAGGAACTACGGGGACTACTGGTGCTCAAGGGCCTCAAGGCGCTCAAGGACCTCAAGGCGCTCAAGGACCTGCGGGCGATACAACTGCGACACTATCTGTCTTCCGAATTTACTAACCACAATTTCCGAAAATATTTTGGGAGGACTAAGCACATTTATAAGTAATAGATGTGATTTTGATTGTCTATTAAATCTCTCTTTTAATAAAAAGGAGCACTTGTTTGGGAGGATAAGTGCTCCTTCTTTACGTTTCTTTACCTCAAATTTACTCTATCTTAATCCTCATTTTGTATGATAAATAATGAAGTCAAAGATATGAAAGAGGGATGAAAAATGAGAGTTATGTCACCGATACGCATTTGGATTGCTCTTATGGTATGCATTATTTTATGTGTAGGATTTTTTTTAACTCTAAAATATTCCACTATTTCAAAAGCAGATAGAAAAACTGTTCCATACAAAATTTTGTATACGAAACAAAACAACATCCTTTATTCCAATTCCACAAATAATGAAAAAAAAGTTATAAAAGGAATGCTTATTACGGAAGCTCCTAGTTACGAAACTCTACTTCAAATTGCTGAAACGATTAAAGATCAATATACAAATAAAGGAATTGATGAAATCACGCTGTCTATCCATAATGAAAATAATGGTAGTTATGAAGAAGAATTACCATACGAACCGATTAGTAAAGGAACAATAATCATCACATACGATTCCCACTCCTTTGGCAGTACGAACATTACTCTTAATGAATAGTAGCATTTACCTCACAAATTATGAGCACACTTTATTTTTCACATGAAAAAGAGGCGAATAACGAAATTCGCCTCTTTTTTTACCATAATGATGGAATCCACTCTTTCACTTTATTAAACCACTCTTGCTGTTCTTTTTTCCTTTGTTGTTCTTCTTCTTGCCTTTTCTTTTCTTCTTCTTTTCTTCGCTTTTCTTCTTCAATTGTTTGCAATTGTTTTTTATAGTCCGCCTCAGATATTAACGATAATTGGAACGCTTTTTGGGCTGGGTTTGCATTTGCTTTTTTCATGATATCCCGGAACATCGTCGTTGTAATTTGACTACCACCTGGAACATAATGCTCGCTATCTGTTTTGTCATATCCTACCCAAATCGCACCTACTAAATCTGGTGTGTATCCTACAAACCACGAGTCCTTTGCCCCTACGCTCGGGCCATTTACAAGTTGAGTAGTCCCTGTCTTTCCTGCTGTATCAACATTAGTAACTTTCGCTTTTCCACCTGTTCCCTTTTCTACAACACCTTTTAATAAATACGTCATCTTTTGAGCAATTTTCTCACTCGTCACTCGTGTCTCTTTCTTATACCATTTCCCTATTATTTCCCCTTCAGCATTTTGAACTTCTCTAATCGCATGAGCCTCTACTTGAACCCCATCATTAGCAAATGTACTATATGCTTGAGCCATTACAAATGGTGATGTCCCTACATGCATCCCACCTAAAGCAATTGGATACGTACGGTCTTCTGGTACTAATGGAATACCAAATCGCTCTAAAGATTTCAATCCTTTATCTAATCCTATTTGTTCTAATAGCCACACAGCGGAAACATTATACGACTTTGCTACCGCTTCATACATTGTCACATTACCATGAAAAGCCTGATCACTATTTTTCGGTTCATATTCTTTAATATGAAATGGTTCATCCTTTAATATATCGTATACTTCATACCCTTGTTCTAAAGCGGGTACATATACAGCTAGAGGCTTTAATGTTGAACCTGGCTGTCTTTTTAATTGCGTAGCATGATTAAATTGTAAAAACTGATATGGTCCTCTACCCCCAACTAAAGCTGGAACACCGCCTGTTTTGGGATTTATAAGGACTACACCTGTTTGCATAAGTTGATCTGAGCCACTATCTTTGAAATAGCTATCATTATTCACAACATCTTCTACAGCTTGTTGTTTTTTCGGATCAAGCTCAGTATAAATACGATAACCACCTGCTAAAATTTCATTTTGTGTCAATTCGTATTTGTCCATCGCTTCTCTAACAATATAGTCTACATATTGAGAATATTTTCCCTTGTATTTATCATCCACACCACGTTTTAATACAAGACCACTCTCTTTTTCTTTATTATACTGTTCGTCAGAAATATACCCTTGCTCTTTCATTAAGCTTAATACGACATTACGTCTTTCAATTGACTTGTTAAAGTTTTTATAAGGTGAATATGCAGATGGTGCTTTAATCAAGCCTGCAATCGTTGCAGCTTCTGAAATTGTTAAATCTTTTACATCTTTATCAAAATAAGATTTTGCTGCCCTTTTTATACCCCAAGCACCTTCCCCAAAATAAATTTGATTCATATACATTTCAATAATTTCATCTTTTGTATAAGTACGTTCTATTTTTTTTGTTAAAAAGTATTCCTTTATTTTACGAGAAAATGTACGATCTTGTGTCAGAAATACATTCTTCGCAAGCTGCTGTGTAATTGTACTTCCCCCAGCTACAACTTCTCCTGCTGTAATATTTTTAAAAACCGCACTTATAATTCCACTATAATAAATACCATGATGGTTAAAAAATTCCTTATCTTCTACTGCAACAATTGCCTGAACCATAATATCAGGAATATCTTTTCTTTTAACGCCTTCTGTTTTCGAAGAAGCTAATTTAGTTGCGACCTCATTATTTGCATCATAAATTAAAGTCGGTTGTGGAACAGCTTGTTTTAGTTCAGATATGTCTTGAATGGAAATTATTATATTTACAGCAATAAATAGAGTAACGAATACACTTCCCAATACAATTAATGAAT
The DNA here is from genome assembly GCF_041360755.1 of Bacillus sp. RCC_6_1. NCBI lineage: Bacteria > Bacillati > Bacillota > Bacilli > Caryophanales > Bacillaceae > Bacillus > Bacillus sp. RCC_6_1. Next base: position 993,398 of record NZ_JBFUPV010000001.1, read on the forward strand.
TACGAAGTTTCTTCCTCTTATTGAACCACTCAAGCATTTTTTTAAAATGAGTGTTCTTCAATTTCATTCGTTCACTTCCTTCATTTATTTACACTCTTCTTTTTAAAAGGAAGAATATACCGCCTTTTAAATTTATTATAATAACGTAGTCATTCCTATAGTGTAAAGCTTTTCTTTTACATTCATACTTTTTGCAAGAAAAGGACATTCTACAAGTAAGATATTCACTATTGGATATTAATATTATTAATAGAACAACGAGAGTTATGTTAAGTTTTTGTAAACTTTTCGATAAAATGTTTTAAAAAACGACAGTTTTTTGTTAGAATTGATTAGCCAATATATTTTACATATATTACTTTTGTGGGGGTAACAATAATGGTCTTTAAATCAAAAAAAGATAAATTTTCTGAAATGTTAATGAATGTTTCCGAAAATTTAAAAGAAGGCGCGCAGTTTTTCGTGGAGTATAAAATTAAAAATGCTAGCGATTTAAAAGAGTTTTCTATGCGCATGAAAGAGTATGAGTCAAAAGGTGACTCATTTATTCACGAAATCATTATGGAGTTAAACAAAGCGTTTATCACTCCGATTGAACGTGAGGACATCCTACAACTTGCAATGAGTATGGATGATGTATTAGACGGATTAGATCACAGTGCTGGTCTGTTCGAAATGTATTCTATTACAGAAGCAGATGAATACATGATTAAATTCGTAGAAGCAATTAATCAATGTGCGATTGAGATTGCAAACTCTGTTGAATTAATGTCTAACAAAAAATTAGTCGACATTCGTACAAATGCGATTAAGATTAAGGATTATGAATCACAGTGTGATGATATTCGCCGTCATGCGATTAAGAACTTATTCTCTCGTGAAAAAGATCCGATTAAGATTATTCAATTTAAAGAGATTTACGAAGAGCTTGAAGAAGTAGCTGATAGCTGTCAAAGCGTTGCAAACGTATTAGAAACAATTATTATGAAGAACGCGTAAGGAGTTTGATCATGGATACACTCTTGATACTGACCGTTTTAGTAGTCATTTGCGCTTTAGCTTTTGACTTTATCAATGGATTTCACGATACAGCAAACGCTATTGCAACGGCTGTTTCAACGAAAGCTCTAAAGCCTAGACATGCCATTATTATGGCGGCTATTATGAACTTTTTGGGCGCAATGACATTTACAGGTGTAGCAAAAACGATTACAAAAGATATCGTTGATCCATTCGCCTTACAAAATGGTTCTCTTGTAATTTTAGCTGCTTTGCTTGCGGCGATAGCTTGGAACTTAATTACTTGGTACTACGGTATTCCAAGTAGTTCTTCGCATGCAATTATCGGCTCAATCGCAGGTGCAGCAATTGCGGCCGCTGGGATTAGCTCGCTAAATCTTAAAGGATTTATTAAAATTATTGAAGCTTTAATCATTTCACCGATTATCGCTTTCGTTATTGGTTATACCGTATACAGTATTTTTAAAGTAGTATTTAAAAACTTTAACTTAACGAAAACGAATAAGAACTTCCGTATATTCCAGATTTTCACTGCAGCATTACAAGCCTACACACACGGTACGAATGATGCACAAAAAGCAATGGGAATCATTACGATGGCTCTTATGGCTAATAACTATCATACTTCTAGCGATATCCCGTTCTGGGTACAATTATCTTGTGCTATCGCAATGGGGCTTGGTACTTCTGTCGGCGGATGGAAAATTATTAAAACTGTCGGTGGACAAATTATGAAAATTCGTCCTGTAAATGGTGTAGCTGCCGATTTATCATCATCACTTGTTATTTTCGGTGCAACATTCATTCACTTACCGGTTAGTACGACGCACGTTATCTCTTCTTCTATTTTAGGGGTTGGTGCTTCTCACCGTGTGAAAGGGGTAAAATGGGGAACTGCAAAACGCATGTTAATTACATGGGTTATTACACTTCCTATTTCAGCTTCTTTAGCTGCTCTGTTTTACTACCTATTACATTTTGTTTTCTAATCAAAAGTCGTCTTCCTTATTTTTCTAGGAAGACGACTTTTTTGTGAACAAGCCTATTTCTCATTAAAAAGCGTGTATAATAATTGGTGGATAAGTTATTTAGAGGAGTTGGCAATTTTGGAATACATCATGTTACTTTTCATCGGACTAATCGCCGGAACAGTCGGCAGCCTAGTTGGGCTTGGAGGCGGAATTATTATTGTTCCGTTATTAATTGGATTACACAGTTTATCACCACAACTTGCAGTAGGGACTTCTATGGTAACAGTCGTTTTCACAGGACTATCTTCCACCCTTACTTACATGAAGCATAAGCGAGTAGATTATAAAAGTGGACTTATTTTATTTATCGGAAGCGGCCCTGGTGGTATTATCGGATCATGGGCAAATAAATTTTTAAACCAAGACACATTTTCTTTATACTTTGGGATTTTCCTTATATTCGTCTCAATTCTACTTATGCTTCGAGACAAATTAAAACCTCTTTCCCTCTCAAATACGTCTGTAATTAAGCGTTCTTTTACAGATAATGATGGAAATACTGTACACTACCAATTCCCACCGTTTCTTGCTATCTTTATCGCCTTTATAGTTGGGTTTATATCTGGATTATTTGGAATTGGTGGCGGTGCCTTACTTGTTCCAGCAATGATGCTTCTTTTTGCATTCCCAGCACATATTGCAGTAGCAACTTCAATGTTCATCGTATTTCTATCAGCAATTGTAAGTTCTGCAACTCACATCTCACTTGGAAATGTCAGCTGGATTTATGCATTAATCCTGATTCCGGGTGCATGGATTGGCGGAAAAATCGGGGCTTACATTAATACAAAACTAAGTGGTAACGCCGTAATTAATTTATTACGTATTACGTTGATTATTCTTGGAACTAGATTAATCATTATTTCCCTTTTATAACGTATTCTTTTTAGAATGCGTTTTTCTTATACACATGAATATAAAAATCCTCCGAGGAGAACAAATAAAATTAAACAAACACATAATAACATATAATTTGAAATATGTACTTTCTTCAAGTTGACCACTCCTATAACTGCGACTGTTATCTTTATGATAGCGAAAAAATAGTTCACTTGCAGTTACAGAGTGCTAACAATGCAAAATCAATTATTACAAATTTTATCCTTATATTTCATTTCTTTGTATATTCTATCGATTTAATAAAAAAAGATGTCATATTGACATCTTTTTTAATGAAGAAGTGACCACCCCATGAAGTCTTCATGTACTTGGCACGCCCTCTTATCGTTTCGATCATATAATTCAGCATAGCTATCTGTTTCTTCATCATAAGCCATCGTATAAATAATTTGGCCGTCTACTTCAACGGATAAAACGACTCCACCTTTCATCTCTTCTACATGAATGATAGCATTCGCCGGAATTCTCATATCCGTCATTCTCATCGCATCTAACAATATACTAAACCCCCTACAGCGTATTCATTGCTAGTACTATTACACACTAAATAGTATACTACTGTAATAGCATACATTTCGTCAATGAAATTGCTGTTGAAATAGCATATTGTCTATATACATATACGCTAAAATAGAAGAAATAGAAACATATTAATGGGGGGCTAACATTGATTCTACACAAAGGAGATGTACTATTCCGTCAAGGCGAGGACGGTCCTTTATACTTTATAAAAACAGGCTTATTAAAAGTAGTTCGGCTAGAAGAAGACGGAACACCATTTTTATTCAACATTATCGTTCCAGGTGAAACGATACCTCATCATTCTTTAATTTCACCTAAAGAATATCACGGTACAGCTATCGCTTTAATAAAAACAGAAGTGGAACCGATCACTAATAGTGAATGGTACGAGAGACTTCAAGCAAATCCCGAATCGTATGCTAACATCGCTATGCAATTGCAATCTAAATTAAGAATGATGCAACAACGAATTGATCAATTGACAACCGTCTCTCCGAAAGAACGTCTTCATCGTTTACAAGAATGGTTCGCCCTATATTTAGGTGACATTCCTATATATGAAATATTAACACAAACCGAAATTGGTCAACTGATAGGTATACGTCGTGAAACAGTAAACCGTTTATTACGAGAACAAATAAAAAACGAGGTAAAATAAATACCTCGTTTTTTTGCTTATTGTAAGCTTGTTGCTGGGCCGAAAAATTCATAATGAATATGCTCTTGTTTCACACTTAAATCAGTTAGTGCAGCATTTATATGCTTCATAAATGCTACTGGACCACAGAAATAAAACTCTGCTTCAGTTGTCGGAATAATAGTTTTTAACCATTCACTTTCAATGAAACCTTCTTTATCAAAGTTCTTCATTTCTAAATCTTTTTCAGTCGGTGCAGAATAACAAGTATATGCTTTAACTTGTTCATATTCATTTTCTACTGTCTTAACGTGTTCTTTCATTGCATGTGTATTACTATTTATTGCTGCATGAACAAAATATACATTACGTTTTGAATCTTGTTCAATTAACGTATTTAACATACTCATCATCGGTGTAATCCCTACTCCACCACTAATTAGTACAACTGGTAATGTTGAATCCATATTTAACACGAAATCTCCCGCTGGTGCACTTACTGGTAAAACATCTCCTTCTTTTACATGTTCATGTAAGTAATTAGACACTTTACCGTCTGGTGTATCTACACCTTTTTCTTTTTTTACACTAATACGATAATATTCTTTCCCAGGAGCATCGGATAAACTATATTGACGATTATGTGTATATGTCTCACCTTCAATATTGATTTGAATCGTTACATATTGACCTGGGATGAATGAAGAAACTTTCCCTCCATCTTCAGGTTTCAAATAAAATGACGTAATAACATCGCTTTCCTTCACTTTTTTAACAATCACAAAGTTGCGGAAGTCTTTCCATCCACCTTCTTTATGTGCAGCTTCTTCATACATCTCTGCTTCAATGCTAATGAATGCATCAGCAATGACACCATATGCTTCTCCCCATGCATTTAAAACTTCATCAGGTGCACCTGCGATCTCTTTAATGGCACGTAGTAAACATGTACCTACAATCGGGTAATGCTCTGCTTTAATACCTAAACTTCTATGCTTATGACCAATTTGTTTTACAACTGGAATAATAGCTTCTAAATTATCAATGTACGTTGCAGCTGCATAAACAGCATTCGCTAACGCTTGTTGTTGTCTTCCCTTTTTCTGATTTGTATGGTTGAAAATATTCAATAACTCCGGATGTTCCGAAAATAAAATTTCATAAAATCTCGTTGTAATTTCAACGCCTTTTTCTTGTAATAATGGTACTGTTGACTTTACGATTTCAATTGTTTTTGCACTTAACATTGTATCCCACTCCTCTATTTCCTTAACTGTTTTTAGTTTAACTGAATCTTATAATGCAGATTGTGATTTTAATCACTATTAACACGGTGTTTTTGTGAATAATATATGAACATTGTATTTACAAAAGAAAATAAGCTAACTAGAATTCTAGCTAGCTTATTATTTTGTTTGTATAGCTTGTTCAATTACTTTTATATCTTTCCCATCGCCAAACTCCGTATATCCCCAGATATTCGTTTCACCTCTATATTTATTTACGATAATATCCAAGTCATGATATACACGGTGGGCATACACTACATACTCAATATTTTGAAGTTCCACACCTTTTTTTACAATTTCATAGCTTCTATTTACATCACGTTTTATTTTTTCATTCTTTATTTCTGTATGTATATTTTTTAACGATGATTCTTGTTGTTGAAACCATTGCTTAAATTGATTCCAATCCCCGTCTGTATAATTCTCTGCTTTACCGTAATTTAAGAAATTATTATAGCTTTCATGTGTCATTCGAATAAAATTTAGCACTTTTGTCTCTTCTTGCACATCTTCTATTTGAGCTATTGTATTTACCTCAGCAGGCTTATTCGCATAATGTAACAGCACTTTCATAAGACTATAGCTTGCAATGATCATCACGATAATAATCCCGAATACACTTAACAATTTCTTCATATACAGAACTCCTTCTCTACTAAAAATATTACAATGTATGACTATACTTGTAACTTTCTCTCGTAGAAATATAATTCCTGTATAAATTCTTCCTATCATTTCGACAATATTTTTCTATACATTTCTCGTTGACAAATGTTCTTGTAAAACAATATATCCTTCATAAGCTGTGTAACCGAGTATAGCCATTAATCCAATATAACAAGCAAATACTGTCCATTTCGTTTTCGCATCCACTTTATAATAGTTTTCTTGTTGTTCCTTTTCTGTTTTCCATTCATTTAATTTTCTTTCTGACGCTTCAAATGCTTCCCTTATGTGAATTGTATACTCATCTTTTTCATCTTCATATGGAACATAATCTAACGGTTCGAACTTCGGTAAAAGATACTCTAACACTTCCATTTTTTGAAGTTCACCTATTTGTAACTCTTTTTCCCGTTCTCTTTGTCTTAATGCATTCATCTCATGATGCATCACGTATATAGTCCGATGTACAGCACCCGTTTCTTTTAATTCCTCTTCAAGCCTAGTAACATATTCTTTCATCCCATCAATTTTATGCCCTAATTCCTTAATCGGCTCATCTCTCTTTATTACTCTATATAACTCCATACAACCGATAATAACAATAAATCCTCCCAAAATACTTTTAAAGTAAATTGAATAGCCAAGTAATAAAATAAGGCCTGCTCCCCAAATTTTAGTACTGACAACTGAAATAATTCGCCCACCATCTAGCGGCGAAACGGGAATTAAATTAAAGAAATTAATCATACTTCCAAGCAAAATAACAAGCGCCCAAAATGGCTCTTTCGTCATTATATAAAGCGGTATCGCGGGTAAAAATGACAGAAGTCCGAAAAGCGGACCCATATAGGCAATGTAAGCTTCATCTTTCGCATTTTTCGGCATCTCTTTCATTCCAATAAGGGCCCCCATAAATGGAATAAAGATTGCTGGCGATGTTGGGATCCCCTTTCTTTTCGCAGCCCATAAATGGCCCATTTCATGAACAAACAACAAATAAATGAGCGCCACTCCAAATTTCCAACCATATAGAACTGCGTATGCGCCAAGCGATAGAAACATACTAAATACCGTTGAAAACTTTGCTAATTTAAAAATTGCAAATACCCACTTTAACTTAGACAGTAAAAATAGACCTATCGCAACAATAATTCCCCATAATCCTTTTTTATTATTTTTCATATTCCTCTCCTTTATCTCTCATTAATGAATCATATTCATTCATTAAAGCTTGTTCTTTTCTCTATTATGACATATTTTTTTCTATTGTTAGAAATAATGTTTATATAATCCATTTTCAGCCAAAAATATAAATAAAAGGAGGTGTAAAAAAATGAATTTACAATCTCTTATAATAGGTGCTCTATCGTTTTTAGCTTCAACTCTTATTTTTTATACCGTTAGTTACGTATTATTATTAGATTTGTTGCCCAATCACGTATTTATTGCCCTTGTCATCCTTTCCGCTCTTATGATTTCTTTTCTTATTACACGAAAATCAATGAATGAGCCATCTGCAAAAGCAAAGTAATAGAGAGGGGTGCTTTCCCCTCTCTATTATCATTTCCTAGGAAAGGTCATATAGATTTGACGAGTTTATATTCATTCCAATCCGTAAGGGCTAATTAAAGTCTCACTTTATCTTTGAAAATTCATTTTTTCACCATAATCTTTAACAATCTGAATTATATTTTGAAACACACCTATTTTTTCTTTTTTACTGTTTAATATTTTCAAATCATAACTTTCGTAATATGTTTCTAATGATTTTAATTGTGATTCTGAAGCGCTTTTTATCGGAACAGTAGCATGTAATTCATATTGCTTATACCCTTCCTTTACTTTTTCACCTAAAATCATTTCACTCTCTTTTGCTCCAATTAATTTTTGAACTTTTTCTGGAAAATTGAGTTGCAAATAATATTCTTGCTCCTTCACTAACTTATTGTATAGTGATTGTGAAATCGTATACCGTACCGTATAATTCACGTTTTGATCGCCTGTTTTAATATGAAACGCGGTAATCTGCAAATCTTTTTTTGTTACTTCCGTTAAAGGGCTTACCTGCATCTCATCTTCTTTTTGTTCTGAGACATTTGGAAATATATCCAAAAGCTTTTCCGTATCTTTTTCATTCAACATATACATAGCTTTCTTATATTGCACCCATCCTCGTCTATCTTCTCCCCTTAACCATGCATAATAAGTTTCTTTTTTCCCATCTCTACTAATTTGTATTTCATATTCAGGTTCACCGAAGCTTCCTGTTATTTCTTGTTTCTCAGCTTTATTCAAAATGTCTATTACTAACTTCGCTTCTGATTCCTGCAACTTTTTCTCTTTATGTTTTTTTTGTATAACGGTTATCCCTATTGTTTCTTTCACTTCATTCACCGTCTCTTCTACTTTTTTTGTTTCTTTTTTCGGTTCAACTTGACCACAAGCTGCTAGTAACATAACAAACAACAACACCAATACATATTTCCCTTTCAAATTAATCCTCCTCTTACGATAAGAAATCCTTATAATCTTCATACATAAAACAAAAACGTGACATCCTATTAAATACGCTATACTAATCATTGAAAGGAGGTCTTTATCATGTCCATTAATTTTCATGATGAAAATAATAAGTACACATATGCAACAAGAAACGCTCATATTTCTTGGGCTGAAATGGTAAAAAACATTACAGAAATACAAAACAAGCAAATAATTGATATCGGCTGTGGTGGTGGGATTTATACGAAAGAACTCGCTCTTATGGGAGCCAATAATGTTGTGGGACTTGATTTTTCAAAAGAAATATTACAAGCTGCAAAAGAAAATTGTAACAACTTTTCAAACATTTCATTCATCCACGGTGATGCACATAATATCCCATACCCTAATGAAACATTCGACATAGTTATTTCGCGTGCAGTTATTCATCATTTACAAGACATTCCTACATTTTTACGTGAAGCTTCTCGTATATTAAATAAAAACGGTGTACTTATTTTACAAGATCGAACAATTGAAGATTGTACAATTCCAGGAAGTCCCGAACACATTCGCGGATATTTTTTCTCTCTATTTCCAAAACTTATTGAAATAGAGTCAAAAAGACGTCCAAAAACCAACACTATACAGACAGAATTACAAAAACATTCTCTTCATGTACTTCCCACACAAACACAATGGGAAATACGAAAAATACATGATTCTGTAGAAACATTATTGCAAGATTTATCTCCTCGAACAGGTCGATCCATTCTATATGAGTTAACAGATGATGAACTTTCTCAACTTCTACAACATATACAGACCGCATTACAAAACGTCTCTCCTATTATTGAAAGAGATCGATGGACAATTTGGAGCGCCATGAAGTTGTAAGGAAGGAAGCCTCACAAAATAATGTGAGGCTTCCTTTCTTTCATAATCTAATTTTGCAACACTCTTGATATCCTCCACTTCTGGCCTGTGCACTTCCACACTTCGGACATACTAAATATCTAGACTGATTTGTCAACAAACTACCTTTTTGAAAGAGTAAAACTTCTGCTTGTTTAAACGAACGCGAATAATATAACCACATAAAACCAATTATAGCAATAATGCCAAATAATACTCCCATCGCAAGCATTTCAGTCACCTCTTTTGGTTTGTTCTTTCCAGCAAGTGGATTGTTGTATTATTCTCTATAAATTCAAACAATCCCTTCTTCACTCCTATAAATATCAATTTTCTCTATAAAATTTACAATTCTCCGCAAATTTTCACTCCCATTTTACAATTCATCATTTCCTTTACAACAACGAATATCACTTTCGATATTTCCGTATATAAATATATCTTTCAAAAAACATATTGACTTTCTAAAAAAAACATGCAACAATACTGTCAGAATACTTGAATAAAAATTCATTGACGAGAACGAGTACGTTATAGAACTGTTCCCCAGAGAGTTGGCGATTTGCTGAAAGCCAACGTTCAGCGCGTAACCGAAAATCATCTCCGAGAAGTAGAACCGAATGTTACAGTAAGTTCTTACCGGCCGTCCCCCGTTACAAGGAACACGTATCATGTTGTACGTTGCAAAGCCGTATACATATAGATTTATTTCTACATGTGTAAATTAGGGTGGTATCGCGGGTAAATATAACTCGTCCCTTTCTTTAGGGACGAGTTTTTTGTGTTCTTACAAATGAATTTAAAAAAGGAGGAAAAACAATGAACACTGTATCAAAAAAACATATTTTTTTCACGGGTCTTATGCTATTTTCTTTATTTTTTGGGGCAGGTAATTTAATTTTCCCTCCCATGCTTGGCCAAAATGCAGGTGAAAACTTTTGGCCAGCAATGATTGGATTTTTACTAACAGGAGTTGGCTTACCACTACTAACTGTTATCGCAATTTCTCTATCTGGAAATGGAATGCAGCAACTTGCAAGTCATGTTCATCCATTATTCGGAATTTTCTTTACAGTAATTGTATACATTGCTATCGGTCCATCTATGGGCATCCCACGTGTTGCAAATGTCGCTTATGAAATGGGTGTTAGTTCTTTCTTACCAGAAACAATCCGCTCTAGCAGCCTAGTGCTATTTGTATATACAATCATCTTCTTTACTATCGTATTTTGGCTGAGTTTGAATCCATCTAAACTTGTTGATCGTATTGGAAATGTATTAACACCTATTTTATTACTCTCTATTTTCTTATTGTTTGTTAAAAGTGTATTTACACCACTTGGGCAATCAGGACCAGCAATGCAAGAGTATCAAACTTCTCCAATCTTCAAAGGCTTTATGGAAGGCTACTTAACAATGGACACTATTTCAGCACTTGCATTCGGAATTATCGTTGTAAATGCAATTCGCTCTAAAGGTGTGAATGATCGTAAGTCCATTGCCATCGCCACAGCAAAAGCAGGGCTTATTGCCGCTACAGGGCTCGTACTTGTATACGGTGCACTCGGCTGGCTTGGGGCAACTAGCGTCTCGCTCGGATATGCAAAAAATGGCGGACAGCTACTTACTGTTATCGTACAACAATTATTCGGTCCATACGGTTTGCTCCTATTATCTCTTATCGTTACACTCGCTTGTTTAACGACATGCGTTGGACTCGTATCTGCGTGCAGCCAATATTTTTCAACATTATTGACTACATTTTCATACAAAACGTTCGCGAGTATCATTTGCGCATTAGGATTACTAGTTGCCAACTTAGGTTTAACGAAAATTATCGCAATCTCTGTTCCAATTCTACTTGTTGTGTATCCAATTGCGATTGTACTCGTACTACTATCATTACTTCATAAATACTTCGGTGGATATCGCTCTGTTTATGTAGGTGCTTTAATTGGAGCAGCTGTAGTGAGCGTATTTGATGGATTAAAACAAGGTGGTATTTCAGTTTCATTTATCACACCATATTTTGAATTTATCCCTTTATATAATGAAGGAATCGGCTGGCTAATACCAGCATTAGCAGGAGCTCTTATTGGTCTTGCAATGGCTAAGTTAAGCGGTACGAAAAAAGTTCCATTAGTAACCGAATCTCACGAAGTAAAAGCCTCCTAAAAAAACTCCCAAAAGGGAGTTTTTTTACATTTGATACGCAGTATGATTAAAACTGCTTATTTTATAAGCCTTCGTATAATATTCAATATTCGTATCAACTGTTTCTACCTTGACAACATCATAGTGCTCTTCTTGCTTTACTAAAAATAAATAGTATTCCTCTGTAGCCTCAATAATCGCAATTTTATCTGTTTCAACATTATATTGTTCACAAAGCGCTTGTAATGCGTTCACATAATCCCCTAATTTTTTAGACTTATCCATTCCGAATATAGTTTGAACTAACATATACATTCTCCCCTTTATATGTACTGTTAACACCTCAATGATAACGCTTACATTATTTATCGTCAATAAAAACATTCAATAGTTTTAACGCCAAATCTATATTGTATCGAGCCAATAATCAGCGAGGAATTCCCCGCCAATTAAAGTTTCACTTTATCCCGCATTAACTGCCCGTAAAAGCCCGATTGGTGAGGGCTGATAATCAGTGGGGGAGGAACAACCTCCCCACTGATTAAAGTTTCACTTTATCACTTCGTTAATTGATGCCTAAATGCATAAATAACCGCCTGAGTACGGTCACTTACATTCAATTTATTTAATATATTACTCACATGTGTCTTTACCGTTTTCAGTGCAATAAATAACTCGTCCGCAATCTCTTGATTACTTTTTCCCTCTGCGATTAATAACAAAACCTCAAACTCTCTTTCCGTTAAATCATCATGCAAAGGTTGCTCTTTCTTTTGACGCATACGGGACATCATTTTCCCGGTAACTTTCGGCTCTAATACTGTTTCTCCATCATAAGTAGCTCGTACAGCATCAGCAATATCACTTGCTCTTGATGTTTTTAATAAGTAACTGGTCGCCCCAGCCTCAATAACAGGATACAATTTTTCGTCATCTAAAAAGCTTGTTACAACTACAATTTTTGCTTCTGGCCATTCTTGAATAATAGCACGTGTTGCTTCGACACCGTCCATCTCATCCATAACAAGGTCCATTAAAATAATATCCGGCCTTAATTGCAATGCTAATTCTGATCCTTTTCTTCCATTCTCAGCTTCCCCTACTACTTCAATATCTGGCTGTGTAGATAAATATGCCGATACACCCATACGAACCATTTCATGATCATCGACAAGCAATACTTTTATCATACTTCTCCTCCTCTCTCAATCATAATCGGTACTTTTACTTCTATTTGTGTACCTTTGGCCGGGAAACTAAGTACCTTGAGTGTCCCACCAATTTCATGAACACGCTCTTGCATCGATCTTAGGCCATATGAACCAGCCTTATTAACCCCTACTTCAAACCCAACGCCGTCATCAATGATTTTTAAAATCGCATATTGATCAATTTTTCGAAGGCGCACTTCTGTTTTCTTTGCCTTCGCGTGTCGCAACGTGTTTGATAGCGCTTCTTGCACAATACGGAATAAATGATCTTCTACACCTTTTTTTAATTCTATTGGCTCAATAAGCCATTCAATTTTCATATGTTGTTTTCGCGATAATTCCGTTAATAATTCCTCTATACCTTCTGTCAGTTTCTTACCTTCCAATTGTACAGGACGTAAATGAAGGAGCAATGCTCTCATTTCTGATTGAGCATTTACAACCATATTTTCAACAAGTTGCAATTGTTTTTTTGTCACATCTGGAAATTCAGTTATTTGTTCATTAATCGCTGACATCATCATCGACATTGCGAAAAGCTGCTGACTTACTGAATCATGCAACTCCCTTGCTAAACGATGCCTTTCTTGAGAAATCGCTTCTTGTCTCATCTCTTCATTCCAATGAGCTCGTTCATTCGTTACTTTTTGAAAGAGTCCAGCTTGCTCCTCTAATCGACGAGCCAGAACGATTACTTTTCGTTCCACTTCATGAAATTCATCATCTGCAGTAAACGAAACATCGCTCGGAAAATTCCCTCGCTCTACTTCAAATAGAAACGTATTTAATCCTTGTATACGCTGCTCTATATAGTAACCGATTGCATATCCTACAATTCCCCCGATAAGTAAACTTGTAGTCATAATAAACAAGCCAATTGGAACAGAAGCGATGGATTCCTTCCATAATAAATCATACACTTGTTGCTCGCTTTTCCATACATATACAATTGTACAAATGAGTGCGATACTAACAGAGGACAACATAGAATAACGAATATACATCCACGAAATATTTTTTTGTTTCTTCATTATACTTTCCTCACTTCCGTGTCGCCTACGACAAGCGAAGAAATAATTTTAATACGTCGAGGAGCCTCTTTATACTGCTCTGTTCTAAATGTAACATTGCGGTTAAACCCTGTCTCTTCATGACCTGGCAAGAGCACACGCCCGACAATAACAGAATGATTTAAAGAAAGTTCAATATCATATGGCACATATAAACGAATATTACCAACGACACCTCGAATAACAATTACCGTTTCCCCTTCTGGAATCATAGCAGTTGTTAAATCTATTTCCACATCACAAGCACCATATTGAACATTAATATCCTCAAGTTCATAAATATGATCCATCATTCGCACATTGCCTACAAACATATTTTTCAAATATGGTTCTGTACGATATATTTGCTTCTCTTCGTCTATCATCCCTTTTTCTTTAATTTCAACCTTCATTGCTTTTTGCTGATGCCCTTGTTGAATCAATTGATAACCAATTAAAGCTAAACAAGCAAATACGACAAGAACAAATGCTGCTGATGAAAATAAGAAGAATAAAAATACGATACCACCAACAAATAAAAATACATTTCCCCGTACATAACGATTCTTTTTACGATAATGCCTTCCAAACATAAGCATAATAAATGCAAAAATGAGACCACCTGGTTCAAAATGTCCAAGTATCATATCAAGAAAAAGACCGAACCCAAATATGATGAGGAGCATCCCCATTAATTGTGTCTTTGAAAAATGTTTCTTCATTTCAGCTCCCCCCTTCTTGTCACATATACATAGAAGAAAAGGCATTGCTTTCCAACACCTTTTCTCCTATCACTATATCATAAGCCTGTTTTATAATATACTACTATTATTTTGTTAACTCTTTCGTTAACGATACATCATTCTTTTCTTTCATTTCACGCTCAAGTTTTGCAATTTTCATATCAAATGTGTCACGCTCATGCTCTTCATTCATACGAGTTTCTAAGTCACGAATATGATCTTCAATCTCTTCAAATCGTAAGAATGGATTATTTTCATCCATTTTATGCATCGCAGTATTCATACGACGATTTGCATGTGCCATATTTTCACGTGCCATTAGTTCCATACGCTTTGCGTGCATTTCTTTTAATTTATTTTTCATTTCAGAAAGACGACGCTCTAACTCATCAATTTGCTCTACAACACCTGCATACATTTCTTCTAATCGAGTTACTTGCCCTTCATAATAAGCTACCTCTTCTAACGCACGTTCGTGCAATTGTAATTCACCTGCTTCTTGAGCAATGATAGCTTGCTTTGATCTTTTATTAACGAAATAACGTGCTTGCTCAAGCTCACGAGCAAAGTTAGATTTTAATGTTTTATGACGCTCAATTAACTTCTCAATTTTTGTTATTTCACGCTCACTATCACGTAAATATTGGTTTAACATCGCAATTGGATTTTTTCTTTCCTTCTCATCTAACACGTTATGAAAATCAGCTAAAATTGCATCGCGTACACGTCCGAATAAAGATTGTTTCATTATAAATCTTCCTCTCTTCTACTTTAATTATAATTTGATTTATTGTTTTAGTTTTTCATTAATTTGTTCCACTCATCTTCAAAGTTGCTATATGATTTAGAACTTTCTGGAGCAGATTCAACAACTACATCTTTTTCTTTTTTCCACTCACGGTATCCGTAGTATAAAACCACTAAAGCAGCGATACCGATTAATGCTGGCGAATGAGAAAGTGCAATGGATAAACCGATTAAACCAACAATACCCCAAGCTAACTTTCCAAAAAATGATTTAGCTCGCACACATGATTTATAGCTCCAATATACAACTCCTGCTCCGATTGCGAATCCTACAATACCAGCAAGACTACCAAGAGCAATTAAAGCCAAAATACCGGCTGCGATAAACGCTAGAAATTGTTTCATCTTGTGCTTGCCTCCCTTCGATTTGATACTCTTATCTTAACTATTTTTTCATCTTTCCATAACGAGCTTAAGAACCGTTTTCTACTCAGACTTAAGACCGAGTCATATTCAGCCCTTTACGCAAAAAACGTGCAGAGTCTATTCTCTGCACGTTTTTTAATTACTAACATTCATATTAAATTAAGCAGTTTTATGATACTCTTTTTTCTTAGCTACTTTCGAAAACCTTGGAAACCCAATTAAAATAGAAACAATCCCACATACTCCAACTAAAATTGGATAAAATGCATACGGTAACAATTCAACTGGAGATAACGCTGCAAATCCTGCTGCCGTTAACATTTGGGCACCGTACGGAATTAATCCTTGCACACAACATGAGAAAAGATCTAATACACTCGCTGATTTACGAGGGTCTATTTCATATTGATCTGCAATATTTTTTGCAAGCGGGCCTGTAAAAATAATTGAAATCGTATTATTCGCTGTACACATATTCGTCATACTCACTAAACCAGCAATACCAAATTCCGCTCCTTTTTTCGAACGAATATTACGTGTTAATACATTCATTAAATATTGAATACCACCATTATATTGGATTAATTCAACCATACCGCCAATTAATATAGCAAGTAATACTAACTCCATCATACCGCCCATTCCAGTCGTTACACTTTTAAAGAAACTTTCTAACGTGTAACTTCCATCTATAAGACCGATAACACCAGATAGTACAGTTCCACCAGTTAATACAATAAGTACATTCCAGCCAAGTAGCGCTGTAATCAGTACTCCTGCGTACGGTAAAATCTTTATCCAATCAAAGCTATGTGCTTTAATTTGCGTGTCACTTCCTGAAGTAACTATTACTAATAGCACAATTGTAATAATAGCCGCTGGTAACACAATTAAAAAGTTCGTTTTAAACTTATCTTTCATTTCTGTTCCTTGTGAACGAACAGCTGCGATTGTTGTATCTGAAATAAATGATAAATTATCACCAAACATCGCTCCGCCAACAACAGTAGCCATTGCAAGCGCAATTGAGATATCAGTTTGACCACTAATACCTACAGCAATCGGCGCTAATGCTGCAATTGTTCCCATTGAAGTTCCCATCGCTAATGAAATAAATGCCCCAATAACAAAGATTCCAGCTACGATAAATCCTGGCGGTAAAATAGTTAATGCTAAATTAACAGTTGAGTCTACTCCGCCCATTCCTTTAGCAGTTTCAGAAAATGCACCTGCAAGCACAAAAATTAATACCATAATCATAATATCCGGATTTCCTGCACCTTTAGCGAACCGCTCTACTTTCACATTAAAACTTTCTTTACGATTCATCATTAAAGCGACTCCTACAGCAATTGAGATCGCTACAAGTATCGGCAATTTATAGAAATCACCTGTAATAATTCCAGAACCAATAAATAGCGCCAAAAATATCCCAAGTGGTAATAAAGCTAAACCATTTCCTCTCGTTTCTTTCAAAGTATCATCTCTCCCTAGTTTCAACCTTTTTCTAATGAATAACAAAAGACCTCTTCCGATGAGAAGAGGTCTTATACATCTATAAGAAACACTCTTCTCATCTTTCAAGCACACGCTTGCTGGATTTGGCACAGCACTCTGAAATCGAGTCCGCTGCCGAGGCATCGTAGGGCCAGTCCCTCCGCCTCTCTTTATAAGAAGGTTTCATATTTATTTTTTAATAATAATTTCTTTCCTAACTTTACTCGCTTACAAAACAAAAGTCAATTATTTTTTGTATAGATTTTTTTGGTAATTATACAAAAATTCGAATACAACAATCATTTTAACTTTTCTATTTCTTCTTTCAACATTGAAATCCAATAAAATTCATTATTTTTTATTGTTGCTAATATCCATTTCGTAGTGTACCAAGCTAACTCATACTCTTCCTTCGTGACATCACCACTTTTATAAGCATCCTCTAGCTCCTCTTCATCTAATACATACACCTTACCGCTAGGTAATAATACTACATCTAAATATAAATCATCAAAATACGGTAAACCACGATCGTCTATTTTATATTCTTTCGCCACATCGATATAATATTGCACTAATTTTTTCTGATCATCTAACATAGCGGTAATCGCAAAGTTTTTCCCGTCTATGAAATATTGAATCCACGTATACTGATCCGCTGCAATACAAAGTTCTTCACCATCATATTCTTTACAACTAGGCTCTCTCACCTTTTTTATATCCAGTATTCCGAGCATTCCCTCTTCCACTTGCTTAACCGTATAACTCTTTTCTATTAGCCTCTTCCACGAAGAACCGTCACCATATTTACGTTTCATTATGTCTGCTCCTCTTCTATATACAGAAAAGCTCCCACATATTATGTGAGAGCTTGTTCATATTATAATTAAGCCGCTTGACCCTTTTCAGAAATCTCTTTTAAATAAGCTTGTCCTTTTTCAGCGTCATATTGACCTTCCCACTTAGACATAACTACAGCTGCTAAAGAGTTTCCTACAACGTTAACTGCTGTACGAGCCATATCTAAAATACGGTCAATACCAGCAATGAACGCTAAGCCTTCAGGTGGAATACCTACTGTACCAAGTGTCGCTAATAATACAACGAATGATACGCCCGGTACACCTGCGATACCTTTTGATGTAACCATTAATACAAGCAATAATGTAATTTGTTGTGTAATAGATAAATCAATACCGTACATTTGTGCTAAGAAAAGAGCCGCAATTGCTTGATATAAAGTTGATCCATCTAAGTTAAATGAATAACCTGTCGGAATAACGAAAGATGTAATTGCTTTCGGACAACCGAATTTCTCCATTTTCTCCATGATTTTTGGTAAAACTGTTTCTGAGCTTGCTGTAGAATACGCTAAGATCAGCTCGTCTTTTAAAATCTTAAAGAATTGGAAAATGTTGATTCCAAATATTTTCGCTGTAAGTCCTAAGACAACTACGACGAAGAAGATCATTGCTCCATATACGACAATTAGTAATTTCCCTAATGGAATTAATGAAGCAAGACCAAATGTAGAAACTGTAACACCAATTAGTGCAAACACACCAAATGGTGCAAATTTCATAACTTGGTTTGTTACGTAAAACATTGCGTCAGCTACACCTTGGAAAAATTGAAGAACTGGTCTTCCTCTTTCACCAATTGCTGCTACACCTAAACCAAATAATACAGAGAAGAAGATAATAGCAAGCATATCTCCGTCAGCTAACGACTTCATAATGTTCGTTGGAACAATATTTACAAATGTATCTGCAAATGAATGACTTTGTACTTGTTCTGTCGTATGTGTATATTTCGAAATATCTGTCTTTGTTAACTGCTCCATATTTACGCCTTTTCCTGGTTGGAAAATATTCGCTATTAATAGACCAACAATAATTGCAATTGTTGTAATAATTTCAAAGTAAAGAATTGTTTTTCCGCCTAGTCGACCTAGTTTTTTAACATCGCCAACACCAGCAACCCCAACAACAATACTTGCTACAACAATCGGTACAACGATCATTTTAATTAATCGGATGAAAATATCACCAATTGGTTGTAAGTACTTCACAACAGCTGGATTATCAAAGAAAATCGCCCCAACCGCAATACCAAGCGCAAGCCCTATTAATATTTGCCATGCAAGTCCTATTCTTTTCATATTTGTTGTAACCCCCTCTTCGATGTGTCACTCTATCTCTCATTCTATCTCTATAAAACTAAGAAATTAAGAGTATTACATATTATTCGACAATTCACTACATTTTGTCCCTGTTAAAAATCATAAATCAAAAATTTAAATCTGACAACAAAATAACTTTGCCCGAACACAAATAATTTTCTTGACAAAAAGCAGACCCATGTCAGAAAACCTAACATGAGAACGATTCCTCACTAGTGTTTTATTAGCTTTCCAAGTAATATTTCACCTCATAAAAACGATTACTTTCCTTCTTCATTTTACAGATTAAT
Organism: Bacillus sp. RCC_6_1; assembly: GCF_041360755.1. Taxonomy (NCBI): domain Bacteria; kingdom Bacillati; phylum Bacillota; class Bacilli; order Caryophanales; family Bacillaceae; genus Bacillus; species Bacillus sp. RCC_6_1. Next base: position 1,013,158 of record NZ_JBFUPV010000001.1, read on the forward strand.
TCCAAAATATACCTTTGTTACACATATGAATAAAATGTATGTACTATGACAATTACAGTTGAAAAATGATAAATTCCGACAAAACTTAGCAATTTTATAAAATTTTCTTTACATTATGATTACAACGATAGACACCCCTCTTCTTATGATATATAACATTCATAGGGAAAGGAGTCAGACAACAATGAAAAAGAAATTTGCAGCGTTTAGTGTTTTAGCAGCAGGAACGATTTTTGCTTCCCCGTTACTTTCACCTGCATACGCTGAAACGAATCAAGATAAATTATCTAACATTCAATCTGAATTAGAAGGCAAACAAAGTGACTTACAAAATAAATCAGTCGAGAAAGAACAAATAGAAAAAGAAATTCAAGAATTACAGAAGAAAATTGATGAATTAACTACTTCTATTAATAAAAACGAGACTGAATTAAATGATACAAAAAAAGAAATTAGCAAAACACAACAAGTAATTACTGACAAAAAGAAACATATAGAACAATTACAAACAAACATAGATACACGTCAGGAAGTTATTAAACAACGGTTACAATCTATGCAAGAAAAACCGCGTACCAATATCATTACAGAAGTATTAACAAACTCTACAAACATTGCTGATCTTGTTGATAATATGTACTCCGTAAGTTTAATATTAAACAACGATACAGATATTGTAAAAAAACAAACATCTGATCAAAATGCTGTAACGTCAGAAAAAGAGGCTGTTGAGAAAAAAGAACAACAACTGAAAGAATCTGAACAAAAACTAGAACAAAAACAGCAAGAATTACAAAATAACCAACAGCAGCAGCAAACTCTTATTAACGATCTACATACGAAAGTAGCAAAAGTAGATTCAGAGATTGAAGGATTAGAAGAATCCAAAGGCATTTTAGAAAATCAACGTCAAGCTGTTCAAAAAGCAATTGAAGAAGAAAAACGTGCCGAAGAAGCTCGTAAAGCGGAAGAAGCTCGCCAGGCAGAAGAGGCTCGCAAACAACAAGCTACTAAATCTGCTCAAGCAACTCAAGCGGCCCCAACACCACATGATACAAATATCGGTGGCTTTATCAAACCAGCAGCTGGATCAAAAACTTCCGGATTTGGTGTACGTTCTTTAGATAATCATAAAGGAATTGACATCGCCGCTTCGGGAACGGTTCCAATTATCGCTGCTGCAGATGGCGTTGTTATTCGCTCAGAATTATCATCTAGTTACGGAAACGTAGTGTATTTATCTCACCGTATAAACGGAAAAACATATACGACAGTATATGCTCATATGAATAGCCGTTCTGTATCGAATGGACAAACTGTAAAACAAGGCGATCAGCTTGGATTTATGGGGAATACGGGCCAATCATACGGACAACATTTACACTTTGAACTTCATCTTGGAGAATGGAATGTCGGCAAGACAAACGCAGTTGACCCATCTCCTTATATCGGATTATAAAAAACCTCGGTACCTACCGAGGTTTTTTATTTACACTTCACACAATATAGGCATTCTACATAGACTATAACTAAATGCCTATAGTTTACGGGGTGATCAATATGAATACGCAATTACAACAAAAAATAGAAGAAGCTAGAGAGACGTATATTGGCCGGATATTTACATTTGGCGGCTCAGTATTATTTTTAATCGGTTCATTCCTTGCAGTCACTACAGCCTATAAAGCATATAATCGTTTATTACACTCATCAACATCCACATAAAAAAAGACGGGAGATCCCCGCCTTTTTTTATTCAAACATTTTAAATACACCTATCGCATTTAAAAATACAATTATTACAGTTACCGGAATAACATAACGAAGTAAGAAGAACCAAATGTTAAATAACGTTTTCCCCTTCGTTTCCGTCACTTCTAATTCTTTCATCAATAACTCTTTACTCATTTTATTTGGTACAAATAATGAAATAGCTAGTACTCCTAACGGCAGCAATACGTTACTTACCGAAAAGTCAACTAAATCAAAGAATGTTTTCCCGAATATTTTCACGTCACTCATAATCCCAAATGATAAAGCTGATGGAATACCGACTGTAAAAATAAGAATACCGATTAATAATGATGCTGACGGACGCTTCTTCTCATTACCTTTCGCAACAGATGCTACTACAATTTCAAGCATTGAAATTGCTGATGTTAAAGTCGCAAAGAAGAATAAAATTAAAAACATAATAAAGAAAAATTGACCAAATGGTATTTTTGCAAATACTGCTGGAAGGACGATAAACAGTAATCCTGGTCCTTCAGTTGGTTTTACTCCTAATGCGAAAATCGCTGGGAAAATTGCTAATCCTGCAAGTACTGTAACAAAAACAGTTAAACTTACAATAGATGTTGCTGATTTCGCTAAATGTTCCTCTTTCTTTAAATACGAACTATACGTGACCATTACTGAGGCACCTACTGTTAGTGAGAAGAAAGATTGTCCCATCGCGTATAAAATCGTATCTGCTGTAAGCTTTGAAAAATCTGGCTTTAAGAAGAACTCTACTCCAGCAAAAGCACCATCGAGTGTTAACGCACGAACAATAATCGCAATAAATAAAATAAATAATAGCGGCATCATGTACTTACTTGCCTTTTCTATACCTTTCTCTACACCTTTACTTACGACAAAAATTGTACAAAGCATAAAGATAAATTGTGCTCCAATCGCACTTAACGGATTTGAAATCGTTTCACCGAACAATTGTCCATAATCAACTGCTCTATTCCAGAAACTTCCTGTCACACTATAATATAAATAAAGTAAAATCCATCCACCTACAACACTATAAAAAGATAGTACACTAAAACAAGTAACAACTCCCATACGACCAATCCAAGGATATACTTTGCTATTTGGCACTAGTACTTTATAAGCTGTAACGGCCTCTTTTTGCGTGCTACGTCCAATAACAAACTCCGCTATTAAAAGAGGCATACCTATAAATAAAGTTAATAGTAAAAATACAAGGAAGAATGCGCCTCCCCCGCCATTACCTGCAACATATGGAAATTTCCATATCGCACCAAGACCTACTGCGGCTCCGGCTGCTGCGAGTACAAAGCCTATTTTCGACGTCCATTGCTGTGTTTCTTTCATCATAAATTCTCCTTTTCTGAATATTTAAACTTTTGTTAATTATACACTTTCATTTCATACTCGCACACCTCCTTTAGAAAATAAAAAAGTCCCCTACACGCAAATATGCATGTAGAGGACGATATATGTAATATAAATACCGTGGTACCACCTCAATTGGATTGATAAATCCCACTTGTTCAAGTACAGGAATAATTCCGATACTCTATCCTTTTAACGGCGGAACCCGGGTTGCCTACTACAATGTTCAACATACCTCTCGCAAGCCCATTCTGTATATTTTATCGTACCGGGCTCCCACCTAACCCCAGCTCTCTGAACGCATCAAATATACGTACTCTTCTTGCTCATCGATTTTATCTATTGAAGTTACTTGTGATTATAAATTATATTTTTATATTTGTAAAGCTCACTTTATCTTTTATTATTTTAAAACCTTTTCCTCTAATTCTCGTAAAAAACTTTCTCTTTTCCCCTCGTTTTGCACATATACTGATTTCAACACTTCTTGGAGCAATATATTTCGCTCTCTCTTTTCTAACTGTAAATCTTTTAACTTCACCCTTACTTCATATAAAAAATCTAAATACGATTCATATGTCTCATCATATTTATTTGCAATCTCATCTCGAATTTTTTTTGCGAGCTTAGGGCTCGCTCCCCCAGTAGAAACTGCTATATTAAGTAAACCACGATGAATTGCTGCCGGAAAATGAACATTACCACTTTCCGGATTTGTAATAACATTTACTAATTGATTCTCGGCGGCATCTTCAGCAACTTGTTCATTTAATATTGAATCACTACTCGCTGCAACAACTAAAAAAGCACTTTTAATATCACTTTTCTCATATTCTCTTTGATACCAACGAATTTTCTTTTCTTCCACAAGTTTTACTAAATTCGCATCTAATTCTGGACTTATCACAACTATATCCGCACCCTGTTTGAGTAAAGGAATAATTTTAAATCCTGCAACTTTTCCCCCACCAATAACAACAACGCGTTTCTCATTAACTCGCACTGTAAGTGGATACATACTGATCTCCTTTCAATAACTCCGTCGTTTTCTGAATTAACATATCTTGAAACGCTTCATTCTTCCCTAAATATGGACTGATTTTTATCTCTCCCAATTCATATTGGCGCACTTCTTTCTCAATATGTTTCATAAGTAAACCTGTAAATAACAAGTAAGGCAGTACAACGATGTTCTTTTCTTTTTGTTCTACAACTTCCTTTAACTTCTCCTCAAATTTTGGCTCTGCAGCCGCTAAATAACAAACTTCTACTTTTTTAACCTTCTCTTTTGTTTGAAATAAAGAAGCAATCCAGTTTATATCTCTTAATACTTCAAGATCACTGCTCCCTCTTGCAACAAGAAGTAACGTCACTTCATTTTTATCTTCCTGTTCGATGCCACTTCCGCTATACACCGATTTAACAAGTGTTTCTGATACACCAAACGGATTACCATAGGTCACTTTAACATCCGAAAATTGATTAGTTAATTTTTCCAATTCAAAAGGGATATCTTTTTTCACATGCCCTGCCGCTAATAAAAAAACAGGGATAGCAATAATCTCAGTGGCCCCACGCTTCACACATGTACGAAAACCATCTTCAATAGAAGGATTCGCTAACTCTAAAAAACAAACTTCTTGAATAGTCGCTTCTATACGGCTCATACACGATGTAATAAATTGAATCGCCTCTTCTTTCGCTGTCTTCAAACGACTTCCATGACATATATATAAGACGGCTTTCATTTTACAACACTCCACTTACTTGATAAGCATTTTCTGTCTGCTTCTCAAACCAATGAATTTTTTCTCTAAAACGGACAACCTCTCCAATTACAATCATACTCGGATTTTGAATTTGCTCTTTTTTCGCAACATCTACAATTGTCCCTAACGTTCCAACAACTGTGCGTTGCATAGACGTCGTCCCTTGCTCAATAATAGCGGCTGGCGTACTTTTATCTTTTCCATGCTTCATAAGTTGCTCACATATGTAGGGCAAATTACTAACCCCCATATATACCGCTAAAGTCTCTACACCTTTCGCTAAACTTTCCCATTTCACTTCTTCTTCAGCACCTTCTTTCCTATGCCCAGTCACAATAGCAAAACTTGCACTTGCATCACGGTGCGTCACTGGAATGCCCGCATAAGCAGGAGCAGCTATTCCAGCTGAAATACCAGGAATGATTTCAAATGGTACACCTTGCTTTGCTAATGCTTCAGCTTCTTCTCCCCCTCTACCAAACACAAATGGATCGCCGCCCTTAAGCCTCGTTACAACTTTTCCTTTTTTCGCATACTTAATAAGAAACGTGTTAATTGTCTCTTGCTTCATCGTGTGATAATTCGGGAGTTTTCCGCAATAAATTAAATCCGCGTCAGGCTTTGCGTGTGAAAGCAGCTCTTTATTCACAAGTCGGTCGTATAAAATAACATCTGCCTTCTCAATACATTTCAACCCTTTAACAGTAATTAAATCTGGATCGCCAGGACCCGCTCCAACAATATAAACCTTTCCCATCATCTCTCCTCATTTCTTCTATTAAAATGAAACTTCCATTCGTATATAAGAATGGAAGTTTTTATTTTTTCGTATTACTGATCTCTACTCATGGATAACAAATGCCCCACCTTTTCGAATCTTCTTTTTTTCAAACAAAGAAATCTCTTTTACCTCTGGCAACGGTAAAAAATGCTTTTCAAGCTCAATCTCCGCAAGCTTAAATGCCTGTTCTTCACTTTGAGCAACAACAACTATCGGAACAATATCACTCACTAATACAGCTTCAAATCGATATAAATCCATATCGTCCCTCCTAAGACGCTATGACTTCTTCTAACACGTTATTTAACGCTATTTGTAATGTATCTACACCAACACGACCTACAAAATCATAAAATGTCTCGGCTGGTAATTTATTCTCTTTGAAATAACTTATAAATGATGCAAGTACATCAGGTAGATCCTCGCCATCTATTTTTCCTTTTAACTTTTGATTGTAGGCACCGCCATCTAACAATGTTCCACCTACGTATATTTCAAACGCTTCAACAATGCCTTTTTCCTTCGTTTTCATTTTCACCCCTTGTAACCCAATGTCAGCAATTTGACGTTGACCACATGAATTCGGGCAGCCTACCATATGAATTCGAACTGGAACATCGAGTGCAATTTGTGTATCTAAGTATTCTGCAATTTGACGTAATCTTTCTTTCGTTTCTACTAGTGCAAGATTACAATATTCAATACCGGTACATGAAACCGCATGACCAATAAATGATTTCGGGCTTGCAGATATCGCTTCAAACAGCGGTTCACTAAGTAATCCTTTTACATTTTCCGGAGGAACGTTCGGAATAATGAAATTTTGTGAATTACATGTACGAATTTGTCCATTTCCATATTGCTTTGCGATTCTTGCAACCTCAAACATTTCTTCTGCATGTAAACGACCTACCGGTACATTAAAACCTACATATTTTAATCCCTTTTGTTTTTGGTCTTGAACACCATAAAAATAGCCTGCATTCCATCCTTTGAGTGCACTTTCCCCTTTACTTTGTAAAGGCCCTGTATACTCTATTAGTTTCTCTTTAAATTTCTCTGCTCCCCAGTCCGCAACAAGAAATTTCAAACGCGCTAAATGACGTTTCTCACGATATCCAAAATCACGGAATATAGTAGCAATTGCAATCGCCACCGCCTTCACTTCTTCTGGTAAAACGAATACATCTAATTCCTCAGCTAAATACGGACGGGCTGATAATCCTCCACCTACTTTTATATGAAAACCAACTTTTTTCTCACCATCTATTTCTTTCGTAGCAGGTGTAAATGCAACACAGTTAATCTCTGCGTTTGCTGAGTTATAAATATTAGAACTAATAGACATTTTAAATTTACGTGGTAAATTAGAAAACTCTTCATTATGCTGGAAGTAATCGTATACTTCTTTTACAATATGCGTTGTATCAAATAATTCATTTGCATCAATGCCAGCAAGCGGATTACCTGTAATATTACGCGTTATATCACCACACGCTCCAGCTGAAGACAATCCAACTCTCGCTAATCTATTAAAAATATCTGGAATTTGCTGAATTTCTAACCAGTGAAACTGAATCGCTTGTCTCGTCGTAATATCTATTACATCACGTCCATAATCTTCAGCGATAGAAGCAAGCACTTCTGCCTGTGCATTTGTAATAATCCCTGACGGAATATTTACCCGCATCATAAAATAACCAGCTTCTTTTGGACGTTGTAAATACAATCCTGCCCATTTAAAGGCATCCCACTCTTCTTTTGGAATAGATTCGAATCCATTTTCCGCATAGTAAGGAATATCATTAAAAATTTCTAAGCCATCTTTTTCTAATTTATTTTTCTCCGTCTGATTTAATTTTTCATTGTTAGCCCATACTTTTTCATAACTCATTGTTTATCCCCCTATATAAAACTACGCTCTTGTAAATACTTCACGATTTGTTCCGCACATTCTTCAATAGAATATTTGTGCGTTTCTACAATTAATTCCGCTTGTGCTGGCTCTTCATAAGGCGAATCAATACCTGTGAAATCCTTAATGTCACCTTTCCTTGCCTTTTTATAAAGCCCTTTCGGATCACGTTTCTCACACTCTTCAATCGGACACTTCACAAAAATTTCAATAAATTCATCTGCCGCTAATAAATCTCTTACTTGTTTACGGTCCACTCGAAATGGTGAAATAAATGCTGTAAGGACAACTGTTCCTTGATCTACAAATAACTTTGCCACTTCGCCAATACGTCTTATATTTTCCATGCGATCACTTTCAGAAAATCCTAAGTCTTTATTTAAACCGTGGCGAATGTTATCCCCATCCAGCACATAATTTCCAATATTCTTTTCAAACAGTTTACGAGCGACCGCATTCGCTACTGTAGATTTACCCGAAGCTGATAAACCAGTAAACCAAATTACAAAACTATGATGTCCATTCTTCACTCTTCTCTCATCTTTTGAAACCGAAGCTGTATGCCAAGTAATATTCGTATCCATCTCGTTCTCTCCCTATTCTGTTACTACTTCTTTTTTCAAGCCTTTAATTAGCACTTCCACTACTTCTTTACGACTAAATGTACTTGGCGGAATCTCACCGTTTCTTAATAATTCTCTTACTTTCGTACCCGATAAAATAACATGATCTTCTTTTCCGTGCGGACATGTTTTCGTTGAAGCCATCGCTTCACATTTCGTGCAGTAAAAACTATGTTCAAAGAATAGTGGTGTAATTCCTAACTCTTCTATCGTAAAATTTGTGAAGATTTCTTGCGCTTCATACGTTCCGTAATAATCTCCTACTCCAGCATGATCACGCCCTACTATAAAGTGGGTACATCCAAAATTCTTTCTTACTAACGCATGAAATATCGCTTCCCTTGGTCCTGCGTAACGCATGGCAGCAGGAAATACACTTAAAAAGACACGATTTTTCGGATAATATTTTTGAAGAAGTACTTCATAGCTTTCCATTCTTACATCAGCAGGAATATCATCCGATTTCGTTTCTCCGACGAGCGGATTTAAAAAGAGACCATCTACAATTTCAAGAGCAGATTTTTGAATATACTCATGGGCACGATGTACCGGGTTTCTCGTTTGAAATCCGACCACTGTTTTCCACCCACGTTTTTTAAATGCTTCCCTCGTTTCAATTGGGTCTAAATGATAAGAAGGAAATTGATTATTTTCAAAGCGTTTTGTTAGAATAATAGTTCCTCCAACGTAAACGTTTGGTCGTTCATATAATTTTTTCACTCCTGGATGAGCCTCATCCGTTGTTTTATATACAAGTAACGCTTCTTTTTCTTTATCTGGTACAAAAATATCTTCTATTTGAATGACACCGTATATATTTCCATTGTTGACAAGCTTTACTTCCTCTCCAACCTTCAGGCTTTCTGCGACTTTTTCTGTTACCGGTAATGTAATCGGTATACTCCACACACTACCATTTGCTAAACGAAGCGTTTCTACAACTGAATCATAATCTTCCTTCCCTAAAAAACCAGTAAGGGGGCTATATCCACCTGTCGCCAATAGTTCTAAATCACTTAACGCAATATTGTCTAATTTAATTTCTTTTTCAATTTGTGATACGTCATATGTCTCATCTATACGGTTTACTAATTCGTTTACTATGCTCATTTTTCTATATCCTCTCTTAGCTTTATTTCAAGATTCATCTTATTGGTAATGAAGACCACATTCGGTTTTCACTTTCCCAGCCCATCTACCATCTCTTGAATCGCCACCATCCCCTACAGGTAACGTACATTTCTCACACCCAATACTTGGATAGCCAACATCATGCAACGGGTTATACGGCAAGCTATGTTTGTATACATATCGCCAAACTTCTTTCCACGTCCAATGAATGAGTGGACAAACTTTAATAGATTGAAAACGATGATCTTGATTTATAAACTTTGTATGCTTACGTGTTTCTGATTGTTCCCTTCTTAAGCCCGATATCCACGCTTTTTCCGCTGCTAATGATTTTTCTAACGGTAAAATTTTTCTAATCTTACAACAAAGATTCGGATTACTTTCCCATAATTTCTCACCATGCAACTTCTCTTGTTCATCAAGCGTAAGTTCCGGTTGTTTTTCTATAATATTTAATGAAGGAAATCGCCTCCGCACTTTTTGAATTAATTCATATGTTTCTTGAAAATGAACATTTGTATCTAAAAATACAACTTTAGCAGATGGATTTACTTGGTTTATAAGGTGCAGCAATACCATACCTTCCACCCCAAAGCTACATGCGTAGACGATTTCATCTTTATATTCTTTATAAGCCCACTTTAATACTGATAGCGCGCCTTTTGTTTCATCTTCTTCCGAAAACGAAACAACATTTTCTTCCCACGTTTCATACGTCAACATGTTTTTTCCCCCTGTAAAAGCAAAAAGACGGTTTTAACCTAATGAAAATAGGTTAAAACCGCCTCTAGTTTTTCTAGTCAGCGCTTTTCACTTTAAACGTACTTTTTCACTTTTCTCTAACTGAATTACTTTTCCATCTTGCACAACAATTGTAATTGAACCATATTTCATATCAGCAAGCATCGCTTCAATCTTCTCGGATACTTCATCAAAATGTTCCCGTACACCCACGCGAACAGCCCCCCTTTTTATTCATAAAAAAAATCTTTCCCATTTCGAAAAGACTGTTCGGTAATATATTTTACCTTATCTTTCAAAATGGATTCCATTTTGCTGGATTTAGCACCTTGCTTTCTATAAGCAGGTTGCCGAGCTTCTTCGGGCCAGTTCCCTCCGCTTCTCTTGATAAGCTTTGTATTTGTATTTTATCATAATTCTGATTTTTTTCAATCCTAGTTTTCCGATATATTTTAATTATTTTATTTTTACAAAAAAGGAATTGCCCATCCGAACAACCCCTTTTTCTATTTAGACAAGCTCTTTAATACGTATGCGATCGTTCCCAATAATATTTTCATATGTTTCGCGTTCCACAACTACTTGCGATGTTCCGCCTTTTGCAAAGACAACGGCTGGTCTTCGAATCCGATTGTAATTATTCGCCATCGAGTACCCGTATGCTCCTGTACAGGAAACTGCTAGTAAATCAGAAGAAGCGACTTTTGGTAAATGAATATCCCAAATCAACATGTCTCCACTCTCACAGCATTTCCCGGCAATCGAAACGAGTTCCTCATTCTCATCATTCCCTCGATTCGCTAACATCGCTTCATAACGCGCGCTATATAAAGCAGGTCTTAAATTATCTGTCATTCCACCATCGACTGATACATATTTCCGAATACCAGGAATATCTTTCACAGATCCAACTGTATAAATTGTTGTCCCAGCATCACCTACAATGCTACGTCCTGGTTCAATCCATATTTCTGGCAATGGATATTCACATACAGTAAATTGTTCTCTCACTGCACTTGTTACAGCTCGCACATATGTCTCAAGAGTTAATGGTGTATCTGACTCTGTGTAGCGTATTCCAAATCCCCCGCCTACATTTAACACTTTTACTACATAGTTTGTTTGCTCTCTCACTTCTACTAAAAATTGGCGAAGAACTTCAATCGCTCGAACAAAACCAGCTGTTTCAAATATTTGCGATCCAATATGTGAATGGATCCCTAGCACATTATAATTGGATTTTTGTAAAGCAAATCTAATTGCCTGCATCGCTTGACCGTTTGAAACGCCAAATCCAAATTTCGAATCATCTTGGCCTGTCGTAATATATTCATGTGTGTGCGCCTCTACTCCAGGCGTTACACGAATTAATATGTTCACAAACTTTCCATGTTGCATCGCTAAATCGTGTAAAACTTCTAATTCAAAGAAATTATCTACGACAAAACAACCGATATTCGCCTGAAGAGCCATCACTATTTCTTCTTCTGTTTTATTATTTCCATGAAAATGAATACGTGATGCCGGAAATCCTGCTTGGAGCGCAGTATATAATTCTCCCCCAGAGACAACGTCTAATGACATATTCTCTTCACGAGCTACTCGGCACATCTCCATGCACAAGAACGCCTTGCTTGCATATGCTACTTGATAAGAGAAACCACTTTCTTTAAAAGCACGATGAAATGCTCGGCATTTTCCTCGAATAGACTCTTCATCGTATACATAAAGTGGTGTTCCGTATTGCTTTGCTAGCTGCGTCGTATCGCACCCTCCAATTTCTAAGTGTCCTTGCCCATTAATTCGGCTTGTGCCGTGTAAATACATTTAAATTCCTCCCTTATTTCCTCTAAAACTCATAACCCCAATCTTCTATTCATTGCAGCACGCTTTTAGATAGACAAAAAACGCGCGGAACAATGTTCACACGCGTTTCTTATTAGGAAAAATATATATTGAAAAAATAAACGAGTTGTTATCTCCTCAAAATAAGAAACCGCATCAACATCTCCAAATAGCTCTCCATAAAATAAATCTTATGACAGTACTACATTTATTCAATGCAGTCCCAATATATGAATAAGATGGTTATTCTTATATTTCGGCAATAGTCCCTTTCAACCTATGATCACAGATTCCATTAAATCTCCCATAGCTTACTCTTTCCTATCGCGGCCTCTACCTTTGAGAGTAGATGAGGTAAGTCTATTTAATTTTCAAACATCTAATTGTTGCTATTAACAATACCAAAGGACCATTTTATTTGTCAAACAATTTTTTATATTGTTTTTTTGCAGTTTAATTTCGTATCGTCTGGTAAGCGCTTTACTAATACCTTTGTTACTTCCCATTCGCCTTCTTCGTTATTAAATGTAATCGTTACCTTCTCAAATGGTGGAGCAATTTTCCCAGCAACACGTTCATACTTTGTCACTTCAATACTTGCTTGAAATAAATATGTACCGCTATACACTTTTTTTAAACTAATAATTTTAGGACATTGATAAGGTTTCAAACTTCCATATTGTTTTTCAATTGCTTTATTTATTTTTGGAAATAAAACAGAATAAAGTGCATCTTCCATAAGAGGTGCATCATATTGGGCTACCGACACACTCGGTGAAGTAAAAAGTATAACACTACTGCATGCTATAAAATATAATAATTTTCGCATTATAACCTCCGTATTATCACGCGATTCTTTCTGCGTACAATAATTATCATACATAGAAATTCTGTTTTATTGTCTCCCACCACTCTTTTTCTACTCGATTATTATAAAAAAGCCCACAACCTTCTTTTATTTTCGTATAATGATACTCATAGTATAATAATCATAATAACAAAGGACTGTTCGTATATATAAAATGAGTCGTTAAGCAAACTGACTCTCAAGAACTGTCATGCTTTTTAGGAGAGGAGTATATTATGCTACAACATCTGTTTCCAAAACTGCGATTTGCACTCGTTGCAGTCGTTTTACTATGGATTAAAACATATATTGTGTACAAGCTAGCATTTGATATTAAAATTGATAATTTCTTTGAAGAATTCATGCTTTTTATCAATCCACTAGCTGCGTTACTTTTATTTTTCGGCTTAGCTTTACTTGCATCTAAGCACCGAAACCGAATTATAATTGGAATCAGTTTTATACTGTCATTTATTTTATTTGGAAACGCAATGTTTTATGGGTTCTATAACGATTTCGTTACTTTCCCAGTTTTATTCCAAACAAACAATATGGCTGATTTAGGGACAAGTATAAAAGAACTCTTTACGTACAAAACATTACTTTTATTTGCAGATGCAATTATTTTAATGTTTATTTCGCGTAAATTCCCATCATTTGGCGACAAAACACCACTTTCCCGCTCAGAGAAGCGAACTTTCTTTAGCGGTGTAACAGCTTTATTAGCACTACAAATTGTTGTATCAGTTATTTATAAACCACAAATGTTCTCACGCTCATTTGACCGTCAAACTGTCGTGAAGAATTTAGGTTTATACACATATCATCTATTTGATATTACGCTTCAATCCAAGTCCTCAGCTGAGCGTGTATTTGCAAGTGGGGATGGGTTTTCTGAAATTAAAAACTATACAGACTCAAAAGACAAACAAGTTGATAAAAACTTATTTGGAGCTGCAAAAGGTAAAAATGTAATTTTAATTTCAATGGAATCTACACAAAGCTTTGTTATTAATAAAAAAATAAATGGAAAAGAAATTACACCATTTTTAAATGAATTTATTAAGGATAGTTTCTATTTCGATAACTTCTATCATCAAACTGGACAAGGTAAAACTTCTGATGCTGAATTTATCGTTGAAAACTCACTTTATCCGCTAGATCGTGGTTCTGTATTCTTTACTCATGCAACAAATGAATACACAGCGACACCAGAACAATTAAAGAAATACGGATATTCTTCTGCCGTCTTCCATTCAAATGATAAAACGTTTTGGAATCGGGATGTAATGTATCCTGCGCTTGGATATGATCGTTACTTTAATTTAAATGATTACGCAGGAACGGAGCAAATGTCTGTCGGTTGGGGATTAAAAGATAAAGAGTTCTTTGAACAATCTATTCCAAAGTTAAAATCTTTACCGCAACCGTTCTATACAAAATTTATTACATTAACAAATCATTTTCCATTTCTTCTAAATCCGGAAGATCAATATGTTGATGAATTCAACTCGGAAAGTGGTGTTGTAAACCGCTACTTCCCAACTGTTCGTTACACAGATGAAGCTCTTAAATTATTTATTAAACAATTAAAAGAAGAAGGATTGTATGATAATTCCGTTATTGTCATCTATGGTGATCATTACGGTATTTCCGAAAACCATAACGCAGCTATGGCACAGTTCCTAGGAAAAGATACTATTACACCATTCGATTCTATGCAATTACAACGAGTCCCTCTTATTATTCATGTGCCTGGCCAAGAAGGAAAAGTTGTTTCTAAAGTATCCGGTCAAATTGATATTAAGCCAACGCTCCTTCATTTACTTGGTATTAAAACAAATAAATCCGTTGAATTTGGAACTGACTTATTTATTAAAGAGAAAGACCCGCTTATGGTAATGCGTGATGGTAGCTTTGTTTCTGAAGAGTATGTTTATACAAAAAATATGTGCTACAAAAGAAGTACGGGTGAAGAAGCTGACATGACGCTATGCCAGCCGTATATTGAAAAAGCAAAAACAGAATTAAAACTCTCCGATAAATTAATTTATGGAGATTTATTACGCTTCGATCCTAATAATCGATATAAAACTGGAACGATGACAACGAAATTTGAATAGTAAAGGAAGCAACTTTATACAAGTTGCTTCCTCTTTTTATTTTCACTTAATTTTCAAACCATCCTTCTATGAAATCTTTCACAAATTGGTAATTTCTTTCGTATGAGGAATAAATTTATGGTATGATAAAATAAGTAAACTTTCATACACTAATTAAGAATTTATTACAGAAAGCAAGGGATCAGATTTTGTATAGAGCAGCTATTCCAAACTTATTTACGCTCGGAAATTTATATAGCGGATTTTTATCAATCGGCTATGCATCTTTAGGATATTATAAATCAGCTGCTATTTTAGTACTTATCGGGATGATGTTAGATAGTCTTGATGGTCGTGTTGCTCGTTTATTACGTGTTGATTCACAAATGGGAAAAGAGCTCGACTCGCTTGCAGATGTCGTAACATTTGGTGCAGCACCAGCTGTTTTAATGTATTACACATCTTTCTCAAACTACGGAATCATCGGATTATACATAGCGGGATTATTCCCTCTTTTCGGAGCATATCGTTTAGCACGATTTAATGTAACACCATCTTCTACTTCAATGAAATATTTCACTGGAGTACCGATTACAGCAGCGGGAGGGCTTGTTGCTTTCTTAACGTTATTTTCACATACCATTCCAAAAATCGTTCTTATTACCGTATTTGTAACGTTCGCATTTTTAATGGTGAGCCGCATTCGTATCCCAAGTTTAAAAGATGTACCAATTCCACGATATAGCATCATTATTACACTATTTTTAGTTGGAATCATTATTACAATGTATCAAACAGGATTTGGAAATTTTTCTGTTTTCTTATTTATTGCCATTCCACTATATATTTTGTACATGTTATCTCAATTCATTAGACAAAGACCGTCTAAAAAAGCGAATAAAGAAAAATAAGAAAACCTTCCGAGTCCGGAAGGTTTCTTTTTATTTTGTAACTAATACCTTTTGATTTACAGGTGTTACTGGCTCTTCACCGTTTAATACAGCTAAAATATTTCTGACAGCCATTTCAGCCATCGCATCACGAGTTTCAAATGTTGCATTCCCTACGTGTGGAGCAAGTACTACATTCTTTAATTCTTTTAGCTCTTCTGTAATTTTCGGTTCAAATTCAAACACGTCAAGAGCTGCTCCTTCAATTTCATTCGTTTTTAATGCATGAGCAAGTGCTGCTTCATTCATAATTGGCCCACGTGAAGCATTTACAATATACGCTGTTTTCTTCATCATTTTAAACTGCTCTTCATCAATCATATGATGTAATTTTGGATTATAAGCACAGTTAATTGTAATAAAGTCTGCTGTTTGTAATAATTCTTCCAACATCACATACGTTGCCCCCAGCTCACTTTCAGCTTCAAGCTTACGATTTGGCCCTGTATATAAAACATCCATTCCAAATGCTTTCGCACGTTTTGCAACAGCCTTCCCGATTTCTCCAAGACCTATAATTCCGATTTTCTTACCATGAACTTCTCGTCCTAAGAAAAATAACGGTGCCCATCCGTTAAATCCAGTCGTACGACATAACGTATCCCCTTCAGGAATTCTACGCGCCGCTGCTAAAAGAAGTGCAAATGTTAATTCTGCAGTCGCTTCCGTTGATACTTTCGGTGTATTCGTAACTGCAATTCCTTTTTCGCCCGCATACGTGTAATCAATATTGTCGTAACCAGCACCATAGTTTGCAACAATCTTTAAATGAGGGGCTGCATCAATAACTTCTTTTGGCACCTTTGTCGAAAGTAAACTTAACAATGCATCTTTATCTTTTACACGCTCTGTTAATTCATCTATAGAAATTAACTCCTCTTTATCGTACATTTCTACATCATGATCTTTTAATAGTTCTAATCCAATTTTCGGAATTTTTCCCGCTACTAATATTTTTGCCACTACTAACACCTCTTCTATAGAAAATAAGATATCTCTTATATTTCATTGTAAGAAATCCACATATAAAAACCAAGGAATTTGATTATAGTTTTAAAAATCGACACTTTTCCATGAAAAAAGAGGAGATGCAACTCTCCCCTTTTCTTACGCTTTTTCCTGCGATTCTTTTCCAAGCTTCACATCAATCGTTCCTTCTGCAACCGTATCGCTAATTTGCTCCTCAATAACCGATTGAGATTCAGCATTCGTTTCAGAAGTATAAGCTTGTTGCTGTGCACCTTGTACATTTTGTTTATTTTGTTGTTTCGCCATTTCTTACCCTCCTTTTCATTCTTTCTTATTTTGAACAAAAAGGACGGTTTTCATCAAAAAATTGCGTTTCATTTTGAATTTGTTACTTCTTCTTCAAGCGACCTCATTACTCTTGCTCGCTTCGTAAATGTTGCAACCTGAGTAACACCGTGAGCTAGTAATGTTTGTACATTTTCTTGTACATAATTCCCTAAATCATTTGGATAATGGGCATCCGAAGAAATCGTAATTGGAACACCATACTTAGCTAATACTTGTAAATATAGTGGACTTGGGCACATTTCACGAACAGGATAACGATAGTATAATCCTGCATTTATTTCTGTTGCCGTATTCGTTTCTACTAACGCACAGGCAATTTCCTCATAATAAGAAAGCTGTTCATTCTCATCCAATCGATAATTAAATACCTTTATATTATCAAGATGAGCGATAATATCAAATAACTCGGTACGAATCGCACTCTCAACTGTTTTAAAAAACATATCATATAATGCGCGTAGGTCATGCTTCTCAAAATATTCTTTCGTATCTGGATTATCAAATCCCCAGCCATTTAGAAAATGAACGGAACCAATTATATAATCAAAGTCTCCTAGCGCTAATAATTCTTTTAACTCTCCTTCACAACCAATAAAATAATCCGCTTCAATTCCAAGTTTAAGTGTGACACCTCTTTTACTCCATCGTTCTTTCGCCTCTTCAATGCCCTTTGTAAAATCATACAGTGAAACTACCCTTACTTGATCTAACCATTCCTTCTGTATACGACCGAGCTTAGAATCACTAATATCTACATATTTTTCATAATATCCTTTCGCTTCATGAAAACGATATAAATGATCAACAATCCCAACTTCTGTTATACCTTTTCGCACAGCTTCTTCTAAATAGAGGTCCATCCATTCTGTTGTAAATGGCCCTTCCTTCACACGCTTTTGCAAACGCTCTTGTGTTTTCATAAGCCAATCAATAGAATGCCTTTCTTGAAGCGGTTCATAACGTTCCAGCGCTTCATTTATTTTAGCAAGCCATCCTATTGAATACGGTCCTTCTTCTAAGTGAAGATGATAATCTACTTTCATATACATTCCCCCTTATAATGTATCTATTTCCCTTCTATCCCCAACTCTCGAAAGCTTTCCATTTCGTTCTTTCACCTCTCGCATGACATCTTCCAATGTAATATTTTTTTCAGCTAATAAAACGAAACAGTGATAAAATACATCAACCATTTCTTTCACTACTTCTTCTTTATCATTATTTTTACATGCGATAATTACTTCAGCACACTCTTCACCAATTTTCTTTAAAATTTTATCTTCTCCTTTTGAAAATAAATAATTTGTATACGATTCAGGAAGTGGGCTTTCCTTTCGTTCTTCAATTATTTTATACAGCAACTTAAAGGCATTTTCCATATGTATCCCCCTATATAATTTGATAGTGAAAACATGTCTTCTCTCCCGTATGACAAGCAGGTCCTACTTGTTTCACATTCACAACAATTGAATCTTGATCACAATCTAAATATAAAGATTGCACATATTGAAGATTCCCTGATGTTCCCCCCTTATTCCATAACGACTGCCTCGAACGAGAATAAAACCATGTTCTTTTCGTCTCTAACGTTTTTTCATATGCTTCTTCATTCATATAAGCTAGCATTAAAACTTCTTTCGTACCTTCTTCGATGACAATTGCTGGTATTAATCCTTTTGAAAAATTAGGTTTCATAACCGCACCTCAACATTTGCATCTCTTAATTTTCGCTTTACACTCTGCACTGTCGCCTCACCATAATGAAAGATGGATGCCGCTAACGCTGCATCAACTGTTGTCTTTTGAAAAACTTCTATAATGTGATCCGTATGACCACAGCCCCCTGATGCGATGACTGGAATGGAAACACTTTTTGAAATTTCTTCTGTTAAACGAAGGTCATATCCGCTTTTCGTTCCATCTGCATCCATACTCGTTAACAAAATTTCACCTGCCCCAAGTTTAACAACACGCTTCGCCCATTCTATGACATCCATTCCTGTGTCAACTCTTCCGCCGTTGACGTATACGTTCCATTTACCTTCTGCTACTTTTCTAGCATCAATTGCCACGACAATACATTGTGATCCAAAGTGTTCTGTCCCTTCTTCTATAAGCTTCGGGTTTCGCACTGCCGCTGAGTTTATTGAAACTTTGTCTGCTCCAGCTCTTAGTAAATTGTACATATCTTTCACACTTGAAATCCCCCCGCCAACCGTAAGAGGAATAAATACTTTAGCTGCTGTTTTTTCTACAACATCTATAATCGTTTTTCTTCCTTCATGAGTCGCTGTAATATCTAAAAATACGATTTCATCTGCCCCTGCCTCGTTATATGCTTCAGCTATTTCAACCGGATCACCGACATCTTGTAATCCTATAAAATTTACACCCTTTACGACTCGCCCTTCTTTCACATCTAGACATGGAATGATTCGTTTCGCTAACATAACTTCGTTACCTGTAACACTTCTTCTAAATCAATCGTTTTCTCGTAAAGCGCCTTTCCAATTATGACACCATATATATTCATATCATTTAACTTTTTCACATCTTGAATAGATGCCACTCCTCCAGAGGCGATGAGACGAATGCCCACACTTTTTTGAAGTATCGCTAATTGTTCAAAATTTGGACCTGCAAGCGTCCCGTCTTTCGAAATGTCTGTAAACACAATCGTTTGAACACCTAAACTTTCCATTTGTTTCGCTAAACTAACGTAAGAAATTTCAGACAGATCAAGCCAACCTCTCGTTGCTACGAAACCATTTTTCGCATCAATTCCAACAATGATTTTCTCTTTATATAGACGAACTGCTTCCTCTAAAAATGACTTATCATAAAGAGCTGCTGTTCCTAAAATCACTTTTTCTACACCTGCTGACAATA
This sequence comes from Bacillus sp. RCC_6_1, assembly GCF_041360755.1. Taxonomy (NCBI): domain Bacteria; kingdom Bacillati; phylum Bacillota; class Bacilli; order Caryophanales; family Bacillaceae; genus Bacillus; species Bacillus sp. RCC_6_1. Next base: position 1,033,197 of record NZ_JBFUPV010000001.1, read on the forward strand.
ACTTCTCCACCGTTACAAGTGAACGAATTCCTCCTCCCACTTGCACAGGAATACGTACCGCCTTGCAGATTTTTTCAATGACGGGCAAATTTAACGACTCGCCAGCAATTGCACCGTCTAAATCAACAATGTGTAGTATTTCCGCTCCAAGCTTTTCAAATATGATCGCCTGCGCTACCGGATCTTCATTCATCACCGTTTCTTTACTAAACTCTCCTTGATAAAGTCTAACGCATCGCCCTTCTTTTAAATCGATAGCTGGGAAGATTTCCATGCTTCTACCACTCCTTGAAAATTTTTTAATATTTGCATGCCAATTTCGCCACTTTTTTCTGGATGAAACTGTGCACCAAATACATTTCCTTTCGCGACAAACCCTGGTATTTGCATTCCATAATCACTTACTCCGCATACAATTTCATCTGGACAATCCGCGTAATATGAGTGAACATAATACACGAAAGAACCATCCACTAATCCATTCCAAAGCGGAAATTCTCTTTCCTTCCTTAATTCATTCCATCCCATATGAGGAATTTTATACGAAACTTTTAACTTCCGAATTTCACCTGGTAGTAAACCTAACCCGCTACAATCTTTTAGTTCCTCACTTCGTTCAAATAAAAGTTGCATGCCCAAACATATACCGAGGAGTGGTTTTCCTATGTCACAAACTTCTTTTAGTACACACACTAAATCTCTTTCTTTTAATACTTCCATCGCTTTCGGAAATGCACCTACTCCCGGTAGAATCACGCCATCGCTTCTCAATATCTCTTCTTTATCACTCGTTACAATGTACTCTGCCTCAATATATTTTAATGCTTGCTCTACACTGCGAATATTCCCCATTCCATAATCTATAATGGCAATCAATTACAACATCCCTTTCGTTGAATTTACACCAGTAATGTTGGCATTTTTTTCGACCGCTTCTCTAAGCGCTCTACCAAAAGCTTTAAATAATGCTTCAATTTTGTGATGTGTATTACTTCCGTATAGAACGCGCGCATGTAATGTAATATTGGCAGCATGTGCAACTGCTCTAAAAAATTCTTCCGTCAATTCTGTATCAAAATCCCCGAGCTTCGGATTTGTTAATTCCCCTTGAAATACACAATATGAGCGTCCACTTATATCAATTGCAACAAATCCTAAAGATTCATCCATCGGTACATACGCGGAACCGTAACGATTAATTCCTTCTTTATTTTGCAATGCTTCTTTCAAGCAATTTCCGAGTACAATTCCAACATCTTCAACGGTGTGATGTGCATCGACAAATACATCACCTTCTGCCTCAACTTGCAATCCAAATCTTCCATGTCTAGCAAATAAAGTCAGCATATGATCGAAAAAACCAACCCCCGTTTGAATAGATACACTCGTACTTTCATCAAGCTGCAAACTTAATTTAATTTTTGTTTCTGTCGTCTCACGTGCTTGACTGGACTGACGCATTATTTTTCCTCCTCAAACCTTATTTGGATTGCTCTCGCATGTGCATGTAACCCTTCTTTATTTGCAAGCTCTACAATATGATGCTGTACATTTTTTAATGCTTCCTCTGTATAAGAAATAAAACTTGATTTTTTCACGAAATCATCGACTGATAACGGAGAAAAAAATCTTGCCGTTCCGCTCGTTGGTAATACATGATTCGGTCCCGCCAAATAATCCCCGAGCGGTTCAGGTGCATATGGCCCAAGGAAAATAGAGCCTGCATGTTTCACATAATCTAGAGCATTCATCGGTTCTTTTATATGTAACTCTAAATGTTCTGGAGCAATTTCATTTGATAACTTTAGTGCCTCCTCTAAAGAAACAACGATAAAGATGGCTCCATTTCTATTTATTGATTCACGTGCAATTTCACTTCTTGGTAACGTTTCTAACTGTCTTTCTACCTCTTTTTCTACTTCTTTAGCTAGTTCCATATTCGTTGTAATACAAATCGCCGTTGCTCTCTCATCATGCTCTGCTTGCGATAATAAATCCGCTGCGATATATTTTGCATTACCTGTTTCATCCGCGACAACTACAATTTCTGATGGACCAGCAATCATATCGATATTTACTATCCCGTATACTTCTCGTTTCGCTAGAGCGACGTACAAATTTCCCGGTCCAACTATTTTATCCACTTTCGGAATCGATTCCGTCCCGTATGCTAAAGCAGCAATTGCTTGTGCGCCACCTATCGTATAAATTTCATCTACTCCCGCAAGATTTGCAGCAGCTAATATATGAGGATCAATTCCCCCTTTCCTCGGCGGTGTTACCATTACAATCTTTTTCACACCTGCAAGTTTCGCCGGCAATACATTCATTAATACTGAAGAAGGATATGAGGCTGTCCCACCCGGTACATATACACCTACATTTTCTAATGGCCGAATAAGCTGCCCTCTAATTATGCCTTTACTTTCACAATCGAAGATTGAATACTTCTTTTGCTTTTCGTGATACGAAACAATGTTTTTCTTCGCCTCTTTTAAAGCTTCTAAAAATGAATTCTCTACAAACATACTCGCTTGCTGTATTTCTTCTTCACTTACACGAAAATCTTTCATCTCTACACCATCAAACTTTTTTGTATAGAAAGATAAAGCCTCATCATTCCCTTCCCTTACATGTCTAATGATTTCTCTTACACTTCTTTGAACAGTTTCTTCTATTATATTAGCGTTTTCTCTTAGCACTTTTATTTTAGATAATGCCTCCTTAAAGTCTTCATAAATGATTTCCATTTTAAATCCTCCTATTTCCCTGATAAGATTTCTTGCTCCATCATATTTATAATGCTGAATATTTCGTCTTTTTTAGTTTTTAAGGCTGCCTTATTTACAATCATCCGAGCCGATATAAAGTACATTTCCTCAAATACAATGAGTCCATTCTCTTGTAATGTTTTTCCTGTTTCAACAATATCTACAATCGCATCTGCCAATCCAAGAAGAGGAGCGATTTCTACAGAACCTTCTATTTTAATAATTTCTACATCCTCTCCCTTATCATGAAAATAAGTAGAAGTAATATGTGGGTATTTCGTAGCGATTCTTTTCTTCCGGTAACTCTTCGGATTATACGTAGGAATAGAAGCAACACAAAACTTACAAATCCCCACTCCTAAATCCAGCATTTCATAAATATCTTTCTCGTTTTCCATTAAAATATCTTTTCCAACGATGCCAATATCAGCTACCCCATGTTCTACATAAGTAGCAACATCAACCGCTTTTACTAAAATAAATGAAACATTTGTATTTTTACTTTGAAATACAAGCTTCCGACCTTTATTTTTGAGCTCGGAACAATCAATTCCAATCTGCTCAAAAAGTGGAATGACATGTTTTTCTAATCTTCCTTTCGTTAACGCAATTTGAATGTTACGCATGAAGCCTCTCCTTCTTTCTGGACTACCCATTTCTCATTCCATACATATTCCACTAAGTATTCATTCTTTGCCTCAACGACCGTTCCTATTTTATTTTTTCTTGCGAATTGAAAGGTATCGCTTAAATTAGAGAATAGAGATAACCAAGCATTTTTCCCATCCTTTCGAAGTAAATTTCGTAGCCTTTCTGCTTCCGCTAATCTATTTAACTCATAATGAATCACAATATCAATTTGATTTCGTTCATATGGTTCTTGCTGCTCTTGCAGCGCCTTCACAATTTGATTTACTTGTACCGCGAGTCCAACAGCTGGCAGCATTTCTCCAAAATTGCCAATTAGCTCATCGTATCTTCCGCCACTAACGATTTCTTCTCCAATTTCATATATATATCCTTTGAAAATAACACCCGTATAGTAATCTAAGTGTTGAATCATGCCCAAATCAATTGATATGTAAGAACCATATCCTAACGTTTCAATTGTTTCATACATTTCTTTTATTCTTGCAATTGCCATTTTCATTTCATTACTTGAAGCAAGCTTTTCTGCTTCCTCAATAACTTCTAAATTTCCAAATAGCCTTGGCAATTTCTCAAGTAACCTTACTGTCTCATCGCATCGATTTAATTTCTTTTCTCCGATAAAATTTGAGAGGGCTGCATAATTTTTACTTTCTATATACGTTCTAAGTACCCTTTCTTCTTCATCATGGATGGAGAGTTTTTTTACAATACATTTATATAACTGTACTTGCCCAATCTCAATTGTAAAAGATTGCACCTTCAACTTTTGAAGTGCTTGAATGACACTTATTACACATTCAATTTCAGCTCTTACATTATCAATCCCGATAACTTCAATACCACTTTGTACGATTTCATTATATTTTCCAGAATGGGATTCATTCGCTCGAAATACATTCCCGCTATACGTCACTTTAAGCGGCGTATCCCATCTCTGTGTTCCAATAACTCTCGCTAAAGGAATTGTCATATCTGGACGTAAAACGATAATCCTTCCCTTTTCATCAAAAAATTTATACATCTTCTCTTCATCTATCGGTCTATTTTGAAATGCAAAAACGTCATAAAATTCAATTGTAGGTGTTCTTATTTCTTCATAACCTCTCTCTAAAAAAGTAAGCCTTAATTTTTGTTCTACTTCTTCAATTAACGTACATTCTTCGAATAAATAATCTCTCGTTCCATTTGGATTTGCCCGTTTCCATTTTGTCATCTAAATTTTCACACCTTTCCCCTTCTAATGTATGCCTATTTCATTCCCCTAAGCCGAAAATAAAAAGAGCCTTGTAGACAAAATACCTACAAGGCTCTTCAGTAGAGTGTAGGTACAACGGGAATAACCCTTGTACCTACACGTTTTCACGCTAGGTTCAAGGGTTTCATGTATGATGATGTAGTTGTGTAAGCATTGTAATAGATTGCACGATATTCATAATACTTACTCCCTTTCTCCTCTGATTTTCACATAGTATATAACAGTTAATTTTGAATGTAAATACATTTTTAATATTCCGTCATTTTTTTAATGTAAAGCCACTTTTCTTTCATACTCTTTTATTTCTTGTTCATATTGCATTGTAATACTAATTTCATCTAAACCATTTAATAACTTCTCTTTCCACATTTTCTCGATTGTAAAATGGAATCTATGCGTATTCGTTGTCATTATTTCATTTTCTAAATCAACTATGATTTGTTCTCTCGCATCTGTTTTAGCAAGTTGTTCACGCATATCTTTATCCATTACAATCGGTAACATGCCATTTTTCATACAATTCATATAAAAGATATCGGCAAATCCTCCAGCGATAATAACGCGGAAACCATAATCAGCAAGTGCCCATGGAGCATGTTCTCTTGACGAGCCACATCCAAAATTATCGCCTGTGATTAATATACTGGCTCCTTTTCTTTCTTGTGCATTAAGCGGGAAATTAGGGTTTTCTTGGCGATTATTATCATATCGCCACTCATCAAATAAAAACTTCCCAAACCCAGTTCTTTCAATTCTCTTTAAATATTGCTTCGGAATAATTTGATCTGTATCAATGTTATCATTCATCAGTACTGCGGCAGTACCTTTATGAATACGAAATGGCTCCATCATAACTCTCCTTTCTAATATCAACAAAATGACCATGTAACGCAGCCGCTGCCGCCATTGCCGGGCTAACTAAATGCGTTCGTGCTCCCTTTCCTTGTCTCCCTTCAAAATTGCGATTTGACGTAGAGGCACAATGTTCTCCTTCAGGCACTTGATCTGGATTCATACCTAGACACATTGAGCATCCGGGCTCTCTCCATTCAAATCCAGCTTCTTCAAATATGCGATGTAATCCTTTATGCATCGCTGCTTCTCTTACCCTTTGAGATCCAGGTACAACAAGTGCTCGCACACCTTCTTTTACTTTTTTACCTTTCACGACAGATGCAGCAATTTCTAAATCAGAAAGCCTAGAATTTGTACAAGATCCAATGAAAACATGTTGAACTGGAATGTCATACGTACTTTGTCCGGGACTCAACCCCATATAAGAAAACGCTCTTTCGTCATTTGCATCATGCTTTTCTGGCAATTTCTCATCAATCCGAACACCCATACTAGGATTTGTTCCCCACGTAACGTACGGCGCTAAATCCGTAACATCTACTAGAATATGTAAATCATAAACTGCATCTAAATCTGTATAAAGTTCTGACCATTTTTCCTTAATAGATTCATAGTCTTTCGGCGCATATTTACGCCCTTTTACGTAAGCAACCGTTTTTTCATCTGGTGCAATAATGCCAGCCTTTGCTCCCCCTTCAATTGCCATATTGCAAAGCGTCATCCTCTCTTCCATATCCATAGCATGAATGGCCTCTCCGTAAAATTCCATTACGTAACCTGTTCCAACTGCTACTCCGTACTTTGAAAGAAGATGTAAAATAATATCTTTCGCATAAACACCTTGCGGTAACTTTCCTTTTAACTCAATGCCCATCGCTTTCGGCTTTCGTTGCCATAACGTTTGCGTTGCCAATACATGTTCCACTTCACTCGTACCAATACCAAACGCTAGTGCGCCAAAAGCACCGTGTGTCGCTGTATGACTATCACCACAAACAATCGTTTTTCCTGGCTGTGTGAGTCCAAGTTCTGGTCCTATAACATGAACGATCCCTTGCTCTTCATCTCCGATATCCGCTAATGGCACCTGAAATTGTTTACAGTTTTCCCGAAGTGTATCTAGTTGCTGCTTCGCAATGCGGTCGGTAATATTCCAAACATCTTTCGTTGGAATATTATGATCCATCGTTGCAAATGTTAAATCTGGTCTGCGGACTGTTCGATTTGTAAGCCGCAAGCCTTCAAAGGCTTGCGGTGACGTTACTTCATGAACAAGATGTAGATCGATATATAATAAATCCAATCCATTTTCATTAGTCGCAACTACATGTCTTTCCCAAAGCTTATCTAGTAACCTTTTCCCCATTATCTTCCTCTCCCTACTAACGCTTGCTCTTCCATTTCTTGAATAACTGCCTTTGTAAATGAAGTTGTCGTTTCAGTCCCCCCGATATCTGCTGTACATTTTCCTGATTTAAGGACTGCAGAAACTGCTTCTTCAATTGCATATCCTTCTCTCGTTAATCCGAACGATTGCCCAAGCATCATTGCAACAGAACGCATCATCGCAATTGGATTCGCCTTATTTTTCCCCGCAATATCCGGTGCTGATCCGTGAATAGGCTCGTATAATGAAGGCCCCTTTTCAGCGTGACTTGCTGATGGAAGCATTCCTAATGATCCAGCTAATACTGAAGCCTCATCACTTAAAATATCACCAAATAAATTTTCCGTTACAATAACGTCAAATCTTCCTGGATTCCGAATTAATTCCATAGCTGCTGCATCTACTAAAATGTGTTCTACTTCCACATTTGGGTAGCGAAGTGCTACTTCTTCTGTCACAGTTCTCCATAATTTACTAGACTCTAAAACATTCGCTTTATCAATAGATGTTACTTTTTTCTTCCGCTTATTCGCTAATTGAAAAGCATACGAAACGATACGTTCAATTTCATGGCGATGATACGTAAGTGTATCTGTCGCCACTTCTTCCGTTCGCTCTTTCGGATAAGAAAAATAAATTCCACCTGTTAATTCACGAACGACAACGAAATCAATTTCATCAGCGTTTTTTAATGGTGATAAATGTGCAGTTGCACTTTCTACCGTTACAGGGCGAACATTCGCAAATACACCGAGTCCTTTTCTTAATGCTAATAATCCTTTCTCAGGCCTTTCTTTCGCACTATCCCACCTTGGTCCACCTACTGCTCCAAGTAAAACCGCATCACTCGCTAAACAGGCGGCAAGTGTTCGCTGTGGTAATGGTTGCCCAGTTAAATCGATAGCAACACCACCAAAGTACTCATCTTGCAAATGAAAATGATGTCCATATAGCCTTTCTACCATATGCAATACTTCCTTCGCACTTTCCATTACTTCTGGACCAACACCATCACCAGCTAAACAAACGATACGTTTTTCCATTTTTAACACTCCTTTTAACTGAATTTTCAGAACTTTAATTTGATAGGTGAGGAAAGCTTCTCTCACCTATCAAATATTTATTTCACAAGCGCTATAAGAGATTTTAATTTCCCTGCTGCATGGACATAAGCTCTCGCCGACGCTTCCAATACGTCTTGCGCAACTCCGAAACCTGATATTTGGTGACTACCTTCTTTTAATTCAACATGAACGTGAGCAAGTGCATCTTGACCTTGTGTAATAGATTGTATGCGATAATCTGCCAATTCACATTCTAATCCTAAAATTCTTTGAATCGCATTGTATATCGCTTCAATACTACCAGAACCAGTGGCTGCATCTTCATATACATTTCCTTCCTCATCCTTCAGCACAACTGTTGCGCATTGTGTACTATTTGATACGAAATGCACTTGTAATTGCGTAATGTTATATTGCTGAGCTGCAAATGCTGCTTCACCAAGCATAAGTGCGCGTAAATCTTCTTCAGTAATTTCCTTTTTACGATCAGCCAACTTTTTAAATGCTTCGAATGCCGCATCTCGCTCTTCATTTGTAAATTCATAACCAAGCTCTTTCATTTTTTCCGTAAACGCATGACGGCCAGAATGTTTCCCAAGTACAAAGAGATTTTGAGATTCTCCTATAAGCGCTGGTTCGATAATTTCATAAGTTGTTACTTCTTTTAAAACCCCGTCTTGGTGAATGCCCGATTCATGAGCAAATGCATTCGCTCCAACGATTGCTTTATTTTTCGGTACAACCATACCCGTTAACCTGCTTACTAATATACTCGTCGCCTTAATTTCTTTTAAAGTCATTGAAGGCTCTGCTTTATAAAAATCTTTTCTAATATGAAGAGCTACCGCAACTTCTTCTAACGCTGCATTCCCTGCTCTTTCTCCAATGCCATTAATCGTTCCTTCTACTTGCAATGCTCCTCCTTCAACCGCAGCTAACGAATTTGCTACTGCCATACCAAGATCATCGTGACAATGACAAGAAAAAATCGCTTTTTCATATGATGGAACGGATTCTTGTAAGTATTTAAAAAGAGAATAATACTCTTCTGGATTCGTATATCCAACTGTATCCGGAATATTAATTACATTCGCTCCTGCTCGAATTGCAATTTCTACTGCTTCAGCTAAAAATGCTCTCGATGTTCTTGTCGCATCTTCTGCAGAAAATTGTACTGTCGGAAATAATGATTTTCCAAGCGTAACCGAGCGATGAATACTATTTAACACATCTTCTTTTGACATACAAAGTTTATATTTCATATGAATATCACTCGTAGCTAAAAATACGTGTAGACGAGGAGATACAGCACCTTTCACAGCTTCATATGCTCTTCGAATGTCACTTTCTTTCGCTCTAGCTAAACTCATAACCGTAGCATTTTGAATTGTATTCGCAATACGTTTTACCGATTGAAAGTCACCTTCGGAAGCTGCCGCGAATCCAGCTTCCATTACATGAATACCAAGCCTCTCTAATTGCCTAGCAATTTGTAATTTCTCTTGTTCATTTAAATTTACTCCTGGTGATTGTTCGCCATCACGAAGCGTTGTATCCATGAACAAAACCTGCTTCATATTATTTAACCCCTACCTTTACTCGCGGCTGTACGAAAGGCATCATTTCACGTAATTTACGTCCAACTACTTCGATTTCATGTTTATTCTCTTTCTCATTTGTCGCATGGAAATTTGGTCTTCCTGCTTTATGCTCTGCAATCCAGCCTCTTGCAAATGTACCATCTTGAATTTCTGCTAATACTGCCCCCATCGCTTTCTTCGTATCTTCAGTAACAACGCGTGGTCCTGATACGAAGTCTCCCCACTGCGCTGTATCTGAAACTGAATATCTCATATTTTCAAGTCCACCTTCGTACATAAGGTCAACGATTAGCTTCAGTTCATGTAAACATTCAAAATATGCAAGTTCAGGCTGATATCCTGCATCAACTAACGTTTCAAACCCTGCTTTTACAAGTGCAGTCACTCCGCCGCAGAGTACAGCTTGCTCTCCAAATAAATCTGTTTCTGTTTCTTCTTTAAACGTCGTTTCTAGTACACCAGCTCTCGTTGCTCCAATTCCGTCAGCATAAGAAAGTGCTTTTTCAGTCGCAACTCCTGTTGCATCTTGATATACTGCAAATAATGCAGGAACAGCCCCGCCCTCGGCGAACGTACGGCGTACGAGATGCCCCGGTCCTTTTGGCGCTACTAGAAATACATCTACATTAGCTGGTGGTTTTACTTGATCAAAGTGAACATTAAATCCATGTGCGAACACGAGGGAGTTTCCAGCCTGTAAATTTGGTGCAATTTCAGCTTCATATACTTCTGGTTGTAATTCATCAGGCAGTAGAATCATTACTACATCAGCTTTTTCCGCTGCTTCTGCTACTGTATATACAGAAAATCCATCTTCATTCGCTTTATTCCAAGACTTACCTTTTCTTAAACCTACTACTACATCAAATCCGTTATCACGTAAATTTTGCGCATGTGCATGACCTTGCGAGCCATATCCGATGATTGCTACTTTCTTTTCCTTTAATACATTTACTGTTACATCTTTCTCATAATAAACTTTTGCCATTTTCATTTCCCCCTATATTTAAATGATTATTGAATTAACATAACTTGCTTATCTTGTTTTTTCATACTACGTGTAAATGCTGTTACACCTGTTCTAGCAATTTCTTTCAAACCGTATGGACGAAGTAATTCAATTAACGCTTCTACTTTGTCTTGCGTACCTGTTACTTGCACAACTATGGAATCCTTCCCAACATCTATTACAGCGGCTCGAAACGGTTCAATTAAACTATATAATTCTGCCCTCGCTACAGAAGTTGCTACTTTAATAAGAGCAAGCTCTCTAGCAATCATCGCTTCTTCTGTAATATCTGATACTTTCAGTACGTCAATTTGCTTATGCAGTTGTTTAATTAACTGCTCCACTTGCTGTTCACTTTCAACGTGTACAACAATCGTCATTCGCGATATATCTGATGATTCTGTATGACCTACTGAAATACTTTCAATATTAAAATGTCTTCGTGTCATAACCCCTGTAATTCGGTTTAAAACACCACTTTGATTTCGAACTGTCGCTGTAACAATTCTCTTCACCCTTTTTCCACTCCCTCCATTTGGTGAACACCTTTTCCTGGCGCAACCATCGGCATAACCTTCTCTGATTGAAGTACACGACAATCAATTACGACTGGCTCTTGTAATTCAATAGCATGCTGGATTTGCTTCTTTGCAAGAAGTGGATCGTCAATACGAACACCTTTTATGCCATATGCATTCGCAAGAGCGACGAAATCTGGTTGGCATGGTAATAAAGAATGTGAATATCTTTGATTGTAAAATTCATCTTGCCACTGTCTTACCATTCCTAAAGCTTCATTATTTAAAATAAATACTTTAACGGGTAAAGCGTGTTCTTTTAATACACTTAATTCTTGTAGAGTCATTTGAAATCCAGCATCACCAACAATTGCAATAACTAATTCTTCAGGCTTTGCAATTTGCGCACCGATTGCTGCTGGAAATCCAAACCCCATCGTTCCTAATCCACCAGAAGTTACCCATTTATGTGGATTTTTCAGCGGATAATATTGGGCTGCCCACATTTGGTGTTGCCCAACGTCTGTTGTTACAATCGCTTCTCCCTTCGTAATTTCATATAACATATCAATTGCGTATTGGGGCTTAATACTTTCAGAATTTCTTTTATAAGAGAATGGATATTGTTCTTTTCTCCCCTTTAATAAAGTGATCCATTCATGATGATTTTCTTTTCCCCCTTCTGGTTCAAGTAATACTTCCAATGCCCGCTTAGCACTTGCAACAATAGGAATTTCAGTTGGCACATTTTTCCCGATTTCTGCTGGATCGATATCGATATGCGCAACAGTAGCCCCTTTAGCAAAATAAGCTAAATTCCCTGTAAGCCGATCATCAAATCTCGCGCCTATATTAATGAGTAAGTCACATTCATATAACGCCATATTTGCTGTATAAGAACCATGCATTCCTCCCATCCCTAGAAATAGTTCATCATCTGGTGGAAAACCACCAAGACCAAGTAATGTATGCACAACAGGGATTTCATATTTACGAGCAAAATTTGTCAATTCTTTCGAAGCTTTCGCATGCAATATACCCGCTCCAGCTAAAATTAACGGTTTTTTTGCGGTTTCAATTACTTTGAGTAATTTGTTTATTTGAAGTAGATTCGGTTCATAATTAGGGTTATATCCCGGTAAATCCATTTGTACATTGCTACATTGCTCACCTTTCTCGACTACCATATCTTTCGGAAGGTCAATAACGACTGGTCCTGGTCTTCCAGTTTTAGCAATATGAAATGCTTCTTTAATAATTCGAGGTAAATCTGAGGCCTTTCGCACTTGATAGTTATGTTTTGTCACTGGCATCGTAAGTCCCATAATATCTGCCTCTTGAAAAGCATCGCTCCCAATTAACGTTGTTGCTACTTGGCCTGTAAATACTACAAGTGGCAATGAATCAATCATCGCATCAGCTAGACCCGTAATTACATTTGTAGCACCTGGCCCACTCGTTGCAATTACAACCCCTGGATGCCCTGTAATTCTGGCATACCCTTCAGCAGCGTGAATTGCCCCTTGCTCATGCCTTGTTAAAATATGCGGAATTTCACAATCATACAATGCATCATAGAGAGGTAAAACGGCACCACCCGGATAACCGAAAATCACTTCTACGCCTTCCTTTTCTAGCGCTTCTAACAATAGCTGTGCACCAGTTGCCAGTTTCTCTTCCGTTTTTGAAGACATTGTTCTTATAAGCCCCCTTTTTCAAACTTTTATACAATAAAAAAATCCTACGTCCACACTCCAGCTATGTGCTGAAGGGACGAAAGATTTCGCGGTACCACCCTTCTTCGCAAGAATACTCTTGCCTCAGTGATCCATAAATGGATCTAGCTAATAACGGAGCTACCGTCTAAGCCTAGACAAATGCTTTAGCTTAGCACTCAAGGGCGATGTTCGTCGACGTGAACCATCGGTTTTCAGCAACCACCGACTCTCTGTGAGGCTTCACAATCAACTACTCCTCCCTATCAACGCTTTCTTATGTTAAAAAAGTTGTTATCCAACTTTATTTTCTTCGTAAATTTTCTCTCCATCTTCTACAACTAACTTACGAAACTCTTTTAATAAACGGTTCGTATGTGGACCTGTTTGCCCTAAGCCAATCGTTCTACCATCTACTGTCGTAACAGCAATCACTTCAGCAGCTGTTCCTGTTAAAAACACTTCATCAGCTACATATACATCATGTCTTGTAAATAACTCTTCTCTTACGTCATACCCAAGTTTTTCGCCGATTTCTAAAATGGCGTTTCGTGTAATACCTTCTAACGCTCCAGCAGAACTTGGTGGTGTAATTAATTTATTTCCTTTAACAATAAACACGTTATCTCCTGATCCTTCAGCTACATATCCTTGATCATTTAACATAAGTGCTTCTTGTACTCCAGCTAATTTCGCTTCAATACGAACTAAAATATTGTTTAAGTAATTTAAAGATTTTACTTGAGGGGATAAAACATCGGGACGATTTCGGCGCGTTGCAACTGTTACAACTGGAATCCCTTTCTCATAATATTCTTGTGGGAATAAAGATAATTGTTCTGCAATTACTACTACATTCGGCTTCTTACATGAATCGGGATCCAATCCAAGATTTCCTGCTCCTCTTGATACAACAAGGCGAATGTATCCATTAGATAATTTATTTTGTCGAATCGTCTCAACAACAATATTTGTTACTTCATCTAATGAATATGGAATTTCTAAAAGGATTGATTTTGCTGATTCATACAGCCGGACAAGATGCTCTCTCAAACGGAAAACATTACCGCTATAAACTCTAATTCCTTCAAACACTCCATCGCCATATAAATAGCCATGATCATATACTGAAACTTTTGCCTCATCTTTTGGAACAAATTCTCCATTTAAGAAAATCCATTGCTCATTCACTAGAAGCGCCTCCTATGTTCTATGAATTTTTTATTGTTTCCTAGTTTACTCTCCTTTCTAAATAAATCAAGTTAATTTTTAGAAAATTTATAATTTTTAATCATACGTACTTCTTTGCTTATACTGATTTAACAACATTGTTAACGTTTACAAAAAGTCAAAAAATTTTTTTCGCCAATTTCCACTAAAAAAATATTTGTTTAAAAGAAGGATTTTCATCAATTGATACGAATCTATTGTATTCAATAAACGGACGTCCGATTTTATAAATCCGGGGATATATAACGACTTTTGCTGAAAAAGGGGGAAAATAACAAAAATAGCGCTGTCTAAAAATAACATTCATATTTTTCATTTCGTAATCATAATCCTATTTTTAAAAAACAATTTGTCAAAATAAAGGAGGAAATAAATATGGCGTGTGTACAAATTAAAGGAACGAGACAAGAGGTAGTAGAAATGCTGCAATTATTTGATCTAATGGATACGAAAGGTTTTTGTAAATTCGATAATTACGTAGAGGTAGAACCAAATACGAAAGAACATAATCATTTTATTGCTTCAATCGACATCCATTCAAATACTTCTTCAGCACAAGATACATTAAACGATCAATTCGTTAGTCAAATGCTTACTGGCGTATATAACGACTAAACAAAGATTTACTTCCTACCATCTTTTCATAAATATATGCAGTGAACTTGAGCATACTAGCAATTAGATGGTAGGAGGTGATAATTATGGCTAGAATTGGCGTTGAAAACTCATTAACAGACGTTCAACAAGCTCTTCAACAACAAGGTCATGAAGTTGTTACACTTAACTCAGAACAGGATGCACAAGGGTGTGATTGTTGCGTTGTAACTGGGCAAGATTCTAATGTGATGGGCATTGCAGATACATCAATTAAAGGATCAGTCATTACAGCTCACGGTTTAACAACGGATGAAATTTGTCAACAAGTTGAAAGTCGCACTTAAAAAATGAAAGAGGACCCCTTTTAAAAGGAGTCCTCTTTTTTATATTCACCTAACGGGAAAGTAACATATACTGGATGAAAGCCCTACCTCTCTCTCATCATTACGGTTCCACTGACCGCTCCTTGATTCACTAGTATACATATATAGCTTATAAATACAATTTATAGGGTTTGTTCACAAAAGTTGTTGATAAAATTACCCGATCTTTCGCAAACTTTTCGTATTGCATTCATAAGAGATATTTACTTTACACTAGCTGTAACCGAGACACGAATTAAAATTCTAACACCAATACAATAACTTGTCAACTTTTTTCCGTAAATTAAAAACAGACATTAACGGTTTGTCTGTTTTAGAATGGAGCTTTTTCTTTTATTACATATACAACAAAGCCGCTAACTAACATAAATAAGCCAACTACTAAGTTTTTGATATTAATCATAAATTCCTCTCCCTTATTCCACACATCATATATATTTACATTTCAATTATTCCGATCATCCTAAAGCGCACTTTTTCTAATATATCATAATTCCTAAAAAATGCAAGTTCACTTTTGACGACCATTCACAAATTTATCTACAGTGCTTGGTACAGTATTTAAAGCCTTTTCAATTAAATGTGTACTGCTGTTGAGATGTAATACTTGCACCCCATTAGAACCAACTACTAAAAAAGCTACTGGACTAATGGAAACCCCAGCCCCGCTTCCTCCTCCAAATGGATGCCCTTGTTTGTTCTCTTTATGCTGATTTTGCCCACCGTTATGTTTTTCAGTGATGAAATCCCCTTTAAAATCACTTCCACCAGCTCCAAAACCAAAAGCCACTTGAGATACTGTTAATACTACATTTCCGTCAGCTGTTGAAACCGGGCTCCCAACAATTGTATTTACATCTACCATTTCTTTTAAATTTGTCATTGCCGTTTTCATTAAATTTTCAATTGGATGTTCCATTATGTATTGCACCCTTTCCTCATTATTCCTTTTTATATTTTCCAAAATAGAGGAAGTCATACTAACTTTTCCTATTTCAAAAAAACATTTTCCTTCTTTTAAAAGATACTACTCCCTGTACATGCTCCGGTATAGTGAAACTTTAATCAGTGGGATGTGTACGTAGCTCGACTCCCACAAATAGCGGGATAAAAAAGAAAAAGAGATACATACTACTATTGAACCTTGTTATGAAAGGAGTCATGACTTTGACTGAGAAATTTGATGATTATAAAAAAAGAGATAGAATAGATAGTGATTATAGTGACTATAAAGAAGAGTACGCCGCTGAGGTTGCACCACAACGCATTGATTATGATTACGATGATAAAGACGATAAAGATGTTGTAAAATCGTCCGCTGCTGGATCAACTGCTGGTTTTATCGCTCTTGCGCTATCTATCTTATCGCTATTTACATTTCCAACACTATTTGGTCTTGTTTCTGTTTTACTCGGTATTTACGCTTATAATCGCGGAGCTACTGTAACTGGCGGTATCGCTGCAGTTGTCGGTGGAATTGCTGCACTTATCGCAATTTTATTCCGAGTAGCACTTATTGGTCTATTGTTCTCCCTGTTCTAAAAAAGAAAAAGGTATCTCGCTTAACGCGGGATACCTTATCCTGTAAACACATCTTCCGATGGATATTTTATTTTTTGTTTTGCTGGTCGCGCTAAAGAGAACACAAGTGTTAATGGTCCAATTAATCCGCAGAACATAACAAACATAATAATACATTTTCCGAATGCCGATAGCTGTGCAGTAATTCCCATCGTTAATCCGACTGTGCCAAACGCTGATATTGTCTCAAATAATAATTGAATAAAGCTGAAGTTTTCTGTAAGCATTAATATGAATACCGCTGCTAAAATAAGTATTTGACTGGCAACAGCAATTGCTAATGCCCTCGTTACTGTCGACATTTTAATTGTACGCTGAAATAAAACAATTTCCTCCTTTTTTCTAAAGAAAGAAAGGACAGATGTAATTAAGATAACAAACGTCGTTAATTTAATTCCTCCACCTGTCGATACACTTCCTGCACCAATAAACATTAAAATCATCGTAAATAATATAGATGATTCTTCCATACCTCCATAGTCAACCGTATTAAATCCAGCTGTCCGCGGAGTAATACCTTGAAAGAAGGAAGCCCATAGTTTTTCATTTAAAGATAAATTCCCTAACGTCTTCACATTATTATATTCCAATACAAAAATCACAATCATTGCTATAACATTTAGCACTACTGTTCCAATAATCATTATTTTTGAGTGAAGTGATAATTTTCGAAAACTGCGACTATACCATATATCAATTAATACGGTAAAACCGAGTCCTCCGATTACAATTAAAGAGCAAATCCCAATATTAATAATGGGATCCCCTACATATCTTGTTAAATTATCTGGCCATAAAGCAAACCCTGCATTATTATAAGATGCAATTACATGAAAAATACTATAGTATAAACCTTTTCCAAAACCAAACTCTGGAATAAAGCGAAACGATAAAAAGATGACCCCAATAAGTTCAATACAAATCGAAAATATAAAGACACGCTTTACTAATTTTACAAGACCACCTATATTTGTTTGATTAAATGCTTCTCCAATTAATAAACGATGGCGTAATCCGATTTTTTTACCTAGTACCCAAACAATTAAAATAGCAATTGTCATAAGACCTAGACCACCTGTTTGAATTAAAAACATAATAACAATTTCGCCAAACATCGTAAATGTACTTGCTGTATCCACTACTCCCAAACCAGTTACGGTCGCTGCTGACGTTGCTGTAAAGAAAGCATCTACCCAACTAATATGTGCTTTCGTTGCGAATGGTAATTTTAATAACAAACCGCCAACCACAATTAAGCAGAAAAAGCCTAATGCTAATATTTGTGGTGGGTTTAATCGTATAAGACGATTATACAGCCCTTGTTTTTTTGTTACGTCCATATCACTAACTCCCTTATTAAAGTGAAGCTTCCCCTCATACAATAAAAAGCTTTTTAAAAGCCCTTAAATAATTGGGACAAACCTTATATTCTCATAATATAGTTGAGCATAATCTTTTTTTTCATAGATTACAACTTTTATTTATATTCAGATTCCTTTTCGTTTTATGCTGGAAAACTCTATATCCTAATTCTATATTGCTAGCAATAACAATTTCATATGTACTATCTTTCAAATCCCCATATCTTTCACTCTATGTTCACATAGAGGTCACATCCACCTTTTATAGTATATGTATCGAAGCTGTTCCTCCCTAATTTATAAGACATTCCCCAGTGTCTTTGAATAGCTTCCATCCCTAATTAAATTGACATAAATTGTCCCCTTCCATTGACCATCTTATAAATGATGGTCTTATTTTTTGTTTGCTTTATCTTTTATTCCGCTATTTGTGGGCAATAAACGCCCGATTGGTTAAGGCTAATAATCAACAGGGGATGAACAAAAAACACTCATTAAATTTTCATTTTATTTAAAACTCCCTCTCTCTTTCACTCTATATTCACACAGAGGTCACATCTATCTTTTATAGTATATGTATCGAAGTTGTTCCTCCCTAATTTATAAGACATTCCCCAGTGTCTTAAAGCAACTTCCATCCCTAATTAAATTGACATAAATTGTCCCCTTCCTTGACCATCTTATAAATGATGGTCTTATTTTTTTGTCTTTCTATCTTTTATTTAAAACTCCCTCTCTCTTTCACTCTATGTTCACACAGAGGTCACATCTACCTTTTATAGTATATGTATCGAAGTTGTTCCTCCCTAATTTATAAGACATTCCCCAGTGTCTTTGAACAGCTTCCATCCCTAATTAAATTGACATAAATTGTCCCCTTCCTTGACCATCTTATGTGATGGTCTTATTTTTTGTCTTTCTATCTTTTATTTAAAACTCCCTCTCTCTTTCACCCTATGTTCACATGAGAGTCACACCTACCTTTTATAGTATATGTATTGAAGTTGTTCCTCCCTAATTTATAAGACATTCCCCAGTGTCTTAAAGCAACTTCCATCCCTAATTAAATTGACATAA
>NZ_JBFUPV010000001.1:1052351-1176256 GCF_041360755.1 Bacillus sp. RCC_6_1
ATTGTCCCCTTCCCTAGACCATCCTATGTGATGGTCTATTTTATTTTCCAAACACAAAATCAGTCTATCTACACCTAAAAACCAAAAAATTCAGAAAATATTGTTAAATTAGGGATTTTTTCGGTATAATTACTTTAGAAAGAAATTTCACAAAAACAAAAGGGGGGATTTTATTGAAACAAACAAAAGCAATCTTAATCGCATTATTTCTAGGTCTAGTTGTTGGACTCACTCTAAATTTAGCTGCTCCATCTATCTTTGAGCCACTAAATCAATATGTGTTCAACCCAATTGGTCAATTGTTTATTCGACTTATTAAAATGCTAGTTGTTCCTGTTGTGTTCATTTCTATCGTACTTGGTGCTGCCGGCCTTGGAGATCCGAAACAACTTGGAAGAATCGGTTTAAAATCAATTTCATTCTTTCTCGTAACAACTGCGGTTGCCATCTCTATAGCGGTTACATTTGCACTTATTATAAAACCAGGAGCTGGCGGTAATTTTAAAACAGAAGGTCTTAAGTATGAAGGTGCAAAAACTGAAACATCTTTCGTTGACACATTGCTAAATATCGTACCAGATAACCCAGCAAAAGCGATGGCTGACGGAAACATGTTACAAATCATTGCCTTTGCCGTATTGATTGGACTCGGTATAGCTATTTTAGGAAAACGAGTTCAAGGTATCCATTCATTACTTGAACAGGGCAACGAATTAATGATGTATCTTGTTAATCTCGTTATGAAATTAGCCCCAATTGGAACATTCGGTTTGCTCGCTTCATCCGTTGGTAAAATGGGGCTTGCAGGCGTCGCTGCGATGTTCAAGTATATGATTGTCGTTATGTTAGTACTCATTATTCACGGGGTCTTTGTATATGGTGGCTTATTAAAGGTATTAGCAAAAGAAAATATTGTTCGTTTCTTTAAACATTTCGGACCAGTAATGGCAATTGGATTTAGTACATCTAGCTCTAATGCATCGCTTCCATTTGCAATGAAAACAGCACAAGATAAGCTTGGCGTTCCAAAAGCGATAAGCTCATTTGTACAACCACTAGGGGCAACTATTAATATGGATGGTACTGCCATTATGCAAGGAGTAGCCACTGTATTTATCGCTCAAGTATACGGAGTTGAACTTACATTACCGCAATTAGCTATGGTCGTATTAACTGCTGTACTAGCTAGTATCGGTACTGCTGGTGTACCTGGTGTTGGACTTGTAATGCTTACAATGGTTTTAAATCAAGTAAATCTACCAGTAGAAGGTATCGCTTTAATTATCGGTATTGACCGTATTCTAGATATGTCTAGAACAGCTGTAAACATTTCTGGCGATGCAATTTGCGCAATGATTGTCGCAAAATCAGAAGAAAAATATAATACGGATCAATCGGCAGCATCGTAAATCAAAAAAGGAGTGAATTAATTCACTCCTTTTTTGATTTACTCCCTTTTTTAGAACGATATTCTTTCCCTTTATTATCATTACCAGTTTCAAATTCAGTGCTAAATTCCTGATTAAACTGGCCGGACTTTGGTGATCCTTGATTACCGCTCCCTTTACTACCGTTACGATTGGTCATATCTCTCCCTCCCTTCCTTGTATTAGTAGTATGGCGCTCTATGTTTTTTCATACACATTTTATTTTTTAACATCTATTACACACGAAAGAAGACCTCCCATATATAAGGAAGATCTTCTATTTCATCACGTAAGCGTTTTCTTATTTATAATCACTTAAATAAGTTTTTTGGAAATTGAAATCATTACATTCATTTCATCTTCTGAAAGTGCAGAGAATCTTTCTTGTAAATATTGTTTTTTCGCATCTTCCATTTTCGCAACTAAATCTTTCCCTTGTTCTGTAATCTCTAAATACACAACTCGGCGATCTGATGTAGAACGTGAACGAGTTACAAAACCTTTATTAATTAATTTTTCTGTAACAGCTGTAATATGACTATTCGACACATTTAATTCATTTGCTACACGCGATACCATTTCTTTATTCGTACGATTTAATATTCTCAGAACGATGAATTCATTCCACGGTATGTAACCACCGAATATTTTTCCGATATCATTACGCAACGTGCGAAACATAGCAAACACATTTGTCGATAGTTCTTCCATTAATTGCTCTCGATTTTGAGACAACATTGACAGCTCCTTTTATTTCATTTAGTTAAATAAAAACCTTATTAATAATTTTACATGAAATCTTACTTTTTGTCACCTTATTTTCCCATAATTCGTAGTTTTTTAATATGTATTTCATGATAAAATGAAGTCAACTTCCAGAAAAAGGGGTATTTTAATGCATGAGGAGGATAGGTTCTCAAATCTCAGCCTAAAAGATAAAACAATTATCATTAGTATTATTGCTCTTTTTCTCATTATAGTTTTTACATTTATATTTTTTGTATATGTAGGAATCTTTCAAATTACAGGTATAGCGTATAGTTCACGTACTGCTTTACTTCTCTTTTTTTATTAATCACTTTCTTAGATGGTATTACATTATTTATTTTCAGTTTCTTCAAAGCGCTGCTATATCCATTGACTCAAAACATGCCAAATTGGATTTCTCTCACTCTTTTCTCATTCATTGAAATTACACTAGATTGGTTCGTCATTCATACTGCTGATGATTGGATAGAAAGCGTACAAATGTCCAACTTAACTGAATTATGTGTCGTACTATTCTTTTTTCTATTAAATAAATTATTAAGTGACAAGAAAGAGTAAGAATACAAGCTTTTCTATATAAAAATTGGTACAATGAAAGCAAATCTTACTAAAGAGGTGTTAATTATGAACTTACAACAATGGGCTGATAAAGGTATGTCCTTTGATACATATGTGAATGAAATGCAAGTAAACCAATACGAGCTACTACACATTTACAATAATTTTTTAATTCCAAATGAATTACTTCCTGTATTAGAAGAACGTCAAAATGATGGCTGGCGTGTTATCGTATTAACTGCTGATTGGTGTGGCGATGCTCTTTTATGCGTACCTGTTATGAAACGAATTTCTGAAGTTGCAAATATTGATATGCGTTTATTAATTCGCGATGAAAACTTAGAATTAATGGATCAATATTTAACAAATGGAACAGCACGTGCGATTCCAATCTTTATTTTCATTGATAAAGATGGAAATGAACAAGCCGTCTTTGGACCACGCGCTCCAAAAGTACAAGAATTAGTAACTTCAATGCGCGCTACATTACCTGAAAAAGAAGATCCAACATTCGAAGAAAAACAAAAAGAAATGTATGCTAATTTCCGTGCTACATTAGCTGATGATACTTCTCTTTGGGAACATGTAATGGAAAACATGATAGAAAAATTAGTAAAATAAAAACCTGCCGAGCTCGGCAGGTTTTTATTTTACATAATGAAGAAATAGAATACCGCAGCTAAAATGAAACGATAATAAGCGAACGGTGTTAGTTTTACACGAGCTAATAATTTTAAGAATGAGACAATTGCAAGCATCGCAACAACGAATGCAGTTACAAATCCTGTTGCAAATAGCGTTACATCTGCCGAGCTTAATACATCCCAGCTTTTAATTAAATCTAATCCAGTTGCAGCTACCATCATCGGTACTGCTAAAATGAACGTATATTCAGCTGCCGCTGTATGCGACACGCGAGCTAATAAACCACCACTTATTGTAGAACCAGAACGAGAAAATCCTGGCCAAAGTGCTAAACATTGGAACATTCCAATTGTAAATGCTTGCTTATATGTGATTTCATCTAACGTTCTTGCTGTACTTGGTTTTGAAAACTTCTCAGCAACAATCATTAAAATACCACCAGCTACTAAACTAATGACAACTGGTCCTGGACCAAATAAAACCTTTTTAATTGCACTATGGAATAATACACCGAGTACCCCGGCAGGAATCATCCCAATAATAATATGTAATAAATTTAACGATGGCCCTTCTTTTACTTTCCCAATTCCAACTAACGACCATAATCGTTTCCAAAATACAACTACAACCGCTAAAATCGATCCCAATTGGATTACAACTTCAAAAACTTTTGCTCTCTCATCGTCAAATCCAATTAAATGTCCTGTTAAAATCATATGTCCTGTTGATGATACTGGTAGAAACTCTGTTAACCCTTCAACAGCACCCATGATTAAACCAATTAACCAATCAGCCACAAGTAGTGCCTCCTTAATAACAAATAATATGTAATTTTTTCACACCTTATCATAATACCTTATCCCTTTTCAAAGTGCATCCTTTTTTTATTGGCTTCATATGTTGTAGGCGCGTATTTCTTTTCTAATCTTTGATTAAATTGTATGATAGTAAGAGTTTGTTTTTTTATACGGAAAGGGGATTTTATGAAAGAAACTACTTCATTCTCACAAAAGTTAAAGCAATTTGTATTACTATTTTTTCCGATTTTCGTAACGCAAATGTCATTATTTGCGATGAGCTTTTTCGATACAACAATGTCAGGACATGCAAGCCCAACTGATTTAGCAGGTGTCGCAATTGGAACAAGTATATGGATTCCAGTTAGTACTGGGTTAACAGGAATTTTAATGGCCACGACTCCCATTGTTGCACAGCTCGTTGGATCCAAGAAAAAAGAGGACGTTCCCCACGTTGTCATACAAGCAGTTTATTTAGCAATTTGTGCTAGTTTCGTTGTTATCCTCATCGGTTTCTTCGTCGTTTCACCTATTTTAAACGGCATGCGCTTAGAAGAACCTGTGGAACGTATTGCAGCTCAATTTTTAAGTATTATCGCAATAGGAATTATACCTTTATTCACTTACACGGTTTTACGTGGATTTATTGATGCATTAGGAAAAACTCGAACAACGATGATTATTACATTACTATCATTACCAATTAACGTAATATTAAATTACTTATTAATCTTTGGTAACTTCGGTTTCCCAAAACTTGGTGGTGTTGGAGCGGCAATTGCTTCCACTGCAACATATTGGTGCATTTTAATTATTACAGTCATTATTATTCAGACGAAAGAGCCTTTTGCCTCTTTCAACATTTTCAAACAATTATACCGCCCTTCTCTTTCGAGTTGGACAGCATTCTTAAAGCTTGGCGTCCCTATCGGATTTGCTATCTTTTTTGAAACGAGTATTTTCGCTGCGGTAACGCTTATGATGAGTAATTTTAGTACGACAACTATTGCAGCTCACCAAGCAGCTATGAACTTTGCTTCCTTGTTATATATGACTCCGCTAAGTTTAGCAATGGCAATGACTATTGCGGTCGGATTCGAAGTTGGTGCAAAACGTTTCGATAATGCAAAACAATACGGACTGATTGGAATTGGATTAGCCCTTGCCTTTGCTTTATTATATTCGATTCTTCTCTACTTCTTTGATGATCAAATTGCTTCTATTTATACGACAGATGCAAAAGTTCATCATTTAGCAAAAGAATTTCTTATCTTTGCGATTTTATTTCAAATTTCAGATGCAATTGCAACCCCTGTACAAGGAGCTCTGCGTGGTTATAAAGATGTAAATGTCGCTCTAATTATGACTTTAATTGCTTATTGGATAATAGGTCTACCACTAGGTTATATATTAGCAACGTATACAGAATGGGCCGCAAAAGGCTATTGGATCGGTCTTATTATCGGTCTAGCATTTGGCGCTGCCTTCCTACTTATCCGTCTCTTTCAAGTACAACGAAAATATACAACACAAAACAGCCGCTAATAATAAAGCGGCTGTTTTCTTTATGCATATTTTTTCTTGTAACGTATAATATAATGAAAAAGAAAGGTGGGTACATATGGACGACAAAGAAAAAAAGCAATCATTCGATGAAGAATTTGCCCCTGAAATTTCACCTGGATATCGGCAAGATGTACATAAGCCACCTAAATATAAAAACACTTCGTTTTTAATGGGCATTACCATTTTCGCTGCTGTATTACTCATACTTATCATTTTCGTTTATTTTTGATGAAAGGTGGCCTATTATTATGAAGAAACAAGATTCCAATCGTTCAAAAAGAACTGTTAAAACACAAAAAGGATATGCAGGGGATTCTGTTCATACCCTTAAACAAGTCGAGCAAGGAAATTTATATATTGCTCAAAAAGAACTTGGTCAACAAAATGAAAATCTTTAAAGGCCCTTTATTCCTTGAGGGCCTTTTTATTCCGCATTAAGTAGTACACACCCCAAAATGTTCTATTGAGCAATGAATTTCCTTTATTGTACGCGCTGCTTTTGTTCTAGCACCATAAATATATTATTAACCTTTACAATTTTCACTTCATAATTCAATTTCATTTCGCTTCTCTTACCATTTTCAGTACCCGCAACGTACGCTACAGCTTGATAAAGAAAACACTCATCGGTCTCTTCACGTATCTCCTCGTTTGTAAATTTATACTCTAAATCTCGAAAACGATTTGGATAATAATTTCCCATTAATTGTTCATACCCTCTATTTAAAAATAGTTCTTCACCTTTTCGTTTCACATCTTCTTTATTAGTAGACCCAAACACTGATAGTTGCTCGGTCACAAAATGCTCTCCTACCTTTTTCATTTCATTATGAGTTAAATTTTCTATACTTTTGTTCTTTAACTCCTTATTTAACTCGTACTGATCAATCGGTTTAAAGGTAGCAAAAACCTCCTCTTTATATGACCAAAACAATATAAAAGCGATACATAGAGAACTGATTAACAGTCTTTTTTTCGTAATGCTCCCGCCCTTCTTCATAATGATAGCTATATTTTAACATATAGAAAGAAAATTCTGATATCATAAAGTGGAATAACTTAACTTAGAAACGAGGAACTTGAATTCATATCGGGTATAGAACAACTGAAAATAATACTGCAGGGATGAGATTACATTCTCTCCCTCTGCTCTCTCTCCTCATACAACATTAACTTTTTATCCATTTCAACAATGACTTTATACAGTTGAAATGCTTGTAAAATTTGCAGTTGAATTCCAAAAGGAGCATTTTGTTCTTTTAACCATTGAAATACTTTTGTTTCATCTTTCATTGATTATTCCTCCCTTTATCCTGCTATTTGCGGGTAGCCCGATTAATGAGGGCTGATAATCAGTGGGGGATTGACAAAACCCCCACTGATTAAAGATTCACTTTATTAAAATCTGCTATAAATATACGGTAAATGATGAAAAGCTTTTCATGTCAACAACAAAAAAGGATGCAAAGTTGCATCCTTTAATGTACGATATTTTTCTTCTGCTCCGCTTCTTTCTTTACTTCTTCCCCTTGGCATTCACTACGAAATGCACAACTTATACACTCAGAACGAAAATGACGCTCTGTATAATGCTCAGGTTGTTGCAACATTTCTTTCATTCTAGATAAATCAGCCATTCCAGTTATAATATCTTCCTGTTTTGGAATGTACTCATACTTAGTTCCTTCTATTAAATTAATAACTTCAATCTTTCCTGGAAGAACGCCGAAAGCTTTATAACTGAATACTGTCATTAGCTTCTGACAAAGAGCAAGCATTTCCTCATCCGCATCGACGACATACTTTTTAATTACAAACGACCCAGCACTCCACTCACCAACTTCAAATGTCAATGACATGTGGACACCTAACTCTTCCATATATGTTTGAAACTTCTCGTATAAAAACAATGGTGGTGTCTGACTATCATCCTTTTCAACAAACTGTAATAAGTGATCCGTTAGCTTAGCTAATACAATATAGTACTCCGTCTTCGAAGCAAACATATTAATCCTTACTTTTTTCCAATACTTTTCTATTAATATTAAAAGTACAATTTTCGTTTGTTGACCCGCAGGTAGCGTGTAATACTCGTTAATAATTTGATTGACAATCATTTGTGCTATTTGTTGCCATTCAAATGAAGAAGGTTCTCTTCTTTTTATATGACGAAAATAAAATTTATGCGGACAACGCATAAAATCATACAAATGATAATCTGTCATCGTTTTGATTGAGATTTTCTCATGCACTTGCTCTTCATCTCCCTTCTGCCATTAAGAAAGGTGTTTTACAAATTCAGCTCCAAACTGTAAACATTTTTCTACATCTTCATCTTCTGGCGTTAATTCTACTTTTAGTCCTTCTAACACAACTGCTGCCCCGCGCTCTTGTAGCTTTTCTATTAAAATGTCAACTGCCACTCCGTATTTCGGATAAGCCGAATCACACGATCCGAATACTGCCGCTTTTTTCCCAGTTAAATCAATAGAATCCATTGCATCATAAAAATCTAAGAAGTCATCAGGAAGATCACCATCTCCCCAAGTGTATGCACCTAAAATAATTCCATCATACTGTTCTAATATAGAAGCTTCTGGTGAATCCATAATATCAATAACTTCAATTTCATTTTCTGTTTCACGAATTACGCCGGCAATGTGGTCAGCCATTTCCTCGGTATTTCCACTCATACTTGCAAAAATCATTACTAACTTACTCAACTGAACCTCTCCCTTTACTTTGTATCTCTTTTTCTGTTTGAATGCTCTTATTCTCATCTACATATTCAGACCGAATTACATTTCTTTGCCATTCCATATGCTGATCAACATCTTTATCTTTATTTTTATCTTTTAATCCCCTCCGCAGAAGGTGAAAATTTTTTCTCATTAACATGTCGCATCCATCCTATTGATAATAATTATCAATTTCAACTACTTTTAGATTAATTGACATTGATTATCAATGTCAACAACTATTTTTTAAAAAATGATTAAAATGTACAAGCTTGTCCGTTAGCTATTCATATACTATGAATGAGCATAGTTCTTTCTCAGCCCTCTCTGACGGAAAGAAATAAAAGCAACTGCAATAGAGTGCAGTTGCCTTTTTTTGTTTTTCTATGATTTTAGTAATCTTATAGTCGTCTCTAAAAATAGCTCCACTCCACAAATTAATGCTGATTCATCCACGTCAAATTTCGGATGATGATGTGGATAACAAGTATATATATTTTCATTACCTGTTCCTAATTTAATGAAACAACCGGGTGCTTTTCTTAAATATGCTGAAAAATCTTCCCCACCCATAGAAGGTTCAAGCTTCACAACACGCTCATTCCCAAACAAATGTAGTGCACTTTCTTCTACTATTTTCGTAATATATTCATCATTAATAACCGGATCATATCCATATCGATACGTATATGTATACGATCCTCCATGTGCTTCTGTAATTCCTTTCACAATTTTCTCGATTTTCCCTTCTGCTTCCACCCTCAATGCTTGATTAAATGAACGAACGGTTCCCATTAAAGTTGCTGTACTAGGAATAATATTGTCAGCCGTTCCCCCATGAAATTGTGTAACTGAAATAACCCTTTGCATAAAAGCACTCGTATTTCTTGATACGATATGTTGTAAATTTGTAATAATCTGTGCTCCGATAGCAATAGGGTCTATCGTTTCTTCTGGCCGCGCCGCATGTCCTCCTTTGCCTTGAATTTCAACTGTAAATACGTCTGGTGCCGCCATCATCGGCCCATACACAATTCCTATCTTTCCGCTTTCTAATCCAGACATAACATGTAAACCTATTACATAATCAACACCGTCCATTACACCTGCCTCAACCATTTCTTGTCCCCCACCGGGATACACCTCTTCTGCGTGCTGAAAGAATAGACGAATCTCACCTGCAAAATCTTCCTTTATATTTGATAGCACCTCTGCTGTGCTTAATAAAATAGCTGCGTGAGCATCGTGCCCACATGCATGCATCATTCCTTTATTCACAGATATATAAGATTTACTTGTCTCCTCTTGAATTGGCAAAGCATCTATATCAGCTCGAATCGCAATTACTTTCCCTTGCTTCACACCTCTTTTAATTGCTAGTACACTATACTTCGTCGGTCTCGTTACTTCAAAAGAAGAAAATGAGCATAATGTATCATATATAAATTGCGAAGTTTCTTTTTCATGAAATGATAATTCCGGATACTTATGGAAGTGCCTTCTCCATTTCACGATATTTTCTTCCGAAATTAGATTCTTCCACACTCTATTCATGATAATTTCCTCCTTTTCAAAAGAACTAGAAATTTAAAAGTTTACTCCGTCTTGAATGATTAATAAAAACAAATACTGTATTTTTACGTATTCTTATAGTCCACTTTTATGTATTCACACAATCCACTTTCTATTTACATGTCAAACCCATTACAAATTCATGCTGAATGTAATATAATTGCTAAGTTAGGGATTTTCTTTTTTAGTATTTAGTGCTAATATCAAAAAAGAGCCTTTTGACTTATTTTTACCTAAAATGTGGGATTTTGTTTTTTTCACAATAATGTAGGACATGATACCTACAAAGAGCTATTATTTCATTAAGAGAGGGAAAGACATGGAAAGATTAAAAGAGATATGGTCTCGACCACTCACACAATGGGTTGCAAAGACGGTTTATTATCTTGCAATTTTATTTGCATTACTTTGGTTGTATGGATTCCATGATACAAACACAAGTACATTTATTTACAATGAATTCTAGGGTGGGAACGTTATGAAGTTATTAGAACAAATTGAAAAGTGGGCTGCAGAAACGCCTGATCAAACCGCTTTTGTTTGGCGAGATGCGAAAATTACGTACAAACAATTAAAGGAAGATTCTGATGCGTTAGCACATTGGATTTCTTCTGAGTATCCAGACGATCGTTCACCAATTATGGTGTATGGCCATATGCAACCTGAAATGATTGTTAACTTTTTAGGATGTGTAAAAGCTGGACATGCTTACATTCCTGTAGATTTATCTATCCCAGCTGATCGTGTACAACGTATTGCTGAAAATTCTGGTGCGAAATTACTTTTATCGGCAACAGCAGTAACTGTAACTGATTTACCAGTTCGCATCGTAAGTGAAGACAACTTAAAAGATATTTTCTTTACTCATAAAGGGAACACTCCAAATCCTGAACATGCGGTAAAAGGTGATGAGAACTTCTACATTATTTACACATCAGGAAGCACAGGTAATCCGAAAGGGGTTCAGATTACTTATAACTGCCTTGTTAGCTTTACAAAATGGGCTGTAGAAGATTTCAACTTACAAACAGGGCAAGTATTCTTAAATCAAGCACCTTTCTCATTCGATTTATCTGTAATGGATATTTACCCATCATTAGTAACAGGTGGTACACTTTGGGCAATCGATAAAGATATGATTGCGCGTCCAAAAGACTTGTTTGCTTCTTTAGAGCAATCGGATATTCAAGTATGGACTTCGACACCTTCTTTCGCTGAAATGTGTTTAATGGAAGCATCCTTCTCTGAAAGTATGCTACCGAACATGAAAACATTCTTATTCTGCGGTGAAGTGTTACCAAATGAAGTGGCTAGAAAATTAATTGAGCGTTTCCCAAAAGCAACAATTATGAATACTTACGGTCCAACAGAAGCTACTGTCGCTGTAACAGGTATTCACGTTACAGAAGAAGTGCTTAATCAATACAAATCACTTCCAGTTGGCTATTGTAAATCAGACTGTCGCCTTCTTATTATGAAAGAAGATGGCACGATTGCACCTGATGGTGAAAAAGGTGAAATCGTAATTGTCGGTCCAAGCGTAAGCGTTGGATATTTAGGAAGCCCTGAATTAACAGAAAAAGCATTTACTATGATTGACGGTGAGCGCGCCTATAAAACAGGCGATGCTGGCTATGTTGAAAATGGTCTTCTATTCTATAATGGTCGTCTTGATTTCCAAATTAAGTTGCATGGTTATCGAATGGAATTAGAAGAAATTGAGCATCACCTTCGTGCGTGTTCTTACGTAGAAGGAGCAGTTATCGTTCCAATTAAAAAAGGTGAGAAATACGATTATTTATTAGCGGTTGTTGTTCCTGGGGAGCATTCGTTTGAAAAAGAATTCAAATTAACATCTGCAATCAAAAAAGAACTCAATGAGCGATTACCAAACTACATGATTCCACGTAAATTCATGTATCAATCTTCTATTCC
This sequence comes from Bacillus sp. RCC_6_1, assembly GCF_041360755.1. Classification (NCBI taxonomy): domain Bacteria; kingdom Bacillati; phylum Bacillota; class Bacilli; order Caryophanales; family Bacillaceae; genus Bacillus; species Bacillus sp. RCC_6_1. The sequence goes on from NZ_JBFUPV010000001.1 coordinate 1,064,358, forward strand.
AATGACACCAAATGGAAAGGTAGATCGCAAAAAATTATTGAGTGAGGTTACAGCATGACCGCATATGGATCATTTTATTTTTTCGCTATAGTGGGCATTTTATTAATACCTACTATCATAGCTGGATTAAAAGGTAAAATGTTGCGTAAATATAATGCCGTTTTAACATTAGTCATGCTTGCTATTATCTTCTCAGATAAACCAAAGCAAGCAATGATGTTAGCCGCATTTATTATTTGGCAATATGCCCTAATTAAAGGCTATTTAATTTTAAGAAAACAAAATAATAGTACATTCACATTTTGCATAGCTGTTATTTTATCGATTTTGCCTCTTATTTTGGCAAAAATCGCACCATTTGCATCGTTACTACCTGAGTTAAAACTTGTTGTTTTTCTAGGTATATCTTACGTAACATTCAGAGCAGTTCAAATGGTATTTGAAGTTCGTGATGGTTTAATTAAAGAGCTTTCTTTCTTTAACTTCTGGGAATTCGTTTTATTTTTCCCTGCGATTTCAACAGGACCTATCGATCGTTACCGTAGATTCCAAAAAGATATTCAAAAGCCACCTAGCGCTGAAGAATATCAAAATTTACTATATACAGGACTAAATCGTATTTTCCAAGGTTTCTTGTATAAATTTATTATTGCTTACTTAATAAAGCAATATTGTATGGATCCAGCATTCGCTCAACACGATACAATCTTTTCAAATATGATTTACATGTATAGCTATAGCTTATATCTATTCTTTGATTTTGCTGGTTATAGCTCTTTTGTAATTGGTGTAAGTTATATGATGGGAATTAAAACGCCAGAAAACTTTAATAAGCCATTCCTTAGTCGTAATATTAAAGACTTCTGGAACCGCTGGCACATGAGTTTATCATTCTGGTTCCGTGACTTCATCTACATGCGTTTCGTATTTTTTGCAACGAAGAAAAAGTTAATTAAGAACCGTTACACAATTTCGTATATCGGTGCATTTTTAAACTTCTTCATTATGGGAATTTGGCATATCCAAGGAAGCGCTGTTGCACAATATGTTATTTATGGTCTCTATCATGCCGCACTGTTCATTTTATTCGATATTTTCGAACGAAAAAACAAAAAGCATAAGTTTTGGCCAAACAATAAATTTACACACGTCCTTGCGATTGTAATTACGTTCCACGTTGTATGTTTCGGTTTCCTAATCTTCTCTGGACACCTTAACAGATACTTTTAATGCACCCTTCTTATTCCATTAAGAAGTTGCACATATAATAATTTCGGATATAAAGGAGATTTTAAAAATGGCAGAATTCAAAGAGCAAGTATTAGATATTTTAGAAGAAGTATGTGAAAACGATATTGTGAAAGAAAACTTAGATGTTCAATTATTTGAAGAAGGTATCCTTGATTCTTTCGCTGTAGTATCTTTATTAGTTGAATTCCAAGAGCGTTTAGATATTGAAGTTTCTATTTCTGATTTTGACCGTGACGAGTGGGCTACACCAAACATGGTTATTAAAAAGTTGGAAGAAATCCGATGAACAAAGCAAAATTTGGTCCGATGCTTTTAGCATTGGCCCTTTTTGCTGTATTCTTACTTATTCCAACGCGCTTCCTACTTCCACTTTTAAGTGATGAAAAAGTAGAACAAGCTGCTACTTCTTTAAAAGAAGAAAAAATTCAAAGTATGATTTTACAGCAAAAGATGTTAGCAGATCCAAAATATCTTCCGATGTACGGTTCATCGGAATTCGCACGTATGGATGCTTTCCATCCATCTAATTATTTTAAAGTAAAGCCTGAAGGATTTACGCCATTCCTTCTTGGACGCGGCGGAACACAAGACCTTGTACATGTGTTAAACTTCGCATCTACAATGGATCAATTGAAAGATAAGAAAATGGTATTCGTTCTTTCTCCGCAATGGTTTGTACCACAAGGTATTGATGAAACGCACTTTGCACCTAACTTTTCAAAACAACAAGGTTACCACTTCATTTTCAACAATGATTTAAAACCTGAAATGAAAAAACAAATTGCAAAGCGTTTATTAAACTTTGAGATTGTAAAAAAAGAAACTTTATTAAAAATCTCGCTTGAAGGCATCGCTTATGATGATACGAAGTATAAAGTAAAAGCACTTGCTGCTAAACCTTTCGCTTATATTTACCGTAACATTTTAGATCGTAAAGATTTATTTACAGCTATGTTTAATATTAAACCGCATAAAGAAAAGCTTGACCCTTCATTAAAACAAATGAACTGGGATGAAGCTCGTAAACATGCAGATCAAACAGGTGCAGCAGAATCTGGATCTAATGAATATGGTATCGAAGATGGTTACTTCAATAGCAAAATCAAGAAGAAATTAAAGCAACGTGAAGGCTACTTAAAAAATGATGCTTATGATCAATCGCCAGAATATGAAGATTTACAAATTGTACTTGATTTATTAAAACAATCTGGTGCAAAACCACTCTTCATTTCTGTTCCTGTAAAAGGTCCTTGGTACGACTACGCTGGCTTCCCGAAAGAACGCCGCGAAGCATACTATAAGAAAGTTCATGAGCAAATTGAAAAAGCTGGTTATCCAATTGCCGACTTCTCAAATCATGAATACGATAAATACTTCTTAAAAGATCATATGCACTTAGGTTGGAAAGGCTGGGTTTACATCGACGAAGCCATCCAACAATTTTATAAAGCAAACTAGTGAAAAGACCGCTTGAATTACTCAAGTGGTCTTTTTGTATATATTTTGTAATTGTTCGATTGCATTCTCTGCTTCTTTCATAACTCGCTCCACTACATACTGAGCTGATTCGATTCGAGCTAATGATGCTGCCTGTCCTGCCCAAAGCGACATATATTCTTCCTTATTTTGCTTCGCTGCCTCTTTGCGTATTTTAGAAGTTAATACGTTTTGCACTGGATACATCGGAAGCCCTTCTTCTTTTCCTTCATGTCTCTCTATAAATTCATTCCGAATACCCCGTGCATATTTCCCGGAAAACGCACGAGTTACAGTTGTGCTCGTATCTGTACTATGTAAAACCGCTTCTTTATACACATCGTGCGTAATACTCTCTTCACTTGTTAAAAAGGCCGATCCCATTTGAACACCTTCTGCTCCTAGTGCCAATGCCGCAACAAGCCCTTGTCCGTTCATTACACCACCTGCTGCGACAATTGGGATATGCGGAATAGCCCCTACTAACTGAGGTATTAACGCAAAAGTACCGATCATAGCATCTCGTTCTTTCCCAATAAACGTTCCTCTATGCCCTCCGGCTTCGCTTCCTTGCCCGACAATAATATCTACTCCTAGCTCGGCAAGTACTTTCGCTTCCTTCACATGGGTAGCTGTTCCGATAACTTTTATTCCACTTCTTTTTAAATCATTTATTTCTTCTTTTTCTAACGTTTGAAATGCAAAGCTAACGACTGGTACTTTTTCATCTAATAACACTTGTAATTGTTCCTTATAGCTTTTTGGAAGTTTTAACGTCCCTTCTACTTCTATACCTAATTCTCTATTTACTCCACTTAGTAATACTTTCGCCTCATTTACCTTCTCTTCTTCTATTTGTATCTCTTTCGTTACAAGTAAATTAACACTGAAAGGCTTATCTGTTAGTTCTCTTATTCTATAAATCGCTTCACGAATTTGTTCTGGGCTCATATAGCCCGCTCCAAGCGTCCCTAATCCTCCGCTATTACTTACTGCTGCAACAAGTTCTGGCGTCGTAATCGCGCCTGCCATACCGGCTTGAACAACGGGATACTCAATTTTTAATATGTCTGTTACTCGACTTGTAAACATCATTTCCCCTCCTATTTCCTTTATATCTTCTTTATTTGATAAGCTTTCCCCTGCTTTTGCAAGGGTTGAACTTCATATGAAGCGAATATATTGAAAGAGAAGGAGGCTGAGCTTAATGATTTATCCAAATGCATTAAAACAAGGTGATACAGTAATGATCATTGCACCATCTGGTCCACCTACAATCGAAAATGTATTACAAGGTGTGAATGTATTACAAGAGATGGGGTTATCCGTAATAATCGGGAAGAGCGTTTACGAGAAATATGGATTTTTAGCCGGAAGTGATCAAGTTCGGCTTGACGATATACATAAAGCATTTACAAATAATGAAGTGAAGGCCGTTTTCTGTGCACGAGGTGGTTACGGAAGTGCTCGTCTCCTCCCTCACATTCAATATGAAATCATTCGGCAAAACCCTAAAATCTTTTGGGGATATAGCGATATTACAGCTTTACATACTGCTGTTTCACGTTATGCAAAGCTTATAACATTTCATGGTCCGATGATTGAAGAACTAGGAAAAGGTATTGATTCCCTATCTTTATCCTCTTTCAATCAGCTATTCCATCCGTATTCAACCATTTTATCTGCATCAGAATGTATCGTATCTAGCTCTCACAGTACAGTTACAGGTACGTTAGTTGGAGGAAATTTAGCTGTGTTGACAAGTATAATTGGCTCGCCCTATGAGATAAATACGGACAATACACTTTTATTACTTGAAGACATTGGTGAAGAACCGTACCGCATTGACCGTATGTTAAATCAGCTACTTTTATCTGGAAAGTTTAATGAATGCAGGGGCGTTATTTTCACAAGTTGTCACGACTGTACTCCTTCAAAGCCATCTCAATCATTGCAAGCAATATTATATGAATATTTCGCACCATATCATATACCGGTCCTATTCGGTTTACCAATTGGACATATAAGTCCAAACATCGGTATTCCACTTGGAGCTACAGCGACAATAAACACGAATAATAAAACAGTCTCTATTTCTTCCGGTATAGCCACTCCATATTCAAATTAAAAAGGAAAAGCGATTACGCTTTTCCTTTTACTTATAATAATTAAAAATTCGTCCAGATGCGATATCTGCAATTTCTTCTGGAATAAATGTTTTACTTATATCAGTACCAACATTTAATACAGCTGTAGCATCTTTCTCAATGCTACCAAATAACTCTTTCCCACGTATCGTAATAAGGGGCGTTCCTTCTGGCAACACATCTTTTACAAATTCCATTTGTGTAAAGAACGGAACGATCCATCTACCTTCTCCTTGGAAATGACGCAAACGAAGTATTCCCTCTGTTGCCCTGTCCTCTGCTTCTAGTGAACCAGCAACATAAAACTCAGTAGATAAGAGCAATTCATAAAATTCCTTTTGCTTCTGTTTATCATCCCCTGCTACAACAAGTACCTCTTCTAATTTCTTTACTGAAATTTGCTCCATATGATGCCACCCCTATTTTCAAAATGATTGTACTTAGATTATACGAAATATTCTTATTTTTTTCTACATAATTTGCAATTATTTTCTTAAAATAATTTTAATACTTCTTTTGTCGTCACAATCGTAGCAAACTCTTCATGTAAATTTACAAGTGTCATATTGTGAATATCTTCTGCACTATACTCCTTACCATCTAAACCTTTACGGTTAAAAGTAGCCGTTGCATCACTCACTAAATATGTTGTAAATCCTAAATTCCCTGCCATTCGTGTCGTAGTTTCCACACAGTGATTTGTCGTTAATCCTACAATCACTACTGCATTACATTTGTTCTTTCTTAATTGTTCTTCTAAATTTGTCCCAATGAACGCGCTGTTAACGAATTTCTGAATAACCACTTCACCAAGTAGTGGTTGCACTTCTTCTTTAAAGTTTACCGTTTCCGCTCTCTCATAAAACATTGACTGCGCATTTTCTTTATTTACATGTTGAATATGAAAAACTGGTCGTTTCCTTTTTCTCCATTCTTCTAACAAAATTCTCATGTTTTCTTCAGCAAAAATATTATTTCTCTCGCCCCAATCTGGTAATTGAAATGCCTTTTGTACATCGATTATGATAAGTGCTATTTGATTTGTCATCATTTCCCCCTTAATTTGGCTGTAATTGAAATAGAAAACCAAGTTGTTGTGACGCAGTAATAAAGCAAACATAGGCGCAAAGCTCTACAATTTCTTTTTCTGTCCAATATTGTTTTAATACGTGAAACATAGTATCATCTATTGCTTTTCGGTCATGAACAAATGTATGCGCAAAAGTAACAGCTACACCAATCTCCTCTGCCCTTTGCACATCATCAGGTCTTCCCTTTGCCATACAGTACGGACATTCATTCCCATACGCTAATGTTCTTCTCACTTGCTCCTTCAACTCTGCTGAAAGAGTTCCTTTATTGTACAGTGTATCTTCTAACGTAATCCACGAATGTAATATATCCGAATTATGCCCTAATAACTTTTGAAACTTTGTATCTCCTACATTTGATAATGAAATTCTCTCCATTATTTCCCCTCCTATTTCCTTCTGTTTTATTGTAAAATAAATAACGTTCACTTTACATTTCATATGAATCTTAATTTATATTTTTCCTTTACAAAAATCATTATTTTACTGGAGGTATATTTACAAATGCAACTAGACCGTGTTGATCGAAAAATTTTAAATGAATTATATAATGATAGTCGCCTTTCTATGCGTGAATTGGCGAAACGAGTAAACTTATCTGCTCCATCTACTTCAGAACGTGTTCGTAAGCTCGAAAGCGAAGGTGTTATTCAAAAATACACAATCGATATTGATTATAAAAAAGCAGGACTCGTTTTAGATTGTATTTTAGAAATCACTTTAAAAAATGGTGATACAACACGTATGCAACAGTTTATTCAGTCTTATCCATCTGCAAGTTTTTGTTACCGAGTAACAGGAAGCTTATGTTACATTGTAAAAATTTCTGTTCCTTCACTCGTTGAACTTGAAGAATTTATCAATGATGTTTCTTCATATGCAACGACCGTTTCTCATATCGTATTATCAGAAGTATCTCTTACTCCTGATATTGAACATATCTTCCCAGAAGATTAATTTATTTTTATTCATAAAATATCAAAAAACCCCTTACAATAAGAATAAAAATAATATATTATGTATTAAAATACATAAAGTTCGAGAAAGGGGCTTTACATTGAAAATCTGGTTTTATGAAAAAACGGCACAATTAGATGACTTGCTTGGTATTTGGGACAACGTTCCGACCATCCCGCGAATTGGTGAAAAAGTGGAGATTTTAAAGACGGTCCGTACTGTTACAGATATTAAATATGTAAAGAACGGTAATAATTTCCGCGTGGAAATTATTACAAATTAAAAAGTAGCTCTTAAGGAGCTACTTTTTAATTATCTATTATGTGCTTTCTTTATAACGATTTTATCTTCTTCTACAGATACTGTTACATAATCATTTTCTTCTAACCGAAGCTTATTTACAGCCTCATCTGGTAACTCTATGGCCATCAATCTATCGGTTACGATCACTTGACTATACACTTCATTTTCTTGTGATGAACTCACTACTTTTTGCTCATTTATAAAACGTACTCGTGGCACGCCAACTTCTTTTACTGTACGCCATTGTTTCCAAACATAAGGAATTAACCAAAGTAATCCAACAACTGTAAGACCGATACCAATCCATAAATTACTTTGCGCTTGTAATTCAGTAATTGAGATTGTACCACTTTCTTCTCCACCGAAAAATTGCATACTTGTTGCAATCAAATTATTTAGAGCGTGCACAGCTATATTCGTCCATATATTTTTTGTCTTTATGTATAAAAGACACATAACGACACCAAACATGAACGCACCAATAACATCAAAATGTCCTAAGCCAAAAATAATTGAAGATATAATTACAGCTTTTTTAATTCCCCATTTATAAGCCATTCGCTGTAAGAAAAATCCCCTAAAAATAACCTCTTCCATAATAGGTGCTAACACACATGCTGAAATGAAAGTAAATATCGTCATATATACGTTACTCGTATTAATAACATTTCCGTCTTCTAGCATAGTAACTAAGAAATTCGGTAACGTATGTGCTAATATGTAAAATTGAATCTGAGATATGCCAACTGAAAAAATCATCCCCATTATCGTTGCTAATATAATTAATCCCCAAGGTAAACGTCCTGGCTTATTAAAAAAACTGTTAAATACAATATTATTTTTATTTGTTTTTACGTATAGCCAAAGTAACGGAAATACAAAAAATACAGTTATTTGTGAAATAACCTCCATCGTATTCTCAGAAACATTTGCTAGACCTAATGGGATCATTATAAGGAGCACCCCTATAATCATCCATCCAAAAAAGCTACGTAGCCTTATACGTGAAAATGCATAGTGCATATAGAACACCCCCAAAGATAGTAAAAATACAATAAAACTTTAATCAGTACTTTATAGGCAATCCTTTCCCTATAAATAGCAGGATAATTAAATTATAATATGAATATAGTTGAAATTCTTCCTATTTTTCTCAAATCATTTCAAACAGCATATCCCTTAAAATACCATATCGCTGTTCTTCAAGTTGCAATCTAAGTGAATTTTATGTAATAAAAATCCCCGTTTTTACAAGCGGGGATTTCTTTTATTATAATACGTCACGTTTTTGGAATAATGCACTTGATGCTACAAGTAACACAACAAAGTATGCAGCTACAAGTAATAATGAAGTTGTAAATGTAAATTCTGTAAATGTTGGTTCTACTCCGCCACTAATTAATTTATTGCTATCGTAAGCTCTTAAATCCAAATGGCTAAATACTACAAACTTCGCTACACCTTTTGCAAACATCATTAATACCATGTTAATTGTACCTTGTAAGAATAATAGAAACATCGTAATAATTATTGGTAATACAGATTTTCTAAAGACATTTGCTAGGAAAAATGCAAGTGTTGCAAAAAAGAACGGTGAAAGTAGTTGATATAAAGTTGACTTCATTACGATTCCTAACGTTAATTCTGTTTTACTACCATCCATTACAATACCGCCAATAATCATTGCAATTAGCATACCAGCTAATACGATAAATAACATTGCTAATAACACTGTAATATATTTAGAAAATAAAACTGCAAGTCTTTTTCTTGGACGGATTAACAATTGTTTAATTGTACCTTTTTGGAACTCATCAGTAAGAGTACGGGCAGCAAGTGTAATCCCAAAAATCGTTGTAAATAAAACAATTAAGCCAATCTCTGAGTTTGCATAATCTAAATATGACCCCTTAAACTCATCACCTTTTCCCCACTTCAACATTGCTAAAGTACCTAAAATTTCGAGTGCCGCAATGACACCAATTAAAATATACATACCTTTTTTCGCATGCAACTTTAAAAATTCATTTTGAATTAATTTAAACATTACGCTTTCACTCCCCCAGTAATCGCTAAGAACTCATCCTCTAACGTTTTATTTTGAACAGTAACGCCATATACAAGCACATCAGCATGAACAAGTTTTTTTACAAGTTGCGGAATGTTGTCTTTTGTTACAGATGCTACAATTACATTCCCTTTTGCTTTACCTTTAATGATTTCATTTGCTTTCTGAACTTCATCTACTTCAAACGCTACAACGACTGCCTCATCATGTTTCACTTTTTCATGTAAGTTGTACTCTTGTACAAACTCACCTTGTTTAATAATAACGACGCGATCACACATTAATTCAATTTCACTCAATAAGTGACTTGATACGATTACAGCAATATTCTCTTCTTTCGCTAAACGTTGTAAATAATCACGAATTTGGCGAATACCAGCTGGATCTAGTCCATTTGTCGGCTCATCTAAAATTAAGATTTTCGGCTGATGAAGTAATGCCTGTGCAATTCCTAAACGTTGTTTCATACCAAGTGAATATGTTTTCACCTTTTTATGAATCGCATGCTCTAATTCAACAAGCTTTACAATCTCAGCAATCCGCTCTTTACTAATTGGTGTAATGGCCATATTCGCAAAATGCTTTAAGTTTTGCATTCCTGTCATATAATCATATAGTTCAGGATTTTCTACAATCGCTCCAATTTGCTCTAGTGCCTTTTCACGCTCCGAGCGAATACTATGTCCACAAATTGTAATATCGCCCTCTGTCATTGAAATAAGACCTGTCATCATACGGATCGTCGTCGTCTTACCGCTACCATTCGGTCCAAGGAATCCGTATACTTCTCCTTCACGAACCTCAAATGATAAACCACGAATAATTTCCGTTCCACCAATCCTTTTTCGAACATTCTCTAACTTTACTACTACGTTTCCCAATGCTGATTCCTCCTTTAGACTTCTAGTTTTTTATCGATAATGTGACCTGTAACTACTAGTAATATAATTGTTAATAAACAATTAAAAAATAGATTTAAAATTGTAACCTCTGTACCAGAATAAAATGATGTATTTAAAAAACCATTTTGATCTATAAATCCAATATTATTTATAGCAAACACATACTTTTCTATTTGCTGAAAAATATACGTTATTCCTCCATTAAATGCGGTAAAAATGACGAATAAAACTAAACAAGCAACTTTATTCATCGATGATTTCACATTGAATAGTTTTACAATTACTATAATAAAATAAATAGAAACTAGCATATTAAGAAAATCTAGTCCCCATAAGAAAATAGATAATATATGATGTAATATTCCATAATTATATAAACTGTGTATTGCTTGCTGAATACCTAAATTAGTTTTTCCATTGTAAATATTTAAAGAAAAATAGTATAGAAAAATGATTCCTATTCCTAGTAAAATCATAAAGAGTAGTACACAGAATAAAATATTTGCACATATATACTTTTTTGCTGAAATAGAAGTATAACGTAGCATAGAGTTTTTTAACATTTTCCGAAAAGACGATATACCTGTTAAAAGAATTGCAAATCCATTTATACCTAGTACGATAAAGAATATAATAATAATTATATCTTGCCTACCTGAAATTCTAACTCCTGAAACTCCTTTCATATTAAATAAAAGAATGAATGAAACTGTAATAAAACCAAAGTAAATAATGGCTATCTTTCTCTTATTACAATTATACAGATAACGAAAAAGCTGACTCATTTCTCATAGGCCTCCTTAAACAGCTCATGTACTGCTTTACCCTTTTGAAATCGTAGTTCTTCCACATTTTCATGCAATATTATTTCTCCATCTTTCAAAAAGATTACTTCATCGAATATATTTTCGATTTCTCTTATTAAATGAGTCGATATAAGTAGCGTACAATCTTCACGATAAAATTTAAGTATTAGCTCAAGTACATGTTCTCTAGAAACAAGATCAATCCCGCCCAACGGCTCATCCAGTACGTATAGCTTCACTTTTCGAGAAAACGTTAAAATAATCTGCAGCTTCTCAACCATACCTTTTGACAATGCTGTAATTTTTTCTTCTAACGGTATTTTAAATTCTGCAATCGTATCTACCGCTTTTTGAATATCGAAGTCTTTATAAAAATCTCGGTAAAAAAATAAAGCATCTTTTACAGTCATCCAATCATCAAAGACTGGCTTATCGGACATAAATGAAACGATTTCTTTCGTCTGTAATCCTACCTTTTTACCGTCTATTGTAATACTACCTTCAGAAGGGTGTTGCAAGCCTGCAATCATTTTCAATAACGTCGTTTTCCCGCTCCCGTTATCTCCAACAAGCCCAACGATTTTCCCTTCCGTAATCTCTATGTTTAATTCACGGATCACTGCTTTTAATCCGTATCTCTTCCATAAGTTTTCTATTTTCAATAGCTCTGTCATTGGCTCTCCTCCCTCTTATCATGTAATGAAGAACGAAGAATTGTAAGAATTTCTTCTTCTGAAAAACCTAAATTGTCCATTCCATCTATAAAAGAATGAAGTAATTCTTTCGCCATCTCTTTTCGCAGCTCCATAATTTTCTCCCCTTCATTCGTTACATACCGTCCCATTCCTCTACGTGTTACAACAACTCCATCCCGTTCTAGCTCTTGAAATGTACGCTGAATCGTATTTGGATTAACTTGTAATTCACTCGCTAATTCACGGACAGAGGGAATTTTATCACCAGGCAATAAATGTCCTGTTACGATTTCTTTTTTTATGTATTCCATTACCTGAATGTAAATTGGTGTATTTGGAGAAAACTCTATTTTCATTTCTTCCCTCCTTTTGTATCGGTGTACTAGTTAAATAATACACTGATACAAAAGGTTTGTAAATACCCATTTAATTACAAAAAAGTTCTATCCGTTAACCGAATAGAACTTCCCAAATATAAATCGCTATACAAAAATAATAGTGTTATGTAAACAAAATTATAAAGAAAAGCTGTCTTATCAATCAATAAGACAGCTTTTCTTTATAATCCTATATTAAAAGTTAAACACGAAGTCATCGTCAGCTAACTTTTCAACGTTCGTTGCTTTTACGTAACCATTTCCTTTTACAGAGAAGAAATCATGGTTTTTCGTATCTGTACGTAAACCATTTAAAACGATTGGGTTAATTTCTTCTTCTTCAAACTTCGGCTCAAGTCCTAAGTTCATAAGCCCTTTATTCGCATTGTAACGAACGAAACGATTTACATCTTCTACAAGACCGATAGAAGTGTAAATTTCTTCTGTATAGGCCATTTCAATTTCATATAGTTCCATTAATAACTCTTGTGTTTCTTTTTGCACTTCTTGTTGCTCTTCTGCAGAAAGTTCTGCGAAGATTTGTTGTGCTAAAATACCGACGAATACGCCGTGAATTGACTCATCCTTTACCTTCACATAAGTTCGCTACTCCTATGCCGTTTATACAGCTTACAGTTTCCTGTAAGAAGAGACTATATCATCTACCTTCTCAGGTAGCCCTCCATTTCGATTTAAGGGATTCTCACCCACCGCTTGGCCCTACTCCTCTTGCGGAATTTCACCGCCATTGGGATAGTCGTTGAACGTTCCTTTATCTACGTATCGCACCCACCACTGTTTATACAGTTTTCGATGTCTGATACGGCTTCCTGTGCCGCTCGATAACCCATGTTTTCTTTCAATGGATGCATTAGATTCACCGGCTTGTAGCATCTGAACGATGTCCAAAAACATTTCAAGAGTCACACGTCCCCTTGTTTTCAGTTGGTGTTCAGATTTAACCGGCATATAATTTTGCACTTTTCCCCAAAGATATTTATAACGTTTCTTATGTCGAATTAAAGATACATAATTAGGATGAAGATTATACATATCAGCAATTTCTGGATTTGTCTTTCCGCACTTTAGTAGTTCTACAATCTCAAAAAATTGTGCATCTGTAATTTTTGATTGTGGATTTTTTTCACCTATAACACGTTGCCTTTTCTTCTCTAATTGTTCTTCAGTGAATTTAATTCCACCCAATCCTTCTCCGCCTAACGTCAAGTTATAGCCATTATTATAAGAATCATACAGCCAAATATACTGTTGCTCAATCTCACTCAATTCTTCCAATGAACATTCTATTTCCTCTAGAATTCCATATTCTAAAGTGGATTCATATTTACAGTATACTGCTTGTAAATACCTATTATAATGTGTACCACTCTTTAACATCCACATATGTTCCCTAATTCGTTTTAAATTTGAAACGTTCACATCTTTACCAATATAATACTTCCCATTGATTTTTAAATAGTAAATTCCGTACATGTTATCGCTAGATAAAGGCTTCGCTGCTGATTGCCCTATCAGCTATTCTCCTTTCCATCTATTGATAGTTAGAGAATAACCTGAATGCATATATTCATCAATAATAATACAGATAAATTTACAATAGGGGGTCCCAGCAATTAAAAGGGTTTTTCAATTGGTATCTCTACCAAAAGCCGCCATAAGTTAACGGATAATAAGGTTAATAATTTCACCACTTGCCGTCAGTTTACCTTGACCAGCTAAGTAAAGTGGATAGAAAAATCCACTATAGAATAAGTAACTTTCTAAGAACACACTTGCTACCATTGCCATGTATAACTCTTTTTTCGTTACTTCAGGCTTTAATAAACGACGATAGTAACTAGTAATAATACCAGCTTTTTTCTCAAGTAACGGATGATTGTCTACCCAGTCAAAAATATCATCAATTTCTTCTTCTGTAGCTAGTGTTGTGAAAATGTGACTATAACTTTTCGCATGTACTTCTTCCATAGCTCCCATGAAAGCTAATACACTTTTCGCTTGTAAATTTTCAAGATGAACAAGTACAAGTGGCATTCCTTCGCCACCTTGTTTCGTATCTAAAAGTGTTAAACCACCTAATACACGCTTATAAGCAATTTGCTCTTCTTTCGATAATTGCACCCAAGTATTTTTGTCAGACGAAACCGCGATTTCTTCTTCTGTCCAAAACTGAGCGATGTTTTGCTTCCAAAACATTAAACTGAAATCATCTTCCTTTTTATTCCAGTTAACAGCGCGCATTGAATCACCCCTATATCTATTATTGTTCTACTGAACGGTTAAATTTCCATCTAACAATGAAAAGCTAACCGTTTAGTAGAACAAACCAAGTATGAGCAGGGTTCATAACCCTGCTCATACTATTGGGTTATTCATTTAGTATGGCAATATGCCATTAAACGGTACAAGCCACACACTCTTCCACGCTTAATTTACGTGTTCTCGTATAATACAGACTCTTTAAGCCTTTTTTATGTGCATAGATGTAGTAACGTGCTAATTCACGTGTTGAAATATCACTATTAACGTAAAGAATTGTACTAATTCCTTGGTCAATATGTTCTTGAATTTCTGCGATTAAATCAATTAATTTAAACTGATTCATATCGTAAGAAGATTTATAGTACCAGAACGTATCTTTTGATAAATACGGCATTGGATAATATGTTGTCGCATTCGCATATGTTCTTGATTCGATTTGACTTACGATCGGCATTACGCTTGAAGTTGCATTTTGAACGTAACTGATTGATTGTGTTGGAGCAATGGCAAGACGATATGAGTTGTATAAACCATTCTTCTGCACTTGCTCTTTTAAACTTGTCCAATCTTCTTTTGTCGGAATATGAATTCCTTCAAATAGTTGCTGAACTTTTTCAGTTACAGGACTGTAATCTGTCGTTTCATACTTTTCGAAGTATGTGCCATTCGCATAATCAGATTTATCGAAGTCTTTAAATGTCTCGCCTTTTTCTGTAGCGATTTCCATACTTTTCTCAATAGAATAGTAATTTAACATCATAAAGAATGTACGAGCGAATTCTTTCGCTTCTGCACTTTCATAAGCGATTTTATTTTTTGCTAAATATCCGTGTAAGTTCATTGCTCCAAGTCCAACTGAATGAAGCTCGTCATTTGCTTTTTTCACAGTTGGTGCATTCGGAATAATCGTCATATCAGAAACAGCTGTTAAAGCTTCCATTCCCGCATGAACTGCTTCACGAATTTCTTTATTTTCCATTACGTTTACGATATTTAACGATCCTAAGTTACAGTTAATATCACGACGGATAATGTCATCTGTACCGTAATCATTTATTTCTGAAGTTTCTTGAAGCTGGAAGATTTCTGTACATAAGTTCGACATCTTCACAGTTCCAATATCCTTCAATGGATGTTGATTATTTGCATTTGATTTAAACATTAAGTATGGGTAACCAGACTCAAGCTGAATCATAGCGATTTTAATAAGCATATCACGTGCACTAATATCTAGTGGCTTCTTCTTCACTTTCGGATTGCTCATTAATTCATCGTACATTTCATCAATGTCAATATCATCTAAATGCTTGCCATATTCTTTATAAACCGTATAAGGCGCGAAAACATGGAAAGGTTCGTTTTTCTCAGCAAGCTCAAAGAACTTACTTGGAACGATAATTCCGATTGATAGAGACTGAATACGGCTCTTCTCATCGGCATTTATTTTTTTTGTATCAAGGAATTCAATAATATCCCAATGGAAAATGTTTAAATATACTGCACCGGCACCTTTTCGTTGGCCAAGCTGATTCGCATATGAAAACGAATCTTCAAGCAATTTCATAACAGGTACTACGCCACTTGCAGCGTTGTCGATACCTTTAATTTGCTCACCACGTGCGCGTAGCTTAGATAAGTTTAAAGCTACTCCCCCGCCGATTTTTGATAATTGCATCGCAGTATTAATGTTAAAGCCAATTGAATTTAAGCTATCATCCATCTCTAACAAGAAACAAGACACCATTTCTCCTCTTCTGCTTCTTCCCGCATTTAAAAAGGTTGGTGTCGCTGGTTGGTAGTTTTGTTTTACAATCATGCTTGCGAATTGTCTTGCTTTCGAAACATCACCGCGTCCTAAGTATAATGAAACAATTGCTACACGATCTTCATAGCTTTCTAAGTATTGTTTTTGATCATTCGTTTTTAACGCATAATCTTTGTAGAACTTAGATGCTGCCATATAAGATTGGAACTCGAAGTTTTCACCATAAGCGATGTTATATACTTCCTCTACTTCCTCCAAGCTATACTCGTCCAGAACGTTGTAATAGTAATCATGTTCTTTCATATACTCCATTCGCTCTGCCACGCTATTAAAAGGAACGGTATTCTCTCTAGCTTCTTCCATAAAGACTTCTAATGCCTCTTTATCTTTATGAAGCTGATAAAAACCGTCCTGCATTTGCGTGATTTCATTATTCAGTTCAATGTGTCGCAATCTCCCGCACCCTTTCCTTAAAATATTCTACATCGTTATTTGTTCCAGATAACTCAAATTTTGATACAATTGGCACTTCATATTTAGTAGAAATCTTGTCAGCACTTGCACCGAACATGTCTCCCCAGTTACGATTGCCGCTTGCAGATACGCCTTTTAATTTTTCATTATTGCGCTCTAAAAAGTCTAAAACACGTTCTGGTACATTTCCAAAACCTGTTGTATACGTAATAAGAATAAAGTCTTCATCTATTACTAGATCTTCATCAATTTGAACGGCCGGCATATTTAATTTGTGAATGAAACGCTTCACGTTTCCTGTCATAGAATCATATGCAACTAACATTTCCGACCCTCCCTCTCAAATCTATATTCTCTATATGTTGTTCTTGATTTCTCTATATATTGTATTACGTTTCAAAATAAGACACAAGATATATGTATAAATTCTTTCTTTTTTTAACTTTTACTTTTCGACATGATAGCCGTTTTTTTTCAATACAATGACTATGAAACAACATTCTAAAACTCATGTCAATAAAGTGCTTTTCAAAAAAGTTGTCAACGAATTTAACCTTATTTTTAAAAAAGTTAACAATATATTTTGTCATAAAACGGTAGATGCTGAAGAAATATATTTCTCCAGCATCACGCAAAAAAGAACAGATATGAAACTATAATCTGCTCTAAAAAACGATTACATTTATCAAATTTACCTTATTAAATATATTATACATATACTTTCGTTTTTCGTTACATACTAAAAGATAACTATTATAGAAAAAGATTATTATTATGGAACTTCAATTTATTTATGAAAAGTTTATTCAGAGTACTCAATGCGCAAAATATCTTTTACAAATATATGATGTGGATTTTCATCTTTATCAAGCATTGTACATACAGGAGCCTCTTCATCAAAGTATACAATCAGTCCTTCTACGTACTGATATGTATGTTGAACTTGTACAGTTACTTTAATTTCTATTGCTTCTTCATATGCTCTTTTTATTTTCTGAAGCATTTTTGCTGAACATTTTCGTTTCTCTGGATACATAACCATTCCCATAAATCGATTGCCGGCTCTATCTTTCCACATATAATCCCAATGTGGTAAAATGCCTTGTTTAAAATCGCCCATAATTCCCCTCTCCTTTATCTTTTATTTATCCCGCATTAAACGTCCGTTTGGTGAAGGCTACTAATCAGTGAGAGATGCCCTGCTGATCAAAATTCTCCTTTATGAACGTGGCGTTTCTGAATATGTATAAATCACTTGCCCGCCTCGCTGTGCGTTACCAATGAAATGCTTAAAGTCTTCTCTATTTACAACAACTTCTCTGAACGTATAAAATACATCTTTCGTAACAACATACTCCTTTATTTCACCATTTTTTAGCTGATCTAAAATTGTATTTGCTAATTCTTTATCCATGTATTTCACCTCTCTGCAATATTTTATTTTATCTTATATTCTATAGGTCAACAACTGTAAATTTATCCCGCTATTTGCAGGTAGTCCGATTGGTGTTGACTACTAATCAGTCGTAGAATGAACAAAAAATCTTACTGATTAACGTTTCACTTTATCTCGTTGTTATGCCATGATTTTATTTTCGTTATTTCGCAAACAATATTGTTTTACTATATGTCCACTAAATATCATATACTAACATAGCTACTTCTCTATATCAAACATTTCGGCATTCAATTATGCAAAGTTCCATACCACTATGCTACAATATACAAATAGAACTAGGAGGGATACTATGATTCGGAAAGCAAAAAAGACAGATGCAATGGCAATAGCTCCTTTATTGTATAATGCTCTGCATGAAATTGCTGAAAAAATCACAGGTAGCACAGTTGAAGCAGAAGTATTACTAGGACTTGAGACATGGTTCTCAAAAGAAAATAACCGTCTGAGCTACGAAAACTGTTTTGTCTATGAACAAGACGAGAGTGCAGTTGGAATTATTGTCGCTTATCACGGTAGTGAAGCAACACAGCTTGACGCACCAATTGTACATCACTTAAGAGCATTACATAAAGATGAATCAATTACGTTAGAAAAAGAAGCTGAGCTTGATGAGTATTACATTGATACATTATCAGTTTCAAGTGCACACGGCGGAAAAGGTATAGGTTCTAAATTAATTGAAGCTGCCGAAATCTATGCAACTGAAAAAGGGCATAAAAAAATCGCTTTACTTGTTAATTTAGAAAACAAACGCGCCTATTCACTATACGAAAAGTTAGGTTATAAAAAAGATGAAATTGTTATGCTAGTAGGGGAACCTTATGCTCATCTCGTAAAACCATTAAACGTCAAAATTTCTATATCTTAAAAAGAAAGCACACGATTTATATAAATCGTGTGCTTTTATGTTAAATTTGTATTTAATATATTTCCATCCATCGCCTCGTGAAACGTATATGTTGTACATCCCCATGGCTCTCTGTGCAAAATAGGAGAACCAGACCAGACCATCGCTCTCAGTTCGGCACCAATCATTACATTCACATAATTATGACCTACAAGAGCTATACTTCCATGTACGAGAGCATAACGATGTAACAGGTAAGCCGCTTGCCTTACCCTCTCTCTTACTTCCTTATAAGACTCAACATCTTTATGGTAGCCAAGTATCCATAATGTTCGTCCAATGAACATCCATACCTTAATTGTGCATTTCAACCACTTCGGAGCAAAAAAGCATGAAGGAACTTCAGCTTCTCTAAAAAGAGAATTTTGCATAAAAGATAAAGAATCCGTCAATTCAGCTGCTGATTGTACAGCACGCCTTTGATCACTTGTTAAGACAAATTTCGCTGCTTTAATTGCCTCTATTGTTTCTATCGGCATTTTAGCTTTTTGTATCATTGACTCGGAATCATACTGTTTCATCCATTCGTGAAATGAATTAATTGTCATCGGTTCTCTTATACGACTTAAACAACCATGACGAATAAAAGAAATCTTCATTCTTTTCACTCTCCATTCATCACTTATGAACTCTATTATGCACTAGTTCTAAACATCATACCACGCAAGAAAATAAAGTTATATACCTTTACATCTCCCCACCACTATCATGTGTTATCGAAGCATGGATACCATCCATCCCATCAAAATATGTACTCGTATCATATTGACGAATCTTTTTTAAATGCATATAAGAAAATAAAAATAAAATTAAAGCTATAACACTCCCCACAAATTCAAACATCATTTTACCGCCTCTAATTTCTCCCACTTCAGCAGGTTATTCTACTTTTTCATTATACCTCGATATAAAGATTCTCGCATTTTTGCTATTTTTTCTAAAAAACATGGATTTTCTACATATTTTCTTACAAAAAGTGAATATTTTTCGAATTTTTACTTTGGAAACATTTACAAAGTAGGAAATATGGTTCAAAATAGGAGGAAATAAAAAAACCCAAATTTATTCTTTTTTTGGGAAAACTGTAACAAGGAGAGTTGCTTATGCAGATCGCAGAAACTGGAGATATCATCGAATTTAAAGGTGGAATGCAAGGCCGTGTTCAAAAAGTAAATCAAAACTCTGTTATTGTTGATATAACAATTATGAAGAATTTTAGAGAACTAGATATGGAACCTCTTACAGTTGTAAGTCATAAAAACTATACTGTCATTAATCAAAATGCATAATATAATAGAAAGAAAGGGCCTGTATACTATACAGGCCCTTTCTTTCTATTAACGATTATCAATTGTTTCCGGATATAGATCGTGGTTCATCATGCGGTAGTCAGCCATTTGTTCATACTTCGTACCTGGGCGCCCGTAGTTGCAGTATGGATCAATTGAAATGCCACCACGTGGTGTGAATTTCCCCCATACCTCAATATAACGCGGATCCATTAATTTAATTAAATCGTTCATAATAACGTTCATGCAATCTTCGTGGAAATCACCATGATTGCGGAAACTAAATAAATACAACTTTAAAGATTTACTCTCTACCATTTTTTGCTCTGGAATATAGCTAATATAAATTGTTGCAAAATCTGGTTGTCCTGTTTTCGGGCATAAACTTGTAAATTCAGGACAATTGAATTTTACAAAATAATCACGGTTTGGATGATTATTATCAAATACCTCTAATATTTCTGGGCTATATTCAAATAAATATTTTGTATTTTGATTCCCTAGTAATGTTACATCTTTTAAATCTTCATCTAATCTTCCTGTCATTTTAAACATCCCTTCTCGTTATACGCCGCGCTTATTTCCCCATACTAACGCATGAAGCTGAGGCAATACTTTTGCATCATTCATCTCTTTACAATTTACAGCTTTATCAATCAGCCATTCATACTTATCTAATAAATTTTTTATAAGCATCGCATCATCCACTGTTTTTGTATCATCGTTTCCTACTTGTAAGAAAAATGGTACCTTTGGATAACGTTCGTGCATCTTAACTGCATATTCAAAATCATGATCATCGAATACTACTACTTTTAAACTAATATCTTTTCCTGCTAGTTTCTGAATAATAGCATCTAACTTATGAAAATCTGTTTTCATCGTTGAACTTGGTGGTTTTGGAGAAATTGTTACCTCATCAATTTGAAGTAACCAATCTTGCCATTTACTCCCTTGCGTTTCAATTGCCGTTCGCATTCCATTTTCTTTTAATATAGAAAGAAGAAACTCAATATTTTTCAGCAATGCCGGATTTCCACCTGAAATCGTAACATGAGAAAAATTTTCTCCTCCAATTGCAACAAGCTCATCCCAAATATCTTCTGGTGTCATCTGTCTAATTTGATCTTTAGCTGATCCATCCCACGTAAAAGCAGAATCACACCAAGCACAGCTATAATCACAACCAGCTGTACGAATAAACATTGTTTTTTGCCCTACAACCATTCCTTCACCTTGAATAGTCGGACCGAATATTTCTAAGACAGGGATTTTACTCATCAAGCATCCACTCCCGTCTTACTTCCGCATAACTAGTCGGCGTCTCAAATAGACGAACAAATTCAACGCGAGCTCCTTTATATTCGTTCACTCGATTCTCTTTTGTTAGTGCTTCTGCCATCTTTTCATAAATCCAAACGACCATATTTTCAGCAGTCGTATTCATTGCAGGTAACGTTTCGTTTAAATAACGATGATCTAGATAAATTTCGATTTCATTTTTCCAAATTTCTTTTATATCTCCAAAATCAATTGCAAGACCTATTTCATTTACATATCCACTAATTCCAAATACAACTTTATATGTGTGACCGTGTAAGTTTTTACATTTCCCTTCATAACAGTGTAAATGGTGTGCTGCATCAAATGTAAATTCCTTGCTGACCATTACTCTTTTATTATGGTATTTGAGTTGTTTACGCTGAATATCCTTGTCCATTTTTTGCAAATTCTCTACGATGCGAAATCCAAAAAAGTTATCCATTAGTTATTCGCTCCTTCGCGTTCTTGTAGGTACGTATCTAATCCTGCTTTACGAAGTTGACATGCTGGACATTCACCGCAACCATCACCAATGATTCCGTTATAACATGTTAATGTTTTTTCTCGAACAAACTCAAATGCTCCAAGTTCATCTGATAATTTCCATGTTTCAGCCTTATCAATCCACATAAGTGGCGTGTGAATGACAAACGGGTAATCCATAGATAAATTTAAAGTAACATTTAACGATTTCACAAACACGTCACGGCAGTCTGGATAACCACTGAAATCAGTTTCACATACACCCGTTACAATATGACGTGCTCCAACTTGTTTTGCTAATACAGCAGCAAATGATAAGAAGAGTAAATTTCGTCCATCTACAAATGTCGATGGCAATTCACCTTCTTCATGTGTAATCTCCATATCCGTTCTGGTTAACGCATTTGGAGCAAGTTGATTTAATAGACTCATATCTAGTACCGTATGCTTTATTCCTAGTTCTTTTGCAATTTCCGCTGCACAATCAATTTCTAGCTTATGACGTTGATTGTAATTAAACGTTACAGCTTCTACCTCTGCAAACTGCTCTATTGCCCAAAATAAACATGTCGTACTATCTTGTCCTCCACTAAAAACAACAACTGCTTTTTCTTTTTTCATTTCACTCATTCTCCTTCTCTACTATAAATAAGAAGAAAGAACGTTCTTGAACTGTCACAATAAAAAAACAAAACAATACCTAAGGATATTGTTGTTTCCATAGTTTTTTATAGAGGGAGTTCGCGAACCTCTCCCGCGCGATGCACGGAATTTCTTCTTTCATTGACACAGCTTATTGTAACATATTGTATACTAGCGTAAAAATTTCTGATTTTTCCGCTATTTATTATTTCATTTCTTTCATTTTATAGTATGATTAATTTAATCTAAGAAGAGAGGAGGCATCCCACTGAAATCCTTTATTATTTATCTCTTTTTAAATATATTATTCATCCTGATTACAATGCTCGTATATCATTTATTTTGGAATCAAAAAGGGAAACGCTCTCCTAAATTAAATTCAGCTATATTCATTGTACTCTGTTGCCTTGCTACCGTACTCTGTATTACATTTGCAGCAAAAACAAATAATGGTTTTCAATTTGATATGCGCCATATTGTATTAATTGTCGGTACATTAACGGGAGGGCCTATTGCTGGTGGTTCTATCTTAGTTGTATTAAACATATATCGCTTATTATTAGGTGGGGTAGGTGTTTTCCCATCTCTTATCGGTTCTGTTCTTCTATTTATTGTTTTACTATTAACATATAAATTTTTTAATCAAACTTCTAATCGTATAAAAATAACACTTGCTATTATCTACAGTCTCACATACGGATTTAGTTGGATACCCTTCTTCCTTTCAAAGGTTACAAATAAGACTGATTATATACTGCATATTATTGTGTATGAGTTATGTTCAATGCTTGGTACGATTCTAATTTTATATTTACTGCACATATTACAAACTCAAGTTCGTCTCCAAAACGAACTTATAAATGCTGAAAAGTTTCATTTAATTGGTGAAATGGCAGCGTCTATCTCTCATGAAATTCGCAATCCATTAACTTCAACGAAAGGTTTTTTACAACTGTTACAATCAGATACCTGTACTGAGCAGGAACGAAAATTGTATATCGACATTGCCATTAACGGCATCGAACAAGCAAATCATGTTCTTACAGATTATTTAACCTTTGCTAAACCAAGCATTGAAAAAGAACAAACATTACAGTTAGAAGAAGAATTACTACATGCATTGTCGTTAATTACACCGCTTACTAATTTAACAAATGTACGTACTCATTATATAAAGCAAAGCACTTCTTTTTTTATCGCTGGTGAAAAGCAAAAACTAAATCAATGTTTATTAAATATTTTAAAAAATTGCATTGAGGCTATGCCAAAAGGCGGTGATCTTTATTTCACATTAGTTCCTGATCATAAGCATATTCAGTTATATATAAAAGATACAGGAGTCGGTATGGATTCAGAACAAGTAAAACGTCTTGGCTCTCCTTTTTATTCAACGAAAGAAAAAGGTACTGGACTTGGAATGATGGTCGTATTCAGTGTTGTTCAAGCTATGAATGGAAAAATTGATATTATAAGTGAAAAAGGAATCGGTACAACCTTTTTATTAACTTTTCCACTCATACAAAAAACGTGATGAAATACTCATCACGTTTTTTCTGTTCCTTCAACTAATTCAGCAAAAGCTTTCACTTTTCCGTGCGGTTGTTGATTTTCTTTACGTGCTTTCCAGGCGCGCTCTTCTTCTCGCTTCTTCTTAGACATGTTTTTTCAACTCCTTCTTTTCTTTCTCCATGTAGTATTCCAAAATAAGAAAGAAAACTATGCACGTATCAAAAAAGAAGTGGTTTCCCACTTCTTCCACTTTAGCGTTGCAAAATTGCATGTTTCGCCTCTTTTAACTGCGTAAGATGTCTTTGTTCATGCAAATCAAGAAATTGAACCCATTGATACAAATTCAGATCATTAAAAACAGGATGCTTTAATCCATTTTCAAATAAATCTTTTTCATCTATAACACTATGAAGCGCGTGTAATAGTTCTTGGCGTGAATGTTCTAGCAATTGAATTCCTTGCTGTTTTTTCATTAAAGTTTCTGTTGGTTGCATTTGCTGAGGAGCTTCTCGTTTATGTGTGCGATCAAGCGTAAGTTGGAGGTCTTTAAATGGAGTCATGTTTCTTTCCTTTTTTTGTAAAGCATATACAAGGGCAGACGTGACAGATTGTTCAACTAAATGCAAGTGGTGTAAAATTTGAATAATGCTCCATTTATCACGGCGTGGCTTTACATTCACTTCTGTGTCATTTAACATTTCAATTTCTGATAATAGCGTGCTTCGAGTAGACTGTAATGAGTTTACTAAACTTTCTAAACTTACATCCATATTAGATTGAAGCATACTTGTTCCCCCCTTTTGTTTGTGAAAAGAGGTGCTCCTTATTAGAAACACCTCTTTAGTATTCTGAATTTTCTTTTATTATCTCATCATTTTCCCATTATGTCGATGTTAAACATGTGAAAAAAAGCGCATGTTTTTTACAATTTTGTGTCGTCAATCGCATGTAACCATGCTTCAATTTCTGTAATAACACTTTTCACACAGCCTTCAGCAAATGGTGATGTTAAATTTGCAACTTCTACTAATTCTAAGAACGATTTACTTCCACCTTGTTGGCACAGATTCACATAATCTTCCCAAGCCTCTTGTCTATTATCTCTTGCACGTTTCCAAAATTGTAGCGCACAAATTTGAGCAAGCGTGTAATCAATATAATAGAACGGTGAGCTATAAATATGCCCTTGACGTTGCCAAAAACCACCGCGCTCTAAATAATCATTATCCTCATAATCACGATGTGGTAAATATTTCTTCTCTATGTTACGCCATGCTGTCTTACGCTCTTCAGGTGATGCTTCAGGATTTTCATATACATAATGTTGATATTCATCAACAGATACACCATAAGGTAAAAACAGAAGTGCTGAACTTAAGTGAGAGAAGTAATATTTATCTGCATCTTCTTCAAAGAATAGCTTCATCCATGGCCATGTAAAGAATTCCATACTCATAGAGTGGATTTCACATGCCTCATATGTTGGCCAATTATATTCTGGAATTTCAAATTTACGACTTTCATATACTTGGAAAGCATGACCTGCTTCATGTGTTAATACATCAATGTCACCAGATGTTCCATTGAAGTTTGAGAAAATAAATGGCGCTTTATAATTCTCAATATATGTACAATATCCGCCACCAGCTTTTCCTTTTTTCGCAACTAAATCTAATAAATCATTATCTAGCATGAAATTGAAAAATTCATCTGTTTCAACCGATAACTCTTTATACATTGTCTTTCCATGATCAACAATCCAATCCGCATCTCCTTTTGGAGTTGGGTTACCTGTAGCAAACTCAAAGTTTTCGTCGTAATAAGCTAACTTCTCTACACCGATACGTGCTTGTTGTCGCTTTCTTAATTCCGTTGTAACGGGAACGATATAATCTAGCACTTGCTGACGGTAATTAGCCACCATCTCCGCATTATAATCTGTACGGTACATTCTTGCATATCCAAGTTCAACAAAGTTTTTGAAACCTAAAGATTTTGCGATTTTCGTTCTCACTTTAACAAGCTCATCATAAATACGATCTAGTTCTTCCTCATTTCCAGCTAAAAATCCGTAGTATGCTTCACTTGCTGCTTTACGTTCGCTTCTTTCTTTTCCTTGCATAAACGGAATCAGTTGCGATAACGTTCTTTCTTCTCCAGCAAAGTCAATTTTTGCAGATGCTAATAACTGTGTATATTGCGATGATAATTTATTTTCTAATTGTAAATCTTTCACGACTTCATCTGAATATGTTTTTAAATCACATTCTGCTAGAGCAAATAATTGTTTTCCATAATACGCCTCTAATTCTTCACGAAATGGAGAATTAATGAGTGCCTTATAATATTTTGTACCATATCCTTGTACAACTGGAGAGAATTCATCAAAGAAATCCTGCTCCTCCTTATAAAAAGTATCCGTCGTATCAACAGAATGGCGAATGTAACAAAGGTTTCCCATTGTACCAAAATCGTTGCGAATCTCATTAATTGAATGAATGACTTGTTTTTGTTCTTCTACAGTTTTTGCGTTATCAAACTTCTCTAAAGCAACAGTAAATTTCTCTTTTAACTCTTCAATATTTGGGCGTTTATATTCATAGTCTTTAAATGACATGAACGAGCCTCCTCTCCATTACATACCTTTATTATAATTCAATACGTATTCTCGAATCCCCTCTTAATTTTCAACAAATTTCGGCAGTGACTGCCATGAGTTCATTACAAATAAAAAAGCCTTGGATTTATTTATCCAAAGCTCCTTTGGAACATATTATTTTTCATACTTCCCAATTTTTTTTAATAAATCAAGTAATTCATCTTTTTCATCTTTCGTTAACATTTCAAAAGACTGATGTATAACTTTCTCATGCCCCGGAAAAATAGAAGCAATAAAGTTCTCGCCAGACTCAGTTAATTGCGCGTAAATAACACGTCTGTCATTCGGACATGGGATTCTCTTTACTAATCCCTTTTTCTCCAACTTATCTACAACATATGTAATGCTGCCACTAGCTATTAAAATGCGCTCACCAATTTGCTGGAGTGGTTGACCGCCTTTATGATATAGCAGTTCTAATACAGCAAATTCAGTTGGATTTAACCCGTTACTTTGTATAGATTTATTTGTAGTATCCATAACAGAACGATGTACACGAGATAATGCAATAAATACTTTTAAAGATTGAGAAATATCTTCTCGTTCATTATTTGATGTCATACAACTTTCAACCCTTCACTTAAATTCTCAGCAATAAAAAGAAAATACCACTTCATACTTCATGTGAATTCCGAATGAGCATTCACTCATCCATTTCCTCTCCCCTAATATATTAAAAATCATTCTTGAATAAAAACATGACAATTTTAACATAGTTTATATATAATGATAATAAAAAAAGAAGGAGTACCACATTTGAAAGTCAAATTCCAAAGCATAATTATATATATATTGCTTGTTATCCTACCGACAATAGGGATTGGTGCTACATTTTATTCGTATCATACATATAAAATGAAACAGGAAAACAAATTATCTGCTCATACAGTTCTCTTTTTATATAGAGATTATTTGGATCATCATCTTGGTGAAGCAATTTCTGCTTTAGACATGCTTGCAAAAGTTGTAGGCACCGAGACTGGTAATATAAATGGCATTAAACAAATTGTACATGATACAGATGGAAACGATGCACGCTTTTCTGGTCTATATTACGCTACACCAGAAGGAGTCATTACAATCGCATCTGAAGATGAATCAAAGCCTATAGATGTTTCAGACCGTAAATATATTCAAGACGCGCTCCAAACTAAAAAAACCACTGTATCATCAGTCATTACTGATCGCGTTCTTGGACATAAAGCTATTATGATTGCTGCCCCCATATTTAATAAACAGAAGGAGCTCTCAGGATTATTATTAGCTAGTTTACGCTTTGATTACATTTCCTCTTCTTTAAATGCCATTAAACCACAATACCATTTTGAGGTAACTGATAAACATGATGTAGTTTTTCTAACCGATGATAATAACGACACAAGTGATACGCATTCTAATATGCTTACTACCCCACTCCAAAGATTAAATTGGAAGGTCTCTGTTTCTCCATTACCCATTCATCAAAAAACCTTATACCAGTGGGTTGCAATAGAGTGTATAGCTACTTTATTTTTAATGTCTATTTTATTTTTGCTTGCTCAATATATGTTGTTAAAACGTCAAACAAAACTTGAAAGACAACAAAATGAACTACAGAAAATTGAATTAGTTGGAACTTTTGCAGCGAGTACAGCACACGAAATCCGTAATCCTCTTACTGGAATTAAAGGACTCGTCGCTCTATTAAAAGAGAAATATAAAGATGAACAAGATCAGTTCTACTTTTCCGTAATTGAACAAGAAATAGAGCGAATCAATGAAATTGTAAGTGAATTTCTTATTCTAGGAAAGCCAACCGCCATCATCGAACAAACATATGATGTAAGAACAATTCTAAATGAGGTAGCATTAATTATTCAATCTGAGGCGAATTTACATAACATTGTATTCCATTTACATTTGCCAGACCATCCTGTTCATATCCGTTGTTCGAAAGACCATATGAAACAAGTGGTTTTAAACATTACCAAAAATGCAATTGAGGCCATGACTTCTAATGATACACTAACCATTGTAGTAAAAAACAATGAAACACACGCACAACTGCATATTACAGATACTGGAAAAGGGATTCCGCAACATATTCAAAAACACCTCTTTCATCCGTTCTTTACTAATAAAGATACTGGAACAGGTCTTGGACTTGTCATATGTAAACGAATTGTAGAGATGTATAATGGGCATATTTTTATCGACAGTACAGAAAATGAAGGAACGACAGTTCATATCGAAATTCCGTTACACATAGTATAATTATCCTTATCCTATAAGGGTAATTATACTTATTTCATAAAACCAGCCACAAGCATTCGCCAAAAATTATTTGATTTTCCTTCATACCCGATTTGGAAAATAGGTATTTTTATAATTGAAAACCATTTCGGTGTTTGTTTTTCTTTATAACATTGATATTGTAAAATAAGCTTGTCCAATTCTTGACTAACTTGAATTGTCTCCCTACTATTTAGCCCACTTGTTAATCCTAGTTGAATCATTTCTTCACGTTTCATATGAATATCACGTGAAAGCTTTTCTAATGTGTACTTCCTTTTTACAGTAAACATCCATATCCCCCTTATTATACTTCCATGCTCTTAACTTCACTTCTCCATTGACTTTTTTTAACTACTTAATCATATGCAAATTTGAAGAATCAGAAAATTTAACATTTTCTCCCTGTAATTTACAAATCTTTACCCTCACTTTGAGAATTATTACAAATTATTCTATCTTTGTAAATACATTCGCAATAATAGACATTTTTTTCATCTTCTTTTTTTATAAATTCTACGTAAACCGGGGATTCTTAATTTTCCACCTACTTTTCTTCGACATTTTTTGTTTAATTTATATAAAAAAGCAAAACATAATGATGATTGATAAAGTGAAACTTTAATCAGTGTTTTTTTGTTCAGCCCCCACTGATAATTAGCATTCACCAATCGGGTAGGCAGTGAATCTCCCACCTATCCAGCCCAATGTTGAGGTGGGAGTCTTACTACCCACAAATAGCAGGATAACAATAGAAAGGAAATATTTATATGCGAAAATATACGATTGCATTATTCATCATTGTTTTGTTTTTACCGTCTTTCTTATTTCCTATTCAAGCAAATGCTCATACGAATAAAGTTGCTATTGTCATTGATGATTTCGGTAATAATATGAAGGGGACTAATCAAATGTTATCACTTCCCATTCCACTCACTGTTGCTGTTATGCCTTTTCTTCCTTCCACAAAAGAAGACGCAATAGCTGCCCATAAGAAAGGCCATGAAGTTATTATACATATGCCAATGGAACCTATAAAAGGTAAAAAAGAATGGCTTGGGCCGAAAGCAATTACAACTGATTTAAGCGATGAAGAAATAAACAACCGACTTGAACAAGCCATTCAAGAAGTACCGCATGCAATTGGAATGAACAATCATATGGGGTCAAAAGTAACAGCGGATGAAAGAATTGTTCGCCTTATACTTGCTGCTTGTAAAAAACACGGTTTATTTTACTTAGATAGTAAAACGAATCCTAATAGTGTCGTCCCAAAAATCGGAAAAGAATTAGGAGTTCCTATTATTGAAAACCAACTATTTTTTGATGATGTGTATACAGCAGGACATATTTCAAAACAAGCCCAATTACTCATCAAAAAAATTCAAGAAAAACCTATTATGGTAGCTATCGGGCATGTGGGCCCCCCAGGTGAAATTACATCACGCGTTATTGAAACTTCTATCCCTAAAATTCGTGAGCATGCAGACTTTATTTTCTTATCTGATCTAGCATTATCCCCGCCTCCTGTTTCAAAATAAAGTTCATTACTCACATATAATCAGCCCTCAGCAATTGGGCTTTTACAGGTAACACCCGCCCACCTAACTTCTTTGCTTTCACCAAATTTTGAGGCGTGGATTTTACTACCCACAAATAGTGGGACAAAAAAGTACCTATCTATATATAACAGATAGGTACTTTTCTTTTTAACTTAAATATAATCTACGTGACTCACTCTGAATCCTTTTTTCTCTATTTTTCCGATTAATTGCTTTAATTTTGTTTCATCTAACTCATCTGATATATTTACAATAACGCGGCGGATATATTGATCACCGTTATCTAGCGTAAATAGGCCACCGATATTATATGCTTTTAACAATGTCCCAAGCTCTTTAATCGTTCCCTTACAATCTTGTGTTGCAATTGTTAATATATAACCACCTGTTCGCATACCAAATGAATCTTCAATAACATCAAATATATTCGAATGCGTTAACATACCGACAAATTCATTATAATCATTTAGCACGGCTAAAAACGGAAGCCGACGAATTACATAAAAGGCTCTGAAGAAGGAATCCTTTTCAAAAATAAATGCATTGGAATCGTCGAGCATATCCCCTGCACTTACATGCTCTAATCCGCTATTGCATTTTTTTTCTAATAAATCTACTTTATAAATAATCCCCGTGAATTTCTTCTCATCTTCTGCTAATACCGGGATGGCTCGAAATCCCGTTTCGTTCATCATTTGCAGTGCCTCTTCACCAGAATCATTTATCTTGCAAAATGTTACTTGCTGCTTTGGCAGAAAATGATATTTAACTCGCAAAATATGTTCCTCCTTACATGTCAACATGTAATCTATATATAATAAGGAGACCTATATTTTATGAGTGAAATTATTTTTAAAACGCTTTCATTTATTTATTAACTTGTAGCTATATCACATCCATTTTTATATAACAGAGCTCCTTGCCCCCTTAATCATTAATAACTTTACATGATAGTTCATTAAA
Organism: Bacillus sp. RCC_6_1; assembly: GCF_041360755.1. NCBI lineage: Bacteria > Bacillati > Bacillota > Bacilli > Caryophanales > Bacillaceae > Bacillus > Bacillus sp. RCC_6_1. Next base: position 1,096,020 of record NZ_JBFUPV010000001.1, read on the forward strand.
TATTCTATACCCTCTAGCCATTTTTTCGCCTCTTCTGGCGTTTTTCCCCACACAATCATGCCGTAATTATGAACAAGAACTACTCCTCCACCTTCAATGAAATTCGGAACATTCCTTTCTAATAAATCAGCGAATTTTTTTTCATCTTCTACAATTGGAATTGTCATTTCTGTTATACCTTCTTTTCCGAAAACACGCTCCACACTGCGTTTATCGAACGTTACTTCTCCTTCTTCCCCATATAACTCTGATATTAAATGACTATCTACAGTCTGCACTTGTAAAATACATCCTGCACTACTTTTTTTATAAATATCCGCATGCATAAATGACTCTGCAGCTGGTTTTTCTTCATTTTCAAATACTGACTCGCACATGCAATTTACGACAATAAAATCTTCTTCCGAAAATAGCCCTTTATCTCTTCCTTCAACATTTACTAAGAATGTTAACGGCTCTTTTGACGTACATAGCGATAAGCTAATTTTGGTACCATAAAACCAATCACGAAGTGCCAATTCAGATTTCACATCTTTTAATTCATTCCATTTCTTCAGAAAAAATAACATTTCGTCACCCCCGGCATAATATTCATATAAGGTTCGAATCCTTTCTATGTAAAAGGAATATTTTTTGATTATTCTAAAAATTAATTGAATTATCACATGAGAACGCTTTTTTGTCAATATAGTTTCGTGGTTCTTCTTTAAAATAGGCTATTCATATGTCTATACTCCTATCTATTTCCTATTTCATTTTGTACATAAAAATACGCTACTCTTTAATTAAAGAATAGCGTATTTTCCTCATTTTTTATTCCGCATTAACGGGCAGCCCGATTAGTGAGGGCTAATAATCAGTGGGGAATGAACAAAACCCCCACTGATTAAAGTTTCACTTTATTTCTTTATTGCATTATATAAAAACTGTGCATATTGTTCACGTGTTACGAAATTATCTCCTAAAAAATTCCCTTCCCCATCGCCTTTTGATATTTTATTATCCACTAAAGCTTTCACATATCCTTTCGCCCAATGGTCATTTGGTATATCTTTAAAATTCTCTGCACTATTTTCATTTTCTTTTAACTGAAATACTCTTTGTATTACTACTGACATTTCATATCGAGTTAATACTCCATCTGGACGGAACATACCATTTCCATAGCCTGTCATAATTCCAGCTTGAACCACTGCATCAATAGCCGTTTCATACATATTTCCTTTCGTATCTGTAAATGCCGTTTTTGGTACTAGATTATTTTCTAATTTTAAATACCTTTGTATTAGAAGAGCTACTTGTCCACGAGTAATGTTATCACCAAATCCAAATTCACCATTTCCATAGCCTATAAATAATTTTTCTTTCGCTAAGTAATTAATTGCTTCTTCTGACCAATGTCCCTTTGGTACATCTTTAAATTCTACCACTTCTGTTTTCTCATCTTCTTTAGACGTATTACCGTCTTTACTTTCTACTACATTTTGAATAACAGACCCTGTAAAGAAAATTCCTGTATCCGCGAATGGATCTTTCACACCAAATTCATATATTTTCTCACCTGGTGTACTCCATTTCACTACACCATTACTATACGTACCGTTATCGCTCTTCAGACGGATTTTCGTAGAAACCTCACCATCTTTTTCATATATAGGTACTTTTACTTCTTTATTTACTTCTGTTTCCTCTAAAAATACTTTTTGATTTTGGACATTAATATAAGCCGTCTTACTTAGTTCTATAACTGGTCGGACATCACGGATTTCATTTGCAACAAAACTTAGAAATACTAATTTTTTCAAATTACTAACTGGTGATAAGTCTGAAATATAATTCGCTTCTAAATCAAGCTTTTGTAAGTTTACTAAACTTGATAATGGCGTAATATCCTTTAACTCATTGTTAGGTAAGTGTAATTGTTTTAACTGTGTCATCTTACTTAGAGGAGTAACATCTTTTATTTCATTTTTCCCGATCCACAATTCTTCTAATTGCTTCATTTGCTCAATGCCGGATAAATCTTTAACTTTATTACGTGTTAATACTAAGTCTGTTAAAGGTAATGAATATAACGCTTTAATATCTTCAATTTGATTACCTGCTAAAGTTAAGTATGTTACATTTTTCAAAGCGCTTAATGGAGCAACGTTCGTAATTTTATTATTTGCTAAATTCAAGTAATCTAGTTGTTCCATTTTCGCTAATGCTGTTACATCTTCTATTTGGTTGCCTGATAGAAATAAACTTTTTACATTTTTCATTTCAGTTAGTGGTGCAACGTTTGTAATTTTATTATTACTTAAATCAAGAGATTCTAAATTATCCATCTTAACAAGTGGCGTTACATCTGAAAATTCATTACCACGCAAAGCTAAATGACTTAATTGCTTTAAGTTCGCAAAGAACGACGGATCTTTTATCTTCGCATTCGCAACTGTTAAAGATTTTAAATTTGGCATATATTTTAATGCACTATAATCAAGTATCTCATTCGTATTTAAAAACAAATCCTTTACTTGTAATAACTCTTCTTTCGTAATTGGTGTATTTAAATCTTTTCTATTAAATACTTTTTTATTCACAAGTTCTCTTAATTTGTTATCTGTTATCATATTTTGATTATCAACTGGATTATCCGTTTCCGTATTGCCTGAATTAGAGTTATCATCTGGTTTCTCTGTTTCTTTGTTACCTACAGTTGGATCTTTAATTTCAAATTGAACTTGATATTTGTGATCATATCCAATAGCTGGAATAAGTATATGCATTTGCATATTGTGCTTCTTCTCAAACTCACCAATTTCAAATTGAACTACTTTCGTTCCATTCTTCCTCTTATCTTCTGACAAAACCTTCACATCATGAAATACACCAGGCTGGTTTCTATCTTCTATTCTAAGATATTGAAAATAATCACTATCTTGCATTGTTACAGTGACAATTTTTTTGCCAGCTGCAATCGTTACTTTAGGATCTTTTATATATTGAGAAACCATAGATGGCTCATCTTTTTGGTCCTTATATATTTTAATCTCAGTATCATACGTGCGATCACTCGCTGCTGCTACCGATTGATTTGCTTCAACTTTTAATGCCGCTAATGCTGGAGTAGAGTACGTAGCAAATGGAATTGCTAATGTTGTCGCTACTACTAGCGCCTTCATGTAATTTTTTTTCAAAATAATATCCCCTATCATATATAATCTTTACAATTGATAAGTATTATCAATTATCCACAAATAAATGATAATGAATATCATTATCATTGTCAATGAGAATATTACATTAAATTTATATTTTTAAAGATAAAAAATAAAAAAGCCCTTTATTCAAAGGGCTTTTTTACCTATCGTATGAAGAATTTCACTTTTTTCCTTCTCATTGATGACACCGATTTTTTGCAAAATATTCGCGTACAATACAAGTTTATTATATATTCGTTCTGACATGTTCTCCCTTCTTTCCTTCGACCAACTTTTTTTGTATTGGTAAATTATATGAAAGAGGTGAGAAAATGTGTCCACTTTTTGCATAACTGCAAATCTTTTATTTTACGATTTACAGATAATAAAACTCCCTCCTAAAACTTAGGCGGGAGTTTATGTGCTTTCACTGTATTTAACAAACTGTCCACTGTATATTATGCTTCTTAAGTTCTTCTTCAAAGCTATATGGCATTTTTTTATCACAAATTACGTGTTGAATACGCGAAATTGCTGCTATACGATAATTCCCTTTCACGCCTACCTTCGTATGATCACATAAAATATATGTTTTCTCAGCTAATTTCATCATCGCCTCTGACAATTTCGCTTTCTCTAATTCAAAGCTGGAAACTCCAAAACTAGGTAATAACCCATCAATCGAAACGAACGCTTTATGAAAATGAAATTGCTGTATGACTTGCTGAGAAATAGACCCTGATACACGCGAATGCTTTGGAGATACTTTTCCACCTATAAACAAAACTTCACCGTGAAACATCTTTTTATTAATAGAAGAAATTAATTGTGTTGCGACTGGAAATGAACTTGTTACAATCGTTAAGTTTTTACGATGAACAAGGTATGGAACCATTTGAAGCGGTGTACTTCCATCATCAATTGCAATGACATCACCGTCTTCTACAAATGTCGCTGCTTTATAACCAATTCTTTTCTTCTCTTCTATATGTAGCATTTCTCTTTCTAACATTGGTGCCTCTACTCCAGCGCCTGGAAGTTGAACAGCTCCACCATACACTTTTTTCAGCTTCTTTTCACGATCTAATTCTTCTAAATATCGACGAATCGTTTCTGTTGATACAGCAAATTCTCTCGCTAATTCTGAAACCTTTACTTTCCCTTTAAATTCTACCTTTTCAAGAATGGTTCGCTTTCTTTCTTCTCCTACTACAGACATAGCTTCACCTCATTTATATCTCCCTTATAAACGTCCTTACTTATACAAAGCTATAATTTTCTTTATAAGTAGAAACTTCTTCATGAATATGAATACCGCGCTTTGCTAGCTCATCAAAAATCAATTGTGGATTTTCAAAGGCTTCTTCAGGCGTAACAACACCCACCCTATTTACATTTCCATTTGCAATTAACTCTGCAGCAATCCCAAATGGAATACCGACGTTTCTCGTATACGCTCTTAATTTTTCCCATCCTACAACAGAACCATCAGATAACGGATGTGTATGATATAACACATGTCTTTGCTTCTCATTATTTTTCATACCTATTACTTCTACATGAAGTGCATAACCATAAAGCTCTGTTTCTTGCCCTTCTTTCGATTGCAATAAATACTGTGAAATACAATCCATAATGCCTATTTCTTTCCCGTTTATTTCAATCTGATCATTACGCAATATGCCGTAATCATATAAAGCACGTACAAGTTGCATATTTTGCTGTGGCCAAGTTCCTCTCGTCTCTATCAGTTTGACACCTTTATTTTCTAATGCCTTTGCTAGCGTAATCGTTTCAGAATGCGGAATGATATACTGCGTTGCCTTACCATAAGGCTCTGGCAATTCTATTTCTCTCGGACGCGCAAACGGAGGTACTTGCTTAAATTCACCATCTTCATACACTGTACGCGATGGTAAATATGGATCATATTCATATGTCGTTGTCTCTGTAATTGATGCAGAAAAAGCAATCGGACGATACGAACCGTGACTTACACGGACAGACTCTACAGTATCCAATTGATTTGCTGCATGCATTGCCATCATTTGCGTTACACCCGGCGTCATGCCAAATCCAGGTAAACATATCTTTTCATTTTCAACAAATATAGCATGCGATTCATTTTCTTCACCAAATCCATTTAAGTTCACACCGTGACATCCTGCTTCTGCAATACAGCGGGTCGACAATCTGTTTAACTTTATCGTCGTACCGTCCATTACAATGTCATAACCAATCATTTTTGCAACCGTATCCTCGTGATCCGTTACATCTACTTTTACAAAATCAACACGAGGGTCGTTGAGCCATTCTACTACTTTACGGCCCTCTACCTCGTTAAAATCAGCTACTGTAATTGTCTCAAAAGATGAAAATTGAACTAAATCCAAAATAGCTTCGCGACAAATTTTACCTGCTCCACCTAAGCAAAACACTTTCACCCAATAACAGCTCCTTTAGCAATACTATCAACTAAGCGATTAATATCTTGTTCATGTACATCACCGATATTTCCAATGCGGAACGTATCTACTTTCGAAATTTTCCCAGGGTAAATAACAAATCCATAACGCTTTAATTCGTTATATAACTGTTGAAACTCGAATCCCTCTTTTGGATAAATGAAAGATGTAATAATAGGAGATTGGTATTCCTCATCTACTAGTGGCTTAAATCCGATTTCTCCCATTCTATTTACTAGTAGTTTTTGATTGTTGTAATATCGATTGTAACGCGCTCTTACTCCTCCCTCTTTTTCTAGTTCAAGTAGTGCTTGATAAAAAGCATGTACAACATGTGTAGGTGAAGTAAAACGCCATTTCCCATTTTGTTTTTCCATCGTTTCCCATTGATCATATAAATCAAGAGATAAAGAGCGTCCTTGCCCTTTACACTTCAATAATTCATCACGTTTTGCGATTACAAATCCGAATCCAGGAACCCCTTGAATACACTTATTCGCACTACTAATTAAAAAATCAATTTGTAAATCAGCAATGTCTATTTCAATCCCGCCGAAACTACTCATCGCATCAACAATTGTAACCTTTCCATACTGTTTTCCTAATTTACATACATCTACAATTGGATTTATAATGCCTGTCGTCGTTTCGCAATGAACAACTGCAATATGCGTAATCTCTTTATCTTCTTGCAATAACTTCTCTACTTCTACAATATTAGTAGGTTCCCACTCTTCTGTTTGACTGACCACTACATCAATCTGTAACATCTCTGCCATTTGCACAATGCGCTTACCGTACGCACCATTTGTACAAACGAGAATTTTCCCATTTGCCGGAATAACAGAACCAATTACTGCTTCAACTGAAAACGTACCGCTTCCTTGCATTAACACTGTTGTATATTTCTCTTCTTCCTTCGTCGCTAACGATACAAGTTTAGCTCTTACTTCTTGCACCATCGTATTATATTCATCATCCCACGTACACCAATCGTATAGCATAACTTCTTTTACTGATTTTGTTGTCGTTAATGGTCCTGGTGTTAATAATAAGTAGTGATTTTCAGTCATGATCCTATTCCCCTTTTATGAAATAATAAGTTCTTGTTTCTCGATATGTTCCATTACGCTTTCGAGTTCCTGCATCGTTTCTATCGTAAAGTGCGCCCCATTTTCAACGAAACGATTGCGAACTACTTCTATTTTTTCACGAAGTTCTACCGAATCCATCTTCTCCACTTCTTCTTCCGTTAAACCGAGCTCGCTACTGCCAAGAATTACACCAACTGTCCACATTCCAGCATTTCTACCTTCTTTCATATCTGATACTGTGTCCCCAACTTTTATCATATGGTTCATCGGATACACACCAAGTTCCATTGCATTTTTATAGCACATCCATGGATATGGACGGCCTGCTGGAACATCATCTGGCGTAACAAGAAAATCAGGTTTATATCCTTGTAACGCTGCTTCCTTTGCTACAATATCCATCATTTCTCTCGTATAACCAGTCGTTGAACCAATTTTAATTCCTCTTTCACGTAAAGAAGCAATCACTTCTTTTACTCCATTAATCGGCGAAGCATAGCGCGGTAAAATAGCGAAGAGAATCTCTTCAAATTCTTCATACATCTCCTGAATGTCTGCTTCTGTTGGTAATTGTCGGAAAACACGATTCCACTCACTCGCAATACGAGGCATCTCAGTAAGTGCCCTTACATGATCTATTTTTAATAACCCCATTGGCTTACGAGCTTCTTCTGCTGTAATTGCTACACCCCGTTTATGAAAAATCTCCATGAATACTTCTAGTGGTGCAAAACATCCGTAATCAACTGTTGTCCCTGCCCAATCAAAAATAACTGCTTCAATTTTCATTCTGTCCATCACCTTTCTTACTTATCTTTTTTGCCATTGTGAAGTTCGGTTACGAAGTGCTTTCGTTCCCCATTCATATACAACTCTTACTACAATATTTGTAACAACAATAAGCACACTCATTGCAGCTGCTGGCGCCACATTTCCTGCATCATCCATATTTACGATTGATACGGCAGCTAGTTTAAAATCAGCTGCATATAGGAATACAACTGCCGATACAGTTACCATTGAATTTACGAAGTAGTACATTACCATTTCTAAAATTGCTGGTAAACACATTGGTACCGTTACTCTAAAGAATGTTTTATAAAACGGAATACCCATCGACTGCGAAACAAGCTCAAACTCTCGATCTAATTTCTTTAAAGCAGTCGTTGCCGTGACAAATGTTACAGAATAAAAATGAATGATATTTACTAGTACTAACACAGCGATTGTTCCGTATAAAGAATGAAACGGGTTCGTTACTGATAGTCCCAAAATTTGAATCGTTGGTTGACTAAAGAAAAAGACATATCCTAATCCGAGTACTAAACCTGGTATGGCTAAAGGAACGATAGAGAAAAAGTAACCTGTTTTTCGGAAGAATTGTAGCTGGTCTATTTTCTCAATTGCATATGCAAATACAAATGTTAAAATCGCCCCAATAACTGCTGTAACTGCTGAAACAATTACGCTATTTTTAAATGCTTCAAGTCCATCTCCTGTTAAACTCGAAAAATTAAAATGCTCAAATGTAAAACTCATATTATATGGCCATACTTTCACACTTGCAGCAATACCAACTGCCACAAATAACAGAATGATCATAAATGTAATCACACTACAGTATATGAATGAGATGACATCTCTTTTCTTATTAGCTATTATTCTGTATGGTACTGCTTTTGAAGATAAGAAATTCGCCTGCTTTCTTTGCGTAATACGATCAACTGCAAATGCGAATATAGCTGGGATTAATAAAATCATTCCAACTGTTGCACCCATCGACATATTTTGCTGTCCAATTACTTGTTTGTATACGTCAGTAGCAAGCACATTATATTGTCCACCAACAATTTTTGGTGCCCCAAAATCAGTGAAACTAAGTGTAAACACAACAAACATTGCACTAATTAATCCGTACTTTACACTAGGTAAAGTAACCGTGAAAAATTGTTTTGTTTTACTCGCCCCTAGCATATTAGAAGCTTCATATAAACGATAATCGGATCCTTGAAAGGCAATTAGTAATATGAGAAAAGCTTGCGGAAATGTATACATAACTTCAGCTATTACAATTCCTACTGGTCCATATAAAGGGATTTGTATACCTTCAAATAACCCAAACATTCCTTTCGTTACTAGCCCTTGATTACCAAATAAATATGTAAGTGCTATACCGTGCATCATCGTTGGTGCAAACAATGGTAATAACGCTACATACTGAAATACACGCTTTCCAAAAACATTCGTACGGGCAATTGCATATGCGTAAACGAATGCAATTGAAACTGAAATAATTGTTGTTGCGCCCGAAATCCATACCGTATTTTGTAAAGACTGAACTAAAGTTGGTGTTGTAAAATATTTACTAAAATTCGCTAAACCAATGAAAACTCCATCTTTATTATAAAAAGCTTGTGTAAATAGTTGTAATAGTGGTAATACAAGTATGACAAGGAAGGAAAGAATCATACCGATAATTACAAGCCTTTGGATCCATTCCTCTTTCCCTATACTTCTCTTAATCTTTTTTTTCGCACTTTCTACCTTGTAGTTTTCTAACATCTCCATCTATACAATGACCTTCTTTCCATATGACAACATATGATTTTCTGAGAAAGAGATTTGAATCGGCTTTCCTTTTCTAATATCAGCTACTTCTACTTCTGATGCTAATATATCCACTACAATTTTCTCATTATAAAGGTGTGTGTTTTCTTCTACGACTCGCACTTCCGTCCGATATACAGATCCACGAAACTCCATACTTTCCACAACTGTTTTAATACCGTCCTTTTGTACAATTGTTACATGTTCAGGACGAATTGCATGCTCTTCGTTATTTTTCGAAAAGAAATTAATAGAACCAATAAAATCTGCCACAAACGGATTGGCTGGTCTTTGATAAATCTCCTCTGGTGTTCCAATCTGCATAATTTCCGCATGATTCATTACAACAATTTTATCAGCCATCGTTAATGCCTCTTCTTGATCATGCGTGACCATAATAGTTGTTACTCCTACTTTCTCTTGCAAATCACGCATTTCTCTACGTAACTTTTCACGTACTTTCGCATCTAAAGCAGATAACGGCTCATCAAGTAACAAAATATCTGGAGACAGAGCGAGCGCACGTGCAAGTGCCACTCGCTGCTGTTGTCCACCAGACATTTGAGCAGGATATTTATCTTTTACATTCAGTAAATCTACAAGTTTTAACGCCTCTAGCGCTTTCTCTTTTACTTCTGCTTTTCCATATTTTTTTGTCTTTAAGCCGTATTCAATATTTTCAAGTGCTGTTAAATTCGGAAATAATGCATACGATTGAAACACCATTCCGAAGTTTCTCTTTCCAGGAGGTAATGCTGTAATATCTTTTCCATTCACAGCTATACTACCTGTTGTTGCCTCTTCTAGACCTGCTAAAATTCGAAGCAATGTCGTTTTCCCACAACCACTTGGGCCTAATAAACATACAAACTCATTTTTGTTCACAGTAAAAGAAATATCTTTTAACGCTGTAAATGCATCAAACTGTTTTTGAATGTGTTGAATTGATAAATATTCGCTCATTTTTTCTCTCTCCCACTCACTTACTTTTTCGGTTCTGCTTTTTGTCCAAACTCTTTTTCCCATTTTTCTAAAATTTTGTCACGATTTTCTGCTGCCCACTTAAAGTCATTCTTTTTGTATAACTTTTCTGTTACATCTTTAGGGAATCCATCTGGAAGTTTATAATCATTTTTAATTGTCGCAAATCCATTTTTCTCGAAGTATAACTTCATTACATCATCAGTAATCGCCCAATCTAAAAATGCTTGCGCTAATTTTTCATTTTTTGCATTATCTTTTTTAATAAGTGCGTTCGCTTCTACTTCCCAACCTAATCCTTCTTTCGGCAATACAACTTCAACTGGTGCACCTTTTTGTTTCTCTTTCAAAGCACTATAAACCATTGATACGCCAACTGGATATTCACCCGCTCCTGCTAATTTCGCTGGTTTTGATCCTGAATGCGTATAACTTGCCATATTATCATGAAGTTTCTTCATGTAATCCCAGCCTTTATCTTCACCCATGATTTGTAGCCATGCAGAAACTGTTAAAAATCCTGTTCCAGATGATGCTGGATGTGGCATAACAAGTGTTCCTTTATACTCTGGTTTCGTTAAATCTTCATATGATTCTGGCATCGGTAAATTTTTCTTCTTTAACTCTTCTTTATTTACAGCAATCCCCGTCATAAATGCAGTATTTCCTACCCATTTTTCAGGTTGCTTATCATCTTTAAATTGTGGAAGAACACGATCTGCTCCTTTTGGAGAGTATCCTTTTAACATATCTTTTTTATCTAAAGCTAATAGACTTGATGCCGCAGTTCCCCATACAACATCTGCTTGTGTATTTTTCCCTTCAGCTAGCAATTTCGCAGTAATAACTCCTGTTGAATCACGTACAATGTTCAATTTCACATCAGGATATTTCTTTTTAAAGGAATCAAGATAAATTGGTACAAGCTCTTCTTCAATTGCTGTGTAAACAGTTAATGATCCAGATAATTTGTCATCTTTCACTTTCGCTCCAGCACTTTCTTCCTTCTTTGCACCACACCCCATTAATAACGAAAATACCATTCCAGTCGCTACAGCTTTAAAGATTGTTTTTTTCACTGTTTCTCTCTCCTTTTACAAATCTTATGTACAACTCAAATATAAACAACTAGTGTAAAAGCAGTATTAAACCAACATTAATCTTTTGTTTGTTGTTTGTTTTTGTGTAATACGTTGCTACTTCTATGTTTTTTCGCATTTTTCTGCTCATAGAAAACACTAAATTTACAAATAATTAAAAAAACCTTTATAATCCCACAAAAAAATGAGGCGTTTGTAAAAAACGCCTCATTTTTGTTTCCCTTTTTTTGAATTACGATTCGCATACTTTGCGCTATTTTCTCCTTCATACTCTAATGCAAATTCTGCATCTGGTAAGCTTTCTTTCGGAGTTTTATTATTATTGATTGCCGCATTTTGTTTCACTTTTCTTTTTACCAATACATTCACCTGCTCTCAAGAAATCACTTTCTACTCTAGTTTGAAACAACTTAAAATAATTATTACTGGCAAGTGTTAACAAGTACATAAGAGGCGTTAGATGGAAATACTACATATGAAGAAATCATTATAAAAAGGAGCGATAATTTTGAAGAAAAAAGAAAAGATTCAATCACCCATTTTAGACGAAACGCTCCCGCATCAAATGAATTTTCCATCTTTTAAAGGAACAGGAAAAACGATGCAACAACCTTTTGTGAATCAATATAATGTTGTAATTGGAGACAGTAAATATAATTCCGAGAACAGTCCGCTTAACAATTGGAGTGATGAAGTAGATCCTGCCATTATGGCTGGCGATGAGTGGATCCATCCTACAAATGATATTGGGTGGATTTCAGAAGAAAATCAAGAGTTGCTAAAAAACGAAGCGGATAATAAAGATGAAGCTTTCATGCATCCACAATTTGGAATTAACGACTAAAAAACCATTCTACCTAACGTAGGTAGAATGGTTTCATACTATCCAATAATAATCCGCTCTTTCGGGTATTTATAGCGAGGTGGTTGTTCCCTTCCACCACTAGCTAAAATAAATGTTAAAATACCAACGCGTCCGATAAACATAAGCACAATAAGTACAAGTTTCCCAACAGTTGTTAAATCAGGCGTGACACCTGTTGATAGTCCCGTCGTTCCGAAAGCAGAACAAACTTCAACAATTAAGCTCATAAGCGGTACATTTTCCGTAATAGATAAAATGAATAGCGCAGTAGCACATAACAAAATCCCCATCGTCATAACGACAGATGCTTTCAGTACATCCTCTTCATGTAGCTGACGTTTGAAGACTCTAACTGTTCTACCGCCCCTTGCAAAGGTGTATAGTGACAATATACTAACAGCAAATGTAGTTGTACGTATTCCGCCCCCAACCGAACTTGGAGATGCCCCTATAAACATTAATATACTCATAAATAAAAGCGTCGGTTGTGATAATTCACGTATATCCATTGTTGCAAGTCCACCACTTCGCGTCGTCACAGATTGGAATAATGTATAAAATACAGTTTCATGCCATGACTTTCCTACTAAAAAATGATTTCTCTCCAGTAAAAAAATCATAATTGTACCAACAACAACGAGTGCAAAAAATGTTGTTGTCGTCAATTTTGTAAATAATGAAAAACGGAATAATTGTTGTCTCCTTTTACTAAGGAATTGTTTCACTTCCATTAGCACAGGGAAACCAATCGCTCCTAAAATAATTAGTAACATATGAATCATTTGAACAATATAATCTTTTTTATACGGAATTAATGATTGTCCTGTTAAATCAAATCCGCCGTTCGTAGTCGCACTAACAGCTGCAAAGAAACCGTGAAAATAAGCTTCTTGCCAAGTCGGAAAGTAAAGTAAAAATCTTGTCCCCAATAAGATTGCTCCAATAAGTTCTATTGAAATAATTACAATTAAAATAGAACGCATCAATTCTACGAGACCCGATAAATTTCCTTGATTATGGTCTGCCATAATTAATCTTCTTCTTTGCAAACCAATCTTTTTCCCCGTAATGATCCAAACAAATGTCCCAAGCGCCATAATTCCTAAGCCGCCTAATTGTAAAATAAGAGCTAAAACAATAATTCCTGCTGTAGTAAACGTATCTGAAATCGTAATAACAGACAGTCCCGTAACACTTACCGCACTAACCGATGTAAAAAGCGCATCTATAAATGTCCATTTCACACCAGGCTTCGTAACAAACGGTAAACTAAGCAATATCACCGATACAACTACCGCTAATAAATAAAACAAAACGATGAGTTGTACAGGACGTAATTTTTGTAAAAACTTTTTTATATCTCTCATTCCATCACTTCGCTACCTTTTTTCTATCGATTAAATAAAGAAAAATCTTTACTTTCTTTATTTGTAAATAACTGCTCAAATAATTTGGCAAAGACCATTCCATATACAGTTCCATTACCTCCATACGGCAATGCATAAAACAAATTATGTATCTTTTCGTCTTCTTTTAAAATGGGGAGACCATCATGAGTACCACCAAATGCGGCTGCCCAATAGTAGTCTGCCTGTATATTTTTATACTGCGGGAACATCTCTTTTACAATATTAATAAGGATATCACGCTTATGCAATAATTTCGTATCACCAATTGTTTGAATTTGTAGCGCTTCATCTAATCCGCCTACAATAATGCGGTTTCGATACGTTCGAAAATATAAGTAGGGCCGTGCCGTTTCCCAAATTAACGATCGCTCATGCCAGCCTTCAAATTGATCTATTTCATTTGTTACAATTGCATAAGAGGTGTCTACTGTTGTATTTTTTTCTTTCTTTCCAAAAAGCGCCTCATAACCTGTCGCCATAATAATATTCTTTGCTACAATTTGATTTCCTGTTTTCGTGTAACAAATTAAATCATTTTTGCGTTTTTTTATATGTATTGCCTCTGTATGTTCATATATATTAGCTCCCATTTGGTTTGCTTTATGCAAAAAACTATACGCTAGTAAATACGGATTCACCTCAGCATCACCTTGCGTATATAACGCTGCTTGTTTTGCAAAAGAATAACGTTTCTTAATATCAGCTTCTGTAAAATATTCAACTGGAAATCCATAATTCTGTAACGTATTATATTCCTCTTGTAAAAATGAGACATCCTCACTTTTACTTGCATAATATAAACTATTTCGCGGAATAAAATGGGGATTAATATCAAGAGTCGGTATAACCTCTTCCATTGTTCTTAGCGCTTCATAACAAAGCTTATATGCTCGTACCCCTTTTTCTTTACCAAATGTATGGATAAGAGAGGTTAACGATTTATCATGAAGAAATTGTAGTAAACCTGTATTAGCAGCTGTGCTACCACACGCAATTGCTCTTTTTTCAATAAGTGTAACACTCATGCCAATTTTCGCTAACGAATGCGCTATATGAGCACCGGCTTCGCCGCTTCCAACTACGAGCACATCACATATCATATCATTTTCTAACAGTGGATAACAAGGTACAGAAACTCCTGTATTCCAAAACAACTTACCCATCATAAGTTTCATAATTATACTCCTAAAATATAAATTTCCCCTTTCTATGTTTTGTTATTTTTCATAAAAAAATCCAACTAACATAAGCTAGTTGGATTTTTTTATTTTTAATTAGAACGCTCTTCAAGCCAATTTCCAATCGTCGGATATGTTTGTTTTACAGCTGTTCCACCGTAAACGATAGACATATGCCCTGTTGGTAAACATACATATTGTTTATCTGTGCTAGAAATATGGTCTAGTAATGCTTCTACTTGACATGGCAAAGCGATATGATCACGTTTCCCGGAAATATTTAAGACATTCGCCTTAATATTTGCAAGGTCTACCTTTTGTCCGCGAATAACGAGTTCACCCTTAACCAACTTATTATTTTGATAAAAATCACGAATCCACTGTCTGTATGATTCACCTGGGAACGGAATACCATCACCAACCCACTTTTGAACCAATCTCCAGCTTTCGACGAAGCGCTCATTCTCTGAACGATCTACTAAAGCAACATATGGACCAACAAAGTTCGTAATTGGCTTTAACATTTTGTTTCCGAAATCAATCATTTCTGGCGGAATATTTCCAAATGTATCAACCGCTTTATCTAAATTGAAGTATTTCTCATCTAATAAAGGGCCATACAATCCTGTTTCAGAGAAATCAAAAGGACTTGTCATGAAAATTAAATTACGAATTGGCATGTGCGGATGAAGTGCTGCATAAATAGAAGTTAGCGTTCCACCCATGCAATAACCAAGTAAAGAAATCTCGTCCGATTTTGCAGTTCGCATTACTTTTTTTACTGCTTTTGCAATATAATCAAACACAAAATCATCAAATTTCAAATGACTATCTTCTAAACCAAATGTGCCCCAATCAAGCATATACACATCAAAACCACGATCCACTAGATATTCCACTAAACTATTTCCAGGAGTTAAATCCATAATATATGGTTTATTAATAAGAGCATATATTAACAGAATTGGAACTCTTTGTGTTTTTTCTTGTTTTGGAATGTAGCGATAAAGCTTCGTCTTATTCTTCGTCCAAATAACCTCTTTCGGCGTTAACCCTACTTGCGGCTCTGGTTCACGTAATAAAATTTCACTCGCCCTTTTCACTCGGCGGTATGCTTTTCGGTACTCTTCTGGGTATAGCTCTAATTGCTTTTCCCATTCTGTTGCGAATGTAGTCATTTTTTTATCTCCTTTTTGGTCGATTTCCTTCTTAAAAAAAGAAGTGCATTCCTGCTATGGATATGCACTTTTTTCTTACTTCATTACATATATAATCCGCCGTTAATGTTTAATTGTTGACCTGTGATATACGCACCGTCACGGCATAGGTATACTACACCTTTTGCAATTTCATCGGCTTGACCAAAACGTTTTTTCGGGATTTTTGCAACGATTTTTTGACGTACTTCTTCTGGTACTTCTGCTACCATTTCAGTATCAATAAATCCTGGGCAAATAGCGTTTACAGTGACATTTGTTTTTGCAAGTTCTAACGCTAATGATTTTGTAAATCCTAACATACCTGCTTTTGCTGCTGAGTAGTTTGTTTGGCCAAATCCACCTGCTTGACCAATAATAGAAGAAATGCTAATAATTCTTCCTTCTTCCGCTTCTGTTATGTATGGAAGAACAGCGCTTGTCGTATTAAATACGCTACTTAAATTCACGTCAATTACGCGCTCCCAATCTTCACGATTTAACTTTTTGAATGTACGATCTCTTGTAATACCAGCATTATTAACAAGAATATCAACTTTACCAAAATGATTCACAGCTTCTTCTACAAGTCGGTTTGCATCTTCTACTTTAGAAACATCCGCTTGCACTGCATAAACATCATGTCCGTCTTTTCCTAATTCATTCACTAAATTTTCAGCTGCTTCTTTACTGCTATTATAGTTAATAACTACTTTTGCTCCCTCTTGTGCTAATGCTACTGTAATTGCTTTTCCAATTCCTTTTGCTCCACCTGTTACGATTGCTACTTTTCCATTTAATTGAACCATTTCTTTTCCCCCTTAAATGAATTTGTGAACGATTGTTATGAATCATTTTGGTACTCATACTATAGAGTCCATATATAATTATGTTTCGCTGTTTATACGTGAAAAGAGATTCTCCCTCTCTCTTTTATCTGTTATAAACAAGCGCTTTTATCATTTTTTATTTTCTGGCTTATTCGCAGGCTTTACCTCTTCTTTTACAGGTACTTGTAGTTTAGCTAGTACTGCATTTTGCTTTTCTAGCAATTCTAAAATTTGATCTACTTTTGTTTCAAGCGTACGAATATCTTGTTTCACTTTCGTCACATCACGCTTTAATGTAGGAGCTTGTCCTAAAGAATCGACTTTCTCCTCTAGAAACTCCTCAATGTTATCTACTTTATTTTCTAAGTTAATAACTAGCGTAGCTACTCTTGCGATATCCTCTTTCGTCGGCACATTTACTTGTTCTAAATAGTTTTTTGTCGTATCATTTAATGCTTTTTGATAAAACAAATTCAAATCTAGAACGCTGCCCATCCAAGCAGAATATTCTTCTGTTTTAATTGTTTCATTGAGCGCTTTTCCCCAAAATGTTTCGGTTTGTTCATAAGCATTTTTCCATGCTTGTAGTGGATCGAATTTTTGATCAATCACTTTACCTACACTCCCTTTTTCGTTTTTGAAACAATTCAACCTATTCACTATTTTCTAATATTCTGAATAAAACTTCAAGTCTATATTTTATTTTTTTCTATTTTCTAACAAATGTGTTGACTTTAAAAACAGATAGGTGTAAATTGCACTTATAAGCAAAAAATTCCATCTAACTGATTCATGAGGTGATGCACAATCATGCTACAAAATGAACCAGAACAACGCGAAAGTTTGGAGAGCAACCAAGCGAAGCAACCAAACTCCATGCCAAAAAACTTCTTAGTTCCCTTCTTACTTCTCTGTCTAAAAGACTGGAGTCTTCATGGTTACAAACTTATTCAAATGCTAATGGATATCGGCTTTTCTTCTGTTGACCAAGGTAATGTTTATAGAACACTACGCAAATTAGAAAAAGAAAACCTTATTTCTTCTACTTGGGATACAAGCGATGGAGGGCCGGCAAAAAGAATTTATTCTTTAACTGAATATGGAGAGCAATATTTAACAACATGTGCGACTTCTTTTGAACATTATCAAAATATGTTGCGAACGTTTTTCACGTTATACACCAATGCATTCTTTCCATTTTCTACTTCTCCAGAAAAGGATGAAAAGGATTCTTCATCTTCACCTGGTGGTACAGCAGAGTAATCTGCGTTCACAATATGCAAAAAAACATTTGGGGGTCAAACAATGGAAACTAAACCATACGAATTAGTCGATGCATTTTGGAAAAACTGGTCTCAATCACTTTCCCTTTTCTCTTCAGCTGGGAAACAATTAGAGCAGCTTACTTTAGAAACATTAAAACAACAACAAGACGCTTTGCATAAATTAACATCAGGAGTAGATGAACTAGAAAAAGAACTACAACAACTCACTGCTCAGTTCAACAACCAATATACAGATTACGTGAAACAATTAACTGGAAACTCCTTAAATGATCAAATTAACGAGTGGCAGGACAAATGGAAGGAACTTTCTGCTCATATGCATCAACTTACTGTTTCTCCTACAAAAACATCTTTGTCAATTCTTACACAAACAAGCGGTCAATTTGAAGAAACAACAAAACAATTTATTGAACAACAACAATTACAACGTGAAGAGGCTCAAAAACAGTTAGAGGGTTTTTTGGAAGAGTTCAAGTCAAAACAGTTGGAACTCGCAAAAAAGTTCGAGGAAAACTCAAAAAATCTATTTACTTCCATCAAGTAAGAAAAATGTGGGAGCTAACCGCAGCACAAACAAAACTCTTTCTTCCTCCTACTACATCAAGATGGCTAACATTTTTCGATATGGAAAAGAAGGAGGACAAAATGAATCCATTTCAAGAAGCACAAACTGTTCCGGAGCTTCGCTATGATGAGATTCAAGTCGGTGATCAAGCATCCCTTACAAAAACAATTACAGATGAAGATGTTATCAATTTTGCAAAATTGACTGGAGATGTGAATCCTATTCACATTTTAGATTCTTTTGCGAAAACGACAATGTTTAAAGAACGTATTGCCCATGGTATGCTCGTTTCGAGTTTTATTTCTACCATCCTTGGAACGAAACTCCCAGGCAAAAATACAATTTATTTATCCCAAAATGTTTCATTCCGTGCCCCTGTCAAAATCGGTGATACACTTCGCGTTGTGGCAGAGGTTATTAAGAAGCGTGACGATAAAAAAATCATTACGTTGCAAACAAATATATATAATCAATCGGATGATATTGTCGTGGAAGGTACAGCGACAATACTAAAAAAAGAGTAGCAAATTTGCTACTCTTTTTTCTATCCAATAACTTCTAATCACACCGATTACTTCCGCGTATGAGCACGCCGGTTCCACATAAAATAACAGTACCAATTCAGATAAGTACTTATCTGGACTGGATTACTCATAAGGATGTGTATCATCATGGCAAAAACAAACAAATTACTAGTTCCAGGTGCTGAACAAGCACTTGATCAATTTAAATATGAAATTGCACAAGAATTCGGCGTAAGCTTAGGGTCTAATACAGCATCTCGTTCTAACGGATCAGTTGGCGGTGAAGTAACAAAACGTCTTGTTTCTTTAGCTCAACAACAATTACGCGGATAATAATATAACATATGGCTTAGAGGCAGATATTCTCTGCCTCTTTCTATTTTTCACATACATAATCGGACTTTTTCACATACTAGTAAGAGCAAACAGAAAGGAACGATATATAACATGAAACGGATTAACATTCGTATGAGTCCTCCCCGCGTTCTTACTTTGTCTTTTATCATGTTATCAATTATAGGTACATGCTTATTAAAGCTTCCAATTGCTACAACAACGTCTATTTCATGGCTCGATGCTTTATTTACAACAGTTTCTGCCTGTACGGTTACAGGGCTTGGTGTTGTGGACACTGGAAAAGTATTTACTTTGTTTGGACAATGTGTCATTTTAACGCTTATACAAGTTGGCGGACTTGGTATTATGAGCTTTGCTGTCTTAATTGCGATTATGCTCGGCAGAAAAATCGGTCTTCAAAACCGTATTTTATTACAACAAGCATTAAATCAAACAAATATAGGCGGCGTTATCCGTCTTGCCAAAGCATTATTTTTATTCTCTTTTACAGTCGAATGTATCGCTACTTTAATTCTTTCTTTTGAGTGGGTACCAAAATACGGGGTTACCAAAGGGATCTATTATAGTTTTTTCCATTCAATCTCAGCCTTTAACAATGCTGGTTTTTCTGTGTGGAGCGATAATTTAATGTCCCATTCTCATAGTATTATTGTCAATTTCGTCATTTCCTCTCTCATCATTTTAGGTGGAATTGGTTTTACAGTGATCGTAGACATAAAAAGAAAGAAAAACTTTAAAAACCTTACACTACATTCAAAACTTATGCTCTCTTCTACTCTAATCATCAACATTATTGCTACCCTTTTTATTTTTATATTCGAGTTCCATAACTCTCTTTCTATGAGAGGTTTTACCCCATTTGAAGAAGGAATGGCCTCTTATTTCCAAGCAATTTCAACGCGAACTGCCGGGTTTAATACAGTTGATATTTCTACATTGTCAAAACCTTCCCTGCTATTAATGATGCTACTTATGTTTATTGGTGCTGGTAGTGCTTCAACGGGTGGGGGGATTAAGTTAACAACATTTTTAATCATATTTTTTGGTGTATTTAAATTTTTACAAGAACAAGAAGATATTGTCGTATTTAAAAAATCCATTAAAGATACTCTCATTGTCAAATCATTAACCATTACTATTATTTCTATTTCATTTATCTTTTTTGCTATTTTAATTTTGAGTATTACTGAACGAGTTCCTCTATTGATGAGTGCTTTCGAAGTATTTTCAGCATTTGGGACTGTTGGCCTCAGTATGAACTTAACACCCCACTTAACTATAATTGGAAAAGCGATTATTATTTTTATGATGTTTTTTGGGAAAATGGGTCCTTTAACATTGGCATTTTCATTTGCTCGTAAAAAGAACCGAAAAATAAAGTATCCGAATGAAGATATTTTAACAGGTTGACAACCGTATAAATTATCCATATAATGAGAATACAATAACATATCTCCAAAGGGGAGTAGCGTCCAAGAATATATCTTGGAAACAAAGTCGTCATTACGTAGAACTTAGTTCTTCCGGCTTTGTTGGCATTTTTATTACATATGTCTAGCAAGACCTTTGCCTATTAACGGCAGAGGTCTTTTTTGCATTCATTTCCAGATTCTTCCAAAGTTAATAGGCAGGAGTATGGGGAAACTAAATAGTGGGGAAATTCTTCACTTATTTAGAAGTTATAGAGATGAGAGGAGAATGTACATGGATGTATCATTATTATTGGAGTATGGTTGGGTATTACTCATCCTAATTGCACTTGAAGGGATTTTAGCGGCTGATAACGCTCTTGTTCTTGCAATTATGGTAAAACATTTACCAGAAGAAAAACGAAAGAAAGCACTATTTTACGGATTAGCGGGGGCATTCGTTTTCCGATTTGGATCGTTATTTATGATTTCGTTCTTAGTCGATGTATGGCAAGTGCAAGCAATCGGTGCCATCTACCTTATGTTTATCGCTGGTAATCACTTATTTAAAACATATGTTAAAAAGAATACAGATGAAGAAACAGAAGAAAAAGAAGCAAAGAAAAAACAAGAGAACTTTTGGTGGACTGTATTTAAAGTTGAGGTTGCTGATATCGCCTTCGCAGTTGATTCAATTTTAGCTGCTGTTGCACTAGCAATGACTTTACCAAAAACAGGACTAGGTACAATTGGTAGTCTTGATACTGGGCAATTCGTTGTTATCTTTGTAGGTGGACTTATCGGATTAATCATTATGCGATTTGCAGCAACTGCTTTCGTACAAATCTTAAAACGTAAACCAGGGCTTGAAACTGCAGCATTCTTAATTGTAGGTTGGGTTGGTGTGAAGCTAGCAGTTTATACATTAGCACATCCTGCATTAAATGTAATTCCACATTCATTCCCAGAATCCACTCCGTGGAAGCTTACATTCTGGATTGTATTAGTCGGAATCGCAGTTGGTGGTTGGTTCTTCTCAAAAGAAGTAGAAGTAAAAGTGGAAAAGAATTTAGACGAAAAAGCGCTGTAATTACAGCGCTTTTTCTTTTTCCTTTCTTCCTCGCAATGTCCAGAAAAAATTCCATTATACT
This sequence comes from Bacillus sp. RCC_6_1, assembly GCF_041360755.1. Classification (NCBI taxonomy): domain Bacteria; kingdom Bacillati; phylum Bacillota; class Bacilli; order Caryophanales; family Bacillaceae; genus Bacillus; species Bacillus sp. RCC_6_1. The sequence goes on from NZ_JBFUPV010000001.1 coordinate 1,118,222, forward strand.
ACCTTTTGTAAACGTTTTCTTAATGTATGTATGTCCTTTTTGTGAAACATTGCACAAACTTATTGAAAGTAAGAACAATTCCATGTACTTTATTCATATAAGGAGTATTTATAGAAGATTTACTAAAGGAGCGTATTACTCATGCTAGAACAAGGACTAGATTATGTTGTCAAACTGGCTAAAAGCAAAAAGAAAATACTAGATACAAACCCAATGCAATATTTCATTCGTGCTGCACTTGCTGGTATTTATATCGGTTTTATTATTGTACTATGTTTTAAATTAGGTAACTTTTTTCACATTGCAGATTCACCAGCAACTTATTTAGCCGCTTCTATGTTTTTCGGGATTGCTCTCGTACTTATTATATATGGCGGTGCTGAATTGTTTACTGGGAACACAATGTACTTTACTGTCGCAACTTTAAGAAAAGAAACAACGATTTCTGATACACTTCGTAACTGGGTTGCTTGTTATGCAGGTAACTTAGCCGGCGCATTATTCTTTGCCTTACTATTTTACGCAACTGGAATTTTTGAAGCAATTGATCACGGTCACTTAATGAGTAAAGTCGTTGAAGGAAAGATGAATACACCTACGATGCAGTTATTCTTTAAAGCCATTTTATGTAACTGGCTCGTATGTCTTGCTTGCTTCTTACCTTCTCAGGTTAAAGGTGACACAGCAAAAATAATGGTCATGATGCTACTTGTTTTCACATTCTTCTTATCTGGTTACGAACATAGTATTGCAAACTTATCACTCTTTGCTTTATCTTTAGTTTCACCGCATCCTGAGACAATTTCTTTTTCAGGTGCTATTCATAACTTAATTCCTGTTACAATTGGTAACATTATTGGCGGATCATTATTTGTCGGTATGGTATACCACTACTTAACAAAGAAAACGCCTGAAGTTCAACAGGAAGAAACTGAAATCGCAACAGCTCAACAAGAAGAGATTATTCCTTTACAAGCCCATATGAAACATTAAAAACTCCAAAGTTTTACTTTGGAGTTTTTAGCTTCCCACGTATTTAATAACAAGGTGAGGAGTAATTTCTCCTTCTTCCTTTCCCTTATCCATTCTCTGTTTCATCTTGTGCATACCGATGACATCATTCGTATGAAAGTGAATTTCATTTACATATAACCCCTCTGTACAAAAAGCTTCTACAAAATCTAGTCCATTTTTCGCTCCCCATCCCATATTAAAATCAAGAGAAAGAATATTCACATCATAATCCCGAACCATTTGCAAAGCACATTCTACTGTAGTTGCGGGCACATACCCGAACGGGCAACTTCTTTGATCATCCATATATACGTTCATTTTCGATTCCCTCTCTAATTTGAATATGCGGCCAATACATAACATATTGCCCCGAGACTAATAAAAGGACCAAATGGAATTGGCTTTCGTACTTCTATACGTTTTAATCCGATACCAATCCCGAAAAAACAAAGACTAAAACAAGATGCTAAAAATAAAACGATAAAAACTCCTTTCACTCCTACTATAAATCCAAGTAACGAAAGTAGTTTTATATCTCCTCCGCCAAGCCCTTCTGGATATATCTTTTGCATGCAATATAACAAAATAAATATAACACCACTACCAGCTATACTATCTGTCCAAGTAACTAATTGTACAAAAACACTTTCGAGAATGAGTAAAAAGGCAAACGAAATTAAAATACAATCAGGAATTAACATATATAAGTAATCTGTAACTGAAATAATAAGAAGTAGCGAAAAAAGGGATAAAATAATAATAAGCTCTCGTTCTATTCCAATCATATACACTGTAAGAAGAAATATACCTCCTGTTATACATTCAAATGCTACATACATAATTGGAATTTTCCTCTTACAATTCGTACAACAGCCTCTTTGTATATAAAATGAAATGATGGGGATTAGTTCTTTTGTCCTTAGCACATATTTGCAATAATCACAATGTGAACGCGGGGTAATAATAGAAGCACCTAATGGAACCCTCATCGCAACTAGCATAAAAAAAGAACCAAACACCATCCCTGCTAACAGTGCATATAAATAAGTGAACATCCCTTCCTCTCCTTTCCCAAAAAACATAGCAAAAAAAGGAGAGAACTTCTACTTCATATTATCCTTTATTCTACTAAAAAGCAGGCCATTTCCAGGCCTGCTTTCCCCTCTTTTATACGATGAAATAAACTGCTTTTAATGGTCCATGTACTCCGACAACAAGATTCATCTCGATGTCAGCCGAGTTACTTGGCCCTGTAATAAAGTTAATACAAGATGCCGCTGTCTCCCCATTTTCTACGCGTGAGTTCATATCCTGAACTGCTTGTGTAATACGAGGCACAAGTGTTTCACGTGGAATAATAGCAAAATATACAGTCGGTAAAAAGTGTAAAGAACGCCCTTGACCTTTATGACTTTGTACAACAATTGTACCAGATTCAGCTAATGTATAATCACTAAATGCAATACCAATATTCGCTTTTTCAGCTAAACGCATATTTTCGTCTTTTCTCTCTGGATCCCATACATTTACTTCAACATCTCGTTTTGGAAGTTCTTCTTTAAATAAAGATGTTAAACCATATGCATCAAAACGCGCATCTGCTGATAATAAAATAGGTCCCCCGCCGTTTTCCATGATTACTTTTTGAAGGTCTTCACCTAAACGGTCGTTTGTCGTTTCTACTACAGTTGTATGAATGTTTGTACATTGCTCTTTAAACACTTCTAGTAATTCTTCTTGTGAATAATCTTTTAACGTTTCTATATTCACATTACTTTTCCATACTGGACGCTCTACACCTTCTGTTTTACGCGCGCGCCCAAGTTCTTTTGCAATGTTATCTAGAAAGGCATCACGGTTTTGAATTAATCCTGTCATTATTTATCCCCGCCTTTCTTATGATCTTTATACCAATCACGGAATCGTTCTTTACTTGGAGCTGGAAATTCACGAATATCCGTCCAGTTTTTAAGTGGTCCAACACCTTTTGATACACGATTACCAGATGTAAATGGACTCATTGCCGCTGGTGCCATTTTTGAACCCATTTTATATAAAGCAGCTGAAGAAGCACCCATACTAAACATTTTCATAGCCAGTTTTTCTGCAAGTGGTGCACGACCTTCTTGCTCAACGATGACTTGACGATGTTTTAATAATAAATCATGCAATGGAATTTTTACTGGACAAGCTTCTGTACATGCTCCGCATAAACTAGATGCATAAGGAAGCTCTTTGTAATCATCATATCCACCTAGAAGCGGTGTTAATACCGCACCGATTGGTCCTGAGTAAATCGATCCATATGAATGTCCACCAACGTGACGATATACAGGACATACATTAACACAAGCAGCGCAACGAATACATTGTAATACTGAACGGAATTCAGATCCAAGAATTTGAGAGCGACCATTATCAACAACAACTAAATGAAATTCTTCAGGTCCATCAACTTCCTCTTCTTGAATTGGCCCCGCTACTGTTACATAACTTGTTAATTTTTGACCTACTGCACTACGACATAGTAAACCAACTAAAACATCTAATTCTTCCATTGTCGGAACCATACGTTCCATACCCATTACCGCTATTTGTGTTTTAGGAATTGACATAACAAGATCTGCATTACCTTCATTCGTTACTAAACAAAGAGAGCCAGTATTTGCAACAGCAAAGTTACAACCAGTTACACCAATTTCTGCATCCATAAATTTCTCACGAAGTTGTTTACGAACAAACTTTGTCATTTCATACGGGTCATCAGAATTTTCATAGCCTAGCTTTTCTTTAAATACGTCGCGAATTTGCGTTCTATTTTTATGAAGTGCAGGTGCAATAATATGTGAAGGTGGATCGTTATCTACTTGCAAGATATACTCTCCTAAGTCACTCTCTAACACTTCACAGCCAATCTCTTCAAGCGCATGGTTCATACTGATTTCTTCTGTTACCATCGACTTTGATTTTACTACCTTTTTTGCCTGCTTCTTTTTTGCAACGTCTTGAATATACTTTGCTGCTTCCTCTTTCGTTTTCGCAAAGTACACGTGTCCGCCTCTTTTTGATACATTTTCACTTAACTGCATTAAGTAATAATCAAGATTTTCTAACGTATGTTGACGAATTTGTTCACCTAGTTCACGCCACTCTTCCCAGTTTCCTAGTTCATCTGCGGCTTTTAAGCGATTCGTATATAAACGCGTTTGTGCAGAAGATACTGCTCCGCGCATAAACGAATCTTGAATTCCATCACCAACGCGATCATTAAATTTTTTCTCACTGATTTTCATAGACATAGCTTATGTTCCCCCTTCATGAGCGACTATTCAGTACCTCAGCAATATGCATTACTTTTACTTCTTTTCCTAAACGCTCAATACGTCCGCCAATGTTTAACAAACACCCACAATCTGCACCAATTAAATAATCTGCACCTGTTTCCATTACACTATCTACTTTTTCGTCTACCATTTGCTCAGAAATTGGAGTCATCTTAACTGAAAACGTTCCCCCAAACCCGCAACAATTTTGCACGTTTGGCAAATCTCTCACAGTTAATCCTTTTACATTTGATAATAAAATTCCTGGTGCTTCTTTTATTCCAAGCATACGTGTCATATGACATGATTTATGAATAGTAGCGACCCCTGGTAAACTTGCACCAACATCAGTAACCTTTAAAACATCCACAATAAACTGTGTAAATTCATAAGTTTTATCAGCAACTTTTTGTGCACGTTTAGCCCACTTTGGATCATCTTTGAAAACATGTGGATACTCATGAAACATTGTCGCACAAGAACCAGATGGCGTAACAATATATTCTGCATCTTCGAAAGTTTCAATCATATGTTTCATTGCTTCTTTTGCTGCTTCTACATGGCCGCTATTATAAGCAGGCTGACCACAACAAACTTGCGCTTCTGGAAATTCAATTTCACAACCTAAGCGCTCCAACACTTCAACCGTTGCTTTGCCGACATTTGTTTCAAACATATCGACTAAACAAGTAACAAATAAAGTAACTTTCATAACTATTACTCCCCCTTTTTACAACTTCACCAACAAACATATGGTCATCAGATGACTTAGCAGAGAAGAAATAGGCTCAACCATAGCCTATCCTCTCCCTCTTCTAAAGAAAACGCTTACTTAATCTTTCTCTATTTTATCAGAAAATTAAATTTTTAAAAGATTAAATTACGAATTTATATCGTTTTTACCTGTGACAATATTTTCTACATTTGTTAAGTGATCTAGCATTGCTTGCTGCGCTAATTCTACATCTTGTTTTAACACCGCATCATATATAACTTGATGCTCTTCTATAAGTCGTTCTGATGTCGTTTGTTCACCATATAAAATAATGCGTCTTGATTCACCAATCGTTTCAGCAATCATCTCTGAAACATGATTCATGAGTTCAAGCAAAATGCTATTATGCGAAGACTCTGCAATTCCCATATGAAATTGAAAATCGGCTTTTTCGCCAGCCTTTTCATCTCCAATGCTCTTTGCCATTTCATCTAACCAATGTTTCATATTTTGTAAATTATCTTCCGTACGTTTTGCCGCCGCTACTCGAACTGCCCCCACTTCAAGCACCTTTCGTACTTCTAATAAATTCAAAATATCTTCTTTCTTCATTAATAATCTATTGTTTAATGATTTCGTTAATGAAGAAGAATCGAAGTTCTTCACATATGTACCTTCTCCTTGTTTCATCTCAATTAAGCCCATCGCTCTTAGCGCACTTAGCGCTTCACGAACAGCAGATCTGCCAACTTGAAACTGCTCAGCTAATTGATGCACAGGAAGTAGTTTGTCACCAGGTTTTAACGTACCATTTTTAATCATTGTTAAAATAGCTTCAGATACTTCTTCGTAAATTTTTTTCGGTTTAATAGATTTGTACTCCAGTTAAATCACCTCAGTATCTTCCAAACAACAATTGAAACGATTTATAAGAACTTTGCATCATAACTATTTTAGACCGAATTGATAAGAAGTACAAATGTTTTGTTCATAAAATAGTCAAATTTTCGATATTTATTACATATTAATTTATATTTTTACGTATAAAGTGAAACTTTAATCAGTGAGGGTTTTGTTCATCCCCCACTGATTATTAGCCCTCACCAATCGGGCTTTTACGGGCAGCAGTGCCTCCACCTAACTTCTTTGCTTCCGCTGAATTTTGAGGTGAGGGTCTTACTGACCGGAGAATAGCGGGATAAATATTTTCTTCAATATAAAGAACATGCCCTAAAAATTAGAACATGCCCCCCTCATCCTGTACATTCAGTTTAATAATAACCGTTGTTCCCTTATCTTTTTCACTTTCAATTTTCCACTGTCCACCATGTATATGAACAATTTGTTTCACAATAGCAAGGCCTAAACCTGTTCCACCATGTTGACGACTTCTCGCTTTATCAACTCGGTAAAAGCGTTCCCCAAGATTCTCCAAATGCTCTATATCAATGCCAATTCCTGTATCTTTTATTTTTAATTCACAGTAATCATCGATTTGCTCTAAAGTTATAACGATATTTCCTTTTTGATTTGTATACCGTATCGCATTATCTAACACATTATGAAGCACTTGTTGCATACGATCCTCATCAATCATGACAATGACCTCTGGATTTAAATTGGTTGAAATATGAATTTCCTTTTCTATAAACTTAATCTCATACGTATCTAATACGTCTTCAATCAGCTGTGAAAAAACGATAGGTTGCTTCTTTAACGGAAAGTGCTCACCTTCTAATTGTGCTAAGTCTAACAAGTCATGAACGAGACGCTGCATACGACCTGCTTCTTTATGAATTAGCTGAGTTACTTTTTCCTGCTGAGCTCCCTTTGCAACACCATCTAAAATAGCCTCGCTATACCCTTTTATATAACTAAGTGGTGTTCTAAGTTCATGCGAAACATTTGCTAAAAATTCCTTACGCTTTACATCTTCTGTTTCTAATGAATTTGCCATTTTATTAAATGCTTTTCCTAATCGTCCAATTTCATCCTCTGAAGAAACTGTAATCCGCTCCGAAAAATCTCCCGTAGCCAAATGATTTGCAACCCGCTCCATTTGCGAAAGTGGCTTCGTAATTGCAATTATAATTTTTCTTCCAACCCATATCGTAATTAAAATCATAGCAATTGCTAGCGGTGCTAAAATAAGACCCATATCATAGATTAAATCTTTTATACTTTTTAAAGGAATATACGAATAGACAATTCCGACTAATTTTTTATTTTCCAATACAGGAATGACAACCCCCATAATATTACGGTCAAAATGTTCTTCATATCCTATTTTTGTCACAGTTTTCCCATCTAATAGCGTTTGCCTATCTCCTTCACTTATAAGAGAATGATGATGCACATCAAAAGGCAAACATGCGCTTAAATCACGCGGATTAGATACGAAAATAACGTCTGAACTAGATATTTGATCAAACGATCTTACTTTCTCTTCAAAAGTTGATATTCCTTCACGCTTATCATATTGAGCAGCAAGACTTTTCCCTTCCATTACTAACGAAGTTTTTAAATTATCAACGTATAACTTTTCATACGAGTATAAAGATACGAAATAAAGAAAGGACACTGTTACACATACTGCACATACTACTGTAAGCCAAAGTTTTTGTACCATCGTAAACATATGTTACACCTCAAATTTATAGCCTACACCCCAAACAGTTTGAATGTAGTTTCCACTTTCTCCAAGCTTCAAGCGCATCGTTTTCACGTGCGTATCTACTGTTCTTGTACTTCCGGCATAATCATATCCCCATACCTTTTCAAGTAATTGCTCCCGGCTAAATACTTGTCCTGTATGCTGACAAAGAAAATATAGTAAATCAAACTCTTTTACAGTAAGAGAAATCGACTCACCATTCGCCTCAATTCGTCTGCTTTTTTCATTGATAAGAATTGGTCCAAATTGAATCTCTTCTTGCTGTTCTTGCTTTGTATATCTTCTTAGTACAGCTTCCATACGGGCAACCAATTCACCAGGACTAAACGGTTTTACAATATAATCATCTGCTCCCATACGTAAGCCATTCACCCTATTCCACTCTTCACCTTTTGCGGTTAAAAATATAATCGGCACATCTGACATTTTTCTAATTTCTTTACAAACTGAAAGTCCATCCATTTCTGGCATCATTATATCTAATACAACGAAATCATAATGATCCGTTTCTAGTTTTTTAAGAGCCTCTTTTCCGTTTTCAGCTTCTCCCCACTCATATCCAAAGTTATCCAAATACATTCCAACAAGCTGCCTCATATCACTTTCATCATCTACAACTAGCACTCTATATTTATTCATTGTCCTTCCCTTCCCTCTCTATGAGTTGAAACGGTCCTTTTCCGACTTTAATTGTTTGTTTTATTTTCATACTCTTCATATCCATGACGCACACTTCATCACTATCATAACTTGCTACATATCCTTCTGCTCCGCTTTTCAAAAATGCAAATGGATTTGAGCCTATTTCAACGGAAGCTACCTCTTTATACGTACTAGTATCAAATTTTCTAAGCATATTCGAACCGTGGCTTAATGCATATACGTACTTATTATCTTTCGTTATGTTCACAGGCATAAATGGAGCGTGTAAAGAACGCACCATTTCTCCACTCTGTAAAGAATACACTAACACTTTCTCATTCACTTGATTTCCATCACCATGCCCGCCAATCCATATTTCTTTCCCATCAGGACTAATCGTCGCTCCTGTTGATGCTGGCGGAATCATAAAGGATTGAACAACTTCTTTTTTCTTCGTATCAATTGTCGTTAGTTTCGTATCATAAAAGTTTAGTACAGATAACCGATTCTGATACTCTACCATCGTTATAGGCCCTTTTCCTGTTGAAACATTTCCTGTCTCTTTCCCATTTATCGTAAAGAACCTTACCTTTTGAACATTTTGATCAGCAGCAAATAATTGTTTTTTATCTGCTGATACGACCACATTTACAATGCCCTTTCCAGTTTTATATTTTTCCACTTGCCTTCCTTCCGCTAGTGAATATACATACATATATTCTAATTGCTTACCGTATACAAGTATTTCATCGCCATTTGGAAGCAGTGTGATTCCGGCCATTGGCTCATTTAGTTCCCATGTCGTAATTAACTTTTTATCCTTTTTATTAATAAAACTAATACTGCCTTCTTTTATATTCGTAGTTATAATAACATTTTTATCTTTAGCAATTGGTGTATATGAACTTCCTTGACACCCTACTAATAGAAATAAAAAACAGAGAAGAAAAACATACTTTCTCAAAAGATTCCCTCCATCTTCAGATGATTTCGTTATAATTGTAAAATAACAAATAAATGTGTGGAAAGTGTGAAATTCCCCTTTCTTACTCAATTTACATATATAATGTACAACAAATAGAATTTGAGGTGTGTCAATTATGCTATTTCCTGATTTAGCGAATAAAATTGTACGAGAAGTACGCAGACTAATTACAGAAAATATAATTATCATTAATATAGAAGGCGTTATTATCGCAAGTACAGATACAGAAAGAATTGGCCAATTTCATGAAGGTGCACTCCGCTGCGCTAAACAAAAGAAAACCGTCATCATTACAAAAGAAGATGAAAGGCGATTGCAAGGTGTAAAGGCTGGGATGAATCTTCCTCTATTATTTCATGATGAAGTAATTGGTGTCATTGGGATTACCGGAGAACCTGAAAATATTTCACGCTACGGAGAAATATTGCGTAAGATGACCGAATTATTAATTCATGAAAACTACTTTTTAGAGCAATTAGAACTTGAGCACCGTTCTTATGAAGCTTTTGTCTTTGATTGGCTTCAAAATACAGAGTGGTCCCCGAGTTTTCTTGATCGTGCCAAAACACTTGGCATTGATTTATATAAGAAAAAACAACTTGTTTTGTTTTCTATTGGCAAAAATGACACAATGCTCCAGCGTAAAATATGGCAACATGTACGAAATATTTTAACAAAAGAGCATCTATTTGTTCGCTGGGGAAATGATCGTTTTATTTTATTTACAGCGATGAGCTCCAAAGAACAAACTTATCAGTTTTTAAAACGGTTAAAACAAGACTGCGAAGCTTTATTTTCTATTCCTTTATATATCGGGATTGGGCAAACAGTTACCCCAAACAATATGAACATATGTTACGAACAAGCATTACGTGCTCTTTCTGTATCATTGGAAACGAAAAAAATTGTATTTAATGAAGATTTACGTTTAGAAATGTGTTTACAAGATATTTCTGCCGAAACGCGTGAACAATTTCTAGAGCGTACCATCGAAAGCTTACTATCATCTCCTGAGCTTATGCACACTTTACGCTTATTTATCGATTATAACCAATCTTATAAACAGACAGCTAAACAATTACATATACACATTAACACCTTACATTATAGGCTAAAAAAGATTGAAGAACATACAGGACTTGATCCAAAACAATTCAAAGACTTAAACGTTTTATACTTCGCACTCCTCCTATTAGATAATCATACAAAAAATAACGATAAAACAGATTAATCTTTAGATGATTATACATAGAAAGAATCCCTCGACTTTTTTATCATTATAATGAAAGCACTGTTACCACGTTGTTTATTATAACTAAACATGTTAACAGTTTGAGGGGGATTTCCAATGTTAGAAAAACAAATTATTCATTCATTCGTATCTATTGTTGGCGAAGATAATGTAGATACATCCAATATGGGGCGTTTAACTTATAGTTATGATGCCACTCCAAACTTCCAAGCAATGCCTGATGCAGTCATTGCTCCTCGTAATACAAATGAAGTAGCTGAAGTGTTAAAAGTATGTAACACTCACAAAATCCCTGTGTATGTGCGCGGGTCTGGAACAAACCTTTGCGCAGGAACATGTCCACTTGAAGGCGGTATCGTCCTTATTTTCCGCCATATGAACAATATTTTAGAAATTGATGAAGAAAACTTAACAATTACTGTACAAGCTGGTGTCATTACACTTGATATTATTAAAGCGGTAGAAGAAAAAGGTTTATTTTATCCACCAGATCCAAGCTCGATGAAAATTTCTACAATCGGCGGTAATATTAATGAAAACTCAGGTGGATTACGCGGTTTGAAATATGGCGTAACACGTGATTATGTAATGGGGCTTGAACTTGTCTTACCAAATGGCGATATTATTCGCACTGGTGGTAAATTAGCAAAAGATGTAGCTGGTTACGATTTAACTCGTTTATTTATCGGTTCTGAAGGAACACTTGGCGTGGTAACAGAAGCTATATTAAAACTTGTTCCTATGCCTGAAACAAAGAAAACAATGCTTGCACTATATGAAGATATTAATGAAGCTGCACGTGCTGTTTCTTCTATTATTGCAAATAAAATCATTCCAGCAACACTGGAGTTTTTAGACCAACCGACAATTGAAGTAGTAGAAGAGTTTGCACAAATCGGTTTACCTACAGATGTAAAAGCAATTTTATTAATCGAACAAGACGGTCCGCCCGAAGTAGTCAATCGAGATATTGAAAAAATGGCTAACGTTTGTCACTCTATGAATGCGGTTGATGTTCGCGTTGCAAAAGATGAAACAGAAGCAGATGCGCTTCGTACCGCTCGTCGTAGTGCCCTATCAGCGCTTGCAAGATTAAAACCTACTACAATATTAGAAGATGCAACTGTACCACGTTCACAAATAGCTCCAATGGTTGAAGCTATTAATACCATTGCAAAAAAATATAATATTCCTATTTGTACGTTTGGGCACGCTGGTGATGGTAACTTACATCCAACTTGTATGACAGACGCTCGTAATGCAGAAGAAATGCACCGAGCTGAGCAAGCTTTTGCTGAAATATTTGCGAAAGCAATTGAACTTGGTGGCACAATTACTGGTGAACATGGTGTTGGTGCAATGAAAGCTCCATATTTAGAAATGAAATTAGGTAAAGAAGGTATTGCAGCTATGCAAGGAATAAAGCAAGCTTTCGATCCAAATAACATTATGAATCCTGGAAAAATGTTCGCGAAAGACACTCGAAAAAGAGTGGTGGTTGAGCGATGACCACATTAAATAAAGAAAATATTCAAAAAGAATTTAAAGAACGATTAAGTGAAGATGAATTACTAAACTGTATGCGATGCGGTTTTTGTTTACCTACTTGTCCTACCTACATTCAATCTGGATATAAAGAGTCACATTCACCTCGCGGACGTATCGCATTAATGAAAGCAGTCGTTGATGGTTTAATCGAGCCAGATGAAGATGTTGAAAATACATTAAACGTTTGTCTTGGCTGCCGTGCTTGTGAGCCTGTTTGTCCATCTGGTGTAAATTATGGACATTTATTAGAAGAAGCTCGTGATATTATTAATCAAAATAAAAAATTCTCAGTGCCAGTGAAAGCTGTTCGAAAAGTCGTTTTTGAAGGATTATTCCCCCATCAAAATCGAATGAGAACATTAACTGGACTAATCGGATTTTATCAACGTTCTGGTTTACAAACGCTAACACATAAAACAGGGATTATGAAGTTATTCCCTGAAACCCTTGCAACGATGGATCTCGTTTTACCAAAAGTCCCTAAAATGAAAGCGATGAAAGATCGTCCTTCATTTTTACCTGCAGAAAGTACAAAGAAAAAACAAGTTGCATTCTTCACAGGCTGCTTAATGGATACGATGTTTTTAGAAACAAATAACGCAACGATGAAACTTCTTCAATTAGCTGGTTGTGATATCGTTATTCCGAAAACACAAAGTTGCTGCGGTGCATTGCATGGACATGCTGGTGAAAAGAGTGGAGCAAAAGAATTAGCAAAGCGAAATATAAAAGCATTCGAAGATTTAAACATCGACTATATTATTACGAATGCAGGTGGTTGCGGGGCTTATCTTGTAGACTATGATTATCTTTTAAAGGATGATCCGGATTGGGCTGAACGTGCTAAGCAGTTTGTTTCTAAAATTAAAGATATTACTGCTATACTAGTAGAACTAGACTTCCATAAGCGAACTGACTTACGACTCACGCCGCAAGTTATTACGTATCAAGACTCTTGTCATTTACGCAATGTTATGCGCACATCTTCTGAACCTCGTATGTTACTAGAGGCTATCCAAGGTGCAACATATCGAGAAATGAAAGATGCCGACCGCTGCTGTGGCTCTGCTGGTATTTACAATATTGTTCATTCAGAGTTATCAATGGAATTTCTAGATTACAAAATGGACCGTGTGCATGAAACAGAAGCAGCAACCATTGTTACTGCAAATCCAGGTTGTTTATTACAAATGAAATTGGGCATTGAGCGAGAAGGGCTTTCTCATAAAATGAGAGGAATTCACATTGTGGATTTATTATTAGAAGCAATTGAAACTAACTCGTAACATACGTAATAATAGGAAAACGGCTATCTCCTTCGTCTATGTAAAGAGATAGCCGCTTTTTTGTCTGCTACAACATTAAAAATATGTTACTTTACTATAAAAAAGAACAACAGAAACATTACAGTTTTGTAAAAATCAATCCATTATATTCCTCAAAAAATCGTTCAAACCATTGATACAATAGGATTCTTCATTTTCTATTTAGGTAACTTTATCCAGAAACCCCCTCTTAAAACCAAGTATAAAAACACTATAAATTCCTTTTATACTCTATATTTCTCTTATTTTTGCTCCCTTCTTCTCTTAGGATAAATTAGGTAATTTTAAAGTCTATGAATTTTTTTCCATCTTTTTTCTCGCAAATTGTATGCTACGATGAATTTGTCAGTCAGACAGGCTGTCAAAAACAAATCGTGTGAAAACAAATTAAAACTTTATATAGGGGGACACACATCATGAAAAAACGTGTTTTATTATCTGTAGCTGCTGCAACAGCTCTTACTTTAGGAGTATCTTCTCTAGATGCACAAGCTGCAACAGTACAACCATCTAACGTAAAGGTTCAAAATATTCAGCATTCAAAAGTGATGATGAAACAAATGAGCCAACAAGAATTACAAGCATTCTTACAATCTATGGGAGTTGAATCATTAGCACAATGGCAACAAGGAAACTTCCAACCAAACTGCTTCATTCCTGGTCAACAACCTACTGAAAATGTTGTAACTGAGCAACCAACAGCTAAGCCAGAAACTCAAAAGCCAGTTGAACAAAAACCTGCCGAGCAAAAGCCTGCTGAAGAAGTTCAAAAACCAGAAGCTCAAAAACCTGCTGAAAACAACAATACTCAAAAACCTGCTGAACAAAAACCAGCTGAGCAAAAGCCTGCTGAAGAAGCAAAATCTTTAAGCGAGTTCGAACAACGTGTTGTTGAATTAACAAACGCTGAGCGTGCAAAACAAGGCTTACCAGCACTAAAAATCGATACTGAATTAAGCAAAGTAGCACGTATTAAATCTGAAGATATGCAAAAAAACAACTACTTTGATCATAACAGCCCTACATACGGGTCTCCGTTTGACATGATGAAGAAATTTGGTATTTCTTATACATCTGCAGGTGAAAACATCGCTCAAGGTCAACGTACACCTGAAGAAGTAGTACAAGCTTGGATGAACAGCGCTGGACACCGTGCAAACATCTTAAATAACGGCTTCACTCACATCGGTGTTGGTTATGTAGAAAGCGGCAACTACTGGACACAACAATTTATTACGAAGTAAATAGATTAAAAGAGTCTTCTCATAATGAGAAGACTCTTTTTTAAGTTTCATAGCTTTCTATTATGTATGAATAGAAAATATATAACATAAACAACATAGATCCACAGCTTATTACACTAAGCAATACATAAAATCCCCACTCTAAGTTCAAAAACAATGAAAACAATATGCCCCATGCCATCACTTGAAAAATCCGTCTACTCACTAAACGAATTTTTTGTAATTTAATTGGGTCTTTTTCTTTTTCCTTTTCTTTGCCTTTTATGTTCTTAAATTCTTTACTCAGCATAAAAAGAAACATACTAATCCCAATCGTTAATCCTGTTTGAAAGGATATCACCTTCCTAAAATTAATAAAGAGGATAAGCATATGAATAAACAACATAAATAACGTAATTTTCTTTATAAAGCCGCCTATAATACCATGCTCTCTTTCATTAAACTTAAATATATTATGTGAAATAATATACAAAAATCCATATGAAAAAATAATAAAACAAGGAATAAATGCTACAACAACTTGTTTACTCATAAACTCGTTTGGCTCACCATTTACATTCCAATGTACTGCCATACGATTTGGTAAATAGGGATAGAGAAATAGAGTAAGTAAAAGACAAGCGAAAAATATTCCAAGTACATACTTATATTTGATCAAGTGATTCTCACCTCTCTTTTCTCTTAACGGCTTCGCTTCTTTTAGAGAAATCCCTGCAAAAATCTACTTTTTTCAAGTTAAAACTTATACTTTACGCATTTTCTTTTTGAAATTCTTTTATTTTTTTATTTAACTTTGTAGGAAACGGCACATCAACTTCAATTGCTTCTTTCGTAATTGGATGCAAGAAATTTATCTTCATCGCATGCAATGCTTGACTGGACATATATTTTGTTTGTCCACCATATAATACATCCCCAACTAGTGGATTACCATTATGACTCATATGAACACGAATTTGATGTGTTCTACCCGTTTCTAATTGTAACGTTACGAAAGTCGTGTTTTGCTTCTTAAAATACTTTTCTACTTTATAATATGTGATAGCTTGGTCACCTTTTGGAGAAATACGACGCCTTGTAGCATGATGGCGGTCCCTTCCGATAGCAGCATCAATCTTTCCTTGTTTCTTCTTTACTTTCCCTTCAACGAGCGCTGCGTACGTTCTTTTAATTTTTCTTTCCATTAATAGACGATCCATAATTGCACCAGCAATTCTATGCTTAGCAAACACGACACCACCTGTCGTATCTTTATCTAAACGATGAATATGACGCACCTTCGTCTCTAAACCTTGCATTTGAAAATGAAAAGCAACAAGATTTGCAAGCGTCCCGGTTCCACCTTTTTCAGCAGGGTGTGTGTCCATTTGCTCTGGTTTATTTACGATAAGTACGTGATCATCTTCGTATACTACATGTAATTCACCATATTCTGGATCTACACCGTACTCTTCCTCCGCAAACATATGGACTTGTAACTTATCGTTCTCTTTTAAAAGCTCATTCCATCTTCTTTGTTCCCCGTTAACCGTAACACCTTTTTCCATACGAAGCTGATGTAATAGCTTTTTCGGTATTTCCCATTCTACTTTTAATACCGATTCAATACTTATACCATTCCATTTAGCTGGAACGATAATTTCACACCATTCGCCCTTTTTCTTTGTTTCCATACTGTTTATCACCTTATTTCTATTGATTCTCTCATTGTAACGGAAAACACACTTTGATGCACTGTCAAAAATAGAGGACAGTCTTATAATAGACTGCCCCTCAAGCTCTAAGTCTTTTCATTTCTAATAATACTTCTTCAGCTTTTTGTTCATACGATAAATCTTTAAAGAAATCCGCCAACCTTTTATAATCATTGTAAGCATCTAATAAATCGTCCATCTTTTCTATTTTCATCACTTGTTGTTTTTGTTTCATTTTTACTGGATAGCGATAACCTGATACTTCTTGTATTTTGTAATACTCATCCTCTACTTGAACGACCTTTACAAGTTCTTCCTCTTCTGCATCCATCGTATACCCGTCAAATTCTCTAAGTAGTTCATAAATGATATGAGTCCATTCATCTTTTGGATAAAATCCTTTTTCTAACCGATAACCGACAATGCGATACATATGCCCATCGTTCTCGGCAAACTGTACTGTATCATTTAACTTAAACTTAAAATAACGAAACATTGCCTTCACCTACTTATTATGTAATGTTCTTATCACATACTATTTGCAAAATGTAGGCTTTGCTATTCATAAAAAATGCTCATCAATATGATGAGCATTTTTTATGATGATTTTTCTCGTTTTTTTCGAAATGGTAACCACCAGTTCCAGTCTCCAAATAACTTCATTAAGCTTGGTACGAGCATAAGACGAATAATTGTTGCATCAAGAAATATTGCTAATGCAACGCCAAGACCCATCTGCTTTACTGGTAAAATATCAGTAAAGGCGAATGCACCAGTTACAACAATCATTATTAAAGCAGCTGATGTAATGATTCTACTTGTTGAAACGAGCCCTTCTAACGTTGCTTGATCGTTATCTCCTGTTTCTTCATAGAGCTCATGAATACGTGAAATAAGAAATACTTCATAATCCATACTAAGCCCAAATACGAGGCCAAAAATGAAGATTGGTAAGACAAACAGAACCGGACTCGCTTCTAAACCGAAATGACCACCTTCAAATAACCAAACAACAATTCCAATGGTTGCACTTAAACTAAGTATATTCATAACAATTGCCTTAATTGGAATGAGTATAGATCGGAATGCAAATAATAATATAACAAAGGTCGATCCAAATATAACAGACATACCAATTACAACTTTATCTTTAATTTCATCTTCTAATTCTTGTTGAAACGTCGTCATTCCGCCTAGATAATACGTAACATCCGTTTCTTTATAGTTCTTTTTAAAGTCACGTACCCACTGTTTTGCAGTCTCTGTACGTGGTTTTGTTTTCAAAAAGATTTCTATCGTCGTCTTATTCCCTTGCGTGTATGCTTCAAATACAGGAGTTAGTTTCGCTGATTCTGGCGACTGCAATATTCCAACAACTTGATCTGCTTTCATTCCAGTTAACCCGTCGTATAAACTTCTTACTTCATGTACTTTCTTATCATCTTTTAACTTTTGAACGACTTCTTCTATCTTTTGTAGACTTTCTTTTTCTTTCATATCTTTTTTCGTCTCTACAACTAACGTAACATCAGCGTGTGTTTTGAAAGTTTCATTAAATGCTTCTTCATACTTTTCATATGCAATCCTTGTATCACTCTTTTCAGGTAAAGCTTCAACACCAGGGAACTGCAAATTCGCTGTACGTAATGGTAATAAGCAAATAACAATAAATGTTGTAACAACAATAATCATTGCAATTGGATGTTTCATCACAAATTGTGCAAATTTACGCCATGCTTTTGCCGGCGTATGTGCTACTTGATTCTTTTTTAATATTCTTTTACCTATTAACGATAATAGTGCTGGAAGAAGTGTGAGTGAGAATAAAATGCTCATAATGACAACAATCATTCCGCTAATCGCGACAGATTGAATATAATCTATCTTAAAGAAAAACAAACCGGATAACCCAACAAATACGCATAATCCTGAAAATACAATCGCACGTCCTGCCGTTTGATATGTAATTGCTATCGCTTCTTTTACCGTTCGTTTAGCAACTTCCTCTCGAAAACGGTTCACAAATAATAGCGCAAAATCAATAGATAATGCAAGTCCAATCATCGGCGCAACGTTTAACACGAAAATAGATAGTTCTTTATCAACACCGATGAAATACAATATCCCCATCGTACTAATAACACTAAGCGCCCCATTCAAAATCGGTAAAATTGATGCCAAAAGACTACCAAACGAAAATAGTAATACAAGAAACGCAATTGGTAATCCAATCATTTCTGCTACTTTTAAATCATTTTGCGTTCTTTCATTAATCTCTTGATTAATTTTCGGAAATCCTGTAGGTGTTACTTTTAATGCTACATTACTTTCTTTCTCAATCTCATCAGCAAATTGTAATGTCTTTTCCATTCTTTCTTTATTTGTTTTCCCGGAAAATAAAATTGTCGCATAACCGATGTCATCTTGTAGCATTTCTTTATTTTGGATTGGGTGATGGAAAGATTCATAGCTCTCTTTCTCTTGAACATTCTTTACAATTTCATCTATTCGCTTTTTAAATTCCTCATGCGAAGCATCTTTATTTTTCTCAAAAACGAGCAGTAGCGTATCTTGAGACTTCTTAAAATCTTGATCTAAAATTTCTTTTGTTTTTTGATAGTCGCCTTCCGTTTGGAAACCGTCACCACCTAATACTCCCGGTAACTTTGGAGCAAAAATCCCAAGTGCGATTGCGAGCAACAGTAACGCTACAATTACTGTATAACGAAACTGATACAAAAAGGCTCCTAACTTCCCCCACTTATCAACTTTATGTACGTTTGTCTTCACACATTTTCACCTACTTTAAATAATTCAATTGTCACTTATACTGTATCACATCTTGATATAAACAAAAAACGTCTGGAAAAACTATAATAATAGTTTTTCCAGACGTTTTTCTATCTCTCTTTATTAAGCCCTAATCTCTCAGTAAGTAAACGATGGTAGTAAATCGCGATAATTAACAAAATACCACCTACGCAGTAACCAGCTAAAATATCAGTTGGGTAATGTACATTTAAAATGACTCTACTTAATCCAATCGATAAAATTACTATACCCATCAAAATCGTTGTGACACATTTCCCAGCTACGCTTTTCAAATTAGCAGCAATGATATAAGTAAGAAATCCAAATGTCATAATCGATAGCATTGCATGTCCACTAGGAAAACTATATCCAAGTGCATCTAGCGCTTCATTTAATGACGGACGTTCTCTCTTTACAATCTCTTTTATCCCTTTATTCACAAGATGTGTTATTAAAATCCCCATTGGATATACAATCATCGCAGCATAATAACGCTTCTTCCAAAAAACAAGCAAACTTATAACGAGCGTAGTGACTATCCCAATTGCTGATCCCAATTTTGTAAAGTACGAGAAAAATATAAGAGAACTTTCCGTTTGTAGCCCTCTTACTAATCCACGGACATATGTATCCATCACTGTAACGCCACCTGCATGTACGCGCCAAGCAACAATACCAAATACAGCAAATAACAAACCGATACACATTACCTCATACTGATGTAACTTCTTCTTCAAACGATTTCCTCCTACTATGAAAAAATGCGATTTCTACTTTAGAAACCGCATTTCCTTACTTATTTACCTTTTGTTTTTAGCTCTGTCCAGTAACGATCATAGTCTTTTAACTTATCGTCTACATCAACAAGCCATTCTGTACGATCTAACTCTTCTTTCGTTAAGAAAATCATGTGATTATCACGGTATTCTTTACTATGAAGAGGATGAGCTTTTTCATTTGGATTACTGTAACCAATTGACTCGTAGTTTTTCACACTTACTTTTTCATCTAGTAAGTAGTTCATAAATTTCTCAGCAAGCTCTTTATGTTTTGCACCTTTTGGAATTGCTAACGTATCAGCCCAAATTGTGCCGCCTTCTTTCGGTACAACATATTCTACATCTTTATTATCTTTTGCGATAAATGCTGCATCTCCAGACCAAACTGTTCCGATCCAAGCATCTTCTGTAATGAATTTTTGTTTAATGTTATCTGTATCAAATGCTAATAAGTTTGGAAGCAGCTTCTTTAAATCATCTGCTGCTGTCTTTAATTGTGCATCGTCTTTCGTACTGTTTGAGAACCCGTGCTTCTTAAGACCCACTCCTAATACTTCACGAGAATCGTTCAGTAACGTTACATGTCCTTTATATTTCTCATTCCATAAGTCCGCCCAGCTTGTAGGTGCTTCTTTCACATACTTTTTATTGTATGCAATCCCTGTTACACCCCAAGTGTACACTAAAGAATATTTATTCTCTGGATCAAACGCAGGTGTTTTGAAATTAGAAACCATATTTTCGATATTCGGGATATTCTTTTTATCTAACGGCGCTAATAAGTCCATTTTCGCCATTGTTTTAACCATGTAATCAGACGGCTGGATTAAGTCATACTTTGCGCCACCAGCTTGTAATTTCGCAAGCATTTCTTCATTACTTGCGTACTTGTCATAGTTAATTTTCACATTATATTTCTTTTCAAAATCTTTTAGCACTTGCTCATCAAAATTGTCAGCCCAGCTATAAATATTTAATTCTTCTTTCTTTTCACCACAACCAGCAAGCACACCAGCAACAAGGCTAAAACTAATTGCTGCGCCAGCTATTCTTTTCATTAATTTCATCGGTTTATTACCCCCTTGTACTTTCTATATCGTTCGTATTATAAAGGAAGGTGTCCTCCAGAGTTTTCTTCACCATCTGCACCTTTATTCCGGAAGATTTCAGATAGAACCATTAATCCTACGATAGCAACAATTAAAATTGTAGAAAGAGCATTGATTTCTGGTGATACTCCGCGCTTAACCATACTGTAAATGTATAGTGGCAATGTTGTTGATCCTGGTCCTGATACGAAGAAACTAATTACAAAATCATCAATTGATAATGTGAATGTTAATAATGCTGCCGAAATAACTCCCGGTGCAATTGCTGGGAACGTTACATAACGAAACGTTTGCCAAGGCGTTGCTCCTAAATCATTTGCAGCTTCTTCTAAGTCACGTCCCATACTTGAAAGACGCGCAGCTAAAATAACAACAACAAACGAAATACTAAATGTAATATGTGCAATAATAATCGTTGTTTGTCCAAGTTCCATTCCTAACTGGCTGAAAAGAATTAGTAAAGATAATCCCATTAAAATATCAGGAATTAAAATTGGTAAATATACAAGGCCATTAATAGCCCCTTCAAAACGATATTTATAACGATGTAAAGCGATTGCAAAGAATACACCAAGTACCGTTGTCACAATCGTTGTTATAACTGCAATCGTAATACTATTTACAAATGCATCAATAACATCTTGTTTTTGAAATAAATCTGTATACCAATGGAATGTAAAACCTTCCCACTCCGCATTAATGCGAGAGTCGTTGAAAGAATAGACCATTAAAACCATCATTGGAAAATACAAGAATAACAAAATTAACCAAGAATAAGAAACTAAAAACTTCTTCATCTTTGCCTATTCCCCTCCGTTCTCATTATATTTATATACTTTCGTTGCACGATAATATAAGTAAATTAACAGAACAGAGAATAGAACAACGATAATCGATAACGCAGATCCAAACGGCCAGTCACGTGCACCTAAGAATTGATTTTGAATAACGTTTCCAATTAATGCTACTTTCGATCCGCCCATCACGTCTGATACAACAAACATTCCGATAGAAGAAACGAATACTAAAATAGAACCAGTCGCAATTCCTGACATCGTCATCGGCACTGTTATATTCCAAAATGCCTTTATTGGTGTTGCTCCTAAATCATAAGCCGCTTCTAGCTTACGCTTATCCAACTGCTCAATTGCTGCATACACTGGTAAAATCATAAATGGTAATAAAGAATAGACCATTCCGAGTATTACAGAAGGAGTATTATATAATAAATTTAACGGTTCACTAATAATGCCAAGCTTTAATAACAACGTATTCACAAGACCTTGTGAACGTAAAATAACAATCCATGCGTATGAACGAACAAGAAAGTTAATCCAAAACGGGATCGTTGCCAATAATAAAAGAATAGAGCGGTATTTGCGGTCAACAATTGTAATTGTATACGCAAACGGATAACCAATTAATAAACATATTACTGTTGTAATAACTGCAATTTTAACAGTTTCCCATAACGTTCCTAAGTATAATGGATCAAACACACGGGATATATTCTCCAGCGTAAATTGCATTTCTACTGTCCCGTAAGCTCCGCGCTGCATGAAGGCGAATCCTAATACGAATACGAGCGGGATTAGGAAGAAAATTAACAGCCACGCGACTGTAGGTAGTGCGAGTAATTTCCCTTTTTTCAATTTAAGGTCACCTCGTCCTCTTGCTCCCAGCCTACATATACATTATCTCCAATGCTCCACTGTGCTGCCTCTTCAGCAGTTTGATATGCCATTAGTAATTCTGATGTTTTCTCATCACGTACATAAAGCTTCTCCATATTTCCGACAAACTCGATATCTTCAATATGTCCAAGATGGTATTCTTTTAAAATTGACTCTTCAACCGAACGTACTTTTACATTTTCAGGGCGAATTGCTACATAGCCTTCCCCGTTTTTCACAATATTATTTTCACCGATGAATGTCGCAACGAACAATGTTTTCGGCTTATTGTAAATTTCTTTCGGTGTTCCGATTTGTTCGATATGTCCTTTATTCATAACTACAATACGATCGCTCATGCTCATTGCTTCTTCTTGATCGTGCGTTACGTATATGAACGTAATTCCTAAATTACGTTGTAAGTTTTTCAATTCACGTTGCAAGTCTTTTCGTAACTTAAAGTCAAGCGCTCCAAGTGGCTCATCTAATAGTAATACACGCGGATTATTTACAATCGCTCTTGCAATTGCAACACGCTGCTGTTGTCCACCAGAAAGCTTCGCAGGTTTACGATTACGGAACTCAAGTAACTGCGTTAAACGCATTGCCTCTTCAGCACGCTCTTTCTGCTCTGCTGCTGATACTTTCTGCATTTTCATACCAAAACAAATATTCTTCTCTACTGTCATATGTGGGAATAGTGCGTAATGTTGGAACACTAGGTTCATATGACGCTTATATGGCGGCAAATCGTTAATTCTTTCATCATCTAATAAAAGATTCCCTTTAGTTGGAGTTTCAAATCCTGCGATCATACGAAGTAACGTCGTTTTCCCGCAGCCACTCGGCCCTAAAATTGTTAAAAACTCTCCCTCTTTAATATCTAAAGAAAGAGGTGGGATAATCACTTGATTTCCAAAATGTTTTTCAACTGCTTCAACTTTAATAATCTTTTTCATTTTCCCGTCCTATCTACCTTAAATTTTAAATTTTTATATTCATGAATAAATATTTATGTTCTATAGACTATTTTTTGTTTCGATCCAAACAAAAATGGTTATTTAGCAAGCGTTCGTTTCTATTCTTTATGTAGTATGTTTGATTCATTTTCGCCTGATACATAACGTCGAACAGAAAAACCCCTTCCATTGCGAAGGGGCTATTATCATACGGCTACGCCTACTGATAAACACCATCATCATTTTAACAACTTTCGTATGAATTTTAAAGCACTTTTTGTAGAAGAGTAACGAATTTTCATGTCGAATGCTGTAGATTGGGCTAAAATGCTTTTATAATGTGAAAAAGTCCGAAAACTTTCTTTCCCATGATAACCCCCTAATCCACTACTTCCAACACCCCCAAAAGGTAAATATGGCGTAGCAAGGTGATAGACAACATCATTAATACAGCCTCCACCATATGAAATATTACTCGTCACTTTCTTTTGTACTTCTTTATCTTCAGAAAATACATATAACGCTAACGGCTTCGGATGTTGCTGGATTGTGCCAATTACATTTTCTATATTGTCGTACTCTATGATTGGTAAAATCGGACCAAAAATTTCATCTTCCATAACAGCATCTTGCCATGTAATATCCGCTAGTACTGTCGGTTCAATATGTAAAGTATCTTTCTCATAGTTTCCACCAATTACGACTTGACCATCTTGTAAGAATCCACATAATCGTTCAAAATGACGCTCACTTACAATACGCACGTAATTTTCATTTTGTAAAGGTTCTTTACTATACTGCTCTGTAATTTCATGTCGCAGTGCCTCAATTAGCTTTTCTTTCACGGAAGAATGCACGTACATATAATCAGGCGCTACACACGTCTGCCCTGCATTTAAAAACTTACCCCAAACAATTCTTCTTGCTGTCATCTCTATCTTTGCATCTTTATGTACAATACAAGGACTTTTCCCGCCAAGTTCTAAAGTGAGCGGCGTCAACTGTTTCGCTGCTGCTTCCATTACAACTTTTCCAACGCCAACACTACCAGTAAAGAAAATATAATCAAACGGTTCCTTCAGCAAAGATGTACTCTCTTCAACGCCACCTTCTACTACCGCTACAAGCTCTTCTGGGAATAATTCATCTAACATTCTCTTAAGCACTTTTGAAACGCTTGGCGTTAACTCTGACGGCTTTAAAACGATTGTATTTCCAGCTGCCAGTGCTCCTACAAGTGGTGCAATTGCTAATTGAAAAGGATAGTTCCACGGTGCAATAATAAGCGTCACACCATACGGTTCTGGCACTACTTTTCCTTTTGATCCAAAATGAGTAAGTGCTGTTCGAACTCGTTTCGGTTTACTCCACGATGACATATGTTTCAATTGAAAGGAAATTTCTTTTAATACATATCCAACTTCCGTTGTAAACGACTCGTGAACTGACTTATTTAAATCTAATTTCAATGCCTGAAATATTTCTTCTTCAAAACGCTGAATGCCTTCATAAAGCTTCTTCAAATTATTCTTTCTCATTTCGATGCTTCTCGTATGCCCTTTTAAAAAATATTCCTTTTGCCTACTTACAATAGAGGAAATACTCATTCACTCACCTTCTCCCACTATTTTTATCCAATTCTTTCATTATTTATATAAACTTCATATATAACAAATTTCTATTCTTAAGGTTACATTATATATGACTTTTTCAGCTATATAAAATTCATTGCTCACAAAAAAACTACCGAAAGAAAATCTCTCGGTAGTTTTACAGTATTAACGATATAAACGAACAGCACCTGCAGAATTATCATCAGCTTGTCCTACTACTTCAAATTTCAAACCAAGCTTCGGTAAAATACGTCCTGCATCTGGAATCTGTTGATTAATATACGTTTTAGAATCATCAAACTTCGGTACGCCTGCTAAGCCATCATACGTAAATGTTCCACGCGTTGGAGATACGACTTTCCAAGCTGGCGTTTTGTCAAATGAAAACGCTGCATCAGCGATTTGGAATCGTGTACTACTCTTAACTGTTGGTTTACCATTTAAAGTACCAACAATTGCTTCTGGATGAGAATCAACTACACCAAGGAAACCGTGTCCTGGATGTACACCAACCCAGTTATCTGTATAAGCTGAATCTGCATACCATACAACCATACCAGTGTTAAATACTGGACCGCGAGCAAATTTCAACGCGTTATCTGCCCCAGCATAGTTTCTCCACTCAACATAGTAGTTATGTTTTTTCTTCTCTGTTCCGTTAGATACAACGAAACCATCTAATTTTAATTGTGGTGTACCTTCTGCGTCATCAGAGAATACTACTTTACCATCTACTGTTAATGAAGCATTATCAAGAGCGAATCCATTTAATGCTAAACCACCATCAGTAATGTAATCAAATGTTAATTTTACTTTCTTGCCTTTGAATTGACTTAAATCATATGATTTGTCAATCCATTTTCCATTTGTCGAATCTGCATTTCCACTATTTGCTTTCTCACCAAGTCTTTCAATTAACGTTTGTTTACCATCTTCTGTTACAGCGTGTACTTCAAGGAAATCATAACCTGCTTCAATCTCATATAATGACTTGAAATCAAATTTTGCATTCGTTGCATTCGTTAAATCGAACAACGGTGTTTCCATCTTCGTATGAAGATCGTCACCTTTTGTGCTGTAGTAATACTGTTTTCCAAATGCTGGCTCAATTGTTTTAACATCTTTATCTGGTAAGTTAACACGGATCATACCTGGTCTTGCTGATTTCGTAACACTTTGATCCAAATATGTCGCTAGACCGATACCTTTATTTAATTTCTCGTAATCTACTTCTACGATATTTGCCCAGTTACCACCGATTGTTTTTTGGAAAAACTCTTTATTTTGTGGTGAGAAACTCGTTGGCGTCGTTCCAGCGATTTTACCAGCCCAGCTTCCGCCACTCATAATAGACCAAGCTTCAATCGGCTCACCTTGACCACTATATTGTGTATCGTACTCATCTGGAAGACCTAAATCGTGACCATATTCATGTGCGAATACACCAACTGCTCCATCTTCTGGTTCAATTGTGTAGTCGAATGCTGCCATCTTTCCACCCCAATATGGTACTTTCGCTTGTGTACCTTCAATTGGGAATGGCTTTGGTCCAACTGTCCAACGGTGCGACCAAATTGCATCATCGCCTAATTTACCACCGCCTGCTTCTTGTCCAACACCCGCATGAATAATCATTAAGTGATCGATTAAACCGTCTGGTTGATTTTTATTCCCATCACCATTTACATCGTATTGATCAAATTGGTCGAACTCTGATAAATCAATACCACTATCTACAGCTGCTTTTAATGCATCTTTTACTAAATCACGTGGCCCTTTTGGTCCTTTATTATCATGGCCGCCGCTAGCAGCATCTGCACCGTAATCAGCAGCTTTACCAGGAACTGTTAACCATTTTGTAACTGTTCCGTCTACAGTATAACTACCACCAGATTGCTCTTCGTAATATTGTTTAAACGTTTCAATTTTACTTCCATCATCTAATGTGAATGGCTCGTTGCCGAATAACATTTTTTCATAGTGTTCTTTATTAAAATCGTTAGAATACATATATCCAGGCTCTTTGTCGATATTATTATGTTTAAAGTCAGCGTACTCTACAAGTAAAACGAGTACTTTGTCTTTACGAACTTCACCGTTATAGTCTTTTTGTTTCGCTGGAGAAGTTGGTACTTTACCATTTAGACCGCCTTTAACTGGGCCTGTTGCTGCAGGTGTGCCTGTTGCTGGTTGATTTAATTTTTCTTTCGTGTCTGCTTTCGCATCTTTCACTTTCTTTAAAAAGTCGGATGCATCTTTCGTAAGTTGGTCCCCATTCGCTGCTTCTTTCCCAGGATTTTCACCCTTTTTGTTCTCTACATACTTTTCGACTGCTTTCTTTGTTTCTGTCTCTGAAGCCTTCGAATCAATTACCCCACGTTTTTTTAATGCATCTGCTAAACGTTCTTCCGGAATTAAATGATCATCAACTGGGCTCGTAGCTGTTTTATTCACAGGCGTTTCAGCATATGCAGATTGAGTGCCAGCTCCGAATGAAAGGCCTAATACAGCTGTCAATGCGATTGATGACAAAACTTTGAACGGTTTCTTGTTCATCCCTTATTTCCTCCCCTAATAAATAATATGTATTACAAATTGAATTTTATTAAAAATTCAATATTTTTTCAATATTTAGTCATATTATGTAATGTTTTTAATATATTTGTAAAAATTTCATAGTTAGCATACGAATATATCACAATTCAACAATGTTTTCTGAAAATATTGAAAGTTTTTATCGAACAATTTATAATTTCCATAGAGGGAGTTTAATGGGGATTTTATCTTTGTTTCATCTACACAATATTTGATAATTCACTATATAAAACACAAAATCGGATTTCATTATCATGTATTCTGTAGCAGCAATTATGACCGATAATTAGGGAGGAATTACATTTGTACAAAGATAAGACAGACGCACTGGATCAAGAATGGATTGATTTAATACTTGAAGCTCTAGATGCCGGTATCGCCATGCAAGACATCGAGCAATTTTTCCAACGTATGAAGCCATCCAGTCAGGCTCAATAGGTTTGTTCTTTTTAACGAAGTTTATGTTATAATAATGACATCATAAGACAACTACATATTGATAGAAAGGTGCGCAAATATGATTGGAGAACGTATAAAACGCCTTCGTTTACAAAAAGGGATTTCATTAACTGAACTTGCCGAAAAAGCTGGCGTTGCTAAATCTTACATTAGTTCTATAGAACGAAATTTACAAAAAAACCCTTCCATTCAGTTTCTTGAAAAGATCGCAGCAGTTCTACAAATTCCAGTTGATACTTTACTTCATGATGAAACAACAAAGGAAACTAACCTAGACTCCGAATGGACACAACTCGTTAAAGATGCAATGAACTCTGGTGTCTCCAAAGAACAATTTCGTGAATTTCTTGAATTTACAAAGTGGAAGCAAAATCAAAAATAATAATAGAAAGAAGTGCTTACAACCAGCACTTCTTTTTCTTTATAAAAAAAAGCGGGAATACCCGCTTTTTTTATTATTTTTCTTCCCCAGCTTCTTGGTTAGCATTGAATGTCCATTCTAAATTCAATGTATCACCTTGGAAGATATTTTGGTCTTTTCCATCATCTACAAATTCAAATTGTACCCATAGATAATCCTCTGTACCAGCTGCTAATCCACCCTTTTCTCCCCACTCAGGAGCAAAGATATCTTTAGCTAAAAGATCTGGATCAACTTTTTGTAAGTCTGCTAAAGTTGTTTCGTATACAGGCTCACTTTGTTTATCCCAGTTCCAAAGGAATTTTACTTTAACGTGCTTACCAAAGTCTTCACCAGCATTATCACCTTTTGCATCTTTAACAGTATACTTTGTTGCTAATTTAACGTCTTTAATAGTTAACGAACCGCTGTTTTGTAATAAGAACTCTTTCTTAACAGAATCCCCTGGTTTTAAATCTTTAATATCTACAAGCGTCTTAGGGTTTAATGTAAGGTCTAACGTCCCAGCTGCAAATGTATTGTTTGATACTTCTTTATCGCTAAAGAATGCAAATGTTCCTCCACCAATTAAAGCTAACCCCAATGCTGCTGATGCAACTCCCATACCTAATTTCTTTTTCAGACTCACAATCAATTCCCCCTAGCTTTTTTTTATATTTTTATCACTTATTTTTCAATAAGAGATGTAAAGAAAACTATATTAGCTTAGCTAATATGTGTTCTTTTTTAAAAACCTTATGTTCATTATAACGAACAACCCTATATAAACACAACACATATTTATTAATATTTTCAGTTATTTTTATTTCTCAATATCATTTAGACTTTTCAGAAAAAAAACAATGATAATTTATAACTTTTTTCACACTCAAATCATTTAATACTATAAGAAAAAAGAAAAACAAAGAGGTGAGGGCTAACGTTCCCTCACACTCGTATAAATATTACTAGTCTTGCTTATTCGTTCACTCTCTCTTACACCACATTCTTGTTTTCCGGCTGTTTCACTAAAGCAGTTACTCCGCTTTCTTTTGCTCTTCTAGCTTTTTCTGTTCTTCTACTTTCTTTTGCTCTTCTAGCTTTTTCTGTTCTTCTACTTTCTTCTGTTCTTCGGCTTTCTTCTGTTCTTCTACTTTCTTCTGTTCTTCGGCTTTCTTCTGTTCTTCTACTTTCTTCTGTTCTTCGGCTTTCTTTTGTCCTTCCGCTTCAATTGCAACGTTTAATTGTTGCTGAAGAGCCTGAATTTGCTCATCAATAGCTTTCAAGCTAATTTCTTTCTCAATATAGTCACGCTTCTCTTTGATACTGCGGAAGCCTTCATTTACATATATGGACACTTGCTGCATCGACTCATCTTTATTTACCTTTAATTCTTCTTGTATTTGATTGTAAGGAGCTTCTATTTCAGTATATACATTTTGCAGGGCTTCCTTCTCAGCAACAATTTTCTCACGCCCTTGTTGCCATACAGAAATCGCCTGTTTTATTTCTTCAATAGAAGTTGCTTTCGATTTTCCCTTCATCGTTCCATACTCACGCTCAATAAACTGTTTATGTTTCTCAGATTGCTCTTTTAACGTATTAACTGTTTTCGGAAATATAATTGCTGTAGAAAGCGTCGCTTCTACTTTCGTTTCATGAATGAACGCCGCTTCTGTATGCGTCATAATTTGAGATCCTAAATAAAACGTAATAGAACACATACACGGCAATATAAGCATCTTTTTAAAATTACGCGGTCTTTTCAGCATCTTAATCTCTCCCATCGAACATTACGTTCTTTATACAGAACATTATCTATATTATAGTAAAGAACTATTAAAATTGATAGACAAATACTAGAAAAATAGAAAAAGGGCTATCCATGTGATAGCCCTTTTTCTTATTATCTTTCTTCACCTGCTGTTTGTTGTGCATCAAACGTCCAATTTAATTGTAACTTATCGCCTTGGAATTGATTTTGATCTTTTCCATTATCAACGAACTCAAATTTCACTTTGAATTTATCAGATTTACCTGCTGAAATACCTTTTTCATCCCAGAACCAAGCCGATAAATCATTATCTACAGCTGTAAGTGTGTCACCTTTTAATTTATCTAAAGTAGTTTGTTTCACAATTGTCTCATGCTTATCTACATTTTTTAAGAATGTTACTTTAATATGTTTACCAAAATCATCTTTATTGTCTTTCTTTACATCTTCTACATTATAATCTGTTTTCAGTAGAACCTTTTTAATATTTAAAGAGCCTTTATTTTCTAGTTTAAATTCTTTTTCAATTGTATCCCCAGGTTTTAAATTCGATACGTTAACAACTGTTGATGGATTTAATGCTAAATCCAGTGTTCCAGCCGCAAATGTATTATTTGACACTTCTTTATCACTGAAAAATGCAAATGTTCCTCCACCAACTAAAGCTGCTCCTAATACTGCTGATGTAATACCCATTCCTAATTTTTTCTTTAAAGTCATGTCCATATCCCCTTAATATATATTTGTTAACTTCCTAAACGGAAAGTATAACCAAACGAACTAGACGGATTGTTCTACTTTTTTATCTTTCTTTTCTCCGTCAATGCTACGAATAGCACCAAAAATAGAAATCGCGGAATACCCAAGTAAAAAGACTCCTGGAATAATAAGAAGTAATGCTGCTCCCGCTTTTGAATTCGCATAATTCAGTAAATAACCAACATACGGAACTGTAATATCTGCATACTTTCCAACTACATTTTCTGCAAGTACTGGCTCTAAATCTGGTCCGTTGTTGTTATCCCCTTTTGTTTCATACATTACTTTTCCATTTGTATCTTTCACACCGATAATACGGTGAGTGATAATTTTTTGATCTTTCTCTTTAAAGGTAATAACATCACCTTTTTGATATTTAGAACCATCTTTGTTTGGTTCTATTGCAATGATTGATCCTGTTAAAAACGTCGGCTCCATTGATCCTGAAAGAACGCTCTTAAATTGATATCCCATCACTGTCGGATCACCACCGCTTGCTTTTGAAGAAATAACTACAAAAGCTAAAAAAACCATCAATGCAAATAAAACAAATGAGATCGCGTTGCTAATTATCTTCCATATTAATTTCATCGTCTCTCTCCCTCTCCGTTGTTTTATATTATTTCAAGTATGCAATATCCACTTTGTTCTTTAACAAGAACACAAGTAAATGATATAACGAACTTTAAGTTATTGCAATAAGAAAATTTACAATTATTAGTTATTTAAAATATAGAAAAAAGACTGTGCCAAAATTTTACACAGTCTTTTTATTAGTAATTTATTTACCTTCTGATTTCATTCCTTTTGTATTTCGGCGCAACACTACATATAAAATTGCTCCAAATAATATAATCGCACCTATCCCAACACTTATTACTTTCACATTTGAGTCTTTTACTTCAGGCATAGTTGTATCTTTTTTAGGCATCGTAAAAGTGACATCTTCTGTTGAAAGAACATTTACCGTCGCAATTGTTTGATTATTTTTCGTAATATCAACTGCACCAACTACCTCACCACGATGTATTCCTTTATGATATAAAGATTCTTTATCTAATGAAGCCGCCCGGAAAATAGTTTTCACATTTTTCCCTTCATCTTTCTTAAGCATAAGCTCCGCACTTTGTTCCAACTCAGAATTAACATCTTTATTTAAATATGTTGTTTTTTGATGCCAATTATGTTTATCAAGCACCATTTGCTTCGTAAATTGACCGAAAGAATATTCCGCCATCTGCTTCAAATCTTCATAAATTTCAGGTCTTTGAGAAGCCATTACTACGCTTATAATACGATTTCCATCTTTCTCATTTAATAAAACAAGTGTATTACGTGCTTCATTCGTAAACCCTGTCTTACCGCCAATGCTATATGGATTTTCAAAAAAATTAGATTTATTAAAAATAGACACCGTCTGCCTAGACGTCGTAACTGTCGTTCTTTTCGTATTCATCGCTTGTAAAATTTCAGGATACTTTTGCACACCCTTCGTAATCATAGCCATATCATACGGCGTCGTATAATGGTTCGGATCATGCAATCCATTCGGTGTTACAAAGTGGCTATCTTTCGCCCCTAATTGCTTCGCTTTCTCATTCATCATATTAGCGAAATTCTCAACACTCCCGCCAATCCGCTCCGCAATCGCATACGACACATCATTCGCACTCAGCACCATTAAAATCATAAGCGCAGTATTTCTATTAATTGTCTCTCCAGGTTGAAACTCAATTTGATAATTACTCTTCTCTTGATCTAATGCTAATTGTGAAAATGTAAATTGGTCCTCTGGCTTTGTATGCTCCATGAGTAAAATCGCTGTTAACACTTTCGTCGTACTAGCAGGATATGCTCGGTGATATGCGTTTTTGTCATACAAAACATCTCCTGTTTTTGCATCAATTGTCGTTGCAAACTGACTAAAAACATTCGGTCCTTCCGCAGGTGGTGGTGCAACTTGTTCTGGATTTACTCCAATATTCGTCTCAGCCCGCAATGTTATGGGCGTCAAAAAAAACGAACAAATAACTGTAATAAAAACCAAAATTTTCTTAAAATTTACCATATGACTCTCCCTTTTCCATTTACTCCTTAACAAAATAATAAATCTACCAATCATATGTAATTTGTATTATATTGGAAGAATTTTCACTATTTTTTACTATATCATACTTTTACGATAAAGAACATAAATATACAATAAAAATAAGAAGGAATTACTCTTTCTTATCCTTCTCATCAATCAACGAATCTATTAACTTTTGACTAGCTTCCTCGGGCGTAATCTCATCTGTTATTCCCATAAACGACCAACCTTTAGAATCAACCCACTCAACAAACTCTTGTAAAAATTCATCATGTGTAACATCCACATCAAGAATCGATCCATTAATCGAAATCGTTCTATTTTTAGACACGCGCATCTTGAACGTTTTTCTTACCATTACAACTTTTCTCCCTCTACTTCTGAATATTTATAAAGTGAAACTTTCATCAACCCTCACGAATCGGACTTTTACGGGCATTCCGACCCGAACCTAACTTCTTTACTTTTGCTGAATTTCGAGGTAAGGGATCTTACTGCCCGCAAATAGCGAGATAAAATAATCATGTATCTCTGTTATACATGATTTTCAGTAAATTGTAAAAAGGATATATTGGCCAATTGGCATATTGAAACTGAAAATCTATCATTCTGCAAAAATATCAAATGATATGTAATTGTTCATAAATGACTAAATAGATTCACATAAAAATAAAACAACTTACATTTTACCACACCAAATACAAATGACTTTCTTACAATGGAATGGAGTATACTAGAAGAAAACTTAAAATGAGGAGGAACCTCATGACGCGTTGTACGTATTGTAAAACGAAGTGGACAA
Source organism: Bacillus sp. RCC_6_1 (assembly GCF_041360755.1). Taxonomy (NCBI): domain Bacteria; kingdom Bacillati; phylum Bacillota; class Bacilli; order Caryophanales; family Bacillaceae; genus Bacillus; species Bacillus sp. RCC_6_1. The sequence continues at coordinate 1,152,460 of NZ_JBFUPV010000001.1, forward strand.
TAAAAGATGTATGGGCAATACTCGTGACATTTGAAAAGGATTGTCCGTATTGTTTTATGAGACAATATCTATCAAAGAAAACGGTGAACGCTATGCCAGAACTTATAAGCTTACCTTTACATTTCTTACTCCCTTTTCTTGTTGATTTGAGTGCTGAAGGTCCTTTGGATTGGTATCGTAAATAATATAACCACTACATCCAAAGACTACTTTCTACTGAATTTGCTTCTCATCATTATTCCTTCATACATTACTAGCATAATCGCTTATACTTTCCCTTTTGAAGATTCTGTAGCTCAGCAGGAAGAGCGTCCCCTGAACAAGGTTTATCAATTATAACTTTAATAAACGATGATATATGCATACTGTTAAGCATAAAAAATTAGCATTAAGTTCCACTCAAATATTAATTGAAACCCAACACTCCATTTAATCTGTAATCTAGAATACAAGCAGTGTTTTTTATTATGCATTTTTGCATACAGTATTATTTTCTCTTGTAAATAGATAATAATGTTATATAATAAAACCAATGTTTTACCAATAAAAGGTAATAAGAAGTAGTGGAATAAGTAAATAACCAAAGCGTATTAACAGATTTGTTCTATGTAAATCATGATACATATATGGAATCAAAACTATGAAATTTTATGTAGTGATTAGATTACTACAAGATGAAAGATTCATAGCGAATACACTTAAGGAAAAAACGTTCCATTAGATTAATGTGATATCTATCGAACGAATTGAGAATATACTTAGGGGGAATTTCAAGTGAAAACATTTGGTAAAGTATTATTAACTGGCGCATTAGCTTTAGGCGGTTTAACGGTTATGAACATTGAAACACCAAAAGCACATGCTGACGAATGGGATGGTTGTCATTACATTTGTGGTCCTGGTGAAACGGTGAACGGTGTTACAGTTCAGGTACACTCTACACAAGTTACTTTTGGTAACAGCGTAATTGCAAGAATTACAAATGACCGAGCTGAAGAAATTCATTACAATGTCAGCCTTGAAAAGAAATATGGCGATAGATGGGGAGAATTTGAAACCAACTTCCGTTGGCAAAATCAATGGGTCCCAGCTGGAAGCAATGATGAAATTGCAACTTTCACAGGATATGGCGATGATATTTATGAGGATGGAACATATCGTTATAAAGTCGAAATAAAAGGCGCTGACGGTTCTATTGATACAATTTACACAGCAGGAATGACAGTTACAGGACGATAGCTTATGAACAAGCTCCATTATTTATGATTGTATTTTTGAAAATATCATTGATAATTGCGTTGATATTATTATTAAAATAAGCTCTTCGGGGCTTATTTTTTTATACAAAAATTAGAATATGAATATTCAGAAAATTAAACCTTTACACCATTAAAGTTTGTTGCTATTATAGGAATACATCAAATGTTACAATACTCAACAAATTGTACAAATTCTCCGATTACACGAATGAAATGAAAATACATTGCTGATGGTAACATTTATAGTTGGGATCCCGTAGCTCAGCAGGGAGAGCGCCACCTTGACAGGGTGGAGGTCGTGAGTTCGAGCCTCTCCGGGGTCATATGAAAAACCCCTTGATAGTCAAGGGGTTTTCTTTATGTAGCAAATAAATGATTATTATTAAAACTAAATTTTCCCCTACTTCTTTTCTCCATTTTGGAGAAAGACATAAATTATATTAATTATCGCTCTACGTTGTTCGCTAGAACTCGATTCTTTACTCTCTTTTGGGAGCTTTTTAAAATTCTCTTTGAAAAATAGCCTAATACAGCAATTTTTATATTTATTTATATAAATTTCTCAACAAAAAAGATCTACACAGTTTAACTATGCAGATCTTTGTAAATTTAAGTTTAGAAATGAATAGACGAATCCTATTTTTGCCCTAATTTGATTGCCTTTTTGATATTACTAAATGCACCTTTACCATATATTAATACGCCACCGCGGTAAACACGACTCGTTAAACCAATCATCATACATATTGTTGCAATTAGAATTGCTAATGCAAGCGCAATCTCCCATACTGGGATATTGAGGAATCCAATTCGTACAAGCATAACAATAGGAGTGAAAAAAGGTACATAACTAGTAATGGTAACAACCATGCTGCTTGGGTTTGACATTCCATAAATTGCTATATACAAAGCAGCAAGTAACATAAACATCAGCGGCATAACAGCTTGAGAAGATTCCTCTATACGCGTAATGATAGAGCCAAATAGACAAGATAATGAGCCATATAATAAGAATCCTAATGTGAAGAATAGAATCCCATAAAACACTAGAGTTGGAGCAACAGAATTTAAATCAATACTATTTAAAATATCATTTTTCGAATCATTAATTGCTGTTTTATATCCAACAGTTGCGACCAAGCCCCAAATTATGATTTGCGTAATACCAGCCAATAATGTTGAGAATAGCTTCGCATATAAATGTTTGGTAGGCGAAATACTTGAAACAACTAACTCCATAACACGAGAAGATTTCTCTGTTGCAACATCTGTTGCTAATTGTGCAGCATACATTAATATCATTAGATAATTTAGCATGATAAAGACATTAATTAAAATCCCTACACCCTCAGTATGTTCTCCATCTTTAACCTTATCTGAAACCGTTTTGGTATGAATTTCTACTGGCGTTGTTAACACCTTTAATTCATCTTGAGATAGATTCAATTGCTGGGCGAAATTAGAAGATTGTATTTGAGATAAAATCGTTTGAACCTTGCTAACATCTTGCTGATTTACATCCGTCTCAGTTATATACGTAGCCTTTAATTGTTTATTATTCAATTCCTCTACAACGATTGCATATGTATAATCACCATTTTTAACACCTGATTCTGCTTTTTGTTTATCCGTGCTACGTTTAACTTGTATCTTACTATCGACATTTTTAAACACTTGATGAATGGTTGAATATAATTCTTCTTTTTCTGTAACAACAACAACTTGATCGTCCTCGTTACCTGCAAACAAGTTATAAATCTTGTCAAAATTCATCAATCCTATAATTAACATAGAAACTATTATTGTAATAGCAAAATATGATTTTGATTTCACTTTAGATTTATAGTTTTGTAAAAAAATTGTCCAGAAACTATTCATTTTGTGTACCTACTTTCGCAATAAAGATATCATTTAATGTAGGCTCTTCTACTGCAAACTTTTTAACATACCCTAATTTTGTTATCTCTTTAAATAAAACATGTGAAACTTCTTCATATGAAATTTTAAGAGTAACTGCATTTTTACGTTTCTTCATACTTTCTACACCTTTTATTTCTTTCAAATGGTCAAAGTTATGATCGCCAACGATTACAACGTTCTTTTTACCAAAATCACTTTTAATTTTGGTAATGTCACCCTGAACAACAGGTACACCTTTGTGCATAATACAAATGTGTTGGCATAACTCTTCCACATGTTCCATACGATGTGAACTAAAAAGAATTGACGACCCTTGTTTTTGCATATCAAGAACAGCGTCTTTTAACATTTCAACATTTACTGGGTCTAAACCACTAAATGGTTCATCTAAAATTAAGAGTTCAGGCTTATGTATAATCGCTGTTATCAGCTGGATTTTTTGCTGATTGCCTTTAGAAAGTTCTCCTACCTTTTTGTTCAGATGCTCAGTAATATTAAAACGCTCCAGCCAATAGTGAAGTTCTTTTTCTGCATCTTTACTTTTCATGTTCTTTAGTTTTGCAAAAAAGTTAACTTGTTCTTTGACAGTCATTTTCGCATAAAGACCACGTTCTTCTGGTAAATACCCAATTTTATCTGTAACACCATAATTTATAGGTTTACCATTCCATGAAATGGTCCCACTTGATTTCGATAAAAGTCCAAGTATCATTCGAAATGTAGTCGTTTTACCTGCTCCATTCCCGCCCAAGAATCCAAATATTTCACCTTTTGGTATCTCGATATTCAAATTATTCACTGCAACATGCTCGTCAAATTTCTTTGTTAAATCTTTAATTAGTAAACTCATTATCCACACCCTTAATTCCCAAGATGATTTATTTATACAATTGTATATCCATAGTCAACCACAATATTTTGCCCTCTAATGGCATCGCTTTTATCAGACATTAAAAATAAAATGACATTTGTTACATCTGAAATTTTAACAAATTTTCTATATGGAATTTTTTTAAATAACTTATTTCCTTCAAAGGACTTCAAATAGCTTTCGTTATTATCGTTTATACTATAGGACAGTGGTATACAATTCACTGTAATTATTCATTTTTTATCTTTCAAAAATGAATAATTACCAACAAATGTTATATTTCGCATTATAAGGTTAGCATAAGATTTAAAATATTTAATATGCAATTTTGCATATTTTAACATTCCTAATTATTTACATAGTGTTTGACCATCTTTATTTAAAGCAGCCCCCACATTCACAAAATTCACTTAAAACAAGAATTTGTTTATCCATACTTTTTCTATAATTTTTCATGAAAGAACTGAAATTAATTAGTACCCCCTGTTAAACACCTAAATCTGATACTTAAACTAACTAATCTTCCTCTAATAAATTGTTTTCTTATTTGACTTCACAATTAATAATACCCAGCAGGTATAGTCACAACATCTTCGTACACCTCCTCATTAAAGCTGAAGGAACACTAATTAAAATCTGGTCCAGAAATTTTACCTTTCTACGTTACAGGATCCGCATAAGAAAACATAGAATACAGTACCTCCTCTGTTACAACTAGCTGTATGTCATAAACCAAAAAATCATAATATGAAATTTATAGAATTAATTTCTTGAGTTCAAACCTCTCCAGGTTCATAAAAAAGAGACACCATATCAACCTTCTACGTGATATGGTGTCTCTTTTTATCTAATTCAATTACTTCCCACCAAACATCTTCTCCAAAGACTTCGCATTGGCAAACAATACTTCTTTCAAGTTATCGTCAGCAACGATTTTATAGTCGCCATCTTTGTCTTTCTTTAAGTTCAATGTAACTTCGCGAGTTGCCATTGCTGCATCTTTATCTGCTAAGTTTTTGACGATAGTTGATGTCATTGTTTTTTCGATTGCTTTTTCAGATTGTTCTTTGTCTTCACTAAATGCGCTAGCGAAGGCCATTGGCATAACTTCTCCCACTGCTTTTGTTACAGCAACGGATAGATCAGCAGATGTAATTTTCACTTTCACTTCTGCTTTGTCATCCTTTTTCGATACTTCTTCTAGCTTTTCAAACTTAAAGTTTTTCGTAATTGCACTCAGCATTGCTTTTGCCTCAGCATCATCTGTTTTTTCATTTAGTTTATTAAATTCCTTGTCACTCTCAACAAATGTACGAGCTTTTTCTACATCACCTTTTTGTATCGCTGTTAAAAATTCTTCTGTAGTATCTTTCGGATTTGCACACCCTGCTAAAACACCTGCTGTTAATCCTACTACCATCATTAATAGCAATAATCTCTTTATCTTTTGCACGCTCATTCTCCTCTTATCTTTTCTAGTAAGTCAGCATCATACAATATTATGAAACTGACATTACAAACATTTTTTAGTATAGCATTTATATGATTCGTTTTCTATTAATTCCCAAAAGATAAAGGACCTCGCAGCATTCCTACAAGGTCCCTCTTCTATCAATCTGTATCCGTAGCACAAATAAACCACATTTTACGCTCCCTACTATCTAACACCATCCAAGTAGCATCCCATGCAACATCGTAAAACCAATCTGTCCAAGGGCAATAGCTTTTGAACACTTTAATATCTTCATAGCGATCTTGGAACATATATTGACATACATTCACGGCTAATTGTTTTGCGATAACTGGTCGTTCCTTAAATCCTTCATATGCTCCGCCCGACAAAATTTGAGCGGCAATGCTACCATCAAGCATGACTGCCCATTGCTCTTTAAAATGCAACTTATATTTTTCTGACGTATGTATTTTTAACTCTTCTAAGCTATTGATTATATCTAAAGAGTTAAAGATTCTTCTAAAGAAGTGCTCGTGTCCATCTTTCCAATATGGTATTTCTTTAAAAAAATTTTCGTTATGTACTTTAAAACAGCTTATAACCACTCCGCCATTTACGTTTTGTTCCTTAAATGTATGTATGAGTTTCTCAATAGATGAGTCATTCGTTTCTATTTTTTCAAACGTTCCTGCTTTCCATCTCATAACGCCCACTACTCTCTATTCAAAATTTGTTTCTTAATTATAAATATCAAAATAAAACCCAGCAACTTTAAGATTGCTGGATTATCTCTTATTTATATTTGAAAAAACAATAACAATTGCTCCAATTATATAATGCCCTGCTACCATCCACATACTCCGATCAAAAATCATAAGCGATAACCAAAGTGATATATTCATAGTAGCAAATAATAAATATAAAATGTAATCTCTCTTTTGTATTGCTCCTCTATTCATCAAAATGTAAGCGGCACCGATAGGAGGAAAAAGACAAATATTTTTCTTAACGACCACGGATACAAAGTTACTGTCTGCATATGAATCCCCTTTTCATCATAATACTTGCTTCAACATCGGCCTCACTACCCTATATTCATCACTATAAGCTTCCTTTATGATTAAAGGCGGGTAATCACTTTTTTCTTCCTCAATCATTGTGAATACTTCTGTTTTCTCTTGTAATGTATTAGATTCTCTATTTTTAGTAGGTTTTTTACTTGTTTTAATTTTCTTTGTTACTTCGCCAAGTTTTTGCCCAACTTCTTCTACTTTGGCAGGTTCATTCGTAACATAGTATTCTTGTTCGTTCCATACTAATATAGGTGGCACTTGTTCTCTTTTGTTACATATTATATAAGTAGTACTAGCTACAAGTAGTATACAAGTTAATAAATAGAAGATAGTTTTTTTATTCATATACTACACTCCTTATCTATCATTTCATTGGATTATATAATACAAGTTATTTATAGTAAATGGCTTTAGTGGTAATTTTTAGGTTTAACAATAAAGAAAAACCTTACCAAAGTAAGGTTCCGTTTTTACATTCTATAGTGACTGATTAATTAATACGATCATTACAATAATTGCTATAAGCATAACAACTAAACAGCCGATTAATTTATAAAATCCTCGCTTCGTTAATGTCCCACCTTGAACGTCTTTACGAATAAATAAGAATACGGCTAAAAATAATACAAGCCCAATGCCAAAAGCATACATCATTTGCATATGTTAATCTTCCTTTCTCTCCTCCATCTTAATATCTTTTTGCTAAAACAACAAATGAGATAAAGACGGTACTCATTGTAAGTGCCATAAGTATATTCAATAATATAGAAGAAACTTTTTTAAATTTCAGCACGTCTATTTTGAAGCGAAACACGGAACACTGTAAATAAATGTTACTATATCTCCTCACTTCTTTTTTTAAAATTTAATATCTCCATATTTGTTTTATCCTTTTAAAATATTTCATTTATTTCTTTATTTCACGAAATGCGTTATTTGTTTTACGGTGTTTTTCGTCATATTTATAGAAACTAACTGTTTATGGAGCATTTTTTATGTTTAGCAACTTTTTTTGTAGAAATCCTTCACTTTCCTTTTAATATTTAACACTATCTAAATAAAGTTTACGATAAATTCATAATTTTTTATTTTTTATACTATATTCCGTTATATTGTTGTATAATATCTATGAAAGCGCTTATTATTTCAATATACATAATTCAAACTGTTTTTATCGAAACATTCTAACTATTATACCTATATTTAAATGCAACAATTATAGCTATTAGTATAGGCATACCAAATATATCCACCCCATTTTTCTGTAAAATTACTTTATAACATGAAAGATTAACTTGGGTGATAAGTTATTGTGAATGTTTTTTTACAAAACAGATAAGTAATAGTGTTTGGTATTATGTAAATTATTGTAATAACATAAGAGTAAAGAAAAACATTTACATTGATTATTGATTCATTACTTATTGAAAAAGAGCAAAATGCACCTTTGTATGGAAAAGGATTATATGCATTGGGAGGTTTAAACAAATGACGAGGAAGAATACAACGACAAACCCTTGGGCCAAGTTCCACGGTCCGAACCTTGGTTATGTTATTGAGCAGTATGATCTTTACGTAACTGGAGCAGGTTCTGTTGATCCGGAATTACAAGAGCTTTTTGAAATTTTTGGAGCTCCTTCGTTTCAAGATGATGTCGTAACAGGGGACAACACAGCAACACATTTTTCTCCTCAAAACACAGGTAATATTGAAAAAATTCTTAAAGTCGTTCAACTTGTTGAGCAGATTCGTTCTTTCGGGCACACGTTGGCTCACATCAACCCGATGGAAGATGCTGCAAATGGACAATCTCTTCTTGAGAAAGCAATGAGCGAACTGAGCGATGCTGACTTGAAAGCGATTCCAGCGAAAACAGTATGGCCAGATGCACCAGAAGGTATTCACACTGCACTTGATGTAATTCATAGATTAAAAGACGTTTATACAAAATCTTTAGCTTATGAATTTTCTCATATACAAGATAGTGAAGAACGCGCGTGGTTGCATCAAATGGTGGAATCAAATTCATTGCGTCAACCACTATCAAATAAAAAACGAACTGCTCTTTTAAAACGTTTAACAGCTGTTGAAGGTTTCGAGCAATTCTTGCATAAAACATTCGTTGGGCAAAAACGTTTCTCTATCGAGGGCGTTGATATGCTTGTACCTGTTTTAGATGAAATTGTTCTAGAAGGTGCTAAGAACGGCGTAGAGGATGTCATGATTGGTATGGCTCACCGCGGTCGCCTAAGCGTACTTGCTCACGTATTAGAAAAACCATATAGCCACATGTTTGCTGAGTTCAAACATGCAAAAATAGAAGGCGCAGTGGCTAATTCTGGCTGGACTGGCGACGTGAAATACCATTTAGGTAGAGAACAAGTCGTTAGTAACGAAGAAGTTAGTACTCGCGTTACATTAGCAAATAACCCGAGTCATCTTGAGTTCGTGAATCCTGTAGTAGAAGGTTTCGCACGTGCGGCTCAAGAGAATCGTAAAAAATCTGGTCTTCCAGATCAAGATACTTCAAAATCATTCGTAATTTTAGTTCATGGTGATGCTGCATTCCCTGGTCAAGGTATTGTATCTGAGACACTCAACTTAAGCAGATTGAACGCGTACCAAACAGGCGGAACGATTCATGTTATCGCAAACAATGCAGTTGGTTTTACGACTGATAGCTATGATTCTCGTTCTACGAAATATTCAAGTGACCTTGCAAAAGGTTTCGATATTCCGATTGTTCACGTGAATGCTGATGATCCGGAAGCTTGTCTTGCAGCTGCTAACCTTGCGATTCAATATCGCATGTTGTTCAAAAAAGACTTCTTAATCGATTTAATTGGTTACCGCCGCTACGGTCATAACGAAATGGATGACCCGGCAGTTACGCAACCACAAGTGTACAAAAAAATTAAAAACCATCCAACTGTAAGAGCAATTTATGCAGATCAATTACAAGCTGCTGGTGTTCTAAATGCAGATGAGGTTGAAACAATTACACAGTTTATACAAGAGCAATTAAAATCCGACTATGCACAAGTACCACCAGCTGATACGAGTGATGCAACAATTCACGTTAAAGTACCAGATGTTGTTGCAAAAGGTATTCAGTCAATTGATACTGGCGTTGAGATTGACTCACTTCGTGCAATTAATGAAGGTCTACTATCTTGGCCAGAAGGCTTTAACGTATATCCGAAAGTGAAGAAAATTCTTGAGCGCCGTAAAGATGCTCTTGAAGAGAACGGCAAAATTGAATGGGCACTTGCTGAATCATTAGCATTCGCTTCTATTTTACAAGAAGGTACGCCAATTCGTTTAACTGGTCAAGATTCACAGCGTGGTACATTCGCACACCGTCATATCGTATTACACGATACTGATACAAATGAAACATATTCACCATTACATCGCTTACCAAACATTAATGCTTCATTCTCTGTTCATAACAGTCCGTTATCAGAGGCTGCTGTTGTTGGTTACGAATATGGTTATAACGTATTCGCTCCAGAAACTCTTGTTATGTGGGAAGCGCAATATGGTGACTTCTCAAATACTGCGCAAGCATTATTTGATCAATATGTTTCAGCTGGAAGAGCAAAATGGGGTCAAAAATCTGGCTTAGTTCTTCTATTACCACACGGTTATGAAGGTCAAGGACCAGAGCACTCTAGTGCACGTCCAGAGCGTTTCTTACAGTTAGCTGCTGAGAATAACTGGACAGTTGCAAACTTAACGAGCGCGGCTCAATACTTCCATATCCTGCGTCGTCAAGCATCTATCTTAGGAACAGAAGCTGTTCGACCATTAGTATTGATGACGCCGAAGAGTTTATTACGTCACCCACTTACGCTTTCAACTGCTAGTCAGTTAAGCGAAGGACGTTTCCAACCTGCTTTAGAACAAGAAAACCTTGGCATGAAACCAAATAAAGTAAAACGTCTTGTTTTAAGCACAGGTAAAATGGCGATTGACTTAGCAGCAGAAATCGAGTCTGGTAAACATGAGTACAACTTAGACGAAGTTCATGTCGTTCGTATTGAGCAATTGTACCCATTCCCTGCTGAGAAAGTTCAATCTATTATTAAACGCTTTAAAAACTTAGAAGAAATCATTTGGGTTCAAGAAGAACCTCGTAATATGGGCGCATGGCATTACATGGCTCCAATTCTGTTCGAGCTTGCTGGAGATAAAGTGAAAACAGGCTACATTGGACGTCCTGATCGCTCTAGTCCATCTGGCGGCGATCCATTCGCTCACAAAGCTGAGCAAGAACTAATTGTTGCACATGCTTTAGATGTGAAGTATAACTTCCGTCAAGATAAACAAGAAATTGAAGTTTACAGCAACTAAAAAGTAACAATGAAGCTTTCTAGCTTGTTCCTTGGGCAGATATTCTGCCCAAGGCCAGGCTAACAAATGGAGATTACCGAAGACAAAAGAAGAAAAAACACACCGTTAGGCAAATAAGGGGAGGACATTTAAAATGATCGAAATTAAAGTACCTGAGCTTGCAGAATCTATTACTGAAGGAACTATTTCACAATGGCTTATCAACGTAGGCGACAAAGTTGAGAAAGGTGGCAGCGTTGTTGAGCTTGAAACTGATAAAGTCAATGTAGAAATCATTGCAGAAGATTCAGGTATTGTATCGAAGTTACTAGGCGAACCTGGGGATACAGTTGAAGTTGGTGCAACTATCGCAATTTTAGATGCTAATGGAGCACCAGTTGCAGTAAGTACACCTGCACCAGTGGCTGAGCAACCAAAACAAGAAACGACTGAAGCACCGAAAGCTGCGGCACCAAATGCTGAGCAAACTGCAACACTACAAGGGTTACCAAATACAAACCGTCCTATCGCATCACCAGCTGCTAGAAAAATGGCTCGTGAATTAGGAATCGACTTAAACGACGTACGTAGCACAGACCCACTTGGACGCGTGAGACCACATGATGTACAAGCTCATGCTGCAGCACCAAAAGAAGCACCAGCTGCTCCAAAGAGTCCAGCTCCTGCTCCAGTTGCAAAAACGGAATTCGAAAAACCAGTTGAGCGCGTGAAAATGTCCCGCCGCCGTCAAACAATTGCAAAACGTCTTGTAGAAGTTCAACAAACATCTGCAATGTTAACAACATTTAACGAAGTTGATATGAGTGCGATCATGGAATTACGTAAAGAACGCAAAGATGCTTTCGAGAAAAAACATGATGTACGTCTTGGCTTCATGTCATTCTTCACAAAAGCAGTTGTTGCAGCATTAAAACAATTCCCATTATTAAATGCTGAAATTCAAGGTGACGAGCTTATCATTAAAAAATTCTATGATATCGGTATTGCAGTAGCAGCTCCAGATGGATTAGTTGTTCCAGTTGTACGCGATGCCAACCAATTAAATTTCGCTGAAATTGAAAGTGAAATTCGTGAATTAGGTAAAAAAGCACGTGACAACAAACTTTCATTAAAAGAACTACAAGGTGGTACATTTACAATTACAAACGGTGGTGTGTTCGGTTCTCTAATGTCAACACCGATCCTAAATAGCCCACAAGTTGGTATTTTAGGAATGCATAAAATCCAAGTACGCCCAGTTGCAATTGATAACGAGCGTATGGAAAACCGCCCCATGATGTACATTGCTTTATCTTACGATCACCGTATTGTTGATGGTAAAGAAGCAGTTAGCTTCCTTGTTGCTGTTAAAGATATGCTTGAAGATCCAAAGTCATTATTATTAGAAGGTTGATAGATTAAAAATCTATTAAAGGCTGTAGAATGAATCATTCTACAGCCTTTTTTTATTGTGTTCATACGGGACAAATTTCATGACATAAGGTAATAATGTATGCCTAAACGTAAGGAGGATTAAAATGAATAACCTTCCAATTCATGCAAAACTTAAAGTAAATAAGGATACTTTCTTCCTCCCCGATTCAAACGGGGGTGTCTATTTTCGAAATAACGCCAGTTCATTTCGTATGGACGGTGATGGAATTTATGATTGGATTGAAAAATTAATGCCAATGTTTAACGGGAATTATTCTTTAGCCGAAATAACCGATGGCCTCCCTCTCCCCTATCAAAACCGTGTATTTGAAATTGGAGAGATTTTATATGAAAATGGTTTCGTTCGCGATGCAAATCAAGATGCACCTCATGAATTAAACAGTACATTACTCGACAGATATGCTTCACAAATTGAATTTTTAGAAGCTGATTCTCATTCAGGTGCTTTAAAGTTTGAAACATACCGCGGAGCAAATGTCCTTGTACTTGGTTCTGGGGATATGCTCACTTCCTTAGTTTCTTCTTTATTAGAATCTGGTTTACCTACATTTCATTACCTCGTTACAGATCGGGATGAAACAAACTATGACAGAATACATGAGCTAATAGAACGTGCATATGAAGTTGATAACAGTGTACTCCTTCAAGAAATCGATACTACAATTGACCGTCCCTTGCGTGAAGTATTCGAACCTTTTGATTGGATTTTATATGTTTCTCAAAACGGAGACATTGACGGTTTAAAAACAGTTCACACTATTTGTAGAGAAACGAAAAAGAATTTCATACCAGCTATTTGTTTATCAACACTCGGTATAGCTGGACCTGTCGTAACAGAAAATCGTGATGAATGCTGGGAATCCGCATGGCATCGGCTACATGAAACGACTTTACAAAATGAAAATTCATCGGATTCCTTCTCACCAATTACATCTGCCATGTTAGCAAATGTAATCGTTTTTGAATTGTTTAAACATGTCGCGGATGATTCATATCGTGAAAAAGAATCACAATTCTTTTTATTAAACTATGAAACACTTGAAGGAACGTGGCATCCTTTTATAAAACACCCTCTTGCAACTGATGAAAGTTTTACAATTGATACGATAGAAAATATTTCTGAAAAACTTGAGCATCGGTATGGCCAACATACTTCAACTGATGTATTCCGCTTTTTCGATTCATTAACTTCTAAAGAAGCCGGTATATTCCATGTATGGGATGAACAAGATTCATATCAATTACCATTATCACAATGCTATATTCAAGTAGCTACTCCACTATCAGATGGCCCAGCTCCCCTTCTGCCTCTTATGACTCGTAGTGGATTGACTCATAATGAAGCACGCCGAGAAGCTGGTTTAACAGGAATTGAAACATATGTAGCAGAAATCATTCACCGCCTTATTCCTGAACATAACAATATCGGTATCGGTGCTGGAGAAACGATGACAGAAGGATTTTACCGGGCACTACAACAACATTTAAACAATAAACTGTATGAGCGGCAGTCACATATTCTAGAGGAACTTACAACTGTTGATTTAATTGATATTCAAGATAAACATTGTAGATTTTATTACGATGCTCTCTCTACAATCCATGAAACACCTAAAATCGCAATGAGTGAAGAGATTCTCAGTTTTCCAGTCGTTTGGGTTGGTATAAATGATAGATGGTACGGTGCATCTAATATTAATATGACGTTAGCGTTACGAAACGCACTACAACTATCACTCTTTCACGTTCAAAATGAAGAAATTCCTTACAGAGCTAATATCTTGCCTGAATCCTCTATTATTTTATATGACACGGATTCTTTTAGAGTGGAAATACAAGCGGAAGAAGAAATTCCAAGTGTGCAATCTTTACAGCTTGCCTTACAGCATTTAGAAGAACATAATTTTTATCCCTTCGTGTTCGATTTAGCAATCGAACCATTTTTAAAAGAAAACCTAGACGGTGTGTATGGGGTATTAATTGCAAAGGAGGACGGTTTATGATTCAAAATATATTGCTTATAGGAGATGGCCTTCTTGCAGACTATGTACATGATCAATTATGCGAACAATATTCCATCATTCGTCAACATACCCTTACAGAAGAACTTCCTGAAAATATTCATCTCGCTCTCGTATTACATGATGGATCTCCTTCTACTATTCATCATGATGCCGAACTTATTTTTCGCTCAAATCATATTCCATGGCTTCGTGGTTTTACTTCATTTGGCGAAGGTATTATCGGTCCTTACATTCATCCTCTTACGCCTGGATGTTCCCATTGTTCTGATGGACGCCGTTTTATCGCTGGCTTTGATCAAAAAGAAATGTGGGAACTACAGCGGAAATATGCCTTTAAAGCAGATAATGTAACGAGACGTGACGTACGTGCCACCCAAAATGGAATGTTGCAAATGTGCCATCTTATTTGCGCAGAAACAGGAAAAATATTAACTCATAACCATTCTTCTTTAGAAAATGAACTTATTTTACTAAACTTACAAACATTACAATGTACGCGGCATTCTTTTCTTCCAGATCCTCTCTGTCCTGTATGTAGTAATTTACCTGATGATACTGCGGATGCGGCGGAAGTTTCTTTACAACCGAGTTTAAAAGTAAGCACCGAAACGTATCGCTGCCGTTCCATTCATGAGCTAAACACATTTTTAACGAGAGACTATTTAGATTATCGGGTCGGTATGTTGAACGGAAAAATGCAGCATTCTGTATTACCATTCGCTGACGTCATTATAAACATGCCATTAATGTTCGGAAATGAAGGTGTTGCGGGACGAACTCATTCATTTGCAGTGAGTGAAGCAACTGCTATTTTAGAAGGTTTAGAACGATATTGCGGTATGTCTCCTCGTGGGAAAAAGACAAATGTGCATGGTAGTTTTCATGATTTAGAGGAACATGCACTAAATCCCCTCACACTCGGTGTCCATACAAATGAACATTACAATCGTGATAACTTTCCATTCAAGCCGTTTGATCCTGATTATGAGCAAAACTGGGTATGGGGATATTCTTTATCACAAAACAGACCGCTTTTAGTTCCTGAATCAATTGCTTATTATAGCCTTGGTCATCGAGATGCTTTCGTGTATGAAACATCAAATGGATGTGCAATTGGCGGTAGTTTAGAAGAAGCGATTTTTCACGGCATTTTAGAAATAGTAGAGCGTGATGCCTTCTTACTCACTTGGTATGCCGAATTACCTCTTCCCCGCCTTGATCTTAGTTCAGCAAATGATACAGAATTACAATTAATGATTCAGCGGTTACGTACGATTACCGGATATGAATTACACGCTTTTAACGCGACGATGGAACACGGCATTCCTAGCTTATGGGTAATTGCAAAAAATACGCGTGAAAATGGAATGAACGTTGTTTGTGCAGGAGGCGCTCATTTAAATCCTATTCGAGCCTTAAAAAGCGCCATTCAAGAAATAGCAGGCATGTTACTTATAACAGACGATGAGCTCGAGCACAAAAGAGAATACTACGAAAAATGCTTACAAGATCCTTATTTCGTTAATAAAATGGAAGACCATAGTATGCTGTATGGATTGAAAGAAACAGAAGAACGTCTTCACTTCCTTTTACGGGAAGATGCACCGGTGCAAACGTTCCAAGAAATGAATGTATCACAATCATTTGATATGGATTTAACATCCGATCTCCACCAACTTTTAAATCGTTTGCATCAATCTAATCTTGAAATAATCGTTGTAGATCAAACCGTTCCCCTCATAGAAAAGAATGGATTACATTGTGTAAAAGTTATTATTCCAGGCATGCTACCGATGACGTTTGGTCACCATCTTACTCGAGTTACAGGACTGGACCGGGTATATACCGTACCGATGACACTTGGATATACAGACGAACCTTTAACGAATGAAAGATTAAATCCACATCCACATCCGTTTCCATAGTAAAGGAGGGATTTCATGCAGCTAGATACTTTTTTACATCATCTCCATTTCTCTATCGATGAAATTATGCCGAATCATGAGGTGGACTGGAAAGACGCACCGCTTCCTTATAAATTATATCGAAATTTACCTACCATCCCGCTCTCCTTAGAAATCCCATTATCTTTACCGAACTCTTCTACTACACCTACTTTAGATGAGATTGGTCACTACCTTTGGTATTCATTTGGTGTAACACAATTATGTCAGCTAAATAGCGAGAGAAATGTATTACGAAGATCTATTCCTTCGGGTGGTGCTTTATATCCGAATGAATTGTATATCTATTTAAAGATTGACGATTACCCAGACGGCATTTACCATTATGACGCCGCGCATCACCGACTTATTTTACTTCGCGAAGGAAATTTCGATTCTTATTTGACAGACACACTCGGTAATCGCTGTAATATAGATGATTGTTTCGGTGCTGCATTCGTATCCACTATGTTTTGGAAAAATTTCTTTAAATACAATAATTTTTCATATCGTCTTCAAGGATTAGATAGCGGGGTCCTCATTGGACAATTGCTAGAATGTGCAAAGCAATTCGGTTATACAAACGGCGTATACTTTCAATTTCTAGACCGTGCACTGAACCATTTACTCGGATTGTCAGAAGGTGAAGAAAGTGTGTATGCCGTTATTCCTTTAAGTACAGAGCCAGAAACTAATTGGTTTCACAATAATTACCGTGAAAATAAAACAGTTACTTCTCATGAGTTGTTGCAACAAATTCCGCCGCTCGCACATGAACATTTCGTTCGCTCAAAACATGTAGGTGAATATCCGATGATAACAAAAATAAATGAAGCTTCTATGATCGAATCAACAGCACACTTCCAAACACTACATCATGAAGAGCACTATCAACATAATACGTACGCTGTACAGCTACCAAAAGTAGAACAGTTATCGTATGATTTCCTACAACTTTGTAAAAAACGATATTCTCCTGATGCGGATTTTATTTTAACGAAATGGGATGCAGCTGAGCTCGCTACTTTACTACAAGAAGCGAGTCTCTCCTTCCCCTATTACAACGACCTTGACGGTAAGTATACAAATGAAAATACACGCGTCTCCTTATACGGATGTTTTTATAGCGTGAAAAATATTGAAAACGGAGCTTACGCTTATAACAGTAAAACACATTCCATACAACCAATTCGGTATGGAGACCTTCGCTACCCACTTCAGTCTAGTATGACGATGGATAACGTAAACCTTTTTCAAGTACCACTTTGCTTACATGTAGTCGGACAGAAAGATTACTATACACGTGCATTAGGCTATAGAGGATACCGTATTCACCAAATGGAAGCAGGTATACTCGTTCATAAACTCGTTTTTGCTGCAACTGCTATGGGGATGGGCGGGCATCCTTTACTTAGTTTTGATACAAATGCATGTGATCAATTGTACGGAATAGATGCTGGGAATGAAACATCTCTTATTCAAGTTCCAGTTGGGGCATATCGGGCGCGGAATTGGTTAAAAGGGGCTTTGCATAGTTAAAAGCACGCCGATGGACGGCGTGCTTTTTTACTAGATTAACTTAAAAATACTCTTAATTTGTCTAGCAAATAACCAATTTTTCGTACCGTAGTTATCATTTAAACTATCTAAATTGATAGATTGTCCGTTAGCAAACTTTAATTCTAACGTAGTATTTTTGTCATTTGTTTTTAAGTTACTATTTGTAATGGCATCATACTTTAATTTTTCAATCTCAACATATTCGTCTTTTTCTTGTCCAATCACGACATGGTCTTGGAAGAAGAAAAAGACTTCTACTTTTTTACCGAAACAAAATACATTTTTCGTATAAATTAATGTCGCGTTATCAAGTCCGACACATACTTCTTTCATTTCTTCCACAACGTGTCCAAAGTCTTCTTCATGTCTTGCATTTGATTCAGCAATCCATTCTTCGATTGTTTTCATGTTAATTGCCATACTGCGCCCCCTGGTTCGTTCATTGCTTCGTTTAAAAAATAAATACTATATGAAAATATAAGCGATACGTAATATGTTTTCAAGGGGAAACGGTATATTCAAAATAAAGTGAAACTTTAATCAGTGGGGTCTTACTGTCCGCAAATAGCGGGATAAAGTTAAATTTCAAAGTAATATAAAAGGAAAACCAATTTCATTAAATTTTAAACGTTTGAACGAGACATTCTTCATCATCAATTAACTGCTCTCTCTCATCAAATTCTATGTTCAGTTTTTTATATACTTTCTTCCAAAACGACACTGCTGGTACATTTTTTAGAAGTTCGATAACGAAATATTGTCCTCTTTTCTCTTCTAGTAAATTCTCAACAGCTTGTTTACCTATTCCTTTTCCTTTATATTGATTCAATATGAAAATATCATTAATACCAAAATCATTTTCCTTCTTCAAAAACGGACGTTCCAGTAGTAATAAGAATCCTACAATACTATGATCAACTTTTATAAAATACGGCGTGATTCCGTCATTTTTCCAAAACATATGCAAATCTTTGTATCCAAAAAAACCATTGGCTCCGATAGTTATATTCATAGTGAACTTAGAAAGATCATGAAGATATAATGCGTACAAATTACGTAATATTTCTTTTTCTGATTCTTGAACTTTTTGAAGTGCTACAATCATAAAAAAACTCCCCTTCCTCATATGTAACTATTTCCTGATCCTCTTCATTCGACAAAAATGATAATTCCCCTTTAACAAAAAAATAGCACTTTAAAAAGTGCTATTCTGCTCTCCTTGCCGCTTGCTGAATTGGGTCCCACACGCTGTTATATGGTGGTGCATAACTTAAGTCGACGTCTTCTAAATCATGAATGCTCATTTTATTGAAAAGCGCCATCGCAATCACATCAATACGTTTATCTACGCCTTCTTCTCCAATTACTTGCCCGCCCAATAATTGTTTCGTATCGGAGCGATATAGTAATTTCAAGTAAAGTGGTTTTGCATTTGGATAATAGCCCGCCATATTTGTAGAATCTACTTTGACCGTTTTATACGGAATGTGTAGCCCTTTCGCTTCTTTTTCATTTAAGCCTGTTCTTGCGAGTGTCAAATCCATAAATTTAATAATGCCTGTGCCTAACGTACCTTTAAAAGCTCTTCGTTTATCAAGCATATTCAGTCCAGCAAGTCGCCCTTGCTTATTGGCTGTCGTTCCGAGCGGGATATGATCATGAATTTCCTTTATAACGTGGTAATGTGTTGCGCAATCACCGGCTGCATATACGTCTTGCACATTCGTTTGCATATATGCATTTACTTCGATTGCTCCTTTATGATTCTTACGTATATTTGTCCCTTCAAGAAAATCAGTATTCGGCTTCACTCCAACCGACACTAAAACAAGATCTGCTTTATACGTACCTTTATCCGTTTCGATTGCTTCTACTCGTTCATTTCCTTTAAATGCTTTTACATTTTCATTCGTTAAAATTTCAATATTGTGTTTATCTGCTTCTTTATGTATATATTCAGCCATATCTGCATCATAAATCGTACCGATATGATCATTTCGCTCAATCATTCTTACTTTCTTACCAAGTTCGACGAATGTTTCTGCCATCTCTAGTCCGATTGCACCACCGCCAATAATCGTTACATCTTCAACTTTATTCGTTTCTAACGTTTTTAATATGCGCTCAGCATCAGGAATTGTTTTTAAAAGATGAACGCCTTGTAATTCCCGTCCTTCCCATTCTGGCATAACAGGACGCACTCCAGTCGCAATTAATAATCGATCATATGGAAATTCAAAGACATCCTTCGTCTTCGTATGCTCTGCGTACACCATTTTCTTTTCCGTATCTACTTTCGTTACTTCATGACGCACTTTCGCATCAATTCCATATTTCTCACGAAACGTCTTTACGTTGCGCGCGATTAACTTTTCAGTTGAAGCGATAGCACCACTAATGACATACGGTAATCCACACTGAGCGTATGAATAAATTTCACCTTTTTCTAAAGTTACAACATTTGCATTTTCATCGTTTCTAACAATTTGCATAGCTGCACTCATACCAGCTGCATCTCCGCCAATAATGACATAGTTCACTTTACCACTCCTTCTTTTTTACATACTCTTTACGTTTTCCATATTTTATAGAAATAACACCTACTTCCATTGTAAAGAAAGAGAATTTCATCTTCAAATTTGGTGCACAAACCTATGCTTGAATAGGTAACCGTCGTGTCTTATATACAACATGTTTAATATGCTATAACAGTAGCTATTGAAAGTAGGTGAAACATACATGTGCGCCGGCCTTCTCGTCCAGCTTCCAGAGGAACCGATAGAACCGAAACCCGCCCTCCCGCTTGAACAGGAGTTTACCGTTAGTGTAACTTTATACAGTGCTCGTGCTTGGTTATCTGACAATGACACTTTCTCACAAACTATTTGGAAAGCTACCCGCTTCGCTTCTGCATCACACACTCGCAAGGCCATCTTTCCAGTCGGTACTGTTAAAATTATAAATTTTTCTGACGATACAATAACAGTTACTGCATCATCAGAATCAGATGATACGCTTAAAATAATCGTCCCTCCTCATTCCGAAGCTGCTTTAACGTCTAGTTCTTTATCTCATGTGCAAGCCAGTACATCAGGAGGGGCAAGTAAAGTCACATTTCTCTTTCATATCTTTTTCTCTAGGGAACCTCGTCCAGCCAAATAACGATAGAAAAGGTACAGTAATATACACTGTACCTTTTTCCCGCGCTCTATTCTCTTGATTTAATTAGTTCAATATTATAAGTTTCGATATCTGTTAACTTTCCTGTAAAATAAGGATTTTCTCTATACCAAGACTGTTTTGCAAAATACGCTTGCATATCTTTCGTTTGAAAAATATGTCCATGCCTTGCATATATTTCATTTCTAGCAATTTTCAACTGTTCTTTCGATAAATATGTTAAATCTGTGCTCGTTAATTTTCGAATATCACTATCAGGAAAGATGAAACCATTATATACATACTCAGTCGCGGGCGTTGGAGTAACATTATAAACAACTGGTTTTTCTGTACTTTTCTTTTGAAATGGAAGATTATAAGACGAAAGTGCCGTTACCGTCTCTACTTTTGTCGTTTCCCGTCCATTTTCTCCATTTCGTTCTAAATAAATTTTCGCGCTTCCATCAGTCGCTACAGGCCCCCATGTAATTTCTTCTCCTGCGAGCGCTGTAACTGGTTTTTGATTTACGTACAATGTTGCACCAGGCGCGTTCGTTTGAACTGTAATATATTGACCTTGCAACGTTAAATCTACCGTTACGTTATTTTGGCTTTGTTTCATAAGTACAACCTTTTCCTCACGCGATAGTTTTACGTAGTCATTTTTATATTCTGATTGAAACACTTGATTTCCCGGAAGAAATGGCCCATATTGCTTCTCAAACTTTTTGTCATCTGTCTTATCAATTTCTTTTCCGTTCATTTTTAACGATACGTCTTTTTCATTTGAAAGCAAAGTTGCATAGTACGTCTTCGCTTTCAATTTATATCGATCAAATATAAAGAAATACTTTCCGTCTTTCGTTAATGAAAAATCAGCTCTTTCTATTCCGTCCCGTTGTTTTTCACCTTGTCTCAAATATTCTTTTAATTCATTCACGTAAGATGGATTTTCTTTTATATATGAAAATAGAGGCGTTACGCTCTCTCTCGTTATCATAACCGATGGATCATCTGCCGTAACGATCTCAGCTAATTTCTCTCCGTCCCTCTCTTGTAAAATCGTAATCATCCGGTCTACTTGTGCCACCTGCGTATAATACGACAATCCGTACAAATACAATCCAATAATCGCTATAACAAATAGCGCTAACAGTGTAATGCCAACTTTTACACCACCGCTCATGTTCTTCTTTACTACAGAACGTCCCCTCTTCGTCCCGCAGTTTTGACAAAACTGCACACCATCTTCAAACTGAACTCCGCACTTTGTACATACATTCATCCAGTCAACCACCTTTTCATTAGAAGCCAGTTATTCCCTGTGTTAAGGCTTGAATTATCGTGCTAATGTAAGACCAAAGTACAATGAATGTTGCAATTCCAATTAAAACATTTGCAATAATAAGTGTGTAAACGAGATCTAATCCGCCATTGTCTAGCTTTAATACGGCTACAGTTATACTAATCCCTATATAAGTTGCAGCTACGGATAATAATATCGGTAAGAAAAAGATTAATAAGAAACTAAAAAGAAAAGAAAGGACTAATATGACAATAGCCGGCGTCGCTATCGTTCCCCATATACCGAATACTTCAAGAAACGAAAAAGATGATTTCATCATCTTACCACTTACAAAAATAATAAATCCGACAAATAAAGTTAAAATTAATAAAAAGAAAAAGACCGTTATAGATTCTACAAAAAACGTGGGAGTAGATATATCTGGTGCAAATGTTCTCGTAACTGCTGATGCTGCACTCATCATTCTATAAAAAATACATGCTCCTAAAAAACAAATAAGAACAAGACTTACAATTCCATTTCGTACTTCAATAGCGCCGCTTTGCATAATCGCTGTCGGTGCTTGTAATGCATGTTTAAAAAATTGAAAATAGCCGCTCGCAAACCGCTTCGCTTGCTCTACCGTTTCATTTTGCCGAGCTTCCTTTGCTTGTGCCGCACGTGCTTGTTCCGGCCCTTCTTCTTGGCCACTACTTGCCACTACTTCTTCCGTTAACGAATGTCCACAATTCCCGCAAAATTTTGCCTCCGCTGCATTTTCTGTATGACATGACGGACATTTCATTCTCTTATCCCTCCTTAAGGATATACCGTATAGGGTGTTACAAATTCAATATATGAATTTGTACATAAAACATGACTACAAGAAAAAGATTCTGAAATCCTTCTTCCGAAAGAAAATATATGTGCTAGTAATCTTGAAAAAAAATGCTATTATGAAACAGAATAAATAATATTTTTAACAGATTGGATGACTGGCAATGGAATTGGTAAACTCAATTTTTCAAATACTCCTTACAAGCGTAATCCAATTATTATCTTTAATTGGCGTTATCATTGTAATTGGATTTCTATTAGGCTATTTAGAATCTCTCACACGGATGTATTGGTCGAGAGCTTTTGGACGAAAAGGATTCCTATTAACGGCTTGGATCGGTGTTCCTATTCACGAACTTGGACATGCCATTATGTGCGTGCTGTTCCGTCATAAGATTGTAGCAACGCAGTTCTTCCCGACAGATACAAGTCAAGGGGCTTTAGGTTACGTACAACATCAATACAATCAAAAAAGTGTGTATCAACGGATTGGGAATTTCTTCATCGGCATTGGGCCTATTATTTCTGGTATTACTGCATTAATCCCATCGCTATCAAGCTAAGAAAATACAACGTCAATTATAGTAGAGGTTGTTTTTTTTTTTGTGTAGGGAATTTAAAGA